>NZ_JARFYM010000011.1 GCF_030272705.1 Rhizobium mayense | reverse complement strand
ATTTGTTCGTCCGTGAAACGGTTGCGCTTCATTCCCTGGTCCTCTCAATGGGCCAGAGCTTACTTCAAAATGGATTATTTCAACGGGGCAAGGTCACTTCTTCTTGGTCTCGTAAGGATTTTCCGACGAGCGGAAATGAATGCGGATCGGCACGCCCGGCATGGCGAAATCTTCACGCAGGCCGTTGATGAGATAGCGCACATAGGATTCCGGCAGCGCATCCGAGCGGGTGCAGGAAATCATGAAAGCCGGCGGCCGCGCCTTCACCTGTGTCATGTATTTCAGCTTGATACGTCGGCCGGAAACCGCCGGTGGCGGATGCTGAACCTGCTGTGTCTCCAACCAGCGATTGAGCTTGGCAGTGGACACGCGTTTGTTCCAGACCCTATCGGTATCGACGATTGCCTGCATCAGCCGATCCAACCCCTCACCCGTCTGGCCGGAAATCGGCACGGCGCGGATACCGCGCGCCTGCGGCAGCAGCCGGTCTGTCTTTTCTCGCAGATCGGCAAGCACGGCCTGGCGATCCTCGATCATGTCCCACTTGTTGAAGGCAAGCACGGCGGCGCGGCCCTCGCGGACGACGAGATCGACGATCTGCAGATCCTGCTTCTCGAAGGGGATGGTAGCGTCGAAGACGATGACCACGGTCTCGGCAAAACGAATGGCGCGCAGCGCATCTGCAACGGAAAGCTTTTCCAGCTTTTCGATGACCTTGGCCTTACGACGCATGCCGGCGGTATCGAACATCTTGATGGTTCGGCCGCGCCACGTCCAGTCGACCGAGATCGAGTCGCGGGTAATTCCGGCTTCCGGACCAGTCAGCAGCCGGTCCTCGCCGAGGAAGCGGTTGATCAGCGTCGACTTGCCGGCATTCGGGCGGCCGACGATGGCGACGCGCAGAGGCCGCGTCTCGTCATAGGCGGGCTCCTCGTCGATTTCTTCGCCGTCCTCGCCGACGGCGGGGCGTGGAATGCTGACATTCGTCTCCGCTTCGTCATCCCTCGGCGGAAAGGCGCGTTCATGCCCAAGCGCCTCGACGATGGCATCGCGCAGATCCATCATCCCCTGACCATGTTCGGCGGAGATCGGGCAAGGTTCGCCGAGGCCGAGGGTGAAAGCATCATAGAAACCGCTGTCGGAGCCGCGCGCTTCAGATTTGTTGGCGACAAGCACCACCGGGCGGCCGCGCTTGCGCAACATTTCGGCCAGCGCCTTGTCGACATGTGTCAGGCCCATCTTGGCGTCGACGACAAACAGCGTCAAATCGGCTTCGTCGATCGCCGCCTCCGTCTGGGCGCGCATGCGGCCCTCCAGCGTCTCCTCATCGGCCTCTTCGAGACCGGCGGTATCGACAATGCGAAACCGAAGATCGACCAGCCGCGCGTCGCCAGGCCGGCGGTCGCGCGTCACACCCGGCGTATCGTCGACAAGCGCCAGCTTCTTGCCAACCAGACGATTGAAAAGAGTGGACTTACCGACATTCGGGCGACCGACGATCGCAACCGTGAAACTCATTTAGCGATCTACCCTTCAGCCTTTTGCAACCGGAGCCTTGCCGGACGCAGTAATGAGGTCGAGCAGCATCTGGGCGCGGTTGCCGACATTGCGCGGGCTCTGAGGATCATCGACGATCGCCTGGAACCATTGCCGTGCCTTGGCGAAATCGCCGGCTTTGTAGGCGGCAAGACCCAGCACGTCACGGGCGGAATGCCGGAAAGCATTGGCCGGCACGGCCAATTCTTGAGCCTCTGCCGCAACCTGATCGTAGGTGCCGGTGTCGACGAGCAGATAAGCCGCGCGCAGGCGAGCCGCATCGCGGATAACGGTTGGAACACTGGTCTCCTTACCGATGGCCGAGAAGGCCGCAATCGCGCCGGCCGTGTCGCCCTTCTGCGCCTGCAGCGTTGCGGCACGCATGCGTGCCAGCAGCGGATAGGAGCCGCTGCCGCTCTTTTCGATTGTCGCCAGTGCGGCCAGCGCGTCATCCGTCTTGTTCTGGTCCGCCAGCGTCAGCGCGGCGATGAATTGATCGCCGCTGCTGCCGGCCTGCCGACCTGACCAATAGTGATAGCCGCTATAGGCAGCCGTGCCGAGAACGATAAGCACGGCACCGCCGATGATGAACCGGCCAAAACGGCGCCATACGAACCGCAACTGGTCCGAACGCAGTTCCTCGTTCACCTCGCGGATGAAGCTATCGTCGTTGAATGCCATTCTCGTCTCCGGCTCAGGCCAAATTATTCCAAAGAGCTTATGGGTAGTGGGGCCTTCTACTCCATTTTACGGCAGTTGTAAGGGGGAATGGCAGAAATCGTCACATAACGAGCGGCGAAACTCCGATAATCCACTCGTGCAGCTTCCAAATGATCAATCCCCACACGACGATGCCGATCACGATGGCATAGAGATCGTACTTCGCCGAAACGAAAGGCCGCAGCGAAATCTCCCCGGCGCGCTCGCGTCGCTTAAGCGAAATGCGAAGAATGACGCCCCAGACCAGGAAGGCGGCAAAGAGCAACATGGCAGCGCCATCGCCATTGGAAAGCAGATGCGCAAAGGCCCAGATCTTCACCGAGAGTACCATGGGATGCTTGGCCCTGACCGCGATGTGCCCCGCCGGCAGCAGCGAGGCGGCAAGAGAGATCAGCGCAAAAAGCATCAGCAGGATGGTGATATGGGCCATCCAGAAGGGCGGCGACCAGATGGGCGTTACATCCCTCGCCTGCCCGAAACCGTATATTAGCAGAATTAGTGTAACGATGCTGGCGACCGAATAGCCGATCTTCCAGCCGGGCTCGCCGATGCTCGAAATCATCGAACTGCGGAAACCAGGCACCACGACGCGGACCAGGTGGATGCCGAGGAAAAGAACAATGCCGAGAATGAGCAATGACATGAGTGAAATCCCGTTCGTGTCTTGTGAACACATCAGTACCGACTATGGCGAAAATTGCCAGCGAGACCGCAGCTTTGCCGCATTTCAACGGCACGGAAGAGCCAAACCTAAAGCATGATCCCGAATCGAAAATCCGCAGCGAAAACTGTAACCCGGTTTTCGGATGAGAGCATGCTCAATCAAATAATCTGGATGCCCATGTTTCGCTTTATCTCTTTTGCCTCCCTCGCCCTTTCTTTGGCGCTCCCGGTTGCGGCGCAGGCCGATGAAAAACCGAAGCAGCTTGTGATGATCTCCTTCGACGGCGCGCATGACAATGCGCTGTGGACGAAGAGCCGCGAGATCGCTTCTCGCAACGGCGCGCACTTCACCTACTTCCTCTCATGCACCTTCCTGATGAACCACGATCAGGCCAAGGCCTATCAGGCGCCGGGACAGAAGGCCGGCAAATCGAATGTCGGTTTCGCCAAGAGCGAGGACGACGTGCGCACCCGCATAGCCAATATTTGGGGCGCGCATCTCGAAGGCCATGATATTTCCAGCCATGCCTGCGGTCATTTCGACGGCAAGGCGTGGACAGCAGCCGACTGGCAGCAGGAATTCATGAATGCGCGGGTGGCGCTGCGCGACGCCTGGAAGAATGTCGGCGAAGCGGACAAGGAACCAGCAGGCTGGCAAGAGTTTGCGATGAAAGACGTCAAAGGCTTCCGCGCGCCATATCTTTCCACCAGCGACGGCTTGGTGCCGGCCGAAAGGGCCATGGGTTTCCAGTACGACGCCAGCCTGGTGACCAGAGGTCCGATGTTGCCGCAGGTGGTCAACGGCATCTATCGCTTCGGTCTGCCGTTGATCCCCGAAGGCCCAGACCATCATCTGGTGATCGGCATGGACTATAATTTCTATATCCACCACTCCAAGGGCGTCGAAGACAAAGCCGATTCCAAGTCCTTCGAAGACCGCACCTTCGATGCGTTCGAAGCCGCCTTCGACAAGCAATATAACGGCGAGCGCATCCCGCTGCAGCTCGGCTTCCATTTCGTCGAAATGAATGACGGCGCCTATTGGCGGGCGCTTGACCGCTTCGTCAGCAACGTCTGCCACAAGGACGGCGTCGCCTGCGTCAGCTATTCCGAGGCGATCCCGCTGATCGCGACGCGGGCCAAGCCGCAGCAGGGCTGAACTAGCTGCTTCGATCCAGGCCGGCCACCGGCACTTGAGGCCGGTGCCGTTGGGGCCGACGACATTGCCGATGAATAACCAGACCTCTAGTTGAAAAGGCTCCGTCTCCGGAGCCTTTCCTTACGCATCGACATTCTCGTTGACGGCCAATTTCTCGAGATAATGCTGATCGATCGACGGCAGCGGGGCGTCGCCAATGGCGGCTTCGAAGGCCCGCAGACGTTTATAGATCGAAAGCAGCTCGATGATCGTCGTCCACGAGCTGACCAGATATTGGAACGAGCCGCGCACCTGGTCGAAGACGTTGGTGATCTGCGTCATCAGGCCCAGCGTCAGCCGGCCGGCGACGATCGACGGAACGAGGACGATAAAGCTGAAGATATTGTCCGCCTGCGAATAGAAAATGCGCGCGACATTGAAATAGGTATAGTGGAAATAGATGCGGAAATAGTTCTTGCGCACATTGGCGAACAGTTCGGCGACGGTCGGCGGCGCCGCCCGGTCTTCATTGTCTTCGCCGTAGACGAGCTCCTTGCGGTAGGACGCTTCCACTCGCTGATTGATGAATTGCAGACCGGGCAACTTGACGCCGACGATCGCCAAGAAAAACGTTCCGAAAAGAGACCAGAAGATCGCCGCCCAGACGAGCGCATGCGGAATATTACCGACAAGCGGCAATTCGGTGATGTTCGCGCCCAGGCGGAAGAGTACCGGCAGGAAGGCGACCAGGGTCATGATTGAGCCCACGAAACTCACACCGAGGGATTCGACCGTCGAGGAGAAACGCATGGTGTCTTCCTGCACGCGCTGTGCCGCGCCTTCGACATGTCGCAGCTTCGTCCAGTTGGCCATGTAATAGTCGTTCATCGCTGTGCGCCAGCGAAAGACCCAATGGCTGACGAAAAACAGATTGAACACGCCGACGGTGACCGCAACGAAAGCGATGGCAGCAAAGACAAGCATGTCGAGATAGAATTGGGAAGCCGGGACGGAGCCGACCGTTTGCAGCGCTTGCTGAACGAGATTGTAGAACGGTCCGTACCACGCGTTCACGGCAACGCTGACCTGCACCTGGAAATAGGTGTTGAAGATGATCAGTGCCGTACCGAGCACAGACCAATATTGCCACGGATGTGGACTGTAACTGAACCAGAAGACCGCAAACAGCGCGACGGTGATAATGTAGTAGATGTAGAACCACAAGAACGGCGCCGACCAGAAGACCGAAACGCCGACGGTAGCCTCCTGCCCTTCCGCCAATGGCGGCAGGCCGATATAGGCGCCGGCCTGTTCTCCGCCGAAGTACCAAAGAAGTACGGCAGCAAGCGACCAGATGGCTGCCGAGATGAAAAAGGGTTTCGGCTTGGGGAAGAAAGATAAGAACACGGGTAACGCAGCTTTCTTGATTGGGTTCTCAGACCGCAATGACGTTTATTCGCGGCGAACCTAAGGCAGTTCTAACGGCGCGGCAACCGGAACGGCGCATTCTTACAGAGATGTAATCGCTTATCCCTAGATCGTGATGCGATTATTCAGCCGCGATTTCCAGTTTCAGGAAGGCGAACCTGTCGCCGTTCTGGGATACGACAACCCTTTCAGCGAAAAATTCGACGCTCTCTTGCAACGATCTATCTTACGATATATATCTTACGACATGACGAACGATATAAACCCTCATCATTCAAAGGAGACACACCCATGAGAGGCTTTAGAGATCGCATGTGCGGCGATAGTTTTGACATCGTCGAGGCATATATCCTACGACATGGCGAAAGCCGTGATTCAAACGGGAGGCACAGGAGAGACTTCATGAGAGGCTTCAAGGGCGGCATGTTCGGCGGCGGGTTTCGTACCGGCCGGAAATTTGACGCCGCCGATCTGCAGCTCATCATTCTGGCCCTGCTTTCCGAGCAGCCGCGGCATGGCTATGAGCTGATCAAGACGCTGGAAGAACGCTCCGGCGGCTTCTATGTGCCGAGCCCCGGGGTCATCTACCCCGCCCTTACCTACCTGGAGGAAACCGGCCTGGCCGAAGTCGAAGCGAGCGGCACCAAGAAGCTCTACCGCATCACCGAAAGCGGGCAGAAACGCGTTGCCGAAAACCAGGCGCTGGTCGAGACGACACTGGCGAAGCTCAGCGCGATCGGTGAAAAGATGGCGCATGTCAGGCGCGTCTTCGGCGGCGAGGATGCCGGCGACGATGAGGGCCGCGACAGCCCCTTCGGTCGCGATGCCGGCGAGGTGCATCGCGCTCGCCACCTTCTGCGCTCGGCACTTCGCTCGAAGTTCCCATGGAGCAAAGACGAAGGCGCACGCATAGCAGCAATTCTCGAGCGTGCCGCTGCAGACATCATCCGTGGCGAAGTAAAGGCCGAAAAACCGCCGAAGGCCGAAGACGAAGCCTGAGCCTCAATTATCAGGCAGTGTCAGGATCACCGGCCCGTTGCGGGTGGCGACAACCGTATGCTCGAACTGAACCGTGGCCGCGCGCGGCTCGGAATAGAGCGTCCAGGCATCGTCGCCGCCCTCCGCCCAAGTCGCGCCGAGCGACAGAAACGGCTCGACGGTGAATACCAGGCCGTCCTGCATGATGCGGGTTTCATCGGGATCGGCCCAGGTCGACACCTCCGCCGGCTCCTCATGCAGCGAACGGCCGATGCCGTGGCTGGCGAGATTGGCGATCAGCGTATAGCGATTCTTCTGGGCGAAGGCACCGACAGCATGACCGATCTTCGAGAAAGGCGCGCCGCTGCGCACCTGGTTCAGGCCGACCCAGAGCGCCCTCTTGCCGTCTCGGCAGAGACGCTCGACCTTCGGCTTGACCGGCGGCACTGCGAAGGACGACCCGGTATCGGAGAAGAAACCATCCTTCTCCGCAGAAACATCGAGATTGACGAGATCGCCGGCCTGGATCACGCGCGGACCGGGAATGCCGTGCGCCACTTCCTCATTGACGCTGATGCAGGTGGCGCCGGGAAATTTGTAAACAAGTTCCGGCGCCGAGCGGGCGCCGGCATCGTCCAGCACCTTGCGGCCAATATTGTCGAGTTCCAGCGTCGTGATGCCCGGCTCCAGCGCCGCCGCCATCGCCTGTATGGCGTTGGCGCAGATGCGGCCGATCTCTTTGAGCTTGGTCAGTTCGTCGTCGTTCGAGATGATCATTCACGGCTTCCGGCTGGCGTGCGCGCGCCCCGCAGACTCCTGAGGCGAAGGCTCAAGCAGTCGCTTTCGCCCCTCCGCTTTGTTCAGTCAATGCCTTTCTGACAAGCAGCGCGACTTTCGTGCCGTAGAGCCTAGGAACCTTCGACCCACGGGTTGATAATATTAATATACAGTCCCTGAAAATCGCGGACATTACGAGTGACGAGCGTAAAACGGTGAACGGCAGCCGTAGATCCAATAAATGCGTCGCGCCAAGGCCTGGGATTAGGAATGAACGCAGCCGCACAATGCATGGCCACGGCCTCGTCAACTGACAATACGCGTCCGTGCAGGACAGCCTTCACCTTATCGAACCAGTCTCGCAGAATTTTGGCCTGCAGAGGATCTCGCCGCTCAAGAAGCAATATCCCATTTTCAATTTCAAAAAGCGTAATGACAGACGCATAGAGAATGTCGAGCGGGATAGTATCGAACCACCGGGCAAAAATCGGATCGGTTTTGCCGTTGCTGAGCTTTCGAAGTTCGGAAATAACATTCGTGTCCAGCAAATACATTATGAGAAATCAACCGGCTTGAATCCGAAATCTCCGTCCAACCTTGGGATTTCCAAATCGACCTCGTCTGCCCCAGGAGAATAAAAAGCCTCAGCGACAGTCGGTCCCTTCTCCGCCAATTTCAGATACTCTTCCATGCTGAGCAGGACATGCGAAGGCTTGCCGCGATCCGTGATAAAAACCGGGCCTTCCGATGCGGCACGCTTGGCGCCGCTTGTATCCTGATTGAACTCTCGACTGCTCATGATTGTCATCGCGTAGACTCCATTTGTAGAGAAGTTACTACAATTACAAAGATAAGCAATTCGAATCCGAAATCAACAGCTTGCCCGCCGTTTCGGAATCGATCCCGGAATCACTTCATGTTGAACATCAAAGCCGTGGATCATCTGCCGGCAGTGCCCAGCGTTCATGATCGCACCAGACGCGCCGCCGATCCTCAGATATTTGGGCGAGAAGCCTTCCTTGCGGAAGCCGAGCCTCTGCACCAGCGCGATGGAGGCATGGTTCGCGGGCTGGACATTGGCCTCGAGCCGATGCAGGCCGATATCGTCGAAACCATGCGCGATCACCAGACGTGACAGTTAGATTATCCTATTGATTTTGCTAGCTCTCTTTGCGCGTGAAGCTAACTGTCAAGTCAAATAAGCCTAATAGGAGAAACGAACTATCCACACGAGGAGCAGGATATCGACTAACAATGCAATCACGAGAAGCAGCCTGACGAGCCTCCGCCGCGCTACTGTCTCTCCGGACACAATCTCGAAGGCCGCTTTGTAAGCTTCTTCGGCCTCTCGGTCATAATTTTTTGGTCCTATCGTTTTTTGAGGACCAGTCAAATTGACAAGGATGAGTGTAGCGAAGAGGAAAAACAGTAGCAGAAAAGGGGCCATCTCCGATCCTTCCTTTCGCTGGGCGGCTTGCCGTTCCCCGGTTAGGTAAGCAGGTTCCGCCGTCCGTTGCAACTGAACGCCGCTTTGTACATGCAGGGCGGTCTCTTAACCGACACGGCAATAAGCTTTGTGCGTTGAAGAATTCGCGTGCCTTTACCGGCGTCCACTTGCCGGACTGGCGCAATAGTGACTTGCGGCATGGCTCACTCCGCGAACAGATGGGGGAGCGAGCCATATCAAAACGAATCCAAAATCAACAGCTTCAGCGCAAGAACGGAATCATTTTCCGAACTCGTTCATAGCGCAGATAAAGTCCGCCCCAGGCGATGATGCCGAGATAAAGACCGAAGAGCACGTGCGAGAACACCGGGCTGCCAACCCGGAGATGTGTCGCCATTCCCCCGCCGAGCAGGCCCGTGAGGAGGATCGCCCCGAGAACCGACGTCTGCGGAATGGCGTAGAGAATGGCACAGCCGAGCGTGATGACACCGAGCAGCCGCGCGAAAGCCGGATCGCCGGAATAGCCGAGCCCAGCCATCGTCTCGGTGACAACGGGCAGAGGAATGAGCTTAATCACCCCGTCGAAAACAAGAAAGGCGATAATCAGGCCGCTGAGGATCGTGCCGGCAACGCGCTGCACGCGTGAGCTGGATGATGATTCTGTTACATAGGACATTGCTGTATCCCCCGGAATTGAATCATAAACTCAGATCTTCGACGCCAGCGCCGCAAGCTGATCGGTGCACTGGCCCCACCCCTCGTGAAAACCCATCTTCTCATGCGCCTCGCGATCTTCCGCCGTCCAATGCAGGACCGTCGCGGTATAGCGCGTCTTGCCGTTGCCAAGATCGTCAAGCTGAACGGTTCCCACCATGAAAGGCTTGGCCGAGGGTACCCAGGCGCTGGTGAAGGCGTCCGTAAAGACTATCCGCTCATTCGGCACGACCTCGAGATAGACGCCGACATTCGGGTAATCTTCACCCTCGGGACTGCGCATGGTGACGGAGCTGGTGCCGCCGGCGCGAACATCGAGCTCGGCCGCAGAGGTCGTCCAGGGCAAAGGTGCGAACCATTGCTTCAAAAGCTCCACTTCCGTCCAGCAGCGAAAAATCTTCTCGCGCGGCGCGTCGATGATGCGGGTAAGCGAAAGCTCGTGACGTGCATTCTGTCCGGTCATGGTCGAATTCCTCTCTTTCATTTGAAACGGTCTTATCGGCCTGCATCCCAAGGACGCTGGCAGCAGCCTCTTCCCGACACGCAAGGACGGATTTTTCGATTATTTCGCAATTGCTGGTGGAGCCACGCTCAGGCGGTCGAGCTGATGGCGGATATGGGCAGCTTCGGCGGGCGAATGTGCAAGCGCGATTGCACGGTCGAAAGCTATGTGCGCCTCGCGCGGCCGCCCCAACTGCGCAAGCAGACCGCCCCGAAGCCCGTGAAAATAAAAATAGCAATCGAGTTTATCCGTCAGCGGCTCGACCAATGCCAGCGCCTCCTCCGGCCCCTTGAGCTTGGCGACAGCAACAGCGCGGTTCAGCGTGACAACAGGGGATGGATGCATTCGCTCCAGCGTTTGATAGAGCAGATCGATCTCCGACCAATCCGTATCCTCGGCCCGCTGGGCCCTGGAATGCAACGCCGCGATCGCCGCCTGAAGCTGATAGGGTCCGGGGCGACGATGGCGGATTGCCTTGTCGAGCAGAGCGAGCGCCTCGTCGATCAATTTGCGGCACCAGAGCGACCGGTCCTGATCCTCCAGCAGGATGATCTGACCGTCTGCAGCGAAGCGGGCCGCAGTTCGCGATTGCTGCAGCAGCATCAGCGCCAACAGGCCCATGATCTCCGGTTCCGCCGGGAAGAGGCGCAGAAGCAGGCGACCGAGCCTGATCGCCTCGTCGGCAAAGGCAGACGCCTCGCGGCCCGGGCCACCAGCGGAATAGCCCTCGTTGTAGATGAGATAGATCATGGCGCTGACGAGCGCCACGCGTTCGGCCCGCTCGACGGCGCCCGGCGTCTCGAAAGGCACACCGGCCGCGGCAACACGCGCCTTGGCGCGGGTAATACGCTGCTCCATTGCGCTTTCGCTGACGAGAAACGCACGGGCGATCTGTGACACGGACAGGCCCGAGACGACACGCAGCGCCAGCGCGATCTGTTGTGTCGCCGGCAGGTCGGGATGACAGCAAATGAACAGCAACCGCAGGATATCGTCACGATAGTTGGAACCGTCGAGCCGCTCGGCAAGATCGCTTTCGGCATCGCCGGTATCGGAGATCACCTCCTCGTTCGGCAAGCCTTGCGTCTTCGACTGTTTGCGCACCGCGTCGATGCCGCTATTGCGGCCGACGAAGATCAGCCAGGCGACGGGATCACGCGGCGGGCCCCTGTCCGGCCATGTCTTCAATGCCCTGAGGCAAGCCTCCTGGAAAGCCTCCTCGGCAATATCCAGATTGCGGAAATACCGCAGCAGCGCACCGAGCACCTGCGGCCGGGCATTGGTGAATGCGATATCGATCCAGGCGAGATCGGTCATGTTGCCATCGTCCCTGGTCTAAAGGCATGAAGCGGGCGGATTTCGTAGGAGCCAGCACCAGGATTGGCGATGGCCAGTTTCTTTGAGAACTCAATTGCTTCGTCAAGCGTCTCGAAGTCGATGACGTAGAAGCCCAGCAATTGCTCCTTGGTCTCCGCGAAGGGTCCGTCCAGGATGAGCGGCTCGTTCCTGCCCTTGCGCAGCGTCGTTGCGGCCGTCGTCGGCATCAGTCGGGCGACGGGGCCAAGTTTTCCGGCCGCGCCGAGCGGCGCCTGCACTGCGAGCAATCGGTCCATTGTCGCCTGCTCCTCTTCCTTGGACCAGGAAAACACCGTGTCTTCGTCGTTGTAGCATAGGATCGCATAGAGCATGAGAATGTCCTTCCTTTTAAAGACGAGGAAATATCGCCTGCACCGACAGGCCGCGTCAAAAAATTATCGATGCTGGACGCTATGCGCCGCCGCGCCGGACCATCAGCGTTCCCGCCTTCGCATCCAGCGCAGCGACCGCGCCGATCGGCACGCTCAACGGGCTATGCCCGTGCCCCAGTGGCAAGCCGGCGAGCACCGGCACATCGAGCGCATCGAGATGTTCGCGCAGGATATCGATGACCGAGAAGCGGCGATCGAATTCGAAGCGAGTGAACTGACCGATCGCAACGCCTGCCAGACCATTCAAATGCCCCGCCTTGCGCAACATCGTCAATTGCCGGTCCACCTGCCCACGGTACATGTTGACGGCTTCGAGCAACAGGATAGCGCCATGCAAATCCGGCAAGGCCCAACCGGCCGCCGTTGCGACCATATCGAGATTGCCGCCGATCAACCGCCCGGTGGCCGTTCCCGCCGTCGTCAGGGCCGATGTCGGCTCCGCCGGGCGCGAACGGATGATGATATCCTCTGACGTCATCAGCGCTCGACGAAGGGAATCGCAGGTTTCCGCGCCGACATCCTGTTCGCCCTCGCTGACGAAAAGCGCGCCGTGGATACTGACCTGCCGGCAATGCTTCCACAGGCTGAGATGCAGCATGGTGATATCGCTGAAACCGACGAGAAACTTCGGATCGCGCCGCGCTGCCCCGAAATCCAGCCGGTCGGCGATGCGGTAGGACCCCTTGCCGCCGCGCGTGGTAAAGATCGCGCGAACCTCGGGATCACGGAGTGCGGCGTTGAGATCGGCCAATCGTTCCTCATCCGTGCCGGCAAGATAATCGTGCTTGCAAAAAGCATGCTCGCCGAAATCGACGTCGAGCCCCCAGCCCTTCAAAATCTCGGCCTGCCTCAGAACGAGATCCCTGTCGGGCGAACTTGCGGGCGAAACAAAACGGACTCTATCGCCGAGCCGGAGCAGCGGCGGCAGAATGCAATCGGCGTCGGTTCGGTCTGATGATTCCATGCCCAGATTTTGGCATGGAACGACGACAGGCGTTAGCCTCCGGTTGCACGCCTAGGCGACCGCCTCGACTGTAACCGGAACTCCCCTCCTCAGCGAATTGTGGACCATGCATCGCGCCTTGGCCTCGGCGATCACCGGCTCCGGATCGGAACCGTCTGATGTCTGGCATGACACGGTCAGCGTCGCTTCTTTGGTAAATGACAGGTCGCTTTCCAATTCGACGCGTACGGAGATCGAGATTTTTGCCAGCTCGACACCCTTCTCGGCGGCGACATAATGCAGGTCGTTGCAGAAACACCCGCCGATTGCCAATCCGAGTAGCTGCGCGCCGTTGAACCCGAGCCCCTGCCCGCCGGCCCGGCCTTGCGGACGATCGACGACGATGGTGTGGCCGCCGGCCCAGCCCAACGCCGCCTGCGTATCTTCGACATTGCGCAATTCAACCGTTACGGACACCATGGTCGATCTCCTCATTCGACCGCAAGACGAAGAATGATTGCGTGGTCAAGGCAGCGACGGTGTCAAGAGACCCGGGCCTTTTGAGGCCGGTCCCACTGCCTTTTCAGGAGTTTGCGACCCCTGCCGGGCCGGTGCCTTGCCATCCCACAGCGGCAATCCAAGGGATTCCGACACGGTCGGATCGGCCGTAAAAACCGGATAACCGCGCTCCATCAACCGAAGTAGAATTTCCCTGTCTCTTTGAATGTGCAGCCGGGCCAGATTGACCTGATTGTAGATATGTCCACCGGAATCCGGGTTGATACCGGTTATGATCACCGCCGTGGCGCCGTTATAGAGCGCGAAAAGCACGGCATTGATGCCGTTCGAGCATTTGTCGTCGGCACCTAGTTCGCTGCATTTCACGCCGCCGACCCGATCGAGAAGCGCCATGCGCTTATAACGATCGACGATTTCAAGATCGTCGTATCGGTAGTCGAAGGCTTTCAGCCCATTCTCCAGCCGCTCGCGGCTCTTTCGCCAGAGCAGAACGTAAAGCTTCTTTGCCCGCTCGCCGTTGAGGACTCGGCGCACCTCGACGGCATTCGTGTTCGTTCCCTCGATCTGGTTGAATTGAACGAACGCGACATCCGGCGCCTCGATACCCCACGCCTTCGTCACGACCTGAGAACCGTTGATGGTGATGACCTTGAAGGTCCCGTCGAAATCCGCGGGCTTGTGCGACACCGGCGCCGAGCCGACCACGAGAACCGGGCCGGAAAACCTCTCGACAAGCGTCGGAGGCTTCGGCCTCCAAAGCCAATATTTTATCCGTCGATAGATGTGTCTTTTAATATCCGTAAATGTAGCAGCCATGTTTCGCCTTAAATTTCTTGAAGGCGTCCGCCCGAACACAGTTGAGCCAACAACACCCGATTCAACGATATCTGTCGTTGAATCGCTCCTTGCCTTACTATCGCTGCTTGATGCTAAATTAGGAAAATAAAGATATTTTACACACTCTAATCTTCGGTGAGCTGTGCCTTATCACGCCTGCTCAGCGCTCAGCGTCCGTCTTACCGCGTCGCGCCATCCCTTCAGTTTCAACGTTCGCGTCTTCTCGTCCATGTCCGGCTCGAAGCGTCGGTCGCGCGCCCAGGCCTTGGCAAAACTCTTTCGGTCCGGCCAGACGCCGGCGCGGCTGCCAGCAAGCCAGGCGGCCCCGAGCGCAGTAGTTTCCAGGATGGTGGGACGGTCGACCGGCGCGTCAAGCAGGTCGGCGAGCCGCTGCATCGTCCAATCGGAAGCAACCATGCCGCCATCGACGCGCAGCACCGTCTCCCGGCCGCCGCCGTTGCGCCAATCCTTATGCATGGCGTCCAGCAGGTCGCGCGACTGGTAGCAGACCGCCTCCAGCGCGGCGCGCACGATTTCCGCGGGACCTGTATTGCGTGTCAGCCCGTAGATCGCGCCACGCGCATCCGGATCCCAATGCGGGGCGCCGAGGCCGGTGAAGGCCGGCACGAGATAGACCTCCTGCATCGGATCGGCCTTTTCCGCCATCCCGTCGGAATCGGCGGCGCGCTTGATCGCCTTCAGTCCGTCACGCAGCCACTGCACGGCTGCCCCGGCAATGAAGATCGAGCCTTCCAGCGCATAGGTCGTCTCGCCGTTCAGCCGATAGGCGATGGTGGTCAGCAGGCGGTTTTTCGAGCGCACCATGTCCGCGCCGGTGTTCAGCAGCGCGAAGCAGCCGGTGCCGTAGGTGGATTTCATCATCCCGCGCTCGAAGCAGGCCTGGCCGATGGTGGCCGCCTGCTGATCGCCGGCAACGCCGAGGATGGGGATCGCCGCCCCGAAGATCGACTCGTCGGCAATACCGAAATCAGCGGCGCAGTCCTTCACTTCCGGCAGCATTGCGGCAGGAACGCGCAGGATATCGAGCAGCTCCTCGTCCCACGCATTGCTGCCGATATTGTACATCAGCGTGCGGGAAGCGTTGGTCGCGTCGGTGACGAAACTCTTGCCGCCGGTCAAACGCCAGATCAGAAAGGTGTCGACGGTGCCGAAGCAAAGCTCGCCCTTGGCCGCCCGCGCACGAGCGCCTTTCACATTGGCCAGCATCCACGAAAGCTTCGTGCCGGAGAAATAGGGATCGAGCAAAAGGCCGGTACGGCGGGTGAAGAGCTTTTCCAGATCCTGCCTCTTCAGTTTCTCGCAATAGCTCGCGGTGCGGCGGTCTTGCCAGACAATGGCATTGTGGATCGGTTTGCCGGTTTTGCGGTCCCACAACACGACGGTTTCGCGCTGATTGGTGATGCCGAGAGCGGCAATGTCCTTGGCGGTGATGCCGGCGGCCTTGATCGCATTTTTGACGGTCGAAACGACGGAAGCCCAAATTTCCTCCGGATCATGTTCGACCCAGCCGGGTTTCGGATAGTGCTGGTTGAACTCCTGCTGGTCGACGCCGGCGATCTTCATGTTGCCGTCGAAAACGATCGCCCGCGTCGACGTCGTACCCTGGTCGATTGCCAAGACATAACCGCTCATGCATTCCTCCCGATTGTTTCGATCCCAAATCAACAGATACGGCAGCAAAACGAATGTGAAAAGAAAGCAAAACGAAATTTATTGCCGACAACG
Organism: Rhizobium mayense; assembly: GCF_030272705.1. Classification (GTDB taxonomy): domain Bacteria; phylum Pseudomonadota; class Alphaproteobacteria; order Rhizobiales; family Rhizobiaceae; genus Rhizobium; species Rhizobium mayense. The sequence goes on along the minus strand of NZ_JARFYM010000011.1, from coordinate 148,099 downwards.
CCTTATTCCAGCTCGCGAATATATGAAGCGAACTGTCGCAAAACAGTCTTGCTGCGATGCGATTGCCATATCCGCCGGTTTGGGACTAACCTCAAGCCGCTATTGCGCTGCAACAAGACGCGCTGTCCAAGGAGAAGATCATGGCAAGAACAGTCGTTGTCACCGGTTCTACAAGCGGTATCGGCCTCGCCATCGCGACGGCCTTCGCCGCCAAGGGTGAAAACATCGTCCTCAACGGCTTCGGCAAGCCTGAAGAGATCGATGCCATCAAAAACACGCTCGAATCGTCGGGCGGCGGCAAGGTGATCTACCATCCGGCCGACATGACTAAGCCCGCGGAAATCGCCGACCTGATCGCGACCGCCAACTCAACCTTCGGCAGCGTCGACATCCTCGTCAACAACGCCGGCATCCAGCATGTCGAGAAGATCGAGGACTTTCCGATCGAGAAGTGGGACCAGATCATCGCGATCAATCTCTCCAGCTCCTTCCATACCATCCGCGCCGCCATCCCGCTGATGAAGGCCAAGAAATACGGCCGCATCATCAACATCGCTTCGGCTCACGGCCTAGTCGCCTCGCCCTTCAAATCCGCCTATGTTGCGGCAAAACATGGTATAATGGGGCTGACGAAGACGGCGGCACTCGAGCTTGCCGAATTCGGCGTGACGGTGAACGCCATTTGCCCCGGCTACGTCCTGACCCCGCTTGTCGAGAAGCAGATCCCGGACACCGCCAAGGCGCGCGGCATGACCGAAGAGCAGGTCAAGAACGAAGTTATCCTCAAGGCCCAGCCCACGCACGAGTTCGTCAAGGCGGAGGAAATCGCAGCATTGTCGATCTATCTTGCCAGCGACGACGCACGTCAGGTCACCGGCACACACGTCTCGATTGACGGTGGCTGGACTGCGGAATAACCATAGGCGGTCGAGCGTGATCCCAGAAGCTGCGAAGCATTTTTTGGACGAGACTATGCTCAACCGAACAAACGGGACGAGATGACAATTCGAAAAGAAGTTATCTTGTTCCAAGGCCGGATGCGTTGGACGCACCCGGCCTTGAAAGAAAAAATAATTGGGAACCACATGAACGACAGCATCCGCTTTATCCTCAACGGCGAGGATATCTCACTTTCCAGTTTGCGCCCGACCGAGACGCTCCTCGATTTCCTGCGGCTCAACCGGCATCTGACGGGAACGAAGGAGGGATGCGCGGAAGGCGATTGCGGCGCCTGCACCGTTCTGGTCGGCCGACTGATCGATGGCGGATTGCATTACGAGTCGGTCAATGCCTGCATCCGTTTTGTAGGCTCCCTGCATGCCACTCATGTCGTCACAGTCGAACATCTGGCCGCCAAGGATGGGACGCTGCATCCGGTACAGCAGGCCATGGTCGACTGTCACGGCTCGCAATGCGGCTTCTGCACACCGGGCTTCGTCATGTCGCTCTACGGCCTGTGGCTCACGACCGAAAAGCCGAGCCGGGCGCAGATCGAAAAATCCCTGCAGGGCAATCTCTGTCGCTGCACCGGCTATGAGCCGATCGTCAAGGCGGCCGAACAGGTAAGCCAGGCGCGCCCAAGCGCCCTGTTCGATCCTCTCGAAAAGACCAGAGCCGATATCATCGCTCGCCTCTGGGCCATGCAGGGCGGCGATACCATCACCGTTACCTCGGGCGAAGATCGCCTGATCGTGCCGGGCTCGGTCGCAGACCTTGCGCAGGTGTTGGCTGACGAACCGAAGGCGACTGTCGTTGCCGGCTCCACCGATGTCGGCCTCTGGGTGACCAAGCAGATGCGCACGCTCGACCCGGTCGTCTTCATCAACCATCTGACCGATTTGCAGAAGGTCACCGTGGAAGACCCCGGCCTGACCATTGGCGCCGGCGTCACCTACAGCCAGGCGTTCGCAGCCATGGCCGAAAAGATCCCGGCGATCGCAAGCCTGATCAACCGCATCGGCGGCGAGCAGGTTCGCAACATGGGTACGATCGGCGGCAATATCGCCAACGGATCGCCTATCGGCGACACGCCGCCGCCGCTGATCGCGCTTGGTGCCACCGTCAAACTGCGTTCCGTTAACGGCGTCCGCACCTTGCCGCTGGAAGATTTCTTCATCGACTACGGCAAGCAGGACCGCAATCCCGGCGAATTCGTCGAAAGCGTCTTCGTACCCTACCCCGCCGAAGACACTCATTTCGCCGTCTACAAGATCTCCAAACGCCGCGACGAGGATATTTCGGCGCTCTGCGGCGCTTTCCATCTCGTGTTGGATGCTGGCGGCAATGTTGCCGATATCCGCATCGCCTTCGGTGGCATGGCCGGAACGCCGAAGCGTGCCCGCACAGTCGAAGCCGAACTGATCGGCAAGCCCTGGACGGAGGAAACGGTCACGGCCGCCCGTGCCGCCTTCGATGCCGATTACACGCCCCTCACCGACTGGCGCGCCACCGCAGAATATCGGCAATTGACCGCCAAGAACCTGCTCATCCGCTTCTATCTGGAGACGGCTGGCGCGCCGCAGGAATTGAAGCGCTTTGCAACGGTGGAGGTATAATCATGGATAAATCCACCTTCGAAGAACGCAAGGTCATCAGCGGCTCGATGCATGGTGCACTGAAGCACGACTCGGCGCACAAGCATGTGACGGGAGCCGCCGACTATATCGACGACCTGCCGGAGCCGGCGGGCCTGTTGCACGGCGCCCTAGGCCTTTCCGACCGCGCGCATGCCGAAATCGCCGGCATCGATCTCTCCGCCGTGAAAGCCTATCCGGGCGTCGTCTGGGTATTCAGCGCCAAAGACATTCCCGGCACCAACGACACCAGCTCCAACGGCATGCATGACGAGCCGTTGCTCGCCGAGACCAAGGTCGAGTTCCACGGTCAGCCGATCTTCGCCGTCATCGCCGAGACCCGCGATGGCGCGCGCCAGGCTGCCAGGCTCGCCAAAATCGATTATCGCGACCTGCCGCATTGGAGCGATATCGACGGGGCGCTCGCCAATAGCGCGCCGTTGGTTTACGAGCCGATGACGCTGAAACGCGGCGAGCCGGAAACCGAGATGGCCAATGCCAAGCACCGCATCAAGGCGCAAATGCGGATCGGCGGCCAGGAGCATTTCTATCTCGAAAGCCACATCGCCATGGCGATCCCGGGCGAAGACGACGAAGTTGCCGTCTGGTCGTCCACCCAGCATCCGAGCGAAATCCAGCACATCGTCGGCCATGTGCTCGACATCCCGTCCAATGCCGTCACCGTCAATGTGCGTCGCATGGGCGGCGGCTTCGGTGGCAAGGAGACCCAGGGCAACCAATTTGCGGCACTCGCCGCCGTCGCCGCCAAGAAGCTCGGCCGCGCCGTCAAATTCCGCCCCGACCGCGACGAGGACATGGTCGCCACCGGCAAGCGTCACGATTTCCTGGTCGATTACGAGATCGGCTTCGACGATGATGGCCGCATCCATGCCGTCGACGCGACCTATGCCGCCCGCTGCGGCTTCTCCTCCGACCTCTCAGGCCCGGTCACCGACCGCGCGCTGTTCCATGCGGATTCGAGCTATTACTACCCGCATGTGCATCTCGTCTCGAAACCGCTGAAGACGCACACCGTTTCCAATACCGCCTTCCGCGGTTTCGGCGGCCCGCAGGGCATGGTCGGCGGCGAACGCATGATCGAGGAAATCGCCTATGCGCTCGGCAAGGACCCACTGGAGGTTCGCCGCGCGAATTTCTACGGCCGGCCAGGCTCCGGCCGGACGCTGACCCCCTATCATCAGGAGGTGGAGGACAACATCATCCACCGTATCGTCGACGAGTTGGAAGAGACCTCAGACTACCAGGCACGGCGCAACGCCATCATCGAGTTCAACCGTTCCAGCCGCTTTATCCGCAAGGGCATTGCGCTGACACCCGTGAAATTCGGCATCTCCTTCACCATGACCGCCTTCAACCAGGCCGGCGCGCTGGTGCACATCTATCTGGACGGTTCGATCCACCTGAACCATGGCGGCACCGAGATGGGTCAAGGCCTTTATACCAAGGTGGCACAGGTCTTGGCCGACAGTTTCCAGGTGGATATCGACCGGGTGAAGATCACCGCAACGACTACGGGCAAGGTGCCGAACACCTCGGCGACCGCGGCCTCCTCCGGTTCCGACCTGAACGGCATGGCAGCCTTCGATGCAGCACGCCAGATCAAGGAGCGGCTCGTCGCCTTTGCGATCGAGAAATGGGGCGTCGCCGCCGAAGAGGTACAGTTCCTGCCGAACCGGGTGCGGGTCGGCGACATGGAAATTCCCTTCCCTGATTTCATCAGGCAAGCCTATTTCGCTCGCGTGCAGCTTTCCGCCGCCGGCTTCTACAAAACGCCGAAAATCCATTGGGACCGCAAGGCCGGCCGTGGCACGCCGTTCTATTATTTCTCCTACGGCGCCGCCTGCTCCGAAGTGTCGATCGATACACTGACCGGCGAATATCTGATCGACCGCACCGATATCCTCCACGATGTCGGCCGTTCGCTGAACCCGGCGATCGATATGGGCCAGGTCGAAGGCGCCTTCGTGCAAGGGATGGGCTGGTTGACCACGGAGGAACTCTGGTGGGACAATAAGGGGCGGCTGCGCACGCATGCGCCTTCGACCTACAAGATCCCGCTCGCCTCCGATCGGCCGAAGATTTTCAACGTCCGCCTCGCCGAATGGTCCGAAAATGCCGAGGCCACCATCGGCCGCTCCAAGGCGGTCGGCGAACCGCCCTTCATGCTCAGCATTTCGGTGCTCGAGGCCTTGTCCATGGCCGTCGCGAGTGTCGCGGACTATCGCGTCTGCCCGCGTCTGGATGCGCCGGCAACGCCGGAGCGGGTGCTGATGGCGGTCGAGCGGCTGAAGGGGATGTGACCATGGCGATCCGCGAAGTGCTTTCCGGCGTCATACCCAGGAGCGACTTCCGCGCATTTCTCGCGACACACCCCTACCCGATCCTCATCGAGATCGTCGGAACGCAGGGCTCCACCCCCCGCGAAGCCGGAACTTTCATGCTCGTTTCCGAACATGCCATGTGGGGCACAATCGGCGGCGGGCAGTTCGAATTCCTGGCAATCCAGAACGCCCGCGAGTTGCTGGCGGGCAATGGCGTTGAAGTGATGGACATACCGCTCGGCCCGGAAATCGGCCAATGCTGCGGCGGTCGCACCCAACTGCGCTTCCAAAAGATGACGACGCAATTGCGGGAGCAGCTCGAAGCCAAACGGGCGAGCGAAGCGGAACATCGACCGGAGACCTATCTTTTCGGCGCAGGGCATGTCGGGCATGCATTGGCCGCCGCACTAGCACCTCTGCCGCTTTCCGTGACCGTGGTCGAGACCCGCAAGGAGGAATTGGCAAACCTGCCGGCGGAGATGAAGACGGTGCTATCGCCCATGCCCGAAGCGCTGGTGCAGACTATGCCGGCGGGCTCGGCAGTCGTCATCCTGACCCACGATCACGCGCTGGACTTCCTGATCGCCCAGGAAGCGCTCGCCCGCACCGATCTCGCCTATGTCGGCATGATCGGCTCCGCGACCAAGCGCGCCACTTTCTCCCGCTGGCTTGTGCGCGAAGGCGGCGACAAGACCTCGCTTGACCGGCTCACCTTGCCGATCGGCGGCGATTCGGTGAAGGACAAGCGTCCCGAGGTCATCGCCGCCATGACGGCCGCCGAGCTGCTGACGGCTTTCGCGGCCTACCGCATCCGATCATCCTCATAACGCGGCTCGCGCCCGTCGAGAAATCCGAGATCGCGCTTGAACCGGTCGGGCATCTCATCAAGATGCAGGCGGGGCGAAGGCTCCGTGCGTCCTGTGAAGACCTGCGCCAACGTCTCCAACATACGAGCTAGGACAGACGGCCTGGCAGCATTCATCTGCTCGACGGCACAGCTATTCATGACAACACCTCAATTCAATCGATGATATGGATTGCAGTGTGTCGCCAAAAATGCTGAAATTCCAATCGAACAACCGTCTATATACATAAAGAGAACTTATCCATGAAGCTCTCGAAACAGTTTCCGCTGAATGCGCTGCGCGTCTTCGAGGCCGCCGCCCGACACGGCAGCTTTACGCGTGCGGGCGAGGAACTCGGCATGACGCAGACGGCCGTCAGCTATCAGATCAAGCTCCTGGAGGAGAATGTCGGCGAGCCGTTATTCCTGCGACGTCCGCGCCAGATCGCGTTGACCGAGGTCGGTGAACGGCTGGCGCCGAAGGTCAGCGAAGCCTTCGGCATGCTGCATGAGGCGATGGCTTCGGTCAGTGGCGGCGGCGAAACCACGCTCCTCATTCATTCAACGCCGACCTTCGCCTCGCAATGGCTTGCGCGCCATCTCGGCTCATTTCAGCTGGAGCATCCGAACGTCGCAGTGCGGCTCGCCACATCGGACACGCTCATCGATTTCGCCCGTGAGCCGTCCGACATCGCCATTCGCAACGGGCGCGGAACTTGGCCGGGCTTGCGCGCGCATCTGCTGATGAAAATGAACTTCACGCCGATGCTCAGCCCGGCGCTGGCAGCCAGCATCGGCGGCGTCCATACGCCGGCCGATCTTCTCAAACTTCGGATCATCGATGCCGGTGATCCCTGGTGGGCACAATGGTTCGAAGCGGCTGGAGTTCCAGATCCCGGACTGCAAGGCCGGCCACGAAGCAGGCTTGGCGCACAATCCTTCGAGGCAAGCGCCGCCATCGCCGGACAAGGCGTCGCCGTCCTGACGCCTGAATTCTATGCCGACGATCTAGCCGCCGGCCGGCTTATCCAACCCTTCGATATCCTTTGTAACGATGGCACGAACTATTGGCTTGCCTATCCCGAAAACAGGCGTCACACGCCGAGAATCCGCGCGTTTAGGAACTGGATTCTTGGCGAGTTCGGCATGCCCCTGGAGTGAGCGCCGCTCAATAAGACATATCCGGCGCATAGAAGCAGCGCGGCGTGTTCTCGTCCGGGAACAGACAGAGATGGTAGGCTCCGTCAGGCGAACGCATCGTCTTGCGCTGCGGCAGCGTGAAGATATGCGCATGTGTCACATAGCGATGATCGCCGGGATAGAGCGTAATCCGATAGCCGCCAGGGATGACGGTAACCGTGCGCGAGGGGATCATCTCGCAATCGCCCGTCTTGCTGTCGCCATTGCAACAATAGGGATCGTAGGACCAGCCGGAGGGCGCATCGTGCGCCATGGCAGAGGTTGCAAGAAGGAATAGTGCAAACGCCAGTATACCACGCATGGGCAAATCTCCGACGGTACAGCGCAATTGGGGGGCTTCACAGCCCGCCTATCACCGACGACACTGAAAAAAAGCGTCGAAATTTTGATCTATGTCGAAGTTGGCGCTCGGCAAGAGCGACGGCATATCGGTCACGGAACTGTGTGATCCCCGCACGAAAAGCACTTCCCCGATCAAACTCCCCTTCCCTCTGCGCCCAACATTTTGCAAGGTATCGAGTCGGAGAAAGATAAAGGGGAACTGAATGTATGAGTATGTCATTGCGTGGGAATGGCTGGCTTTTGCTGCCCGCTGGTTCCACGTCATAACTGCGATTGCCTGGATCGGTTCGTCCTTCTACTTCATTGCGCTCGATCTCGGGCTGATGAAACGTCCACATCTGCCGCCTGGTGCCTATGGCGAGGAATGGCAGGTGCATGGCGGCGGTTTCTACCACATCCAGAAATATCTGGTGGCCCCCGCCACGATGCCCGAGCACCTGACCTGGTTCAAATATGAGAGCTATTTCACCTGGCTCTCCGGTTTCCTGATGCTCTGCATCGTCTATTACGGCGGCGCCAATCTTTTTCTTATCGACCGGCACGTGCTCGACGTCAGCGTTCCGGTCGCAATCCTGATTTCGCTCGCTTCGCTCGCTGGCGGCTGGGTCGTCTACGACCTGCTCTGCAAGTCGCCGCTCGGCAACAATACCTGGGGGCTGATGGCGGTGCTTTATGTCGTCCTCGTCTTCATGGCCTGGGGCTATACGCATCTGTTCACCGGCCGCGCCGCCTTCCTGCATCTCGGCGCCTTCACCGCGACGATCATGTCGGCCAACGTCTTCATGATCATCATTCCCAACCAGAAGATCGTCGTCGCCGACCTGATTGCCGGACGCACACCGGACCCGGAATATGGCCGCATCGCCAAGCAGCGCTCTCTGCACAACAACTACCTGACGCTGCCCGTAATCTTCTTCATGCTGTCGAACCACTATCCGCTGGCCTTCGGTACCGCTTACAACTGGATCATCGCGGCTCTGGTGTTCCTTATGGGCGTCACCATCCGTCATTGGTTCAACACGATCCATGCCCGCAAGGGCCGGCCGACCTGGACCTGGATCGTCACCTTCGTCCTCTTCATTCTCATCATATGGCTTTCGACCGTGCCGAAGGTGCTCACCGGCGAGAAGGAGGCCAACGCCGTCGCACCCGCCTTTCAGCAGTTCGCGTCGGATGCGCACTTCCCTGCGGTGAAGCAGATGATTTCGACCCGCTGTTCGATGTGCCATGCCGCCGAGCCGGCTTTTGAGGGCCTTGCGCGCCCACCAAAGGATGTGATGCTGGAAAACGACGCAGAAATCGCTATGCATGCCCGCGAGATCTATATTCAGGCAGGCCGCAGCCACGCCATGCCACCCGGCAACGTCACCGACGTGACGCCGGAGGAGCGCAATTTGCTGGTCGCCTGGTTCGAAAGCTCCGTCGGAGAAAAAAACCAATGACTACCCTTTTGCGCGGCCGCCTGCTCTCCTTCAAGCGCGCGCCGCAGAGCCTGAGCGATACGGACAGCTACTCGTATGAGAACGATGGCGGTCTGCTGCTCGAAAACGGCATCATCGCTGCTGTCGGGCCCTATGCGGATATCAAGGCGAAAGCGCCCGCGCATGTTGCCGAAGTCGACCACCGGCCGCACCTGATCTTGCCGGGCTTCATCGACATGCATCTGCATTTCCCGCAGATGCAAGTCATCGCCTCCTATGCCGCAGACCTTCTAGAATGGCTGAACACCTATACTTTCCCCGAGGAATGCCGCTTCGTCGAAAGCGCCCATGCCGAGCGCATCGCTACCCACTTCTACGACGAGCTGATCCGCCACGGGACGACGACGGCGGTTGCCTATTGCTCGGTACACAAGACCTCTGCCGACGCCTTCTTTTCCGAAGCCATGCGTCGCAACATGCGCATGGTCGGCGGCAAGGTGATGATGGACCGCAATGCGCCGCAGGGCCTGCTCGACACGCCGCAGATGGGTTATGACGAGACGCGCCAAGTGATCGCCGATTGGCACGGGAAAGGCCGCAACCTTGTCGCCATCACCCCACGCTTCGCCATCACCTCGACGCCCGAGCAGATGGAGGCCGCGGCCGCCCTTGCTCGCGAATTCCCGGATCTGCACATCCAGACGCACCTCTCCGAAAATCACGACGAGATCAAATTCACCGGCGAACTCTATCCGGATGCGATCGACTACACCGATATCTACGCCCGTTACGGCCTGCTCGGCCGTAAGAGCCTGTTCGGCCACGCGATCCATCTTTCCGAACGCGAAGCCGACGCCATGAGCGAGGCCGGCGCCATCGCCGTCCACTGCCCAACCTCCAACCTTTTCCTCGGCTCAGGCCTCTTTCCGCTGAAGGCTCTGGCGCGCCGCGAAAAGCCGGTGCGCATCGGCGTCGCCACCGATATCGGCGGCGGCTCCAGCTATTCGATGCTGCGCACGATGGACGAGGCCTACAAGATCCAGCAGCTTCTCGGCGAACGTCTGAACCCGCTGGAAAGCTATTATTACATGACGCTCGGCAACGCCGAGGCCCTGTCGCTGGCCGACAAGATCGGCACCCTCGACCCCGGCACGGAGGCCGACCTTGTAATCCTCAACGCCGCGGCAACACAGGCCATGGCACTGAAGATGGAGGTGGTGAACAACCTGGCCGAGGAGCTGTTCCTGCTGCAAACCATGGGGGATGATCGGGCGATCGTCGAAACCTATGTGGCCGGGAAGGCCATGAAATCGGCTCTAGGCTGAATGATACTCGTGGGCGTGAAATCGCACGGCAATGCGGATTATTTCACGCCGAACACTAAAAGAATTTACCGAGCGTTTGGAGGGCCATCGGGATCACGCCGCCGTTAAGACGGCTGTTGATAGCTGGTTTGCAGAAGTGAGCAAGGCAACTTGGAATAGCGGTTCGGATGTGAAAAAGCTTTGCTACGGCCAGCATTATAAATGCCGAGCGTAACGTCTTTAATATCAAGGGGAACGACTATAGGCTTGTCGTTGCAATTGACTATGAAAAGTCCATTATTTGGATAAAATGGATTGGTTCGCATAGAGACTACGATCGGATTGACGTCTCGAAGGTGAAATATGACTGAGTTGAAACCCATCCGCTCGAATGATGACTACGAGGAAGCCCTGGAGCTGCTTTCAACGCTTTGGGGTGCCAAGAGCGGCACTCCGGAGGGAGATAAGCTCGACATTCTTGCAACCTTACTGGACGCCTATGAGACCGAGCATTTTCCGATGGATAAGCCCAGCCCGGAAGCTATGGCCGCGTTCCGCGCCGAGCAAAGCAACACTGGAGAGTCGAGTTCCGCGATGTCGAACGGCGAGCATGTTTTCCAAGTGATCATGGACAAGAACGGCGGCTTCTTCTATCGCTTTATATCTCCAAACGGGGCGACAATTCTCGAGTCGGAGATCTTCAATTCTAAAGCTGCTGCGTTGAGGGCAATAGAGTCGCTGAAAGCTAGTGTGCCGGGTTCGAAAGTATTCGACCAAGCAGCCTGAGTTCGTTTCCAAGCTCCATTGCTTCGCACCTAATTTCCAAGGCTCGACTTGAGCGCAAGTCTATAAAGAAATATTGCCATGACCGCGCCGCTTACCATTGCCGAACTGAAGAAGCTTGCCAAGCGGCGCGTCCCGAAGATGTTCTTCGAATATGCCGACTCCGGCTCGTGGACCGAATCCACATACATCGCGAACGAAGCGGATTTCAAAAAGATCCAACTGCGCCAACGCGTCCTGGTCGACATGTCCAACCGCTCTTTGGAAACCCGCATGGTCGGCCAGACGGTATCGATGCCGGTGGCGCTGGCTCCGACCGGGCTGACGGGCATGCAGCATGCCGACGGTGAAATGCTGGCGGCGCGCGCGGCCGAGGAATTTGGCATTCCCTTCACACTGTCGACCATGAGCATCTGCTCCATCGAGGACGTTGCCTCGGTGACGAAGAAACCCTTCTGGTTCCAGCTCTATGTCATGAAGGACCGCGACTTCGTGATAGACCTGATCAATCGCGCAAAAGCCGCGAAGTGTTCAGCCTTGGTGCTGACGGCCGACCTGCAGATCCTTGGCCAGCGGCACAACGATCTGCGCAACGGCCTGACGGCGCCGCCGAAACTCATTCCGAAACACATGTGGCAGGTCGCAATGCGGCCGCGCTGGTGCCTGGACATGATGCGGACCAAGCGGCGCTCCTTCGGCAATGTCATTGGTCATGCCAAGAACGTTACCAGCCTGGCGTCACTGGCGGGCTGGACCCATGAGCAATTCGATCCCAAGCTTTCATGGAGCGACGTCGGCTGGATCAAGGAACACTGGGGCGGGCCGCTGATCATCAAGGGCATACTCGATGTCGAAGACGCCAAGGCCGCCGTCAATACGGGCGCGGACGCGATCATCGTTTCCAACCATGGCGGCCGTCAGCTCGACGGCGCCCCCTCCTCCATCAGCATGCTGCCGAAGATCGTCGACGCCGTCGGCGACAAGATCGAAGTGCACGTCGACGGCGGTATCCGCTCCGGCCAGGATGTGTTGAAGGCCGTGGCGCTTGGCGCCAAAGGCACTTTCATCGGCCGCCCCTTCCTCTACGGCCTCGGCGCCATGGGCAAGGAAGGCGTAACGCGGGCGCTGGAGATCATCCGCAACGAACTGGATCTCTCCATGGCGCTTTGCGGCAAGCGGGATATCAAATCTGTCGACCGGGAGATTATCGCCGAGGTTTAGCGCAGCCAGCCCGTAGCCAACCCGCTCGCCCAATCGGCGCGGCCGGCACGCCCGGCCAATGCCGCCATTGCTTGATGATCGTAGGCCACCTGCCGGAATGTTGGCAGCCATATGCCTTCCACCTTTTCCAGAGCGGCATAGGAGGCAAAGGGATGGCCAGCCTCGACCTTGTGATAATGGGGCAAATCGTCATCGTAGGCGGGACAGCCGACGCTGCCGGGGTTGACGATCAGGCGCCCGTCTCTGAGGCGGACCATCCGCGGGATATGGCTATGGCCGCATAGGATGAGCGGAAAATCGATTCCGGCGGCCAACGCCTCTATCTCTTCGACCGGCTTCAGATAAACGTGGCCTTCCGGTGAGACCGCTTCGAGCCAATAGGTGTGATCATCCTTGGGCGTCGCGTGGCAAAGGTAGGCCTCGCCCCTATAGACAGTGGTGAACGGCAAGGTCTTCAGCCAATCGAAATGATGAGCGGACAATTCCGCATGGGCGGCGCTGTCCGAAACATGCATCTCCTCCGGCACCTGTTCGATCAGATGCCGATCGTGGTTGCCGCGAACAGTCGCGGCATCGAGCGCCACCAGGATTTCGGCCGTCTCTCCCGCCGTCAGCGGCCCGCTAAAGCAATCGCCGAGATTGACGATGTCGTCGATGCCTTGCGCCCGGATATCGGCCAGCACCGCCTCCAGCGCCAGGTGATTGCCATGCACATCCGCAATCGCCGCAAAACGCAATTCTCAGCTCCCGCGATAGGTGGAATAGCCATAGGGCGAGAGCAGTAGCGGCACGTGGTAATGCGCCGTCGTGTCAGCGATGCCGAAACGGATCGGCACGAGATCGAGGAACGCCGGCTCGGGCAGCTTGGCTCCGGTTGCCCGCAGATAATCGCCGGCCCGGAAAAGCAATTCATAGGTGCCGGCAACGAAACTGTCGCCGACCAATATCGGCCCACCATCGACGCGTCCATCCGAATTGGTCGTGACTGTCTTCAGATGCTTACGCGTCTCGCCCTCGATCTTGAAAAGATCGATCGCCAGGCCTTCGGCCGGTTTGCCGAGGGCAGTGTCGAGCACATGGGTGGTCAGTCCGGTCATAGGGTCGGCGCTCCGATGATGAAGGGGATATCGAAGAAGAATTCCACCAGATTGTTGCCCGGCCCGTCACGATCGACGACGAGAAAGTCACTCGGCTGGTCAAGGGTCATCAACGGGTAGTGCCAGACATTGCGGTGATAGTTCACACCTTGGTCGCCGCGCGCCAGAAAAACCCACGGTGTGCCCGGCTTGCCGTCCTCATCCTTCGAAACGACGACAAGAAACTGCCGATCGTTGAGCGGTACGAAACACTGGCTGCCAAGGGGATGGCGCTCCATCATTTCGACTGCGTATGGAAAAGCCCGCGGCTTGCCGCGAAACAGATTGATGATCACGCGCGCCTCGTCACCCGTCGCCTCAGCACTGGAAAGCGCATGAAACCGCTCCGTCGTACCGCCATTGATCAGCTTCACCGTCGCCGGGTCCGCTTCGATGACGTCGCCAAAGGGCGCAAACGCGGCCTTGGTAAGGGGGAAGATGTCGAGGGTCCGGATCATGGTCGTCACTCCCCTTCCGCCCGCCAGCGGCGAATAGACTCAAGTTGCGTGAGCAATTCGGGGATCGCATGCCCGACCGTCGCCCAAACGTCCTCGACGTTTGCCGTGACGCCGTCGGACAGCAGGCGCTCGCTCATAGTTTTCATCTCATTCCAGTGCAGATCCGGATGGTCCGGCCCGAATTCCGGATATTCGTGCAGCAACTGGGCTGCCGACGCACCAATGACACAGAGGCTATATGCAACGGCATATTGAGTACGATCATCGGCCAGGAACGATGCCCTCTCCATTCCTCGAACAAAAAGACACGCTTCGGACGCAGCCCTCTGCATCTGATCCAGGTAATGGATGGGCCCCCTACCGGTCATATCCTAGGCCTTGTTCCCAAAAAGCCTGAGCCGCATGACGCCGCCGTCCGGATGCATGGCGAAACGCACATGCGTTACCGGGCCGATGGATGCCAAGACATCGGCACCATATTCGTGGATATGATCCATCTGCAGCTTCTGGGGCGGAAGGATCGGCTTCCAATTCTCCGAGGCGGCGATTTCCGTATCGGTGAAGCTGTCGCCGTGACCGGGCAGATAGGCGCCGAGCAGTTCGCACGTATCCGGAAAATTGCCCTTGAAGAAGGCAGTGTCGACGATGACGCGGTTGATGGTGCCGGGATGGCCGAGGCGGATGATCGTCCAGTCATGGCCAGGGCCACGCCGGCGCTTCGTTTCCCAGCCGTCACCCATGTTGAGACCACGGCCCGGTCCGAGCATCTTGTCGGGATGGCCATAATGCGCGTCCGACCAGGCAAGCGCCTTGGCGCCGTTGAAGATATAGCCAAGGTCGACTTCCTCGGCGCTACCCACCTTCGACCAGTCGAAATAGGCTGAGCCGTAGACGCGCAGACGTGCCACGCCGCCGTCGGGATAGATGTGCAGCCGAAGATGCGTCCAGACTTTTTCCTTGTCAGCTACTTCAAAAAAATGATGCGCGCTGGAGCCTAGCGGCGATTTCACAAGGATCTCGGTCCAGGCGGTCGCGTAGGTCGGATCGCCGTTTTCAACGAAGGCGGCCTCGATCGAGCAATGCGGCGGGTAATTGCCGGTGAAATAGCTGGTATCGACATCGAAGCCGAAGATACGGCCCGGCATGGCGAGGCGGATGACCGACCAGTCATGACCCGGCACGCGCTTGCGCCGGCTTTCCCAGCCGTCCATGTACTTGCCGTTGTCGTCATAGAGATCCGGATCGAAGCTTGCCGGCACATCCTGCAGCATGCGATCGAGCGGCGCGAAGAACTCGTCGGTGGCGTAGAGCCCCTTGGCGCCGAGACGGGCAGAGGCAAGGTTGATGGCGCCGACCGCGAAGGACGGAAGGCTGGTATCGGCGTTGTCGGTCATTCACGTCTCCGGAAGCATGGATTGCAGGCGCAGCAGTGCGATCCTCTCCACCTGCGCCGTTGCGGTCGCAAATTCCGCGTCCCGGTCATTGCCGATCCGCGTTTCGAAGGCGGTGAGGATATCGTCTTTGCCGAGCCCCTTAACCGCAATAATAAAAGGAAAGCCGAATTTCGTCACGTAAGCCGTGTTGAGCTCGGTGAAGCGGGCATGCTCAGCCGGTGTCAGCCGGTCAAGTCCCGCACCTGCCTGTTCCTTCCGGCTGTCCTCGGTAAGTTTGCCCGCAATTGCCAACCGACCGGCGAGGTCCGGATGAGCCCGCAAGACGCCAAGCCGCTCGTCGACGCTGGCGGCGCGGAAAATCGCAACCAGAGCGTCACGTACGCCGCCTGACGTCAACGGTTCGACAATGTCGCCGGCGTCATAGGCACGTTCGGCAATGAAGGGAGAGTGCTCGAAGACGCCGCCGAAGCGGGTCACAAAAACGTCGCGCGATATCATTCAGCGTGCACCCGCCGGAAGGTGATGCTGGTACCAGTGATTGGCGATATCGATGCGCCTGGGTATCCAGACCTTGTCGTGCTTCAGCACATAGTCGATAAAGCGCCTCAACGCCGCCGCCCGGCCCGGCCGGCCGACGAGACGGCAATGCAGGCCGACGGATATCATCTTGGGGCGGCCATCCTTGCCCTCTTCATAGAGCGTGTCGAAAGCATCCTTGAGATAGGTGAAGAACTGATCGCCGGAATTGAAGCCCTGCGGTGTGGCGAACCGCATGTCGTTGGTTTCAAGCGTGTAGGGAATGATCAGGAAGGGTTTGCCCTCGATACCATCGACCCAATAGGGCAGATCGTCGGCATAGGAATCCGACGAATAGAGGAAACCGCCCTCCTCCATCACCAAGCGCAACGTATTGTCGGAAGGTTTTCCCTGATACATGCCGTAGGGACGCTCGCCGGTCAGCTCGGTATGCAGGCGCACGGCTTCGAGGATGTGCTTGCGCTCCAGATCCTCGGAGAAGTCCTTGTATTCCAGCCAACGATAGCCGTGGCTCGCGATCTCCCAACCCGCTTCCTTCATGGCGGCGACCGCTTCCGGATTACGCGCCATAGCAAGCGTCACGCCATAGACGGTCGCCTGAACCTTAAGCTCGGTGAACATGCGCCACAACCGCCAGAAACCGGCGCGCGAACCATATTCATAGATCGATTCCATATTGAGATTGCGCTGGTTCGGCCAGGCTGCCGCACCAACGATTTCCGACAGCAGATTCTCGGAAGCGGGATCGCCGTCGAGTACGGAGCTTTCCCCGCCCTCTTCGTAATTGATCACAAACTGCACCGCGACGCGGGCATCGCCGGGCCATTTCGGATCGGGCGTATGGCGGCCATAGCCGACGAGATTGCGAGGATAGGTATCGGACATCAAAGCACCTTCTCAACTATGTGAAGACGGTAGCATTCATGGCCGGAAAGTCGAGACGGAAAGTGCGAAACCCACTTTCCTTTCACCTGCAAGCAGTTAGGCGATCTTGCGAGCGCTGACTTTGCCCATCGGATGAAGGGAGTGCACGCGAAACGGCCCGCCGCTCCCTTCTTCCATCATCAGCGCAATGTTCGACACCGGCACTGGCTCGGCAAGCGCCGGCTCGAAGAAATCGCGCAATACCCGCTCCAGGCGCGGCAGATCGGCGGGACTGACCGTGCCCGTCAGCATCATCTGGAAACGGAATTCATCCATGACATGCGGATGACCCCAGCGGTGCAGATTGGCGAACTGCGCCGCCGAGAGGTTATCCGGGTCGCTGCGCTCGATTTCCGCCTCCGTCAGCGGTGCCCGATAGTGGTCGAAGGCCTGGACCAGCGACGCCGCCAGGAAATGCATTTGCTGACTAGGCTCCGACGGCACCAGGCCGAATGCTCCACCAAGGCGCGCAACTTCCATCCGCGGAATCTCGAACGGCGTCACAGTGCCGGAAAAACGCATGAGATCGCGCAGCAGCGTCGCCTCGGACATATCCTCGGCCAGGCGGAACGGCGCTTTCAAGATGCCGTTGAAGCCATAGCGGCGCGGCACCGCGGTATGAAAGGCGATTTCATGGATACCAAGTCCGCGAATGGCGGGCGGATCGACCATCTCGCCGGAATAGACATTGCGTCCCAGCCAATTTGCGGCCACGAGCGTCAGCGGATCGCTCGCAGACGGCGTGAAGCAAATGGCATAGCGCATAAAATCTCCTCCGGAGCGCGATAAACCGGCTGACCCAACCGGACGCCGATGAGCAAGGAGATAGGTGATTTGCGTGACAGATTAACGACCTGGGCGGTGTTTATATTCACGTTTTATGTGATGCTACCGCAATGTGGTTCGAAAGCGCGAAACCTTGGGGCAGCTTGAAAGAAAAGGGAATTTCCAATGCCTCCCGAACCGCTGCTTCGGCCAGACGATGGGCCAGACCGAAACTGACCTTGAATCCCCCGGTCAGCGCGATGAGCCGTTGATGGCCCGGATGCGCTCCCACCATGGGATCCCGATCGATCGCCTTCGGCCGCAGGCCGGCCCAGCGTTCGACCACTTCGGCACCGGCCAGTGTCGGCGCCATCATTCGCGCCGCGCCGAGCAGGTCGTCCAACTGGTCATCCGTCGACAGCGGATCGCAAAAACGATTCTCGCTCGTGCTGCCGACTGCAACCAGCCCGCCCTCATGCGGAACGATATAGAGCCCGTCGCGGAATATTACCGGCAGAGCAGCATCGACATCCGCTTTCAACAGGGCCGCCTGCCCCTTGACCGGCACGCCGAGGGGCGAATGACGACCGGGCGTCAATTCATCCAGGATCGGAAAGGAGCGATGGCCGGCTGAGAGAATGCAACGGCGGAAGCGGAGGGCGCCTTCGCGGGTCGCCGCGACGCCTCGGTCTGGATCGACGCTCTCGACCTCTGTTGCTTCGACAACCCGAACATGTTTTGCCTTGCTGAGATATTCGGCGAGAACCCTCAGGAAGGCCCGAGGGGCAACGCGGGCGGCGAGTGTGTCGAAAACGAATCCGCTTTCGCCGGCTGCCGGATCGATCCAGCCGCTAGCTGGGGCAGCATCGAGCACATGCCAATGAAACCGCCGGTCGCCGTGATGCCAATGCGTTTCGGCATCACGCGAGTGGCCCAGCGCAATCTTGCGCAGATGCTGCTTCGGCAATGGGATCAGCCGACCGGAACGTCGGTATCCGGCGGAAAGACCGGTTGCTGCTTCCAGCGCCGCGATCTCGTGCTCCAGAGATACGAGTGCATCGAACTGAAACTGCTTCTTCTCTGACCATTTGTCCGGCATATGCGGCATGAGCGCGCCAAGCAGGCCGCCGCTTGCCCCTTGCCCCAGCCGACCGGAATCGACGAGCAGCGCATCGATTCCCAGGCGCTCAGCATGCACCGCCGCCCACAGGCCCATAATGCCGCCACCGACGATCAGCAATTCGACGGACGATTGACCGGCAAGCCCCGGAGGATTATCGGCTCTTCCCATGACAGATCCAGTTTCCGATCAAACGCCCGCGGCGAAGACCAATGCTGCAAGCCAGGCGCTCGAATGGCGCGACGGCGATATGCCCTATTCGACCGCTTTTGGCGACCATTTTTATTGCCAGACCGACGGTCGGCTGGAATGCGGCCACGTCTTCCTTGCCGGCAACGGTCTGCCAGCTCGCTGGAATGAACAACAGAGCTTCCTGATCGGTGAACTCGGCTTCGGCACTGGCCTGAATTTTTGCGAAACCTGGCGACAATGGCGCCAGCATCGTAAGCCGAATTCGCAACTCCATTTCATGTCTTTCGAGCTTTACCCGATGCGCGGCGATGAAATCGATCGCGCACTGTCGCGCTGGCCGGAAATCGATGACGAACGTCAGGCGCTCGTCGCCGCCTGGCCGGAAGAACCGCGCGGTATCGTTACGCTCACACTCGACGGCCAAACGCGCCTCAGCGTCGTCTGCGGCCCGGCGATCGACGGCGTGAGCCAGGCAGCAACAGGCTTCGACGCCTGGTATCTCGACGGCTTCGCCCCTTC
Organism: Rhizobium mayense; assembly: GCF_030272705.1. GTDB lineage: Bacteria > Pseudomonadota > Alphaproteobacteria > Rhizobiales > Rhizobiaceae > Rhizobium > Rhizobium mayense. The sequence goes on along the minus strand of NZ_JARFYM010000011.1, from coordinate 129,024 downwards.
CCGAAACGCCGATATGTGGTCGCCGGAACTCATGCAGCGTCTTTACGGCAACACAGTCCCCGGCGGCACCTTCGCCACCTATGCCGCCGCCGGCTTCGTGCGCCGCAATCTGCAGGCTGCAGGCTTCACGGTCGAGCGACGCAAGGGATTTGCGGGAAAGCGCGAAATGCTCTGCGGACTCAAACAGGCTTAGTTTATGGAACGCTCGGTCTGCAGCGCCGCATCGCCGAGCCAACGACGGGCCTTGGCTTCCAGAAGCTCAGGGCTGATCGGCTTGGACATATAGTCGTCCATGCCCGCCTCCAGACACATGTCGCGGTCGACATCGAGCGCATGCGCGGTGACCCCGACGATCGGCACATGCCAACCCTGCCCAGCGTCTACTTCCAACTGCCGGATCATACGCGTCGCCTGATGGCCATTCATGATCGGCATGGAGACATCCATCATGATCAGTGATGGCCGAAGCTGCTGCCAGGCCTCCACGGCCTCCTGGCCGTTCTGAACCACGAGGAAGCGAAGGCCTGTGACCTGCAAAATCTGCGTGAAGACGATCTGATTGACCTCGTTGTCTTCGGCGACGAGGATATCGATGGGGCTAACAGGTTTCGCCACCATCCCGCGTTCGACGGCATCGACAGCGGCCACTGCTGCGGCAGCGACCGGCGACTGCGGTGAGGCTGTGGGTTCGTCGCTGCTCACCCGCTGACGCCGCGCGGTGCGCACGACATCGATGATGGTGCTGCGCAGCACATTGGCGCGCGTTGGCTTCATCAGATGCGCCTGGCCATTCAGCGCCGCGAATTCCTTGTCACTGCCGGCGACGTCCATGGATGTCAGGAAGATCAGCGACAGCCCGTCGAAACGGGAATCGGCGCGAATGGCGCGCGCGACGTCATCGCCATTCATACCCGGCATGTGGTAGTCTAGGATCACGGCATCGACCGGCACGGCCATATCGAAGGCGGCATAGAGGATGGCGAGCCCCGTCTTGCCGTCCTCGGCGGCGTAGCCGTCAAAACCCCATTGCTCCAACTGCTCGGTCAATATCCGCCGGTTGATCTCGTTGTCATCGACGACCAGGATACCGGCGCCCTTGACATTGACCGGCACCGCACGCGGTTCGCTGCGCGTGGCCGCCGGCGACACGGGCAGATGCACGGTGAAGACCGAACCCTTGCCCCATTCGCTCTCGACTTCGAGATAGCCGCCGAAGAGATCGACCAGCCCGGCTGTGATGGCGAGGCCGAGGCCTGTGCCTTCGTGGCGGCGCGTCGAAGAAGCGTCGACCTGCGAAAACTTCTCGAAAATAGAATCGAGCTTCTCGTCCGGGATACCGATGCCGGTATCCTCGATCCGGAGCGTCAGCATGATCTCGCCGTTGTCGATCGGCTGGCTGTTCACCTCGACCAGCACGTGGCCACGCTCGGTGAATTTGACCGCATTGCCGACAAGGTTGGTGACGATCTGGCGGAAGCGGCCGGCGTCTCCGAGCACCATGGCCGGCACATCGGGCGCTGTGTGCACCAGCAACTCGATATCCTTTTCCGCCGCCGGCGACGACAGGAGTGTCGCGACATCCTCCACCGCCTCCGCCGGATCGAAGGCGGCCTTGCGCAAACGCATTTGCCCGGCGTCGATCTTCGAGAAATCCAGGATATCGTTGATGATCGTCAACAGCGCATTGCCCGACTTGACGATGATATCGATGAAAGTCTTCTGCCGGGCGTCGAGATCGGTCTTGGCCAGGAGTTCCGCCATCCCGAGAACGCCATTCATAGGCGTACGGATTTCATGGCTCATATTGGCAAGGAATTCAGATTTGGCGCGGTCGGCGGTTTCGCTGCGGGAAAGCAACAGTTGCAGTTCGGCTTCGCGCTCTTTCATCTCGGTGACATCGGTCAGCACCACGGTCCAGCGGCGGCTTTCGCTGATCGTCGCTTCGAGCTGCATCCAGCGCTCGCCGGCAACTTGGAACACCGCCGAGACCGGCTTGCTCGCGGCCATGCTTTCGCGCCACGCAAGCCGAAGCGCCTCCGGCTCGTCGCCGAAATCGCCGCGCGCGGCGCAATGATCAAAGGCGACGGACCAATGCTTGCCGACCTCCAGATATTCTGCGGGAACGCGTAGCATGTCTGTCAATGCATCGCTCGCCAGCATGATGATGCCGTCCTGTACGATCAGCAGTCCTTGCGACATCGCATGCGTGGCGTCCGTCATCAGCTCGCCGAGGTGCTCGAGCGCTAGGCGCGCCTCGCTGATCTCACGAGCTTGCTGGCGCACGGAAGAGATGTCGGCGTAGGCGACCAGCGTGCGGCCGTTCGAAATGCGGCGTGCATCCATGATGACGGATTTGCCGTCGGCAAAATTCATTTCAGTCTGGATATGCGGGCCGGCATTGCGGAAAGCTTCGAGACGCGCCTGGTAGATATCGTCGATGCTGCCCGCATCGGCGTCGTAGCGGCCGAGTTCGAAATGCTTGGCAACGAGATCGCGATAAGACCGGCCTTCGAAACGCTCGTCCTTCGAGAATTCCCAGATGTCGTAAAAGGCATCATTGGTATATTCCACATTGTAGTTGCTGTCATGGATCATCACGCCGATCGGCATCGAGCGCAGGATGTTTACCAGATCCTGATGCAAGGCCTCGGCGCGCGCCTGCGCCTCGATCAACTCGGTCTCGCGCAGCTTCAACACGGAAATATCGGTCATGGATCCGACGACATAACGCTTGCCGTCCGAGGCGACGACGCGGTTGACGCGCGTCATGATCGGATGCGTCATATGCGACCGATCGACAACCTCGCCTTCGAATTCGAGGCCGCGCCCTTCGTTCAGCACCTGCTCGTTTTCGGTAAAGAAATCGTCGGCGCCGGTTTCGAACATCTCGTGTTCCGTCTTGCCCAGCACCTCGGCGCGACTCAGCCCCGTAATGGCCGAATAGGCTTCGTTCGAATAGATCAGCCGATGGCTGGCGTCGCGCACGAAGGCGGCAACCGGCAAGTCCTCGAGAATGGTGCGGTAAACCCCGATCTCATTGACATGACTGCTAGCAATATCGTCCTCTTTTGGAGCTGAAGAAGGCGCGGCCGGCGCATCGAGAAACATCCCGAACACGTAGAGGCGGTCTTCAGAGGGCGAAAAACTTTCAATCTGCACCCGCGAACGGCTGCGGCCTGTCGGATCGAAGCATAGCGCCATCTCCTCGGAGCCGAAGACCAGCGCTCGGCGCTCCTTGTCTTCGCGGTCGACCTCTTCGCCGCTGTCGAAGAGATCGCGGCTGCGATTGCCGATAAAATCGGAGATATCGCGGCCAAAAAAGCGTGCATAGGCTTCGTTGACGGCGACATAGCGCAGATCGCTGTTCTTTACATAAGCCGGCTGGTCCAGATCGGCGATCCGGCGACAGGCCATCTCCAGCAGTTCACCGTCCGAGTTCAACAGGACCCCTCTTCTCACCGCCCACGATAGTTTGCTGGACCAAAGCTTTATCACGAATCGCTTTAACAAGCCGTTAACCATATTGCCAGCGCGTTGAACGTCGCGTTCAGACCACTGACTATCCCAGAACGGTCACCCCTAGGTCGCAAACGACGGCAGCATCCGACGTCGAACTCTGCCAAGAATCATATCAGAACAATGGTGGAGCGAGAGTATGAGCGACGATAGAAACACGGCCTTGCACGAGACCGACACTGCTACCATCCCGGTAGAGCGCCGCCGCCGGGCCGGAGGTCGCGGAGCCGAGCGCAGCCGCAAGCCGAGCGGCGCGAAATATCTCAATCTCGTCAACAACCTCGCCCGCACCGAGCTTCTGTCGCCCGAGGCGCTCGACGACATTCACGAAGCGTCGCTGACCATTCTCGAAGAGATCGGCATGGATATCATCCTGCCGGAAGCGCGCGAACGTATGAAAGCCGCCGGCGCCGTCGTCACGCCTGGTACGGAGCGCGTTCGCTTTGACAGGGGCATGATCACGGAGCTGATCGCCTCGGTCCCTTCGACCTTCACACTGCATGCCCGCAATCAGCTCAGAAACGTTCAGATCGGCGGCAGGAACCTCGTCTTTGCCCAGGTCGCCTCCGCGCCGTTCGTCGCGGATCGTGAAGGTGGTAGGCGGGCCGGCAATCAGGAGGACTTCCGCAAGCTGATCAAGCTTGCCCAATCCTACGACATCATTCATATGACCGGCGGCTACCCGGTCGAACCCGTAGATATCCACGCCTCGGTGCGGCATCTCGATTGCCTCTCCGATATCGTCAAGCTCACCGACAAGGCGTTTCATTGCTACTCGCTCGGCAAGCAGCGCAATCTCGACGCTATCGAGATCGCCCGCATCGGCCGCGGCATCAGCATGGAACAGATGGAGCGCGAGCCGTCGCTCTTCACCGTCATCAATTCCTCCTCCCCGCTGCGCCTCGACGGGCCGATGCTGCAGGGCATCATCGAGATGTCGTCACGGGGCCAGGTCGTGATCCTCACGCCGTTCACGCTGGCGGGCGCCATGGCGCCGGTGACCATCGCCGGCGCGCTGGTACAGCAGAATGCCGAGGCGCTGTGCGGCATTGCCTTTACGCAGATGGTGCGCAAGGGCGCGCCGGTCATGTATGGCGGCTTCACTTCGAATGTCGACATGAAGACGGGAGCGCCGGCTTTCGGCACGCCGGAATATATGAAGGCCGTGATTGCCGGCGGCCAGCTCGCCCGCCGCTACGGCATCCCCTATCGCACCTCCAACACCAATGCCTCCAATACGCTGGACGCCCAGGCAGCCTATGAATCGGCGCTATCGCTCTGGGCGCTGACCCAGGGCGGCGGCAATTTCGTGCTGCATTCCGCCGGCTGGAGCGAGGGCGGGCTGACTGCCTCCTTTGAAAAATTCATCCTCGATGTCGACATGCTGCAAATGGTCGCCGAGTTCCTGACGCCATTGGATGTCAGCCAGGACGCGCTGGCGCTCGACGCCGTGCGCGATGTTGGCCCCGGCGGCCACTATTTCGGCACGGCGCACACGCTCGCCCGCTACGAAACCGCTTTCTATTCGCCCATCGTCTCCGACTGGCGCAATTACGAGACCTGGACCGAAGCCGGCCGGCCGACTACCTATGATCACGCCAACCGCATCTTCAAGGAAACGCTCGCCCATTACGAACGTCCTCCGCTTGATCCGGCGACCGAGGAGGAGCTTGACGCCTTTGTGGCCAGACGCAAGAAGGAAGGCGGCGTTCCGACTGATTTCTAGTGTAAAATCAACCAGTTTTTGCTGTTTATTATGAACAAAATTTAATGTCGCGACCCTCTTTTTAGCCGCGACTTCGCCCGCTTTTCCAAACAGCTTCAAACCCGGCTTCGGCTCGGAGGCCTCTGTGTTTTTGGGAAAGGGATGTCAGGGATGTCAATGTCTCTGCTTCGCACTTTAACGACGGCCGGTTTGATCGCGCTGACGCTTGGCGGCGCCGCCGCCGTAACCACCACCACTGCCGGCGCCTCCGAGCGCGGCGCCTCCTTCGGCGGCCTTGCCGCCGGTGTCGTCGGCGGCGCTTTGGCGGTTGAGGCGGTACGACCGGCCTACCCGGTCTATCCGGCTTATTACCCAGCCTACCGAACCTATTACGCTCCGGCCTATATACGCGCCTACCCCAGCTGCTTTTGGACATGGCGCCATCACGGTTGGGCCGGCCCTACCGTGTCGAGGTCTACCGCTGAAGCCTGATGGCACAGCGGGATGCCGATAGTTCGCGAATGCCGCCGGCTTTCCGGCGGCGTTTTTGTTGCAACTGCGAACAAGCTTTCGCCCACACCCCTTGACTTTGGCGCGGAATAAGACCAAATGCGCCTCAGCTTTCGCCTTCCGGCCGCCGCGTGAGCGTGCCCTGCGGGACTTGACATACGCAAGAGAAGGACAAAAGCGCTTTGAAATGAGACCGCAACCAAGGCGGTCGGATGCGCTGGAAAGCATTTTCCAACAAACAAGTTCCCACTTCACGCGGGGTTCTTGACGCCAGAGACAGACTGGACCGCATGGTGCGACCCGGCCTATTTGCTTTGGCGCCCCCGAAAGGTATTGAATTGACCAATTTTCACTCGCTTGGTCTCTCCAAGCAGATCGTCGATACGCTGTCGCAGAACAACTTCGCGACGCCGACGCCGATCCAGGCACAGGCCATCCCGCTTGTTCTCCAGGGCCGCGATCTCATCGGCCTCGCCCAGACCGGCACCGGCAAGACCGCCGCTTTCGGCCTGCCGATCATCGAGATGCTGCTGAAGGACGCGAAGCGCCCCGACAACCGCACCGTGCGTACGCTGATTCTCGCCCCCACCCGCGAACTGGTGAACCAGATCGCCGATAACCTTAAGCTCTTTGTCCGCAAAACACCGTTGAGGATCAACGTCGTGGTCGGCGGCGCCTCGATCAACAAGCAGCAGCTTCAGCTCGAACGCGGCACCGACATCCTCGTCGCCACCCCCGGCCGTCTGCTCGACCTCATCAACCGTCGCGCCCTGTCGCTCGGCCAGGTCAGCTATCTCGTCCTCGACGAGGCCGACCAGATGCTCGACCTCGGCTTCATTCACGACCTGCGCAAGATCGCCAAGCTCGTGCCGGCCAAGCGCCAGACCCTGCTGTTCTCGGCCACTATGCCGAAGACGATCGCCGACCTCGCTTCCGACTACCTGACCGATCCGGTCAAGGTGGAAGTGACCCCACCCGGCAAGGCGGCCGACAAGGTCGAGCAATATGTCCACTTCGTCGCCGGCCAGAACCACAAGACCGAGATCCTGAAGGAAACGATTTCCGCCAATCCGGATGGCCGCGCCATCGTCTTCCTGCGCACCAAGCACGGTGCCGAGAAGCTGATGAAACATCTCGACCACGTCGGCTTTGCCGCCGCCTCCATCCACGGCAACAAGAGCCAAGGCCAGCGCGAGCGGGCGCTCAAGGGTTTCCGTGACGGTGAGGTCCGCGTTCTCGTCGCCACCGACGTCGCCGCTCGCGGCATCGATATCCCCGGCGTTTCGCATGTCTACAACTATGACCTGCCGGAAGTCCCCGACGCCTATGTTCACCGCATTGGCCGCACCGCGCGCGCCGGCCGAGACGGCATCGCTATCGCTTTCTGCGCGCCGGACGAAATCCGCCTGCTGCGCGATATCGAGCGCCTGATGGGTATCGAAATTGCCGTTGCCAGCGGCGAAGCTCCGGCCGACCGTGGCCGCCCCGCTCGCGGCAACAACCGCGGCGGCGGTCGCGGCAGCCAGGGCCAAGGCCGTGGCGCAGGTCAGGGTCGCTCCGAAGGTCGTCCGGCCCGCCCGGCCCGTCGCCCCTTCTTCGACAAAGAAACCGGCGAAGCTCGAGGCGAGGCTGGCGAGCGCCAGGAGCCCCGCACTCGCCACGATCGTCCGCAGCGCGAGAACAATCGCAATGCAGACTTCCGTGGCCAGCGCCGCAACGAGCGCACGCCGCGCCCGGAAGTCGACAACGATCTCGCTTCGACGTCCGATTTCCGTCCGGCCAAGAAGCCGCATCATAACGGCCAGGCAAATGCCAATGGTGCAGCTCACGATGCCGGAGCGCATCGCGGCCAGCGGCACGCTCACGGCCGCCCCTCGGGCCGGCATAACGAGGAGCGCGGCCAGGGCCACGCTCACGGCGAACACCGTGAAGGCGGCAACGGCGGCATGAAGCGCCGCGGACCGCGCAACGGCAACGGCCAGCGCCGCGAACGCGCTTGATGGAACGGAGATAGGGGCCGAATAGCCCGGCCCCTGATCGAAATGCCGAACTGAAATAGATATTGATTTCGAACCGCTTGCAGCACAGACACTGCAGGCGGTTTTTCTTGCTCGATATCTTCGTCAAGCATCCTGCGCGCTCAGTTGTCGCGGAGTGCTTAGGAAGCGTGCGATGACGGCTCCGCGCTGGCGATTTGATCCAGATTTGCAATCAGCCGAGTGAGCAAAGCGACGAATTGTGCCGCCTCTTCTTCTGTAAACCCATCCATTGCGTCACGATTTCCTTTGAACAGCGTTTCAATCGCCTCAGGCATCCGGGCCTGCGCGGTCTTCGTGAGAACGATACGGCTGCTTCGCCCGTCTTTCGGGTGGGGTGTTCGCTCGATCAAACCGTCCCGCTCCATGCGAGCGAGCATCTGAGCCATCGGCGGCTGTTCGACCTTGGCGAAGCGGGCCAGGTCGCGTTGCGTGCTTGCTTTCCCATTCTGCAGCGCGACCAGCACTGGCAAGTGGCCGACGCCAAACCCAAGCGGCTTCAGGCGTGCCTCGCTTAGGCGGGCGAATCCGCGCGCAGCAAGACTGATGAGATGCCCCGGCGTCAAAAGCACGTCGTTTTCCATCTTCCGCCTATCCTCTGTCTCTGGTTGACTGCAAACTACATATGTACGTATATATATATCGGTGGGCGAGCTGGCAAGTTCGGCTCCATGCCGCTCAATGTTCCTTTTAAACAACCTCGAGGAAACGATATGTCGGAGACGCATACGCAATTGATCAAGCGCATCTACGACCGCTTCAACGCCAGAGACATCGACGGTGTCCTCGTCGAGCTCGCCAACGATGTTGTATGGGCGAACGGTATGGACGGAGGCTACGTTCATGGCCATGACGGTCTGCGCGATTATTGGACACGGCAATGGGCGGCTGTTAGACCACACGTCGAGCCGGTGGCTATTCAGACACCAGAGGATGGTGTCATCGCTGTCGAAGTGATCCAGTCCGTGTTCGATCTCGAAGGCCGGCCGCTGACGGGGCAAACCCATGGGCTGAAAGACAAGACGGTGATGCACATCTTCCGCTTGGGGAACAGCAAGATCGTTCGCTTTGACATTAAGGACACCCCGTAGGCGTCTCGCGAGATCATGTCATGGACGAGGCGGCCTCTGAGCGACCCGCCGGCCCACCCCTACGGCCGGCCGACCCCTATTCCGGCACCACGTTCGCCGTGCGCCGATTGGTCAAATAGACACCGATCACCACGATCAGGGTCCCGACAATAATCGGCAGGGTCAACGGCTCACCGAAGACAATTGCCGCCTCGATGGCGACAGCGGGTGGCATCAGATAGATCAGCGAAGCGGCGCGCGATACCTGCCCTCGGCGGATAAGGTAGAGCAGCAGGCCGACCGCACCCATCGACAGGCCGAAGACCGACCAGAGGAGAGCAAGGATCGCCTCATGCGTGCCGTCGAAATGCAGGTTCTCAAACGTTAGCGCCAGAGGCACGGTGACAACAAGCGCGCCGACATATTGCAGTGTCGCGATGGTTCGCAGGTCTCCGGTCTGCAAATGGCGCTTTTGATAAAGCGTGCCATAGGTCACCGAGACCATCGCCAGCAGATTGACGCCGAGCGGGATCGCCGATTGCCAGAGATTGGCGCTATCCGGGGTCAAAAGCTTCGGCGAGATGGCAATCGCGATGCCGACGAAGCCGAGCAGCAGGCCGAGGCGCTGCGCCGGCTGCAGGCGCTCCCCGATCAGGTAAGGCGCAGCCATTGCCGTCATCAGCGGCTGCAGGGCGGCGATAATGCCCGAAATCCCCGCAGGCACGCCGCTCGCAATCGCCCACCAGAGACCGCCGAGATAAAATCCGTGCAGAAAAATGCCGGAATAAACGGCGCGGAAGACGCTGGACCAATCGCGCGGCCATCTTGCACCGGTAAAGGCGCAGAGCAGGACGAAGGCAAGCGCGGACAAGCTGTAGCGGATCATGAGAAAGGTGAACGGACCCGAATGCATCGCTGCATATTTCGCAACGATCCAGCCTGTAGACCAAAGAAAAACGAAGATCGCCGGCGCGAATGTGTCGAGGGACATGGGGGCTCAGACTGAAATTGATTTTGCAGGCTCGAATCGGGCCCGAATTGAAACCGGAACGTCGCCTGCGCAAAGGGCACCCGCTGATAACCGAAGACGGTCGAAGCGTCAAAATCGAACCGCTGAAAACAACCATCAATTTTTCTTCATGTTGGTCCCTGAACACCCAGGTTCGAGGAAATTCAGTATGTCGTCGGGCGCGGCGACTACAAAAATAAGCAAATGCTTAGATTTTGATCGCAACCCGGCGGCGGCAATCTTTCATTTACCAGTCTGACCGCCCAAAATGCCTGGAAATCCGGCATTTTTGGCAGCTTCGAGATTCATGACCTGAAACGCGCATAATTCTTGCATTGTCAAAACGGTTGTATTCAAATGAGAAAAAATGGGGACCGCACCTTTGGCATTTGATGAAATGATAACTGCGGATGAATGTCCGCGCGCGCCTTACGAGAAATATTTCGAGTGGTACTCCGGCCAGGACAGAGGCCATCTAATTGCCAAATCCCGCGATGCGGAAAACATCTTCCGAAAGACGGGCATTACCTTCGCGGTCTACGGACACGCAGACTCAGCCGAAAAGCTCATCCCCTTCGATATTATCCCGCGCATCATTTCCGGCCGTGAATGGCGCAAGCTCGCCCAGGGCATCGAGCAGCGGGTCATCGCCCTCAACGCCTTCCTCGACGACATCTATCACAAGCAGGAAATCATCCGCGCCGGCCGCATCCCGCCCGAGCTGATCGAGAAAAACGACGCTTTCCTGCCGGAGATGATCGGCTTCCGTCCCCCGGGCGGCGTTTATACACACATCGTCGGGACCGATATCGTGCGCACTGGCGAGGATCAGTTCTACGTGCTGGAGGACAACGCCCGCACGCCGTCCGGCGTCAGCTACATGCTGGAAAACCGGGAAACCATGATGCAGATGTTCCCGGAGCTGTTTCATCAGAACAAGGTGCAGCGCGTCGAGGACTATCCGCTGCTGCTCCGCCAAAGCCTTGCCTCGCTCGCTCCTCCCGGCTGCAACGGCAAGCCGCGCGTCGCCGTTCTGACCCCCGGTATCTACAATTCCGCCTATTACGAACATTCCTTCCTTGCCGACATGATGGGCGTGGAGCTGGTCGAAGGGTCGGACCTGCGCGTCATCGACGGCAAGGTGAAGATGCGCACCACACGTGGCTATGAGGCGATCGACGTACTCTACCGCCGGGTGGACGACGACTTCCTCGATCCCCTCACCTTTCGCCCGGATACCGCACTCGGCATCCCCGGCATCATGGACGTGTATCGAGCCGGCCACATCACCATCGCCAATGCGCCCGGCACCGGCATTTCCGACGATAAGGCGATCTATTCCTACATGCCGGAGATCGTCGAGTTTTACACCGGCCGCAAGCCGATCCTCGAGAACGTGCCGACCTGGCGCTGCTCCGAGCCGGACAGCCTGAAATATGTGCTGGAAAACCTCGCCGATCTGGTCGTCAAGGAAGTGCACGGCTCCGGCGGCTACGGCATGCTTGTCGGACCGACCGCCTCGAAGAAGGAGCGGAACGAGTTTGCCGAGAAGCTGAGGACCAAACCGAACAATTATATCGCTCAACCAACCCTGTCTCTGTCGACCGTGCCGATACTGGTAAACAAGGGCATAGCACCTCGCCACGTCGACCTGCGCCCCTACGTCCTCGTTTCCGACAAGGTGCGGATCATCCCCGGTGGCCTCACCCGCGTCGCGCTGAAGGAAGGCTCGCTGGTGGTCAATTCCAGCCAGGGCGGCGGCACGAAAGATACCTGGGTTCTGGAGGACTGAGACGGACATGCTTGGAAGAACCGCGAATGGCCTCTACTGGATGTTCCGTTACATCGAGCGTGCCGAAAATATAGCCCGCCTGGTCGATGCCGGCCAGCGCATGTCGCTGACCCGCAGCGGTGCAAACGAGGACGACGACTGGGACGGCGTGCTGCAAAGCGCCGGCGTGCGCGAGGCCTATGACGAGGTGCATGGCAAGCTGACCGGCGCCGACGCGATCGATTATCTGATGCGCGACCGCTCCAATCCGTCGAGCGTCATGTCCTGCATCGACTACGGCCGCAACAATGCGCGCATGGTGCGCACGGCGCTCACCCGCGACACCTGGGAAGCGACCAATGAATGCTGGATCGAGCTGAAGACGTTGCTGGGCAAGCGCCTCAAGACCGCCGAGGTGCCGGAGATGATCGAGGTCATCAAGCGCCGTGCCGGATTGATCCGCGGCGCATTTCACGGTTCGATGCTGCGCAACGAGCTTTACAACTTCGCCCGCATCGGCACCTTCATCGAACGCGCCGACAATACGGCACGCATACTCGACGTGAAATACTACGTCCTGCTGCCGTCGATCTCGCATGTCGGCTCTTCGCTCGACAATGCCCAATGGGAATCGATCCTGCGTTCGGTCTCCGCCCATCGGGCCTATAAATGGGCCTACGATCCGGAATACAAGCCGGCCAATATTGCCGACTTTCTGATCCTCAACGGCCAGATGCCGCGTTCGCTTGCCTATTGCTACGAAAAGATCGTCAGCAATATCAACTATCTCGGGGCGGAATACGACAAGCGGCTCCCGGCGCACGACACTGCCGACTCCATCCGCAAGATGCTGCAGACGCTCACGATCAAGAGCATCATGGATCAGGGGCTGCACGAATTCCTGGAGGATTTTGTGTCGCGCAACAACAAGCTCGGCGCGGAAATCTCCGACGGTTACAGGTTCTATGAGTAAGCGGATCACATTATGAGACTGACGATCAGCCATACCACCGAATACCGCTATGACGAACCGTCGCAATTTTCGTTGCAGCGACTGCGGCTGACGCCGCTCACCGGTCCTGGCCAGACCGTCCTCGACTGGAAACTGACGGTCGAGGGCGCGCATCCGGAGGTCGAATACGACGACCAGTACGGCAATCGCGTAACGCTCGTCTCGCTCGACGGCCAACAGGAAGCAACCCGGATCATCGCCGCCGGCGAGATCGAAACGCAGGACCTGAACGGCGTGGTGGGCCAGCATAGCGGTTTCAGCCCGCGCTGGCTCTTCCTCAGGGAAACACCACGCACCAAGGCTGGCAAGCTGACCAAGGAACTCTTGCGCAGCCTTTCCGGCGATAACGAACTCGCCAAGATGCATGCTCTGATGGGCGCAATCCACCGGACGGTGGAATACAAACCCGGCACCAGCGACACGGAAACGACCGCCGAACAGGCGCTGGAAAATAAAAGCGGTGTCTGCCAGGACCACGCCCACATCTTCATTGCCGGCGCCCGCGCGCTACAGATCCCGGCCCGCTATGTCTCCGGCTACCTGTTGATGGAAGGCACTGCCGAGCAGACCGCCACCCATGCCTGGGCCGAAGCGCATATTCCCGGCCTCGGCTGGGTCGGCTTCGACCCGGCCAACGACGTCTGCCCCGACTCGCGCTACGCTCGCATCGCCACCGGCCTCTGCTACCGCGACGCCGCGCCCGTCTCCGGCATGCGTATCGGCACGCCTGGGGAAAGCCTTTCGGTCAAGGTGACAGTGGCAAGCCAAGGACAAAGCCAGAGCCAGAGCTGATATCGGGTTCTCCGGGATTAGCTGCGGCAAGGGATATTGCCACCAAACAGCACGCTGCTTCCGATCGCCTCGGCATAGGCATCACTGCTTGGGATATTCGAGTTTAGTGCGCCTCGCCATGGGGCATCAGGAGTTCCAGCCCGTTGCGCCGCCCGATCTCAATCACACGCGGAAGATCCGGCAACTTTCCGCCCGGTGGCGGCAAGTCGCAGGTGCCTAGCGGCATCGGCTCGCCTGCTTCCGTAAAGAAGCCGTCGTGAACGCGACCGGGCGAATTGATGATCAGAAGTCGTCCCGGCGCCGGACCGATATTGCGGAATGCATGAATGGCCCCCGTCGGTATCTTCACGAAGCTGCCCGCTTGCGCCTGGACCGTTTCACCGTCGACCATGAATTCGAACAGGCCTTCCAGAACATAAAACGCCTCATCGTCATCAGGATGCCTGTTCGGCGGCGCGCCCGCCCCAGGTGCCGTCAGCGTCTCGATAAGGCAATAAGCCCCACCCGTATCGGGGCTGTGCGCATGGAAGCGAAAAAGATTGCCAAAGAGGTGATAGGTGTCCGTCTGCAGGGTTGACATAATGATCCCCCAAAGATGCAATCAGATGGACAGTATATCATGGACCGCTGATCAAAGCAGTGCGGCGGGAACCACGCACCTTAATCCCCTCCACATACCGGGATTGACGCTTAGCTCTGCTGTGCGACGAGATAAGAGCGAAACATGACCGTGAGCTGCCGTTCGGCCTCGATACCATCGGTGGGGAGCATGACCCGATGGCAGAAGGGCGGCACCGTTCCGTAAAGCGCTGCGGTCAGGGTTTGGGCGATCACGCTCGGATCGGCGAAGCGGCCATTGCTGGCGGTGGACAGCGCTTCTTCGATCGCCGCCGCACTCCGCCGGGCTGCCAACTCGATCAACTCGCGCGCGTCGAGTTCCAAGGCGATGCGGTAGAGGGCGGGAGAGATCTCGGCTTGCGCCATCTTCGCCTGCAGATAGGCTTTCACCACGGCCTCGGCGATCGTCTCCATCCCAGCATGGAGGTTCTCGTCACACGCCTTCTCTACGGCGCTGGCCACCATTGCGAGGTTTTGCTCCATCACTGCGAAAAGCAAAGCCTGCTTGTTCGGGAAATATTGGTACAGCGTTCCTACCGAAACGCCTGCACGATTCGCTACGCGCGTGGTGGTCAGACGGATCAGCCCATCGTTGGACAAAACCTGAATAGTCGCCTCGAAAATAGCGTCCACGGTTGCGATGGACCGGCCCTGACGCGGGGATTTCCGAGGGTTTAGCGGTGGTCGGAGGCCGTTTCCCATAAGCGAATCCAAAACCTGAATGATGCTTCATATATAACTTCTGGCCCGCCACTCCAGCAATAGTGCGGTTTAAGTCGGGCGCATTCAGAGACGCATTGGAGACGATATGGGTAAATTGGACGATAAGATCGCTGTCATCACCGGCGGCAACTCAGGAATAGGACTGGCAACAGCCAAGCTGTTTGCACGCGAAGGCGCGAAGGTCGTTATTACCGGCCGCGATCAGGCAACACTTGACGCCGCGGCACAAAGCATCGGGCATGGTGCCGACGCGATCCGCAGTGATATTTCCAGGATGTCGGACATCGAAGCGCTTCGCGATTTTGTCAACAGGAAGCATGGTCGAGTCGATATTGTCTTTGCGAACGCCGGCGGCGCACGACCGAACATGTTTGAATACATGTCGGAAGAGGAATTCGATTTCACGATCGTTAACACGTTCAAAGGGACTTATTTTACGGTGCAGAAGCTTCTGCCGCTCATGACTTCCGGCGGCTCGATAATCCTGAACACCTCAACCCTGAGCACACAGGGTCGTCCATATGTCAGCGTCTATTCGGCGGGGAAAGCCGCCATCCGCTCGCTGGCACGCTCGCTCACCGTCGAGCTGACCGGAAAGGGTATCCGTGTGAATGCCATGGCGCCTGGTTACATCGATACCGATCAAGCGCGGAAAGCCGGGGTAAGCGAGGAGATGATCGAGCAGACGAAGACTCAGGTGCACGCCCAAATTCCGATGCATCGCAGCGGCACAGTCGACGAGATCGCAAAAGCCGTCCTGTTTCTCGCCTCCGATGACTCGGCCTACGTGACGGGCAGCGAATTGTGCGTCGATGGCGGCTGGGCTCAGGTATGATAGCTCTCCCGGCACTCCTTGTGAGTGCCGGGATTGCCTATGGCGTAGCGAATTTACGAGTTCAAGGTCTAGTGACTATCGCGATCGTTCGGGATTTCCGAGCCGCGTGGGCCAACCAGGAAGTCCAGGTCGGCGCCGGTGTCGGCCTGCATGACGGTCTTGACGTAGAGGCCACCATAGCCGCCGACGAGCGGCTTGACCGGGGAAACCCAGGCGGCGCGGCGCTTGGCGAGTTCTTCGTCGGAGACTTCGAGCTGGATCGTGCGCGCCGGCACGTCGACCGAGATCATGTCACCATTCTGAACCAGCGCCAGAGGCCCGCCATCGGCAGCTTCCGGAGCCGTATGCAGAATAACGGTGCCGTAAGCCGTGCCGGACATGCGCGCATCGGAAATGCGGATCATGTCGGTGATGCCCTTCTTCAGCACCTTCGGCGGCAGACCCATGTTGCCGACTTCGGCCATGCCCGGATATCCCTTCGGACCGCAATACTTCAGCACCATGATGCAGTTCTCGTCGATATCGAGGTCTTCACGGTTGATGCGGGCGTGGTAGTCCTCGATGCTTTCGAAGACGACGGCGCGGCCCTTGTGCTGCATCAGATGCGGCGAAGCCGCGGACGGCTTCAGAACGGCGCCCTTTGGAGCCAGGTTACCGCGCAGAACCGCGATGCCGCCGGACTGCGTCAGCGCCTTCTCGCGCGACACGATGACGTCTTCATTGTAGTTGACGACATCCTTGACGCCGGCCCAAATGCTATCGCCGGTGACGGTGATTGCATCCTTGTGCAGCAGCCCCATCTCGCCGACCGCCTTGATGACGACGGGCAGGCCGCCGGCATAATAGAACTCTTCCATTAGATATTTGCCGGAAGGCTGCAGGTTCACGATGGTCGGTACTTCACGGCCAAGGCGATCCCAATCGTCGAGCGACAGATCGACGCCGACGCGGCCGGCAAGCGCCAGGAGATGCAGAACGGCATTGGTCGAACCACCGACGGCGCCGTTGACGCGGATGGCGTTTTCGAAGGCTTCTTTGGTCAGGATATCGGAAGGCTTCAGGTCTTCCTTGACCATATCGACGATTCGGCGGCCGGAAAGCTGCGAAATGACGCGGCGACGCGCATCGACGGCGGGGATGGCGGCGTTGCCCGGCAAGGTCATGCCGAGGGCTTCGGCCATCGACGCCATGGTCGAGGCGGTACCCATCGTCATACAGCTGCCGGCCGAGCGGGCCATGCCCTGCTCCGCATCCATGAATTCTTCCAGCGTCATCTCGCCGGACTTGACCATTTCCGAAAACTGCCAGACCGCCGTGCCAGAGCCGACATCCTTGCCCCGCCACTTGCCGTTCAGCATCGGGCCGCCGGAAACGAGGATGACCGGGATGTCGACGGAGGCTGCACCCATCAAAAGGCTCGGGGTGGTCTTGTCGCAGCCGCCGAGCAGCACGACGCCGTCGACAGGGTTGCCGCGGATCGCTTCTTCGACGTCCATCGCCGCCAGATTGCGGAACATCATCGCCGTCGGGCGCAGCGTGCTTTCACCAGTCGAGAAAACCGGGAATTCCACTGGGAAACCGCCGGCTTCGTAAACGCCGCGCTTAACGCGCTCGGAGAGATCCCGCAGATGTGCGTTGCAGGGTGTCAGTTCAGACCAGGTATTACAGATGCCGATGATCGGCCGGCCGTCGAACGTGTCTGCCGGCAAGCCCTGGTTCTTCATCCAGGAACGGTGCATGATCGCGTTCTTGCCGGTGCCGCCGAACCAGTCGTAGGACCGCAACTTGCGCGGCCATTCTGCTTTCTTCTTCATAGTCTCAGTACCCTTTGCGTCGCCCAGCCCGCCTCGCTCGCGCCTGGGCCTTGAAATCGATGATCAGGCCAGCGTGTAAGCCGTCTTGACCGTGGTGAAGAACTCGGCGGCGTATTTGCCCTGCTCGCGCGGACCGAAGGACGAGCCCTTGCGGCCACCGAAAGGTACGTGGAAATCGACGCCCGCCGTCGGCAGGTTCACCATCACCATGCCGGCTTCGGTATTGCGTTTGAAATGCGTCGCGTGCTTCAGGCTGGTCGTGGCAATGCCGGAAGACAGGCCGAACGGCGTATCGTTGGCAACGCTGAGCGCTTCTTCGTAATCCTTCACACGAATGACCGAAGCGACCGGCCCGAAGATCTCTTCGCGGCTGATGCGCATCTGGTTCGAGGCTTCGGTAAACAGCGTCGGCTGCAGGTAGAAGCCGGGCGTTTCGCGGTTGATGAGTTCGCCGCCGAAGGCGAGCTTGGCGCCCTCCTGCTTGCCGATCTCGATGTAGTCCGTGTCGGTCTTCAACTGCTTGGCGTCGACGACGGGACCGATATGGGTGCCGGCCTTGATGGCATTGTCGACGTTCAGCCCCTTCAGCTTCTCGGTCAAAGCCGCCACGAACTTGTCGTGGATACCCTCGGTGACGATCAGGCGCGACGAAGCCGTGCAGCGCTGGCCGGTCGAGAAGAATGCGGAATTGGCAGCGGCCTCGACGGCAACCGTGAGGTCGGCATCGTCAAGCACGACCATCGGGTTCTTGCCACCCATTTCGAGCTGGTACTTGCGGCCATGTTCGACTGATGAAAGCGCGACCCGTTTGCCGGTGCCGACAGAACCGGTGAAGGTGATGCCGGAAAGAATTGGGCTGTCGAGCATCGCCTGCCCGACGACCGAACCCTTGCCCATGACAAGGTTCAGCACGCCCTTCGGCAGACCGGCGCGGTGAAGGATATCGACGATCGCCCAGGAACAGCCGGGCACGAGATCGGCCGGCTTGAAGACGACGGTATTGCCATAGCAAAGCGCCGGCGCGATCTTCCAGGCCGGAATGGCGATCGGGAAGTTCCACGGCGTGATGATGCCGACAACACCGAGCGGCTCGCGGGTGATCTCGACGCCGATGTTGGGGCGGACCGAGGGAACGACCTCGCCTGCAAGGCGCAGCGCTTCGCCGGCGAAGAATTCGAAGATCTGGGCGGCACGGATCGTCTCGCCAATTGCCTCGGGCAAGGTCTTGCCTTCTTCGCGGGCAAGCAGCGCGCCGAGCTCATCCTTGCGCGCCATGATCTCGTCGCCAGCCTTCTTCAGGATGGTATGGCGCTCAAGAATGCCCGAACGCGACCAGGCGGGAAAGGCGGCCTTGGCCGCCGCGATGGCATCCGCCACGTCCTGGACGCTGGCGCTGGCATAGAGACCAACAACCTCGTTGGTATCAGATGGGTTGATGTTCTCGGCGCCTGTCGTGCCGGTCCATTCGCCGGCGATCAGATTCTGATGAATGGTCATGGCTTCATGCCTCCCTGGATCTTCTTGGAAATAGCCGGCCGCGCGGAGGCAGCCGGCCTCGACAATTAGAGCTGGCGAACCGCTACATTCTCCTCGGCGGCAACAGCGAGCGGATTACACAGCGGCAGGCCGAAGTCTGCTACCTCGATTTCGAAGACATCGCCCGCCTCCGGCTTGATGCCATCCGCGAAGGAGAGCGTCGCCGTGCCGAACATATGGACATGGACGTCGCCGGGAACGCGGAACAGGCCATATTTGAAGTGATGGTATTCTAGATTCGCGAAGGTATGCGACATGTTTGCTTCGCCCGAGAGGAAGGGCTTTTCGAAGATCACCTTGTCGCCACGCTTGATGCGTGAAGTGCCCCTGATGTCCTCAGGTGCGGCACCGATACGGATTTCCGGACCGAAGCTTGCCGGACGCAGCTTGGAGTGGGCGAGATAGAGGTAATTGATCCGCTCGGTGACGTGATCGGAAAATTCGTTCGAGAGCGCAAAGCCGATGCGGAACGGCGTGCCATCCTTGGCGATGACATAGATGCCGGCCATCTCCGGCTCTTCGCCGCCGTCGAGCGCGAAGGAGGGAGAGACAAGCGCTGCACCCGGAGCAGCGGCGCCATAGCCATTACCCTTGTAGAACCATTCGGGCTGGACGCCCTTTTCGCCGGCCTTCGGCTTGCCGCCCTCGATGCCCATCTTGAACATCTTCATGGAGTCGGTCAGCGTCTCTTCGGCGGCTTCCGTCGTCTTCTTGTGCATGGAATCGCGGGTCGCGGCGGAACCGAGATGCGTCAGGCCGGTGCCGGTCAGATGCAGGTGAGCGGCATCCGGATGAGTGATCGGCGACAGAAAACGACCTTCCGCATAGGCTTTTTCCAGATCGATCGCTTCGCCGAGCCCATGCGCTTCTATGACGGAAACGAGGGACTTGCCGCTGTCGGCAGCTTCCATTGCAAGCTGGTAAACGCTACCGCCGTTGAGGACGGCCTTGGCAACATCGCGGGGCCCATTGCGGACCGCAACGACGATCTCGCCATTCGAACCCTTGATCTGGGAGATGAGCATGTCTTTCATCCTTTCCTAACAGACAGAGATCGGATGCACATCACCGTTCCGGCTCTCGTCGAGAGCCGGACTCTGTCATGGATTTGGTTTTAAAGCCTCGGCTGATCGCGTAGCGATCAGCCCTTGTTCTTATTGTAGACGTCGATGAACACGGCTGCGAGCAGGACCGCACCCTTGATCATCTTCTGCGAGTCCGTCTGATAGCCAAGGATGGACATGCCCTGGTTAAGCACGCCCATGATCAAGGCGCCGATGACGGCGCCCGTCACCTTGCCGACGCCGCCTGACGCCGAAGCGCCGCCGATGAAGCAGGCCGCGATCACGTCGAGCTCCAGACCGTCGCCACCCTTGGCGGTTGCCGAGTTCAGGCGCGTGGCAATGATGATGCCGGCGATGCTGGCAAGGATGCCCATGTTGATGAAAGTGTAGAACGTCAGGCGGCGGGTATCGATACCCGAAAGCTTCGTCGCCTTCTCGTTACCGCCCATCGCATAGATGCGGCGTCCGATCGTGGTGCGCTGCGTGGCGAAGCTGTAGAGAGCGATCAGCAGCAGCATGAGAACCAGAACATTCGGCAAACCGCGATACGAGGAGATCTGGTAGCCGATGAAGATCGTTGCAGCAGCTACAACCAGGTTTTGACCAAGGAAGAAGCTGAACGGCTCGACGTCGATGCCATGCTGTTCGTTAACATTGCGGCGACGCCATGAGAGGAGGAACATGACGATCGGGATAGCGATGGTCAGGAAAATCGACGTGGAACGGATGGTGCCCATATCGATGAAGTCGGGAATGAAGCCCGTTGCCACGATCTGGAACGCTGGCGGGAACGGGCCGATGCTGCTGCCGTTGCCGGTCGTGTTGATGATCGCATAGGTCAAGCCACGGAAAACCAGCATGCCCGAGAGCGTGACGATGAACGACGGAATGCGGTGGTAGGCGATGAAATATCCGTGCCAGGCGCCGACCGCGGCACCCATCAGAAGACAAATGACCGTCGCGGCCGCAAGATTCATATGCATCTGCACGACGAGCACGCCGGCAACGGCACCGACGAAACCAACGACGGAGCCGACGGACAGGTCGATATGCCCGGCCACGATGACCAGCAGCATGCCCAGCGCCATGATGACGATGAACGAATTCTGCAGCACGATGTTGGTCAGGTTCTGCGGCCTGAACAGAACGCCGTTCGTGAGATACTGGAACAGCAGCATGATGACGACGAGCGCGATCAACATGCCGTATTCGCGAATATTGTTGCGGATATGGTCGCCGATGGAAACGACGTTGCTGGTTTCCGTGGCTGTGGCTGGGTTGGCCGAACTCATTGGTGCTTCTCCCCTGAGCGCATGATAGCGCGCATGATACTCTCCTGGCTTGCCTCTGCCTTCGACAGCTCGGCAACGATTCGACCCTCATTCATGACATAGATGCGGTCGCAGGTACCGAGAAGCTCAGGCATCTCCGATGAGATCATCAGAACGCCCTTTCCGTCGGCGGCAAGCTGGTTGATGATGGAATAGATTTCATATTTGGCGCCGACATCGATGCCGCGCGTCGGCTCGTCAAGGATCAGGACATCCGGATCGGAGAACAGCCATTTCGACAGCACCACTTTCTGCTGGTTGCCGCCGGACAGGTTGCCCGCCTCCTGGAAGACGCCTGCGGAGCGGATGCGCAGCTTGGCGCGATAGTTTGTGGCCACCTGCAGCTCGCGAACGTCGTCAATGACGGTAGCCTTGGAGACGCCGAGCAAATTGGCGAGCGTCGTATTGTGCAGGATGCTGTTCGACAACACGAGGCCGAGTTGCTTGCGGTCTTCGGTTACATAGGCGAGACCGGCATCGATCGCCCTGCGCACCGTGCTGGTGTCCACCGGCTTGCCGTCGACGAAAACTTCGCCGCTGACCTTGTGACCATAGGACTTGCCGAACACGCTCATGGCAAATTCGGTGCGGCCGGCACCCATCAGGCCGGCAATACCGACCACTTCGCCCTTGCGGACATTGACGTTGATATTGTGCAGAACCTGGCGATCGCGATGCTGCTGGTGGAAGGCGTTCCAATTCTTCACTTCGAAGATCGTCTCGCCGATCGGAACCGAACGGGGCGGATAACGATCCGCCAGCTCGCGGCCGACCATGTTGCGGATGATGATGTCTTCGCTGATCTCTTCTTCGTGACAGTTCAGCGTCTTCACGGTCATGCCGTCGCGCAGCACAGTAATCTGATCGGCCACCTTGCGTACTTCGTTGAGCTTGTGCGTGATGATGATCGAGGTGATGCCCTGGTTGCGGAACTCGATGAGGAGGTTGAGAAGCGCATCGGAATCGCTTTCGTTGAGCGATGCCGTCGGCTCGTCGAGAATGAGCAGCTTGACGCTCTTCGACAGGGCCTTGGCAATCTCGACGAGCTGCTGCTTGCCAACGCCGATGTCGGTCACGAGCGTATTCGGAGATTCCCTGAGGCCCACCTTGGAAAGAAGCTGCTTGGTGCGGGTAAAGGTTTCCTGCCAGTTGATCATGCCATTGGCAACAACCTCATTACCCAGGAAAATATTCTCGGCGATCGACAGAAGCGGAACGAGTGCCAGCTCCTGATGGATGATGATGACGCCGATATGTTCGGAATCCCTGATCGTCTTGAACTGGCGGACCGCGCCATCGTAGTAGATGTCGCCTTCATAGGTGCCGGCCGGGTAGACGCCTGAAAGCACCTTCATCAGGGTCGACTTGCCGGCCCCATTTTCGCCGACCAGAGCATGTATCTCGCCCTGACGGACCTTCAGATTGACATTTTCCAGGGCGTTCACACCGGGGAACGACTTGGTGATGTTCCGCATTTCGAGAATGGTATCGTCCATAGTCCAATTCCAACGCCGCGGTCGAACATAGCAGACCGCGCGATCGTCTTAAATATCAAAGCCAGGGCTCGCATTGAAGCGAGCCCTGACCATTATGTTGGAAGATTACTTCAGCTGGTCAGCCTTGTAGTAACCGCCATCGACGAGGATCTTCTCGTAGTTGGTCTTGTCGACTGCGACCGGGGTCAGCAGGTAGGACGGAACAACCTTGACGCCGTTGTCGTAGGTCTTGCTGTCGTTGACTTCAGGCGTCTTGCCTTCCATCAGAGCGTTGACCATGTCGACGGTGACCTTTGCGAGGTCACGGGTGTCCTTGAAGATCGTGGAGTGCTGCTCGCCGGCGATGATCGACTTGACCGACGGAATTTCGGAGTCCTGACCGGTAACGATCGGCAGCTTCACGCCGCCGCTGCCGTAACCAACGCCCTTGAGCGAGGAGAGGATACCGATCGACAGGCCGTCATAAGGAGACAGAACTGCATCGACATGGCTATCGGTGTAGTAAGCCGACAGCAGGTTATCCATGCGAGCCTGGGCCGTTGCCGGATCCCAACGCAGCGTGCCGACCTTGTCCATGCCCATCTGGCCGGACTTCACGACCAGCTTGCCGCTGTCGATGTAGGGCTTCAGAACAGACATTGCGCCGTCATAGAAGAAGAAGGCGTTGTTGTCGTCCGGAGAACCACCGAAGAGTTCGATGTTGAACGGACCCTTGCCATCCTTGAGGCCGAGAGCGTCGACGATCGAGTTCGCCTGCAGGACGCCGACCTTGAAGTTGTCGAAGGTCGCATAGTAGTCGACATTCGGGCTGTTGCGGATCAGACGGTCATAAGCGATGACCTTGATGCCGGCATCGTGAGCCTTCTGCAGAACGTCGGACAGCGTGGTGCCGTCGATCGAAGCAACGACGAGAACCTTGTCGCCCTTCGTGACCATGTTCTCAATCTGAGACAGCTGGTTCGGAATGTCGTCGTCGCCATACTGCAGGTCGGTGCCGTAGCCGGCGGCCTGGAGCTGCTTGACGATGTTGTTGCCGTCATCGATCCAGCGAGCCGAAGCCTTGGTCGGCATAGCGATACCAACGGTGCCCTTGTCCGCCGCGAAGGCAGGGGCAACCAGCGTAGCGACGCCGAGCGCAGCGCCGGCCATCAATGAGATAATGGATTTCATTACTCTCTCCCTTGTTAACAATGCGGCGGACGAAAAAACGCCCGCCCGAGTCTGCGGCAGGTTCCGTAGAAGGAATGGTTACTTCTAATTGTGAGAACCGAAGTAGGTCTCCTCCACGCTCTCACGTGCATGAGCTGCACCCAGCGCACGAGCGGCAAACTCGTACGATTTCGTATAACTGTCAAATAGAATAACTGGCGCAACATATACCTAGTTTGGTATAATGTTAAAAAATAGTACTTTTTTGCCGACGAACGGGAAATTTGGCCGCCATGGAGAAAATATATAGCGATTATTCCAGCGAAGGCATCGAGATTCACTCGGACAGTTTTCGCGACGACACCCTGCTCAAGGCCGGTCTGAAGCTCAATCACCTGCGTATGATCGTCACGATCGAGGATCACGGGCAGATTTCGGCGGCCGCTGAGTCTATGAACATCTCACAACCTGCGGCTTCGCGCATGCTCTCGGAAATGGAGTCGATCGTCAAAAGCCCGCTCTACGAGCGTGTCGCCCGCGGCGTTGTGCTGACGCCTTTCGGCATGGCGCTCGCCAAGCGCGCCCGCAAGATCCTGCTCGAATTACGCGAGGCGAGCCGCGAGATCGGCGAGCTCAGGACCGGCAAGGGCGGCTCGGTTTTTCTAGGCGCCGTGACGGCGCCGGCGATCAGCCTTGTCGTACCGGCGATCCAGCTTGTGACGCGCGCCTATCCCGGTATCGAGATCAATATCCAGGTGGAGACCAGCAACGTGCTTGCACGCGAGTTGCTCGCCGCTCGCCACGATTTCATCATCAGCCGCATTCCGGATGAGCTTGATCCGCGCCTGTTCACCACCCATGAGATCGGTGTGGAGAAAGCCTGTCTTATGGTCCGCAGTGGTCATCCGCTACTGAAGAAGGGCGTTGCCAGCCTTCAGGATCTGCCAGGGTACGATTGGGTTTTTCAGCCTCCGGGCACTTTGCTTCGGCGCAAGGTGGAGGATATCTTCGTCACGGCCGGCGTGCCCTTGCCGGAAAACATCATCAACACTTCATCGCTGCTCCTGACGCTTGCCATCGTCTGCAAGACGGACGCCATCGCCCCGGTTGCGCTCGACATGGCGCACTTCATGTGCGGGCAGTCATCGCAGGCCGGCGAATCCTGCATTTTGCCGATCGATTTCGATATTGAAGTGAAGCCCTACAGCCTGATTACCGCCCGTGAGCGCGCGATGCCCCCCAGCGCCCGGCTACTGCACGATATGATCCTGCAGGAAAGCAGGAACCTCGATCTGGCCTGAGTCTGCCTGAGGGCGGCCGCTTCCGGTTCAGGATCATGCTTGCGGCGATAAGCTCCGCGCCAACTTGCGTGGCTATTCCAGACGCTTCTGGAGGCAAGCATGTTGTTCGGGCAATCGCTGTTTCAATCCGTCCTCGATCGTCTCGACGCGGAAGAAGAAGATAAGTCAGGCAAGGACGAGGCGGCGCACCGCATCCGTGGCCTCAATATAAGCTTTGCCGCGACCGTTTTCGGAGGTGAGCCGCCGGCATCTGCTCGTCCGGACGATGCCTACGTCGATAATCTCGGCAACGAGATCCCTTTGCCGAAGCCGACAGTGGAGCCGGAACAGAAAGAACCGGAGCCGCCCGTAATGCCGGATTATCTGGCGCGGACCTCACGGGAAGAGGTGGCGGCCGAGCTGGCGCTCACCTCGCAAAGCACCCTTCAGTCTCTCCACGAAAAACGTCGCGCTTTCGCCAAGGCCAATCATCCAGACAGCGTCGCTCCGCCCTTTCGCGAGCAGGCGACGACACGCATGATGATCGCCAATCAATTGATCGACGAGGCCATACGGCGTGTAGCGCGATAGCTACTTCTTCTCGTCGGTCGGCTCATCGTCTTCTGCTTCGTCGCTCGAAGCAGCGCTTTCGGCCTCGGCCTTGGGCGGCTGAGGATTGAAGTTTAGGAGCAGCATCCAGGCGGCGTAGGCGCCAAGGCCCCCCGCAAGGACGGCCCAGAAGGGTTGCGGACCAAAGGCCTCGACAATCGCCCAGCTGAAGCAGACGGCAACGATCAGAACCCGCACCCAAAGCGGCTTATAGATAGGATGATTGGGATCGATCAGCTGCATGGGTCTCGTTCGCCTGTTGGAGAGAGCTTGTCTTTAGCGCATGATCTCGAAAAGTGCGAAGCGGTTTTCTAACAAGATCATGCCAATCGAATCTGGCGCGGGAACGCGATTTGAGGATATGCCAGTTTCGCAACATGAATTTCGGAATTGTGAAACGCTGGCGGCTTGACGTTGCCATCGGAAAATGGAATGAAAATTCCATAATGATTGATATTCGGTTCATTTGTTCCGAATCAGGGAGGTGAAGATGACTGTCAGATTTGGTCTGCTTGGCGCCGGGCGCATCGGCAAGGTGCATGCAAAGGCCGTCAGTGGCGATGCCAATGCCAAGCTCGTTGCAGTGGCAGATGCGTTTCCGTCCGCTGCGGAGGCGATTTCCGCCGCCTATGGCTGCGAGGTCCGCACCATCGAAGCGATCGAGGCCGCCAAGGATATCGACGCCGTCGTGATCTGCACGCCGACCGACACCCATGCCGATCTTATCGAGCGCTTCGCCCGGGCCGGCAAAGCGATCTTCTGCGAAAAGCCGATCGATCTTGATGTCGCCCGCGTCAAGGCCTGCATTAAAGTGGTCGAAGAAGCGAAGGGCAAGCTGATGGTCGGCTTCAACCGCCGCTTCGACCCGCATTTCATGGCGGTCAAGAAGACCATCGACGACGGCCGCATCGGTACGGTCGAGATGGTGACGATCACTTCGCGCGATCCAGGCGCCCCGCCGGTCGACTATATCAAGCGTTCCGGCGGTATTTTCCGCGACATGACCATTCATGATTTCGACATGGCCCGCTTCCTGCTCGGCGAGGAGCCGGTCGCCGTCACCGCCACCGCCGCGGTCCTCGTCGACAAGGCAATCGGCGACGCAGGCGATTACGACAGCGTCTCCGTCATCCTGCAGACGGCATCCGGGAGGCAGGCGATCATTTCCAATTCCCGCCGCGCCACCTATGGCTATGACCAGCGCATCGAGATCCATGGCTCGAAGGGCATGGTCGCAGCCGAAAACCAGCGGCCGTTTTCGATCGAAGTCGCTAACGGCGACGGCTACACCCGCCCGCCCCTGCACGACTTCTTCATGACCCGCTACACCGAGGCCTACGCCAACGAGATCGCGAGCTTCATCGCCGCTGTCGAGAAGGGCGCTGCCATCACGCCATCCGGCGCCGACGGCCTCGCAGCGCTCAAGCTTGCGGACGCGGCGGTTCAATCCGTTAAGGAAAGCCGACTGGTCAAGCTCGGCTAAGCAGTCGGCCCGTCCCCAAGGGATACGGTTTCGTCCAATGAGTCCGTCGCGAATTACTTCGCGGCGGACTTTTTCTTTGGCCGCTCCGTCGCAGCGCATGACCGTGATTTTTCGCAAGCGTTCGAGAACCTGTCGCCCCGGAGGCTCATCGACTACCGGCTGTTGCGGAAAGCTCTTGCGAATCACATAAGTCTGTGCTTATCTGTCGCCATGATAGAGAACGAGATATTCCGGGCTTTGGCGGACCCTACCCGCCGCGCCGTCTTTGAAAAGCTGGCTGCGGGCAGCATGAACGCTAGCGGCCTGCGCGAAGGGATGGAAATCAGCCAACCGGCGATGTCCCAGCACCTTGCGGTTCTGCGGAGCGCCGGGCTGATCAGAGAAGAACGGCGGGGACGTTTCGTGAATTACGAAGTCGATCCGGAGGGACTCGCCCTCATCGCCCAGTGGCTGGCGAAATACCGCGCCTACTGGCCTGCCCGGATCGAAGCTCTCAAGGTCTTGCTGAAGGATATGGACCAATGAACGACCTGAAGACCCCCGTGCGGGAAAACGGTATCGAACTCGAATACGACCTCGACGAGCCTCCACAAAAGGTCTGGCGCGCCGTCAGCAGCCCTGAACTTCGGAAAAACTGGCTGCCGAAGGAAGCCTTGGCCAATCCCGACGCGATATCCGTTACACCGGGCGAAGAGGTCCGCTACAGGCTGCGCGATGACGCGCCACCATTCCTCGAAAGCACCGTGACGATCAGGATAGCTCCGAACGCAAACGGCGGTACGAGCCTGCGCATCATCCACGAGCTTGATGATTTGAGGCTTCGAAGGACTGCAAAAGCTGCGGCGAACAACAACGGCTTCTCCGTTATGCGCGCCGCCTGACACGCAAGATCTGTCAACAATTTCAATAACATTGGAGTTCGCCGATGCGCGAAGCGATGCAACTCGTCCCTATGGTCGTTGAACAATCCAGCAGAGGAGAGCGGTCTTTCGACATCTATTCCCGTCTGCTGCGCGAAAGGATCATTTTCCTGAATGGTGAGGTGAACGATGACGTCTCGGCCCTGGTCTGCGCGCAACTGCTGTTTCTCGAGGCGGAAAACCCGAAGAAGCCGATCAGCCTCTATATCAATTCGCCTGGCGGCGTCGTGACCAGCGGCTTCGCCATGTACGACACCATGCGTTACATCCGCGCGCCAGTGCACACGCTCTGCATGGGGACTGCCCGTTCGATGGGATCGTTCCTGCTGATGGCGGGCGAACCGGGTCAGCGCGTCGCCTTGCCCAACGCCAGTATCCATATCCATCAGCCTTTGGGCGGCTTCCAGGGCCAGGCCTCCGACATGCTCATCCATGCCGAGGAAATCAAGCGCACCAAGTACCGCGTGACGCGGCTTTATGCAGAACATTGTGGCCGTTCGTATGACGAATTCGAACGCGCCATGGACCGCGACCACTTCATGACGGCGGAAGAAGCTCTGGAACGGGGATTGATCGACCGTATTCTGCACGTTCGCGCAGAAGATCAGCACGTGGGCTTGCTGGACTGATTTCAACGGCGGCTCTGCGACCGAAGTTTCGCAATTGGTTTGAAGGCCGGATTGCCCGGCCTTCTCCTTTTTTTGATTTTCTACTTCGTCACGGGTTGACTGCCCGTCTGTTGCACAGCGGGTAACGGCGCAGCGGCAGCCGGTTGCGCAGCCACCTGATCGGTTTTCGCAGGCGGCGCAAACCAGTATTTGGCCGAGGTGGTGCCCCGCTTGATGACCACATGCTGGTTGGCGAAGATGCGGTAAGGCTGGCTCCACTCCCCATCCGGCCACTGCACGCGCACCACCGCGCGTTCATTGGTCCCAAGGCCGAAATGCGTGAAGCCGACATGGCCCGACGCGTGGCCGCCGCCGACCTGTACGCGCTGCACCTGCGTCTGCGTGCCCGCCCGAACATTGATGGTAGCGCCGATACCCATATGGTTGATCGGGCCGTTGTCCAATTCGATTTCGGTCCAATTGCCGAGCGGGCGATAGCCCCAATCGGTCTTGGCGCCGAGATTGCGGAACAGGAAGGCGCGCTGCATGCGGTTGACGACGAGGATGTCGAGCATGCCGTCATTATTGAAGTCCTCGACCACGGCGCCACGCCCCTTGCCGGGAAGCGCAATGCCGGCCTCGTCACCCTTCTCGGCGAACTTGCCATCGAAACCGCCAAGCAGCAGGTTGTCGGGATCGCTGCTGGCGAAATCCGGCATGGCCTCGACATTGCCCTTGGTCAGAAACAGATCCATGTTGGTATCGTTGTTGATGTCGGCGAACTGCGCATGCCAGGCCGTCGACGGCCTATGGTCGTTGCCGGTGTAGGGACGATAGGCGGCTGCTCCCTTTTCATAGGCGGTGTCGCGATAGGTCGGGCTGTCATTATCAGCCTCGTCGTCCAGCTCCTGCAGCTTGTTATCACCCATCGATGTGATGAAATATTCCGGCTTGCCATCTGCCTTCGGATCGGCCTCAGCAAGGCCCATGCCCCAGATCTTCAAAGGGGCCCACCCTTCTGCGGTCGTATATTGCCGCGGCAGCCGCCCCGGCGCGATGTCCCAGAGCTGCTCCTGCCCACCGCGATAATATTGCCGGTCATTGGCAACCCGCAGCGAATCCTGCCCGGAATGGTTCCAGTCGGTGAATAGCATGGACAGCGTACAATAGCTGGGCTTCAAGGGCAGCGGATTGGAATAGTCCGGCTTGTCGTTGCCTACGGGACGATCAAAAACATTGTCGCTGCAGGTGCCGAAAGGCGTTCCCGGCGCATAGCGGTCGACGTAGTTCCCGAAAGCCAGCGTCGGAAATTTGTTGCCGGCCTCCCAGGTGGCCGCAAAGGCAACCGTCCAGTCCTTGCCGCCATCGAAGGCGAAGGTGTGATTGGCCTTTTCGAAGGTGCAGTTCGGACCGCCCTTCAGGATGATATTTTCACCGAGCCGCAAGAGCACGACATCCGTATATCCATCATTGTCGATATCGATCGGATAGACGCCGAGGACGGAGCGGAGATCCTTGTCGGAAAGATTGATCGGCTTCTCCTTGAATTTCAGCGGACCGCCCGTCTCGCTTTCATTGACATAAAGCGCCAGCGGACTGGTGCCTCCGGCCAACATAAGGTCGGGCTTGCGGTCACCATTGCAGTCGAAGCTGGCGACGCCGCCACCGACGAAATATTCCCAGCCGCCGGTATATTGATGATCTATGCCGGCGGCGACCGCTTCCTCCTGAAAATGCGGGACATCCATCAGGAAAGGCGCCGGCGCGGGCGTGTCCTCGGCGAAGCTGCCGGGCGCGAACGAAATTGAAATCAAGCCGGCGACGGCAAGGAGGGCTGCTATCTTCTTCATTGTTTCACCCCTGCCTGCTCGATGACCAGCGTCTTGAGGAAAGCGATGATGCGAGCGCGATCCTCGTCGGACGCGCCGACATAGGTGTCGCGAGCCGCGCGGCCGTCGCCACCATGGGCACGGATCACGCCATCAAGCGTCGTAATGTCGTTGCGATGGCCATAGGGCGGCGTCGAGGCCACGCCCCAAAGCTCCGCCGTCATGAAGATATTGCGATCCACGAAGCGCTGCGCCAGAAGCTCGTTGCCAAGCTGGTCGACGCCGCTATCGGTTATGGTGTGGCGCTTGAGATCGCCGAACAGCGGCACCAGCACCTGCCCCTTGTCATTGCGTTTCAGCTTCTTCGTCCAGTCGAGCTGCGACAGGTCGTAGACAGCCGGGTCTTTCACCTGCGAGACGTTCAGCGTGCCGGCAACGTCGTTCGGGCCGGGATCCGAGAAGGAAAGACTGTCGAGCGGCAGGCTCGTCCTGTGGCAGGCCGTGCAACCCATGCCGTCGAACAGCTTTTCGCCGGCGGCCGCCATGTCGCGCCACTGGGCATTGTCCGGCACTTTCTGCACCGGCGCCGGCAAGGTTGCTTGCCAGGCGACCAGCGCCGAAACGTCGCCGTCGCTGATCTCATCGGCATGCCCGTCGCCATCGAAATCCCTGGTCCCTGTCCAGCGGCCGCCGAAGCGCTCCACGGGCTCCATGCCGTGATGCTGGTTCAGCGCATTGACGGTGAACTGCCGCAGCGACGTCATCACGCCCTTCTGGCTGAACGGCCGGATGACGAGATCCATGTCTACGCCATCGAGCTCCCGCATATCGACCAGGCCATTGGGCTGCGCGGTCAGCCAGCCGAATTTGACGCCTTTGGTCTCGAGCGCGACGCGCTGGGGTTGGCCGGTTTTCGCCGCAAGCGTAATCGCCTCGCCGCGCTGGCGCTGCAAATCGACGGTCATCTCACGGGCCAGAAGCTCGACCAGACCATCGCCAAACAGGCTGTTGGTACCGCGCTCGTTGGAGAATTGCGGATCGGTCGTGTCAAAATCCGCGCTCTCGAACCCTTCTGACACGAAGACATTGGTGGTGAAATCGCCGGCGCCGCCTGGAAACGGCATGTTATGGCAGGAGGAACAGGCATTGGCGTCGACGCCGGCCGTACGGCTGAATTCGTTCATCACCGGATGCTTGCGCTTGGTCGGCACGATCGCCTGCGTGGCGCCGGGGCGCCCTGCCCCGTCTTCCACCGTGAAGCGCGCTGTAAACAGGGCCTCGCCGATCTTGATGAGATTCTTGAGCTGCTCGACCGTCTGATGGCCCGAAACCTCGGCGCCGGCCTGGCCGAGTGCGGCGGTCTTCTCCTCCCAAGGCTGCGCCGCGATCGCGGGCAATCCCGTCGCAGCAAGACAGAGGCACATGAGTGCCATTCGTTTCATAGTCCCCTCCTCACACAGTCTGCTCATTCAATTCCGAAATGGCAACTCCGGATCTGACGATATCGTCATCCATCATCGCCAGCGCGCGGTTGAGGTGCCCTTCGAACACCAGCGTCGGTTCGTCCGCCATCACCCGCAGCTCCGGCATGCCCTCCATGCGCACGACATGCGATTCCGCCAGCCCCTCGGAAATGCCCTCCAGCAGCAAGTCGTAATAGCGCGTCCCCGGCCCTGTGATCGCGATCGGCATGCTTTCGTGCAGGCTAAGGACGCGCGAGAGGCCGTTGCCGAGCGCCAGGCCCGCCTGCCTGAAGGCGTGGATGTTGCGGCGGTTGCCCTGCCGGGCGCTGGTAGCGATCTTGTCGAGTTCGGCGACCGGCACGAATTTCGCGGGGATCGTGTCGAGCGGCACGTCGAAGGCCGTGCGCAGAATGGCGTAGAAGCCGGCATAGGCCTCAATGCAGCCGCGCGATCCACAACGGCAGAGGCCCCCGCCCGGCATATGCAGCATATGACCGAAATTCGGCGCCGATATTTCGAGCCTTCCTTCGTTGCCGCGGCGCACCACGCCAAGGCCGATGCTGTGGCCGAGCGAGAGTGCGGCAAGCGCCCGGAAGTCACGGCCCTTCTTATTCTCCTCCTGGCGGCCGACCGCAGCGGCGACGAGCAGAGTCTCATTGCCGAGGATGACTTTCGCCGACCATTCGCCGCGCAACACCGCGGCAAAATCGATCTGTTCGCGCCCGAAGATCGGCGACCAGCGCAACACCGGCTCCGAACTCTCGACCAGGCCCTTGCTGCTGATGGAAATCATCACGACCTTGTCGCGCGACAATCGCGAACGGACGACAATCCGGTTCAAGGCATCGCGCAGCCCTCTCACGAAAGAGGCGACGTTCGGGACGGTCTGCTGCCTGTCCTCGGTGAAGCGGTCGATCAACCGGCCAGCATAGTCCACAAGCGAATATTGAACGGCATCCGATGAAATGATGACGACGATGAGATAGCCGCAATCGCGACGCTGCGAAAACAAGACGCGCGGGCGGCCGCGGCCGCTTGCTGCCTGCTGCTCCGCCTTCTCGATGATCTGCGCCCGCTCCAGATCGGTGGTGATGACCGATATTGTCGCCGACGAAAGCTTGGTGAAATCAGAAAGTTCAGTATGGGCGAGCGGACCGTGGCGGCGCAGCGCCGTCAGCACCAGAACACTGTTCTTCTGGCGGACCAATTCGGTGCTCGATTTGGCCAGCATCATCAAGCCTCCCGCTCATTCCATCCCTCCTGTCCGCAACTATAGCCCGTTCGTCTTCAGCGGCCGATTAAACCTGGCAGTGCGGTGTTGACAGTGGAAAAAATCTCTGACACTAAATTTCTCGACTGTCGAGAAAAAAATCCGAACCTTTCTCGTCAGCGTTATCGCGGCGGCCGGCGGGAGCTCAGGGCACGTGCGGTCGCATTCACTCGGGAGGATAATATGAGAGCTTTAATCAAGCTGGCTGCTGGTGCGGCCATCGTTTTGACCATGCAGACAGCGGCCTTCGCGAAGGATCTCGTCGTCGGCGTTTCCTGGTCAAACTTCCAGGAAGAGCGTTGGAAGACCGACGAAGCTGCCATCAAGAAGGCACTCGCTGCGGTTGGCGCCAAGTATATTTCCGCTGATGCCCAATCTTCCGCTTCCAAGCAGTTGACCGACGTTGAATCCCTGATTTCCCAGGGTGCCAACGCCCTCATCATTCTCGCTCAGGACTCCGACGCCATCGGCCCGGCCGTTGAAAAGGCTGCCGACGAAGGCATTCCGGTTGTTGGTTACGACCGCCTGATCGAAAATCCGGCCGCCTTCTACATCACCTTCGACAACAAGGAAGTGGGCCGCATGCAGGCTCGCGAAATCCTGAAGGCCAAGCCGGAAGGCAATTACGTCTTCATCAAGGGCTCGTCGTCCGACCCGAACGCCGACTTCCTGTTCTCCGGCCAGATGGAAGTGCTGAAGCCCTCCATCGATGCCGGCAAGATCAAGAATGTCGGTGAAGCCTACACGGACGGCTGGCTGCCGCAGAACGCGCAGCGCAACATGGAGCAGTTCCTGACCGCCAACAACAACAAGGTAGACGCGGTCGTCGCCTCCAACGACGGCACCGCCGGCGGCGCCGTTGCCGCCCTCGACGCCCAGGGCCTCGCCGGCTCCGTTCCGGTTTCCGGCCAGGACGCCGACAAGGCAGCCCTGAACCGCATCGCGCTCGGCACGCAGACCGTCTCCATCTGGAAGGACTCGCGTGAGCTCGGCAAGCGCGCCGCCGAAATCGCCATCGACCTTGCCAACGGCAAGTCCATGGACCAGATCAGCGGCGTCCAGACCTTCACCGGCGGCCCGAAGCACGTCCCGATGAAATCTGTCTTCCTGACTCCGCAGCCGATCACCAAGGACAACCTGAACGTCGTCATCGACGCCGGCTGGATCACCAAGGCTGAAGCTTGCCAGGGCGTAAAAGCCGGCGCCGTCGCAGCCTGCAAATAAGCTGTCCTTGAACGGTTGACCCGATCATAATACCGACGCCGCAGCGGCACTCCGTTGCGGCGTCGAATGCGGATCAGGAGCAGACAACTCTCCCTTGCAATCGGAGACCCACGCTTCCCGCATCGTGCTGCGCCATCGCATATCCCATTGGCCCGCCGGATGGCGGTCATCGGGACCGGAACGAAGACCGGCCGCACGGCGATGACGCATTTTTGAGATCGGCGCGGTATTGCCAGCGATAGCCTTGGAGGCATCGCAGACCGCGCCCAACAGTGGAGAACGGCAAAGCGATGGCCGACATGACACAGTCCACAACATCGAGCGGTCCCCGCGACGCAGAAGCCGGAGCAATCACCCGCTTCCTGCGTGCCACCGAAATCGATACCCGCCTGCTCGGCATGATCGGAGCGCTGCTGATCATCTGGATCGGCTTCGATCTTTATCTCCGGATATTCGACGGCCGGGAATTCCTCACCGCCAGAAACCTTTGGAACCTTTCGGTGCAGACCTGCGAAATCGCGGTCCTCGCCACCGGCATGGTGCTGGTCATCGTCACGCGCAACATCGACCTTTCGGTCGGCTCGCTGCTTGGCTTCGTCGCCATGATCATGGGCGTCATGCAGGCCAAGTGGCTGCCGCAATATCTCGGCTTCGACAGTTCCTGGACCTGGATTATCACGCTGATCTGCGGCCTGGCGATCGGCACGGCCATCGGCGCCTTCCAGGGCGCGATCACCGCCTTCATGAATGTCCCCTCCTTCATCGTCACGCTCGGCGGACTTCTCGTCTGGCGCGGCCTTGCCTGGTATGTCACCAGCGGCCAGACGGTAGCGCCGATGGACTCCACCTTCGTCGTCA
Organism: Rhizobium mayense; assembly: GCF_030272705.1. Lineage (GTDB taxonomy): Bacteria > Pseudomonadota > Alphaproteobacteria > Rhizobiales > Rhizobiaceae > Rhizobium > Rhizobium mayense. Next base: position 93,493 of record NZ_JARFYM010000011.1, on the reverse strand, counting down.
TGGGCGGCGGCGGCGCCACCGGTTCGATCGGCGCGACCTGGAGCTGGGTGGTGGGTGTGGCCGCCTGCCTGCTGATCATCGCCGGCATCATCGGCTCGCGCCAGCAAAGAAAGCGCTTTCACTTTCCGCGCCGTCCGCTTTGGGCGGAATATTTCCTTGCCGCCCTCGGCTCCCTGCTCGTCCTCGGCACCGTCTATCTCTTCAACAGCTATGATTGGCCGATCGGCATCGCCAAGCGCTACGCCACGGATCACAATATTCCCTGGCCGGAGACGGGATTGGACATTCCCTACGGCATCGCCGTTCCCGTCCTCATCGCCGTCTTCATCGGCATCGTGATGACCTTCATCGCCACGCGCCTGCGCTTCGGCCGCTATGTCTTCGCAATCGGCGGCAACCCGGAAGCTGCCGAGCTCGCCGGCATCAAGACCAAATGGGTCATCGTCAGGATCTTCGCGCTGATGGGCTTCCTCGCCGCCGTCTCGGCCGCTATATCCACCGCGCGTCTCAACTCGGCCGTCAACTCGCAGGGCACGACCTACGAGCTCTTCACCATCGCCGCGGCCGTCATCGGCGGCACGTCGCTTGCCGGCGGCAGCGGCACGGTCGCCGGCGCCATGATCGGCGCCCTGGTCATGCAATCGCTGCAGTCGGGCATGGGTCTCGCCAATGTCGATACGCCAATTCAGAACGTCGTCGTCGGCGTTGTCCTGGTGGTCGCCGTCTGGCTCGACATCGTCTACCGCTCGCGCGCCAAGTAAAAGGAATTCTGAACCATGACGGATCAAACCACTCCGCTTGTGGAAATGAAGAACATTTCCATCTCCTTCGGCGGCATTCACGCCGTCGACAACGCCTCGGTCGACCTCTTCCCCGGCGAAGTCGTGGCGCTGCTCGGCCATAACGGCGCCGGCAAATCGACGCTGATCAAAATCCTCTCCGGCGCCTACAAGCGCGACAGCGGCGAAATCCTGATCAATGGCGAACCGGCCGATATCCGCACGCCGCGCGACGCCAAGAAATACGGCATCGAGACGATTTACCAGACACTGGCCGTCGCCGACAATGTCGACGCCGCCGCCAATCTCTATCTCGGCCGCGAGCTGCAAACCCGCTGGGGCACGCTCGACGACGTCGCCATGGAAGCATCGGCCCGCAAGGTGATGGGCCGCTTGAACCCCAACTTCAAGCGCTTCAAGGAGCCGGTGAAGGCGCTCTCCGGCGGCCAGCGCCAGTCGGTGGCGATCGCCCGCGCCATCCTCTTCAACGCCCGCATCCTGATCATGGACGAGCCGACGGCGGCTCTCGGCCCCCAGGAAACCGCGCAGGTCGGCGACCTGATCAAGGAATTGAAGAAGGACGGCATCGGCATCTTCCTCATCAGCCACGACATCCACGATGTCTTCGACCTCGCCGACCGCGTCTCGGTGATGAAGAACGGCCAGGTCGTCGGCCATGCCCGCACCGAAGACGTCACCAAGGACGAAGTCCTCGGCATGATCATCCTCGGCAAGGTCCCCCCCAAAGCCATCCCCGGCCCCGGCGCGATGAAAAGCTAAGCCCGATACTCTCAAGCAAACAAACAGGGCCGCGACCTCAAACGATCGCGGCCCTTTTTCATTCGCAGAAGCCGATATGTGATTTCCCGCATTTTCCGCATTGAAGCCAAACGCTTCCTAGGCTAAGAACCACCACATCGGACAGGCGAGTCAAACCGCCTAAGGCATGCACCCGTAGCTCAGCTGGATAGAGTGTTGGATTCCGATTCCAAAGGTCACAGGTTCGAATCCTGTCGGGTGCGCCATTTAATTCAGCTGCCGTTGAAGTTGATATGGCGCGCTGGCCGCTTTTCGTCATAGCAACAAACGCGGCACAACCTCCCCTTATACATAAAAATCTAAGTCGTGCTGTGCGGCCCGCACCTCGAGTAGCAATGCCACCAAGGAAGCGGCGAAGAACATAAGCGCGATTGAGAACATGATGGCCGCGCCATATTCATGTCTGAGGTTCAAAAACGAGCTGGCGAATGCCAGTATGACAAGCACGGTGGTGCATATCCCGCTTATCACTGCGCATTCTATGGCCTTATTGAGCAGCCTTGCGCGCCGCTTCAATCGTGGAAGGACAAGCTTTAGATTATTGCGGCCGGGGTGGTCTTCAGGGAGAGCGCCTAGAAAATTACTGCGGTCCACGATCCGGTTCATGCGCGTGATCAAGACCGAGATGAATGCCGCGACCGCGCCCAGCAGGAAAGCCGGGGCAGTCGCTTGAGAGATCACGCGGGAAATCTGTTCGGCGGTTGCGACTTCGGTCAGCATTACACTTCCCTTACTATTGTTGACTTGCCCGCCTTTGCGGCGCCGCCTGATTGTCACTCTGAAAACTGCAAGCCAGCCTTCCTCAACGAGCCCAGGAAAAGGGCAATATCCTCGGAACGGTTAAAGCGCAACGCTACTTCTTGCCTGAGATTTTGCACCAGAGCCGGCTCATGCTCTACGAGCCAGTCGCGCTCACGATTGGCATCGGGTTGATAACCTGCTTCGGCGAAAATCGCAGCGGCGATCACGTGATAAAGAGCATTTCCCGGGACGTTCGCCTTTCTGATCCATGCGGCGGCCTGCTCGTGGTCTCCACTGAAATACGAGCAAAGGGCAAGCCCCGCTTCATAGTAGGCAAGCGGTGCCGGATTGCGTTCCCGCGCCCTCGTCACCAGGGCGCACCCCTCGCTCCATTTCCCAGACAGCGCTAGGCGATACCCATACTCGCCCATTAGCTCAGTATCATTGGGATTGATGGACAACGCCCGTTTGCCCACCTGCATTGCCGCATCGACTTCCTTTTTCAGATCGAGCGCGAACATCTCCGCCTGCAGGCCACGCACATTCAACGGCTCCAACTCCACCGCGCGGCGGGCAGCGGCAAGGGCCTGTTCGATCAATGCCGGCGACCTGACCGGATCGATCGGGTAGCCGAAGCGCGCCTCGTCAATGAGGATCAGCGACAGAAGCGCCCAGGCGGTCGCGTAGTCGGGAAAACGTTCGACTGCCTTCTCAAGACAAGAGTGAACCGACGATCGAACCGCCGCATCGAAATTCGCGCGGTAGGAATAGTAGGAAAGCGTGCAGGCGTATGCGGCCCAGTCATCTGGAGGGTTGGGAACCGCCAGCTTCGCATCCGCCTGGAAGATGACACCGTACGCCTGCGCCAGGGCCGTCGCGACGTTGCCGGCAATGTCTGCTTGGGATTTCAGAAGATCGTGAACCGTGGCTGGACCGTCATAGCTCTCGGCCCAAAGAACGGTTCCGTCCGGATTGCTGCGGAGGATGACCTGCAATCGGAAAGCTTCGGCGGACATATATAAGCTTCCCCGCAGCACGTATCGAACTTGTCGCGCGACCTCCGGGCTGGGAGATTGAACGACGACGATGTCCTTGAATTTCGAAAGTCCGCCGACAACCTCCTGCGTGAAACCGCGGGCCAGGGCCGCGGAATCTCCCTTGTCAGACAGGTCCTCAAACCATTCGACCGCCAGGCGTGGGATTTCCGGCCTACTCGCGACGGATCGAGGAGCATGGACCCACCACAACAGCGCTAACACGACAGCCACCAATATCGCCGTTGCAAACATGATCGGCAGCGTGGAGCCTATGCTTGCCGGTGCCGGTCCTACTGTCGCACTGGGGGGAGGCTCAGGGACGACGTCGGTACGCCCAGTGCCATGCAGGGAGAATGACGGAACGTAGCCACCCTTCGGTATGCTAATGCGGATGAGATCGGCCAGTCCGCCGGTCAGGTAGTAGCGTTCGAGCGCCCGCCGCAGGTGGCCGGCTTCAACACGGACAATGGGATCTGCCTGTGGATCGAAGGAGGCGTCGCGACCAAATACCTCGACGGCTATCGAGTAGGCCTTGATGCGTTCACCGCGCCCGGACAACGTCTCGTTCACGACGAAGCTTAGAAATCGCCGTTCGCGATCGGTGGCGTCAAAATCGGCACTGTCGAGAATTCGGGCAAGCTGGGCGCGGCAGGCGCCTGGAGGGATGCTGGGGCCTTCGGCACCCTTCTGGGTTTCCGCTTCCATCACGAACGCCTCCCGCCGAGCCATACATCTCATGGTGGCTCGACCGCTCAGAACTTTACCCCTGATAGTTCATGTTAATTACATGTCGTTTATGGGCGCGGCAAGAGTTCCGAGTATACTAATTAAGAGGTGGGTGGAGATATGAAGACTCAAACGGAAAGCAGGCAAGCAATTCTGTCGTCGGTACTTCGCCGGTTTTCCGAGCATGAATTCACCATCCATCGAACGCTCGAAACAGATCAGACCTTCGTCGATCTGTGCGAGGAACTCGCGGTCGCCGAAGCCGCTCTCGCCAACGTCGATCAGTTCCCTCCGACGGTCCGTTCGGAAAGGCGGGCCGAGTGGCAGGACATCGTCGAACGACTACTCAAGGAAATAGAGGTTGCACTGCAGGAGAAGCGTCGACCGGGCTGATGCATGGGTCCGGACTCTCGCAAAACGACCTGCGGGTGAGCTGGTGGCGCTGTCATCAGGCCGCCCTTAGTCGTCCCCAGTTGCAGTCGACACCGATCAAAAGAGAACCCGATTGATGCATCCCGGTGACATCAGAATGATATTGCATTGGTACGAACTTTCGACGGATCGGGCCGGAAATCAGGCGAGGTTACCCCACGTCGAACAGTAAAGTACTGTAAGATACCTCCACAACTCGTGGTTCGATCAGCATCCTGCAACTCCTAGACCGCAGCAGGAGCTCACAAGATGAAGATCACCCGTCGTAACCTGACTTTCGCCGGCCTCAGCTTCCTTGCCGGAACGGCAATCTCGCCCGCTCGCGCCCAACTCGGCGAAGGGGGACTGCATATCGGGGAAGGCCTCGAAGACTTCTGGATTGCAACCGACGCATACATCTACGGCTATCCGCTGGTGACAATGGAGATGACCCGCCGGGTTGTTACCAATGTTCCCGAGGTAAAGGGCACCCGCGGCCCGATGGGCCATATCATCAAACTGCGCGAATACCCGAACGCCTCCTTCAGGGACGTCACGGCACCCAATGCCGACACGCTTTACACAACCTCCTTCTTCGACGTCGGCAAGGAGCCATATGTGCTGAGCGTGCCGGACATGAAGGGGCGGTACTTCCTGTTGCCGATGCTCGACGGATGGACGAACGTGTTCCAGGTGCCGGGCAAGCGGACGACGGGCACAGGACCGCAGACCTACGCCATCACAGCTCCCGGTTGGACCGGAACTCTGCCGGAGGGCGTGACGAAATACGAGTCTCCGACCGACATGGTCTGGCTGCTGGGCCGCATCTACTGCACCGGCACCAAGGAAGACTACGCCGAGGTGCACAAGCTGCAGGACGAATTCAAGCTGGTCCCGCTGAGCGCCTATGGCAAGGACTACACGCCTCCACCCGGAAAGGTCGACCCTTCGATCGACATGAAAACGGCGGTGCGCGACCAGGTCAACCGGCTGAGTGCGGTCGAATACTTCACTCTTCTCGCAGAACTTATGAAAACGAACCCGCCGTCGGACGCGGATGCTCCCGCGCTCGAACGTTTTGAACAGATTGGGCTGGTCGCAGGCAAGGACTTCGATGCCAGCAAGTTGAAGGCCGACTTCCGTGACCGGATCCCGACGGTCGGGTTCGATCGCATCATGCTGCAGTTCAAGATCAACGACCAGGTCAAGAACATCGACGGCTGGGCGTTCACGACGAAGACCGGCCTCTACGGCACCGACTATCTCATGCGGGCGCTCGTCACGGCGATCGGTCTCGGCGCCAACCGGCCCCAGGACGCCGTCTATCCGACATCCCAAAGGGACGCCGATCATCGTGCGTACGAGGGCAAGAAGAACTACGTCCTCCACTTCGAGAAGGGTAAGACGCCGCCGGTCTCCGGCTTCTGGTCGGTCACCATGTACGACGAGAACTACTTCTTCGTCGCCAATCCCATCAATCGCTACTCGATCAGTCCCCGCCAGGACCTGAAGTACAACGCCGACGGCTCGTTGGACCTTTTCCTGCAGCACGACTCGCCCGGAGCCGGCAAGGAATCGAACTGGCTGCCTGCGCCGGAGGGCAAGTTCTACCTAATGATGAGGTTGTATTGGCCTAACGAGAACGACCCGTCGATCCTCGACGGTACCTGGACTATCCCGGCTGTGAAAGAGGTCGGCTAGCCTGCTCGACCCATCGTCCCCATCGGACGATGGGTCTCGTCAGTCCTATCCATTTCGAAGGAGGAATTCTCATGACCTTCAGAAACATCGTATTTGCGGCGATGACTCTTGCGGGACTCGCCCTTTCCACCGGAGCCGCCCTGGCAGAGGACGCAATCTCCGCTCCCGCCACGAAGTCCATTGGCAGCGCGAAGCCTAAGATCGAACCGGCTCTGATCGTGATCAACTCCAGGGGCGCGCGCCTTGCCGACGGGAAGCTTGTCTTTACCGGTGTCTCGCCGAACTCCATCATGTTCGCCGACCGTCCGGTTCGCGCCGCGGGCCATGCGCTGACGTCCCAATTGATAGAAGAGTGGACCAAGGGCTCGGACAGCTTCGCGAATGACCCGCCGAACGCAACCGTGTCGGTTCTGGGCAAAGCCGGCGGATCCGTCGAAGATGTCGTCGTCACCTTGAAGTCGCCGACGCTTGAGGGCGACACGCTGACTTTCGCCGTCGACGTTCTCGAAGGGAACATTACCAGCGCGGATGGCCCGGCTTCGGCGTTCATAGACATCATCGGGATGCCGTTCACGCCGCTGTCCTTCGCGGGGGCGGCGCGCAGAGCCGCGTACCGGGGCGCCTGGTATGCCGGAGCAGCCGCGGGAGCGGCAGCTGCCTACGGCCGGCCGGTATGTGGCTACTATCCATATCCGCCGTGCTACTAGGGCGATTTCAGAAAAGCCGCGCAGGGGCTTTCCGTCCGAAAATTGTGTAAGAACAAATAGATAGAGCGGTTCTGACATTCCGTGAAAAGCTGAACCGCTCTCGGAGCCTGGAAGGACCGCCTGGAAGGATTGCAATGAGATCTAGACTTACTTGGATAATTTCTTTCGGTGCGGCGCTGTTGCTGAACAGCGCCGCATTTGCCGCCGACCTCGCCCAGACGGTTTCCGCCGCGCCTGCGCAGATCAAGACCGAGAGCGGCTGGACCTTTACCTTCGCCCCCTACTTCTGGGCGGCGGGAATATCGGGTGACGTCGGGCAATTCGGCCTGCCGCCTGTTCATGTCGACGCCTCGTTCGGCGACATATGGGACCACCTCGACTTCGGCGCCATGGCTATCGGAGAGGCCCGTTACGACCGATACAGCGTGTTCGGCGATCTCCTGTACACGAAGATATCCGGTAGCAAAGGGACCCCGTTCGGCGTTTTCGCCGACAAGGCGAACCTCGATTCGCAAGTCTTCAGCGGGTTGCTGGGGGTTGGATATTCCGTATTGGAAGATTCAGCCGGCAATCTCGACGTGGTTGGAGGCGCTCGTATCTGGTCTGTCGATACCAAGATCTCGTTGAGTGGTGGATTTCTCGACGGCAGATCAAGGAGCGATGGAGACACCTGGGTAGACGCCGTTGGCGGGCTCAAGGGATCCTATTCCCTGACACCGAACGTCTTTCTAGCGGGATGGGGTCTGGTCGGGGGCGGTGGCGCCGACATCGACTGGGACGTTGCCGCGACGGTCGGCTACAAATTCAATCAGACCATCTCGGCTGTGGCCGGATACCGGGCTATCGGCGTCGACTTCAAAAACGATGGCTTCGAGTTCGACGTCGTCGAACAGGGGCCGATCCTCGGGCTGGTCATGCATTTCTAGTTTGATGCGACAGTCGCCGTATCAACCGCTGGGGACGGACACGACCCCAGCGCATTCGAGTGACGCACCGACGACCGCCGGCCCCTGAAGAAGTGGGGACGGCAATATGTGCCGACTGTAAATTGCAACGACACTAGGTGATTAGATTGATGCGGCATCTCTCCCGAAACACCAAACGTGGTGGGCGTTCGTGGTCCCACTTCCCTTGTGTCGTCGCTCTCATGGCCTTGCTCAGCGCCTGTGCGGGCCACCCGACTGGAGTGCTCGCGCCGGTCGCGGCCAGTCCTTCGGCAAGTCAGGTTGAGATGCTTGTCGCGACGACCCGCAGTCGCGCAAAATCGCCCGGCGAGATGTTCAACGGCGAGCGCTCCCGCACCGCGAACTTCGCGGACATTACAGTTTCGATTCCACCAGCCAAGGCCCATAAGCCGGGAGACGTAGATTGGCCGCGACGGTTGCCACCAAATCCGGCGACGGATTTTGCAACGCTGAAGGCTGATGAAATAGACCGCGGCACCGCTGAAAAGTGGCTGAGCGCCCAGGTGCGCAAGAGCCCGGACGGCAGCGTTCTCGTCTTCATACACGGATTCAACAACCGGTTTGACGACGCGGTCTTCCGTTTCGCGCAGATCGTCCACGACTCTGGTGCGCATAGCGTGCCCGTCCTCGCGACATGGCCGTCACGCGGGAGCCTGCTGGCTTACGGTTACGATCGCGAAAGCACGAACTATACGAGAAACGCAGTAGAAAATTTGTTCCAGTATCTGGCGCGTGATCCCCAGGTGAAGGAAGTATCGATCTTGGCTCACTCGATGGGCAACTGGCTGGCGCTGGAATCCTTGCGCCAGATGGCCATTCGCAACGGCGGGCTGCCGGCAAAGTTCAAGAACGTCATGCTGGCGGCGCCGGATGTCGACGTCGACGTTTTCGGCTCACAGATCGCCGATATGGGCAAACAACGGCCGCGCTTCACACTCTTTGTTTCCCGCGACGACCGCGCGCTTGCCGTCTCCCGCCGCCTCTGGGGCGACGTCGACAGGCTGGGGGCGATCGATCCGGAGAAGTCGCCCTACAAGGAAGAAATGATAGCAAACAATATTACTGTCATCGATCTCACGAAGCTCAAGGAGGGTGACAGTCTCCACCACACCAAATTCGCGGAGTCTCCCGAGATCGTGCAACTGATCGGCAGACGGTTGTCCAACGGACAGATCTTGACCGACAGCAGGGTTGGGATTGGCGACAATATCCTGGTAGCAACGACCGGAGCCGCGCAGACGGTCGGGACCGCCGCAGGGCTGATCGTTTCCGCGCCCGCGGCGATCGTCGATCAGAACACCCGGCAGAACTACGGCAACTATGCCGGCACGCTTGTCGGCTCTGCCGGCAAGCCGAAATCAGATATCGCTAAAAGCAAGTGTGGAACCACCAGCCAGACAACGGTGGGAAACTGTAATCCGTAGCCGGCAGGGGGATCGCGGGCGCTACATCGTTGCTTCGCATTCCCTTACGTCGGAGTGCGGCAACTTTTAGCGGCACTGCCGAAGATTCTGGCTCAACACATCTTACATCGGGTAGACGTCGTGCTTCAATTTCACGCACCCAACTAAGATGTTGCCCCCACGATGTAGAAGTGGCACATCCCAATCACATCGGTCGCCGTCCCGACCCGGCTGGCACGCGTCTCTTGGTCCTAAACGAGCAGGCCGTTCAACGTTTGAAACAGCTTTTCGGCTCGTCGCAGACTGGATTCAACTTCTTCGCCAGTGCCGTCCAGGATCTCAAGATTTCGGATTAACCATGCCGACGGTGTGAAATGATCGAACATGGGAACCGTCTCGGGGAGAACGCGAAACACTGCTTCGGCTTTCTTGACCAATCTTGCGGTGGCCTGGTCGGCTTCGTCGAGAGATGTCGCTGTGAGCTTGCTCGTTCCAGTTAAGTTATAGCAGCCGTTCAGGATTGAAGCGAACAGCATGGGATCAAACAAGTCTTCGATGTCGGACTCTTCCTTGTCGGTGAAGTCGGAGATCGTGAACACACGACCAGACTGAAGAATTTGGCTGCGTCGCAATTCCTCGATTTTCTTGGTGTCCGGTTTTGTCTGATCAGCAAGAACCGCAATATCTAGCTTATTGCCACCGAACAACGATACGAAAGCCTTGACGTTGCCAATTCCGCCAGTTGGACAAAGCGTCCATCTTGGATCGAGTCCGCTCCGCTTCCGCGCCTTCAAAGCATCTGACAACGCCTGAAGATACAATATGTCTGAAGCGCCCTCGACCAATAATGTGTGTTTGCCGACGAACAAGGATTGCGTGATCTCGTATCCCAGCGCGCCCTGTAATGGAAACAACGTATCGGGATCCTTCGACAGAACGTCGCTGCGAACCTTTGTTCCCTTGGATGTACGGCGTGGACCTGAGGTATCGACCACATCCTCAACCACTCGCGCGGATAGCAGTTTGTCCGGCGCGACCATAAACGGCGAATGGGTCGAGTAGATGATCTGATGGTACGGCGCGAGCTTTTCATCGAAATAGCGCAGCAGGTCGCCTTGCGCCTTTCCATGCAATGTCAGTCCCGGCTCGTCGAGCAGCAAGACGACTGGCCGACCGCTTGCCTTCACTTGCGCAAACTTGACCAGGAAAGAGAAGAACCACACAAACCCGGCGCTTCTTTCGGAGAATGGTGTATCGACGCGATGTAGATGATTATATATGCGGGCACGACCTACCGTCCCGGCATTGTACGGCGGTCTGTCTCCCGTCTTGCCCGGACTGACATCGACGCGGACTTCCAGATCCGGGTTTTGCGTCCAGTACTCCAGGATTTGATCCGTTATGTTGTTCGAAGCTCCCTGGAGTTTCGCGTTGAAGGTTTCATACGTCGTTACCTTCAGGATGTCTTCCAGCGGGACACCAGCGTATTCCATGAATTCCAAAAAGAGGCGTGCACCGCTGTATTCGTCCTGCTGAAGCTGGTTGCTTGCCTTGAGCTGCTGCAACAGTTCGAACTGGACAGCCCCTTCCATCCGGTCGTAGTTCGAGAAATACATGAACGTCGGAAAGTGCGGCTCCAAGCAGCTACGCACTGCACCCAGAAAGGTACTCTGCTGCTTCAACCACACAACCAGCTTAGTTTGCGGTTCCGTGAGCTCGGGTATTGCCTCTATCTTCTTGGCAAGCTCTGCAGGAGAAGTGGCAATCTTCAGCGCGGAAAGTTGAGCATCATCGAATCCCTTCGACGCGAGAAGATTGTCGATTACGCGCTTCTGATCGACGTCCAGCGTCCAGATCGTGCCTGCGGAATTATAAGTTCGACGAACAGTAATCGTTTGAGACGTCATGATGCCGTCACCAAGCACAGCGGCCACAGCATTTATATCGTCCGCATCCAGTGCCCATTCGGTTTCAACCGCTACCGCATCGCGCCCGTTGTGGCGCGTCTCGTAAGCAGTGAGATGTCGACGAGGATAGTCGCGCTCCTTATCGAATACCACAGGGGTGCTGGGGTGTGGATTGAGTGCAGCAAGTGCCAGCAACAAGGCGCTTTTGCCAGCCTCATTTTTCCCCACAAGACAGGTGACCTGTTCAATCCCGAATGGCTCGGAATCTTCCACCGAACGAAAGTTGGTTACGTGCGCTTTAATTAACTTCATTTGCAATCACACCTGGTTTTCGCAACAATATCCGGAAGAAAAATCAATTTTCTCGCTATGGTGGCAGTATTTGCTGCTGTAGGGAAGAAAAATACGACGTTGTGCTGTGCCGCCAACAACTTTTGCGCACGCACCGCTCCATCTCCACCGCAGTACGAGCAGCCTTCTATCCATCCCCACCCCCTAAACATCCATGAAAAAACTGTAACTTGCCCCTCCGCCCTTTGAGGATGACACTTCTGTCGCGCCGGATAACGGAGATGATAGACATGACGAACTTGGAAATGCTTGTCAGACGCCGGATCGAGGAAGAACGCGCCAAGGGGACTTCCCCGGAGCGGATAACGCAGCTCATTCAAGAACTTTTCAACAGCATGGAAGCCGTCCGAACGAACACTCCCCATAGAGTTCCTGGCGACCGGAATCCCAACTGACTTGCGCATCCATCACCTTCGCCGGCTCGAACCTTGATATCTTCGCGCCGGCGCCTCCCCTCGGAGATTGTGATCCACATTCTGCGACCGACGGAAAATCATCGTTGCCTATACCCACCATGTGATGCTGCGGAGGAAAAGGCCGATCGCGCCTTGAAAGCATGCGCCGGTTCGCCGACCCGATGAGGAGACTATTAAGCAGTCTTAATGGAACAGCCGCTATAGACATGCGATAACGAGCCGGGAAACGAGGGGCGCTATCCATGTCAATTGGCAAATACCTTCGCACGACACTGGCGGCGCTCGCCTTGCTTTGCAGCGCCTTGCCGGCCGATGCGGCTGGGCGGGTTATCTATCTCACCTTCGATGACGGGCCATTGTCGGGGACGGCGAATGTTCTGGATGTGCTTGCCGAAGAACAGGTGCCGGCGGCGATGTTCATGGTCGGGCTTCATGTCGAATCCAGCGGCGAGCAAAGGGCGCTGTTGATGCGCGCCAAGGCCCTGCCTTTGATCACGGTTGGAAACCACAGCTACAGCCACGCGAACAATCACTATAGGGACTATTACTCCAACACCGACGCCGTCGTTGCGGACATGCTCAAGGCCAATGCCGTGCTTGGCCTGACGCCCTGGGTCTATGCCCGCCTGCCCGGACGCGACGTCTTTCGCCTGATCAACTATTCCAAGGACGATCTGTCGATGGACCCTGCCCGCTACGAGCGCGAAGTGGTCGATTACGACTATGTGGCTGCGATGAAGTTCCTGATCTACGGATGGGACTTCGAATGGGCGCATTCGGGAGACGGCAAGCCGGTACAATCCGTCGATCTCCTGCTCGGCGAAATCGATCATCTCTTCGCCTATGGCCGGTTCATGAAACGCAATGAGATGATCCTCTTGATGCATGATGAGATGTTTCAGGATCGTTTCGACGGCAAGGAAAAGCTCAAGGCCCTCATTCAGCAATTAAAGCAACGGGGCTATGTGTTTGGCGACATAAAGCAATATGACCCGAACCCATATACCGGAATTTCCGCTCGCTCATCGGCGAAGTAATTTTGGTGCGGAAACGCGAACCGGACCTCATGAGAGTTCGGATCGCGCGATCCGACCTCCAACGCAAAAACATTTTTTCCCCGTCATGTCGGGAACGTGGCCTATCCTTCGTCCTTGGGTCAGAACGGCGATGCGGAATCGCGGATCGCCGAATAGTCAAAAAGCGGAGGATATCGACATGAGCAAGACAATCGCAATCTGCCTGGCCCGATTGATCTTCGGCGCCGTCTTCGTGATGGCGGCCGCCTTCAAATTCGCCGACATGCAATCGACCGCCGGCTTTATTGCCTCGGCCGGTTTCCCGATGTCGCTGTTTCTCGCCTGGATCGCTGCCTTCTTCGAAAGCGCGCTGGCGATCTGCCTGCTGACGGGAGCCTTCTTCTCGGAGGCAGCATTGGCAGCCGGCATCTACGTCATCTTCCTTGCCTTCAGCTTCCACGGACCAAACCGCTGGAGCGGGAACCAGGCGGAATTCGGCTTCTTCATCGATCACTTCGTCTTTCTCGCCGGCCTGCTCTTTGCGGCAGTTCACGGTCCTGGAGAAAGATTTGCTGTTCGCGTCGGCATGCTTCAGTCAAATGCCGAGATTTAATCACCGCTAATTCCTTCTAGCGTGACGCATTTGTCCTTTTATCATGTATAGTTGTGACTTTAATGCTTCTGGCAGTCGGCGCGCTTCCTGAAAGGGGATGCGATGCCGGCCATCCGGACGCCTAGCTACTGTGACCGTCACCTTCTTTACAAAAACGATACATGGGGGAGAAAGCGCAATGAGCGATAGTGGCGTCTACAATGTTCTATTCCTCTGCACGGGCAATTCTTCCCGCTCGATCCTGGCAGAGTCGATCTTGAACACCGAGGGCAAGGGCCGTTTCCACGCTTTTTCGGCTGGCAGCTCTCCCAAGGGCACGATAAATCCCTGGGCCACCAAGACACTTGATGCCCTTGGATATCCCTCTTCCGGCTTCGGCTCGAAAAGCTGGGATGTTTTCGCAAAGCCGGGCGCGCCGCAGATGGATTTCATCATCACCGTCTGTGACGATGCGGCAGGTGAGGCCTGCCCGGTATGGCCCGGCCATCCCGCCTCCTCGCATTGGGGCATCGAGGACCCCTCCACTGTCGAAGGCACCGAAGTCGAAAAGGCGCGCGCCTTCGCGCGGGCCGCTCGCTATCTGAAAAATCGGATCATGCTCCTGGTCAACCTTCCAATCGCCTCGATCGACCGGCTAGCGCTGGAAGCGCATCTGCACGAGATCGGGCAGATGGAAGGATCGACATCATCAGCCAAAGCGGGCTGATATTCTCCGGTTCGCCGCGCCAGCCGAATAAGTGATGGCGCGCGCTTGGTGGGAGAGCCCATAGGCGAAGCGCCTCCGGCGCCCCTCTAAATGATCGACCATAGCTTTCATGATGTCGCCGCGTATGTCGACAGGTTGAGTCGTAGCCACGCAAGAGTGGTTGGTGGCGACAGCTTTGATTTCAGTCAAAGCCTGCTCGCTCCATGTCCGGCATAATCACAGCATAGGCGAGAGTTTGCTCACACAGATTGACGCATGGGCAACATATCGATTGCAAACAGGACAGAAAGACTTACAGTTTTTTCAGAAATTTCTGAAATCACTGACAACAGGATGCAGCCATGAATCTTCCGCCTCTCGTACAGTCCTTTGTGCTTCACTTCGGGGAGATGGGTTCGCGCTGGGGCATCAACCGCACCGTCGGACAGATCTACGCCCTTCTTTTCGTCTCCCCGGCGCCGCTCTGCGCTGACGAAATCGTCGAAGCGCTCGGCATTTCCCGTTCGAATGTCTCCATGAGCCTGCGCGAACTACAGACCTGGAATCTCGTGCTGCTCAGGCACAAGCCGGACGACCGCCGCGATTTCTTTACGACGCCGGACGATGTCTGGCAGATCCTGCGCACGCTCGCCGAAGAGCGCAAGAAGCGCGAGGTCGATCCGACGCTCTCGATGCTGCGTGAAACCCTGATGCAGCAGCCGGCGAGCGATGCCGAACGTTATGCCCAGGGGCGTATGAACGAAATGTACGGCCTGATCGAGCGGCTGACCAATTGGTACGACGACGTCAGGCAGCTGGAGACCGAGCGGCTTGCGACCCTGCTGCTGCTCGGCTCGAAGGTGACGAAGCTGCTGGAGACCAAGGACCGCGTCGTCTCGCTCGGCCGCCGGCGTTCCAAGACGGCGAAAGAGGATTGAATAATGACGGCTGCCTTCTTCGATCCTGACATCAGTCAGGAAGAAACACGCACGGCGGGCGACGCCGCCCCAAGCGCGAAGCGAAATCCTGCAACAGCGAAACGAAAGCCGGCAGGGCTTAGGCTTGCCGCGAGCCTGCAGACTATTGCGGCGCTGATCTGGATTCCGCAAGCAGCTCTCCTCGCCTTCAGCGTCGGTGTCATAAGCGATGGCGGCAGCACGACGGAGGTGGCACTTGCAGCACTTGCGATATTGGCGCTCGGCGTCGTGCGTGCTGCCGTCGATGCCGCCGGAACACGCATTGCTTTTCGCGCGGCGAGAGGCGAGCTCACATCACGACGCAATCGCGCAGTCGCGGCACTTGCAGCCCGATCGCCCCTCGATACCGGCAGGCCGGCCTCGGGCTTGGCGGCGAGCGTCGTCGGCGAACAGGCCGAGGCGGTGGTGCCTTATCTCGCCCGCTTTCAGCCGATACGCATGAAGGCGAGCACGGTGCCGCTCGTCTTCTTCGCTTGCATCCTTCCGATTTCCTGGGTTGCGGCGCTTATACTGCTGATCGCGGCGCCGCTCATTCCAATTTTCATGGCCCTGATCGGCTGGCGCGCCAAAGCCGCCAGCGAAAAGCAGCTGGCCGAAACCGGCGGCCTCAACGCCTTTCTGCTCGATCGCCTGCGCGGCCTCGCCACGATCCGGGCGCTTGACGCCGTCGATATAACGGCTGGACGATTGCGCGCCGATGCGGAGTCGTTGCGAAACCGCACGATGGCGGTGCTGAAAATCGCCTTTCTATCCTCCGCTGTTCTCGAGCTTTTCGCCGCCCTCGGCGTTGCCGCGACCTCTGTCTATATCGGCTTCAGCCTGCTGGGTTCGATAGACATCGGCACATGGAATGGTCGGCTCACTCTTACGCAGGGCCTTTTCATCCTTCTGCTCGCACCGGCCTTTTTCGAGCCCCTGCGCGAACTCTCAGCCGTATGGCACGATCGCGCCAACGGCGAAGCGGCGCTTGCAGCACTCGACGCCCTATCGTCGCAAGGACCTGCGATCCTCGATACCGCCGACCAAGACGGCGTAAAGGGCGTGCCCGCGGCTCCATCCGTGCAGATCGACGGACTGGTCTTCCGTCACGCACCGGATCTTCCGGCAATAATCAACAACCTCTATCTCAACATTGCAGCCGGAGACCATGTCGCGCTCTGGGGCGCCAGCGGCTCCGGCAAAACCACCATCCTCTCCCTGATTGCGGGGCTTGCGCAGCTGGAAGCCGGCACGATCAAGATCGGCGGCGTCGCGCTGACCGAGAACAGCGCTGCCGCCCTTCGCTCCCGCATGGCCTGGGTTGGACAGAGGCCACATATTTTCTCTGGCAGCCTGAAGAGAAATGTCAGCCTGGGGCGCGCCGGTATCGACAATGGCGCCATTGAGGATGCCCTTCGCGCCGTGCGCCTGGACGGCGTGGTCGCTGCGAACGAGATAGCCGCGGTCGGCGAAGGCGGCCTCGGCCTCTCCGGCGGCGAGGCGCTGCGGCTGGCGCTGGCTCGCGTGGCCGCCAATCACGACGCCGACATCATCCTCGCCGACGAGCCGACCGCCCACCTCGACGCCGCAACAGCAGCCGATGTGACCGAGGCTTTGCTGGCGCTGGCAGAGGGCCGGACGCTGATCGTCGCCACCCATGATCCGCTGCTTGCGGCACGCCTCGACCGCACCATCCATCTCGAAACCCAACGCAAGGGGATTGCCGCATGAAACGGAGCCTCTCAACGCTTCTGCCGGTCGTCCGCCTGTTTCATGCCGAGCGTGGACGCGGTCTTTGCCTCGGCGCCGCGCTATCGGCTTTGGCCGTGCTGGCGGGCGCCGGATTACTGGGCCTTTCCGGCTGGTTCATCACCGCGACCGCGCTTGCCGGCGTCTCGGCCACGAGTGCCATCGTCTTCGACGTCTTCGCGCCATCGGCCGGCATCCGCCTGCTCGCCATCGGCCGTACGGCAGCGCGCTATGGCGAGCGACTGGTGACCCATGACGTGACCTTGCGCGTTCTCGCGGCCTTGCGCGAGAGGCTCTTTCGCGGCTGGGCAGCATCCGGCAGCGCCGCCGATATGATGCGCCGCCCGGCCAAGCTGCTGTTCCGGCTGACGGCCGATATCGATGCGCTGGATTCGCTTTACCTGCGCGTATTGCTACCGGCGGGCGTCGCCCTGCTGTCAGCTCTCGCTATCGGCGTTGCGCTGGGCCTGATGCAGCCGATCTTCGGTATTTTGGTCGGCCTTTGGCTCGTTACCATCGGCCTCGGTATTCCTTTGATCGCCGGCCGGATGGCAATGAAGCCGGGACGCCGCCGCGCCCATGCGATGGAAGCGCTGCGGGCGCGCGTCATCGACCTGGTCGCCGGCCAGACAGATCTTGCCATGGCCGGCCGCCTGCGGGCGCAACGCGTCGCGATCGACGATACCGACCGGCGGCTCGCCGAAGCGGATCATGAATTGAACAGGATCGAAAATATCGTCAATACCAGCTTTTCGCTCGCCTCGACGCTTCTGCTGACAGCCACGCTCCTGACCGTGGCCGCGCTGGCAAAACACGGCGCCATCGGTGCGCCAGCCGCCGCTTTCGGTTTGCTGATAGCCTTCGCTGCGACAGAACCGTTTGCGGCGCTGCGTCGCGGGGCGTTGGAGCTCGGCCGCACGCTGCTCGCCGCCAGACGTATCGCCCCGCGCCTGGCGACGGAAGATGTAGCCTCTGAAATCATGCAGCCACCCGAAGCCTATGCATTCCAGTTGCAGGCAGTCAGCGCGACCTACGAGAAAGCGTGGCATCCGGCGATCAAAAGCCTTTCCCTGTCGCTGGCTGCCGGCGAGCGACTTGCCCTTGTCGGCGCAAGCGGCGCCGGAAAATCGACCCTGCTAGCGCTGCTTGCCGGCGAAATTGCCCCGGCGTCCGGAACGATCACCCGCCTCAGGGCAACGACGTTGACACAGCGCACTGAGCTTTTCGACGATACGATCCGCGACAATCTGTTGCTCGCCGACCCGCTCGCAAGCGACGAACGGCTTCGTCAGGCGCTGGAGGCCGCAGGCCTTCTCGACGATATCCAGACACTGCCGAAAAAGCTTTCGGCGCGTCTCGGCGAAGGCGGGGCCGGCCTGTCGGGCGGTCAATCGCGCCGGCTCGCGCTGGCCCGTCTATTCCTGCGCGACACGCCGCTCTGGCTGCTCGACGAACCGACTGAAGGGCTCGACGCCGAGACTGCCCGCGCCGTGTTGGGAGAGATTGCCACCAACGCCGCCGGCCGCAGCCTCGTCATCGCCACGCATATCCGCCGTGAAGCCGCGATCGCCGACCGTATCGCCATGCTCGAACATGGCCGCATCACAGCGATGGCGCGACGTGGCGAACAAGAATTCGATGCCATCCTGGACCGGCTGCGACCGGACTGAGGCGGCAAACTGACCGTGAAAAGACGGCGCGTCGAATAGCGCCGTACAGACCAACCCCCGTGGGACCGTGGGAGAATGACTATGGAACTCGACATCGTGGCGCTATCGCGCCTGCAGTTCGCCATGACTGCGCTTTATCACTTCCTGTTCGTGCCGCTGACGCTCGGCCTCTCCGTATTGCTTGCCATCATGGAGACGACCTATGTGATGACTGGACGCCAGATCTGGCGCCAGATGACCAAATTCTGGGGCACGCTGTTCGGCATCAACTTCGTGCTTGGCGTCGCAACGGGCATCGTCATGGAATTCCAGTTCGGCATGAACTGGAGCTATTACAGCTATTACGTCGGCGACATCTTCGGCGCGCCACTGGCGATCGAGGGCCTGATGGCCTTCTTCCTTGAGGCGACCTTCGTCGGCCTGTTCTTCTTCGGCTGGGACAGGCTCTCCAAGGTCGGACACCTCGTCACTACGTGGGCGGTCGCGCTCGGCTCCAACTTCTCCGCGCTCTGGATCCTCATCGCCAATGGCTGGATGCAAAATCCGGTCGGCTCGGCGCTCAATCCGCAGACCATGCGCATGGAGATCACGAGCTTCTTCGATGTTGTCTTCAATCCCGTCGCCCAGGCAAAGTTCGTCCATACCGTGTCGGCCGGTTATGTCTGCGCCTCGATCTTCGTGCTCGGAGTTTCGGCCTGGTACATGATGAAAGGCCGCCACATAGAGATCGCTAAGCGCTCAATGACGGTTGCCGCCTCCTTCGGCCTGGCTTCGGCGCTGTCGGTCGTCGTTCTCGGCGACGAAAGCGGTTATCTCTCGACCGAGCACCAGAAAATGAAGCTCGCGGCGATCGAGGCCATGTGGGAGACCCAGCCGGCACCCGCCGCCTTTACCGCCTTCGGCTTCCCGGACCAGCAGGCACGCGAAACCCATTTTGCCGTGCACATCCCGTGGGTCATGGGCCTGATCGGTACCCGCTCGCTGACCACCGAAATTCCCGGCATCAACCAGCTCGAGGAACAGGCCAAGACCCGCATCCGCGACGGCATCAAGGCCTACGACGCACTATTGAAGATCCGCGCCGCCCAGCCCGCGGCTGCCGGTGCCACAGCGCAGGATACCTCCATAGAGCAGGCGCGCGCTTCCTTCGAAGATATCGGCCATGAACTCGGCTACGCCCTGCTACTGAAGCGCTATGTCGACGATCCGCGCCAGGCGACAGATGCGCAGATCGATCAGGCCGCGCGCGATACCATTCCGAATGTGCCCACCCTCTTCTGGACATTCCGCGTCATGGTCGGTCTCGGTATGTTCTTTATCCTGCTGACGGCGACCTTCTTCTTGTTGTCCGCGCGCCGCCAGCTCGACCGTTACCCCCTGTTGCTCAGGATCGCCGTCTTTGCCATCCCGCTTCCCTGGGTTGCCATCGAGTTCGGCTGGATCGTCGCCGAGTTCGGCCGCCAGCCTTGGATTATCGAGGGCGTGCTGCCGACCGCCGCCGCCGTCTCCAATCTCGGGGCCGGCGCCGTGCTTCTCACTCTCCTCGGTTTCGCCGCGATCTACACCGCGCTGATCGTCATTGAGATGAGCCTGATGATCAGAGCCATTCGCAATGGCCCGGAACCGGACGACGAGCCGGAAGCCGACCTTGTTTCCGAAACCCTCGTTTCTGCTGCGGAGTAACCATCATGATCCTGCATCAACTGATCGACTATGAAACTTTGCGCATCATCTGGTGGGTACTGCTCGGCGTTCTGCTGATCAACTTTGCGGTGACCGACGGCTTCGATCTCGGTATCGGTGCGCTCCTGCCCTTCGTTGCGAAGACCGATACCGAGCGGCGCATCGCCATTAATGCGATTGGCGCGACCTGGGAAGGTAACCAAGTCTGGCTGATCCTAGGCGGCGGCGCCATCTTCGCCGCCTGGCCGCCGCTGTACGCGGTCTCCTTCTCCGGCTTCTATCTGGCGATGTTCGCGGTCCTCTTCGCGCTCATCCTCAGGCCGGTGGCGTTCAAATACCGCTCAAAGCGCGAGAGTGCCCGCTGGAAGGCAGGCTGGGACTGGGCGCTGTTCATCGGCGGTTTCGTTCCTTCCCTGATCTTCGGCGTGGCCGTCGGCAACGTCCTGCAGGGTGTGCCGTTCCGCTTCGCCGACGACATGCGGATCTATTACGAGGGCTCGTTCTTTGAACTGCTCAATCCCTATGCATTGCTCTGCGGTCTGCTCTCCGTCGCCATGCTCGCCATGCATGGCGCGGCATGGCTGCAGTTGAAGACGGACGGCGTCGTCGCCGATCGAGCTCGCCGTTACGGCAGCCTGGCAGCGCTCGCAACTATCGTGCTCTTCGCTCTCGGCGGCCTCGCCCTTTGGTATGGCATCGACGGCTATCACATCACCAGCGAGATCAACACGATCGGTCCGTCCAATCCGCTATTGAAGACCGTCGATCGCGCGCCCGGCGCCTGGTTCACCAATTATGGCAGACATCCCTGGATGATGATTGCTCCGGTCTTCGGTCTCCTCGGCCCGATCGCGGCCCTTCTGTCGATGCTTGCCCGCCGTCAAGTGGCGCCGCTGCTCTTCAGCAAACTCGCCATTTTCGGCATCATCTCGACGGTCGGCGTCTCGATGTTCCCCTTTATCCTGCCCTCCTCGCTTGACCCGCGCTCCAGTCTCACGGTCTGGGACGCATCCTCGAGCCATATGACGCTGTTCATCATGTTGGTCGTGTCGGTCCTCTTCCTGCCGATCATCCTGCTCTATACCGCCTGGGTATACCGGGTGCTCTGGGGCAAGATCGACGCCGGGACGGTCAGCGACAAGAGCCACCACGCCTACTGATCTGACGATAGGAGAAAGAACATGTGGTATTTTGCCTGGCTTCTCGGCTTCCCTCTCGCCGCAGCCTTCGCCGTCCTCAACGCAATGTGGTATGAAATCGTCGAGGACAATAAAAGGGCGAAAGAACTGACGAAGAAGGCTCGCTGAGGCCGGTCTTTCAAATTGCTCCGGGCGCGGCTTTGCCGTCGCGCCTGGCCTGACTGCCCAGTTCCAACGGAACAAACGGCAATCGAATTGCCTTTTGCCGCCGTGTTTTCTCGCAGGCTGACGGTGCCGGTCCTCGCTTTGTGCGAGCCGACGCGTTCACTTCTCGATTGACGGATATTCCTTTGATGAGGCTGGCACTATGCGGAACGGAAACCTGCTGCTGACTTTCAATGCTGGGTCGTCCACGGTCAAAATCGGCCTGTTCGAAATCAAGACGGATCAAGCGCACCGCATCGGCAAGGGACTGATCGATTTCCGTCGCCGCCCCCTCTCCTTCCATTTGACGGAAGGTCCGACATCTTTCGAACGCTCTCTGCAAACGGACACAGGCGAACAGTTGCAAGAAGTCGTGGAGGAAGCTTTTGGCATCCTCGGCGAGCATTTCGACCTCTCCACCTTAAGCGCCATCGGTCATCGTGTGGTCCATGGGGGCGATATGTTCACCGGTCCGGTGCGCCTCGATGACGTCAGTATCCGCGAAATCGAAGGGCTGACTGCGCTTGCGCCGCTGCACCAGCCGCAGGCGCTGCGCCTGATCCGCGCAGTCAAACATCTACGGCCGGCACTCGCGCAGACCGCCTCGTTCGACACGGCTTTCCACGCCACCCAGAGCGATCTCGTTCGTCGCTTCGCTCTCCCTCGCGCGCTGCACGATGAGGGCATCAAGCGCTACGGCTTTCACGGGCTTTCCTATGCTTTCATAGCCACGGAACTGCGGAAGCGCGCCCCCAAGGCGGCCGCCGGCAAGGTCGTTGTCGCCCATCTTGGCAGCGGAGCCAGCCTCTGCGCCCTCGATAACGGTGAAAGCCGTGATTGCAGCATGGGATTTTCGACGTTGGATGGCATCCCCATGGCGACGCGCTGCGGCACGCTCGATCCCGGCGTGCTGCTGCATCTGCTTAGGTCGAAGGGCACGACGCTGAAGGATGCGGAAGACATGCTCTACCACCATTCCGGTCTGATCGGCGTCTCCGGCATCAGCGCCGACACGCGCGATTTGCTTAAGGACGCGCGTGCGGAAGCGCGAGAGGCGATCGACTTGTTTTGCCTGCGCATTGCCGGCGAGATCGGCCGCATGATGGTAACGCTTGGCGGCCTGGACGGCCTCGTCTTCACCGCCGGCATCGGCGAGCACCAGCCGGAAATTCGTGCCGCGATCGGCGACCGCCTGCGGTGGCTCGGCGTAGATATCGACAATGACGCGAACGCAACCAACGCGCCCATCATCAGCACATCATTAAGCTCCGTTGCTGCTTTCGTCATTCCGACGGACGAAGAGCAGATCATTGCCGATGAGGCCCTGTCGATTTTGGCAGGTGAGTGATCCAGATCATAACCACCGCGCTCCATGGGCGTTAGCTTCGCATTCGACCACATTGAATCGGAGCAATCACATGGAAAAGCAGGTAACCGCAGATTCTACCGGCGTGCTTGATGCCGCCGAGCTGGCATTGATCGACCGCTATTGGCGCGCGGCCAATTATCTCTCGGTGGGGCAGATCTATCTTCTCGACAATCCGTTGCTGCGCGAGCCGCTGCAGGCCGAGCATATCAAACCCCGCCTGCTCGGCCATTGGGGCACGACACCCGGACTGAATTTCATCTACGCTCATCTCAATCGGATCATCCGCAATCGCGATCTCGATATCATCTATGTCTGTGGCCCCGGCCATGGCGGTCCCGGCATGGTCGCCAATACCTATCTCGAAGGCACCTATAGTGAAATCTATCCGGATATTTCCGAGAATGTGGACGGCATGCGCAAACTTTTCCGCCAGTTCTCCTTCCCAGGTGGCATTCCGAGCCACGCCGCGCCGGAAACGCCCGGTTCGATCCATGAGGGCGGCGAACTCGGTTATGCCCTCGTCCACGCCTATGGCGCCGTCTTCGACAATCCCGATCTGATCGCGGCCTGCGTCGTCGGCGATGGTGAAGCCGAAACCGGCCCGCTGGCAGCTAGCTGGCATTCCAACAAGTTCCTCAACCCGGCACGTGACGGTGCCGTGCTGCCGATCTTGCATCTCAACGGCTATAAGATCGCCAACCCCACCCTTCTCGGCCGCGCCAGCGACGAGGATCTGCGCCATCTTTTCATCGGCTACGGCTACGAGCCGTTCTTCGTCGAAGGTTCGGAACCGCACAAGATGCATCAGGCCATGGCCGCGACCTTCGAACAGACCTTCGATCGTATCCGCGCCATTCAACATGAGGCCCGCCACGGTGCGCCCGGCAATTTCTGCCCGCGCTGGCCGATGATCGTGTTCAGAAGCCCGAAGGGCTGGACAGGCCCAAAGGAAGTCGACGGCAAGAGGGTTGAGGGCTTCTGGCGGGCGCATCAGGTGCCGGTTTCCAATTGCCGCGAGGATGCCGGCCATCGGAATATCCTGGAAGACTGGATGCAAAGCTACGATCCGGAGGATCTCTTCGACATCGACGGGCGTCTGAAGGACGATTTGCGCGCGCTGGCGCCGACGGGCCAACGACGCATGGGCGCCAATCCCCATGCCAACGGCGGTCTCCTGCGTCAAGAACTCTTAATGCCCGCCATCGACGATTATGCAGTGACCGTCGAAGAGCGCGGCAGAACGATGGCGCAATCGACGGAAATCCTTGGCCATTATCTCCGCGATACCCTGACCTTCAATGCCGACAATGCCAATTTCCGCATCTTCGGTCCTGACGAGACAGAGTCCAACCGCCTTGGCAGCGTCTTCGAAGTGACCGATCGTGTTTGGATGGAAGAAATCGAGCCGTATGACGTCGGCCTGGCGCGTGACGGTCGGGTGATGGAAGTGCTGAGCGAACATCTGTGCCAAGGTTGGCTGGAGGGCTATCTGCTGACCGGTCGCCATGGCCTGTTTTCCTGCTACGAAGCCTTCATCCACATCATCGATTCGATGTTCAACCAGCACGCCAAGTGGTTGAAAGTCTCGCGCGAGCTACCGTGGCGCAAACCGGTTTCCTCGCTGAACTATCTGCTGACCTCGCATGTCTGGCGGCAGGACCATAACGGTTTCAGCCATCAAGATCCCGGCTTCGTCGACCTCGTCGCCAATAAGAAGGCCGACACCGTGCGTATCTATCTGCCGCCGGATGCCAATACGCTGCTGTGGATCGGCGACCATTGCTTGAAGACCTATGACCGCATCAACGTCATTGTTGCCGGCAAACAGCCGGAACTGCAATGGTTGTCGATGGATGAAGCCGCCAGACATTGCGAGGCCGGCATCAGTATCTGGGATTGGGCCGGCAACGAACAGAGCACGGTGGAGCCCGATGTCGTCATGGCCTGCGCCGGTGACGTGCCGACCATGGAGACGCTTGCCGCGGTCGATCTTCTCCGCCAGAACATTCCGGAACTGTCGATCCGCGTCGTCAACGTCGTCGACCTGATGGCATTGCAGTCCAAGGAACACCATCCGCACGGCCTGACCGACGAAGCCTTTGACGAGCTATTCACGCCCGATCGGCCAGTCATCTTCGCCTATCACGGCTATCCCTACCTGATCCACCGCCTGACCTACCGGCGCACGAACCACAACAACATTCATGTCCGCGGCTTCATCGAGGAAGGGACGACGACAACACCGTTCGACATGACCGTTCTCAACGAACTCGACCGCTACCATCTCGCCATCGAGGCGATCGAACGCGTGCCGGGATTGAAGGAAAAAGCGGCTGATGCGATCAAGCTTTTCCGCGGCAAACTCGAAGCGCACCACCACTATGTTCGCCAATACGGCGAGGACATGCCGGAAATCAACAACTGGAAATGGCCTTATGACGGCAATGGAACACGTATCGCCTGAACGGGCCTGACCCGACAGCGGAAGGAAGCAGGTGACGAACCAGGCGTATAAGACCCTTGCCTTAACGCACCTCCCCCGTGATCACCTCGAAGCGTAAAAGTGTCGCCGGCCCGAAGGCCGTCGACATGGCAACATTGGTGGCGTCGACCTTCGCCATCAAAATCCGGCCCATGCGCGGCGTGTTATGTGGGGCATCAACCGTATTCAAAATCCAGCAAGCTTGTTGAGAGGACGTCACAGATTCTTGTGTTATTTTGCACAACCTAGACCGCGCTCAGGAGATGCATCCTTGCCGTGTTACAACTAGAAATGGCGACCATCATTCGGCGTTTGAATCATAAACGCTCGTCGATATCGCCTTTGGGACCGGGTGTAGATATGCGGTTCAGCGATCCACCCGCCCTTGAAGTCATCCCTTCGCCGATATCACGCCGGGCGGCCTGGACATGCATATTTTTCAATACCAACCGTCTCAAATTCGACCCCCGGCCTATTGCCACGCGGCTGCGATCGCGTCCTGGTTGCCGATGTCCGAGCTGCGCCACCTTGAAAAGCTGCCGCGGCACCCCTGTCAATTGACGGGTTTATAGAACGGCAGCCCATAGTTGTGATTAGAGAAATTCTTGCGTCTCGCCACAATGGGTTGCACTCGGATTAATCCCCATTTTATCATGACATGACACAACAACGGGTATAATATTTCTCGCGAGATGGAGCGCATTTAACCTTGGGGGGCGACACGTGTCCATCAATTCACGAACGAAACGCCGGATCGGACGCGATGCGCCGACCGTGATCATCATCGACCATCACACACTTGCCCGTACGACCATCGTGAAACTTCTTGAGCACGAACTCGCCGGCTGGGATCTTGTTGATATGGTCTCTACTGAGAGTCTTGATAGGGCTCTCGGAATGGATGTCCGCCTGGTCGTTCTGGATCTGGGTGGCAGAAGCGTGGAGAGCGTCAGTGTCCTTGACGATCTGACGGCTATCGCGGAACGCTTTTCCGAAGCGCCTATCGCGCTGCTGTCGGGCTCGGATGATATTTCCATCGCATCTCAAGCGCTGAAAATGGGCATTCGCGGCTTTTTCACGACCTCAATTCCCATAGAGATCGCCCTTGCCGGGCTGCGGCTCGTTCTCGCGGGCGGTATATTCTGCCCGCAGCCGCTAGACATGCTGACGAACGGCCTTCCTAGGCACACGGACTCTCAGGATGACGATCAAAGGATGATAGAGACGCGTGCGCATCGCCTGGATCTTGCCGACTTCACGCCGCGCGAAACCGATGTGCTTGCCGAGCTGCAACGCGGCTGCTCGAATAAGGTCATTGCGGGGAAGCTCAATCTGTCGGGCCACACGGTGAAAATGCATGTGCAGCACATTATGCGCAAGCTGCAAGTCCAGAACCGAACCGAAGTCGTCGCCCGTCTGGGTTATCGGGTGCTAACCAACGGCCATGATGTGACGGCGCAGTAGGCTACGCGCTTTCCTTGGATGTTTTTTCAAGCATCTCGCTCAACGTCGCTGCTGCGAGCATGGTTTCGGCCAATAGCTTCTTGAGCTTCCGGTTCTCCTCTTCCAAGGCCCTCAGCCTTTTGACGTCGAAGCCGGCATTCCTGAGCTGCAGGGATTGCCACCGATAGAATGTCGGCTCGCTAATCCCGTACTTACTGCACACATCCGTCACCGTCATGCCACTCTGATGCTCCTTCAGAATGTCCATGATCCTGTCATCATTGAATTTTCTCTTACCCATCATTGCGTCCCTTCGACGGCGACATGCGAGAAATTGAGAGGCGCCAGGAAGGAATGGTGGGAGTACCAATCCATATTCGCGTCGCATTTCCAAGCCGTATGCTCTGGAGTTCTTCAATCTTCGCGGAACGCTCTGTTGAAGCTGTCCAGAAGCGGTCTGATTGCATAAAACGCGACGCTGCTCTTGCCCGTTTCGATCAATGCTTGGGCGGGCATGCCCGGAACCAGCGCGACATCGTGCATCTTCGCCAATCGTTCATCTGTCACACGGATCGTCGCAGCATAGTAGGCCAGGCCGGTCTGCTTATCGACGAGGCGATCCGCGGAAACATAGTCCACCGTACCTTTCAGCAGCGGAACTCGCCGCTGATTATAAGGTAGAAGATGAACTTGTGCTTCCAACCCCGGACGCACCAAATTGATATCCTCCGGCCGCACATGTGCGGTTATCACAAGACGGGCTTCGCGCGGCACCAGATCGAGAAGCGGCTCGCCCGCGCCGACCACGCCACCTGCCGTGTGAACGTGCAGGTCCATGATCACCCCGTCCTCCGGAGCCCGGATATCGGTCCTTGAAAGCTGATCGTCGATTTCCCGCAAACGTTCGCTCAGTTGCAGAATCTGGCTTTCCGTGTCGCGCAGGCCTTGGGCGACCTCATTCAGCCGATCGTTCTGCAGTTTCACCAGATTGGCCTGGGCCTCCCCGATCACCTGATAGGCGCGCGATATCTGAGCGTCCACTTCGCCGGCCTGGCCATCGATGTCAGCCTTCTCGCGCCCCAGATTGAAGATCCTGCTCTTCCTCTCCGCCCCTTTGCTGACGAGACTCGTGGCCGATTCCATTTCTTGCCGCGAGATTTCGGCCCTGTCGACGAGCGACGCCTTTTGCGCGCCGAGCCCGATGATTTCCTGCTGGACCTGCCTCATCCTCTCCTGCGTGATCGCGATCTCGGACTGCATGACCTGGCGGCGGGTCTCGAATATCCTGTGCTGCCCGCTCATAATGGCTTCGACCGCCGGATTACTGTTCATCAACGCCCGAAGGTCCGGCGGAAAGGTGATCTCATCACTACCGTTCTGCTCGGCAAACAGGCGCGCATGCATGCCCTCGGCGTCCCAGAGCTGCCCTTGAATGCTGTCGCGTTCCGAACGCGACTTGGTATCGTCGAGTTCGATCAGAACCTGCCCCGCGATGACAGAATCGCCGTTCTTGACGAGAATCTGCCGTATGATGCCACCCTCCAGATGTTGGATGGTCTTGCGGCTGAACTCCGGCTCCACGACGCCGGCCGCGACCGCAGCGCTCTTGAGGGGAGCCAGCATCGCCCATATTCCGAAACCGAGGATAAACACGCAAATCAGCAGGTTGCCCGTTCGCTTCACCGAACGCAGCACCGGCATCGGCGACGCCGGCGCCAAAGTCGTGAAATCCGCATCAAGAACGGGTGAATAGCTCCAGAACTTCTTGGCAGCCTCTAATCGTTGGGCGGACCGGCTGCTCGGGCTTGACGGGCTTATGAATTTGGACGGAGCGGCACGGATGACGGTCATGGCACAGCCCTTCCTTCCAGGGTCGGCGCCGGCGATGGAGGACGAAGGTAGGTATCGTATATATGCTCGCTCTCTCCGAACGCGTTGACCATGCCATTACGGACAATGGCGATCTTGTTGGTGACGGGCAGAACGCCCATCCGATGGGTAATGATGACGACGATCATTCGCTTGGATCTCATGCGTTCGATCGCATTGAACAAGATGCGTTCGCCTTCATAGTCCAAACTGGAATTCGGATCGTCGAGCACAACAAGCGCCGGATTTCCGTAAGCCGCGCGCGCCAGTCCGAGCTGTTGCCGCTGAGCGCGCAGCAGCAGGCTCCCCCCGTCGCCGATATCGGTCTCGTAGCCGTGCGGTAACCGCATGATCGTTTCGTGCAGCCCGACAAGCTTTGCCGCTTCGATGGCCTTGGTGGGATCCGTGCCGTCCAGGCGCCCGATAACGTCCTTGATGGCTCCGCCGAAAAGCTCGATATCCTGCGGCAGATAGCCGACATGATGCGTGTTGCCACAGAGGCGCAGCGCCTGTACGTCAACGCCTCCAAGAAACGTACATCCGCTCGTCGGGTGCAGGACGCCGGCCATGATCCGGCCGAGCGTCGACTTGCCTGACCCTGACGGGCCGATGAGCGCGACGCAATCACCTGGCATCAGGCGCAGCGTGACGCCTTTCAATATCGGCCGATCGACAAACGGCGGGGCATAGCCGACATTGTCCAAGACGAGACCGCTGGGGTCGGGCGTGGGTATCGTTCGGGCATCATCCTGCGACGCAACAACGATCAGCATCTTATTGAGACGATTGAAGGAATGGCGAGCAAACGCAAAGGAGCGCCAAGCGCCGATTGCGCCCTCGACCGGCGCAAGACCGCGGCCGAGCAGCAGGCTCGAGACAAAGATGATTCCGGGGCTGCTGTTATCTTCGAGTACCAGCCATGCAGCCGCTCCCATGACAAGAATTTGGGTTAACGTCCTGATGGACTTCGAGAATCCCAAAATGATCTCGGTCCGATGCATGGCGGTGTCCTGCGCTCTTCTGGCCGCCTCGGCATCGCGGTAGACGATTTGTGCCGCGCCATCCTGCATTCCCATGGCTCGGATCACCTGAATATATCGAAGGGCCGTCGCAAGCCGCATATAGCTCCGCGACAGCGCAAGATTGGCCTGCGCGATCGGCTGCTGCGTCGCCAACTCCGTCAGCAGGGCGAGCGACAAAAGAGCAACTGCGCTAACAACCCCGATCGCACCCAGCAAGGGGTGGACCATAAAGAGCAGTAGCAGGAATACCGGCGCCCAGGGAACATCGAAGAGGAGCGCACTTGCCGGCGAATCGAGGAATTGACGTAATGTGGCAAGGTCGCGGTAACAATCGCTTGCCACGCTGGTATCGGCACGTGAGGCATATTCGAACGACGCGTTCAGGACATCCGGACGCAACCGATGATCCAGCCAGCTACCGATGCGCGAAAGCGCTGCCCTGCGCACGATGTCCAAAGTGGAGCCAACCACCACCGCAACGGAAATGATGAGCGTCAGCATCAGCAGCGTATCGGTGCTGCGGCTTGACATCACCCGGTCGTATATCTGCAAGAGATAGATGGAAGGGGCGAGAAGAAAGAGGTTGTAGCCGCAACTATAGAGGAAGACCAAACCGAAAGCCCCGGCGCAGGCCCGGAGGGCCATGACCAGTGGAGTCTGCGGGCGCTGGGATTGTGCAAGACTTGTTGACATCATCAGATCTCGCAGCTTTGGACTATGACAAGGCGAATGCGCTTGGTCGAACTGTCATAAATACGAGGATCGCTGGCCGAAACCCGCGATCCTCAGGACCCAAATTCATGGGTCGGCTGGCATAATCGATCAGTTACCGAGATGGTGCACGTCGATGCTGCCGTCGGTATTATCGAAATGATCGAAAGCGTTCGATACGGACGTGCTGAGCGTATCGGTATGAACCAAAGCAGCCGAGATGCTGCCGCCTAAGGCTGTGTTGCCGTTACCGCCATTGCCGCCCATGCCGGATATGATGGTGGCATGCTGGTCGATCAACGACGTAGTGCTTTGCGAGGCTGTCGTGGCTGCAGAAACAGCTGCTACGTCGCCGCCGCTCCCAAGGCCCGCGTTACCGTTGGACTGGGCGTTCCCGCCTGCTCCACCGGTGGCGGTGAGTGCGGAGAGCGCGGCGTTAAAAGCTTGGGCAAGTCCGCCAGCTCCGCCGCCGCCGGCGTCCCAGTCAGCCGTCTGGTGAACGTGATCGCCATTATGGAGATCAGTGTCCGCGCCATACACATACTGGTAGTTATTGATCTGGGCACTGGGATCGTAGCTGATATCGCCATGGCCGTTGCCATCGCCGCCATTGCCGGCATTTGCGTTGCCTGCAGTGGGATCGGTGAAATTGATCGTGTCAGTTATTAGTGGAATAGGCATAGTGTCACTCCTCTCCTATTCGGTCCGTATATCTCCCACGGCCGATGCCGGTACGTCATTACCAGGCAATAAAACCGCCTCCAGAGAGTGCTCGCGATTCAACCTGTGATCCAGCCGGATATTAGGAGACGTCCCTTTGGATAGGGTATGGCCGGGAAAGAGGATGTATCCCAAACGGCTATGCCGAAATGAATGCAGGTGCCGGGGTCGATGAAAGAGACGATGCCGCCTACGAACGCTTCCATTGAGAGTTAGAACGCGGAATTGGTACGATTGACGCGCGTTCCTGCGAACATGCTTCCGAAGCATTTCAAAAAATGTGCGAAGCGGTTCTTCCGTCCGCAACTGCGGAAAAACAAATAGGTAGGGCAGTTTCCTAAAAGGCTGCGCCAATCTAGCTGTGCATGAAATTGAGGATATCGTCGACGAGGGCCGAATGGGCATCCGTCAGGTTGCCTTCACCGCCATGGCCGCCAAGGCCCGCCAACTGCAGCGTATGCTGATCGGTCAGGATATGGTCGATCTGCTGGGCATCGGCCGTGCCGCCGGCAGGAACTGCGATGTTGATGGGATGGAAATATCCGATGCTGACATCGACGAAACTACCGTTCGCAGAGCCTGATCCGCCGCCGCCACCCACACTGTTCCCGGTGAAGATCGTGTCCGACGATAGGTTGAATCCGCCGCCGTTGCCGCCGATACCCGCCATCTGGATACCACCTTGGTCGAACATCACATCGTTCGTCTGATGGGCTTCCGCAGAGCCGCCCGCGGCACCGACCGCGATGTTGATCGGCGAAAAGACGGCAACGTTCACGTCTATCATGCTGCCGATGAAATGGCCATCGCCACCATGGCCGGCATAGTTGTCGCCGGTGAGAATGAGCGAATGTAAAGCGTTTGAAGCCGCACTCTCCGACCCGCCGCCACCGGCGGCAATATTGTGATTGCCACCCGAGCCGCCGATGCCGCCGATCTGGGTCGCGCCCTGCAGAAACACTGCGTCATTCGCTTGGTCCGAATGCGCGATGGATCCCTGGCCACCAGCGACGGCGGTGTTCACCGGCGCGAAGACGGCAACATCGGAGCTCACCATACCGCCAAAAAAGAGGCCGTTGCCGCCGGTTCCGGCATGGTTGACGGAACTGCTGCCGGTACCGCCGATCGCGACATTGCCGCTGCCGCCATCGCCGCCTAGGCCGGCCATTTCGGTGGAGTGTTGATTGAAAAGCGCACCATTGCCCTGAAAGGCGTCCGCTGTCGCATGAGGGCCGGCTATCGCCGTGTTGGATGGGGTGAAGATGGCGAGGGGATTGCTGCTGATGATGCCGGTCGCAATACCATCGCCACCGCTTCCTGCGGAATTGACGTTCGCGCTGGGCGCGATGTCCAAAGGCATCCATGTGGGAACCAGCGCCAGATGTCCTGCACCGGTTCCGGAGATCACGTTTTGACCAATGCTCGCATTGGACGGGTCTTCTCCTGTGAGACGAGTTTCCGTCATCGCGGTCTCCCCCTTGCACACTCACGCGTGGCGCGAATTGTCGTACCCCATTGTGGAATGGGACGGGCAAAAAGAAGAGCCTGCAATTCGTCTACGCCCATATGGGCAGGATGACAGCCATTTGGGGGTCATACCGTTTGGCTGTATGGCACGACCGCGAAGAGATTGCTGGGCGTACCGTGCAACATGATTTCGCGTTCGAAAGTGAAGCCGTATTTTTCCAGAACATGCCTAGGAGCGACACTGGCGGAACGAACGAGGCCGGTGACCAGGTCAGCATGCAAATCATTGAATGAAAACGGCAAAGCGTCCTTCACCAATTCGGTCGCGTAGCCGTGTCCCCGTTTTCCGGTCCATATGATAGGATAGGTTGAGACTATCGAATTCTTTCGACAGCGTAGCGCCGCCAAACCCGATCAACCCATTGCCTCACCTCGAAAGTTTCACCTCTAATTCGATGATTACGCCCGTGATTCATATCACGAGAGTACCGTCGCGCCCTCTTCGATTCGCTCGGGACTGCCATGGAGATTGCGGAGCAACGGCACGAGGTCGTAGTTGCGCAGATTCACACCGCCTCAGCCAAAGGAACCTGATCGAAGCAGCAGGCAGCCGTGGAAACGCCTATTCTGCAGCCGCTCGCCGCCAGCGCTTCCGTCACGACTTCCACGAACAAGCGACGCAGCCAGAGCGAACGGCTGTCGGCCTGATCGACCCGCCGATAGAGCATTGTAATCGAGTCCGCCGGCAACTCGAACGGCACGGCCGAAATTGTCAGATCGTGAAGTGGCGCCATGCAGCGGGCGATGGACTCCGGAACTGTCGCAATGGCCGGAATAGCGCGCAATGTCGGCGGCAAGGCGGAAAAACGCGGCACCGTCGCCACCACCTGACGGCGGTGCCCGAGGCGCGCAAGAGCGACATCGACGTTGGTCGATATGGTGCCCTCAAGTGATACCGTCACATGCGGCGCGCTTGCGAAATGCTTCAGGCTCAGCGGCGTCGAGCATGTCAGATGCCGGGCGTCATAGATACACAATGAGGCCTGTTCGAACAAAGGCGCGCGAATGTGCCAGGAGGCTGGTTCGTCATGTACGGAGATGCTGAACTCGTAGGCTCCCTCGTCCAGCAAACGCGCAGCGTCGCGCCTGTCAAACGCCACGCTGACCAGCCGAACGCCAGGCGCCAGCTTCCGCATCCGCGCCGCCAGCGGCCCGAAAAATGACGATTCGAGGTTGTCGCATAGTCCGATGCGAAACTCGCCCTGCCAGCTTCCCGGATCGAAAGCGGCCGGCGGGCGTATGGCGCGCTCGATGCCTGAAAGCGCATCCTCGATGGCTGGCGCAATCGAAAGAGCGCGCGGCGTCGGCTGCAGGCCGCGCCCGACGCGCACGAACAATTCATCATCGAGCGTCTCGCGCAACCGGTGCAGCGCGGCAGACAAGCCGGGCTGGCCGAGCAGCAGGCGTTCGGCAGCACGGCTCACATTCCGTTCCTGCATGAGCACGGAAAAGGCGAGCAGCAGATTGAGGTCGATCTTTCGGAGCGTGGCGTCATTCATCATCACCAGTAATACCTGACATGGTTACTATCAATTTGCAATAGGGTTAGAAGCTGTACATTTTCTCGTTCCCTGCCGTTTTCAACCTCCCAAGAGGCGGCAGCATAGAAAGGAACGATCCCGATGAATTCTTCCCAAACTCGAAGCGGGGCCGGATTGGCGTTGCTGCTGCTATGCGCCGCCAATTTCCTCGATGCCATGGACGTCTCCACCATTGGGGTGGCGCTGCCTGCAATCCAGAAAGAGCTCGGCATGCAGGCGACGTCCCTGCAATGGGCCGTCAGCGCCTATGTGCTTGGCTATGGTGGTTTTCTGCTGCTCGGCGGCCGTGTCGCTGATCTCTTCGGCCACCGCCGCGTGTTTCTCTGGTCGCTCGGCGTCTTTGCCGCCGCCAGCATTGCCGGCGGTTTCGTCGACAGCGCCCCGACCCTGATCGCTGCGCGCCTCATCAAGGGCATTGCCGCCGCCTTCACCGCGCCGGCCGCCCTCGCACTGCTGCTCTCTGTCTTCGGAGAAGGCAGCGCCCGTGCCAAAGCGCTCGGCGTATTTTCTTCCACCGGTGCCGCCGGCTTCGTGCTCGGTATGGTACTTGGTGGTGCAGCAACCCTCATCAGCTGGCGCGCGACCCTAGTCATGGGTGCTCCCGTCGCCGTCCTAGCCTTGATCGTCGCCCCCTTCGTCCTTCCTGCCGATCATAAGCGAAGCGGTCCGCGTCCCCGCTTCGACTGGGCCGGCGCCTTGACGATCACCCCTGGCCTGCTGCTTTTCGTCTTTGGCGTTACCAACGCCGCCGCCGATGGCTGGCAGGCATTCGCGACCTGGGGATCGCTCGTTGCGGCGCTCATCCTGATCCTGCTGTTCCTGTTGGTCGAGTCACGTCATCACGATCCGATGGTGCCGCTTGCAATGTTCCGGCGCGCCAGGCTCAGCCATGCCAATGCCATCGCTGCCCTGTTCCAGGGAGCCTATGTCGGCTTCCAGTTCATCGCAACGCTCTATTATCAGACAGTCGTCGGCTGGTCGGCCTTCGCCACCGGTTTCGCCTTCGCCCTCGGCGGCGTCTGCGTCATGTTCCTCGCCCCTCGCTTCGCCACGATCGGGCAGAACCGGGGCACGACCTTACTGATGACATTCGGCGTCGGACTTCAGGCCATCAGTTATCTCTTCTGGGTACTGTCGGCCGGCCAGATCGATACGATCGTGCTCGTAGCCATTTCGCAGCTACTGCTGGGCGTCGGCTATGCCATGACCTATCCGTCGATTCAGGTCGCCGCGCTGTCTGACGTCGGAGAAGACCAGTCAGGCTTGGCCTCAGGCATGCTTTTTGCCTCCTTCCAGATCGGGGGCGGCATCGTCTTGGCCGCGGCATCCGCCGTCTTCAGCGCGGCACCGAGCCTCGGCTGGAATCCTTACATCGCCGGTACTGCCTTCGTTGCCATATTGGCTGCCCTCGTCACATTGCTTGCTGCCGTCGGACCAAGGACATCGCGCTCTGGCGCCTACCAAGCAGCAGAATAACCGGCGATTCGAATACCCGCGCCGCTTTGGGCGCGGGTATTCGCGATCAGATAGTTTCGATCGCCCTGAAGGTGGTGGTCCGAAGCTGCCCTGTGAGCGACTACCACTATGACGACAGCGATGCCGCCTCAGCGGCACGTCGCATCAGCAAGTCGCGCTCTCGCAGGTTTCCGGCGAGCGCGGCGGCCCGTTCGAAAGCGGCTCTCGCCTCCTCGTAGCGAGCGAGTTTCTGAAGCAAGTCGCCACGAACGCTGGGCAGCAGGTGATATCCCCTAAGCGCCGGCTCGTCTGCAAGCTGATCCACGATCGCCAGCCCCGCTACCGGCCCTTCCGCCATGCCAACCGCGACGGCGCGATTGAGTTCGATGACCGGAGAAGGCACAACCGCCGCCAGCTCCCCATAAAGCCCGGCAATGCGCGCCCAATCGGTCGCCTCGGCCGTCCGGGCTTCCGCATGGCAGGCGACAATGGCCGCCTGCAAGGCGTAAGGACCGCCCGCGCCGCCGAGGTCCCTCGCCCGTGCGAGTGCCCGCAGTCCCCGTCGGATCTGCAGCTGATCCCAAAGGGCGCGGTTCTGTTCCAGCAGGAGGATCGGCTCGCCAGCCGCGTCGGTGCGCGCCGCGGTCCGCGAGGCATTCAACTCCAGCAGCGCCAGCAGCGCATGCGCTTCCGGTTCGTTCGGTGCAATGGAGGTAAGGATGCGGCCCATGCGCAATGCTTCGTTACAGAGTTGCGGCCGCAGCCAGTCCTCGCCGCGCGCTGCCGTATAGCCCTCATTGAAAATCAGGTAGACGACCTCCAGCACGGAAGCGAGCCGTCGTGAGAGCTCCTCGCCGCGGGGTGTCTCATAGGCTAGCCCGGATTCCGAAAGGGTCCGTTTGGCGCGCACAATGCGCTGAGCGATCGTTGCCTCCGGCAGCAGAAATGCCCGCGCGATCTCTTCTGTCGTCAAGCCGCAAATCATCCGCAACGCCAACGCGACGCGGGCCTCCCGAGATAGCAGCGGATGGCATGCGGTGAAGACGAGGCGGAGCAGTTCGTCGCCTATGTCGTCGTCGAGGGCAGCGTCTAGATCGGGCATGGCCTGCTGCTCCTCATCCATCTCCAGGGCGATCAGCTCATGCTTGCGCTCGAGCATCTGGCGGCGGCGCAGATGATCCAGCGCCCGCCGTTTGGCGGTCGCCATCAGCCACGCCCCGGGCCTTTCCGGAACGCCCGTCTCGGGCCATCGCTCCAGAGCTGCCAGTAGCGCCTCTTGTGTCAGGTCTTCGGCCAAGGGCACGTCGCGCAGCATCCTTGCCAGGCTGGTGATCAGCCTGGGCTGCTCGATCCGCCAGACGGCCAGGATCGTGCGATGGGCGTCAGCGGCCGTCACGGCCGCCTATCCCCTCTTTCGATTGTTCGTTTCAAGCGATAGCGACCGCGACCGCGGCCGACTGCGCTTGGCATGGGTTCATACCCGGCGCGAAGAACGGTCGAACCTCGCACGTGCCTTCCCAGCCCGGCATGTGGTCTATGTGGAGCTGCATGAATTCGATCGTCAGCGCCAACGCCTCCTCCTTGTTCTGAAATTCGAAGATCGCATAGCCGCCGACCACTTCCTTGGCCTCGACGAACGGGCCATCGACGACGACGATCTTTTTGTCCTTGATGCTGACGCGGACTCCGGTTTCGATCGGCATAAGTCCGGCGGTGTCGATCATGCGGCCGGCCTTGATCTCGCGATCGGCGAGTTTACCAATGGCTTCCATGAGCTCCGGCGTCGGCATGCCGACCTGAGCGGAAGAGATGATGGACATGAAACGCATTTGACTATTCCTTTCGAGGCGAGCCGCTGGCGCCATTGCCGCGGAATTGTCTCGCTCAATAGGACGACGAAGCAATCCCTTGGAAATCGACAGGTGATTTGAAAAAAATGCGTGGCTGGCCGTGACACCCATCCTATCGATTCCGCACGCATGCAGGCAACCTGCCGAATGCCGCGGATCGAGGGTCTCATGAACTGTATCCCATCGAGACGCCAGGCACTCTTCCCCGGCACTCTTCATTGACTTCGAACGGTCGTTGAAAGATGGTTGGAACCAACGCCGAAGCCATTGGATTTGGAAGGGGCACCATACCTTCAGCCTTGGCAGGCATGACGCCGCGGAAGCAAACAAATGGAGCCTTGCATTTTATGTTCGATCACATCTCGATTGGTGTCAAAAGCCTGGAAAGAGCCCGTCAATTCTATGATGCGGCACTAGCGCCGCTCGGCTATGAACGTCTGTCGAATTTCGACGGCACGATCGGCTACGGTGCGGAACGGGCGCAATTCTGGGTCATGGAAGTGGAGCGGCCCGTTCCAGCCGATCGCGGCTCCGGGCTGCATTTCTGCTTCGTCGCGCCGAGCCAGGCGGCGGTCGACGCCTTCTATGCCGCCGGGCTTGCCAATGGCGGCGAAGACAACGGCAAGCCGGGCATCCGGCCGGACTACAGCCAATTCTACTACGCGGCCTTTGTCATCGACCCCGACGGCTATCGCCTCGAGGCTTATTTCAAGACCGGCGAGTGACGGCTGGCGACAGCAGACAGGCAACATTGGCATTGAAATGCTGCCGCCGCTCACGAGGCCGGCGATACCGCCAACTTCAGGACCGCTGTCAACGACATCAACCGGACGAAGAATTCAGGCGATTTCGACCTCGAATTTTAGGTCGCTCGTCCTTCAATCCTGAGGTGTCTTATGCTAAGTTTCCCGTCAATCCGAGAATGTCTGATCGCATCTTCCTGTCACCTTTATAGAGTTGGGGGAATACATGACGATATTCAGCAGAGCACTTGTCTCTCGACCTGACGGTGAACGGATCGCGCGCACACCGTTCGGCGCCCGTACCGTCATTCATGCAACAGCAGCAGAAACGAGCGGCGCGCTCGGCATGTGGGAAACCTTCACCCCGCCGGGCCAGGGTCCCGCACCGCATACCCATACGCGCGAGATCGAGACGTTCCGCGTTATCCGCGGCGCCTATCGGTTCCAATGCGGTGACGACGAGTTCGTCGCGGGTCCCGGCACGGTCGTCGTCCTGCCGCCGCATGTGCGCCATAGCTGGTGCAACATCAGTGACGAAACCGGTCAAATGTTCGTCACCGTCACGCCCGGCGGATGCGAACAACTCTTTATAGACATCGAGGAAACCGGCGCGGATTCACCTCAAAAGATAGCCGTCATCGAAGCAAGGCTGGGAATTTCCAACGACGAAACCGAGGTCCTTTCCACCGCCCGTTGAGAGGAAAAACCGGTCTTTCTAAGCACTTGATGTTTCAGGTTATTGTCAGATTTCTCCCGTAATGAGCGCAGCGGAGATCGTCTGCGCCTTTCAACGGGTGGCCGATAGACCCTCCTAACATCCCTATATGCGATGACGGAAGACGGCGTTTCCTGATGTATGACGACTATGCTGCTTACCCAAAACGAGCGACATCGTTCGGCAAGCCGCTTGCCTCGTTCGTCGTGCTCCTTGCACTTTGGTGTGTGCTGCTTCTCCTCTTCAACAGGTTTCCGCAGATCGATCTTACCGTCGCCCGCAGCGTCTTTACGGATGCGCCTTGCACTTCGACCGATACGGCGGGCGAGGTCTGCGGCAAGTTTGCCTATGACAAAGTTCGACTCTTCGTTTTGCTGCGGAGCATCACGCTCGTCCTGCCCTATATTGCGATCATCGTGCTGCTCGCGATCCCGTTTCTCTCCTGGAGGAAACTTGGCGGATCCCATTGGCGCACGCCGAAAATCAACCAGTGCATCGTGGCGCTGCTGTCACTGGCCATAGGTTGCGGCCTCATCGTCAACCTGATGCTAAAGGAATACTCCGGCCGACCGCGCCCCCGCGATACCAATCTTTTCGGCGGAGCGCTGGATTTTGCTCAAGCAGGCTCGTTTGCGGGAAAATGCCTCAGGAATTGCTCCTTCATTTCCGGAGAAGCGTCTTCGGCCGGATGGCTTCTCTGTCTCATCCTGCTGCTGCCACCGCGCTGGCGTCTTCCTCTGGGAGTGCCGCTGGCCGTGGTATCGATCATGATGCCGACGATGCGTGTTTTGACTGGTGCCCACTATCTGTCCGATGCGGTCCTGGGCTGGCTTTCGTCACTGGTAATTTTTGCAGCCGTATGGACCGTCTTCGAAGTCTTCAACTCCAGATCGCTGCAGCACCCTTGAAAGCAGCCTTACTGCTGTGTCGATCAACCAGTTTGAGGAAGACGATTCGCCCGGTGCTGCCTCGATTTTCCGGCGCTTGAAGACGTGATTGCCTTGCGGATACGGGCCGTGAGTTCGCCAAGCCCGAACGGCTTTATAAGATAATCGGTCGCGCCGATGTCCATCCCGGCCATTTGATCCGATAGTTGATCATAGGCGGACATGATGATGACTGGCGTAGAATCGCCCCTTGCCATCATTTGTTTGAGCAGGTCCATGCCACTTCCATCCGGCAGGCGAAGATCCAGAAGAACCACGCTGTAAGCTCCGGCGACAACCGCCGCCGTTGCGGACCGAAGGTCCATCGACCACTCGACCGCCCAGCCTTCGGCAAGCAAATGATCCTGCACCGCGTTGCCGATAGTGGCATTGTCTTCGACCAGCAAAACCCGCACGAGTCCTCCCTTATTTTGTGAGTGAAGGTATGAGCGGGATTTCTGACGGCGACCTGAAATCCGTGTGGCTGCACGACGAAAAGCGCAGATAACGGAAATTGGCTGCCAAACAATCGCCAAACAGCAGTGCAAAAGGGAGCGCCATTCAGGTAAATGTCAGGAACGGCGGGCACGGTCCCGCGCTCAAATAGTTAAAGCCGCGTCCAGCACATGCTGCGGTTTACGGGTTCTCCGACCCGCCTTGCAGGAACGCTTTGGAGAAAATCTTTGAACGAAAATAGTATTCAGCCTGGCCGACAGGGTGTCCGGCCAGCAATCGGCAGTGTTACTCTTTGCCTCATAACCACTCTTTATATACTTCTTGTGACAAATCAGACGTTTTGGACCAAGGCGTACGGCTATTTTATCGCGGAACAGACCGCCTTCGCCGCCTTCGTCATCGGTATCTCTGTCGCGGTCATGGCGCTCCTGACGCTTTTCTCCGCCAAATACGTCACGAAGCCGGCGCTGATCTTCTTCGTCTTGGTGGCGTCGGTGTCTTCGTGGTTCAACGATCAGTTCGGGGTCATCATCGACAAGGAGATGATCCGCAATGCGGCAGTATCGACGGGCGCCGAGGCCGGCCACCTGATCACGCTGCGCTTTGCGACGCACGTGCTGCTGACGGGTATTTTGCCCTCTCTGGTGATTGCTTGGGTGCGCATCGTCCATCGCCCCATCCTCAAGAAGCTTGCCTATAATACCGCTGTTGTCCTCTCTTGCGTCGCCATCTTCGTGGTCGCGGGCACCAGCTTCTACAAGACGTTTGCCGGCATCGGTCGCGTGCACCGCGACCTGGTGGATACGCTGAACCCGGTTGTGCCGATCACCAGCGCCGTCCGTTACGCCATCGACTCACGAAAGGATTCAAGCATCGTCGCACAGCCTCTCGGCACGGATGCCCACAGAGTCGGCGCGGCCGACAACGGCAAGCCGCGCGTGACGATTATCGTCGCCGGCGAAACCGCTCGTGCCCAGGACTTTTCGCTCGGCGGTTATGGCAAGATAACCAATCCCGAGTTGGCAAAACAGAATGTTGTTTATTTCCCCAACACTAACAGTTGCGGAACAGCGACGGCAACCTCGATTCCTTGCCTGTTCTCCGTTTATACGCGGGCGCAATATACCCATCTGAAGGGCCTTGAGACACAGAACCTGCTGGACGTGTTGACCCACGCCAAGGTCGACGTGACCTGGCTCGACAACGATACTGGCAGCTATCACGTCACCGACCGCGTTTCCTACACCTACCTGCCGACATCGGCCGATCCTCGCTTCTGCAAGGATGGCGAATGCCTGGATGCGATCCTGGTGGACAAGGTCGACAACTGGCTGGACAACGTCAAAGGCGACAGCGTCCTGGTGCTGCATCAACTCGGCAGTCACGGCCCGGCTTACTATCAGCGCTATCCCGACGAATTCCGCCGCTTCACGCCCGACTGCCGCGCCAATGATTTCGGCAGCTGCACGCCGGAAGAGATCACCAACGCCTACGACAATACCATCCTCTACACGGACCATATCGTTTCGACGGTGATCGACAAATTGAAGCAGCGCTCAAGCTCGCTGTCCGGCGCAGTCATGTACTTCTCGGATCACGGCGAGTCGCTTGGCGAGAACGGGATCTACCTGCACGGCACGCCCTATATCATCGCCCCTTCGCAACAGACTCATGTGCCGTTCCTAGTCTGGCTGGCCGACGATCTGGCGAAGGCCAGCGGTTACGATATGACCTGCCTTGCAAAACGCGCCGCTGACGGCACCTATTCGCACGACAATATCTTCCACAGCGTCCTCGGCCTAATGGATGTGGCGACGAAGGTCTACGATCCCAGCCTGGATGTGTTTGCCGATTGCCGCCGCCCGCCAAATAAGCTGGCGCAGTTGAATTGATGGCGGCCAGTCTCAAATCCGAATTGCGATCTTCCTAAGCCGAGATCGCAATTCGCCGCGCACCGTTCAAAGCCGGGCCGGCTGACGTATGGTGCGCTCGTTCTCCACATTGCCGGTGTTCAGCGTCGTATTCCTCTCAAATAGCAAGACCTCGCATGTCGGCTCCGCGGTCGGACAA
Source organism: Rhizobium mayense (assembly GCF_030272705.1). Classification (GTDB taxonomy): domain Bacteria; phylum Pseudomonadota; class Alphaproteobacteria; order Rhizobiales; family Rhizobiaceae; genus Rhizobium; species Rhizobium mayense. Next base: position 50,916 of record NZ_JARFYM010000011.1, on the reverse strand, counting down.
TGTTCGACGCCGTGCCGCACGATGATGTATTCGCCGGGGCCGAGGACGATATCGCCGCCGTTCTCTTCGCGCAGCTTCATGCGAAGCGTGCCTTTGACAACGAGGAACAGCTCATCCTCCTCGTCGTGATGATGCCAATGAAATGCGCCTTCAAGTTTGACGAGTTTGATCTGAAAGTCGTTAATATCGCCACCGATCCGCGGGCTCCAGGTCTCGCTGAGACCCGCAAAGGCCTTTGTGAGATTGACTTTTTTCAGCTCCGGCATGCGCTTCCTCCTCGTTGCACAGCAATCGAACACCGCGCACACTATCGACGGCGGCTTCGCCAAACGCAACGTATCCGGCGAATTCATAGGCAAGACGCCGCCGTCTATACTGCCACCACGGCCATATCGAATTCTTCGAACGGATCCTCCGAAACTTTGCGGGTAGTTCCTGCGGGGGAACGCAGGTAAATCCCTTCCAAACACAATTGCTATAAGCGACGGAAACAATCATGACGGCAAATATTGTCGAATTCGGGCTCGATACTTTCGGCGACGTCACCCACGACGAGAGCGGAAAACCGGAATCCCACGCACAGGTCATCCGCAACGTCATCGAAGAAGGCGTGCTCGCGGACCAGCTCGGGATCGATTTCTTCGGGATCGGCGAACATCATCGCCAGGACTTCGCCGTCTCCTCTCCGGAGACAGTGCTGGCGGCGATTGCCGGCCGTACATCGCGCATCCATCTTGGGTCGGCCGTCACCGTTCTCAGTTCCGATGATCCGATCCGGGTCTTCCAGCGCTTTTCCAGCCTGGACGCCGCGTCGAGCGGGCGCGCCGAAGTAATCCTCGGCCGCGGTTCGTTCACCGAATCCTTCCCGCTGTTCGGTTTCGAGCTCTCCCAATATGAAAAGCTGTTCGAGGAAAAGCTCGACCTTTTCGCGGCCCTGCTTTCGAATGAACCAGTCACATGGAAGGGAACGATCCGCCCGCCGCTCAGCAATCAGCGAGTCTTCCCGACGATCGAAAAGGGCCACCTGAAAACATGGATCGGCGTCGGCGGAAGTCCGGCTTCGGTCGTCCGCGCCGCGCAATATAACTTGCCGCTGATGCTGGCGATTATCGGGGGCAGCCCCTATCGCTTCCAGCCTTATATCGATCTCTATCACAGGGCGTTCGAGCAATTGGGCGGAACTGTTCAGCCGATCGGCATCCATTCGCCGGGCTATATTGCCGACACCGACGATCAGGCCCGCGACGAATTGTGGCCGAGCTACAAGGCAATGCGTGACCGCATCGGCCGCGAGCGCGGCTGGCCAGCGATGACGCGCGAAGAGTTCGAAAGCGAGATCGAACACGGCTCGCTTTATGTCGGCTCGCCCGAAACGGTCGCGGCAAAGCTGGCGCCGGTCATCAAGACGCTCGGCGTCAGCCGCTTCCAGTTGAAATACAGCGCCGGCACGCTCAGTCACCGGAAGCTGATGCGCTGCATCGAACTTTACGGCCAGAAAGTCATCCCCGCGGTACGGGCGGAGATCGGCAACGCCTGAGACCTAACCCTTTTAGCCGAAGGCTGCTCAGGCCGAAACCGGGTGGAATGTCATGGCGATGCCGTTGATACAATAGCGCAGGCCCGTCGGCTTTGGCCCGTCGGCAAAGAGATGGCCGAGATGGCAGCCGCAGCGGCTGCAATGGACCGCCGTGCGCATGATGCCGAAGGAATGGTCCTCTGTCGTAGCGACCGCGCCGGCGATTGGCGCCCAGAAGCTCGGCCAGCCGGTGCCGCTGTCGAACTTCGTGCTCGAGGAGAAGACATCCTGCTGGCAGCCGGCACAGGCGAAATTGCCCTTGCGCTCTTCGTGCAGCAGTGGGCTGGAAAACGGATATTCCGTCCCCTCCTCGCGAAGAACGTCATACTGATCCGACGTCAACAGCTTGCGCCATTCTTCGTCGGTATGGGTGACAGCAAATTTCTGAGCCGCAACGGCGGGGCCTGTTCCGAAACCAAGTCGGGTCGCGACCGCGCCAAGGCCAGCCGCAACGAGGAATAGTCGTCTGTTCAACATACTCGGAACCTCCCATAAAGGGGACGATCGCCTGTCTCGCAGATAATACGGCACGGACGCGGATTTTGTTACATATCGGTGCGTGAAGCACTGAAACGTGAAGGCGTATCGGCTTTCCGCGCCGCTCTAGGAGTCGGTGGAAAAAGCAGGTGCCGCGATTGCTGCAATAAAGCTCGCAAGGCTCGCCGACCGCAGCGGTACGAACGGTTTTCCTCTTTCCCGGCACAGGCGCTTCACCATGCCGGCGGCGGCATGGCTGATGCAATCGACGGGAAAGACCGTGGCGACGGCTTGGCCGACCAGACCGGGCAGAAGCGAGTTATTGTCCTCGATACCACCATCGTGAATTAAGAGTTCGATGCCACGTTTCGACGCCAGTAACCGCAGCCGCTCGAACAAATTGCGACGGCCGCCGACGTAGAGGAGCGATGCGGCCGCCGCCTCCGGCGCATAATCGCTTGCCCCACCGATCTCGTTTGCTGCAAAAGCGACCTCCAGACTGTCTGCCTCGCTCTGCAGGGCCGTATTGCACTCGGCGAGCGCTGCAGTCCGCCTTTCCAGGTCTTTCACCCGCTCTTCAGCCTGAATGAGACGAGCGGCAAGCACGTCCGCCCGCACCCTCTCGGCCTCCAGCCGGTGCAGAACGGCGATCTGCTCGGGACGGTGCTCGCAGATGCCACCCTCCGCAAGCCTTGCGGCCTGTATCCGGACCAGGCTTTCCTCCAGTTCATCGATCCGCTGCTGCAAGCGCGCCTGCTCTCGCGCTGCCGCGTGAAGTCGCCCCTCCTGGCGGACGATCTTTTCCTTCTTCTCATCGACCTCGATTTGCAGCGCCCTCAGGCGAGCAACATCCAGCCGGCTGGAACTGCCGACCAGATGCGACAGCATATGCACCTCGCCAAACACGTCCTGTGTGAGGGGCCGATCAGTGGCGGGATGGCTCACTACAGCCCAATAGGCGCCGGATATCTCGCCCTGCTCCAGGCATTCGTTCCAGAGCGCGCGAAGTTCGTCAGCCGTCGAAAGTTTTGAAAACCGTTTGATCATGGTCTCGTGACGGCGGTCAAGCGCCTTGTTGAGCAGCTTTCCGGCCACGCCACGCTCGCCCGCCGCCCGTACGCCGCGACTATGCAATGCGTGATCGCTTGCCGTCCTGGCATCGGGCTCGCCCAATTTGACCAGAAATTGCCGGAGTTCGGCCGCCGTCAGACACGTGCCGATGATTGAGCAGTGAAAAGTCGGCGAAATCTCCCACGTCTTCCGGCGCTGCTCCCGCTTGGGATCACCGTAGGACGGCCCACCCTTCGTTGACGGCAGGGTCAATTCGTTGACAGCAATTCGACCAAGCCCCTGCGCCTGACGGTGGCGGTTATAGTCAGCCAAAAGCGACATGTGGCCCTCAATCGTTATATTCGATGGAATATTACGGTAACGGCTAAACGGCACGTGAACAAGGTTTGCCGATAATTTTCTCGATTTGGCGAGGCCGCCTCTGTGGCGAGCAATATCGTCGCCGTCTCCTCTCTGTCATGTGCATGTAACAAACGTTACCTATACCGCTATTGGTAGCATTTACTACGGACGGATCAGCAGCCACCATGACAACGGGCACTCAGCCGCAGGCGACATTCGACGCTCAGATTCTCGCCGTGCTTGAGGACCTTGCGCCTGCTGAACAACGCGTAGCCCGTTTCTTTGTCGATCAGAAGCAGATGGTGCTGCTGAGTTCAGCCGCGCAGATCGCCCAGCTTGCCGGCGCCAGCGATGCGACCGTTGTGCGCACCGCACGCACGCTCGGCTTCGAAAGCCTGTCGGCGCTTCGGGCGGCCATGCTCTCGGAACTGACCGGGACGTCGTCGCCGGGCAATCGCCTGGAAAGAACGCTCGCGGAAACAGGCGGCGATGCGGCCGGCGCCCTCCACCACGTCATCGGCATCCACCAGAGCGTGCTGGACGTCCTGCGGCGTCCGGAGATTGCCGCAAGCTTTGAGCGCGCCATCGACATTCTGGCAGGTGCAACGAAGCGTCACATCTTCGGCATCGGCCCATCCGGCGCAATGGCAGATTATGCCAGCCTGCAATTCAATCGCATCGGCCTGCCCACCAGCGCGCTCTCTGCGTCGGGCGTTGGCTTGGCGGACCGCCTTCTCTGGCTCGGCAAGGGCGATTCCGTTCTGATGATGGCCTATGCGCCGCTTTACCGCGAGGTGGAGGTCGTGCTCGACCAGGCCGCCCGGCATGACGTGCCGGTGATCCTCATCAGCGACAATCTCGGCCCGCTGGTCGCCGACAAGGTGGCGGAAATCATCCCTATTCCACGCGGCAAGGCCGATCATCTCGCGATGCATGGCGGCACCATGGTGCTGATCGAAGCCATGATTGTCGGCCTGGCGGGTCGTTGCCAGGAAGCAGCGTTCGACAGCCTCGACCAGCTCAGCGTCCTGCGCGGGTCTATCGACAAGGCATGGAAAAAGCGCGGCACAAAGAAAAAGAAATAACAAGAAAATCATCCACATACATAAATATTTCAAAGAAGAATTCTAGTATAGAATTGCAGTAATTGTATCCTCTCTAACCGATGTGGGAGAAAGAAATGCTTACTAAGACTATAGCTGGACTTGCGCTGAGCGTAGCGGTTATGTCAGTGGCCGCCCCGGCCTTTTCCGCAGACCTGGTGCTTTACGACGCACTCGACTTCAGCGGCAAGGTTGCCAAGGCATTCGAAGCCAAGACCGGCCTCAAGGTCGATGTCGTCGAGCCCGGCAGCACCGGCGAAGTGCTTGGCAAGATCGCCGCCGAAGGCAACAACCCGCAATTCGATATCGTATGGCTGGACGGCTCGGCCGTGATGGAACGCATGGCTGCGGATCACGTCCTGCAGCCGATCCCGGGCGATATCTATGACAAGGCCGCCTTCACCGATTTCGGCAAGTCGCTGATCCCGGCAAACCATGCCTTCCTGCCGACGGGCGCGAGCACGACGGCCTTGGAAGTGAACACCAAGAAAGTGGCTGCCGACAAGACGCCGAAATCCTGGGCCGATCTCGCACAATTTGCTGGCAAAGTCGCCGCCAAGGACCCGAACCTCTCAGGTCCGGCCTACCAGTGGCTCGCAGGATTCTTCCAGACGAACGGCACCGACGCCGGCAAGGATCTGCTCGGCAAGGTGCTGACCACGAAGTCGCTCTCGGGCCTTTCCAGCGGCGGCAAGGTCAATACCGCGGTGCTGACCGGCAATGCCTCTGTCGGCATCAACCAGGACAGTGCCATTTTCGCCAAGATCGCCAGTGGCGAACCGGTGATCGCCGTCTACCCGGCTGAGGGTTCGATTGCCTTGCCGCAGGGCCTCGGCATCAGCGCCAAGACGACGCATATGGATGCCGCCCGCAAGTTCATCGATTTCGTGACGAGCGCTGAAGGCCAGGCCGTCATGCAGGATGGCGACGATACCGACTTCTTCTTCATGCCCATCATTGCAGGCGTCAAGGCAAAGCCAGGCCGCCAGACGGAAGTCGCCTTCGTACACCTCGACGACAAGGTCGCTTCCGCGCATGAGACCGAATGGAAGCAGTGGTATAAGGATCATTTCGTCCCATGATCGAACGGAGCTCACGATGACCGTTCTGCATCATGAAGGAGCCGCGGCATTTGCCCGCGGCTCCAGCAGTAGACGCTTGTCGCCGAATGGATTGCTGCCTCTCCTTGGCCGCTTCGGCGGGCCATTTGCCATTTATGCCGTGTTCTTCCTGTTGATCGGGTTACCCCTGGCACTTGTGTTGATCCAGGCCGTAATGCCGCGGCTGTTCGACGTTCAGGCCGGCAGCACCGCTTTCAGTCTGGAGCCGCTGGCGCATGCCTTCTCCTCGCCGCGCATTCTTCAGTCGATCCTGAATTCATTGGAGCTGGCCGCAACTGTTGCCGTGACGACTACCGCCCTTGGCGGCGCCTTCGCGGTCCTCGTGCAGCGATGCAATGTGCCCCTGCGCGGCTTCATTGCCGTCGCGCCCTGGCTGGTGTTCCTGACGCCCTCCTATCTCAAGGCGCTGGCCTGGGTGCTGTTGATGTCCTCCGGCGGCTATCTGGCGCAGCTCGGCATTCTGCCCCAGGCGTGGAGCGAGGCTTTCTTTGGGCTGGAAGGCCTGGTCTTCGTCCACACGCTCGGCCTTTTCCCCTTGGCAAGCTTCATCATCGCCAGCGCGCTTGCCGGGCTCGGCAGCGAGCTCGAGGATGCGGCGCGGCTCTACGGCTCGTCTCCATTGAGGATTTGGCTGCGGATCAACGGCCCGCTGCTCGCGCCGGCCATCGCCCTCAGCATCATCGCCACCTTTGCGGAGGTGCTGTCGGATTTCGGCCTTGCCTCAACCATTGCCCGAACCTCGAACTTCGGCGTGCTGACCTACGGCATCTATTCCGCGACCAGCGATTATCCCGTCGACTTTGCTTCGGCAGGCGCCCAGGCGCTGATCCTGCTTGCTTTGGTTCTGCTTGTGGTGCTGGCCGACCGGATGCTTCGCCGTCGGGCCGATCCCCGTCTGATCTCCGGAAGAGCGCGGCCTGCTAACCGGTATGAGCTTGGTCTCTGGCGCTGGCCCACCACCATCGCAGCGCTCGCCGTCGTCTTCCTTGCGCTGATCCTGCCACTGATCGCGGTCGCCATACGGGCATTGAGCCAGACCCTCGGCCAGGGCCTGGACTGGAGCAACTTCACGCTGATCAACGTCCAGACGGCCTTGAGCCTCGGCACATCGGCAAACCAGGGTCTCCTGCGCAGCCTCGGTTACGCCGGCTTGACGGCGATCATCGCCAGCGGCATCGCCCTGCTCCTTTCAGCTAGGCTCGACCGCTCCAATTCGCTCATGCGCACGATCGCCGTCGGCCTATCGCTCGGCGCGGTGGCCATTCCCGGCATCGTGCTCGGCTTCGGCTATATTCTCGTCTGGAACCGCCTGCCCGGTTTTCGCGACTGGCCGTTCCCGCATTATGGCGACGGCTCGCTATTGGTCACCGGCTATGTCGCAGCCGCCTTGCCCTATTGTCTCGTCGTCATCCTTTCGGCCATCGGCCAGCTGGCACCAAGCCTCACAGACGCAGCGCGGCTGCAAGGCGCCGGCGCAATACGCCGACTGCTTGCCATCACCTTGCCGCTAGTCTTCCTGAGCGTTGTGACAGCCTTCCTCCTGACTTTCATCCGCACCGTTTTCGAGCTGCCGATGTCACAGATGCTTATTCCGCTCAGCGGCCCGGCTGCCCCAACTCTGATCCTGAGACTGTTCAGCCATGATCAAGACGGCCTCGCCTGCGCCATAGCTTTGTTGGCGATGACGGTTGCCGGTGGCGGCGCAGCTATAGCGTGGATGCTCGTGCGGCGCTTCATGCCGAATCGCAGCAGCATTACCAGAGGAGACAATGTAAAATGACCGCGTCGCTGGACTGCACTGGTATCTGCAAATCACTCGGCGATCGTCCCGTGCTCAACAATCTCGATCTGAAAATCGCCGCCGGCGAAGTCGTATCGTTGCTCGGCGCCAGTGGATCGGGAAAAACGACGCTACTGCGCATCATTGCCGGGCTGATCAATCCCGACAGCGGCATCGTCAAGTTCGACGATACCGTCGTCTGGAGCCGGCAATCTGTCGTGCCGCCGGAAAAGCGCCGTGTCGGCATGGTGTTTCAGGACTATGCGCTCTGGCCGCATATGACCGTAGCCCAGAACCTGTCCTTCGGGCTGCAATCACAACGCCTGTCCGAAACCGAAGTCGCTGGGCGGCTGGATCACGCCCTGGAGGTCACACGCCTCGCTGCCTATCGCAACCGCTATCCGGCGGAACTGTCCGGCGGCCAGCAGCAGCGCGTGGCCATCGCCCGTTGCCTTGCCGCCCGGCCGGCGCTGATGCTGTTCGACGAGCCGCTCAGCAACCTCGATGCCGCGCTGCGCGAGGACATGCGGGTCGAGATGATGGAGCTGGTGCGCCGCGAGGCCACCACGGTGATCTATGTCACCCACGACCAGGCCGAGGCCATGGCCGTCTCCGATCGCATCGCCGTCATGCGCTCCGGCGTCATCGCGCAGTTCGACACGCCGCAGGCGATCTATGAGGCCCCCGCCGACGCTTTCGTTGCCAGCTTTATCGGCGGCTTCTCGATCGTTCCGGGAGAGGCGCGCGACGGTCGTTTCAAGATCGAGAATGCTCCGATCGAAGCACTGCATACGGCAGGTGCCCAAAGCGGCAGCGCCCTCCTGGTCGTTCGGCCGGAAGATGCGCGGCCATCCGATGCCTATCCCTACAACCGGCTTCAAGGTATTGTCCAGTCCAGCGCTTTCCAGGGGCGCTGCTGGCGCTTGATGATCGATCTCGGGCCGCATCGCATCCGGCTCGACTGGCCGCAAGCCATGCCGACCGGCACGCCGCTGGTCTTCTCCTTGCCGCCCGAACGCTGCGTGGTACTTGCCGCCTAGAGCCGGATGATTTCAGGTCGAATCGACCTGAAATCTGAATCCGTCTCTAATCAAAAAAGTTAGAGCGGGATGTCGCCCGAAAACCGCGCACACTTTTCGGCATCCCGCTCTAAACCATCCCGCTTTCAGGTGGAATCAACTGAAAGCGGAAAAGATGCTCTAGATTCCAAAGGCTAGAGTGATTTTTGTGTGTTCAATGAACGTACGGCACTCTGGAGCATGATCTTATCCGAGAAGCATGAGCGGCTTTCGGATAAGATCATGCAAAATCAAAAACCTATCCTCTACTCGGGATTCATTGCATGAACAGTCTCACACCCATCATCTCCACCATAACGGCGTCCTTCCTCGGCTCCTTCGTCGAAGTCGTGGAAGCTTTCACCATCGTCCTCGCCGTCGGGGTCACGCGAAGCTGGCGTCCGGCGCTGACGGGCGCCGCCCTGGCGCTCGCCGTACTTGCCGCCCTCGTTCTGATCTTCGGACCGCTGCTGGCGCTGGTGCCGATCACCGTGCTGCAATTCGTCGTCGGCGTTCTCCTGATCCTTTTCGGCATGCGCTGGCTGCGCAAAGCCATTCTGCGCTCGCTCGGCGTCATAGCCCTGCACGACGAGGAAGCCGCCTTCTCCAAGGAGACGGCGGCGCTTCGGCAACAGTCCGAGGACCGGCGCGCCGACTATCTCGCCGGCCTTGCCTCCTTCAAGGCGGTGCTATTGGAGGGCGTCGAGGTGGTCTTCATCGTCATCGCCGTCGGCGGCGCCCATGGCCTGACGCTCTATGCCGGCCTCGGCGCCCTGGCCGCCTTCATCCTCGTCATGCTGATCGGCCTACTGGTCCATCGCCCCCTCGCGACCGTGCCCGAAAATACGCTGAAATTCGTCGTCGGCCTGATGTTGACCAGTTTCGGCATCTTCTGGACCGGTGAAGGCCTCGGCGCAGACTGGCCGGGCGCGGATCTTGCGCTTATCGCCATCTTCGCAATCGTTTCCCTGGTGTCTTTCGCCATCATCCGCAGCCTGCGCGGCTCCGTTGGCAATTCCACAGCAAAGGCAGCCCAATGAACGTTATCCGTATCGCCATATCCGAACTCATCGGCATGTTTGTCGACGACGGCAGTCTTGCGGCTTTCTCGTTGATACTGGTGATCGTCGTCGCCGGTGCGGTCAAGCTTCTCGCACTGCCGCCGCTCATCGGCGGTTTGCTGTTGCTACTGGGTTGCCTTGCAATTCTGGTGTACAGCGTTCGCCGCGCAGTGAAACGATGACGTAAATATTCCCCTGCAAACCATTGATTCGCAGGGGAATATCCGCAGGCTAGCGTTGTGTCAGTTACCGTCGCTTGCCGGAAGCGGCGGCAAGACATCGTCGAGCAGCTTCTCCGCGAAGGTGCCGAGGTTTCCTTTCCCGCCGGCTGCCAGCCAAGCGTGAACCATCCGCCCCGCGAGGGTCTGATTGACCGGCAGACCATTCGCCCAAAGCGTCGCCGGGAACGACCGTGCTCGCGTCTGCGGATCGAACGGCAAAACAAGCGGCGCGATGGCGGATGGCTGGCTGAAATAGAGCCTCGCCGCATTGCCGCCGCGGAAAGCAGCGCGCTCCACCGATGTTGGCGAGAGCCGCTCCACCCAGTCGATCGCCTCCGGCATGGTCTCCGTCCGCCAGAACATGACGGGAGCTTCCGAACCCCAGAGGATACGGCTCCATCCGGTCCGGGCGACCACGGCCTCCGCCCAGCTCAGAACGGCAGCGGCGGGAAATCCCCCATGCCGGGAGAAGACGACATGAAAGCGGGGATGGGCAAAGAGCGTCGCAGCCGGGCCATAAGCAAGAATCCGAGGATTGTCGACGCCGGCGAAATGTCCTCCGATCACGATCGCGTCGGGATTGCGTTCGAAATTGGCGAGCAGCGCCCGGGCGGATTGGTCGGCGGATGGCCGCCCGCAGACGATGGCGATCCGTCCTTCGGCGGCGAGAATATCGAGCAGCCATGGCCGCTCGATCATATCCTCATCCGTCAATCTAAGGCCGCTGAAGCCTGCCGCGAGCTGAGCGCGGACGGCGGCTTCCATCTCCGTCCGGTCGTTGCCGAGAGGCACGCCGAGGCCACGGAACTTGTCCGGCGACCGGCCGATCGCCGTGTGAATGGCGGCCAGGTCCGGGCTGCTGTCGAAGGAACAGAGCACAGCGCGGCCGATCCCCGCCCGTGCCATCACGCCCTCATAATCTTCGGCGCTCTGGAAACGCGGCATGCCGACATGGGAGTAAGCATCGATCAGCAAACGATTGTCGCTCATGGCTGGCTCGCTATCCGTCCCATGTCGCCGTCACTCCGCATCCTGCGCCCGATAGACATCGACGGTCATGCGGGGCAGTTGCGCAAAGTCGAAAGCTGGATGGAAATCGTTGACCAGTTTGACATTGAGATCGACCTCTTCCGGCCAGCGCATGCCGACAATGGCAGAGTGGACGCGGCTGTCCGACAGGACAAATTCGAGGCAGACCCGGAAAAGATCCTTGGCCTTCTGCCAGTCGGGCGCGAGGTAACGCGCGCCGCGCTGGAATATCCCGGAGGTCATGGTGCGCATGGTGACGACGCCGACATTCTCGGCCCTGGCCTCGTTGAGAATATGCCGCGCCGCCGATTGGTAGATGAAGTTATAGGCCAGCTGGAAGACATCGAATTCCCGGTGCTTCAGGAATTGCCGCGCCGTCCATGGCTCCTCCGCCGTCAGCCCTATGAAGCCGATCTCGCCCTTCTGCTGCAATTCCAGCAGCCCCTCGAGCGGGCCGCCATTGATGATGTGCTCGTACTCCTCCGCCGAGAACATTCCGCCGTGAAATTGCACGATATCGAGATGGTCAGTGTTCAGGCGCTTCAGGCTGTCGCGGACGCTGGCGATAACATCCGCCTTGCCGATACCATCCCAACGAACCTTGGTGGCCAGCACGCATTCGTCGCGGCGGTTCTTCATCACTTCACCGATCAGCCTCTCGCTGTTGCCATCGCCATAGGCGGGAGCCGTGTCGATATAATTGATGCCGAGATCAAGGGCGCGATTAACGGTGGCCATCGCCGATTTCCGCCCCTCCTCCGACCATGGGTCCCAATTGTTAGCGCGGTTGAGCCCGCCGAAGGGATATCCGCCAAGGGCGATCCGCGATACCTGCAAGCCCGTTCTGCCAAGAGCTATTTTCTGCATCGATCTCTCCAAAGTCATCTGCGAGGCTGTCGCCTCGAAATCCAGGCGCCGTCAGCCGAGTTCGGCGAGCGCAGCGCGAACGCCGGTCAAATTGTCGAGGCGCATCTCTGAATATTTTCGGCCGAGCACGACGCCTGCAGCACCGCCCTCAAAAGCGGCAAGTACGGCCGCCTTGACCCGCTCGGGCGTCGTCCGCGTCAAATCGGGTCCCAACGTCTCGTCGGCGTCGATCATGGCGGCATCGCCAAGCACCGGCCCTGGAATCTCGGCACCGTCGGGCTGACCGACCGGAATATCGACGTCGATGCCGGCATAGATGACGCAACGCCCCTCGCCGCCGACCAGCGCCCGCTTGGTTTCGCGCCGCACATAGTCCGCGGAAAAGCCGGTCTTCGGCAGGTCCCGATACGGTGCCTCGTCAAGGCCCAGCATCTTCAGCATCAACGGGTAGACCTGCTCCGGAGCGGCATCACCGAAGATCGTGCGGCTGATACCCGCAATGAAGGTATGGAACCGCGGGCCGGCGGCGTTGTCGTAAGTCGATATCTTCAGGAAATCGGCGATATGGCTGAGATCCGCATAATTCTGGCTGGCTCGATAGAACGGGCTGAAGGTAATGTTCTGCGGCATGTTCCAGCCGACCTTCATCTCCGGCCGATAGGCGCGCACGGTGCCGAAGATATCGCGATACATCTGGTGCTGCCCGTCAGCCCAGAGCGATTGCCAAGCAAGCAGCTCCGGATAGGTCAAGAGCAGCCGCCAGAAGGTGACGAAAGCGCCGTCCGAGGGAATGGCGCCGCGGGCGATATCGGCGTTCCAGAGAACAAGCTTGCGGTAACCTTCCTGCGCGCGCCGCCAGCTGATGCCCCGCTCGTCGCCGAGCGCTTTGCAGTGGCTGCAATAGCAGGTAACCAAGCCGAGGCCCTGCCGCGTCGGCTCCTGGATCAACCGATCGAGCGGGCTCGGGCGCTCCGACGACCACATGATCCCGTCGAGCTCATAGCTCTTGATGTAGTCCTCGATGATGCCGAGATGCCAGTTGCGGTAGTCGGGATTGTTGAAGCAGGGCCGTCGAGCCGGCTTGTTCCAGATATCGACTTCGAGGCATTTGAGAAAATTCGGATAGCTGCGCAGATGCCGGGCATGGCTGCTTTCGTCGACCATGGCGAAGCTTCGCATCCCCCGCCGCTTCGCCTCGGGAATGACGGTCTCCAGCATGTCCCAATCGGGATATTCGGGCGCCCGGCCCGCCGGTCCCAGGATGGTGTTGGCGTAATATTCTGGATGGACCTTGGCATAGTTGCCGCCACGCCAGTCGGATTCATATTCCCAAACGCCATGGTCGGGAAACGGCCGTCCAGGCTCCGCCCGGCCGCCGGTCGTACGGTCCCAGGTCGGGGTAGCAAGGAACAGCGTATTTACAGCCGCCCGCTCCTGCACGGTATCCAGCACCGTACCGACGCCTTCGTCCATGAACGACACGGCCCCGACCTGGATCGCCACCAAACGCTCAGTCATTGCCTTGCTCCATCATTGCTCTTGCCATGGCAAACCACCTCACCCTTTCAGACCCGTGGTCGCGATGCCTTCAACGAGGCGCTTCTGGAAAAGCAGGAAGACGAGGAAAACTGGCACCAGAGACAGAGTCGTCATGGCGAACATCGAGCCCCAGGAGGATTGCCCCGATGAATCGAGGAACTGCCGAAGACCGAGCGAAACCGTGTAGTTCTTCTCGGCATTCAAATAGAGAAACTGCGAGAAGAAGTCGTTCCACGTCCAGATGAAGGTGAAGATCGTGGTCGTCACCAGCGCCGGCATCATCAGCGGCAGGATGATCAGCGCGAAGATCTGGAAACGATTGCAGCCGTCGACCATTGCCGCCTGCTCGAGTTCCAACGGTATGCCGCGGATGAATTGCACCATCAGGAAGATGAAGAAGGCATCGACCGCGAAGAACTTCGGCACGATCAGCGGCAGGAAGGTGTTGATCCAGCCGAGCGAATTGAAAATGATGTATTGCGGCACGACCGTGACATGAAACGGCAGCATCAGGGTGCCGATCATCAGGGCAAAGAGAATGCCCTTGAAATGGAAATTGATGCGCGCGAAGGCGTAGGCCGCAAGCGAGCAGGAGAGGAGATTGCCGACGATCGCCCCCAGGCAGACGATGAAGGAATTGAGGAAAAAAGTCGAAAACGACGTACCGGTGCCGAGCGTCCAACCCTTGATATAATTGGAGAAATCCAGACTCGTCGGAATCGGATTGAGATTGGAGAAGATCTCCCCTTCCGGCTTGAAGGAACTGCCGATCATCCACAGCAACGGATAGAGCATCAGGAAGGCGCCGGCGATAAGCACGACGTGCAGCAGCCATCGCCAGTCCCTGCGTCTGCGCCTCGTCTTGATTGGGCCTGCAAGGCTTGCCATCGCGACTACCTCTCGTCCTCGTAGTGAACCCAGTATTTGCTGGAGAGAAATGCCAGCGCGGTGAAGGCGCCGATGATGATGAGCAGGACCCAGCCCATGGCCGATGCATAGCCCATCCGGAAATTTCCGAACCCCTGCAGGTAGAGGTAAAGCGTGTAGAACAGCGTCGAATCGAGCGGGCCGCCGGTGCCGCCGCTGACGATGAAGGCGGGCGTGAAGGCCTGGAACGAATTGATGATCTGCAGGATCAGATTGAAGAAGATCACTGGCGTCAGCATCGGCACGGTGATCATCCGGAACTGCTGCCAGCGGCCGGCGCCATCGACCACCGCGGCCTCATAGAGTTCCTTGGGAATCTGCTTCAGCCCCGCCAGAAAAATGATCATCGGCGAGCCGAACTGCCAGACATGCAGGATGATCAGGGTCCATAGCGCCGAATTCGGCGAAGACACCCAGCTCGCACCCTGGATGCCGAAAACCGCAAGGATCTGGGCGACAATGCCGTTCGGACCAAAAACCTGTCGCCAGAGAATGGCAATCGCCACGCTGCCGCCCAGCAGCGACGGCACGTAGTAGACCGCCCGATAGAGTCCCAGGCCCTTGATCTTGGCGTTCAGCAACATGGCGAGCGCCAGCGCGAAGGCGAGGTTCAACGGTACGGCAAAGGCGACATAGGTGAAGGTCACTCGAAGCGATGTCAGATAGCGGCTATCCATGGTGAACAGCCGGACGTAGTTCATCATCCCGATCCATTTCGGCGGGTTGAGCAGGTTGAAGTTGGTGAAGGAAAGATAGAGCGACACCAGCGTCGGGCCTGCCAGGAACAGCAGCATGCCGATGACCCAGGGTGCGAGAAAGAGATAGCCCCAGCTATTGTCACCGAGCTGCTTTCGGCGCCGGCGCGGACGATCCTTTGAAGGAGATGAGGTCAGCGCTGCAGGCGGCCCTTTGTGCCGTGCCGCCTGCATACCTGTTTGACGTTGGGAGGACGACATCAGTTCAAAATGATCCCGGCTTCATCGAAGAACTTGGTGGCGGTGTCGGCGACATTGCTCTGGCCGAATGCAATCGCTTGATGGGAGCGCTGCATCAGGTCCTGAACCTGCCCTCCCGTCGTCGGCCAGGTGACGCCGGGGGCGGCAGAGTGATCCTGGGTATATTTGATCACATCGGCCATGCTCTGCTCTATCGGCGAGACGGCGGGCAGGATCGATGCAGCAACCTTCGCCGATAACGGCACGCCGCGTGCCATCAGCTGGATCTTTGCGGCATCGGGATCGTTGGTGATGAAATTCAGGAAGTCGACCGCCAGATCCTTCTGCTTCGAGGCCGCGTTGACGAAGACCTGCATGCTGGCATTGATGAACGCGCCGAAGGTCGGGCCGGAGAGCGCCTTGCTGTTGATGCCGTTCGGGACGACGGCGCAAACGAGCTTGTTCTTGGTCAGCGCCTGCAGCGATGATGCTATCGAGCTGTTTACAGGATACATCGCCGCCTTGCCGGTGATGATCGGCGATGTCTCGTAGCCGCCTTCGGCCGCTGTGATTTCGGCAGGCGGCACGCCGCCCGCTTTGCGCAGGTCGTCCCAGAAGGTGAACCACTCCGCCAGTTCAGCCTGTTCGAAACCGAGCTGGCCATCTGGGGTGAACGTCGACTTGCCGCGCTGGCGCAGGAAGAATTCGAACGGGTAGAGCGAGCGTGTTCCGGCTGGCGCCCAGATGTCGGCGGAACCGTAGATCTTGCCGCCGCTCGCCTTGTTGATCGCCTTGGCCTTCTCCGCATATTGATCCCAGGTCCAGTCCGGGCCGGGCAAGGCGACATTGGCGTCCTGAAAGGCTTTCGTGTCGAGGAAGAAGCAGCCGCAGGCCAGACCCCAGGGGATGCTATAGAGCTTGCCGCCGACCTTGACGGTTTCAACAACACTCTTATTGGCGTCGGCGAGATTAATCTTTCCGCTGGCTATGTCGTCGTCCAATCGCAGCAAACGGCCCGACGCGATCAGCGCCTCGCGATTGTCGGAAATCTGCATGATGTCCGGAGCGTTGCCGCCGGCAAACTGCGTGGAAATCTTATCCTGATAGCCGATGAGCCCGCCATATTGCGCATCCATTTTCAGACCGGGATGCTTGGATTCGAACAGCTTCAGCAACTTTAACGTCTTCTGGTGCCGGTCATCAGACCCCCACCAGGCGACCAGCATTTCGGCCGCTCCCTGGGCGCGGGCGATCTCGGGCAGCAGCCCGCTTCCGGCAAGCATCGCGGCGCCGATCAGCAGGCTGCGTCGACTGAGTTCGCTGCTTTCTGCAAATCTCGCCAAATCGTCTGCGGTCTTGTTCTTGGCCATGATAGCGGGTCCCCTCCTCTGGGCCGTTCAGGGTCTAGGCGCCGTCTCCTCCCGCCGCCCAGCGCTGAATGCATGGGACTCTTTGATCACATTCCCGGACCGGTATCGAATGGTTTACGGTTGCTTTTCCGCATCGTGGAATTCTCATGTAAAGGCTGACGACTAGCTCCGGATTTCCCCTAGTTTGGCGACGCAGATCAACCGAGACAAGAGTGAGCGATATCCATGGCATTGGAACCCTGGTACAAGACGACACTGCGCTGGGCCCAGACGAATCTCGTCGAAATCGACCCGGCGCGCTATGACGAGCAATGGTGGCGGGAGCATTGGCGCAAGACGCGCATCCAGGGTGTAATCATCAATGCAGGCGGCATCGTCGCCTATTACCCCTCAGAATTTCCGCTGCATCACCGTGCCGAAACGCTCGGCGAACGCGATCTCTATGGCGAGATCGTCAAGGCGGCCCGTCAGGAAGGGCTGAAAGTCATCGCTCGCATGGATTCGAACCGCGTGGCCGAGGACTTCTACCGCGCCCATCCGGACTGGATCTGCATCGACATCGACGGCAAACCCTATCGCCAGGCCGACAAATACGTCACCTGCATCAACTCGCCCTATTACAGCGAGTACCTCCCAAAAATCATGGAGGAAATCATTGCCCGCAGCCAGCCCGACGGCTTCGCCGACAACAGTTGGGCGGGCATTCCGCGCAAGAACATCTGCTATTGCCAGCACTGCGCCAAGCAATTCCGGGAATGGTCAACCGTCGAGTTGCCGCGCCGCCATGACTGGACGGACGAGAGCTATCGCCTCTGGATTCGCTGGAACTTCAAGCGGCGCACCGATCTTTGGGAGTTCAACAACAAGGTGACCACCAAGGCCGGCGGCAAGGATTGCGCCTGGATGGGCATGATCAGCGGCGACGTTTTGAACAACAACAACCGCTTCATCGACCTGCCTTCGATCCTCTCTCGCAGCCCGATCGTGATGCTCGACCACCAGCGCCGCAACACCATCGGCGGCTTCGAGGACAATACCGAAGTCGGCAAGCGGCTGCACGAAGTCGGCGGCTGGGACAAGCTCATTCCGGAAAGCACGCCGCAATATCAACTCGGCTCTCCCGCCTTCCGGCTCGCCAGCATGCCGCCGGCCGAAGTGCGCCTCTGGTCGTCCTCCGGTTTCGCCGGCGGCATCCAGCCGTGGTGGCACCATATCGGCTCGCTTCACGAGGACCGACGCCAATACAACACCGCCGAACCGATCTTCACCTGGCATGAGGCCAATCAGGACATCCTCGTCAACCGCAAACCGCAGGCCGATGTCGGTGTCGTCTGGTCGCAGGACAACCACAATTTCCACGGCCAGGACCAGGCCAACGATCGCACGATGAATCCCTATCGCGGCACAACACGGGCGTTGGACAGGGCGGGCATCACCTATTTGCCGGTCCATGCCGACGACATTGGCAAGGCGGCTGGTCGCTTCAGCGTCCTGATCCTGCCGAACCTCGCGGCAATGTCGGACACTCAGGTCGCCGCCGTCGAAGCCTTCGCCGCTCAAGGCGGGTCGGTTATTGCCTCATCGGACACCAGCCTCTACGGCGAATATGGCGACAAGCGCGCCGATTTTGCCCTGGCGAAACTCTTCGGCGTCCATGCCAAAGGTGGCAGCCGTGGCGCTCAAGAGGCGGCCAATCCTGATATCGAGACCAGCTTACGCCACACCTACCTGCGTCTTTCCCCGGAACTTCGTGCCAAGGTGCACGGGCCGAAGGACAAGACCGCACCGGCCGCCGATGGCAGCCGCCACCCTGTGCTTGACGGGCTGGACGGAACCGACACCCTGCCCTTCGGCGGCTATCTGCCTGTTGTCGGCGTCGACGACGACGTGA
Organism: Rhizobium mayense; assembly: GCF_030272705.1. Taxonomy (GTDB): domain Bacteria; phylum Pseudomonadota; class Alphaproteobacteria; order Rhizobiales; family Rhizobiaceae; genus Rhizobium; species Rhizobium mayense. Next base: position 32,548 of record NZ_JARFYM010000011.1, on the reverse strand, counting down.
AAGTGCTGGCGACCTTCATCCCGGATTTCCCGATCTATCCGCCGGAGACATCCTGGATGCGCCAGCCTTATTCGGACGTGCCGGCCATCACCGTGCGCGAGACGGCCAACGGCGGCAAATTCGTCTGGTTCGTCGCTGACCTCGACCGCTGCTATGCGCGCGACGAACAGTTCGAACATGCCAAATTGATCGCCAATGCCGCCCGCTGGATGCTCGGCGACCGCTCCCTTCTTAGCCTCGAAGGAACGCATGGCTTCGTCACGGCAACGCTGTACCGCCAGGATAGCCGGCAGATCATCCATCTCAACAACCGCATCCTGACCTCGCGCGTGCCTGGCCGGCAAAACGAACTGTTGCCCATCGGCCCGGTCACCGTCCGGTTGCGAAAGGAACCCGGCGCCGGCAATTCCGCTGACGTATCCTTGCGGGTGAACGGACGAAACGTGGCGGCGAAGTCCGAAGGCAACGAACTCGTCATCGAGGTCGGCGACGTACTCGATCATGAAGTCGTCGTGGTCGATTGGGGTCGATAATCACAGAATCAGTCCTCTCTCCCCGCAATGGGGAGAGACCCCCGGCACGCATGCGCGGCAACGACGACGGGTGGTGCCTGACGATCGGTAAATTATTGATTGGAAAAGAATTTTCATTCTCCCTGGTGGGAGAAGCGCCCCTCTCCCCTGGCGGGGAGAGGGGTTATCGACGCACGCCCTACCCTGGCATGGCCCCACCCAACGCCATCGTCAGTTCCTGCGCCGTTTCGGCCACCAGCCGCCCGAGTGCCGGAACACGCTCCATCGGAATGCGTGACGGCAGCCCCGACACGGAAATCGCGCAAACACTTTCGCCCTGGTAATTGTAGACGGCCGCTGCGACGCAACGCAGCCCGGTGACGAACTCTTCGTCGTCGATGGCGTAGCCGTTTTCGCGAATGGTTTCGAGCTGGGACTCCAGCGCGGGACGGCGTATCAGCGTGTTCGCGGTGAAGCGGCGCAGGCCCGAGCGCGAGAGGACAGCCGTGACGTCGTCGTGTGAATAGGACGCAAGAATAGCCTTGCCCATGCCCGAAGCCGGCATCGGCACGCGACCGCCGATGCGGTTGATGGCACGAGCGATTTCGCGGCTTTCGACCTGGTTGATCAACACCACTTCGCCATCCTCGACAACGCCGAGATTGGCCGTCTCATGCGTCTGGTCGCGCAGGCGGCGCAGAAACGGCAAGGCCGGCGCCACGAAGCTGCGCTGGCGGGCGAAAGCCGAACCGATGGCAAAGGTCTGGCGGCCGATATGCCAGAGCCGGTCCGTCGGGTTGAACTGGATGAACTGGCGCTGCTCGAGAGTCGTCAAAATACGGTGCACCGTCGATGGCGCAAGGCCGGTGCGGCTGACGAGATCGGTCAGCCGGTTGCCTTCGTCGTCCTCTCCCAGGACTTCCAGCAACATCATAGCTCGCTCGACGGATTGAACGCGACCGTGAAGATCCTTCTCCTCCATGAATGCTACCACTCCCTTTTCGACCGAATGCATCCGGGCACGATCACAGGCTTACGCTCGTCCTAAGATGGCCGAGCGCCTGCAACATCCCCATCGATTGAAATATCCTCCCGAATGACGGCTTGGCCTGACATTCGTCTCAGCCTTTCGGACCACGCGAATGCGGTCATCAACCAAGTCGTCATGTGGCGATGGTAGCGCTACCGTATCTGATCGTCAACGGCAATATTTTCATTCGCGGAGGCAGGACCAGAGACTTTGGGAGGCCATCTCAGCGAAAAAATCCGGTCTTGTGTAGCAAGTGCCACCAGTGCCCGGTGTCGGACTCAAGCGGTCATAGCGCCTCACGAATGTCATGCGACAATTTGCGACTTTCAGGGTGAAGGTCGAGTTTGGTTGGACCGGATGAGGAGATTATCAAAGAGATTTGAGCGAGGTGCCGGCTCGAGCCGCTAGCGACCTTGCTGATGACGCAAAAATCGACGCAGTATGTCCTCCAATCAGTGCGATGGAGAGACACATGGAAGGCATCGATCGCTGGATTCCGCATAGCGCTATGACCGATCCAGGTCGTCATGCCAATGCAATCGCTGCGCTACCGAGCGAAGTTGGCGCTCTAATCCAAATCATTCAAGGCGTCTTGATTCATTCTGATTGGGTAAGGGAGTACGGCCTTGACGAGACGAAGCTCAATTCGACGGCGCGAACGACTCTGCCGATCGCGGAGCGATTGAACGACGTCTTAAGTCGGGATCCACGGCCTCTCAGCATCCAGCGGTCGGCCGATAAGCGCTCTGTAGGAACCTGCCGCGACTACGCTATGATGCTCTGCTCCTTTCTGCGCTGCAAAGGTGTTCCCGCCCGTATGCGCTGTGGTTTTGCAGCTTATTTCTCCAATGCCTGGGAAGATCACTGGGTATGCGAATACTGGGACTCTAGCGCTGGAGAATGGTGCCTGTGCGATCCCCAAATCGATCAGATGCTGCGGCAGAGGAGCCAAATCTCGTTCGATCCGGCCAACGTTCCACGCCAGTCCTTTATGTCGGCGGGGGAGGCATGGCTGGAATGCCGGCGAGCGAGAGCAGACCCAACTTCCTTCGGCCATGGCAACGTTACTGGTCTGTGGTTCGTGAAAATCAACGTGCTGCGCGACCATTATGTGCTGAGCGGGCGCGAGACCTCGAGTTGGGACCGCTGGCGTGACGCGCCTCAGCCCAAACGCGCGGTGACGGGCAGTGAATTGGAGTTACTGGACGCCTTAGCCGCAAATCCCGAGCAACCGCTGGTGGAGATTGCGCCAGACTGGTAGTGGCATTTGCTACCGAATACCGGAAAAATTAGACGGAAAACCCGATATCACCACGTTCCCCTGACGGGATTTCGGGCGAGACCTCCATGGCGGTCGGTGCTGCCGCGCTTCATGACCTGGAAACCGAGATCGACGATCTTCGGGCCGTCCTCATCGCCCTCCAACCGGCGGCGCAAGGCCAACACGGCCTCGTGGCCGGATTCCCAGCGCGGGCTGCGCACGCTGCTCAGCGACGGATGCGCCGCTTCCATGATGTCGAAGTCGTTGAAGCCGGCAATGCCGAAGTCCTCGGGCACACGAATGCCACGCTGCATGCATTCGAACAAGACACCGAGCGCCATGCTGTCATTGTTGCAGAAGACGGCATCCATACGCGGATCTGCTTCCAGAAGGCCACTCAACAGCTTGCGGGCGCCGAGCGGGGTGGCGAAGCTCATTTTCTTCTCGTCTTTGTGTTCGTGCACCGGCTGGCCTGTAATAATCGGTGTGATCAGCTTCGGATTGTACATGCCGGCTTCCTTCAGCGTGTCCGTCAGTCCGGCGAGACGCCCGAGGGAACGGCTGTTCATCCAGCCGCTCAGGAAGCCGATATGGCGATAGCCGGCCTCGATGAGATGGCGCCCAATCGCCCGACCAGCCTCGTAGTGGGAAAAACCAATTACCGTGTCGATCGGATCGTCCGTCAGATCCATGATCTGGATAACGGGGCATCCGGCCTTCTCCAGCATGGTGCGCGATCCGGCGTTCTGATCAGTGCCGGAGATGATCAAGCCGGCCGGCTTCTGCCGCAGCATCTGCCCGATAAGGCGCTCCTCCTCATCCTCATTGTAATGGGTGTTGCCCACTTGTATCTGAAGATTGGTGCCGTCGACGCCGTCATAAACCCCTCTCAGAACATCGGAGAAGATATTCTGGGTCAACGAGGGAACAAGGACGCCGACGACATCGGTGCGGATCGAAGCCAGAGCGCGGGCATTCAAATTTGGAACGTAGTTCAGTTCGCGAACGGCGTCGTCGATCATCCGCCTCAGGGCCTCCGAGACCTGAGTGGGATCGCGCAGTGCCCGTGAAACGGTAATGGCCCCGACCCCGGCGCGGCGTGCCACGTCGGCGATTGTAGGACGACCGTCGGTCCGGCGACTTCTCAAATTCATTCCCCCGAATGCATGCTGCAGGTCCCCTGGTACCCGCTCGATAGCTGATCGTAAGACACGCCGGCCCGTGTTCAAAGCCGGTTTATGAAATTCGCCACAGGCATTCGAAATGCGCTTGACGACCCCATTTGGTAGCGCTACCGTACTTGGGCGTTGCTCGTCAACTCGCCTAAACTAATAAAAAATCAATAAAATTTGTGGGGAAGAGATGCGACGCCTCGATATAGGAGGATTCGAGCGTGACATTGACAAGACGTACCTTTATGGGCCGTTCCGCCGCCGTTATCGCCGGTGCCGGTCTGGCTGCCAATTTCTCAATGCCGGCAGCAGCACAGAATAGCACGGAACTCAGATTGGCCTTTGCCGCCCGCGGGCTGCGCACCATCGACCCGGCCTTTTCAATTCAGGGCGCCGACGAATGGGCGATCATCCACATTTTCGACCAGCTCATAGACGTGCCTCTAGGTCATTTCCCCAACAGCATGGATGAGGTTCAGCCAAATCTCGCCGAGAGCTGGACCATGTCGCCGGATGCCAAGACCTGGACGTTCAAGCTGCGACAGGGCGTCAAGTGGCACAAGGGCTATGGCGAGATGACCTCGGACGACGTGCTCTTCACGTTCGAACGTCTGCGCGATCCCAAGCAGCTCGCCGCCAACCATGTTCTCTTCAACAATATCGCCGATGTAAAAGCAGATGGCCCCTATCAGGTCACCTTCACGCTCAGCCAGCCCGATCCGCTGTTCCTCGTTGGTCCTCTCGGTCATTTCTCGTCCAGCATCGTGCCGCGCAAGGCGGTGACGGAAAAGGGCAAGAATTTCGAGAAGGACCCGGTCGGCACCGGTCCGTACCAGTTGGTGAGCGTCGAAAGCGACCCTTCGCAGGGCGTGAAGCTGACGGCCAATCCGGACTATTTTGGTCCGGCACCGCTCACGAAGGACATGCATATCCTTTATATCGCCGACACCACGGCGCGCACGCTGGCGCTGTTTTCCGGTGACGTTCACATGATCGAAGGCGTGCGCGCGCCCGGCTGGGTGGCATCCATCCAGCAGCGCGGCGCTGGATATCATTATGACGTCGCCTCGCCGGGCAGCATCTTTACGGTCTCCTTCAACCTGAAGGTAAAACCCTTCGACGATCCACGCGTTCGCCAGGCCATGGCCTATCTGATCAATCGCGACGAGATCGCGGCAGCGCTCGCCCCCGTCGGATTGCGGACCTACGGCATCAACCCGCCGTCCTATCTCGGCGGCTTTGCCGCCGACACCATCCCGGCCGAAGTGCGTTACGACTACAGCCCCGACAAGGCGAAGAAGCTGCTTGCCGATGCCGGCCTGCCGAAAGGCTTCACCTTCAAGGCCGATACCTCGCAGCGCGAGGATTATCAGTCGATCATGCTGATCATCCAGCAGCAGCTGCGCGTCGGCGGCATCGAGATGCAGCTCAATATCAAGGACCATACTGCGTTCCATGCCGATCAGGGCAAGGACACCAACACGCTCTACCAGCGTTCCGCCGCCTATCCGCCGGTGCCGACGCTCGCCATCATCGAGCAGTTGAGCAAGGACGCCGAGGTCAAGGCGGACGGCTCCGGCGGCCCGAATTTCAGCCACTATGGCGTCGTCATCCCGGGGATCGACGATATGCTGGCGAAGGCGCAGGACGAGCCCGACATCAACAAGCGCATCGATCTGGTGCACGAGATCGAGGTCAAGTTCCTGAAAGACATGCCGTTGCTGCCGATTTGCGACAACGGCTACATGCTGGTCCGCGCCCCGAATGTCGATCTCGGCTACGAACTCAAGTCAGGCTACGCCCATTGGCGCCTGACGAAGACGAAGATTACCTGACGGCAAACTGGCGGGGGGCGCTGACCCGTCCTCCGTCGCGACCAAAAGTTACGACGCCCGGGAGCATCGCTTTCGAGCGAATGGGTTTTCGCGCCTATGCGACCCGACACGACCGGACCATAGGCCTCTTGTCCGCGCTGCGGAGCTTAGTCTTATTTCGCGAGGAATTCTTCATATGGGCATTTTTTCGACCATCACGATCGTCCTGCCCGACCGTGACGATGCATCCCGGTCCGACGCCGTTCGCTGGGCGGCGGCGGAATTGAAGCGGGCGCTGGACAAACGCGATGTCGAGACAACGATCGCGCAAACCGCAGGGCCAGGGTTCAATATCGAGATTGCGAGCGGTGCCCAGAGTTTCCCACCACAGATTTCCGCGCCTCGTCCTGAGAAAGAGGAATCCTTCGCGCTCCACCGCGAAGAGGACCGGATCCTAGCCTGGGGATCGGACGAGCGCGGCCTTGTCTATGCTCTGACGGAACTGGCGGACCGCGTGCGCTATGCCGGCGGAGAAGATCTGTTCGCCGGCACCTTCCCGCTCGTCGAGCGGCCCTCGGCGCGGGTGCGCAGCATGGCGCGGCTGTTCTGCAGCGAGGAAGAGGACAAGGTCTGGTTCTACGACAAGCAGCAATGGCGCGACTATCTGACCATGCTTGCCTCGAACCGCTTCAACCGCTTCGCCCTGACGCTCGGCATGGGCTACAACTATCCCTACCACAACCCGTGGATATCCGACGTCTATTTCTATTTCCCCTACCCGTTCCTGCTGCAGGTTCCGGGCTACAAGGTTGATGTCGTCGAACTTTCCGAGGAAGAGCGCGACACCAATCTGGAGATGCTGAAATTTGTCGCCCGTGAGGCGGCGAAACGCGGGCTGGAATTCCAACTCGCGCTCTGGACGCAGCGTTATGATTTCGACGACGTGCCACGTGCCAACTATACCGTCCGCGGCGTCACCAACGACAATCTCGCGCCTTATTGCCGAGATGCATTGACGCTGCTCCTGAAGGAAGTGCCCGAGATTACCGGCCTGACCTTCCGCGTCCATGTCGAAGGCGGCATTGCCGAGGGCGATTACGGTTTCTGGCGCGAGGCTTTCGCGGGTGTCGCCGCCGCCGGCCGGCCTGTCGAGATCGACATGCACGGCAAGGGGCTAGATCACGAGATGCTGGAGATCGCGCGCCGATCCGGCATGCCCTTCACCGCTTCTCCGAAATACCTCGCAGAGCACATGGGCCCGCCCTACCACCAGTCCGCCATCCGCAACAAGGAATATCCGCCTGAGGTGGCACGCAGCGAGCGCGAGCAACTGAGCGAAGGCTCGCGCAAATTCCTGCGCTATAGCTACGGCGATCTCCTGACCAAGGACAAGGACTACAAGGTCATCTACCGCATCTGGGCCGGCACGCAGCGCGTATTGCTTTGGGGCGATCCGGCCTTTGCCGCTGGCTACGGCCGCAGCTCGATGTTTGCCGGCTCCGACGGAGTGGAATGGTGCGAACCACAGAGCTTCAAGGGGCGCATGGGCACCGGCATCCCAGGCACCCGCTTCAACTACCAGAAGCACGGCATGCCGACCCGCTACGACTGGCAGAAATACGACTATCAATATCGTGTCTGGGGCCGCCTGCTCTATTATCCGGAGGCACCGCGCGAAAGCTGGATGCGCTATCTCCAGCATGAATGCGGCGATGCGGCTGAAATCTGCGAACAGGGTCTCTCCTGGGCAAGCCGCGTGTTGCCGCTTGTCAGCCTGACGCACGGCCCCTCCGCGTCCAACAACCATTATTGGCCGGAAGTCTATACCAACATGCCGCTGATCGAAGGGACCGGACAGCGCGCCTATGGTTTCGACATGGAAGGGCCAGTGCGCTTCGGCAATGCTCCGACCTTCGACTCCTCCCTCTTCGCCAATCCGCGCGAATATGCCGAACTGCTGCTCGCTGGCAGGGAGTCGCACCGCTATACGCCGCTTGATGTTGCCGACTGGCTGGAAAAGATGGCCGATGGTTGCGATCAGGCCGTACTCGACGCCAAGAAGACTGCGAGCTTCGGCAAGCCTGCCGTGCAACGGATGATCGTCGATATTCAGATCTGCGGGGGGATTGCCCGTTTCTTCGCCGAAAAATTCCGCGCCTCCTGCTGGGCAGAGCTGTTCATCGCCACCAAGGTGTCGAAACTGATCGAGCCTGTGATCGACCATGCCCGCCGCTCGGTCATGGCCTGGCAGACGGCGGCTGACGTTTCGCGTGACCTCTATCACGACGATCTGACCTATGGCCCGCAATCGTGGCTGCGTGGTTCCTGGCACGCTCGCCTGCCGGAAATCCAGGCGGAAATTCTCGATCTGGAATCGCTCCGTGGCGGCGGCAAGACGGAATCCGTGCAGCCAACGGCCGAGATACAGGCAGTAATCGATGCCCTGGTCAGCCGTAAGCCGGTATTGACGCAAGCTCTGAATATCGAAGCTCCGGTGGCCTTCAAGCCTGGCAATTCATTCACGGTCCGCATGACGGATGCGGTGGACGAGGCGCCGGTGCTGCACTATCGTCATATCAATCAGGCGGAGCGCTGGAAGGCGATGACGATGACACGCGATGGACAGGGTTACGCAGCCGTCGTCCCAGGCGACTACACGAACTCCAAATTTCATCTGCAATATTTCATCAGCGCCAAGAGAGATGGCCGCGCCGTGCTGTCGCCGGGGCTGGAGGACAACCTCGCGAATGAACCCTATTGCACGGCATTGCAGATCTAGGAGCCTATTCGAAACATCGGGGTGACTCGTGACTGCCCCGATGCCTGGAGCGCCATGCGTTCATTCGAACGCGCAAAGGCCCGCTCTAGCTGTTTGAATCGACAGCATCTTTTCTGCCTACTGGTGATTTCACCTGAAGGCGGGACGCACGAGCCGTTTTGAGACCATCGATGGAGACGGAGGGAGCCGTTTCCTATCGACAGGGTGGAGGAGTTGGATATATGGCCCGATACTTATTGCTGCGGTTGCTGGACGCGATCCCGACCGTTCTGCTGGTTCTGACGCTGGTATTCATCGCCATGCGTATCCTGCCGGGCGATCCGGCAATTGCTGCGCTCGGCGACATGGCAACGGCCGACCAACTCGCCCAATTCCGCGCCAAGATGGGCCTCGATGCGCCGCTCTGGCTGCAGTATATCCATTTCGTCCTTGGCGCCTGCACGCTCGATTTCGGCAAGTCGATGATGACCAACCAGTCCGTGTTGGGACTGATTGCCTATAACCTGCCCTATACGATCGAGCTGACCGCCGTCGCCATGCTGATCGGCACCGCCATCGGCATCCCCTTCGGCGTCGTTGCCGCGACCCATCGCAACGGCGCGCCGGACAGCGGCATGCGCGTCTTTTCCCTGATCGGCTACGCCATCCCCGACTTCTATCTCGGAGCGTTGCTGCTGATCGTCTTCGCCCTCAATCTCGGCTGGTTTCCGATCAATGGCGGCGGCAGCAACTTTCTGGACAGCCTCTATCACGTCTTCCTGCCGGCTCTCACGCTCGCTTTGGTCAAGGCCGCGTTTATCGGCCGGTTGACGCGCACCTCGCTGCTCGAGGTGCTCGGTAAGAATTATGTGCGTACCGCGCGCGCCAAGGGTGCGGGCGAAACCCGTGTCATCTATCGACACGGCCTGCGCAACGCGCTGCTGCCGCTGACAACCGGCATGGGCCTCAGCCTGCTGACGACACTTTCAGGCTCAGTCGCGATCGAGATGGTCTTCAACCGGCCGGGCATCGGCAAGCTTCTGATCAACGCTATCGCCGAGCGCGACTATGCCGTTATCCAGGGCGGCGTCATCGTCTTTGCCATGGTCGTCGTTCTCGTCAATCTGGTGATGGACCTGCTCTACATCGTGGTCGATCCGAGAATTAGGGTGAAGTGAGATGACGCTGACCATCGATCGCGATCTCGCCGAGATCGCCCCCGCTCCCACGTTCACCACTCACTTGCAGCATCTGATCTTCGGTCGGGTGTCCACCGTCTTTGCGCTGCTGCTGATCATCATCTTCGTGGCGGTCGCCATCCTGGCGCCGTTGATTGCCCCTTATGATCCCCTGCAGCAAAGCTTCCTGGCGATCAACAAGGGCGCATCGGCCCAGCATTGGCTCGGTACCGATCAGTTCGGCCGCGACGTGCTGTCACGCATGATCTATGGCTCACGCAACTCGCTGATCTTCGGCCTCGTTTCGCCGCTCCTTGCCGCCGCCTTCGGCACCACGCTCGGCGTGACGGCAGGCTTCTTCGGCGGCACGCTTGACCGGCTGGTATCGCGGCTGATCGATATTCTCCTTGCCTTTCCGGAACTGCTGCTGGCGATCATCATCGCGGCCGTTCTGGGCGGCGGTTTCTGGAATATCGTCGCCGTCATCACCGTCGCCTTCATTCCGGGCTTTGCCCGCGTCGCGCGCGCCTCGACGCTTGCTGTGAAGCAGGAGCCCTATGTCGAAGCCGCGATTGCCGCGGGTGTACGGACGCCCGTGATCATCGTCCGCCATGTCGTCCCCAATATCGCCGCGCCGATCGTCGTGTTGATGACATTGTGGGTGGCTTCGGCCATCCGTCTGGAAGCGGCGCTGAGCTTCCTCGGCATCGGCACGCAGCCGCCGAATCCGAGTTGGGGCAACATTATCCGCGACGGCCTCAACAATATGTTCGGTTCATCCTGGCCGATCATCAGCGCCGGCTGCGCCATCACCTGCGTCGTGCTGGCTTTCAATCTGCTCGGCGATGCCGTGCGTGACGTGCTGGACCCGGAGACCGCCCCATGAAACAACCACTGCTCAAGGTCGACAATCTGGCGGTGGAAGTAAGCGGCAAAGCAGGCAGGGTGCGTCTCATCGACGGCGTCAGCTTCGAGATCGAAGCCGGCGGCGCGGTCGGCATTGTCGGCGAATCCGGCTCCGGCAAATCGATAACGTCTCTGGCGGTCATGCGGCTTATCCCGGAGCCGCCGCTGAAAATCGCAGAAGGCCGCATTGCGTTCGACGGCACCAACCTGCTGGACCTGCCGCTTTCCAAAATGCCCGAGATCCGCGGTCGTGACATCGCTATGATCTTCCAGGAGCCGATGAGCTCGCTCAATCCGGTTATGACCATCGGCGACCAGATCGGCGAGGCTATAAAGCTGCATGCTCCCGGCACCCGCGAGCAACGCCGCGCCCGCATCATCGAATTGCTCGGCCTTGTCGGCATCCCCAATCCGGAAGGCAGGCTGGATGCCTATCCACACCAGTTCTCCGGCGGCATGCGTCAGCGTGTGATGATCGCCATGGCGGTCGCCTGCAATCCGAAGCTCCTGATCGCCGACGAACCGACGACCGCACTTGACGTCACCATTCAGGCGCAGGTGCTGGAACTGATGCACAAGATCAGGAAGACGCTGAATACGGCAGTCCTCCTCATTTCCCACGATCTCGGCGTCATCGCCGATGTCTGCGACCGGGTGATCGTCATGTATGCCGGCCGCGTTGTCGAGGATGCCGATGTCCGCTCGGTCTTCCGCGCGCCGGCTCATCCCTATACCCGCGCCTTGTTGAAATCGATTCCACGCCTTGGCGGCGACCAGACGCGCCTGTTCCAGATACCGGGCTCGGTTCCGGCGGCGGGCTCGGTGAAGCAAGGCTGTCCTTTCTATGCCCGCTGCACGCTGCGGGTCGACCGCTGCGCCGCCGAAATGCCGCCGATGTTTTCCTTCGGCGCTGCGCACCGTGCCGCCTGTTGGGTGACATCAAGCGAAATGTCGGCGACATCACCTAAGGAGGTGGTGCGATGAACAGCATCCTGCGCGCCGAAGGCATCAGCAAAACCTTCTCGGATAGCGGCGGCCTGCCGTTCGGCAAGCCGAAACAGGAAGTCCGCGCCGTCGACAGCATCGATCTCGACATCAAGCGCGGCGAGACGCTCGCGCTGGTCGGCGAATCGGGCTGCGGCAAATCAACGCTCGGACGGTTGCTACTCAGGCTGATCCAGCCGAGCGGCGGCAAGGTCTGGTATGACGGCACCGACATCACGGCACTTTCCAGCGAACAGATGCGCAATATGCGCCGCAAGCTGCAAATGGTGTTTCAGGACCCCTATGGATCCCTGAGCCCCCGCCGTTCGATCGCGCAGATCATCGCCGAGCCGCTGGACGCGTTCGGTATCACGCGTTCAGCGAAGGAAAAGCGCGACCGCGTGGCGGATCTCCTGACACAGGTCGGCCTGACGCCGGCCTTCATGGACCGCTACCCCCGGCAGTTTTCCGGCGGCCAGCGCCAACGCATCGGCATCGCCCGCGCCATTTCGGTTGAACCCGATTTCATCGTTGCTGACGAACCGGTCTCCGCGCTCGACGTTTCCGTGCAGGCGCAGATCATCAATCTGATGCAGGACCTACAGCAGCAGAAGGGCTTTTCCTTCCTGTTCATCGCCCATGATCTTGCCGTAGTGCGCCATATCGCCGACAGGGTCGCGGTGATGTATCTCGGCCGTATCGTCGAGATCGGCTCCAAGAAACTGGTCTATGATCTGCCGCAGCATCCCTATACGCAGGCACTGTTGTCCGCCGCTCCAGAGCCCGACCCGGATCTGAAAAGCCGCCGCATCATTCTTGAGGGCGACGTGCCGAGCCCGACCAACATGCCTTCAGGCTGCGCTTTCCGTACCCGCTGCCCGCTCGCCAAGGACATTTGCAGCGTAGAGCGGCCGCCGCTCCGCGAAGTCCGTCCCGCCCAATGGGCCGCCTGTCACTTCGCCAAGCCCAATCCAATTCCGCTCAAGGCTTGAGAGCCGCATCCATCCATTTCGGAGACAGACGTCATGAAGAAGATTTTGAACGCCCCCGACAATTATGTCGATGAGATGCTGGAAGGCATGGTTGCGGCCCATCCCGAATTCTATGCGCAACCGGCGCATCGGGTGATCACGAGGGCCAGCGGAGCGCGGACCGGCAAGGTCGGCATCGTCACCGGCGGCGGTTCCGGCCATCTGCCCGTCTTCACCGGCTATGTCGGCAAGGGCCTGCTCGACGCCTGCGCCATCGGCAACGTCTTCGCCAGCCCTTCGGCCGAGCAGATGGCCGAGGCGATCCGTCTCGCCGACGGTGGCGCGGGTGTGCTCAGGCTCTACGGCAACTACGGCGGTGACGTCATGAATTTCGACATGGCCGGCGAAATAGTGGAGATGGAACATGATATTCGCACCACCACCGTATTGCTCGCCGATGACGTCGCCTCCGCCGGACCGGACGAGGCCGGCAAGCGCCGCGGCGTGGCCGGCATGATCTATGCGTTCAAGATTGCCGGTGCGCATGCGGAAACCGGCGCCGATCTCGACGACGTGACTCGCGTGGCACAGAAAGCAGCGGATGCCTGCCGCTCGATCGGCATGGCGCTCACCCCCTGCACCATCCCTCAGGCCGGCAAGCCCACGTTCGAGATCGGTGATAATGAGATGGAAATGGGCATGGGCATCCATGGCGAGCCCGGCATCTGGCGGGCCGAGATCAAGCCTGCCGACGCCATCGCCGCCGAAATGCTCGACCGGCTGCTGGCCGATCGGGCGCTGGCAAAAGGCGACCGCATTTCGATCCTTGTCAATTCTCTCGGCGCAACGCCGGCAGAAGAGCTCTATATCCTCTACCGCTATGCCAAGAAGCGCCTCGACGGACTCGGTGTCGAGATCGTCATGCCGCTCGTCGGCCGCTACGCCACGTCCATGGAGATGACGGGAGCGACCATCACGATCATCAAGTTGGATTCCGAACTCGAAAGCCTGCTGAGAGCGCCTGCGGAATGCGCTTTCTGGCGCGTATGAAAGGGACCGCATGTCGATCGACAGCAAGATGCTTACCGCCGCGCTGGAGCGCGTTGCGGCGAATGCTCGGAAAGCATCGGACGAGCTTTGCGCGGCTGATGGCGCACTCGGCGACGGCGACCTCGGGATTACCGTTTCCAAAGGCTTTACCGAGGCTTCCGAAGCAGCGCTGCCGGATGATATCGGCATGGCCCTGCTGGAAATCGCCAAAACCTTCCAGCGCGTCTCGTCCTCTTCCTATGGCACCCTGCTCGCCACCGGCTTCATGGCCGCTGCCAAGCTCAGCAAGGGGAAAACGGCGATCGCACCGGAGGAACTGCCGACCCTGGTCGCTGCCGCCCGCGACGCCATGATCAGCCGCGGCAAGGGCCAGCTCGGCGACAAGACCGTGCTCGACAGCATGGACGCCGTCGTAGACGCGATCGAGGCAACACCCGCCTCCGACATGATCGCCGCCGCGATTGCCGCGGCCGGCAAAACCGTCGAGGACTACCGCCAAAAACCCAACAAGCTCGGCCGCGCCCGCATGTTCGGCGATAGGAGCATCGGTCTACCCGATCCCGGTCAACTTGCTTTCCTGAGAATTGTCGAAGGACTGCACGCGAAGGAGCGAGATCACATAAGTTCTGTCAAACCTGAGCGGCCGACGGAAGGATCGCGACAATGAAGCGCTCGAGATGGGCTTCCACATAGCGCTCCACGTCGTCGTCGGGACTGAAGCTCCACCAGAGAAGGGAGCCCTGCCATTGCGACGCTATCAGCAGGCCAATCTCCTTCGGCGCCTGCGGAATATCGGAAAAGCACGCATCCAGGGCCTGTGACAATGCAGCCTTCCAAGAGGCGCCGCGTGCTCGGAGAACGGGATCGCGAAGATCCTCGCGCAGGACAAGCAGACCCTCGGCATAGGCTTCGATGCCGCCATAATCATGCGACAGCGCCACCAGCAGTTCCACAGCACCCTTGGCTGTTTTCGGTGCGGTCGCCGCCAGTGTCGCCGTCTTTTCGTCCAATCGGTTCCAGGCATGCAGTAGCGTGGATTGTTTCAGCCCGGCCTTGCTTTTGAAGCGCTGCACCAGCGTAGCGGTCGATAGTCCACAGGCTTCCGCAAGGCTTGCGAAGGTCAGAGCTTCCGGCCCGGCCTGATGGATCAGCTTCAGCGCCATTTCCAGTACATCCTGATCCGTCCGCGTCTTGGGTCTGGGCATTGTCGTCTTCTGTTGTTTATAACCAATTAGTCGGTTATAAATAGATATCCGGTTTTTCGCTAGCCCGTAAGCATTGGGAATATCGGGAGGATCAAATGACTCTTCAGGGAAAAATTGCCCTGGTCGCGGGCGCTACGCGCGGCGCCGGACGGGGCATTGCCGTTGAACTGGGAGCTGCCGGCGCGACCGTCTATGTCACCGGGCGTACGACACGCAATCATCAATCCGACTACGCTCGCCCGGAAACCATTGAGGAAACAGCGGAATTGGTAACGGCAGCCGGTGGGCATGGCATTGCGGTGCAGGCCGACCATCTCATTGCAGACGAAGTGCGGCAACTGGTCGAGCGCATTCGCGCCGAACAGGGACGGCTCGATATGCTCGTCAATGATATCTGGGGCGGCGAAAGGCTGTTCGAATGGAACAAATCGGTGTGGGAGCACAATCTGGATAACGGCCTGCGCATGCTGCGGCTCGGCATCGACACGCATCTGATCACCGCGCATTTCGCCCTGCCGCTTCTGATCGAGCGCGCCGGTGGTCTATTGGTCGAAGTGACCGACGGCACCGCCGAATACAATGCGGACCATTACCGGCTTTCGCCCTTCTATGATCTCGTCAAAGTGGCTGCGACGCGCATGGCGTGGGCGCATTCCAAGGATCTCGCGCCCTATGGCGCAACTTCCGTTTCGCTGACGCCAGGCTGGCTGCGGTCGGAAATGATGTTGGAAGGCTATGGCGTCAGCGAGGACAATTGGCGCGATGCCACCGCCAAGGTTCCGCATTTCATCATCTCGGAAACCCCGCGCTTCGTCGGTCGTGCCGTCGCAGCGCTTGCTGCCGACCCGGATCGCGACCGCTGGAACGGCCAATCGCTGTCCAGCGGCGGCCTTGCGCAGGTCTATGGCTTCACGGACCTTGACGGTTCCCGCCCGGATGCATGGCGTTACGTTCCCGAAATTGAGGATGCCGGCAAGCCGGCGGACGCGACCGGGTATCGATAGGCCGCAGATCGTCCCTCGACAGACCGTCTCGCAGATGCGAAGAAACACCGGGAGTTTCAGCGCGATTGAGAGGCGTTCAAATGAGCAGTTCGTATCCGGAAATCTACCTGGTTCGGCATGGACAGACGGAATGGAGCCTGTCCGGCAGGCATACCGGTCGAACCGACATCCCCCTGACATCAGCCGGTGAAGAAGCCGCCCGCAAAGTTGCCGGCCGCCTCCCCACCATCGATTTCGCCGCCGTCTGGTCGAGCCCGTCACAGCGCGCCAAGAGCACCAGCGCGCTTGCCGGCTTCGGCGATGCGCGTGTCATCAAGGACGATCTGGCCGAGTGGGACTATGGCGCCTACGAGGGCGTCACCACCAAGGAAATTCTCGCTCAGCGCCCCGGCTGGCAACTGTTTCGCGACGGATGTCCCAATGGCGAGGCGGCCGCCGATGTCGGCGCGAGAGCCGACCGGATCATCGGCGAGCTTCGGAACGTGAACGGCAACGCTCTGATCTTCTCCAGCGCGCATTTCCTGAGAGTCTTCTCCGCCCGCTGGCTCGGCCTGCCGCCGGAAGGCGGCGCACACTTCGTGCTCGACACCACCAGCATCAGCGTTCTCGGCTATGAACACGACCTGACCGAACCGGTCGTCCGCCGCTGGAACCAGGTTTAGCCGATCGTCTAGGCATCCGTCTTCAAGGATAGAGATCAAGCGGCAGCAAGGCCGCTCGATCAAAGTTTCGCAACCACTTTTACCAGGCAGTCAGCCCCAGCAGCTTTTCGCCCAGCGGCGTCAGGACGGCCGTCGTCGCGTTGTGCTTTTCCCAGTCGCGGGGATCGCCGGGAAAGGCTTCTCGCTTCGGATGATCGAGCTCGCGCCACAGGCGGATGCGTTCCTCACGCTCGGCGACATTGCCGAATTCGGCCGGATGCATCGAAATATACTGCGCCATGCGGACGCGATTTTCCGCGTGATTCGGGAGGACGCCATGGGCAAGAAGTGAATTGAAGATCATCAGATCGCCGGGCTCCATATCGATGTTGACGACCGAAAGGCCGGCCATGTCGGGATGCATCGGATCCCGGTCTGCGGGCTGCGTCTTCACCCATTCCTCAAACTGCTCGAACAACGCCGGCACGCACTGAAAACCGCCGACATCACCGTCCTGCTTCTTCAGACTCAAGACGCCCTGAACGCCTATCGGCAGTGGACGAAGGGATGTGTCAACATCCCAGTGAATGAAGCCGTTCGGATTGCCTTTGATCTTCTTCGGCGGATTGAGATTGGCGCGATCGATCGTCACCCACAGGTCTTCGCGGTCCCAGATATCGACGAAGGCGCCATAGATGCGCGGCTCCATGCGATTGTCCCAAAGATACTGATGGTTATAGATCTCCAGCATGCCCGTGTTGTTGAGCTCGTTCATCTTGTGCTCGCGGCGTTGCGGCGCATACCAGGTCGAAGGGTCGTTCGGGTCTTTCTCGTCGAAGGTCCAAAGCACCTCCGCAAGCCGCTCAACATTGGCGGGAGGGACAGCCTGCCGTACGATCACATAGCCTTTGGTGATCCAATGCTGCCAGTCTTGCTGCGAGAGAACCCGCAGTGGCAACGTCTTCTTTATGTCTTTCAGCTGCGTCGTCGCGGAAGAAGCGGTTGGATGAGCGTCCCGTTTCAAACCTTGCTGCATATGCGTCTCCCAGTTCGTTGATCCCTGTCACGTCAGGCGATGCTCCAGCAATAATGGAATGTCGGTCACTCGTGTTGCTCGGCTCTGGCCGACTCTGATACTATTCTAGCCTCCGCTATCAAACAGACGCCCGATGAGACCCTATCTTGAAATATTAACACAGTCGCCGGAAGCGTCGTGGAGCATGCTGAACCGGCGGCTCGACGATATCATCCCCTTCCAATGGCATCATCATCCCGAATTCGAACTCACACTGACGCTGAACTCCATCGGGCAGCGTTTCATCGGTGACCATAGCGCCGACTATGGCGACGGCGATCTCGTGCTCGTCGGCCCCAACCTGCCGCACACATGGGCCTCACGCGCAAAGATCGATGAGCATAAGCCGCATGTCGCCCTTGTCTTTTGGTTCCACCGCGAATGGCTGCTGCAGATAGCGGGCGGCGCCGTCGAATTCCGGCCGATCGAAGCACTGGTGATGCGAGCCGACAACGGCCTGCAATTTTCGAAAGGGATCGCTGCTGCAGTACGGCAGGAGTTCGAGGCAGTCTTTGAAAAACCGCCCGTCGAACGCCTGCTGTCGCTGTTGAGCATCCTGGTCAGGATCGCCGGTGACAGGCAGGCAACGCCGCTTGCGAGCGCGCCGGGCCAATCGCAGGAAGTGAGGGAGAGCCGGGACCGCATCGACCGCGTACTGACACATATGCATCTCAATTATGCGCGCGCCATCAGCCTGGACGAACTGGCCGATATCGCCGCGCTCAGCGTTTCCGGCCTACATCGGATGTTCCGCCGCCACACCGGCACCGCCATTTCCGATTACCTGATGCGCATGCGTATCGGCGACGCCTGTGCTCGCCTCTCCTCCACCAATCAAGCGGTCCATCATATCAGTGAGGCCGTCGGCTATAATTCAATCGCCAATTTCAACAGGCAGTTCAAAACCCTGAAAGGCATGACGCCGCGAGAATACCGACGATTGTTCGTCAGGCGGTGACGCCTGGAAACCGAATCAGCTTGGCAATTTTCGCGGCCGCCGCATCCGCAGCCTCGGGCGCCATCCGCGCGATTCCGAACAACAGCCCCGGCCTTGCCGGTCCAAGATGCAAGGCTGACATGGCGCGAAGCGCGAAGCCCTGGGCATTGATCTTTTGCGCAATGGCCCGGTCATCGATGCCTGAGTCGCGGAACCAGGCAGCCAATTGCAGCCCTCCGGTACGCTCGCCGATCTCGAGCCGATCCCCGCAATGACGGCGTAACGCGGACACGGTGGCTGCCATCCGCGCAGCATAGACCGAATTCATATGTCTCAAATGCGCGCGAAAACGGCCTTCGCGAATGAAATCGGCAAGGGCGGCCTGAATATGGATCGGCACTACGGCTCCCCTCAACCGCTGCGCGGCCGCGGTCTCGGACACGAGACGGGATGGCACCACCGCGTAAGCAACGCGCAGGCCGGGCGCGAGCGTTTTCGAGAAAGTGCCGAGATAGGCGACCACCTCGCCTCTGTCGATGCCTTGCAACGCGGCGATGGGGCGCGAGGCGTACTGGAATTCGCTGTCATAGTCGTCTTCCAACACCACCGAACCGTTAGCATGGGCGAATTCGAGCAGGGCCAGGCGGCGCGGCAGGCTCATCGTCACGCCGGTCGGATATTGGTGCGAGGGCGTGACATAGATCAGCCGCGGCGGCGGACCGGTAACCTTGGCTACATTGATACCCGCCTCGTCGCACGGCACTGGCACGAGATCCGCACCCGCCATCCGCAGCAACGCCTGCGCCGTCCCATAGCCTGGCTCCTCCATCCAGGCAACCGTCCCATCTGGACGGTTCGGCCGAAGCAGGACGCCCGCCAAAAGATCAATGGCGGCTCCTGTGGAGGGAACGATGAGGACTTGTTCGGGGCGGGCGATCACACCGCGCGTGGCAGAGATATGCTCGAGGATTGCCTCGCGCAACTCGCGAATGCCGCTGTGCGCACCATAGCCGAGGTCGTGCACCCGCAGCGAACGGCCGCGAGCCCCAAGACAGCGCGCCCAGGCGGCATGTGGAAAAGCTGCTACATCCGGAACTCCGGGCTCAAAAAGGCCGCCCGTGCCCGCCTCGATCGCTGGCGTCGGGCTGAGTGTCGTCGGCGCGGCTTGTCCCTGTAACGGCGGCGTGGTGAAAGCGGCGACACGGGTCGCAGCACCTGTCGTCGATTGCAGATAGCCCTCGGCCTTCAGCCGCTCATAGGCGTTGACAACGGTGGAGCGCGCGACTCCGAGCGAGACCGCCAGCCCGCGTGTCGACGGCAGCCGCTGACCCGGCGGCATCTGCCCCTGGAGAATGCGATCGCGCATCACGCGATACACTTGGCCCTCCAGGTCGCCCACGGTCCGATCGAGGTCCGGCCATTGTGCAACAGAATCCATGATACGCCCTCAACTGGTCTGCTAAAAATAGGAAAACTGGCTATTTATAACCTACCTCTTTGGCGGCAAGGATAAAAGAATACCGATGAGGGAACCATGGCCGATCTTTACCCGCCACAAAGCGACGACTATCCGACCACCGAGCGCTCGCGCGTGCGGCGCGAACATGATCGCGGCAGCCATGGCCGTGCCGATGTCTATGCGGTTTTGGACGCCACGCCTTTGTGTCACGTCGGCTATGTCCTCAATGGCGCACCCTATGTGACGCCGACGCTGCACTGGCGCAAAGGCGACCACGTCTATTGGCACGGTTCCGCCGCAAGCCGCTTTCTGCGTTCGGCAGAGGATATGCCCGTCTGCCTCACCTGCAGCATCCTGGACGGCTATGTGCTCGCCCGCTCCGCCTTCAACCATTCGGTCAACTATCGTTCCGCCATGGTTTTCGGAACGGCCCGCCTGCTGGAGGATGCGGAGGAAAAGGCCGGGGCACTGCGCCGCTTCGTTGAAAACCTGTTTCCAGGCCGCTGGGATAGCCTGCGGCCGATGACGGGCCAGGAGGTGAAAGCGACGTCAGTGTTGCGGATGGAAATCGAAGAGGCGACAGCCAAGGTCCGCAACGGTCCGCCAGGTGATACCGGCGAGGCGGATTTTCCCGTCTGGGCAGGCGTCCTGCCGGTGCGCAGCCACTTGGCTCCGGCGGAGGCCGCGCCTGGACTGCCCAACGGGATAGAACTACCCGAACCGCTCGCGGCACTGATACAATCGGGCCGGATTCGATAGATTGCCCTCGCATTTGATACCAAAGGACTTTGATATGGACCTCACGAATTGGAATGGCGTGCCGCGCCCGGAACGGATCACCCTGGAAGGCCTCTATGTCCGGCTGGAGCCGCTGGACGCGGCACTCCATGGCGCTGATCTCTATGCCTCGGCGCAAGCGCCGGGTGCCGATGATCGATTCCGCTATCTGTTCGAGGATGCGCCGGCCAATCTCGCCGCCTTCACGCCCTGGCTTGAAAAGGCCGCCGCCAGCACTGATCCCCTGTTCTTCGCCGCGATCGACAAACGGACCGGCAAGGCCGAAGGCCGCCAGGCGCTGATGCGCATCGATCCCGTGCATGGCGTCATCGAGATCGGCAGCATTCTCTGGGGCCCTGCCATCGCCCGCAGCCGCGTCACCACCGAAACGCTCTATCTCTTCGCCACCTATGTCTTCGACACACTTGGCTACCGCCGCTTCGAGTGGAAATGCCACAATCTCAACGAGCCGTCGAAGCGCGCCGCCACGCGTTTCGGCTTCACCTTCGAAGGCATCTTCCGGCAGCACATGGTCGCCAAGGGCAAGAACCGCGACACCGCCTGGTTCGCAATTATCGACGCCGACTGGCCGCGACTGAAGGCCGGCTACGAGAGATGGCTGTCGCCTGAGAATTTCGACGAGGCTGGGCAGCAGAAGACCAAGCTGACGTTTGAATGAGACCTTGGCCTTTCGGCATAGGTTTCCGATCCTAGAGCGGCTTTCGAAAATACACGACGCGTTCGGTTTCCTCGAAACCCAACGCGTCGTGGAATGCGTGGCTTACTATGTTGTCGAGCAGCGCATCCGAGCCAAATTCATGGCATCCGGCAGCCCGTCCCCAGGCCGCAACCGCGTCACAGAGCGATCGCGCGACGCCCTGCCGCCTGTTCTCCGGCCGCACATAGATGCCCTCCAGGAAAAGCACAGGAGACGTCTCGCAGCCGTTCACATAGTCGTACCGAACTGTCGCCTCCGCAAACCCCACGACATCAGCCTGCTCACAGGCAAGGTATGCAATGGCGCCTTCTTTCGAGAGAAGCTCAGCGATCTCGGTACGATGATTTTCGATCGAGCTATCCGGCCAGAGTTCAGCACGCAGACGCAACCACGCGTCCCGATGTTTGAGGTTCGCTTCTTCTATACGCATGGCTCGGCCTCCAACGATCTGAGGCGCCAATTTACCAGACTAGAATCGATGACCGGAAGATTTTGCTTCCTCGTCCACAATCATCGCGGTACATATCCCGCATATTGCGCGCCACCCCACCCGATTGACGAGAATTCGAGGACAATGGCATGACATTTCAAAACAGTTCGCGTCTCTACGCTGCTGTTTCATCCTTATTGTGGCCAGTCGTCTTTTGCACCGGGCTGACGGGCGCCTATTTTGCGTTTCAGTCGCAAATGCCGCTCCTTTGGTTCAATGTCGTCTATCTCTCGATCGTGGCGACGATTGCGCTCTTCGAGCGGCTGATGCCCTATGAGGAGACCTGGCTGGAACGCGACGGCGAGACGTTCAGCGATGTCGCCCACACGCTTTTGAGCAAAGGGGGCGTGCAGATCGCGGCGGCCATCGGCACGTCATTTCCGATGGCGGTGGCAACCGTAGCGCAGCCCTTCCTGAGCCATCAGGCGCATATCTGGCCGCAACAGTGGCCGTTGGCTCTACAGGTCGTGCTTGGACTGGTCATCGCCGAATTCGGCCTCTATGTCGCCCATCGCCTCGCGCACGAATACCTGTCGCTTTGGCGTTTCCATGCCTTGCATCACAGCGTCGAACGCTTGTGGGTCGTTAACACCGGGCGTTTCCACATCATCGATTCGCTGTTCAAGATCGCGCTCGGCCAGATCCCGCTCTATCTCTTGGGCGCGCCGCTGCCGGTCTTCTTGTGGATCGGCGCCGTGACAGCCTTCATCGGTCTCCTCACCCATTGCAACATCGATGTACGCACCGGTCCGCTCGACTGGTTCCTGTCCACGCCGCGCCTGCATCGCTGGCATCACTCGAAGCTGCTTGCCGAGGGCAACACCAATTACGGCGAAAACCTCGTGATCTGGGATCAGATCCTTGGCACCTATTACAATCCGCCCCGCCCCTCCTCCACCGACATCGGCATCAGCGGCAAAGTCGCCAAGGGCTTCCTCGCTCAGCTCCTACAACCCTTCTCTACCAAGGGACGTAAGCAGATCATCGGGAAAAAGCCAAAGGAGCTGCTGGCCAAGGAAGAACAGGCTGCGAGAGCGGCTTCTCTTCGCGAACAAGCCAACGAGCCGATCGGCAAACGAGCTGACGGACGATCATGAACGGCATTCCTCGCTTGGCATCGACGCAACGGCGAGTGGTGCCGCGGCGATCACCGGCTCCTATGCCAACGCCGGCGGGGGCACGATGATGCAAGGATATGTCGCAGAGATTCATGCGGCGACGAAAAAGGTCTAGCCTCTTCCCTCCATTCACATTTATGATCGAAGCCACAGAGATTTTTTGTGTTGAAACCGGCGCCGCCAAATTCCCGCATGCAACCAGTGCTCGGAAACCTATTTCAAATCGAGAAGATATTGTCATTTAACGTGTATTGAAAAAGGCATCCCACGGGGTTACCTATCCCACGCGAATTAATGACAATGAAAGATTAGGAAAATCATTGAAATGGAAGGGAGATTTACCACAGAATACCTCAAGCAACTCCATAGAATATTTTTCACATCGCGTGAAATAGATCGGCTTGAACGAGAATTCATCAAGCAAGGCATAGCACATTTTCACGTTTCCGGCGCGGGACATGAGTCGACTGCGCTGCTGAACGAATTCCTCCATGATGACGATTGGTTGCATCTGCATTATCGCGACAAAGCCCTGATGCTGGCGCGTGGCATGCCCATTCGTGAGTTTTTCTCCAGCCTTCTCGCCACCAGTAATTCCCATTCCGCCGGCCGACAGATGAGCGCGCACCTTTGCTCCCGCGCTCTCAACATCACCTCCATCGTCGGCCCCGTCGGCAACAACGCATTGCATTCCGTCGGCGTTGGCGCGGCACTGAAACACAAGCCGGGCCTGCCGATCGCCATTTGTTGCGTCGGTGACGGCACCACGCAGCAGGGCGAATTCGTCGAAGCCGTGGCCGAGGCCGTGCGTAGCCAATATCCCGTTGTCTTCATCGTCGAAGACAATAGTTTCTCCATCTCGACGCGGACCACCAAACAGACCTTCTTCGATCTGCCGACGGGACCCGCTTCTTCTTTCTATGGCCTCGACATCATCCGCGCCGATGGCGACGATCTGCAGGCGTCGCGTGAAGCTTTCCGCAAAGCGGTCCGCCACAGCCGCAACAACCGCACGCCGAGCCTCGTGGTTCTCAATATCGAGCGCCTGTCCGACCATACCAATGCCGACGATCAGAAGACCTATCGCACCCAGGAGGAGATCGAGGCCGGCTCCGTCCACGATCCTCTTACCAATCTGCGCGCCGCCCTGCACAAGGCAGGTGTCGACGCCGCCGCGCTGGAACAGATCGAAAAGGATCTGACCGCCGAGGTGCAGGCACAAGCAGCCCTTGCCCGCAAGGAAGATGCGCCGCACGTCGAGCCCGAAGCGAAGGCGCCTTATCCAGCCTCTTTCGACGACGCGACCGAATATCGCGGCGGCAAGACTGCGGCGACGCTGACCATGCGCGAGGCGTTGAACGGCGTGCTCGACAAGCAGCTTGCCGACAATCCTGATGTGGTCCTTTTCGGTCAGGATATCGAAGACCCCAAGGGCGATGTCTTCGGTGTCACCCGCGGCCTCAGCACGAAATACCCCGAGCGTGTGCGTAACGCGCCCCTCAGCGAATCGACCATCGTCGGAACCGCCGTCGGCCGCGCGCTTGCCGGTCAACGCCCGGTCGCCTTCCTGCAGTTCGCCGATTTCCTGCCGCTCGCCTATAACCAGATCGTCTCGGAAATGGGCAGCATGTTCTGGCGCACCCAAGGGGCCTGGGAATCACCCGTTATCCTCATGGTGAGCTGCGGCGGCTATAAGCCGGGCCTCGGGCCGTTCCACGCGCAAAGTTTCGAGAGCATGCTGGCGCATACGCCCGGTATCGACGTCGTCATGCCTTCCACCGCCGGCGATGCCGCCGGCCTGCTCAACGCCGCATTCGAATCACGACGTCCGACCGTCTTCCTTTACCCCAAGGCCGTCCTCAACAATTCCGACGGCCGCACATCCACCGATCTCGACAGCCATTTCGTCCGCCCGGGCCTTTCGCGCTATGTCGCGCGCGGCCGTGACCTGACGCTGGTCACCTACGGCAACACGGTTTCGCTCTGCGCCAAGGCGGCGAGCGCCTTCGAGGCCCAGGGATTTTCCGTGGAGGTCATCGACCTGCGCTCGATCTCGCCTTGGGACGAGAAAGAAGTGCTCGCGAGCGCCAAGCGCACCAAGCGCCTGATCGTGGTGCACGAAGACAATCGCACGGTCGGCATGGGCGCCGAAATCGTCGCGACTGTCACCGAGAAGACCGACGTACCCGTGGTCGTCCGCCGGCTTGCCCGCTCGGATGCGCATGTGCCGTTCAATTTCCGCAACCAGTTGGAAACGCTGCCGTCCTACAGCAAGCTCGTCGATCTGATGGCCGAGGTTCTCGAATGCGAGGTCACCTGGCATGAAGAGGACAAGACCGGCCCAACCGCGGCAATCAAGGCTATCGGCTCCGGCCCTGCGGATGAAAGCGTGCTGGTGACCGATGTTCTGGTCAAGCCGGGCGACACGATCGAGGTCGGCCAGCTCGTCGCCGTTGTCGAGGCGACCAAGGCTTCGGTCGAAATCTGCGCCAATATCGGCGGCGTGGTGCAGGAGGTCTTCGCCAAGATCGGCGATCAGATCGCCACCGACAGCGCGCTTCTGACCGTCGACGCCAACCGCGACTTGAGCGAACGCAACTTCGCGCTTGCCTCGGAGACCCACAATAAATTTGTACTGCGCCGGCTGAAGTCGCATTCGATCCCCGCGCTGCGCCGTCATTCCGGCAACTTCTCCGAAATTGCCGTTAGCGGCATGGGTTTTGCAACCGGTGCCCGCCGTGTCAGCAATGAAGACATCATCCACAATTGGCCCAACCGGCGCGCCGAGGAAATCTTTGCCCTGACCGGCATCAAGAGCCGCTACTGGGTCGGCCCCGACGAAGGCACGTTGAGCCTCGCGACCAAGGCCGTCCGCGATCTCCTGCGCCAGACCAATATGACGATCCACGATATGGACCTCGTCATAGCCGCCACCGGCACGCCCGATATCGCCACGCCATCGCTCGCAAGCCGTGTTGCGGTTGCCGTCGCTGAAGACGGCGTGCGGCCGTCGCTTGCCGCCTATGACATGGGAGCCGCCTGCTCGGGCTATCTCTATGCCCTGCAGCAGGCCTATGATTTCATCGCCCAGCAGAACGACGCCAAGGTGTTGATCGTCACCTCGGAAGTGCTCTCGCCGCTGCTCGACATGAACGATTTCTCCACGGCCATCCTGTTCGGCGATGCCGCCACGGCTTGTCTGGTGACCAGCCGCGACATGGCGCGCAATCCGCTGTTTGCGGCGAGCCGCCCGATCATCAGCGGCCGTCCCGAGCCGGGTGACCTCCTCTACGTGCCGCTGCCGGATGAAGGCGTCATTTCGATGAACGGCCGCTCCGTCTTCACCGAAGCCGTGCATTCCATGTCACGCTCGATCGAGGACGCTTGCGTCGATGCCGGACTCGAGCTCGCCAATCTCGACCTTCTGGTGCCGCATCAAGCCAATCAACGCATCATCGACACCATCGCCAAGCGCAGCGGCCGCCCGGCGCTCAGCGTCATCGAAACCTATGGCAACACTAGCTCGTCGAGCATTCCGCTCGCTATGATGCATGTCGCCAATGAACGCTCCGAGCCGCTCAACCTCGGCCTCGTCGCTTTTGGTGGCGGCATGACGTCAGGCGCGGCCATCGTGCGCACGATAAAATAGCTGTAACGGCTTCAGACCGACCAAAAAAACAAAACCCCGGAATCCTGAGAGGATTCCGGGGTTTTCGTTAAGTTCACCAGTCGATGCGCTTATGCCTTCGGGCGGTTTCTCAGCGCTTCGGCTTCGGCGTAGAACTTCTTTTCCCATTCCTTGTGATTGTCGAGGCCTTCCTTGATGAAGGGCGTGAAGATCGCCAGGTTCATGAGAGCCCAGTTGACGATTCGGGCCGGGAACTTCAGCGGCTTGACGAAATCGACGAAGAGCACGACGCGGGTCTTGTCGGAATGGTTCCAGGCTTCGTGCTCATAGGCGTCGTCGAAAATCAGCGCCTTGCCTTCCTGCCAATGGCAGACCTGTTTGTCGACGCGAATGGCGAGCTTCTCGTTCGGCTCCGGCACGATGAGGCCGAGGTGCAGGCGCAGCACACCGTTATAGGGGCCGCGATGGGCGGGGAGATGCTTGCCCGGTTCGAAAATCGAGAACATCGCCGTCGTCAGGCCCGGAATTTTCTGCACGGCCGCCCAGGTGTTCGGGCACGCCTTGATGTTCTGCTCCGACTTTACGCCAAAACCGAGAAGGAAGAAGGTCTTCCAACGCGTGTCTGTCGAAATGGTTTTCACATCGGTGGAGATGTCCTGGAAGGTCGGCAGTTCGCTCTGGCGCAGCAGCACCTTTTCCAGCTCGGCGCGGATCGCGGGATAGTCCTTCTCGATCTCGGCGGCCCAGGGGAAGGTCGCATTGTCATAGACCGGCGGATTGCCGAGCTTGGCGTATTTCAGATTGAGGCTTTCGGCCCACGAGACGATGCCCATGAAAAAGCGCGTCATGGCGCTCGGACGATCCATCGGCGCGATGCCGGCTGTACCGAAGGTTTGTTCTGGAGCACGCGGCTCGGTGGTTGTGGGAGCTGGTGCGCTCAAAGTGCTCTCCGTCATTTCTGTCTGTAGGTGCTATCTGGGGGAGGAAATCTCAGAGGAATCTGCTTGGAAATCTTGGGAAGGCACGGGTTTGGCAATTTCACTATTTGCCTTGCCTATCGCTGATCGGGCCTGACTCCTCTGTTATGCAATAATCATAATAGGCGATTATATGAGTACGTTAGTCGAATTTCGCAAGAGAAACCGTTCGCGAGAGCGGTGGTTTGTTGTGCATTGAAATCTCAGCGAATTCCTGAGTTCTCTGCCGCAGAACTGGCAAAAATGCGGCCGGCAAAGACGCTTTTTGCCGCAGGCCGCTTCACATTTTCGCTAGCCAGTCTGTATCAAGACAATAATTACCCGGCGAAGGGATTTAAGCAGTCTGGCCTTGTGCGAGCAACCGGATAATCGTGAGCCCTGCGATGAGCGCCGCCAACGACAAGATCAGGGACAAGGCGACGTAAGTCAGGGACGTCGCCCATTGGCCACGCTCCCAAAGCGCAACGGCATCCAGCGAAAAGGTCGAGAATGTCGTAAAGCCGCCGAGGATTCCGGTCGTCAGAAAGAGCCGCAGCTCATGCGACAGGCCGCTGCGGAAAACGAAATATTCGGTCAACAGGCCCATGATCAACGAGCCGATGGTATTGACGGCGAGTGTCCCAAAGGGAAATGCGAGGCCCAGCAGGCGGGAGGCGGCCTGGTTGACGCCGAGACGAAAGGCGCCGCCCAATCCGGCGCCAAGGAAGACGATGAGATAATTCATGGAACTCCCCGAATAAACTTAGACAACGATATCTGCTTCTTGAACATCTTCGGCCGCACTCTCGCGGCCGACCATATTCCAATGCTTCATGCTGCAACTTGCCGCCATTGTTGTAACGGATCATGGCTTCGGACCTTTCCGTCTGGACTGCGGCGGCGCCTGTCGAACAATGCCGATCTTGTCGCCTAACGCCTTGGCGTTGAGATCCCGAACATGGCGAAGGGGGATACCAGAGGGAATGTGACTGGCGGCAGCGCTCTTCACGATACCGATACGCTGCGACAGATAGATGCTGGTATGGCCGCTGCAGATGTAGGCAAGGAAGCAGGCCACGGCGAGATAGACCGTATGAGTCGCTCCGAAGATCTCCACACCCATGATCACGCAGGCAAGCGGCGTGTTGGTCGCTCCTGCAAAGACTGCGACAAAGCCAAGCGCTGCGAAGAGATCGATCGGCGCACCAAGGACGGCCGCAATGGCGTTGCCGAGTGCGGCGCCGATGAAAAACAGCGGCGTCACTTCGCCTCCCTTGAAGCCGGAACTGAGTGTCACGATCGTAAAGACCGCCTTCCAGAACCAGCTCCAATAGTCGATGCGTGCCGGGTCGAAGAAACCTGGAATCGTCGCATCGCCGGGATTGGGCGACCAGACACCCAGGCCAAGATATTCGCGCGTGCCAAGCGCATAGACCAAGGCGATGAGCACTGCGCTGGCGATGACCGGCCGTAGCGGCGCATAGGCACAAATCCTTTTGAAGGCTGCCGTCATCATGTGAGAGATTTCGCTGAAGCAGCGCGCCATCAGCCCGAAAGCCACGCCGGCGACGCCGACCTTCGCAAGCAGCAACGCATCGAGATGGAACGTGCTTGCCGACGTGCCGGCGAGATAGGCGATACGGTACTGAATGTGCTCGATACCCCAGGCATGGCAGGCCCAGTCGGCCGCAATCGCCGCCGCAAGAGAAGGGATCAGAGCCTCGTATTGCATGCGCCCGATGGTCAGAACCTCGAGCGCAAACACAGCACCGGCGATCGGCGTGCCAAACACCGCACCGAAACCGGCGGCGATACCGGCCATCAGCAGGATACGAACCTCTGCGTGGTTGAGCCGGAAAAGCTTGGCGAAGGCGCTCGCGATGCTGCCCCCGAGCTGTACCGCTGTTCCCTCGCGCCCCGCCGAGCCGCCGACCAGATGCGTCAAGACCGTCGAGACGAGGATGAACGGCGCCATGCGCAGCGGGATACCGCCGCCGGGCTCGTGGATCTGATCGACGATCAGATTATTGCCACCCTCCGCCCCCCGGCCGAAATGCTGGTAGGCTAGGACCATCAGAAAGCCCGCGACCGGCATCGCAAAGATTAGCCAGGGATAATCGAACCTCGCCACCGTCACCCGGTCGAGGCTCCAGAGAAACAGGGCGGAGAGCGAGCCGACCACGGCCGCCATCGGCACCACCAGGATGATCCATTTCAATATGCTGCGCAGTTGCTGAAAACGATGATGAAAAAATGCGGATGCGGACATTACTTCGTCCCTCCCGCAAGACCGGCGGCTGGCCTGTCGGGGATAGTGATTATTGGACAAAAAAAGGGTAACAGCAGAATTATGGACACGATCCTACTCCTTCGCCCCGTGGGCGTATCGAGTAGGAGTCATTAGCATCTCTGGAAATTCAGAGTAGCGGTTCGGCCACCATGACCCGGCAGAATCCATTGCCGATGGGTTCTCCATACAGACAGGACATCACCCCTGTCAATCCAGGCGTTGCAAGCTTGGCTTTTTTCAATTGGCCTTGGCGACCATTTCGATCGGAGCAATCAGCCCGCCTCCGACCGAGGCGCTGACATTACCCATCCGCTCCGCCGCGCTCGGCCCCATCAGCGCGCCAAGGCTGAGCGCCTGCCCGCCGCTTTCCGCGCTCGCTCGCATTTCCTGCGCCAGCCGGATCGCCAATGCGCTGCGGTCCTGTTCGAACTCCACGGTGAAGCCGGCATCTTTCAGCAGTTGGCGATAAGTCGTGGGACTTCCCACGAAGCTCGTTTCCGGCGTCATCGCCCAGAGCATCGGATAGGGCAGCGCGCCGTCGCGAACCTGCATGATCTCGTAAAGGCCGAACCTACCGCCACGCTTCAGCACCCGCCGCACCTCGGCAAAAAGCGCCGCCTTGTCTTCGATGTTCATGCCGACATGGATCAGCGTCGCGCGGTCGAAACTTTCATCGGCAAAAGGCAGCGCCAGCGCACTTGCCTGCTGGAACGACACTTGCATGGACATGCCGCACCGCGCGGTCAGGGCATTGGCGACATTGACGAATTCATCCGTCAGATCGACACCCGTGACGATACAGCCATACTCGCTACCGATATAGCGCGCCGAGCCGCCAATCCCCGATCCGATGTCGATGAGCCGCATGCCATCGAGCAGATCGAGATCTTTGGCGAATTCCACCGTCGCCTCGCGCCGTCCGAGATGAAATTCATCGACACCGGCAAGGTCGTCGATGCTGAGATGATCGATATCCTTGCCGCTGGCCGCAAGACCGCCCAGGATCGTCGACTCCAGGGAACCACGTGTATAATGGCTTGCTACCTTTTCTTCGATGGACATGATCCCTTCTCCATGATCTCGCATTCACACGATCATGGAAGAATGCTGCGCTTGCTCCTTACTCCCGTCAAGCGATTGCAGCGACACGACCGCACCGCTCCGGCAAATGATGCAGAAAGCAGATCACGAGAAGTCGCAATGCACCTCGGCAGCAGTTCATCGGAGGCACCAAGCGCCAGGCCTTTCGCTAAGGCTCAGGGCGTTCGTCGCTCGAAACGCCCCACTGGGCCGTTTTGTCAGCTATGCAGACCGCTCCTCACCCCATCCTGATCCCCGCCAACAGCAGGGAGAGCTCCGGCTGCCGGTTCGTGTCGGTCTTGCGGTAGATCGATTTCAAATGGGCACGGGCCGTCTGGTAGCTGACCGTGCGCTGGGTGGCGATGTCATGCAGGGTCATGCCCTGGGCAAGCATCAGGGCGATCTCGGCCTCGGCGCGGGTCAATCCGAAAAGCTTGGTCAGCGTCGCCGGCCGCTGGCGAACCTTCTCCTCCGGATCTTCAACGGTGGCAAAGGCACAGGAGTGGCAGAAAACATCCTGCATATCGCCATCGAGGCGCTGCATGCGCACAATCAACGGCCGCCGGCCTTTGCGGCTCAGCAACAGGATTTCCGGCTCCGCTGAGGTCAGCAGGTTGCCGTCTCCGAGTACGGCCTTAAGCCGCCGATCGAAGGCGCTCGCGTCCTCCTTGCGGATCGGGCACATCCGCCCCTGGGTGATTTGCAGATCCGGACCAAGCAGCCTGCGCATCTTCTCGTTGACGGTGGTTACAAGGCCCATCCGATCGAAAAACACGCAGGCGACATTCGCCAATTCGAAGGCGGTCGCCATGCCCTTCACTTCACTTGCGGATATGTCGCGCATAATTCTGGCCGTGATCATAAGTTTCTGACGTATGCGATGCAAACTTCTTGCCTCGTCCCGGCTGTAGGGACCGTCGTCGATCCGCCGCTGCAGGGCAAAGCCCAGGAGATCGTCGCCGGACGAAAAACCGACTACTGCCGACCAACGCAGGCCAAAACGCTCCTGCGAGCGATAGAAATCGAGTGTCTTGAACTCGTCTTCGCCAGCAAAATCCTGCTCGAGCATAACTCCCGCTTGCCGCAACATCGGAATGTGCTGCCTGCGGAAATCCTGCCGGTACCATTCGCCCGCGAAATAATCCTCCATCGCTGGAACAAGACTTTCCGTGACGATGAAGGTGTTAAGCAATCGACCCTCGATCGGGACGATGTTGGCGCCGTAGGATCCAGTTGCCACCGCGACCTTCTCCAGTACGACAGGCCACAGCGTTGGATCCAGCGCTGCGCCAAAGAATCCATCCGTTACACTGTCGAGCGCATGAAGATCGAACCCCATTAGCCCCTCATCTCGGCTATAACAGCCGATCCAAGCAGTTTACCCATCACGTCCCCCAACGTCATGTGCGAATCAGTTTATTGATGCAAATTCAAAATAATACAAGAAACATTTTTGGTATTAGCGACGTATTCTAGGATATTCAGAACATAGCGTGCGCCTAATATATAAAAAATATCAATAATATCATTATAT
>NZ_JARFYM010000002.1 GCF_030272705.1 Rhizobium mayense | reverse complement strand
GGACAAGATCCGCACCGACCCGATCATCCGCATGATGATTGTCGCCATCGCCTTCTACGGCATGTCGACCTTCGAGGGGCCGATGATGTCCGTGAAGACGGTCAACTCCCTCAGCCACTATACGGAGTGGACGATTGGCCATGTTCATTCCGGCGCCCTCGGCTGGGTCGGCATGATTACGTTCGGCGCAATTTACTATCTGACGCCGAAGCTTTGGGGCCGCGAGCGGCTGTACAGCCTGCGTATGGTCAACTGGCACTTCTGGCTCGCCACCCTTGGCATCGTCATCTACGCGGCCGTCCTTTGGGTCGCCGGCATCCAGCAGGGCCTGATGTGGCGCGAATATAACAGCCAAGGCTTCCTGGTCTATTCGTTCGCGGAAACGGTTGCAGCGATGTTCCCCTACTACCTGCTGCGCGCGGTCGGTGGCGGCCTTTACCTGGCAGGCGGCGTGGTCATGGCCTTCAATGTCGCGATGACGATCCGCGGTTACCAGCGTGACGAAGCCGCGATCCCGGGAACGATCACGCTTCAAGCTGCCGAATGAGGAGAAGAAGATGTCGATCCTAGATAAACACCAAATCCTCGAAAAGAACGCAACGCTTCTTCTGGTCGGATCGCTCCTGGTCGTCAGCATTGGCGGTATCGTCGAGATAGCTCCTCTTTTCTATCTCCAGAACACGATCGAGAAGGTGGAAGGCATGCGACCCTACACACCGCTCGAACTCGCTGGGCGAAACATCTATATCCGCGAAGGATGCTATCTGTGCCACAGCCAGATGATCCGTCCCTTCCGCGACGAGGTCGAACGCTACGGCCACTACTCGCTCGCGGCTGAATCGATGTACGACCATCCGTTCCAATGGGGTTCGAAGCGTACGGGACCGGATCTCGCCAGGGTCGGCGGCCGCTATTCGAACGAATGGCACGTGCAGCATTTGTCCAATCCGCGCGCCGTCGTCCCGGAATCGATCATGCCGACCTATGCCTTCCTCAAGGATAGAGACGTCACGGTCAAGGACGTCGGTATGGACCTGAAGGCCAATGAGGATGTCGGCGTGCCCTATACCGCCGACATGCTGGCAAACGCCGAGGCCGACATGCGTGCGCAGGCCGATCCGAACGCCAATACGACCGATCTGCTCGCTCGCTACCCGAAAGCAAAGGTGGGTGACTTCGACGGCGATCCCTCGAGGCTGACCGAGATGGATGCATTGGTCTCCTACCTCCAGATGCTCGGCACCCTGGTGGACTTTTCGACATACGACGATGCAACCGGCTATCGATGAGGATCACCACTATGGAAGTTTACAACGCAATGCGTCACTTCGCCGATAGTTGGGGTCTTCTGGCGATGGCCCTGTTCTTCGTCGGCGCGATCTTCTTCACTCTTCGGCCCGGCAGCAAACAGATTGCCGACGATGCCGCGAACATACCGCTGAAGGATGACTGAGATGTCGGAGAAACACATAGACGAAATCAGCGGCGTCGAGACGACCGGTCACGAGTGGGATGGAATCCGCGAACTCAACAATCCCATGCCGCGTTGGTGGGTCTGGACGTTTTACGCCACCATCCTCTGGGCAGTGGGATATGCAGTCGCTTACCCGTCAATCCCGCTGATCAAGGATACGACCAAGGGCTTGCTCGGCTTCTCCAGCCGTGCGGAGCTGCAGCAGGAAGTTCAAGTCGCGAAGCAGGCTCAAACGCAGTTCGAGCAGCAGATCGCCGCAAAGACCGTAGCCGAAATCGACGCGGATCCGTCGCTGCGTGAATTCGCCATCGCGGGCGGTTCGTCTGCCTTCAAGGTCAATTGCGCCCCTTGCCACGGTTCGGGCGCGACGGGAGGGCCAGGCTTTCCTAACCTAAACGATGACGACTGGCTCTGGGGCGGCGATCTGGCTTCGATCCAGAAGACGATCTCCCACGGTATCCGCTTCGATGACGATGCGGATACGCATGTATCGGAGATGCCGGCATTTGGCGACATATTGCAGCCCGCGCAGATTCGGTCAGTCGCGGCCTATGTCTGGGGTCTCACCAACCAGCCGTCCGATCCGGCCCTCGCCGAGGCAGGACGTCAGATTTTCACCGACAATTGCGCTGCGTGCCACGGGCAGGACGCAAAGGGCAACATGGACATGGGTGCACCGAACCTTGCGGATGCAATCTGGCTCAAAGGCCGCGGCGAAGACGCAATTGTCCACCAGGTCACGGCACCCAAGCATGGTGTCATGCCTGCGTGGTCGGCCCGCCTCGGGCAGACAACCGTGAAGGAGCTCACGGTGTTCGTTCACTCGCTCGGCGGCGGAAAGTGAGGGCATTCCATGGCTACCCATAACAACAACCCGCTCCTTGGTCTTTACGGCACGCCGCGCGCAGTCGTCCGAAAGAGGACATCCGTTCGGGCAAAGCCCCTGCGCTCCCCGGACGAGCAGGACAATCCGGAAAAGCTGGGTCTTTCGATGATTAGTTTGACGTCGCTCAAAGATCATAACGCTTCAAATCACTAGAAAGACAGGCAGGAGGACGTCCCCTGTGTGGGAGACCACGCAGACCCTCCGAGCCACGCCTTGAGGGAGGCGTGGCTTTTTTCGTCTGGTCGAAAACGAAATCAATTCTTGATCCACGTCAACGACGACCCCGCGACGGGATGCCAAACGATGGTTCATGAAGCCGGATTGCAAGCAATGAACCTCTATACAGCACCCGATCCCCACTCAGGAAACGATGTCGAACGGCTCGATGCCCAGCCGGTCAACACAAGAGGCAAGCGACAGCCGCTTTATGCCGCGCGCAAGAAGGTTTTCCCGAAGCGAGCCGAAGGCCGCTTCAGACGGTTCAAATGGATCGTCATGCTCATAACGCTTGCCATCTATTATCTGGCTCCCTGGATCCGCTGGGATCGCGGACCATACGCCCCAGACCAGGCGATCCTGATCGATCTTGACACCCGGCGCTTCTTTTTCTTTTTCATCGAAATATGGCCGCAGGAATTTTACTACGTCGCGGGCCTTCTGGTTATGGCGGGTTTCGGCCTGTTCCTGGTCACATCGGCCGTCGGACGTGCCTGGTGCGGTTATGCCTGTCCGCAGACCGTTTGGGTGGATCTGTTCCTCGTCGTCGAACGCGCCATCGAAGGCGACCGCAATGCGCGAATGAAACTCGACGCGGGCCCCTGGACGCGAAGCAAGATCGGCAAGCGGATCGTCAAGCATGCGATATGGATTGCCATCGGGGCGATGACGGGCGGCGCGTGGATATTCTACTTCGCTGACGCACCGACGCTTGCGCTGGACTTACTCCGCGGCCAAGCGCCAATGGTGGCTTACGCGACCGTCGCCACCCTTACCGCGACGACTTACGTACTCGGCGGCCTCATGAGGGAGCAGGTCTGCACCTACATGTGCCCTTGGCCGCGCATTCAAGGCGCGATGCTCGATGAGAATTCCCTCGTCGTCACCTATAACGAGTGGCGTGGGGAACCCCGTTCCCGCCACGCGAAGAAAGCG
The DNA here is from genome assembly GCF_030272705.1 of Rhizobium mayense. GTDB lineage: Bacteria > Pseudomonadota > Alphaproteobacteria > Rhizobiales > Rhizobiaceae > Rhizobium > Rhizobium mayense. The sequence continues at coordinate 593,222 of NZ_JARFYM010000002.1, read as the reverse complement.
CAAGCGGCCGGCCAGCCGGTGGGCGACTGCGTGGATTGCAACGCCTGCGTCGCCGTCTGTCCCATGGGGATCGACATTCGCGACGGCCAGCAGATGGAATGCATCACCTGCGCGCTCTGCATCGATGCCTGCGATAGCGTGATGGGCAAACTCGACAAGCCCAGGGGTCTCATCGCCTATGCCACGCTTAGCGAATATGCCGACAATATGAAGCTTGCGACAGCGGGCGGAACCGCAGGTATTCAGCCGAACCTCGTCCGAAACACTGATGGCACTTTCGTGGCAGGCATACGCCATTTCAACTGGCGGGTGATCTTCAGGCCGCGCGTTGTCTTCTACGCCGTCATTTGGGCTGCCATCGGATTGGCGATGCTCGTTCATCTGGCAATGCGAGAGCGTCTCGAGCTGAACGTCCTTCATGACCGCAATCCCCAATATGTGCTCGAATCCGATGGGTCGATCCGCAACGGATATACATTGCGGGTGCTCAACATGGTTCCCATGCCTAGGGCGATCGAAGTCCGCCTTGAAGGACTGGAAGGGGCCACGATGAAAATTCCCGCCCTATCGAACAGCGAAGGCCGAACTTTCGTCATCACCGCCGAACCGGACGCGGCAACCACTCTGAAGGTGTTCGTAACCAACGGTCGCGGTGCCGCTTCGCCGAGCGAGTTCCTCTTTGTCGTCGAGGACGACAAACACGTCGATCACGCGACCTATAAGGCTGCGTTCAACACACCGGAGACCTCGAAATGAGCAACGAGCGAACTGAATTGAACCGGGGGTTTACCGGCCGTCACATGCTCCTGGTGATGGTCACCTTTTTCAGCATCGTCATCAGCGTCAACGTGACCATGGCGGTCTTCGCCTCGACGAGCTGGAGCGGGCTTGTCGTGGAGAATACCTATGTTGCGAGCCAGGAATTCAACGCGAAGGCGGCCGCCATGCGCGCGATGGCGGCGAGCGGAATCGCCGGCAAACTTTCGCTTGTTGGTGACACCGTTCGCTATGCGATCACCAATCGCGACGGCTCGCCAGCATCGGTCGATCAAGTCACTTTGCTGTTCAAGAGGCCCGTTGGCGACGGGGAAGATTTTCAGCTCGCCCTGTCGAAGACCAAAGAGGGCGAGTTCGAAGCGACACATCATGTCCAATCCGGCGATTGGATCATCGAGATCATATCGCGGCGAAACGAGACCGTCGTGATGCATGAAGCGGTGCGCATCGACACTGCGGAGTTCGGCGAATGACCTGCTGCACGATGGACGCGGAAAGCGTCATGACGATGAGCAACGAGGTTGGTGCTGCAGAGATAGCTCTGGCCAGTCATCCAGTGGGCGATGGGCTCCGGCAACTCGACCTGAGTGTTCCGGATGTTCATTGTGGAGCATGCATTTCGACCATTGAACAGGCACTGCTCAAGCTGCCCTATATCAGAACCGCGCGCGTCAATCTTACCGCGCGGCGCGTCAGTTGCACCTATGCGGAAAAGACCGACGGAATAGAGACCGACCCGACGGGAATTGTATCGGCAATAAAAGCTGCAGGGTACCGGGCGCATCTTTTCACGGCTCCCACCCTTCCGGACGACAAGCTTCGCAATCAGTTGCTTCTCGCCGTGGGGGTGTCGGGCTTTGCTGCGGCCAATATCATGCTCCTTTCGGTGTCGATCTGGTCGGGGGCCGATGCGGCGACCCGCGATCTCTTCCATTGGATTTCCGCTATGATCGCGGCGCCGGCGCTGGTCTATGCTGGGCGCTTCTTCTTTGCCTCCGCCTGGAGCGCGTTGAAGCGAGGCCGAACCAACATGGATGTGCCGATCTCATTGGCGATCAGCCTCTCCTATGCGATGTCTCTTTGGGAGACGATCCATCACGGAGAGCATGCATGGTTCGACGCATCGGTGTCCTTGCTCTTCTTCCTGCTGATTGGGCGGACCTTGGATCATGTGATGCGGGAGAAGGCTCGCGCGGCCGTCAACGGCCTCGCCAGGCTCGCGCCGCGCGGCGCTTTTCTGATCATGCCGGACGGAACGCAGCGGTATGCCGCGCTTGAAGAGATCGCTGTCGGAGACCGTATCCTGGTGGCGGCGGGGGATCGCATTCCCGTGGACGGTGTCGTCGAGATAGGAGCCAGCGAGATCGATCTTTCGATCGTCACGGGCGAAAGCCTGCCGGTGGCTGTCGAAATCGGGGCAAATGTCCGTTCCGGCGCGGTAAATCTTCTCTCGTCTCTGACGATACGCGCGACGCACACGGCGCAGAATTCGCTGCTCTCGGAAATTATCGCCTTGATGGAAGCAGCCGAAGGCGGCAGGGCGAGATACCGCCGGATCGCCGACCGTGCGGCGAGCCTATATTCTCCGGCGGTCCATCTATTGGCATTCGTGTCATTTCTTGCATGGGGAATTATTGGCGGGGACTGGAAGCAGGCGATGCTCGTGGCTGTTGCCGTGCTCGTCATCACGTGCCCCTGCGCGCTCGGCCTGGCAGTCCCGGTAGTGCAGGTCGTGGCGGCAGGGCGCCTGTTCCGTCGCGGCATCATGGTGAAGGATGGTTCCGCCCTGGAACGGCTCGCGGAGGTCGATATCGTCGCCTTCGACAAGACCGGCACGCTTACCCTCGGTCGGCCGCGCCTCGTGCAGACTTCGAACGCCAGTCGGGAGGTGCTGGACATAGCGGGCGCCATGGCCGCACATTCACGTCATCCTCTGTCCCAAGCCCTATCCGATGCGATGAATGGCGATGGGGCGCACATCGCCAGCGTCACCGAAGTGCCAGGTGCTGGATTGGAGGCGGAAACCGCGGAGGGCGTCTATCGGCTTGGCAATGTGCAGTTCGCTTGCCCGGCTTTGTCAGGGACCCATGAAGGCAACCGGTCGCTGTCTGAGGTCGTGCTCTCTAGAGACAATGTCGAACTGGCTCGATTCTACTTCGAAGACAGCTTGCGCCCAGGGGCTCTCGAGGCAATCCGTCAACTCGAAGCCGCCGGCATTGGAAGTTGCGTATTCTCCGGCGATCGAAGGGCGGTTGTGGAGGCGACGGCTCGCGCACTCCATGTCGACACGTGGTACGCGCAGTTGGCTCCCAGGCAGAAGGTCGAGGCCTGTGCCGGCCTGAGCAGCCAAGGTCACCGCGTCATGATGGTCGGGGACGGCATCAATGATGCACCGGCGCTGGCGGCAGCGCATGTTTCCATGGCGCCTGCAACTGCTTCCGACGTTGGTCGACAGGCGGCCGATCTGGTTTTCCTGCACGAGAGCTTGGACGCGATTCCGGAAGCGATCGCCGTCGCGCGCCGCGCGGCCACGCTCATCCGCCAGAATTTCGCGCTGGCAATCGGATATAACGTGATTGCAGTTCCCATCGCTATCGCCGGCTACGCGACGCCGCTGATTGCCGCCATTGCGATGTCCACGTCTTCTTTGATCGTGGTGACCAACGCATTGAGGCTCAATCGCTCGCCAGAGAAAGCAGACCGAAAGCTGCGTGGCCCAGATTACGCGACAACGGTGGGAATTGCTGCCCGATGAATATGCTGTTGTATCTGATCCCGATCGCTCTGTTCATGGGAACACTTGGTTTGGGGGCGTTTCTATGGTCCCTGAAGAGCGGGCAGTTCGATGATCTTGAGGGAGCCTCCTGGCGTGTTTTGACCGACGATGACACGCCGCGATCGGATCAAACCGCCGCCAGCGCAGTCTCCGTCAAGTCCGGCGAAGCGCCGTGACGTCATCGATGCGGATGGCTTTTCCGTGAGCCGATACGCCCGTCACCCTGAGCGTGGCGAATGCTCGCGCCACTGCCAGCTAGCCTTCGAGAGTGCCTGTGATTCGGATTCAACGGAGCAGGAGATATCTACAAACAGAAGGGGCCAGTCCTACGCAGTTTCCTGGCCCATGTTTTTGATTTTGGTCAGGCAATGAGGGGTTTCGACCTCTTTCCTACGCGACAAACGCTATCCGGCTGCCGTCACCCCGTTGGCGAGCGCTCATGCATGGCCGCCGGTGACATGCATCCGATCGATAAACCCACCAATTCCACGGATGTCTTCCACGAGGACTTTGATTGCCTTCCGTTCCAGTTCGGACCGAACCCCACCTGCGATTGCTACCTGGGAATTTTCGACCGTGATATCGATTTTGTCACAGTCCAAACCGAGATCGGATCGCAACCGGGTCTTGATCGCCAGTCGAACCGCATCGTCGCCGGCGGCGATAACATCTTGGGCGCTGTTGACTATCGTCCGAAAGACATCGCGCCGGTTGACAATGCCAACCAACCGATTTTCTCTGACGATGGGAATTTGCCTGACGTGATGCTGCTGCATGAGGCCGATGATCGACGAAATTGGAGCGTCTGGCGCGGCTGTTACGACGTCGCATGTCATCGCATCGCCGACGCACCAGCTACGGCTGTGGATATACTGGTTGAGATCCTTCACCGGTTCAGCCTTGTCGGGGAGATTGGCGTCGACTTCCTTGCGAGTGAAGAGATCGTCTTCGGTCAATATCCCGCAGAGCCGATCGACGTCCTCGACAACTGGCAGGCAACTCACTCCCGTATCCAGCATGAGGTGCAATGCGTGGCGGATGCTGCAGGCCGGGTCGATCGATACGATCGTCGTCGTCATAATGTCTTTTGCTTGCATGGTTTTATCCCTCAGGTTGAAAACGGCTCTTGCGCATCCTGCCGGGCAACCGATCGCCGAACGGGGCTGAGCATGGAGAATTGCCATCGGTTCTATGATTGACCGCCAAACCTTGCATTGACCCACATCAAGCAAGCCATGCTCACGATGCTACCAAGCCTGCCAGTGCTGCGTCGGCCCGACCACCGTCATGTTTCCTGCGCTGGCAATATATCCGGTCGCCGCGCAGGCTTTGACCAGGATCAAGGCGGTATACGGATATGGGCCTAAATTTGCACCGAACGGACAATTCCAAACGTGAGGTGTCATCATGCAAGCCAAGACCATTCTGAGCATTATCGGCGTCAATCAAAACGACGAGGATCTGCGCGCGGCGATCGAGTTGTGCCGCGTGGCGGGAGCGCATCTTTCGGTGCTGCTAACAGCGCTCGCGATACCTCCCATCGGCGGATACGGCGAAGTCTCTTCATCCGCATGGGCCGAAGAACGCGAACGCCAGTTGGAGAAGCTCGGCCAGCAGGTCACAGCAGCAAAAACTTTGCTGCAATCGAGCGATATTTCCTTTGATGTCGACGATCTTTTCACGGAATACGGATGGGTCGACAACGAGATCGGCGAACGTGCCCGATATGCGGACCTGACGCTGATCGGCGGCGGTCTGCTGGCGGAGGATGACATGCGGTGGCGCATTCTGGATGGCGCCCTGTTTCAATCACCGGCGCCGATCCTCGTCGTGCCGAAAGCATACGCCGCCTCGCTTCGACCACGCACGGTGCTCCTGGCCTGGAACTCCCGCAACGAGGCAAGTCACGCGGTCCGTGCTGCAATGGACCAATTGACGGGAGCGGACAATGTGCACGTCGTCATCGTCGATCCCCACGCATCGGCCCGAAGCAATGGGGAGGAGCCGGGCGCAGATATCGCTGCATTCCTTGCACGGCATGAAGCCCGGGTCTCGGTCGACATCCTGGCAAGCGGCGGTCGCACCGTCGCTGAGGTCCTGCGACAGCATGCCAGGGACGTTGCGGCCGACGTGATCATCATGGGCGCCTATGGGCATTCGCGCATGCGGGAGTGGATTTTCGGAGGGACCACGCGCTCGATGCTGGAAACTACGCCCGTCCCGTTGTTGATGACGCGGTGAAACGAACTGGAGGGCGCCATCGCGTCCTCCAGTTCTGGCGTGACACCAGTAGATGCATGGGAGGAGAAGATGGCTGGAACCTATGACGTCGCTTTGCTCCGATCCGATCAGATCGAGCGGGCCTACCCGCTCATCCAGGCGGCTGTCCCGGCTCTGGATCTGGCGAGCTGGCACCGGATGGCTTCGGATGCCCTCCGGCGCGAACAAATCCTCGTGGCCGTCAACCCGCGGGGATATATACAGGGCCTCAGTATCTTTCGGCACTTCAAGCATCCCATCCTGGGAGCACTGCTCGACGTCATCTTTCTTTGTGCCACAAGTGCCGCCGATGAGCGTGGTGTCGCGGAAGGTTTGTTTGCAGGCATCAACTTGATGGCCAGAGAATTGAAATGCGCGCGGGTTCGTTTCTGGAATCAGGGTCCCGACAATTGGCAGCGGATGCGGGACGAGACACAATTCAACCGCCTGGATCACGGTTTGATGGTTTGGGTTGCCAATGCGGCTCGGTGAGCTTTGACGCCTTCAGGCGTGCCGGTCACACCTTGCCTGTGAACACGTAGCCGACGCCACGGATCGATTTGATCAATTGCGGGTGTTTGGGATCGATTTCGATCTTTTTGCGCAATCGCGCGATTTGGGCATCGATCGTCCGGTCAAAAGCTTCGAGGTTGCGACCGCGGGTGAGATCCATCAGCAGCTCTCGGCCCAGGACACGACCGGCGTGCCGGACGAAGACGACGAGCATGTCGAATTCGCCGGTGGTCAATTCGACTTCGCCACCGTCCGCCGCCAGGAGCTGCCGCTTTCCGACGTCGAGTTGCCAGCCTTCGAAGCGGATGATTTCGCCTTTGCTGCTCTCGGGAGTCTTGGCAACGGGCTGCCGTCGTCGAAGGATCGACTTCAGGCGCGCGTGGACTTCCCGGAGATGGAAAGGCTTGGCGATATAGTCGTCGGCTCCGACCTCGATACCGACGATCCGGTCCACCACGTCGTCCCGGCCGGTGAGCATCATGATCGGAATGTCCGAATGTGTGCGAATTTCACGCGCGAGATCCAGCCCGTCTTCCCCTCCAGGGAGCACCAGATCCAACAGGATGATATCGAAGCTCTCCTGCCGCAGGCGCGCACGCATCTCGACGCCGCCTGACACGGCGCTGACTGCATAACCTTCGTCCTCGAAATATCGGGTCAGCATCTGCCGAATTCGCGGATCGTCATCTACTACAAGCACATGCTCACGCCGCAGCTGGTCGGAGGCCATCACGAAAAATTCCAGATAAATGCAGGCCGCGCCGCCCTGTGACAATCCGTTACAAAATCGCGCCATTTCTAACACGCGCGGCATTCGGCTGTCACCCACGGACGATCATTTATCCAACATCGACAAAACATTTGAGAGGGATTGTCATGTTGCAGGCGGGCTATGCGGTACAGGCTCCGAGCTATAATGAAACGGTCGTTTTCGGCGAGGAACCGATTTGCCTGCAATCGCTGTTCAGGAAGCAGCCGGTAGAACAATTGGACGCCGGCGAGTCCTTGTTCTTCGAAAGCGATCCGGCTCGACATCTCTTCGAGGTCGTCGAAGGCGTTCTGCGCATCTTCAAGATCATGCCGGACGGCAGACGCGTCATTACGGGCTTTCTGTATTCCGGTGATCTCGTCGGTGTGTCGCTCAAGAATCATTATCTCTACAGTGCCGAGGCGGTGACCCCGGTCAAACTCCGCCGCTTTGCTCGCAAAGCCTTCGAGGAGGCTGTCAGCGGCTCGCCGGAATTGAGGCCACAGCTCTTTGCGCGGCTGTGTGACGAGATGGCCGCGGCCCAGGACCAGATGGTGCTGCTGTCGTGCAAGAATGCCGAGGAGAGACTTTGCAGCTTTCTGCTGCAGCAGCTGCGGCGCGCGCGTGAGCAAGAGCGCTCGGCCAGCGTCATCGAGCTGCCAATGACACGCCTCGATATTGCCGATTATCTTGGGCTGACAATCGAGACCATATCGAGGACGATGACGAAGCTGACGAATAAGGGCGTCGTCAGCTCGGCTGGCCGTCATTCCATTCGAATTGCAAAACCAGGGACGCTCGCACATCTTGCGGGCGATGGAGATGAATGTCACGACGGCAACTCGATCGTCCTGGCCTTTGACAGCGCAGGACGGCGCCACTAAGCGATTACAAGCGAAATCAATATGAACGAGCAGTCGACATTGGCACAGGCAAGAGAAAGCGGACTGGAGGAGATCGCTCGCGTCCTGGATGGCGCGAACATCATCATTCACGGTTTCGATGGCGTCATCAGCCGATGGACGACGGGCTGCGAGCAGCTTTACGGTTGGAGCCGTGAAGAAGCAGTCGGCCAGGTGGTTCATGAACTGCTCGCGACCGTCTTGCCGGAGCCTCTCGATCGGATACGCGACACAGTCGCCCGGCATGGCGTCTGGCAAGGAGAGCTCGTTCATCGTCACAAGGACGGCCGCCCCATTGTCGTTGCCAGTCGGTGGGTGACGGCGTTCTCGATCGACCCGACGCGACAGCTCATCGTACAAACCAATAATGATATCAGTGATTTGAAGCGAATTCAGGCGGATCTCGCCGAGCGCGAGGCGCATCTGCGGTCGATTCTGGCAACCGTACCGGAATCGATGATCGTTATCGATGAAGCCGGCTTGATCACCTCTTTCAGCGCGGCGGCGGAGAGCCTGTTCGGATATTCGGCCGATGAGGTCGACGGAAAGAATGTCCGTATTCTGATGCCTTCACCGGACCGCGAGGCGCATGACGGCTACATCAACCACTATCTGACCACTGGCGAGCGGCGCATTATCGGCTACGGGCGTGTCGTCAGAGGACAACGCAAGGACGGCACGATCTTTCCAATGGAGCTATCGGTCGGCGAAGCTGTTGCAAACGGGAAGCGCATCTTTACCGGCTTCGTACGAGACCTGACCAGCCGGCACAAGATCGAGGAAGAGCTAAGGCAGGCCCAAAAAATGGAAGCCATCGGCCAATTGACCGGCGGACTGGCGCATGACTTCAACAATCTGCTGACCGTCATCAGCGGCAACCTGGAAATGATCGAAGGAAAGCTTCAGGATCAGAAGCTGCTGTCACTATTGTCCGAGGCGCAGGCGGCTGCCGAGGACGGGGCCAAGCTGACGGGCCAGCTGCTGGCATTTGGGCGCCGCCAGCCGCTCAATCCGAAGCTTGTCGACATCGGGCAGCTTGTGGCCGGTTTTTCCGACCTTCTGCGACGAACTCTCGGCGAAAGCATCGAATTGCGAACCGTCGTCACCGGCGGCACGAACGAAGCGCTTGTCGACGGATCGCAATTGCAGAATGCCCTTCTCAATCTTACGCTCAACGCGCGCGATGCCATGCCGCGCGGCGGCCTTTTGTCGATCGAGATTTCCCACGCGCGGCTCGATGCCGACTATGCTCAGATGTATCCGCAGGTCAGAACCGGTGAGTTTGTGCTCATCTCCGTAACCGATACCGGTGTCGGGATGTCGAGCGAGGTCCGGGAGCATGCTTTCGAGCCGTTTTTCACGACGAAAGGAATGGGTTCCGGGACCGGCCTTGGCCTCAGCATGGTCTACGGTTTTGCCAAGCAATCGGGAGGCCATACCCAGCTCTACAGCGAGATCGGGCAGGGAACGAGTGTTCGAATCTTCCTGCCAGCGGCGCAGAAAGCTCAACCCAGCCAGCCAGCGGATCCTGCGGAAACGGGTCGGCGCCAGCATATTCCCCGCGGCTCCGAGTGCATCCTCGTCGTAGAAGATGACGCGCGCGTACGTCGCGTTGCCGTGTCGCGGCTGCTGGACGCCGGCTATAGCATCATAGAGGCGACAAACGGCGCCGAGGCATTGAAGCTCTTCGAAGACAATCCCGATATCGCGCTTCTTTTTACCGATGTCGTGATGCCTGGTGGCCTGACGGGCGACGAATTGGCCCAGAAGGTTCGGGCATTACGTCCGAGCATCAAGATCTTGTTCACGTCGGGTTACGCCGAACCGACGATAGCCGGCCGGGAACTTGCGGAGGCGGGAAGTTGGCTCCAGAAGCCGTATACCGCCCACGAACTCGCCATCCGTCTGCGCGAACTGCTCGATTGATCCATTCTAGCGGCGCCAACTGAGACCAGTCGCAGCCCTTTATTTGCCGGAGGCATCAACCTGTTCCGCTGCATCGAACAGAAGTTGGCGCATCTTCTCGCGCAGGTCTCTTTCATCGATCGGGGCGCCTGCCGATTGCAGATCCGCCTGAAGCTTGGAAAACAGCCCCTCATCCCCGGGCACGGCCAAATCGGCGGTGATGATTTCACCGAAATAGGCGTCGAAATCCTTCCGGCCAATCAGATCGGCGGCCCAGCGGGCGAGCATCCTGTCGCGCCTTGCCCTGATATGAAACGACTGTTCGAGTTTCATTACATATTCTCTTTCGGCGGCTTCTTCCCGTTCTTTGAAAATGCTCATAGTAAGTTCCTCCAACGTGGTAGTATTACGCATATTCTAATTTAGTTGAAGCTTGATATTGGATGTTGATGCCAGTCAAACAAGCATTGATCCAACGATCTCCGCCGCAGCAAGCGCGAGTTCCGTTGTTGCGCTGGCCACGAAGCCTTCGATCATTTTCCCGTCCTTGAGATCATAGCGGAGTTGTTTGCCATCGGGCCGCAATACCACCCCTCTCACAGCGGCGATCAGAGCATGGCCGGCCGCGCAGTCCCAGATCATCGTCGGCGACAATCGTGGGTAAAAATCTGCCTCGCCCGCGGCAATGAGGGCGAACTTCAGCGAGGATCCAAGAGGTCGGACGGACGACGGTACAAGCTTGCCCAGGAGCAAGCGCGTCCGCTCGTCCAAGTGGGAACGGCTGACGACAATACGTGGCGCTTCAGTGGTTTTGGCGAGCGGCGAAAGCTGTTGACGATTGCCCTCACCATCCTCCTCGAACGCTCGGCCTATGCCGCCGCAAAAGAAAAGGCGGTGATGAGCAGGAGCGTATATGATTGCGGCCGCCGGGATGTTTTCTTCGATCAAAGCGATGTTGATGGTGAAGTCTTTTCTGCCGGCAATGAATTCCTTGGTTCCGTCGATCGGATCGATGACAAACATCGGGCCATACACAGCCGGCGGGGAGTCACAGTTTTCCTTGCTCAAAACTGGAATATCTGCATCGAGTTGGTTGCAGGCTTCACACAATAGCGTGCTACACTCGATATCTGCCGCGGTAACGGGTGACCCATCCGGCTTTGTCATTACCTCACCGATGGTCTTCCATTGCGTCATTGCGAGGTCGCCCGCGCGGCGAACGGATGGGAGTAAAGCCTGAATCAATTGCTCTCGGGACAGATGAGGCACCTGCATCTCCACGCACAAGCTTAGACGTGACATTCTAAATGCAGCGGCAACGAGCAACCTTGATCCTCATCAATGTGTCCGCCGTTGGATATGATTTGGTAAAATCGCCTCGGAGGTATTGTTCCGATGAGGTGTCCGGCCGCCGCCCTTGCCGCCACTATTGGGGGAGCGGGGGAGGGCGGCGGTTCGATCTGCAGATGACCGGCAAGAGATAGGAAGCAACAATGACTGTCGACGACCAGCGAGCGGCCATAGCCTTTCTGAGCGATCCGAAATCCCACGGTCTCGACAGGCCGATAGAGGTGATCGAAACGCATATCTCGCGGATATTCCTGGCGGGCGAACGCGCCTACAAAATGAAGAAGGCGGTGAAGCTTCCTTATGTCGACTTCTCAACCGCACCTCTTCGTTTGAACGCATGCCGGAAGGAGCTGGAGTTAAACGGCGCAACCGCGCCCGGGATCTATATCGGCGTCAAGAGGCTGGTTAAAAACAAGAGCGGAGCCGTTTGCTTCGCTGAGGACGGCGAGTGCATCGACGCCGTCGTCGAGATGGTCCGTTTCGACCAGGATCTCCTGTTCGACAGGCTTGCGGCCGCGAACAAGCTTACAGATGAGTTGATGACGTCAACTGCTCGTATGATCGTCAGCTTCCATCAAGAAGCCGTCGTCGCCCAAGGCGTGGACGGCGCCCGCCAGATGGAAGCGGTCCTGGATATCAACGACGCGGGGTTCGCGACCAGCACTCTATTTGCCAAGCACGAGCTAGCCTCGTTCAGTCGGCTTTTTCGAGACACGCTTCAGCGACACGCGGAACGTTTGCGAGAGCGTAGCGCGGCGGGGAAGGTGAGACGGTGTCACGGCGATCTGCATCTGCGCAATATTTGCCTTCTCGATGGCCAGCCACGTCTATTTGACTGCATTGAGTTCAATGATGAGATCGCCACGGTCGATGTTCTCTATGACCTTGCCTTTCTCCTTATGGACCTCTGGTATGAAGGCCATCAGCACTACGCCAATCTCGTAGCGAACCGCTATTTCGACGATTCCGACAATGAGGAAGGGTTTGTCCTTATGCCCTTCTTGCTTGCCGTCCGCGCTGCCGTCAGGGCCCATGTGATCGCGACCCAAGCCGAAACGGCAACTGCCGACAAAGACGAATTACGTGCCGAAGCCCGGCGCTATTTCGAGCTGGCAAAAGGCCTGCTCGAAACAAGGGCTCCACGGCTGATCGCCCTTGGTGGATTGAGCGGGTCCGGCAAGACGACGGTTGCGGAAGCGCTTGCAGCCGACATTGGCGCGCCGCCAGGGGCACGGATTGTCGAAAGCGATCGTGTTCGCAAGGCCATGCACGGTGTACCTGCCGAAACGCGCCTTCCGAAGGCCGCTTATCGGCCGGAAATATCCACTAGGGTTTATGCGGAAATGGTCCTGCGCGCCGACATTATTCTTGCGGACGGCGGATGCGTCGTTGCCAACGCCGTTTTTGATGACCTTGACCACAGAAATGCTATCGAAACACCGGCACGTCACAGAAACATTCAATTCGATGGGCTTTGGCTCGACGCCGATCCCGCATTGCTTTGGCAGCGCGTGAGCGGTCGGCAAAGTAGCCCTTCTGATGCCAACGTCGAAGTCCTGGAGATGCAGCTTGCGCGACGCTCCTCCAACATGACCTGGCACAAAATCGACGCTCACCAGGACGTTAAGGTCATTTGCCGAGAGATTTTAGCAAGATCGGCTTCAAAATGACCTCCGGCGAGATCAAGGTATCCTCTTGAAGTCTATGGTCGTGAATCGCCATAATTGGAGAAGCTGGTGCGTAAGACTCAGCCTACGAACGGAAGTGGCAAAGATCTTTTTCTGAGGTAAAATATGTACAAGACGATCATCTGCGCGGTAGGCCTAGGGTCACGAGAAAGAGCGGAGCACCTGCTGCGCACGGCTCAGGCGCTACTCGACACCGACGGAAGCTTGCATGTCGTTCACGTCGTGGAGCGTTTTCCTTCCCTTGCGAAGCAAAACCCGGATGATTGGGCGATCTCGGTGATTGACGAAGCAGAAAAGAAGCTTTCGCTGCTCTGCAAGCAGCTTTCAATACCCGCACTCATCCATGTCCGCACCGGCCGTGCCGCCGATACGATCCTGGCAATTGCCACTGAAACCAAAGCGGATTTAATCGTCGTCGCTGCTCATGCGCCGGACGTCCTCGACCGCGTTTTCGGATCTACGGTCGACCACATCGTGCGCCATGCAAAATGCTGCGTGCACATTATTCGGACTTATTCCGAGGCGAAGCGATGAAGAGTGAAGGTGTCACCCGCGGTTTTAACAGGCAGCGGGACGTCACCGAAAACGATCTCGGCAGAAAACTGACCGACGTTGGTGCCGATCTCCCATCGCGCCTCGTGGTTCTCGATAGAGCATGGACGTGCAGGCGAATGCGGCAATGCGAACAAGCTTATGTCTGAGATTACCGACCCGTTAGGCAAAGACGACGTCAAACGGGGATCCGGTATCCATTCTCTGATCCTGCGAGCCCGGCCTACGCTGCTCCTTGTCCTTGCGGCCGCAGGACTTGCCGGCGGCGCATTGCTGCAGTGGTTAGCCATCCCCTCCTGGCCAGTTTTGATCCTGGTCAGCGCAACGGTCGCAGTTTTGTCCGCGCTTGTGCTCGAGATTCTTTTCAGTCTGCGCAAAGGAGAATTCGGCCTGGATATCATCGCGGCGCTCTCCATGGGTGCTGCACTCTGGTTCGGCGAATATCTGGCAAGCGCTATCATTGCCGTGATGTATGCTGGCGGACAATTTCTCGAAAGCTATGCCCAAAAGCGTGCGGAAAGTGGAATGACGGAGCTTCTGGCGCGAGCGCCGCGCTTGGCTCTGCGGGTCACTGACGCGGGTCTGTCGGATATTCCCATCACCCGTGTCGTTCCCGGTGATAAGCTTCTCGTTCGCAAAGGCGATGTGATCCCGGTCGACGGGCGTATCGAGGGTGGGCTCGCCGTCTTGAATGAGGCAGCCCTCACCGGCGAATCCTTGCCGGTGCGGCGGGATCCGGGCCAGATGATCATGAGCGGCGCGTCCAATGTCGGCGATGCCTTCGAAATGATCGCAGTCTGTTCGGCCGCAGAGAGCACCTATGCCGGCATTGTCCGCTTGATCGCGCAGGCGCGAAGCTCAAAGGCGCATATGTCGCGACTTGCCGATCGCTATGCGCTTGCCTTCCTTGCATTGACATTGACCATCGCGGGACTTGCCGCGTTCCTCTCTGCCGATCCCGCGCGGATTGTAGCAGTCCTGGTTGTCGCAACACCTTGTCCCCTTATTCTGGCTGTTCCCGTCGCACTCGTTGCAGGAATGTCGAAATCCGCGCGAATCGGTGTCCTGATCAAAGGCGCGAGCGTTCTGGAAGCATTGGCGGCAATCACAGTCGTCGTCTTCGACAAGACCGGTACTCTGACCACTGGCGAACCGACCGTCACACGGATTGAGACGGACCTAGATCCAGATGAGTTGCTGGCCCTTGCAGCATCCGTGGATCAGGCGTCGGCGCATACGATCGGTCGCACCATCGTCGAGGAGGCGAAGCGACGCGGCCTCGGGCTTTCGAAGCCGGCGACGGTCACGGAAGTGGCGGGAGAGGGCATTGAGGGATTTATTGGCGATCGCAAGGTGGCAGTCGGTGGTTGGAGTTTCATTGCCGCCAGGGTCAGGCTGATGGCGCAACCCCTGGGGGCAGACAGACGCTCAGCCACGATCTATGTGGCAGTCGACGGAAAGTGCGCCGGAATGATCCTCCTTGAGGATCCGGTGCGAACCGACGCCCCAACCGCTATTGCCAATCTTCGACGGTCGGGAGTCAAGCGCTTCACTCTCGCCACCGGCGACAGGGCGGAGGTCGCGAGCGCAATTGGCGATGCGCTTCGTCTCGATGCCGTGAGGGCGGAACTCACACCGACCGAAAAAGTCGAAACAGTTAAAATGGAAGCCAAATATGGACGTGTGATGATGATTGGTGACGGGGTCAACGATGGGCCTGCACTCGCTGCCGCCGATGTCGGCGTCGCGGTTGGCCAGCGCAATCTTGCAGCGGCAGCGGAGGCCGCGGACGTGGTCTTGTTGCGCGACGACCTTCGACATATCGCAACCTCGTTGGACATCGCGCGCCAATCTCGGAGGATCGCCCTCCAGAGCGTATATTCGGGAATCGGGCTTTCGGTCACAGCGATGATTGTCGCGAGTTTCGGATATCTGACACCCGTTCAAGGGGCGCTTCTGCAGGAAGTTATCGATATTGCGGTCATCCTTAACGCGCTGCGTGCACTTTAACCTAATGGGAAAGCAAAACCGGCACCTCAAGAGTCGTCAGCAGCGACCGGGTGACGCCTCCGAGGATGAATTCGCGCAGTCTGGAGTGCCCAAATGCTCCGGCCACAAGCAGGTCCGCGTAATTTTCCTTGGCAACGGATTGGATGACGTTGCCCGCCTGTTCCCCATGGGCTTTGACGGAGACAGCCTCGACATTCAGGCCGGCGTTGCGAAGTACGGTTGCAAGCCGATGGCGGGCGGTCTCATCGATCAGCTTATCATCGATGACGGAGATCAATACGACTCGCGACGCACCTTCCAAGAACAGCCGCGCACCCGTTAGCGCCCGCGAAAGGGCAGCGCTTCCATCCCAGGCGATCGCCGCCGTATCGATCCGGCCGCAGAAATTGTCCGGAGGAAAGAGGACAAGAGGACGGCCGCTTTCAAACAGAATGCTCTCGACAATTGGTCTCGCTGCCTCAGACGCTTCCATGAGCGAACAATCATAGGCGCGCGAAATCTCCGCCAATGTGCCCGCCACAATCTGCTCCTGCTCTTCGAGCGGCTGGATCAAGGCGCGTATTCCCGCCTTCTGTGCATAATCGCGAACCGTGTCGCTCAGCACCGTTCCACTGTCCCGGCTAAAACGCTCCACTTCGGAACGCATCTTCTCCACATCGATGACCGACGGGAATGATTGTCGACCGGAAGGTATTCTCACCTGCAAAACGCTTGCGGTGAGGTCGGCCTTTTGATGACGGGCAAGGTCGACGGCGTTCTGGACGACCGCAAACGAGCTGCTGTCCGGATAAGTGACCAATGGCAGATGGAATTGCGGTTTCATGTCGATCTCCTCTCACACGCTGCCATCAGGATTACGCGCTCTGTCCGCCTTCGCCTTGATGAAAGTCAAGACTATCAGCCTGTCGAGCGGCTATCTGCGTGGACCCAAGAGAATGGCCGGCATTCCCAATTATCAAAATGCTGCCGCAGCCGATTGCTGCCTCGCTGGTATTTGATGCGGGTCAATGAAATGCCGAGCAGCAAGGCTTTTAATCGAATTGCGTCTCACGAAGACGATTGCAAAAAAAGACCGAGTGGTCACTGTAACGAAGAGGAGAATGATATGGCCGATATGGCAAAGAAGCTCCCTGTGAGCACGGAGAACAAGCCTGCACCCGCGATGGCACGCTGGTCGCCATTCGACAGCCTCCGGTCGGAGATGGATCGTGTATTCAATGAATTCACGCCCAACTTTTTCGACCGCCCATTCGCCCGCTTCCCCACCGCCTTCACGCGCGGGATGCCGGCCGTCGACTTTGTCGAGTCCGGCAAATCCTATGAGCTTACGGCGGAGCTTCCGGGCATCGAGGCGAAGGATCTGGACGTGGCGCTCACAAATGGCATTCTGACGATCAAAGGCGAAAAGCAGGAAAGCAAGGAAGAAAAGGCGAAGGAATACTATCTTTCGGAACGCCGCTACGGCACGTTCCAGCGTAGCTTCCAGCTTCCGGATAGCATCGATACCGACCAGATCGACGCCTCTTTTGCGAACGGCGTTTTGAAGGTGGTTTTGCCAAAAAGACCTGGCGCACAAGAGAACGATCGGAAAATCGCGATCAAGACAGCCTGAGGGCTGAGTTGGGCGTTGTCGCGGCTCAGCTGTAAAATCGCCGGTGCCGCCGACGGACGAAGGGAAGGCTAGCCCTCCCTTCGCCGGTATCAATCGCCATGCGGTGGTTTCCAGCAATCGCGACGCCGCGAACCGACCAATAGCGCCGGGAACTGCCGCGGGTGTTCCGTTGTCAGCGCGCGAGAAACAGAGGTATCTCGGAATCTTCCAGCATGGATCGCGTCACGCCTCCAAAGAGACGCTGCTGCAGCCGCGGGTGATTATAGGCGCCCATGACAATCATGTCGGCGGAGATATCAAGCGCGTGCTGACGCAGGGCTTCGTCGACCCGCCGCCCACCGCTTGCGATCCGATCAACAACGACATTGACGCCGTGTCGGACAAGAAAGGTCGCTATATCTGCGCCGGGCTCTTCCCCGTTGACGGAGCTCGAGGCCAGCGGATCGACGAGCGTAACATGGACCAAGTCGGCGGCCCGCAAGAAGTCGATTGATTGACGGGAAGCGCGCGCTGCTTCATCACTGGAATCCCAGGCCAGCAAAATTGCTTTTGGCGCAGGCCCGATCACTTTGCTGCCCGGGTTGACAAGCATCGGTGTCGGCGATTGAAACAAGGCCCCGTCGACTACCCTTCGTCGGAGATCCTCGTTGCTCGCGGCTTGGGCGCCGATAAGGACGAGATCGGCGTAAAGTGCCCGCTCAGCAATATCCTGGTCTGCCCAGGCGGATTCGGTGTAAACTTCCTGCACGTCATAGGATGCTTGGCTGTTGCCGACCAACGCTCTAATATGGGAGGCCTTTTCGGTCAGGGCGTCGATTTCGCGTTGCCGATCTTCAAGCCAGACGGCGGAAAGGACGTTATAGGCGCCGAAGGGTGGGGCCGTGCACAATGAAACCACAAGCGTGGTTAGATGGGCGCCATGTGCCTGGCAAAAATCGACTGCGCTCTTCAGGTCATTGTCAAAACGATTGACGTCAAGGACATTCAGGACAGTTTTAATGGTCATGGCCAGTCGCCTTTCCTGTTTGAGATGAGCAAAGCGTAATCTTTATTGCCTCTCCAATTCCTTGATCTCGCTCAAAGTGCACGAGGGCGAGGGCGTATAAAGTCGATGGATATCCAAGGAGAGGCGATGACTGAACCAGTCTTATGCGCTGGATCATCGTTCTCGATTTAGAGGAACGGTTACAAAAGACTATCGATGGAAAGGGACGCGCCGCCATTTTACGGCGGGTGGAAAGAGCCCTCGATGACGAAGTCGTTGGAAACTAATTCCACGGGAGGAAAATCATGCTGATAACAGATCGGGAATGCCAAAGAGGCGGTGAACGATTTGCCATGCCGACCCTTGGCGAAATCGAGGGAAAACTCATTGTTTCGGAAGTCGTTGCCGCAAGTTGCTTGCGTCAACTCCTCGCCGGGCCAGAGGCTGAACCATTGTCCTCAATAAGGCGAAGGATCAAACAAGCACTTCAAAGTCGGTGCAAGAAAGCAAAACTTTGCGGCGACGACACCGATGCAGCCGTAGAATACGCTTTTCAATTGCTCGATGCGGCCGTGGAAGCTCTTGGCAAGGAGTCCGAACCGAGTTCCACTCGCGACGAGACGGTCCATCGGCTGAGCAATGCGGCAGTATCACCGCGCTGACGACGAACAGGCTCGTCATTCTGGTGGCGATATCGGAACCGGACCGATCGTTCTGGCCGTGACGCTTATGGCGTTAGCCGGCGGCAATTCATGTGAATGTCAGTTTAGATGAGCATCTTGCAACCCGGCAGAATTAAACCCTCGGGAGCGTTCGTTTTCATGACACAATCGATATCGTCGAACTACAGCCCCACGCAACGCCTCCTTCACTGGACTATTGCGTTGCTGATATTCTTTAACCTGCTGTTTCCCGATGACATGAACGCATGGCATCGCATCGTGCGGCAAGGCGGGACACCATCGGCGGATGACATCTCTGCCGCAAACATTCACGCTTATATTGGAATAGCTATATTGCTTCTCGCGATAGTGCGCCTGGGCGTACGTCTTGTGCAAGGGGTGCCAGATGAGACTGCAAACGAACCGGCGCTGTTCCGTGTCGCGGCCCGATCGGCGCATGTGGCTTTGTATCTGTTGATTTTTGCCATGCCTTTGACCGGCATCGCCGCCTACTACCTTGGTGTCGAGCTGCTGGGTTCGATTCATGCCGGCATATTGAAAGTCTTGCTGTGGGCCTTGGTTGTCGCTCACATCGCCGGTGCTCTGGCCCACCAATTCTATTGGAAAACGAACGTTCTTCGGCGAATGACGATCGGCTAGAGCGGGAAAGCGTTTTGCGGAATCGCTTTCCCGCTCTATCTCTTTGTTTTTACGCATTCCGGGCGGAAAACCGCTTCGCACTTTTCCCGGAATTGCTCCAGATGCAAAGGACAGGGCTTGGTCTTCAGTCCGCGCGAGTATCGGTGTCCTGTATGGTTGCAAGATAAAGCGCTTCCAGACGCTCCAGGAAGGGGAGTTGGCCGTCGATGATCTTCCGGCGGGCGTCGGAAAGGCCAAACCATTCGGCGCGGTCAACCTCGGGGAACGCCTGGAGGCGTCCGCTTCCAGGCGGCCATTCGATTTCGAAGAGATTGCTGCGCAGGGAGGACGTGTCGAATGCGCCTTCGAGGGCGAAGCCGGTCACGTGTTTTCCGCCCTTCTGACGCAGTTCGCCCAACTGCTGCAACGTGCCCTCGGGGATGTGGCCCATTTCCTCGGCGAATTCGCGCCGCGCGGCAGTCTCGGCCGGTTCGTCCTCCAGATATTCGCCTTTGGGGATGGACCATGCGCCTTCGTCACGGTTGCGCCAGAAGGGACCACCGGGATGAACGAGCAACACCAGGACATCGTTCTCCATCCTCCTGTACATCAGGATACCGGCGCTCTTTTTCATCGATGATCGCTCCTGCGGATGGAGGTGCCACTGTGCTTATGGAGGCTTGGCCGTCAGGCTGCCCAAACGGCGATTGAATGCGGGCTGAAAGCAGACAAGACGTCAAATGGGCTTTGACTCACGTCAATGACCCCTAGCCTGCGGCATCCTAACATTTTCCGAGCAACCGACACCACGAATGAGCGGCAATCACAGGAGAATCAACATGAAAGCTCTCGTTTACCTGGGTCCGGGGCAAAAAGTGCTCGAGGAGCGCCCAATGCCTGAGATCAGCGCAGCGACCGATGCCATCGTCAAAGTCACGCGCACGACCATCTGCGGCACGGACCTTCATATTCTCAAGGGCGACGTGCCCACTTGCACCCCAGGTCGAATTCTCGGGCATGAAGGCGTCGGCATCGTCGAGCAGACGGGCGATGCGGTCACGCAGTTCAAGAAGGGCGATCATGTGCTGATTTCCTGCATTTCCTCATGCGGCAAATGTGAATATTGCCGGAAAGGGATGTATTCCCATTGCACCACCGGCGGTTGGATTCTCGGCAACACGATCGATGGAACGCAGGCCGAATATGTTCGCATCCCTCATGCCGATACCAGCCTTTATCCTATTCCGCAGGACGCTGACGAGGAGGCGCTGGTGATGCTGAGCGACATCCTGCCGACAGGTTTCGAGTGCGGTGTTCTCAATGGCAAGGTTCAACCAGGTGGGACGGTCGCCATCGTCGGCGCCGGACCGGTGGGCTTGGCGGCGCTTCTCACGGCGCAATTCTATTCACCGGCAGAGATCATCATGATCGATCTGGATGACCACCGGCTTGAGGTCGCCAAACAATTCGGCGCCACCAAGACCGTCAATGGCAGTGGCGAAGCGGCCACGCAGCAGGTGATGGCGTTGACGGGAGGGCGCGGTGTCGACGTCGCAATTGAGGCCGTCGGCATTCCCGCGACTTTCCAGGTCTGCCAGGATATCGTCGCGCCGGGCGGGACGGTTGCCAATGTGGGCGTGCACGGTGCAAAGGTGGATCTGCATCTCGAGCGGCTCTGGTCCCATAACATCGCGATCACGACACGGTTGGTGGATACCGTGACGACGCCGATGCTTCTGAAGACGGTGCAATCGGGAAAGATCAACCCGAAACAACTCATCACTCACCGCTTTGGGCTGGATCAGATCCTGGAGGCCTATGAGACCTTCGGCAATGCCGCCGGCACGCAGGCGCTCAAGGTGATCATTGAAGCACACACATAAAACGAGATCCGGCGATTTGGCTAAAGGACTGGCCGAGGGATGTAAGCGCCCTCGGCTTTTTGCTGTCTCCGGCCACCGCACTCTCAATGGGCGGAAAATCTCCATTTCCATGGTGGTTGCTTTCTCCGCGGAGTGCCGGAACAGTCGAGATTGCTTGCGCGGTCGCTCGTCATTATTGTCACAAAATGGATATCATCGAAGCGTTTCAGCGTCTCAGCCTCGCTCTTGCCATCGGCATCCTGGTCGGGGTTGAGCGCGGCTGGCAGGAGCGCGAGACGGCGCCTGGTAAAAGAACTGCTGGTATTCGCACCTTCGGCCTGTCCGGCTTTCTCGGCGGCTTGGCGGGTTTCCTGCAAGTCAAGCTCGGACCGGTCCTGCCGACCGCCGTTTTTGTTGTGTTCGGCATCGCGTTTATCGTCTTCAGCAGATACGAGGCCGAGCGGGAGCAGGATTACAGCGTCACCAGCGTCATAGCGGCTCTTGCAGTCTTCGTCCTCGGCTTCGTTGCGACAGTTTCCGACATGACGGTCGCTGCTGCCGGCGGCGTCGCGGTGACCGCGCTTCTGGCTGCTCGTCACAGTCTGCACGGATTCCTGCGAAACCTGACCTGGCTGGAACTAAGGGCCGCGCTCGTGCTGCTTGCCATGACGCTCGTGGCGCTGCCGCTCCTTCCCGACAGGACAATCGATCCCTGGAATGCCATCAATCCGTTCCAGCTATGGCTGCTGACGATCATGATTGCCGCCATCTCCTATGTCGGCTACTTGGCGGTCCGCATCGCCGGACCAAAACAGGGGATCCTTTTTAGTGGCGCTGCAGGCGGGTTCATTTCATCGACCGCCGTCACCTTGTCCTTTGCGCGTCTATCGTCCGAAAGCGATCAGGCGACTCACAGCCTCGTTGCCGGCGCGTCGATCGCTGGAGCAATGTCCATTGGACGGGCACTGGTCATCAGCGGCATATTGGCGCCCTCGCTTGTTCCCAAGCTGGCTCCCGCGTTCGTTCCGGTTATTCTCGTCTTTCTTTCGGCGACTTTCGTGATGCTCAGGGGAGCGAAAGCCGACGACAAGGCAACGGATATCAACCCGGATAATCCGTTCGAATTGCGCACGGTTCTCCGCTTCGGAGCGTTTCTCGGCGTCATAAGTTTCATTTCGAAATTCGCAATCGACCAGATTGGGCTGTCGATGATCTTTGTCGTCGCGCTGCTTTCGGGACTTGCCGATCTTGATGCCATCACTCTGTCGACGGCGCGCATGGCGAGCTCGGTGCTGACGACGGAGGTTGCGACGATCGCGATCTCTCTGGCCGCGGCCGCCAATCTGACAATGAAGATGATGCTGGCCATCTTGTTCGGAAGTCGCGCCTACGCCGCAGCGCTGAGCGTAACAACGCTGACGGCGCTCGTCGTCGCTGCTGCTGCCTATTTCGGGTACAGCGCGTTGGCCTGACCGTCGGTCGAGGGTGGACTCGGCATTGCGATCTCCCGCGGAAACGGCCGATACCGAGCTCATTTGACGGAAATCAATGCAGCCTTACTTCCTCGGCTTAGACCTGGGTGTAGAATGTCCCGACATTTCTTGTCGCATTTACTCCAAAGAACCGAGATGCTCCGCATTTGGCAAACTCGGCTCTTGCTCTTGATATCCATGACGTAAGGAAGGATCGCCATGTTTCGCGAGCGTATAAGAAACAAGGATCTGCTCCAGCGCATTGTCAGTGCGGACGAGGCCGCCCTGCTGATCAAGGACGGAATGACCGTAGGCATGAGCGGCTTTACGCGAGCGGGCGAGGCAAAGGCCGTGCCCTTGGCACTTGCCAAGCGCGCCAAGGACGAGCCGCTAAAGATCACGCTGATGACCGGCGCATCACTGGGGAACAATCTCGACAAGGCCCTGGTCGAGGCGCATGTGCTCGCCCGTCGTTTACCCTTTCAGTCCGATCCGGTTCTGCGAGACGCGATCAATGCCGGCGAAGTCATGTTCATCGATCAGCATCTGTCCGAGACCGTGGAACTTCTTCGCGGCCGTCAGATTTCCCCGGTCGATATCGCCGTGATCGAAGCGACGGCCATTACCGAAGAAGGCGGGATCATTCCGACAACATCGGTCGGCAATTCGGCGAGCTTCGCGATTCTGGCCGAGAAGGTGATCGTCGAAATCAACATGTTGCAGCCACAGGAATTGGAAGGTCTGCACGATATTTATATCCCTACGCGCCGGCCAAGCCGCGAAGCAATTCCGGTCATGGCTCCCGACAGCCGCATCGGCGTCCCCTTCATTCCGGTTCACCCAGACAAGATCGCGGCAGTTGTCGTCACGCAAAGCAATGACAGTTCTTCGACCATTCAGCCGCCGGATACCGAAACGCAGGCGATCGCCGGGCATCTAACGGAGTTCCTGATGCATGAGGTCAAGCTCGGGCGCTTGAGCCAAAGCCTGCTACCGCTTCAGGCCGGCATCGGCACGATCGCAAATGCCGTACTCCACGGTTTCATCGATACGCCGTTTCACGATCTGACAATGTACTCTGAGGTTCTCCAGGATTCGACCTTCGATCTGATCGACGCCGGAAAGCTCACATTTGCATCCGGTTCCTCGATGACCCTTTCCGCTGACAAATACCGCAGGATCATTCCAGATATCGGGGCATATAAATCGCGGCTGATCCTGCGCCCTCAGGAGATCAGCAATCATCCGGAAGTCATTCGTCGCCTCGGGATCATCGGAATCAACACCGCGCTGGAGTTCGACATCTACGGCAACGTCAACTCGACCCATGTCGGTGGAACACACATGATGAACGGTATTGGCGGCTCCGGCGATTTTGCCCGCAACGCCTATATGTCCATCTTCGTTACGAAATCGACGGCAAAGAACGGGGCGATTTCAAGGGTCGTGCCCATGGTCAGCCATGTGGACCATACCGAACACGATGTCGATGTATTGGTGACGGAAATCGGCTTGGCTGACCTTCGTGGTCTCGCGCCGCGTGAACGCGCCACCACAATCATCGCCAATTGTGTGCATCCGGCCTACCGCGAAGCCTTGTCCGACTACCATAAAAGAGCCCTTGCGCGAGGTGGACAAACGCCTCACCTCATCGAGGAAGCGCTCAAATGGCACAGTTCATTGCGCGAGATGGGGCGGATGCTGGCTTAGAGCAATTCCAGGAACAGTGCGAAGCGGCTTTCCGTCCGGAATTGCGCAAAAACAAAGCGATAGAGCGGGAAAGCGATTCTGTGAAACGCTGAACCGCTCTGGTCGAGCGTATCCAGGATCTTTTGCCGAGCAACGGATTTGCAAGTGACGAATGGCAAAGCCCGGATGTTTCATGCAGCGCTGGTCCGAATTGAAAGGCGGTGACACGAAAGCTAATCGGTACCATCGCGGCCACCGATCGCGATGGCGCCGATCTTCGCGGAACTGTGAATCAGATCATATTTTACCTGGGTCACTTTCAGGTCACGATACCAGTTGATGAGGTCGCCCCAAGGGTCGTTTATTTTCGACAAGCCCGATACGAAGGCGACGACCGTTCCGATTTCGGTTTTCCCCGTCACCACATAGTAGCCACCCAAGGCGAAGATGCCGACATAGCCCATCTGCGTCATCAGGTTCATCATGAAATTCATCGTGAACTTGATTTTGTATATGCTCATGTTGATCCGGAAAACATCCTGGATGCGAGCCCCCTGCAAGCCTTCTGTGTCAACTGCGCGTCCCACCTCAACTATATCTTCGCTGATATTGCGCATAATGCCGATCCTTTTCTGGACGCGCCTATTGATGGCCGCCTGCATAAAGGGAACGAAGCCGCTCTGAGGAAGAAAGATCGTAGCGACGATAACGGTCATGAGTGGCTGCAGGTAGACGAGATAGCCGCAAACTGCCGCCAATATACCGATTTGCAGCAGTGGTTCCGATATGCTCGTCCCAACGAAGCCGCCTACTGGATCGGCTTCGGCCAGGACGATGGAGAGCTGCACTCCTTCGGTTGTAGATGCCTCGCTGTCCGTCGGTTGCGCGCCGGACGCCTCGAACACCTGTTGGCGCAGCCAGCGCACCGCGGCTTCGCCGATCCAACTGCGATAGATGTTGAGCACAAGCTTCAACAACCCCTCGGTGAGGGCCAATGCCATATATGCCAGGACTAGGAACGCGATCGTGCGATAGGAGCCTCGCTCGGTCGCCGCGTTCACAATCCGCCGCTGAATGTCCAGCGGGACCGTGCCGGCTAGGAAGAGCAATATCGACAAAACCGCGGCGCCCAGTTGGTGCCATCCCGAGGCGCGAAAGACGAAACAGTATAGTTTTTGCGGCAACATGCTTTCCTCGATCAGCGCGCGCTGCGGACCAGAATCTGGGGCGGGACTTTGAAGCGCGCCGATCGCTGGGCGCCGCTTACCATCCATTTTTTCGCCTGCACTATCTGGAGTTTACTCCTCCTCCTGCCCTTTTGCGCCTGGGCGGCTTTATCGAATTGTCGAGTTCTGAATTGTCGTCTGCCGTTGATCGTCGGCAAGCGGCTTGATCCATAGAATGCCGAAGACGCTTGCGATCATGAGGATCAACAGGATCAGCAGTAGTTTTTGCGCGAATACTCTCCCGAATAGCGGCGCGGCCATCGCTGCGGCCCGGCCAATTTTCCATGCTCGTGCAGTGAACGCATTGATGCGCGTCAAGCTCGCCGGCATTACGCAGGGAAGGAGAACATAAGGGGCGGGTAAAACCGGTTGGGTGAGACGGCAGAGCGATCGCCACCCACCATCTCACCCACCGGCCCTCCCTTAAGCGAACGGCGATCACTCCGGCTTGCCGGGTTCGGTCGGAGCCGGTATGGCGACGCCAAGATACGGGTCGATCCATGCGATCTGGTCGGAGACATATTTCACACCGGGCACGTTTTCCGCCGCGACTTTGGCGGCTAGGCGTTCGCGCTCGTCGAAGATGGTTCCAGACAGCTCCGCCACGCCATTGATGACTTTGACCTTGATGAAGCCGTTTCGGCTCCAGCTTTGCCGCGCCAGTTCCGCGACGATCGCGTCCTGGATTTCCTCATCCTTGGCGAGCGCCGTCTTGGTTGGCAGGAAAAGGGTCAAGGCCCGCAGCAGATCCGAGCGGCAGACGATTCCGACGACTTTGCCGTCTGACACCACCGGCAGGCGTTTGATCCCATATTCCTCCATCATGTCGACAGCATCCTCGACCGTGCTGCCAGGCGAAATTGTGCGGACCTCCAGCGTCATCACCTGATCAACGCTCCGGCCGTGCGAACGAACATATTCATCGGCGATCTTGCCGGGGCTGGTCAAAAACTCGAGAAGCCACGACCGCTTGCGTTCGGTGCTGAGTTCGCCGCGGCGAAGGAAGTCGCCTTCGCTGACAATGCCGACAAGCTTTCCGCCAGCATCGACGACGGGGAGACCGCTGATGCGATGATCGAGCATGATCTTCGCCGCCTCGGCGACGGGCGTTTTGGGGCCAACGGTGATAGCCGGTGCGGTCATGATCGCTTGAATGAGCATTGCTCGTCTCCTGGGTACTGATCTGGCGTGCGGTGTCTGAAAGGGCCGTGCGTCTTTTGATGAATGACGCTTACCAAGCCCGGCACTGTCGTGCTTTGATCGTGGTCAATTAGCAGGCGTTGTTTAAGGCACTTTAAGATAGCCCGGTCTTGATCCCAATCAAAGACGGGGCTTTACTCGCTTGAAAGAGTTGGCAGCGAAACAAGAGGTTGTTGTGGGCAACAACTAAACCCTGATCGGCCTCATCATGAAAGCGATGATTCTTCGACAGATCGGGACGCCTTTGGCATTTGTCGAGCGCGAAGATCCTCTGCCGGGCTTCGGTGAGCTGAGGATAAAGGTGGAGGCCTGCGCCGTTTGCCGCACCGACCTGCATGTCGTGGATGGTGATCTCAAGGACCCCAACCTTCCGCTCGTTCCGGGTCACGAGATCGTCGGTATTGTCGATGCCGTCGGCGAAAGCGTCGACACCGCGAGGCTTGGCCGCCGTGTCGGCGTTCCCTGGCTTGGTCACACCTGCGGAACATGCTTCTATTGCCGGACGAAGGCGGAGAACCTGTGTGACCGGCCGCAGTTCACTGGCTATAGTCGCGATGGTGGTTTTGCCACTCATGTTGTGGCAGATGCAGCCTTTGCCTTTGATCTCGACAAAGATTCCGATCCTGTATCCCTTGCGCCGCTTCTGTGCGCCGGATTGATCGGCTGGCGCTCGCTCAAAAAGGCCGGCGATGGCGGGCGGATCGGTCTCTTCGGCTTTGGCGCTGCCGCGCATATCCTGACGCAGATATGCGTTTGGCAAGGCCGGGACGTTTATGCTTTCACGCGAGCCGGCGATCACGCGGCACAGCAATTCGCTCGGGATCTCGGAGCGCTATGGGCCGGTGGTTCGGAAGAGAACCCGCCGGTTCCGCTTGATGCAGCGATCATATTCGCGCCCGTGGGCGATTTGGTGCCCACCGCGCTCAAGGCAGTTCGCAAGGGCGGCGTGGTCGTGTGCGGCGGAATTCACATGAGCGATATTCCGTCCATGCCCTATGCTGTCTTGTGGGGCGAGCGCGAACTTGTTTCGGTCGCCAATTTGACACGTGAGGACGCTGCGGAGTTTTTCTCGGTTGCCAGCCGTGCTGCGGTGCGAACCCATACGACGATCTATTCGCTGCAGCAGGCCAATGAGGCGATCGCCGATCTTCGCGCGGGCCGTCTCATCGGAGCGGCAGTATTGGTCCCCGAGGCGAGCTAGCTATTCGTCTTCTTCCAGCACAGCGATAAAATTGAGAAGCGTCTTAAGAGACTGTTTATAACTCACGAGCTGGCGAAGTTGAGTCGCGCATGGATCGTCACCTTCCGGTTTTGAATCGGCCAAATCAGGATGGGACCGCTCCAGGGCATCTATCAGTTCCTGATAGATTCTGGCTTGCTCCCTCAGGAATTTATGACGCTCCGGGTCTTTCATCTCTTACCAAGCTCCAGCGCATGGGCGGGTTTCAAAAACCGATGGCTCAAACAAACATGCATTGTTGCTGGAATTTGGTGGAACGACCTTGAACTAAATCAAATTCGACAAATGACGGCGCGCCGCGCTCGATAAAAAGATGCGAAAACTGACTTTCTTCGGCGCGGATGCGCCGCTATCATCGCAATCAAGAGTAGGACGCGGCGATCCTTGACTTGGCGCAAGGCATTCTCCCGTCTGCAGCAGCCACGCCGTCATCGGTCGAAATTCACAGTTGCGAGAAGCGGTGCATGCAAGATTTCATATCGCGCCAGAATATCGAGCGGTTTCGTAAACTGCTGAACAAGGCATGCGACGAAGAGGAACGGCGAATACTTTGCCAGCTTTTGGAAGCCGAAGAAAAGAAGCTGGCGGATTCGCAGGCCGCAGCGACCGGGAAAGAGCCTGGCGATCAAACCTGAGCCTACGGGCAAACGACCGTTGTTCCCGGAACGCCAATTGAACCGGCTCATCGTTGTAAGGGATCCCTTTCTTGTCCCACTGGTTCCCAGCCGGCGGAGCAAAATTGCGGTGTTGCGGTAGCCTCGATGATCTTCTACAGCGTCGTAGATTTTGCGGTGCGCAGTGTTCCGCCTCGGACCGGTTGCAATTAGCGCTCGCGCGACTACCTTCTGTGCTCACCACCTCAATCCATACCAAAGAGAAAATGGCCGGGAGCTAGTCATGTGCCGAAATATAAAACCCCTGTTCAATTTCGATCCACCAGCGACGGATGAGGAGATTCATGATGCCGCGCTCCAGTTCGTGCGTAAGGTGAGCGGAACGACCAGACCTTCGAAGCGCAATGAGATCGTGTTCGAGCGAGCGGTCAGTTCGATCGCGGCATGCGCCCGCGAACTGCTCAATTCGCTGGAAACTTCTCAGCCACCGCGCGATCGGGAGGAGGTAGCGGCAAAGGCCCGCGCGAGAACGGCGGTCCGATTCGCGTAAGAGAGCCCTGTCACGCAAAGGAGATCTTAGTCAGGTCTCAAATTGGCTCGAAGCACAATTTGGCTGATGACTGGTTTCGGCCCCAAACCTGCCATTTCCCATATTAGCTAGACCGAGCGGTCCCTCGGTGCCCGTTGGCGATCACGTCCATCATCGCTTTCCTAGCCTGCCGCGCGCGCATATCGAGCCGGCGGCATTCCAGCATGTCGCGCAAACGCGACGCTAAAGGTGCTTGCCGACCCGTAGCCCACGCGTTCCGCCACTTGGTCGATTCCGAGATTCCGATCCCGCAACAGCTGCTTTGCGAGAGCCATGCGCCAGGCGAGCAGATACTCCATCGGGGGCAGGCCGACGATGCGGTTGAACCGCGCAAAGAAAGCCGAGCGGGACAGTGCGGCTTCGTTTGCGAGATCTGCGACAGTCCAAGGATGTTCGGGGCGAGCATGCATCGCATGAAGCGCGGCAGCCAAGCGTTCGTCACCCAAGCCGCGGCCCAGGCCAGGTGTGGATGTGGTTTCCGTTCCGGATCGCAGTGCCTCGATCAACAACACCTCGAGAAGCCGCTCCAGCACGATCTCGCGTGCCGCCCGATGCTCGCGCGTCTCCTCGTCGAGCAACTGCATCAGCGTGGCAAGCCGGGGCCGATCGCGAACGAGAACCACATCCGGCAACAGTGAGACAAGCAGGGCTGAATCTGGCGCGCCGAAGCTGCAATGGCCGATCCGCATGCGCAGATCGGCAGGACCGTCATGGCGTCCGACTCGGAAATGCCCTTCGCCGACCTGTGTCGGGAACATGGCGGACAGATCGGCCGGCGCATCGATGCTCTCATTGACCAGGTTCCGCATCGCCGGCGCGAGTACAAAGTCGCCGGCCTGGAGGATGAATGATTGATGGCTGCCGAACCTAACGCGGCAACTCCCCTCCAGGATCGCGCAATAGAATGGTTCGCCCGTCGCCTCACGATGAATTCGCCACGAACCTGCACATTCCACCAGCTTCGAGAAACGGACGGCAGGCTGTAGCAGAGTGACGATTTCGGCAAGAGGATCGATGGCCATTATCAGGACTAACGCTAAAGAAATGCAGACTGTAGCCTATATTAAGTCCTTTGTCTGGTCACTACCATAGTGTCGTTCACCCTGTATGGAGATGTCTATGCCTACGATATTGATCACCGGTTGCTCGTCCGGCTTTGGTCTGGAAACCGCAAAATTGTTCCTCGAAAGGGGCTGGGACGTGATCGCGACGATGCGAACACCCAACGAGGATTTGCTGCCGGCCTCCGAGCGCCTGCGCGTGCTTGCGCTCGACGTCACCGATTCGACAAGCATCGCGCGGGCAGTGGAGGCGGCAGGTCGCATTGACGTTCTGGTCAACAATGCCGGCTTCGGCGCGCCATCTCCGGTCGAACTGACAGCACCAGAGACGGTCCAGGCGCTGTTTCAGACGAATACGATCGGAACACTGGCGATGGTTCAGGCTGTCGCGCCGCAAATGCGCCGGCGCCGGGCCGGGGCCATCATCAACGTCACTTCCACGGTGACGGTCAAGATATTGCCAGTCATCGGGGTCTACCGCGCGAGCAAGGCGGCGGTAAACGCCTTCACCGAGTCGCTAGCGGTGGAAATGGAGCCATTTGGTGTGCGCGTCCACATCGTTTTGCCGGGTCGTTCGCCGGAAACAAGCTTTGGCGCCAACGCCCGTCCACATCTGCGTGGCATGGACGACCCGGACTATGCACCGCTTCTCCAGCAATTCGTAAAGAGTGTGCAGGAAGACACAGGTCCCGTGACCTATGCACCCGACGTGGCAGAGGCGGTATGGCGAGCCGCCACCGACCCATCTGCCCCACTGCGTATTCCAGGTGGTGCGGACGCAGAGCTTTGGATGGCCGAGGCAGGTTTGTAACCGGGATTGTGGTGGCCGACGCGGTGACGCAGTTGCCGCTTCGGCCAATAAATCAAGCGGAATGTGCTGTCATCCGGCGAAGGGCTCAGCTTTTTCTTCGCAGCATCATCATAAGGAAAGGCGCACCGACGAGGGCCGAGACGAGGCCGGCGGGGATTTGGTATGGCCAGACGATGGTACGGCCGATGAAGTCCGCAAGGACCATCAGCGCGCCGCCGATGGCGGCGGCTCCCGCCATTTGTGGGAGCGCGCGGACGAGCCCGGTTTCCCGTGCCAGGTGAGGTCCCATAAGGCCAATGAACGTCAGCGGGCCGACGCTCAATGTTGCCGCAGCGCTCATCAGGCCGGCAAGGCCGAAGAGGAGGAAGCGGGACTTGCGAACCGGAATGCCGACGGCGAGCGCCGGCGATGGACCGAGTGGCAGGATATCCAGCCAGCGCCGGGCGAGGAAAGCCGCCGTAGTCAGAATTGCAGCCGCAATGGTAACGGTTGCGGCAGAACGGCCGTCGACGCTGTAGGTCGAACCGCTCATCCAGCGCATAAGGAGGACAGCGCGCGGATCGCCGGTGGAACTCAGGACGCCGACGATGGCATCGACCATGGCGCTCAAGGAGATGCCAGCCAGCAGGACACGCTCCGGCGCCAGTCCCGTGCGCATCGAGCTGAGCAGAATCACGGCGAGCACAACAAGCGCGCCAATGGCCGCGAAGGTCAATTGTCCGGCAAGTCCCGGAACGAAGACGAAGACGGCAATGGCAACACCGAAGGTCGCGCCCGCGCTGATGCCCAGCACCTCCGGGCTCGCCATCTCATTGCCGGTGATCCTCTGCAGAATGACGCCGGCAACGGCGAGCATTGCGCCCGACGACAGCGCGGCAAAGACCTTGGGCAGCCGCATCGGAATGATCTCACCAAAGAGCGCCGCATGAGGGAAGCCCCAGCTTCCATCGATGCCGCGTCCAACAAACACAGCGACGACGAGCGCTGCGAGCAACAGGCAGAGTGCGACGGCAAGCGTGTTCGTTCCGGCAGGCGCCCATGAACGCGCCCGTTCTTTGAGCTGCAACGCCCGGTGCCGGACCTTCAGCCGGGGAAGCAGCAGCAGAAGCAGCGGCGAGCCGAAAATCGCCGTCACCGCGCCGGTGGGCAAGAATTCTCCCAATTTCCCCGCGACGAGCTGGATGGTGGCGTCGGCAATCAGCAACAGTCCGGCGCCGATCAAAGGCGACCACAACAACAATTGCTGCGGTCGCCGTGCCCCGGAAAGCCGGGCAATCGTCGGCGCAACCAGACCGATGAAGCCGATAACCCCGACGGCGCTGGTCACAATTGCTGCAAGCGCAACCGCACAGCCAACGACGATGAAACGCAGCCGGACAAGGCTGACTCCGAGCGCCGATGCTGTGCCTTCACCAAGATCGAGAAGAGAAAGCGGCCGCATGACGAGCGCGCAGATGATCGCGATAACAGCCGTTTTCCACAGCAGTGACACTGGGATGACCCAGCTCTGCTGCGCAAGCGATCCCGCCCCCCAGATGAAGAGGCTGACGAGATAACGCTCGTTCAGGAGTGTCATGATTGCCGCCAAGGCGCCGCACCACAGGCTGATGACGAGACCCGACAATACCAGCGAGAAGGGTGAAAAGCCGCGCCGCGCCCCGAGGCTCATGACGATGCCGGCGACCACCGCGCTTCCTCCGAGCGCGACCAGGTCCCGGCCCAGTCCCAGCAAGCCTGGGAAGAACAAGGTCGTGACGACCAGAGCCAGATTGGCGCCAGCGGAAATTCCGAGTGTGGTCGGGTCGGCGAGGGGATTGCGCAGAACCTGCTGAAGGAGCGCGCCGGCCAGCGAAAGCGCCGCGCCTGCGAGCAGTGCCGTCGCGAGGCGAGGGAACGTCGAATAGAAAAGGACCATTCTCGGCACGTCGTAGCCAGCCTGGCTTTTCGCTTCGAGCGAATGGGCGACGAGGAACCACGAGAGAAGGGCGCCGACGCCAAGGAGCACCAGCGCGACGATTGCGGGTCCGAATGCGAACCTTCCAAAAACCCTGTTCATGCCTTGGGATCCAAAAGGTCTGTCAACAAGCGGCCGAACCGCATCGCCTCGTTGACCATGCCGAACATCAAGGCAGGGGGAAGGATTGAGAGCCGCCCCGGCCGGGCAAACGGCAGGCTTTGCCAAAGAGGGCTTTCCATGATTTTAGACAGGACATCAGCAGGTATCGGCTCGAAGGCGATCAGGCGCGCATCGGGATCGGCGACGCGGGAGAGCTCTTCGATGGCGATGGTCTGGAAGCCCCAGTAATTCGATTCCTCGGTCCAGGCGTTTCGCACGCCGATGCGCTCCAGAACGTTGTGATAGAGGCCCGGGCTCGCATAGATTCGGGCATGCCGCGCGTCCATGAAGTTGACGAGCGCTACGGGAGGTGGAGATTTCGCGCTAAGACGGGCGTGACGATCGGTGAAGAAAGCATCCGCACGCGCGAGAAAACCTTCGGCCTCCGCTTCCCGGCCGATCGCAGCCCCGAGTTTTCTTGTCGCCGCGATAGCCGCCGGCAATATAGGGCCGATACCGGGCTTGTAGATCTCGAGCCGAACGACTTTCGCGACCTGCTTCAGCTTCGGCAGGAGCTCGTCGAGATAGGGTGTCGTCAGGATGATATCCGGCTTGAGGGCAACAAGGAGTTCGAAATTGACCTCCCACGAGCTGCCAAGGTTCACGGCAGACTTGGGCATTGCCGGCTCGACCACCCATTTATCCCAGTCGGCCAGATCGGACACTGCCAACGGAACGATGCCGAGCGACAGAAGCGTCGATGCAAGACCATAGTCGAGGCTGACGATTCGTGGTGCGGATTGCGCAAAAGCCGGGGCATTGCCGGCCACCGCCGCAGCGGCCATTGCCCGCAGGAGCGCTCGACGCGACAGGGCGGAAAAGGGAACCGGATTAGCAGGCATAGGCGAGCGGATAGCCAGTTTTAGGTGCGGCAATGACATCCATATCGATGCCGTAGATCTCCTGCAGTCGCTCGCGCATCAGGATCTCATTCGGTTTTCCGTTGGCGACGACGCGACCACGTTTCAACGCGCAGATGTGATCACAGAAGCGAGCAGCCATGTTGATGTCGTGAAGGACGATGATCACGCTCAGGCCCTTTTCATGGGAGAGCCTGCGCACCAGAGACAGGACCTCGATCTGATGGGCAATGTCGAGGGCCGCGGTCGGTTCGTCCAGCAGCAGGCATTCGGTATCCTGCGCGACCAGCATGGCGAGCCATGCTCGCTGTCGTTCGCCGCCGGACAGCGTGGCAACGATGCGGTCCGCCAGAGGTTCCAGATGCGTCAAGACAAGCGCTTGCTCCACCTTTTCTTCATCCGTCTTGGAAAAGCGCCCGAGGGGACCATGCCAAGGATAGCGCCCGCAGCGCACCAGCTCCCGCACGGTCATATCGGCGCTGGCGCTCACATCCTGCGGCAGATAGGCGACCGAGCGGGCAAAGGCGCGCTCGGGAAATGAGCTGATGTCCCGGCCGGCATAGCAGGCCAAGCCTGCCGTCGGCAGGATCTGCCGGCCGAGGATTTTCAGCAGG
Organism: Rhizobium mayense; assembly: GCF_030272705.1. GTDB lineage: Bacteria > Pseudomonadota > Alphaproteobacteria > Rhizobiales > Rhizobiaceae > Rhizobium > Rhizobium mayense. The sequence goes on along the minus strand of NZ_JARFYM010000002.1, from coordinate 558,490 downwards.
CTGGATTTTCCCGAACCGTTATGCCCGACCAAGGCAACGAACTCACCTTTTGGGAACGACAGATCGACATCGCTAAGGATGTCGTTCCCGTCTATCGAAAGCCGAATGCGATGCGTTGCGAATGCCTCGGTCGAGGCGGTTGCGCCGGGTGTGTCTCTGCGATGTTCCACGTGTCGTCCCTCGCGGCAAGGTGCCTGTCGGTACTAAAGATGACTGCAATTATCAAGTATTATTTTTGTCTCTGACGTCCCCGCCGCGATCGCCGCCGTCCCTTCCATGGTGAGCACGAAAACATCTGTTTGTCATTGGCTTAAACCGGTCGCGCTGGCTCTTGCGCCGAGCGCGGGACGTCGGATTTTTTAAGTTGACTCTTTCAGTTATGTTTATATTTTGCCCGCAACGCAGGCGGATCGCCGGGGGACCGCTACTCCGCTACGTGACCAGAAAATGACAGACAGGAGTGGCTTTGCATGGTGATCAACCGGCAGGGAGGGTTTCGCGCGTCCTTAAAATGCGTGGATGGGCGTCGTGTGACGGGGCATCTTGTTGCTGGCAGTGCTTTGACAGCCGTTTCTTTGGCGCTGGCGCCGACGGCTTGGGCACAGGAATCCGCGACCGAACTTCCGAAGATCGTCGTGGTCGGCAAGTCCGACCGTGCTAGCGGTCCCGATGCCACCATCGTCGCCACGGACACGATGACCGGCACCAAGACGGACACTCCAATCATCGATATCCCGGCGGCCGTCTCGGTGGTGACGGAAAAGGAGCTCGAAGAGCGTCATGTCGACAATCTGCAGCAGGCCGTCGCCTACACCGCAGGCGTCTTCACGGACGAGTTCGGCAATGACGACCGTTATGACTATTTCCGTATTCGCGGCTTCGACCAGACGGCGCTCGGCACTTACCGCGACGGGCTCACGGCCCGCATCCCCGCTTGGTACACGGCAAGCCGCCTTGAGCCCTATGGTTTGCAGCGCGTGGAAGTCCTGAAGGGATCGACGTCGACGCTTTTCGGTCTCAACGCGCCGGGTGGTCTTATCAATGCGATCACGAAGCGTCCGCCGGAGGAAAAGCAGGGCGAGGTCTACACATCCTTCGGCGATGGAACCAAGGAGGTCGGCACCGACTTTGGCGGGCCGCTCGATGCTGATGGTGTCTGGAGCTATCGGTTGACGGCGCTTTCCAAGGATGGAGACCTAGGCTGGGACTATTCCAAGGATGATCGTCTCTATGTCGCGCCGGCTCTGACCATCAAGCCCGACGAAGGAACGTCGCTCACCATTCTGACCGACTACTACAAGCGGGACGGGACCGGCGCGCGGGGCTTTCCGGTCGGCGCCGATCTGGACATCAATACCTTCCTGGGCGAACCCGATTTCAATCGCTTCGACACCCGTCAAAGCGATATCGGCTATCAGTTCGAGCATGAAATCAGCGATGGTCTGACCTTCCGCTCTAATGCCCGCTATACACATCTCAGCCTCGATTATGCCGAGGTTTATGGAGCCTCCCTCGATCCGACCGCTGACCGCGAGGCCTTCTCGGTGGATGGCCTGTCGAACCGCTATGTGATCGACAACCAGCTGCAATACGATACCGGGTGGAAAGCCTTCGACAGCAAGACGCTTGTCGGCATCGACTACGCCAACGACAACACTCGCGAAAATATCCAGTACGGCACAGCCGGGCCGATCGACATCTACAATCCTGCCTACTGCGGTCTGTCCTGCATCAATCTCAATCCCTACGTGAATTGGCGGGTCAAGCAGCAGGCCGTTGGGTTCTACGCGCAGGAGCAGTTGACCTTCGACGATCGTTGGATCGCCACACTTGGCGGCCGTTGGGACCATGTCCACACGACCGCAGATTATGTCGACCTGGGCACCAGGGACGACAACACCGAATCCGCGTTCACCAAACGCGCTGGGCTCACCTACAAGATCAATTCCAATCTCGCCGCCTATGTAAATTATTCGGAAAGCTTCCAGCCTCTCGTGACGCCGTCCGCCAATGGCTATGCGTTGAGCGGTTCGCTGAAGCCCCAGAAGGGCCAGCAGTACGAAGTCGGCCTGAAGTATCAGCCCGACAATTTCGATGGGCTGTTCAGCGCCGCCCTGTTCGATCTGACGCAGACCAATGTGCCGACTTACGTGACGCCGCTCATTCAGGAGCAGATCGGCAAGGTGGGCGTGCGTGGCATCGAGCTGGAGGGCAAGGCGGCATTGAGCGATCATGTCAACCTGACGCTGGCTTATTCCTATTGGGATGCCGAGATCCGCGAGGACGGAACGAGCGGAAATGTCGGCAACAGGCCGCAGCGCGTTCCGAGACATCTTGCCTCGGCCTGGCTCGACTACACGATCCCTGGAGAAGGGCAGCGCGGCGATCTGAACCTTGGCGGCGGCGTCCGCTATATCGGGCAGACCTATGGTGACGACGCAAACACGGTCTCTGTCGGAGGATATGCCGTGTTCGATGCGGCGGTCAGCTATAACGTGACCAAGAACGTCAAGCTTGCGGTCAATGCGACAAACCTCTTCGACCGCAAGTATGTCGCGAGCAGCTACTACGGAACCGAGTACTACGGCGATCGACGCAAGGTCGTTGGAACGCTGAAATATTCCTGGTGAGATTGGGTAGGTCGTTGGTTCAGACCCAAGCCTCGTCAAAGCAACCGATACCGCCCGCGCCCTCGGGTGCGGACGGCGACCGCGATCTTGGAGCTCTGTTGGTTCGCCACGGTGGAGAGAAATACGGCTTCTGCCGCGGGAAATTCTTGCTAGACGCCCCGGCAGGTTGCGATGTCATCGCATGTTCGGCGCTTTGCGAAGCAGATTGCTTCAACAGCATCATCGACCGATACGGGGCGAGATTTTTGCCGGCCGATCGCCGCGCCATCGTATCGCTCTGGACTCTTTATTACCTCAGTACATTGACCATCAACACCGCGCTGGCATGGCTGGAGCTGCGACGTTACCTGCCGGTCTCGCTCGATGAGGTCTCGGTATGTCTCGACCGGGAAACGGCGACGCCGGTGTCATTTCTTCTACCAAATCTCGGACAGGTGCGGGAGCTTGATATCCATACCGCAATGGCGCCTCTCCTGCGGCAGCACATAGAACCCCTGACAGACGCGATTTCCCATCATGCGCATCTGAGCGCCAAACTGCTTTGGGGGAATGCGGCTGGCTATCTCGATTGGATCATCGATGAAACAGGCCGTCAAAGCGCTCCCGCATTAGCTGAGGAAGGGGCGCCACTGATTTCCGACCCCACGTTTCCCGACGGCGAGAAGAACCCCTTGTGTGGCGCCCTTCGCAACATGCAGGACGAGAGCGGCCTCGCGTTCAAACGCCGCAAAGTCTGTTGTTTGCGCTATTGCCTGCAGGATGTCGGCGGATGCGGCGCGAGCTGCCCGCTGCCGCAAGGACGACGATAGGCCGGAAACAAAGCCGCCGCCCACACGGTTTGTAATACCTCGTCTTCGAAAAGCCGTGAGCGAAAATCACGCTTCGATAGTCGCTTCCTCGTCTTTCGAAGGCCATCCCTGATCCCTGTCGGCACCCAAACAATGTTACGTGAAGTGATGCTCTTGGCGCTGACAAGGCGTCGTTGCCTCTGCTAGGTGCATAGCAGCAAATCGACTGTACGTCCGTTATCAAATATCAGGAGCTTGAGCATGACCGGTTCTTCCGAATACACGCCGCCGAAAATCTGGACCTGGAACAAGCCGAGCGGAGGCCAGTTTGCAAGCATCAATCGCCCGATCGCGGGACCGACACATGACAAGGAGCTGCCGGTCGGCCGCCATCCCCTCCAACTCTATTCGCTGGCGACGCCGAATGGCGTGAAGGTCACGATCATGCTCGAAGAGCTGCTGGCTCTCGGCCATAGCGGCGCGGAATATGACGCCTGGTTGATCAAGATCGGCGAAGGCGAGCAGTTCGGAAGCGGCTTCGTTGCGGTCAATCCGAACTCCAAAATACCGGCTCTAATGGACCGCAGCGGCCCGAAGCCGATCCGGGTCTTCGAGTCCGGTTCTATCCTGACCTATCTCGCCGAAAAGTTCGGCGCTTTCCTGCCGACCGACCCGGCCGCGCGTGCCGAATGCTTTTCTTGGCTGTTCTGGCAGATGGGTAGCGCGCCTTATCTCGGCGGCGGGTTCGGCCATTTCTACGCTTATGCGCCGGAGAAGATCGAATATGCAATCGACCGCTTTGCCATGGAGGTCAAGCGCCAGCTCGACGTGCTCGATCGTCGCCTCGCTGAAAGCGAATATCTAGGCGGCAAGGACTACACGATCGCCGATATCGCCGTTTGGCCCTGGTACGGCGGCTTGGCCAAGGGCTGGCAATATGGGGCGGGTGAGTTCCTTCAGGTGCAGGACTATAAGAACGTTCAGCGCTGGGCGGATGCGATCTTCGAACGACCGGCGGTAAAGCGTGGGCGGATGGTCAACCGGGTATCCGGCGAGCTCTCAGGCCAGTTGCATGAGCGCCATGACGCCAGCGATTTCGAAACCAAGACGCAGGACAAGCTCGCAGCCGCGAGCTGAGCAAACTTCTCGTTACAGCCGAAGCTGGGCTAAAAGCGCCGCCCGGCTTCATCGACGCACCGCGCCGACCCTTGCAAGCACCTCGTTGGGGATGGCGTAGCGTTGAATGACATCGCAACCGTTTCGCAGGCCGCAGGTTTCGCGCTGAATGAAGAAGGCCCAGACGGCGTCGGAAGCTTTGTCCACGAGGCTTTCGCGGTCCGCGTCGTTGTGGCGTGCGGCATCCCATGCCCGCAGTTCCGCAAGCGCGGTCTCCACCTTCAGCCCGTGGCGTCCGAGGGAATTGGCGCGCTCGGACATGAGTTCATATTCGAGAACATTGAACCCGCTGTCGGTCGAATGAAACTGCCTCAAGGATTGCGGTGGACGAACGCTCATGGATAGAGATCCCCTTGCTCGGCGATGATGTTAGCCGATCATCTGCGGCAGATCGATAGCCTCCGGGCGAAGTTGCACAGGGATGTCCAGCATTGCATTGCGATAGATATGCGATTGTATCATATCGGCTATCTCGCTTATCAAGAGCGGCCGATGGGACTAGGCTGCCGAAACCCCAATGGTGCCCGCAGACTTGCGAATTCCGGGGTCATTCTGCGATGGCTGGCCTCGAGTCGGCCGACTGCGCCGCTTCAGTGGTTACGCCTAAAAAATATGCGATCGGCAATTAGTTATGCATTCTGTGCAATAGTGTATTGAGGGATCGGCGCTGTTACCCGGGAAGGCCGCGCTTTATATTCTAACCATCGAAAGTACGGCGGCGTCCGGATGGCAGCCGCTCTCCCAAGCCCGAAGAAAGGGGATGAACATGAACGTAGCGCATTCCTTCAACAACTGGCGCAAGTATCGTCGGACCGTATCGGAACTCGGCCGCATGTCGAACCGCAGACTAAACGATCTCGGCATCGAACGCTCGGATATCCAGCGTATCGCTCGCGAATCTGTCGCTCGGTAATATTGAATTCTCTCGCACCGTGATGGTGCGATGTTTCGCACGCCCGCTCTCACACAGCGGGCGTTTTGTTTATCGATTTCCACGCGTCACGGCGCAGGCGAACCAAAGATCTGAAAATATCCCCAGGCGGCTGCGAAAACCGCAATCACGACAATGACGACAAGCAATTGGCGCAACCCGGGTCGCGGTGTCCTGGGCGGCTTTGGCCTTCGAAATTGGATGACGTTGTCGTTCATTTGACCTCGGTTATCAGACAATTCCATTCATGAGGGGATAAATAGAACTGTCTGGTATCCGAGAGCAAGACATTCCGAAACCGGCGGGTTCGCAGAGCGGGGGGCGGCGGACAAAAACGGTACGATTTCAGCCGAGGATACGTTGGCGCAGCTTTTCGATCTCGTCGTTGGACAGGCCGATCCGCACGACATAGTCCGGCATGCTGCCATAGATCCGGGTGATGTGCTGGAGTGTAGAGCGCATGGTCTGCGGTTCGCTGGCAAGAACGAGCTCGATGAATGCGGGGTCGGCGCCGCCCCGCAAGGACTTCTCCCGCAGGCGTTCGATCAACCGTCCGGCGATTGCGCCAGTAAGGGCATAGTCCTCGGTAATGGTATTGTCATCGACACCTGCGATTGCAAGCAGGATGGCCGCGATTATGCCGGTGCGATCCTTGCCGGCGCTGCAATGGAAGAGCACAATCCCCTCCGGCGCCGTCGCAATCGCACACAGAACACCGGCGATGGCCGGCTGGCAGTTTTCGATGGCGTCGCGATAGCGTGCGGCCATATCGAAAGGGCTCTTGCCGGTCTTCGCGGTCGTCAGGATAGGCGCAAGAGCGGAAAAGAGCGGGAGATTGTGATATTGCACGCGCCCGTCCACACCAAACGGATTGATTTCCAGCGCGATTTCTTCAGCGCTGCGCAGATCGATCACGGTGGAAAGGCCCGCCCTTAGAAGGCTCTCGATATCGGCAGCGCTGAGCAAATGCAGCCCATCGCTTCTGAGAAGCGCGCGCCAACGTGTGCTGGCGCCGGTCATCGTCGCATAACCGCCGAGATCTCGGACGTTGTGCGCACCCTCGAGCACCAGAAGACGTTCATAGGCTTTCGACATCAGCGGATTCCCGACTTCATGAAGGATTCGATCACCTGCCTCTGCAGGACGAGATAGATGAGGAGGATCGGCAGGCTGGCGAGTGTTGCCGCCGCCATCAACGGCCCCCAGAGATTGCCTTCCTGCGTCATGAACATCTGCAGGCCGATCTGCACAACCGAGTTTTCGATCTTGCGCGACAGCAGCAGCGGCCAGAAATATTCGTTCCAGGCGGAGATGAAGGCGAGGATGGCGAGCGAGGCGATCGGCGCTCGCATGTTGGGCACGACGATCTCCCACAGGATGCGCCAGTGCCCCGCTCCGTCCATGCGCCCCGCCTCCAGCACTTCGGTCGGAAACGACCGCATGGAATGGTAAAGCAGAAGAACGGCGAAGGCGGCGACTGCATTCGGGATGATCAAGCCGCCGAGGCTGTCGAGCAGACCGAGCTGGGAAGCGAAGACATAGTTCGGGATCATCGTGACCTGAAACGGCACCAGCCACGAAAGTGCGATCAACCCGTTGACGAACCCAGCAAGACGCATGCGCCAGCGGACCAGCGCATAGGCGGCAAGAAGGCCGGTGAGAACCTGCAGGGCAGCCGTCGTTACCGAAACGATGGTCGTATTGGCGATGATGCGCAGGATCGGCATCTTGGCGAATACATAGGCATAGTTCTCAAGCGACGGATCTGCCGGCCAAAGCGCGGTCGAGAAGATGTCGTTGTCTGCCTTCAGCGAGCTGATGATCATCCAGTAGATCGGAAATACCGCGACGAAAGACAGAAGGATCATCAGCGCATGGAGGCAGGTCATCCGAAGCGTCAGGCGACGGCCGCCGGTTGCCTGACTTTGTGACAAGAGGTCAATTGTCATAGACGGCATACCTCTTCATCAGGCGCAGGCAGGCGAAGGCGATGACCGCAAAGCTCGCAAAAGTGATCATGCCTGCAGCCGCGCTCCAACCGGCCGAGAGCGTTTCGAAGCCGTACTCCCAAAGCACGTAGAAGATATTCGTCGTCGATTTCAGCGGGCCGCCATTGGTCAGCACGCTGATATAGGCGAAGCTCCACTGCGCGCCAAACAAGATTGTCATCATCGATAGGAGCATGATCGTTGGCGACAGCAGCGGCAGACGGATATCGCGGACGATCTGCCAACGGCTGGCGCCATCGATGCGCGCCGCCTCGACATAAGACCGATCGATACCGGCATTGGCGGAAGAAAAGAGCAGCGTCGAAAAACCGATGAGCTTCCAGCCCGTGATCCAGGTGAGGGTCGCCAGGGCATAATAGGGGTCGGTCAGGAAGCCGACGGTTCCGAACCCTGCGAGCGCGAGGAGGTTGTTCACGAGCCCATGATCGTCGCTCAAAAGCCAGCGCCACAGGATCGCCGCAACGACCGGAGGCACGATCATCGGTACAAAGATCAGGGTGCGATAGAGCATGCGCAGACGGCCCTGCAGGTCCTGCGTCAGGATGGCGACGAAAAGCGGGATAATCACCGACATCGGAAACAGGCCGATGATGTAGAAAAGCGTGTTCCAAAGCGCTGTGCGCATCTCGGACAACGCGAAGATCCGCCGGTAATTGTCGAGGCCCACGAAGCGTTGCGGTGCGGTCGGCAGCATGTTCCACTGGTAGAAGGAGAGCTTGAAGGCTTCCACCAGTGGAATGTAGGTCCACACAAAAAGCAGGATCAGCGCCGGCGCGAGATAGAGCCACGGTGCTATGCCGGCGCCGCGCTGTCGGTTGGGCGCCGGGCGGATCGCGATGCTCATGGATTGCGTCAGATCAGCCTGGATATCGGTCATGAAAATCGTCCCGAAACGACACCGGCCGAAACTTCGGGCTTCGGCCGGTATCGTTCTCGTTATGGCATGAGGTCTTGTGCGGCCTGTTCCGCCGTCTTCAGGGTCGCGACCGGATCGCCGCTGCCGAAGACGGCCTGGCGAACCGCGTCCATCATCATGTTTTCGACCTGGCGATAGTTGGGGCCCGGGAAGGCGATATTAGGCGTCAGGCGATTCAACTGTTCGAGATTGGGCCGGATCATTGGATTCTGCTTCACCCATTCGCCGAGATATTTCGGATCGTCGACGATATCGAGACGCAGCGGCAGATAGCCGATCTTGCTGGTGATGATCGTATAAGCTTCCTTGCTGGTCAGGAACTTCAGCAGCTCGTAAGAGGCGCGCTGCTTGACCGGATCCTTGCTGAAGACGAAGAGGGCGCTGCCCGAATTCGTCGGCGCCGTCGGCTTGTCGCCAAAGGACGGCATGGCGGCAACGCGCAGATCGAACTTGCCGCCGGCCGATTTCTTAAGGCTGGCGTAGAGCGCGCTGGTATAGAGGAACATGCCGAGATTGCCGCTTGCCATGGTATCGGCGGGGCTCGCGACATCGATGCGCGCATGCGCGCCGCTATCGACCATGTCGCGCAGCATCTTGACGGCGTCGGCGGCATCGCCGTCGGCAAAGGTCAACGTGTTGCCTTGGCGCACCTTGCCGCCGTTCGACATCACGATCGCCTGATAGACAAAGGTGCCGTCGGCGGGACCGTAGGCGCCCGGGAAGAAGCCGTTCTTACCCGTCTTCTGCTTGATCGCTTCGCCGGCCTTCTTGACATCGGCCCAGGTCTTCGGCGGAGTGTCGGGATCGAGGCCGGCCTGCCGAAAGAGGTCGGCATTGTAATAAAGGATCGGCGTCGAAAACGTGTAGGCAAGCCCATAGGTCTTGCCGTCGACCTTGCCGAGTTCAAGGCCCTGCGGGATCATGCCAGACAGGTGATCTTTCAATTCCTGCGGGCTCACCATGTCCTCGAGCGCGTTGGCGCCGAGATCGCTCGCGATATAGATCAGGTCACGGAAAACGAGCTGGGCGACATCCGGCTGCTGGCCGGCGACGATATCAGCCTGTACCCGGCTCATGATCTCGTTCGAGGGAACGGCGATCGTCTCAACGGTGATGTTGGGGAATTTCTGCTTGAAGACCGCCAGCAACTCCTTGGTGGCATCGGCACCTGCGCTCGCGGATGCGAGATTGTAGTTGTAGAAGCTGATCGTCACCGGCCCGTCGACGGTCGCCGGCATGTCTGCAAAGGCCGCCGAAAACGGCACCAGAGCGCCGACTGCAAGCGTCGACATCAGCTTCAGATAGGTTCTGCGCAACATTTTAAATTCTCTCCGGTCGGATTATTCTGCGGCGACGGGAACGGCCCGTTCCATCAGCATTTTCAAAGGGTAGACGTTGAGCTCGGCGCGGTCGGAAGGCAGCGGCACGAAGGCCATCGTCAGGCCGGAGGGCCGGATCGTACCGATGCCGAAAGAAGCGCCACGAACCATGCGCAGCACGTCCTTGCGCAGAATATCGGTTGCTGCATGATGGCCCATGCCGACGACGACCGGGATGCCGTGCCACACGGACACGCGGTCGTGATGGATGTGACCGCTCAGAATGCCGATGATGTTGCGGCCCTTCAGGACTTCGGCAAGACGTTGCGATTGCGGGAAGTGGATCGTCCGCCAGTGGGTAAGATCGGGCTCTTCGCCGAGGGCAGGCGGGTGATGCACGACGATGAGCTTCGGCAGGTCCGGATGGGTGTCGAGCGTGCGTTCGAGCCATTCGAACTGAGTGGGATCGATCGTTCCGCCGATCAGGCCGGGCGTGCTGGAATCGATTGTGACGATATGGATGCCTGCGACCACGCGATCATGGTCATAAGGCGCATCGGGGCTCTCCGCCGCAATCTCCATGCCGTCATAGAAGCCGGCGCGCGTATCGTGGTTGCCGAGGGCGTAGATCACCGGAACGTCGATATCGGCCATGATCTCCTGCAGCCTGCGAAAGCTTTCGGCGTCGCCGCGATTGGTGAGGTCGCCGCTCGCGACAACGAATTCCGGCTTCGGCGTCACCGTCGCAACAAGCGCCAATATCTGGCGCAGCGTTTCCGTCGTGTCGCTGTAGAGATGATCGTCATCGGGCGTGCCGACGTGCAAGTCGGTCAGGTGGATAAAGGTCGTTTCGCGTGACACAGCGGGCCTCCAATCAAAAATAGGGTCGGGAACTGAAGCGGCGAGCCGCGGAAAACGGCTGATATCTTCGGCTCACAAAAGGGGGTCAGGGTTGTTCGGACACCCTTGGGGCCGACGTGCCATCACCGGCGTTCAGACTATGAACATGACCGATAGTGGAGCTCGTTATCGTTGACGTGACGAATTTCGAACGCTGTTCGAGAGTGGTCCAGCGCAGGAGCGCGCTAGCTCTGGCGGCGGAACATCGGCGAAATGACCTCGACCATGCGGGCGATTACGATATCGGCATTGTCGAGATCGATGGCGTGATTGGTCAGGATTTCGGTGCGGGAGCGGCTGCGGGTGACCTGCGAGCGGATTCCCAGCGCACAATTCAGCCGCCAGCCGACATCGACGTCGTCCAGCCAGGGAGCGATGCGCTTCAGGGGCGGGATGAACGCCCTATGGTGTTCGACATTATCGATGATCCGCCGATAGTGGTCGACGTCGCGATGGCGCTGGGCAAGCGACGTGACATGTGAAAGCACCGGATAGCTGGATGTCGGATCGAGACTCCAGCGGATGGAGGGACCGACATGCGCGGCGATGACCTCATCAAGATCAGCCGGGCCGGGCGCTTTGCGCGCGATCGCCTTGTGCAGAAGGCTCAAACGCTCGGCATTCAGGCGCCGGTACACGCGCTCGGCGACGGCGATGATCAACGCTTCCTGCGAGCCGAAATGATAGCTGATTGCCGACGGCGTAGCGTGCGCGGCCATGGCGATGCGCCGCGCCGTCAATTCCTCGAGCGTTGCCACATCGCAGAGAAGATGTTCACAGGCATCCATCAGCCTGAACGCGGTGGGATTTGTCCGACCATGCATTACCAATACCAGCTTTCGTCAGCCGGCTTTGGTTAGCACGGAATGGATGTCGTAGCGATGACGGCTGCGGTTGAAAGCCAAAAGGCCACCGCTTAGCCGCCAAAGTGACTTTGGGGTCGCTCGCTCCAGGCTTGCGTACATGATCGCAACTTATTTCCCCACTTTGCCGCGGGAAGAGAAAGCCGTTTCTTATAATACATTTAATCTACGTATTTTATAGATTATCGAAGCGACGCCGCGGTGCCGGCACGATTATCGGATGATCCATATGTCCTATCTTCTGAGTCTTCTCGACAAGAGCCCCATCGACGCTGGGAATAATGCCACGGATGCGTTGCGGGCGACCGTCAGACTGGCGGTTCGAGCCGAGGAGCTTGGCTATCATCGCTTCTGGGTGGCCGAGCACCACAATATGGAGAATTTGGCGAGTTCGGCGCCGGAGGCGCTGATCGGCTATCTGCTCGCCAAGACATCGAAGATCCGCATCGGCTCCGGCGGCGTGATGCTGCAGCACTACAGCGCTTACAAGGTGGCGGAAACCTTCAATCTGCTCTCGTCGCTGGCACCCAGCCGAGTCGATCTCGGCGTCGGCAAGGCGCCTGGCGGCTTTCCGCTATCGACGCGGGCGCTGCAGGCGGCGGTCGATCCGGAGCGCAAGCCGAGCTTTGCCGACCAGTTGGCCGACATCAATGCTTATCTTTCAGGCGAATCCTCGGCGGATACCGCCGTCGCAACGCCGCTTCCTTCGATCGCGCCGGAGCGGTTCCTGCTCGGCGCCTCCGTCGACAGCGCCAAGCTGGCAGCCGAGAAGGGCTGGGAGCTGGTCTTTGCCGGCCATCTGAACGGCGATCCCGAAAACCTCCGCAAGACGTTTGAGGCCTATGAGACGGCAAGTGGCGGCAAGAGCCCGATCCTGGCGCTGGCGGCCTTTGCCGCCGAGAGCGAGGAGCAGGCGCGCGCACGTGTCGGCGATCTGCGCATCGTCAAGATTTTCCTTCCCAACGGTCAGACGATCAATGTCGGCAGCGAGGAACAGGCGGCCGAATTCGCCCGGCAAGCCGGCGTCAGCGACTACCGGACCGAAGAGAGGGTGCCGAGCGTGCTGCACGGTACGGCGGCGCAGATCCGCAATGAGCTGGACGAACTGCATCGCCGCTACGGCGTCAAGGAATTCATTCTGGACACACCGGCGCTGACGGCTGCCGAGCGTCTTTCCTCCGTCGAGCTGCTCGCCAAGGAGCGGCTCTCCCTCGTCGCTTGATATTACTGAAGAGGATTGCTCCCATGGCTCAGAAACACATCACGTTCGGCATCATGCTGCAGGGTCCCGGCGGCCATATGAATGCCTGGAAGCATCCGAGCGGTCCGGCCGATGCCAGCGTCAATTTCGGCTTCTTTATCGATACGGCGCGCAAGGCGGAGGAAGCCGGCATCGCCTTCGCCTTCGTCGCCGACGGTCTCTACATCAACGAACAGTCGATCCCGCATTTCCTCAACCGTTTCGAGCCGATCTCGATCCTGTCGGCGCTTGCCGCCTCGACCTCGAAAATCGGCCTCGTCGGCACGGTTTCGACCTCCTATAGCGATCCCTTCACCATCGCCCGGCAATTCGGCTCGATTGATCTGATCAGCGGCGGCAGGGCGGGGTGGAATGCGGTGACTTCGCCGCTCGAAGGGTCGGGCCGCAACTACAGTCGCGAACATCCCGAACATGAGCTGCGCTACGAGATCGCCGACGAATATCTCGACGTCATCAAAGGCCTGTGGGATTCCTGGGACGACGACGCTTTCATCCGCAATCGCGAAACCGGCGTTTTCGTCGACAAGTCAAAGCTGCGGCGGCTAAACCACAAGGGTCGCTTCTTCCGAGTGGAAGGGCCGCTGAATATAGGCCGTTCGAAGCAAGGGCAGCCGGTCGTCTTCCAGGCAGGCGCCTCGGACTCGGGTATCCGGCTTGCCGGCAAGCATGCCGATGCCGTCTTCACCAATGGCGGGCCGATCGAGGAGGCGCAGGCCTTTTATCGCCAGCTCAAGGACAGCGCGATCGCGCATGGGCGATCGGCCGCGGAAGTCGGCATTTACCCGGGTATCGGCCCGATTGTCGGGGCGACGAAGGAGGAGGCGGAGGCGAAATATCAGACAATCCGCAATCTCGTCACCATCGAAGAAGCGCTGCTCTATCTCGGCCGCTTCTTCGATCATCATGATTTCAGCGTCTATCCTCTGGACGAGCCTTTCCCCGATCTCGGCGATATCGGGCGCAACAATTTCCGAGCCACCACAGACCGTATCAAGAAGACGGCGCGCGAGAAGGGGCTGACGCTACGCGAAATCGCGCTCGATTCCGCAACACCCCGCACCGCCTTCATCGGAACCGCGGAACATATCGCCGACGAGATCATCCGCTGGGTGGATCAGGGTGCTGCCGATGGCTTCATCCTCGGCTTCCCGGTGATTGCCGAAGGCTTCGATGACTTCGCCAGATACGTCCTGCCGATCCTGACCGAACGCGGCTATTTCGACCCCGCGCTGAAGGGCTCGACGCTGCGTGATCATCTGGGCCTGCCCTACCGCGACAGCCGCTATGCGCAGGCGAAGGACGAAGCCGAACAAGGAAGGGCGATCCGTGCCTGAGGCATGATCGACGCTGCCATGAACGTCATCACCCAGCATCATCGACCGGCTGACGATATCGAAAAGGGGATAATCTCCTTTCTCGACGAGATCATTGCCCTCCGTCACGATCTTCATCGCTATCCGGAGCTTGCTTTCCAGGAGCGGCGAACCAGCAAGATCGTCGCCTCGCTGCTCTCTTCCTGGGGCTATGAGGTGACGACCGGTGTTGGGGGCACCGGCGTCGTCGCTACCCTTCGGGGCGGCGACGGCGGCAGGCGCCTCGGCATTCGGGCCGATATGGATGCACTGCCGATTGAGGAGGCGACGGATCTTCCCTATGCCAGCGACAATCCCGGCGTCATGCATGCCTGCGGCCATGACGGGCACATGTCGATCCTGCTCGCCGCGGCGCGCTATCTTGCCGAGACCCGCCACTTTTCCGGGCTGCTGACGCTGATCTTCCAGCCGGCCGAAGAGATCGGCGCCGGCGCGCGCAAGATGATTTCCGACGGGCTTTTCGAGCGATTTCCGGTCGACGCCGTCTTTGGTCTGCACAATTGGCCGGGCGTACCGTCAGGTCAGTTCGGTTTCGTCGCCGATGCCGCGATGGCGTCGGTCGATCAGGCCGTGATCCGCATCGTAGGCAAGGGCGGTCATGGGGCTGAGCCCCACAAGGCGGTCGATCCGGTATTGGCATCCGCCGCCTTCATCACGGCGCTGCAGAGTGTCGTCGCGCGCAACGTCGATCCTCAGGACATGGCCGTCGTCACCGTCGGTTCGATTCATGGCGGCTCAGCCTCGAACGTGATCCCGGAAAGCGTGGAGCTGAAGCTGACCATGCGCGCCTTCAGCGAGGCGGTCCGTCAGCAATTGCAGGAGCGTATTCCCGCACTTGCCCGCGCCCAGGCAGAAAGTTTCGGCGCTGAGGCCGATGTGAACTACCGTCTCGGCTTTCCGGCGCTCATCAACCATCGCGAAGAGACGGCTTTCGCCCACAAGGTGGCTCTGGAGACCTTCGGCGAAGGGCGGATCGTGCGGAATTTCCGGCCGCGCACGGCTAGCGAGGATTTTGCCTTCATGCTGCAGGCTCGGAAGGGCAGCTATCTCTTCGTCGGCAATGGCGACAGCGCCCCTCTTCATAGCGCGCATTACGATTTCGATGACGCGATCATTGCCCCCGCGGCCCGCTACTGGGTGCGGCTGGTCGAGACCTTCCTTTCATAGTGACGACAACAGGACGGCTGATGAGATGAGTGACAGCTTTCTCTACACGACCCCTCTCGACCCACGCGCAAAACCGCTGATCGATGAGTTGATCCATGAATATGACAGCCGCTACGGCACCTATTTCAACGCAGAAGGTGCGGCGGCTGAGCTCAATCGCTATCCGCCTGAGGCCTTCGCGCCGCCACACGGCAATTTCGTGCTCTTGATTCGCAATGGAGAAACCATCGGCGGCGGCGCCTTCAAGCGCTACGACGAGCGCACTGCCGAATTCAAGCGCATCTGGACCCGCAATAACCTGCGGCGACAAGGGCTGGCGCGCAAGGTCCTGATCGAGCTGGAAGCGCAGGCGGCCCGCCAGGGTTACTCCCGCATCTACCTGACGACGGGCTTCCGCCAGCCGGAAGCGGTCGGCCTCTATCTCAACTATGGCTACACCGCCCTGTTCGATCAAACCGTCGATCCGGAAATCCATAAGACGCTGCCCTTCGAGAAGGATGTCAGTCATCTGGCCGAACCGGAGCTGTGCGTCACCGGTGGTAACAGGTGAGACGGCGCGCGACCGATAATCCATAAAAGGGAAGCATCATGGCACTGACGACAGATTTCGCAAGCATTGATCCCGGCAGCAGGGTCGCCGAGCAAAAGCAGGATTATTCCCGCTATCGCATCGTGCCGGCCCGCCATCCCGGCCGATTGGCGGGCACCGTCTTCGCAGCGCTTATCATCGCCGCCGTGCTCTATTCCACCTTCAGCAATCCGCGCTGGGGTTGGGGCGTCTTCGGGCAATGGTTTTTCGCCGAGCCGGTTCTCGTCGGTCTCGGCAGGACTCTGCTTCTGACGGCACTTGCCGCCGTTTCCGGCTCGATCCTAGGTACGGCGCTTGCGCTTGCCCGCGTTTCCAAGTCGCCGCTGCTCTCCGGCCTTTCCTGGGGCTATATCTGGCTGCTGCGCTCGATCCCGATGATCGTGCTGCTGCTGGTGCTGAACAATCTCGGATATCTCTACGAGACGATCAAAATCGGCGTTCCCTTCACCAATACCGTCCTCGTCGACTATCCGACGGTGCAGCTGTTGACGCCTTTTGCTGCTGCCTTTTTGGGGCTGACGCTCAATCAATCGGCCTTCTTCGCGGAGATCGTCCGCGGCGGCATCCTTTCCGTCGACCAGGGGCAACTTGAAGCGGCCTCCGCTCTCGGCCTGTCGCGTCGCCGGCAGGCCTTCCGCATCATCCTGCCGCAGGCCATGCGCTCCATCCTGCCGACCGGCTTCAATGAGATCATCGGATTGGCGAAGAGCACCTCCATGGTCTATGTGCTCGCCCTGCCGGAACTCTTCTATACGGTCCAGGTGATCTATCGCCGTAACCTCGAAGTCATCCCGCTGCTGATGGTCGCTACCGTCTGGTATCTGGTCATCATGACCGTGCTATCGATCGCGCAGCACTATATCGAGCGTTATTTCTCCAAGGGAGCCGTGCGCAACCCGACGCCGCTTCCGTTCCAGGCCTTCTTCGAGCGGTTCCGTCGTCCGCTGCCCGTTTTTGATAGGACGACGGATACGGCGCTCAGATCGGGCTTCAGCGACGTGGCAAGCTTCAGGTCGGCCGGTGGCGCCGTACGCATCCACAGCATTTCGAAAAGTTTCGGTGCGCTGAAGGTGCTCGACAATATCGAACTCAGCCTTCCGCCCGGCAGCGTGACCGCCATCCTCGGCCCGTCCGGTTCCGGCAAGTCGACGCTCTTGCGCGCCATCAACCATCTGGAGCGCGTCGATGGCGGCTTCATCTCGATAGACGGCAATCTGATCGGCTACAGTCAGAAAGGCGACACGCTCTACGAACTCAAGGAGAAGGATATTCTGAAGAGCCGCGCCGATATCGGCATGGTGTTCCAGAACTTCAATCTCTTTCCGCATCTGACCGTGCTTGAAAACCTCATCGAGGCGCCGATCCAGGTGCGGGGCACCAGCCGCGAGGACGCTGTGCAACTGGCGCAGGAGCTGCTTGCCCGCGTCGGCCTCAGCGACAAGATCAACGCCTATCCGCGCCAGCTCTCCGGCGGCCAGCAGCAGCGCGTTGCGATCGCCCGCGCGCTGGCGCTCCGCCCCAAGGTCCTGCTTTTCGACGAACCAACCTCGGCGCTCGACCCGGAACTGGTTGGCGAGGTGCTCGACGTCATCAAGGAACTCGCGCGCACCGGCACGACGCTCGTGATCGTCACCCACGAGATCGGCTTTGCCCGCGAAGTCGCCGATACGGTGGTCTTCATGGAAAGCGGTCACATTCTCGAGGCCGGGCCGCCGGCCCGCATTTTCAACGAAGCGGAACACCCGCGCACCCGCGAGTTCCTCGCAAAAGTTCTCTAGCGAAAACCCGGCCCCCTTCGCGAGAGGAAGAAAGTAAACGCAACTACAACCATAAAGTGAAGAAGAGGTAAGTTACATGACTGTCTTCAGGAAAACGAAATCTTTGGTGGCCGGCATTGTCGCCCTGGCCGCAGTCGGCCTCGGCTCCGCGCACGCGGCGGAAAAGTTCAACCTTAGCCCGGACACGTCGAACCGTGTCCGCGCCCAAAAGGACGATGCGGCGATCAAGGCCATTGCGCCCGGCTTCAAATTCGTCAATCCCGGCAAGTTCACCGTGGCAATCAACCCTTGGGATCCGCCGGTCGCGACCTATGCTACCGACGCCAAGACGGTCGTTGGCACCGATCCCGAGATCGCGCAATTGCTCGCGGATTCGCTCGGTCTTGAGCTCGATCTCGTGCCGGTTGCCTGGGAGGACTGGCCGCTCGGCGTCTCCTCCGGCAAATATGATGCAGTCATCAGCAACGTGACGGTCACGGAGGAACGCAAGGAGAAGTTCGATTTCTCCACCTATCGGAGGGATGTTCTCGGCTTCTATGTCAAGTCCGACAGCAAGATCACCTCGATCAAGGAGCCGAAGGATGTCGCTGGCCTCAAGGTCATCACCGGCGCCGGCACGAACCAGGAGAAGATCATCCTGGAATGGGATCGGGAGAATGTCGCCGCCGGGCTGAAGCCGATCGAGGTGCAATATTACGACGATCGTGCCGCCGCCGATCTGGCGATCCAGTCCGGCCGCGCCGATGTTGAGTTTAACCCGAACGCCACGCTCGCCTACAGCGCATCCATCAAGGGCACGACCAAACTGGTTGGTACCGTCAGCGGCGGCTGGCCAGTGTCGGCCGAGATCGCCGTGACGACGCGCAAGGGTGCCGGTCTTGCCGATGCGGTGACCATCGCGCTCAACGACCTGATCAAGGACGGCAAATATGGCGAGGTGCTGAAGCGTTGGAGCCTTAGCTCCGAGGCCGTCGACAAGTCGCAGACCAATCCGCCCGGCCTGCCAAAAAGCGGTTCGTAGTCAGCCCTGACCCGACCAGCGGCCGGCTCGCGCTTCGCGCGGAGCCGGCCCTTCATAACGACAGGATATGGAGAAGACTCCCATGACAGGCATACCGGCCATCCGGGCATGTTCATTCGTTTTGATGATGACGGCGCTGACGTCCTTCGGCGCGGCCCGTGCCGATGATCTAACCTTCGACTTGAGCCCCGAGCAGCCGGGCCGCATTCACGCCGGGCGGGATGAGACGGCGGTTGCCGCTATCCCTAAGGATTTCAAGTTCGTCACGCCGGGCACGTTCACGGTTGCCGTCGCACCCGGCGGGCCGCCGCTCGCCACCTATGCGACCGATGCGAAGACCGTGGTCGGTGCCGACCCAGATATCGCCTATGCCATCGCCGATAGTCTTGGGCTAAAGCTGGAACTTGTGCCGGTCGCCTGGATCGATTGGCCGCTGGGTCTCACGTCGGGCAAATACGATGCCGTCATCTCCAATGTCGGCGTCACCGAGCAGCGCAAGGAGAAGTTCGATTTCTCCACCTATCGGCCGGGCCTGCACGGCATCTACGTCAAGTCGGACAGCAAGATCGGCTCGATCAAGGAGCCGAAGGATGCCGCCGGCCTCAGGTTCATCGTCGGCGCCGGCACCAATCAGGAGCGCATCCTGCTCGAATGGAGTAAGGAGAATGTGGCGGCCGGGCTGAAACCGCTGGAGCTGCAATATTACGACGACGATGCCGCAAGCCTGCTGGCCCTCGCGTCCGGCCGCGCCGATGTGATCGTGCAGCCGCACGCGCAACTCGTCTACATCGCCGCCCGCGACAAGAATATCAAAAGCGTCGGCACGCTGAGCGCCGGTTGGCCGGATCGCTCGGATGTGGCGGTGACGACGCGCAAGGGAAGCGGCTTGGCCCATGCGTTGACCGTCGCTGCTGATGACCTGATCGCCAACGGAACCTACGGGAAGATTCTCGATCACTGGCATCTGGCGGAGGAAGCGTTGCCGAAATCGGAGACCAATCCGCCCGGCCTGCCGAAATATTGAAGGCGTCGACAGGAGCTAAAGCATGGGCGGCCGCAAGATATCCATCAGCCATATCGGTTTCCTCACCCCCGGCAACTATCCGGACGACGATCCATTGTCGGGGCTGGAGCAGACGCTCCAGCAACTGCAATATGGGGAAGAGCTGGGTTTTGATAGCGCCTGGGTCCGGCAGCGGCATCTGGAGCCCGGTATTTCATCGGGCGCCGCCTTCCTGGCGGCGGCAACACAGCGCACCAGCCGGATCCAGTTGGGAACGGCGGTTATACCGATCGGCTATGAGAGTCCCTACCGACTGGCGGAGGATCTTGCGACCGTGGACGTTTTGTCGCGCGGGCGCCTGAATATCGGCGTCAGCGCCGGACGTCCGCTGCATGCCGATCTGATCGCGCCGCTGGTCTTCGACGGTAACTGGACGAGCAACGATTTCTCCCATGATCGCGTCCTGCGCTTTGCGGATAATTTGCGTGGTACGCATCTCGGCGATGAGCAGACCTTCATCAAGACGCCTTTCGGCCCGATCCGACCGCGCCTGCAGCCCTATGCCAAGGGGCTGATCGACCGGATCTGGTATGGCGGCGGATCTCAGCGCTCGGCCGAGTGGGCGGGCCGCAACGGCTTCAACCTGTTGACCGGTAATGTCATCACGGGCGAGGGAACGGATGATTTCTTCGTCGCCCAATCGCGGCTGGTCGAAACCTTTCGTGCTGCCGCCGGTCCTCGGCGCCGTGTCGCGCTTGGGCGCGTCATTGTGCCTTTCGATAGCGCCGATGCCGCCACGCGCCATCGGTATCAGGACTATGCTGCCGGCCGCTACGAGCGAACTCTGTCGCCGCAAGGCGCGAAGCGTACCTTGTTTGCTCGCGACATCGTCGGTTCCTCGGACGAAATTTTGGAACGGCTCCTTGCCGATCCGGTGCTGCCTGAGGTCAATGAGTTGCGGCTGGAACTGCCTTACGAATTTGAACACGAGGAATACCGCCAGATCCTCCACGACTTCGTCACGCGGATCGCGCCGGAGCTAGGCTGGTCGGGCGCACCCTCAACCGCGCCGGGCGGAGAGGAAAGACGGTACGCCTGAGTTGCCGTCACGCATCGGCTGGAAGCCCGTTGCGCTCGTCCCGTCCGCATGGCACACCTCAGCCCTCACACCTGAGATCTGGACATATCCTGGCGCGACCGCATCAATCACCCCTTTATTTTCACGGGCTCGCTTGCTAAACAAACTCATCATACAAGCTGGCATTTTTCGTTTACAAATTCGCCGAGTTGCATGTATTGACATCAACTTGACATACGACTTCGCGCAGTGTTTTTCTCACAATCCAAGCCCATCAAAAGAGGTGCCGACGTGGCCATTCAGCCAAAGTCGCAGACGGAAACTAAGTCGCAAACACTGGTTGCGCGTCTCAGCAATACGCTGCGCCGGGCCATTGCGACCGGACAGTTTCCGCCGGGGAGCAAACTGCCGAGCGAATCGCAGCTCACCGAGGCCCATGGTGTCAGCCGTACGGTCGTGCGCGAGGCAATTGCAGCGCTGAGAGCCGACCGCCTGGTCGAGGCGCAGCAGGGCGCCGGGGTCTTTGTGCTGGAGCAGCCGACATCGCCAGTTCTCTCTTTTGGCAATCTGGACCAGGCTCGCGTTTCGTCCGTTATCGAGCTACTGGAGCTCAGAACCGCCGTGGAAGTAGAGGCTGCCGGGCTTGCCGCGTTACGTCGGTCGCCAGCACAGGAAGAGACGATCTTCGAGCGGCATCACGCGCTGCGGGAGTGTCTCAACGCGGGGGCTCCGACGAGCGAAGCCGATTTTGCTCTTCATCTTGCTATAGCAGAGGCAACGAACAATTCCCGTTTTCGGGAGTTCCTTGCGATGATCGGGCCTCGAATCATCCCGCGCGCCGCCATGCGCGAGGGAGAGCTCGAGGCCGATCAGGATGCCTACATCCTTTTGATCGACGAGGAGCATCGCCAGATCGTCGTCGCGATATCGAACGGCGATGAAGAAGGCGCCCGGGAAGCGATGCGCAGGCATCTGCGGGGCAGCCAGGAGCGCTATCGCGCGCTTCTGCGCGAACAGCGCAAACCCATATGATGAGTTATTGACAGGGATAAGTCATACATATATGACAACTTCTGCCTGAGGAGGCAGAAGAGGAATTCCTGATGACGCCGCAAGAAACCAAGGCTGCGCTGGGCGCGGGCCTGTTGTCTTTTCCTGTCACGCATTTCGATGCGGAGGAGAAATTCCGCTCCGACAGCTATCAGCGTCACATCGAGTGGCTCTCCAGTTATGATGCGCCGGTGCTGTTTGCTGCCGGGGGCACTGGCGAGTTCTTCTCTCTGTCGCCAAACGAGATCCCGACGATCGTCAGGGCAGCCAAGGAGGCGGCCGGCAAGACGGCCATCGTGTCCGGCTGCGGCTTCGGCTCGCATGTCGGAGTCGAGCTGGCGCAGGCGGTCGAAAAAGCCGGTGCTGACGGCATTCTGCTTCTGCCGCACTATCTGATCGATGCGCCCCAGGAAGGGCTTTACGCCCACGTCAAGCGCATCTGCCAATCGGTCGATATTGGCGTCATGGTCTATAACCGCGATAATTCGGTGCTTTCGGTCGATACACTGAAGCGCCTCTGCGACGAATGTCCGAACCTCGTAGGTTTCAAGGACGGCACCGGCGATATCGGCGGGGTGCGCCAGATCACCGCCACGCTCGGCGACCGGCTGACCTATCTTGGTGGTATGCCCACAGCCGAACTCTTCGCCGAAGCCTATCTCGGGGCCGGATTCACCACTTATTCCTCGGCCGTCTTCAATTTCGTGCCGGCGCTTGCCGTCGAGTTTTACAGGGCGCTTCGCGCCGGCGAGCGTGCGCACTGTGAGAAGATCCTGAAGGACTTTTTCTATCCTTTCATGGCCATCCGCAACCGCCGCAAGGGCTATGCGGTCGCTGCCATCAAGGCCGGCGTCAGGCTTCAGGGCTTCGAAGCCGGAGGGGTCCGGCCGCCTCTCGATGATTTGACCGCCGAGGAAGAGGCCATGCTCGACAAGCTCATCGCGCCCTGGAAGCGGTGAGACAATGACGACCGCCCGTTCATATCGTCGCGATTACCGGTGGCCTTTGCGCGCGGCTGAGATTGTCTGCGACGCGGCGCTGGCACTTCGTACGGAGGACAAGTGAAATGCTGGTGCGCGCACTATCAGGCATTCCGCCTCGCGCGGTCCTTCCCCAGGGAACGATAGACACGCAGATGCACATGTATCTGCCCGGTTTTCCTGCGCAACCCGGCGGCCCGGATCTGCCGGCTGGCAGTCTGCCCACACCCGATCAATATCGCCAGGTGATGCGCTGGCTCGGTATCGACCGCGTGGTCATCACGCAGGGCAATGCCCACCAGCGCGACAACGGCAATCTTTATGCCTGCCTTGCCGAGATGGGCGACATCGCTCGCGGCGTCGCCGTCATCGATGCTGAGACGCCGGAGGCCGAGCTCGACAGGCTCGCGGAGGTGCGCGTCGTCGGCGCGCGCATCATGGACCTGCCGGGCGGCGCAATCGGTCTGGATGCGCTAGAAGCCATCGATGACCGGGCGAGCGCGCGTGGCTGGATGCTGGCAGTGCAATTCGACGGCAGCCACATTCTTGAGCATGAGCCCCGGCTGGCGCGGCTGAAATCCCGCTGGGTGCTCGATCATCACGGCAAGTTCTTTTCCGGGGTGACGGCGGACAGCCCGCAGGTCGCGGCGGTGAAGCGGCTGATCGACAACGGCAATTGCTGGTTCAAGTTCGCTGGCTGCTACGAATCCTCGAAGAGCGGTGGGCCCGCTTACGAGGATATTGCCGCCGTCGCGCGCGACGTGGCTGCGCATGCGCCGGAGCGGATCATCTGGGGCACGAACTGGCCTCACAATCTGGCGCGGCAAAATGCTGACTATCCTGACGACGCAACGCTCGCGGACACCGTGCTCGGCTGGCTGCCGAGTGCCGACGCCCTGAGGCTTGCCCTGGTCGACAATCCCGAGGCGCTGTTTGGTTTCGCGCCTTTCCGGGGCGCAGTGCAATGAGATTTCGGCCGGGACGAGGAGGTTCCGGCCTTGGTGGAGGAGGGGAGATAATGAATATCGCCGGCATCTTGGGAGCCCAAAGCGGCTGCGCTCTTGCTGCGCCGTCCGGGCCGAACTCGGCATTCCAGAAATAACCAATGTTTTCAGCCCCGCCATGACTTGGATCCCCAGGCAAGGAAGCGGGCAGTCATTTTTGTTTTGTGATTAGGAGAGAGGGAAAACAATGAAGCGCAGCACCAGAATTATCACCACCGCATTCGCCGGCCTTCTTGCGCTCGGCACGTTCACGACGGGACAGGCCCGTCAGTTCCGTTCGGCCGACGTACAGCCGCCAGATTATCCGACCGTCAAGGCCGTGCAGTATATGAGCGATGAGCTCAGCAAGGCGACCGATGGCAAATATACGATCAAGGTTTTTCCGAATTCGCAGCTCGGCAGCGAGAAGGATACCATCGAGCAGGTTAAGCTCGGGGCTCTCGATTTCATCCGCGTCAATTCCGGAACGCTGAACACCATCTGCCCGGCGATGATGGTGCCGGTGCTGCCGTTCCTTTTCCATGACAAGGCCCAGATGCGCACGGTTCTCGACGGACCGATCGGCGACCAGATCCTGGCGGATTGCGACGCCCATGGTCTCGTCGGCCTCGCCTTCTACGATTCAGGTTCCCGCTCCTTCTACACCACCAAGCCGGTGCGGAAGATGGAGGACCTCAAAGGCATGAAAATCCGCGTGCAACAGTCCGACATCTGGGTCGCGATGATGAAGGCGCTCGGCGCCAACGCTACGCCGATGCCGACGGGCGAGGTCTTCACCGGCCTGAAGACGGGGCTGATCGACGGTGCGGAAAACAACTGGCCGAGCTACTACAACTTCCATCACTACGAGCTCGCCAAGTACTATTCGCTGAGCGAACACTCGATGGCTCCGGATGTCCTGCTGATGTCGAAGCGCGTCTATGACAGCTTCACTCCGGAAGAGCAGGCGCTGGTGCGTAAGCTCGCCAAGCAGTCCGTCGTCTATATGCGTCAGCTTTGGGACGCGATGGAAACGACCTCGCAGGATAAGGTGAAGCAGGCCGGCGTCGAGGTCATCACGCTGGACAAGACGCCGTTCGAAGCCGCCATGCAGCCGATCTACGACCAATTCGTCACCGATCCGGCGCTCAAGGATATGATCACTCGTATCAAGGCAACGAAGTAACGAAGTTTGCCGGGGGCGCTTGATGCGCCCCCGCGCCGCCTGCGATCGCCTGCATCCGACGTCCGGGGGACGACGAAAAGGAGGTGATCGATAAATCAGCATCACATTGTCAATCTGAGGAGATAAGCAATGGGCGCGCATTTGCATGCACTGCCGGCAGATCCAGCCGCGCGTTCGCAAGTGGTCCGTACCACCACCAACACCACAGGCTTGCTCGGCGCCTATTTCGCCTTCCATGCGTGGCTCTCGCGCATCTGCCTCATGATTGCGGTCGTCGGGACGATCCTGATCGTTGCTGCCGTTCTCTATCAGATCTTCGGGCGCTACGTGCTCAACGACTCCCCGGCCTGGACTGAAATCTTCGCGCTCGTGGTCATTCTCTACGTTACCTGCCTGGCGGCCGCGGTCGGTGTGCGCGACGGACGCCATATCGGCATGGACTCGCTCCTGAACTTCGCGCCCGAAAGGGTTCGCATGGCCGCCGAGGTCATTGTCTATCTCGGCATGATCGTCTTCGGCCTGTCGATGGCATGGAGCGGCGCGGAACTCAGCATTGAGATGGCACCCTACATCAATCCCGGCCTGCCGATTTCGCAGGCCTGGAGCTATGTGCCCTTGGCGGCCGGTGGTGTCCTCATTGCCCTGTTCGCCGTCGAGCGGATCGTCGCCGCCGTCCTGAAAATCAAGGTTATCCCCTCATGGCATTGATCATTCTCTGCGCAACCTTCGTGGGCGGGCTGGTGCTCGGCATGCCGGTCATCTTCGCCATCGGCTTGTCGTCGATCGCCACGGTGCTCTACGAAGGGCTGCCGCTGGCCGTCGTGTTCCAGCGCATGGCGTCGGGCATGGGCACCTTCTCATTCCTCACCATTCCGTTCTTCATCTTCACCGGCGAGCTGATGATGTACGGCGGCATTGCCGACCGGATCATCCGCAGCTCCAAGGCAATGGTCGGCCATGTGCGCGGCGGCCTCGGCATGACCAACGTCGTAGCCTGCACCATGTTCGGCGGCGTCTCCGGTTCGCCGGTCGCAGACGTGTCCGCGATGGGCTCGGCATTGATCCCCCTGATGAAAAGGGAGGGGATCGATGCGGATTATGCGGTCAACGTCACCACCTATTCATCGCTCGTCGGCGCGCTCATGCCGACGAGCCACAATATGATCATCTATTCGCTTGCCGCCGGCGGCCTCGTATCGATGAACGCCTTGATCATGGCAGGCGCTATTCCCGCGCTGCTCCTGACAGTTGCCAATGTGCTGACTGCCTATTTTGTCGCGCGGTCGCGCGGCTACAGCCGGGGTGAGTTTCCGGGTTGGACCGAAGTCTGGCGCAGTCTCGCAGCGGCCGTTCCCGGCCTCTTCATCATTGTCATCATCGTTGGCGGCATTCTGTCCGGCGTCTTCACCGCGGCGGAAGCCGGTGCAGTCGCGGTCCTCTACGCACTGCTGCTGACGATCTTCGTCTATCGCAGCTTGTCCTTTGAAAACTTTCTGAAGGCGGTGGCGAAGGCCACCAAGACCACAGGTGTGGTGCTACTGCTGATCGGCATCTCGACGATGTTCGGTTATCTGATGAGCATCTACGGCGTGGCCGACATGGTGGGTGAGGCGCTCAGCCATATCAGTACGCAGCCATGGGTGATTTTCATCCTGGTCAACATAGCGCTATTCATCTTTGGCATTTTCCTTGACATGGCCGCGCATATCCTAGTGTGCACACCGATCTTCCTGCCGATCGTCACGCAGTACGGCATGGATCCGGTGCAGTTCGGCATCATCGTACTGTTGAATTCGACCATCGGGCTCAACACCCCGCCGGTCGGCGCCGCCTTCTATCTCGGTTGCGCCATCGGCGAAGTGCCCGTCAGCAAGGTGATACGCTCGATCTGGCCGTTCATGGTCGCTCTCTGGACGACGCTCATGATCGTTACCCTCATCCCGGAAACCTCCATGTTCATTCAGGATCTTTTCCGGTAGGTCGAAAGGCCTTTTCACGCGCCAATCACCGGGCCAGGGTCAAGTCGCCCTGGCCCGCACTTTTTTCTGTCTGGCTTCCCGCAAATGCTTGTAGACGGTCGCGCGCGAGATTCTGAGCAGCCGCGCCAGATAGGGAACGAGATTCCGGATCGCGAAATAACCCTCCTGTTCCAAGGCCTCCACCAGACCGGCGTGGTCTTCCTTCGCAAGCGCCGAGGCCGCGAGCCCGCGTTCGCCAAGGAAGTCCGCGATCGCAGCATTCACGGTTTCCTGCCAGTCCGTCTGGAAGAGCGCCGGCGGTTGTTTGCCGCTACCCTGAAATGCGGTCAGCATGTTCAGCGCGTCGCGCGCCAATTCCATCGGCTCGATATCGAAATTGATGCACAGCAATCCGTAGGGTGCCCCGTTTCCTTCGCGCAGGACCGAGGTTACGGACTTGAGCTGTCGCCCGTCGAAATTGGTCTTTCGATAGGGTCCGATTACGTCCGCGTCGAGCGAGCCGATATCCTTGAGGTCGGTCAACGAAGAGCCGCCGACCTGACGCCGCGAGATATTGTTTGCGATATAGGCGATCTTCGCCGTCTTCAAATCATGGATGACCACCTCCGCATGCGGCTTGAGCAGCATCGCGATCGCCTCCGCAACGGACGCAAAACGCAGCACATCCTCCTCAGAGGCTGGCTCCTTGGCGTTAACGGCGACCTTCTTTGACATTTGCGGCATTCCTAACTTTGTGACGCTACAAAATCTCTGTATTTGACAAAATGTCAACACACTTCTACCCTGACGTCTCTGATCTTCTCGCCCGCCCTGCGGCGATCCAATCACAGTCCCAAGTTGGAGAAACCCGTCATGCCGGCATTGCCCGATTTCAAGCTCGAGACCTATTTCTCGAAATGGGAGTTCACGGCGCGCTATCACATGACGGCGTCCGATGCACAGAGCATGACGATGGACGAGCTTCTGGCGATGGGGACGGCGGCGCAGCAGGCGGCATTCAACAGCCAATGGCTTGGCTACACGGAAACCTTTGGCGATCCGGAACTACGAGAGATCATTACCGGCCTGTACGAACAGATGGAGCCCGCGGATATTCTCTGTTTCGCGGGCGCGGGCGAGGGAATTTACATTGCCATGCATGTCCTCCTCGAAAAGGGTGACCATGCGATCGTGGTGACGCCGAATTACCAGTCGGCCGAAACGGTGCCGCTCAGTATCTGCGAAGCCTCCGGGGTTGCGCTCGATCCGGCCGACGGCTGGTCGCTCGATATTGGTGCGGTGCGGGCGGCAATCCGGCCGAATACGAAGCTGATTTCCATTAATTTTCCGCACAACCCGACCGGCAAGATCCTTGAAAGGGACAGGTTCGATGCCTTGGTGGAACTCTGCCGCGAACATGGCATCTGGCTCTTTAGCGACGAGGTCTATCGCGGCCTGAGCATCGACGGCAAACCGCAGCTTCCGGCGGCGGCCGATGTTTATGAACGCGGTCTTTCGCTCGCGGTGACGTCCAAGGCCTACGGGCTTCCCGGCCTGCGTATCGGATGGATCGCTTGCCGGGACCGCGCCGTGATCTCCCGCATGGAGCGGATGAAGCACTATATTTCGATCTGCAACGCCGCTCCAAGCGAAAGCCTGGCGAAGATCGCGCTGCAGAATGCCGGCAGAATCCTCGAACGCAACAATCGCCTGGTCGCCGGCAACCTCAGCCAGCTGAAGGCCTTGTTCGAAGAATTCGAGGGGTTGTTCGAATGGTATACCCCAGACGGCGGCTGCGTCGGCTATCCACGCTACAAAGGCGCCGATGGAGTGGAAAATTTCGCACGCAATCTCGTGGAAAGCGCGGGCGTGCTTTTGCTGCCAGCCAGCATCTATCGCTCCGAACTCAACCCGACGCCCGATAACCGATTTCGCATCGGCTTCGGGCGCGCCAATATCGAAGAAGGTATCGCGGCGATGCGCTCCTACCTCCTGCGAAACGGTCAATAGGATACGACCGACCGGGACACCATGGCTCTCCCGTGAGCTCTGCTCCGGCGTAACCCGCATTGCGGTCTGCCATTTGCCCTGAACCATCGACCGGGCGGTACGACGATGACACCCTCCGATGGCAACGGCCCTCCTTGAGCCAGCAAGGGACTTAAGATCCCTCCAGCGATAAGTGTCAGCGAGAGGCTGGCGCTGCAGCTCTGTCGCCATAGCTCGGCAGCTACGCCGTCCTACAGTACCACCCAAAAAGACCGGGAGACTTATAAAGCTGACTATGCCCTCTTGAGAAAAGACATATTGTATGACAATCGTACCAACTGACGGTGTAGCAAAGAGCTATTCGATGCTTCACCGTGGAAGGTTTTGACCCTGCGGGGGACGCGGTGTGGCGCGGCGGGCAGGGGAATGGTTATGGAGGTAAGAAATTTGTCTGATCAGCCCGCAGCGCAAGGTGTATTCGATATCGGTATCAATGGGCGGTTGACACCATCGCAATTCGTGCTTCTTGGCATGCAGAACGTGTTCGGCATGACTGGCATGTTCGTTTTCCCCGGCATCATGGGCCGGGCTTTCAATCTACCGGCGGACCAGATTGCCTATCTCTATGGCATGACTTTTATCGTCTGCGGCATCATCACCATCCTGCAGTCGATCATCCTGTTGCGGCTGCCGATCGCGCAGGGGCCGTATGCCGGCAGCTTCGCGGCACTGCTCACGGTCGGACATTTGCAGAGCGGCGGACTGGGCGTCGCTTATGGCTCATTCTTCGTGGCCTCATTGATCTGGTGTGTATTGAGCCTGCCGATCCGCGGATGGAGCGTCATCGGCATTTTCGCGCGCTTCCTGAGGGTGCCGATCATCTCGGGCATGATGGTCATGCTGATCATGATCCAGATCGCCAGCGTGGCCTTGCCGAACTGGATCGGCCAGCCGACGAGCCCCGGATTTCCCACGATCAACCTGCTGTCGGGCGCGGTTGCCGTTGTTGGCATCGTCGCTGCCATGCTGTGGGGTGGCAAGCGGTTTCGCCGCGTCGCTATTCTCATCGGTCTGGCGCTCGGCACGCTGTGTTACGCTCTGTTCAGCCCCATTTCGCTTGCGCCCGTCGTCTCGGCGCCTTTCATCGTGGAGCCGAAGCTTTTCCCCTTCGGCTACGGGGTCCGTCTCGATCTGGTCATTGTCTTCCTGCTGGTGCTCATTCCCGCCGGCATGGGCTCCATGGCGCTCTATCAGACGGTGGCGGACTGGGGTGGAGAGAAGCTTACGCCCGGACGCATGTCGGAAGGCATTTTCGGCGTCGGTATAGGCTCGGTAGTAGCTGGCCTGTTCGGCGGCTTCAGCACCATCGTCTATCCTGACAATATCGGCATGCTGCGGACGACGCGGGTTGGATCGCGCTATGCGACGTTGGCGGCCGGGCTGCTGCTGATCATTTTCGGCGGCTGCATCAAGTTCGACATGTTGCTGGTCGTCGTTCCCCTGCCGGTCATTTCGGCTGCGGCGACGCTATTGTTCGGCATCGTGTTCATGCACGGAGTCCATATCCTCGCGCAGGTCGAGTGGGACGATCGTCGGCTGATTGCGGCCGGCCTTGCCTTTCTGGTGGGACTGGGCGGCTTGTTCGTGACGCCCGATGCACTGCATGCCATGCCGCTGGTGCTGCAGATGATCCTGCAGCAGCCGGTGATCTCGGGCGGGCTGACGCTGGTCGTTCTGCATTCACTGCTTTGTTCGGCGGCTCCGGCGCGGGAAATCGCTGTCGGTGGAGCGAAGCAGCCCAAGGCAGTCGTCAGCGGCGGTCGGGCCGGACATTGAGGCCACGCCTTTGAAACGAATTGAGGCCGGCACATCGGTGGCCGGCCTCAATCGTCAGGACGCGAGGGAAACGCATCCCGCCCTTAATCGATAGTTCTATGCGGCGGTATCCTGTCTCGGCATGCCGGCGCTTGGCTTCGACGCCTCGTGGGTTTGAGCCGGCTGCATGATTTCGGCCAGGATCGAGAGCGCAATGTCGGCGGCGCTCTTGCTGCCGGCAAAAAGGCCGGCGGGTCCGTGGATCCGGTCGATCTGGGCTTCAGAAATTCCTCGTTCCGCCAATTGGCGGACCCGCAGGCGATGTGTCGCGCGGCTGCCCATCGCGCCGACATAGAAGGCATCGGTGCCGAGCGCGGACGGCATTATCTCCAGTTCCCATTCATGGTCATGGAACATGAAAACGATGGCCGTCCGCGCATCGGCTTCCATCCTGGGAGGATGTTTCGATCCGGTAAGCGCAACTGTTTTTATCATGTGGGTTGCCAGGCGTTGCAGCGTAGCTTCGTCATAGGACCAGACCGCGACATCGAAGCCGCCGATCGTCGCCATGCGCGCCAGTTGCACTGCCGCCGGGCCGACACCCGCTATGATCAATTTCTTTCTCGGCTGATATTGCCGTAGCGTCGATTCGTTGCCGGCAGTATCCGGCATGGGGACTTTCATGACCGCCGACAATCGCTTCGTCAGCCGCGCGTCGATGGCGGCGAGGTCTGCCTCTTTCGTCTCGACATCGAAGGCCAATTCGATGGCGCTGCCGCAGGGGAGCTGGATATCGATATATTTCGAGCCGCGCCCGTAGCGGACGGTTCTGTTCTTGCCCTCGCCAATCGCCTCCATGGCTTCGGCAACCACAGCGCGTTCGATGCAGCCGCCCGAGAGATAGCCGACCCATTCGCCGGTTTCGGACACGGCCATTTGTGCGCCGACGGGCCGGGGTGAGGAACCCTCGATCTTCACGAGCGTGACAAGCGCAACCTTTTCGCCGAGGCGCATCCGCTCCAGCGCGAAATCGAGCACGTAATCGTCGAACGCTTCCCAACTGCCGTCAGCATTTTTCATGAAGCCAGACCTTGTCCTATCGAACGGCCACGACAGCACCTTTGTTTTCAGGCCGCTTTTGCAAGCGTCTTGAGCGCGTCGGCGATCACCGCGGGGACTTCGAGAGGCGAGAAGTGCCGCACGCCTTCCATGATTTCCATCTTCGCACCGGGAATGTGGTCAGCGAGGTATTTTGCCATCTCCGGCGGGGTGGCGTAGTCCTCGGAACCGACCCTGATCTCGCAGGGGAAATCGAATTTCGGCAGAAAGGCGCGCAGGTCGGCTGCACCCAACATGGCGCATGTGGCGGCATAGGCCGGCAGGTCATTGGCCAGGAAGACCTCGATGGCGGCGTCGAGAATCTTGGGGTTCGCTTCTCGGAAGGCATCGCCGAACCAGCGGGTTTTCTGGAAGCCGACGAGCGAGGAAAGGCCTTCCTTCAGCGCCTTGTTGCCGCGCTCGGCCCAGGCTTCCGGCGCATTTTCGCCGTACCAGGCGGTTGTGTCGAACAGGCCGAGCCCATCGATCCGTTTCGGGTGCCGCCCGGCAAATGCCAGGGTGACGCAGCCGCCCATGGATGCGCCAGCGACCACGGCCGAAGTCCAGCCGACATGATCCATGACGTCGGCGATGTCATCGGCGAATTGTTCGACGCTGTAAGGACCTTTGGGCTTGTCTGACTTGCCGTGGCCGCGGCAATCCAGGACCAGAACGTCATAAGCGCCGGCAAGGGCAGCCACGGTCGAATTCCAGAAGCTTTTGTCCATCGCCAGCGAATGCACCAGCACACAGCGGCCGCGACCGTTGCCAGGTACGAGCTGATAGGAAATGCGGGTGCCGTCACGGGTCGTGGCGAATTCGAAATGTGTCGCTTGGGAGGTCATGTCGGTCTATTCCTGTATGAACATGGGAGATGCTGGTGCCGCGGCAGCGGATTTTTCGGGGTCCGCCCGCGACGGAATCCTATTCGGCCGCCTTCCGTGCTGGCCCCTTCGGCAGGTTGAACATGCCGCGCGGCAGGCCCTCCATGAAGGCGAGGACCTCTTCGCTATCGATCACGTCGGCATATTTGGCATTGAGATCGCACAGCGCGATCGCGTGGCTGGCTTCCGATCGCTCGAAACAGGCGTCCTCGACCATCGTCACACGATAATTGTAGCTGAAGGCATCGACGACGGTCGCGCGGACGCAACCGCTGGTCGCTGTCCCGGCAACGATCAGGCTATCGCAGCCAAGCAGCGTGAGGTAACTGGCAAGATTCGTGCCATGAAAGCCGCTTGGCTTCTGCTTGTAGATGACGAGATCCTGCGGGCTGGGAGCGATTTGCGGCATGATCTCGTTGCCGTCCTGGTTGGTACCGGCCGGTTTCTCGCCGCTGCGGCCGTTTTTCCAGGCCCAGCCGCCGGCATCCCAATTGTCGGCCCGGCGGACGCCAGTGGTGTAGATGACCGGCAATTCGCGGTCATGGGCGACGTCGATCAATTTGCGGATGATCGGCAGCGCGTCCCAGGCGGCTTCACCACCGGACTGGCGCCAGCGCTTGACAGATTCCAATAGAGGCTCACGGCGGTCACCGCAAAAGGCATAGTTGACGTCGACGACCAAAAGGGCCGGCCTTTTGCCAAAACCTTGCCGCACGCCGTAGCCCGCAAGCTCGAACACGGCCTTGTCCCGCTCTGTCAGAAATTTGTCCCAAATTCTCTCGCCCATGTTCTCTCTCTCCCTTGAAAAGACAGCCCGGAACGCTTTGTGACCTACACATTGCCCAAGCCCGTCCGGAAACATTCGGTCCGCGGACTTGACTTATGACATAGTTATGTTTGTATGGCAAACATACACTATGACAAGATGACATCGAATTGAAGCGGGTGGTGAACGGGCTGAGAGTTCGTAGTTGGTCAGGTGATCCGCGCGCTTTGCGCCTGTGGGAGGAGAATGCTTATGTTGGCGAAAACGTTTATTCGCGGTGGCTTTTTTGCAGTTGCAGGTGCTTTGATGGCAGGGACCGCGTATGCCGCGGATGTGTGGAAACACGGCATCGTCGAAGCGAAAGGCGATTCCGGATTTCTGTTCCAGGCTGCCGAAGGCGGCTTTGCCGCCAAGCGCAATCTCGATATCAACATGGTGGAATTCACCGGCGGCCCGACGGCGCTGAAAGCTCTGATTGCCGGAGAGCTGGATAGTTTTGAAGCGAGCCCCGTCGTTGCTTTCGCTGCTATGCATCAGCATGCAGACATCAAGATCATCGGCTGCAACTGGCCGGGCATGACCTACACGATCTTCGCCGCCAAGAATATTGCAACGCCCGCCGACCTGAAGGGCAAGGCGGTGGGCGTCTCCGCCCCCGGCTCGCTTCCGGCGCTGTTCGGCCAGCTTGCACTTGAGGCGGTCGGCATTTCCGGCAGCGATGTGCGATACGCCAATGCCGGCGGCAGCGCCGACCGCGTGCGTGCGATAAGCTCGGGCGTTGTCTCCGCCGCCGCCAGCTCCAGCGAGTTTGCGGTCAGCGCGGACACGCTCAACATCAAGCCGCTGCTGGCAGGTGCGGAAGTGACGCCGAAATTCGTCAAGGTCTGCATCATGACGACGGGCGCCAAGATCAAGCAACGCCGTCAGGACATGGTGAACTTCCTCGCATCCGAAATGGAAGGGTTGACTTACGCAGTCAACAATAAGGACGCGATGATCGCGCTCGCCCGCAAGGTCGCCCATCTGCCCGACAGCGACAAGACGGCGGAATTCATCTATGACGAGGCCATCAAATATAATGCGATTGCGACGGATCTGGCGATCCCCCTCGACAATTTACAATGGACCGACGATCAGATGGTGCGCCTCGGCGCCCTGCGGCAGAAGGCCGATGTCCACAACTTCGTCGACGACAGCGTTCGTATGGAAGCATTGGCGACCGTCAAGAAATAAGCCGATCCACCCAAGGAGGACTCTGCATGGCCCATCTGGAGGTGCAGAACATCGTCAAATCATTTCGCACACGTTCGGGCGTCGAATTCGCGCGCGCCCTCGACGGTGTCTCGTTCGGTGTCGAGAAGGGTGAGATCATCGCGTTGATCGGCCCGAGCGGCTGTGGAAAGACCACCTTGCTGCGGATCATCATGGGCCTCGAAACGGCGACGTCGGGTCAGGTGCGGGTCGCTGGCCGGCCGATCTCGGGCTGCGGCTACGATCGCGGCATGGTATTCCAGCATGCGGAACTGCTGCCCTGGCGCAACACGCTGAGCAATATCGGCTACGGCTTGGAGATGAAGGGCGTCAAGGAGCCGGAATTGTCTCGCGCTGCCGGCCATTATCTTGAACTCGTCGGCCTCAGTCATGCTCGCACGCGAAGGCCGCATCAACTGTCTGGCGGCATGAAGCAGCGCGCCGGCATTGCGCGGGCGCTCGCCATCGATCCCGAGGTGCTACTGATGGACGAACCCTTCGGCGCTCTGGACTCGCAGACGCGCGAAACGCTGCATGGCGAGCTCCTGTCCATTCACGCCAAGACCGGCAAAACCATCATCATCGTCACGCACGATCTCGACGAGGCGGTCATGCTGGCCGACCGCGTCGTCGTCATGCGCAAAGGCTCTATCGGACAGATCATCCCGGTCGAACTCGGCCGTGATCGGGCCGATATGCGCGCCGTTCGCACGTCCGAGGAATATTCGCGGAAACGGACCATGATTTGGGAAGCCTTGCACGACAGCGAACGGCAGGCCGCCTAAGGAGTAGGAATTATGACGACAACGGAAGCAGGAAGAACTGTTTCGAAAACGTCCGCCGGCGACAACGTCCGCTGGTCGATGCCGGGCTGGATGATCACGACCATATCGGTCGTCATCGCGGTCGCGCTTTGGGAATATTTCGGCCGCAGCGCCAATCCCTTGCTCGGCACCTATCCGAGCGCCATCTTCGTCGCCTTTCTTAACATGATGCGGGATGGGCGGTTGCTTCAGGCCTTCATTGAAAGCAGCCAGCCTTTTGCGGCCGGCTATGTCGCCGCCGCCATCATCGGCATTCCTGTCGGCCTGCTGCTCGGACGTTACCGCTTTCTGGAATCGGCTTTCGGCATCTATGTCACCGCCGGCTATGCGACCCCGCTAATCGCTCTCGTGCCGTTGATGATCCTGTGGTTCGGTCTTGGCTTCATGGTCAAGGCCGTTATCGTTTTTCTGCTGTCCTTCTTTCCGATCTGTCTCAATACCTGGTTCGGCGTGAAAGCCGTACCGAGGACATTGATCGAGGTCGGCACAGCCTTTTGCGCCCCGCAAACGCAGATCATGCGCGGCATCGTCCTGCCCGCGACGATCCCTTACATCATGGCCGGTTTGCGGCTCGGCATCGGCAAGGCCGTCATCGGCATTGTCATCGCCGAATTCCAGACGGCGATCTCCGGGCTTGGCGGAATCATCATCACCTCGGCGAATGCTTTCCAGACGGCTGAGATGTTCGTGCCGATCGTACTGATCATGGTTATCGCCGTGGCGCTGACGGCGCTGGTCGGTTGGCTCGAGAAGATCGTTGCACCGTGGCAGAGCGAAATCGCCGGCCATGACGCGGCCTGATGCGGGGCGCCCATTCCTGCCTTTTCGGAACAATAGAAAAGCCGCTGCCGGGGATTTTCGGCGGCTTTTTGCCGTGGGACAGATCTATTTGCCACCATGCTCTTCCGGTCGAAGGCATGGGGACGTGTGGTGGGGAAGAATGTCGATGCCTGGACCGGATCTATGGAATTTTTCCGTATCCCTCTATGAAGCGGCGGGCGTGTCGGATGCTTGCCTTTGCCTTCAGGACGAAAGCGATGTCGATGTCCCCGTGCTGCTATTTGCGGCCTGGCTCGGGACTCGCTCCGTCCCGCTGCCCGCCGACGATTTAGAACGTATCGCTGCCAGTGTCGACGCATGGCGCGACGAAGTGGTGGTTCCGTTGCGAACGCTGCGTCGGCGCCTGAAAACCGGACCGGCGCCGGCGCCCGGCAAACGGACGGAAGCATTGCGCAATATGATCAAAGGTGCCGAGCTTTCGGCTGAGCGTATCGAGCTCTACGTGCTGGAGGCGGCGGGACTTACGCTCGCGAAGACCGACGGTGCCGACCCACTCGAGAACATGGCCGTCGCCGTCCGCTATTATCGCGGCGGAGATATCAGTGAGCGTGCATCTTCATCGATCGAGACAATCGCCAAGGCTTTGCCGCTTCTGGGACGGCCGCCTCAGATATCCTGATCTTCCTTCCAGCGCTTGACGATCGGCAGATGGATGTCGAAGAGGTCGAGGGCGCGGCCGACGGTCTGGTTGACGATGTCGTCTATCGTTTGCGGCCTGTTGTAGAAGGCCGGCACCGGCGGCATGATGATGGCGCCGTTACGCGTCGCCTGGTCCATCAGGGCAATGTGACCGGCATGCAACGGCGTTTCACGCAGCAGCAGCACAACACGCCGGCGCTCCTTGAGGCAGACATCCGCCGCACGGACGATCAGTTCGTCATTATAGGAATTGGCAATGCCGCTCAGCGTCTTGATCGAGCAGGGAGCGACGAGCATGCCGGCCGTCCGGAAAGAGCCGGAAGAAACGGCGGCGCCGATGTCCCGATAATTGTGGAGCTTATCGGCAAGACCGCGAATCTCATCTGCGCTCATGTCCACTTCGTCTGCCGCCGTTTTCAGCGCGGAAGGCGAGATGATCGCGTGCGTTTCGATGTCGGAGACGTCTCGCAAAAGTTGAAGCGCACGCACGCCGTAGATGACGCCGGAAGCTCCGGTGATGGCTATGATGATGCGTCGCATGCCCTTCGAACTTTCTGTATCTGCGTTAAAATCTAGCCGTCGCTTGCGTGCAGTGCGGAGCGGGCGGAATTGGCGACATGAGTTTCCGCGGCGGCATGCGCCGCACTCTTGTCGCGCTCGCTAATGGCGCCGACGATGCGCTGGATCTCCGTGATGCTCTGCTTTCGCCGCTCCGGTCGCACGACCGAGCGCCGACGAAGCGGCGAGGTCAGGAGCGTCAGCTTTTTCAAGAGATCGAACGCGATCGGATTGCGGGCACCGGTGCAGATGAGATCGTAGAAATCGCGCTTGGTGGCGACGATCTCCTCGGCGGTGCCGCTCCGATAGGCCGCCGTGAGTTTTTCGCTCTGCGCCTTCAGCGCGGTCACTTCCGAATCGGGTGCGTTCTCGATGAACTGCTCGACGATCAGCGGTTCCAGCACACCGCGGATGCGGTAGATGTTTTCCGCATCCGCGGGCGTCACCGTGACGACGGCGAGCCCGCGTCCGTTGAGGTCGGTCAGAATGCCTTCGGCCTGCAACTGGCGCAAAGCCTCGCGCAACGACGTGCGGGAAACATTCAATTGCTGGCACAGATCCTTTTCGACCAGCCGCGTGCCTGGCTCGAGGAAGCCGGTTTCGATCGCCCGCCGCAGCGATTGGATGATTTTGTTCCGCAGCGGAGCGGATTCTTGTTTCAATGGCCCGAAGGCCTCGCGTTCTGTCGTATTCATTTTATTCCCCGCTGACACCATGTCCGCAATCTTGCGCCAAACCACATTCGCGAAGGAGGATCTGACGATCCTACTGTATTGCGCGAAATAGCGATTCACCGTCAAGCGATTGTATTGAACGAGCAGGTGTTGCGCCCCTCCGTTGTTCCTCCAGCGCCTTCATTGCGAGCTGACCGTGGGCGGACACACGGCTCTTCCAGCGTCCGCCCTAGGGATCAGCGCTTCTTTTCGAAGTCGCGCACTGGCGTCTCCGGCTTCATGCCGCCCTGGCGGCGGGCATAGGTGTTTTCGCCCGTGGCGCGCCAATCACCCGTGACGGCCGCGTCGGCAAAACCGCTCCAGAGATCGCTCCAGTCGCCGAGTGAATAGCCGTGCCATGGCGGCTGCGGCGAAAGGCGCGGCAATTGTAAATCCTCCCAGATCTTGCGGGCGCGGGTCATATAGGGTTCGGCCGGCAGGGCGAGCGGTGGCATCGGCGCCTTCAAGGTGGCGTCGATCAGGAGTGTTCCCTCGGCGGTCTTGGCGGCGGATTTCGGACCGTGGCCGCCGGAGCGATAGGGCGTGATGTGCACGTCGTCGATCATGTTGGCGCGATAGGCCAGCGACCAGAACACGGCGTCGGCATTGCGCGAATCAATATCGTCCGAAACCGCGATGACGATCTTGCCGCACTGAGCCTGCAGCGTGGCGGCGCCCTGAAGGCCTCGCCAGATCTCTGATTGCGGCGCGCTGCGGTCGAATTCGAGAAAGATGACCTTGCGGATATTGGTCAGCGGTTCATGCATGACGACGCGCTTGATGCCTTTGACGTTCAGTACCTTCTTTAAATGGTTCAGAAAGAGCGGCTCGTAGGCAACACGTTTCAGCACGCTCGATTCGCTTGGGGTTACCTGACTGACGATCGACACCAGCACCGGCTTGCACTTGCGCGTGATGGCCGTCACCCGCATCGACATGTTGAAGTCCTCGAGCGCGACATGCCCGTGGCTTTCACCGAACGGCCCCTCCGGCTCCAGAAGCTCGGTATCGATCAGGCCCTCGATGACGATCTCGGCGTCGGCGGGAATTTCGAGGTCGATCGTCTTGCAGCGTACGATGCGGATCGGCTTGCCGGTCAGGCCGCCGGCGACGCCGAGTTCATCCTGATCGATCGGCAGTTTTTGCGGACCGGTGAAGAGAACGGCAGGTGCACAGCCGATCACGATGGCGCAGGGCATGGGCTCGCCGCGCTTCTGGTATTTCAGCCAGTGCTGGTAGCCGCCGGCGCCGCTGAGACGGCTGGCCATGCGCACGCCAAGGCGGTCTTCCGCCTTCAGTGCGGCACGATATGTTCCCATGTTGCGAATGCCGTTGTCGGGGTCGCGGGTGACGCAAAGCGTTGCGGTGAAATAAGGCGCGCTGTCGAAGCCGGGTGTCGAGATCGGAACCGGCAGGCTGCCAAGGCCGCCGCCATCGGCCTTCAAGGCGTCGCCGGTGATGACGATTTCCTGGCAGGGGGCGTCGTCGACCATGACGGGATCGATCGGGTTTTCCATGGCGCGAACCCAGACATCGCCGATCTCGTCTTCCTCGACTCCGAGGCCGGCGGCATAGATCGCCGGCGAGGCCGCGAGAACGCCGACGGCGACCGGTATGTCGTATTTTTCGCCCTTGGCGCCGTGGACGTCGGTGAAAAGAAAGCCGCGCCGCTGCTCGTCAGGAAGGCCGCCCTGAAATTGCCAGCGGGCAAGTGGATGCAACTCGCTGTCCTTGTCGATGGGAACCTGGATTTTCGTCAGGAGCCCGCGGGCCTCCAGCCGTGCAAGGTGCTCCTGGAGATCCAGCGGAGCATTTTGCTCTTTCGTCGTCATGGAAATTACGCTCCCAAAAATGCGTCGCCGCAACCCGAATTGGTCGCCGCCTCCCGCAGAAATGTGTCTGTCTAAACGCTCGCGAAAAGGCTCAATCGAGAAGTACTCGCGAAAACGTTCGTCTTTTCGATTGCATTACACCGCCATACTGTCATACATTATGACGAAGAGCAACAGCGTGCCGATGGCGATGAAGGTCGAAACCGACCGGAGCGCCGCCAGGCACAGTGTCAACGGGATCGAAGGGGTTTTATGTCGAGCCTACTCCAGCAAACTGTGTCGACTGATCGCGAGAACGCACAGGAAAAAATCAGCTATCCCTCAATGACCCCGGAGATGAAGCTCGTACAGGAGGCGCTCTTTCGCCATGTCGGCAAGCCGATTCCGCGCAAGGAGGACGGACGCCTCATCACCGGCAAAGGCCGCTTCTCGGACGATTTCAGCCTGCCCGGGCAGACCTACGCGGCCATGGTGCGCTCGCCTTACCCGCATGCCCGCATTCTCGGCATCGACAAGTCGGAAGCATTGGAAAGCCCAGGCGTTCTGGCAGTGCTGACCGGCGAGGATATATTGGACGACGGTATTGCGCCGCTGCCGCACAGTCCCGTCCCGTCGACGAAGTTCGATATGAAGCTTACCGCACCGGACGGCGGCAAGCCGTTCATCGGTCCACATTATCTTCTGCCGAACGATAAGGCCCGCCACGTCGGCGAGGCCGTAGCCATGGTGATCGCCGAAACGGCGGCGCAGGCCATCGACGCAGCCGAAAAGGTTGCCGTCGATTACGAGGAATTGCCACATGTCACAGGCACGGCGGCCGCAGCCGAACCCGGCGCGCCGGCTGTGTGGGACGAGGTACCCGACAATGTCTTCATCGAGACGAAGTTCGGCGATTGGGAGGCGACCGACGCCGCCTTCGCCAAGGCCGATCACATCATCCGCGCCGATTTCCACATCGATCGCGTCACGGCCGTCACCATCGAGCCGCGCTCTTCGCTTGGCCATTTCGATGCCGAGACCAGCCGTTATACGCTTTATGCCGGTAGCGGCGGCGCCGTGCGGCAGAAGGGCGAACTCTCCAAGGTATTGGGCATCGAGCCGAAAAACCTGCGCGTTCTTTCCTTCGATGTCGGCGGCAATTTCGGCGCGCGCAATCGCGCCTATGTCGAATTCGGCCTCGTACTCTGGGGCTCACGCAAGGTCGGCCGCCCCGTCAAGTTCACCGCGACGCGTTCGGAAGCATTCCTGACGGATTACCAGGGTCGAGATCTCGTCACCAAAGTCGAATTGGCCTTGAACAAGGACGGTAAGTTCCTCGCCATGCGAGCCGACAATCTCAGCAATGTCGGCATGCGCTGCGTGTCGCTTTCGCCGCTGAGCAAGGGTTCGGGCCTGATCACCGGTTCCTACGATATCCCACATGCCGCGCTGCGCGCCCGCGCCGTGTTTACCAACACCATGTGCACGCAGGCCTATCGTAGCTCTGGCC
The DNA here is from genome assembly GCF_030272705.1 of Rhizobium mayense. Classification (GTDB taxonomy): domain Bacteria; phylum Pseudomonadota; class Alphaproteobacteria; order Rhizobiales; family Rhizobiaceae; genus Rhizobium; species Rhizobium mayense. Next base: position 516,833 of record NZ_JARFYM010000002.1, on the reverse strand, counting down.
GCCCGGAAGTCACCTACGCGATCGAGCGGCTCGTCGAGATCGCTGCTCGCGAACTCGGCTTTGATCCGCTGGAACTGCGCCGCAAGAATCTGATTCAGCCATCGGCGATGCCTTACACCAATGCCGTCGGCTCGATCTACGATAGCGGCGAATACGAAAAGAACATGGACCGCGCCTTGGAGATTTCCGACTGGAACGGCTTCGAGGCCCGGCGTGTCGAAGCGAAGCGGCGCGGCAAGCTGCTCGGCCGCGGTTTCGCCAATTACGTCGAATCCTCCATCGGCTCGCCGAAGGAACGCGCCGAGATCGAGATCAAGGACGACGGCACTGTTGAAGTCGTCATCGGCACGCAGCCGAGCGGGCAGGGTCATGAAACGAGCTTCGCGCAGGTGGTCGCCGACATGATCCAGGTGCCGGTCGAGAAAGTCTGGATCGTGCTCGGCGATACCGATATCGTCAGCGTCGGCGGCGGTTCGCATTCCGGCCGTTCGATGCGCCATGCCGGCACGGTCATGGCTATCGCGTCCGCCGATCTGCTCGCCGAAGGTCGCCGCCGCGCCGCGGAGCTGTTCGAGACGACGGTTGAATCGATCGAATTCGAGGGCGGGTATTTCAAGGTCAGCGGTACCAATGAGGCAATCGACATCTTCGCCCTCGCCCGCCAGACGCGCGCGACGGCCGGACCGCTCCGCGTCGGCCGCGACAATGAGATGCATACGCCGGTTTTCCCGAACGGCGCCGCCGTCTGTGAAGTCGAGGTCGATCCCGAAACCGGCCACGTGCAGATCACAGCTTATTCCACCATCGATGATGTCGGCCGCTGCATCAATCCGCTGATCGTTCACGGCCAGACTCATGGCGGCATCGCGCAGGGTGTCGGCCAGGCTATGTGGGAGCTCTGCGCCATCGATCCCACGACCGGCCAGCCGTTGGCCGGCTCGCTGATGGATTACGGCATGCCCCGTTTCGATAATCTGCCGTCTTTCAACTGCGAGATCGCCGAGGTGATCTCGCCGACCAATCCGCTCGGCATCAAGGCCGGCGGCGAGGGCGGCACGACGCCGGCGCTGGTAACCGTGACGAACGCGGTCATCGACGCTCTGAAGGATTATGGCGTCACCCAGGTACCCATGCCGCTCACACCCTTCACCGTCTGGACGGCGATCCAGCAAGCCGGCAGCCCAGATCACGCAACGATAGCCGCTGAGTAAATCAGGAGCATTTTCGATCATGACCGATCTTCAATCCGTCCGCACCATCGCCTTCCCGGGCGCTCCGAACCTGCCGACTTTCGCCGCTGTCGAAAAGGGCTTCTTCGCCGAAGAGGGACTTGCGATCGAACTGACACTGACGCCGAACTCCGTTGCGCAAGCAGAGCGTACGGCCGCCGGCGAGTTCGACATCATCTTTACCGCCTTCGACAATGTCGTCGCCTATGGTGAAGGCCAAGGGCCAGCCGGTGCCGCTGTCAATCCGGACTACGTCGTCGTCATGGGCGCGACCCAGCTGGAACTTGCGATCGTTGCCGTGCCCGACGTCAAAACCTATGCCGACCTCAAGGGCCGCACGATCGCGCTCGACGCGCTCTCCACCGGCTTCGCATTCGTTCTCTACGAGATGTTTGCGCGCGCCGGTCTCAAGCCCGAAGACACCAGCTTCATACCGGTGGGTGCGACGCCGCACCGCTGGCAGTCGGTCAAGGGCGGTGAGCATGCCGCGACTCTCACCATCGAGCCATTCACCAGCATCGCGCGCAAAGCGGGTTTCAACGTACTTGGGCTTTCGACCGAAATCTTCGACAGCTACCAGGGTGGTTCAGTCGCCGCGCGGCGGTCCTGGGCAAGCGCCAATCCAGAAACCGTGAAGGCCTTCATCCGTGCCTATCTCAAGGGGCTCGCCTGGACGCTCAATCCGCAGAACCGCGCCGAGGCCGAACAAATCCTGCAGGCGAAGATGCCAGAAATCCAGCCGGCCGCCCTGCAGTCGGTCATGACAAGCCTGCTGTCGCCGCGCTCCGGCCTGACACCGGACGCCAGGATCCTGCCCGAAGGCATGATGCGCGTCCTCGATCTGCGCTCGCGTTTCGGCAAAAGCGGCAAGGTGCTGACCGACGCGGCAAAATATCTGGACCTTTCCTACTACGAGGCCGCCACCGGCAATCGATGACAAGAACAATAGCGAGGGAGGGGATCCATGGATCTCAAGGGTGAATACCGGATCAAGGCGTTACGCCCTGATGTCTGGGCGATGATCAACGACCCGCAGGTGTTGAAGGACTGCATTCCCGGTTGCGAAAGCCTCGACGGCAGCCTCGAAGATGGCTTTACCGCGCGCGTCACCACAAAAATCGGACCGATCAAGGCAACCTTCGACGGCTCGGTGAAGCTCAGCAATATCCAGGCACCCGAGAGCTACACGATTTCGGGCGAGGGTAAGGGTGGTGTGGCGGGTTTCGCCAAGGGCGGCGCGGATGTGCATCTTGCCGAGCGCGAGGGTGAAACGATCCTCTCCTATACGGCCAAGGCGCAGGTCGGCGGCAAGCTGGCGCAGCTTGGCGCCCGCCTGATCGACTCGACCGCAAAGAAGCTGGCCGACGAATTCTTCGCGAGCCTCGCCGCCCGTGCTTCGGCGCCCGCCGCTGCCGTGGAACAGGGGTCGGCGGCATATGAAGCCGTCATCGTCGGTGGCAATCCGGAGCCCGCGGCATCGGTTTCCGCGCCGGCCGCCGCCGCGCCACCCTCCTCTGCACCGCCGAGCGCGTCATCCAACAAGTCCACGCTCTTGCTCATCGGGCTTGCCGTCGTCGTGATCGCCGCCGTCGTTGTTGCCGTGGCTGTCCACTGAATTCATCGAGGTTACCTATGTCCACCGTCACACTTACCGTCAACAACACGCCGCAGACCAGGGAGGTCGAGGATCGCACGCTGCTGGTCCACTTCCTGCGCGATCATCTGGGACTGACCGGCACTCATGTCGGCTGTGACACGACGCAATGCGGTGCCTGCACTGTCATAGTCGACGGCCGCGCCGTCAAATCCTGCACCATCTTGGCGGTGGCCGCCGATGGCAGCTCGGTGACGACCATCGAGGGGCTTGCGACCGGTGACCGGCTGCACGATGTACAGACGGCTTTCCATGAATGCCACGGCTTGCAGTGCGGTTTCTGCACGCCGGGCATGATCATGGCATCGGTCGACATGATCCGCCGCCATGACGGAGTGCTTGACGAGCAGACGATCCGTCACGAGCTCGAAGGCAATCTTTGCCGCTGCACGGGCTATCACAACATCGTCGAGGCAGTCCTGATGGCGGCGGAAAAATACCGCGGCGAGCATCACGTCGCCGCCGAGTAAGTCAGGGGAGCCAAGGCAACGCCATGTACATGTACGAGACCAAATACCATCGGCCGAAGACGCTTGCAGAGGCGGCCGAAATCTTTTCCGGCGTTGACGAACCGGCCTATCTGTCCGGCGGCCACACCCTGATCCCGGCCATGAAGGGCCGGCTTGCGGCTCCCGCCAACCTGATCGACGTGCGGCGGATACCGGAGCTTTCCGGCATCCGGGTCGAAGCCGACCGCGTCATTGTCGGTTCCGCGACCACGCATGCGGCCGTTGCGGCCTCGAAAGAGATCGCCGCGGTCATTCCGGCGCTAACCGGTCTTGCGGGCTCGATCGCCGACGTCCAGGTCCGTCATGTCGGCACAATCGGCGGCTCGGTCGCCAATAACGACCCCGCCGCCGACTATCCCTCGGCCGTGCTCGGTCTTAATGCGACCGCCCACACCGACCGGCGTACTATTGCGTCCGACGACTATTTTGCAGGGCTCTATACGACGGCTCTGGAAGAGGGCGAGATACTCACCCGGCTGGAATTCAAGATTCCGGAAATTGCCGGCTACGCCAAGTTCCGCAATCCTGCTTCGCGTTATGCCCTGGCCGCAGCTTTCGTCGCGAAGCATCGCGACGGCCAAGTCCGGGTTGCCATCACCGGTGCCGGCAATTCCGGCGTATTCCGCTGGATGGCTGCGGAGGAAGCGCTGACGGCTCACCTTGCTCCGGAAGCGCTGCAGGGGCTCTTGCCGAATACCGCCGATATGATGGGCGATATGCATGCCTCGGCCGAATATCGCGCCCATCTCGTCGCTGTCATGACACGGCGGGCCGTCGCCAGCCTCGGCGGCGTCGAGATCAACTGACGAATAGAGGTTTCGCGGCGGATTTCTCCGTCATTCGGCCGCGGCGGGCGCTGCGTGTCGCACGGGGCGGTTGCCATTTGCGCCGCGGGCTTCGATGGCCGACATGAGTGCGCGCAGCTCGCTGCGCCGCTTATCGACGGTCAGTCCGTCGACGAGCGACAGACGGCGCAGGACGGTGATACGGTTGTTCAACTGAAGGAGAATATCGGCGGCAACCCTGTTGCCGCTGCCTTCAAGCAGGCTGGCGGTGAATTCGTCCTCGCCCGCCAGGATCTCTTCGGGATCGGTCAGCGAGCCAAGCTCGTCGAGTTTTTCCCGCAGCTGTCTGACCTGCAGCTCCGTCGCGTTGCGGCTGAAACCGTCGACGACCAACCATTCGATTGCCTGGCGTACCGCATAGATTTCCTGCGCTTCTTCAGCGCTGATATTCACCACGACACGGCCTCTGGGCGGGGCATTGACGATCATGCCCTCGGCTTCAAGATGCTGCAAAGCTTCTCGCAGAACCGTGCGGCTGATCCGCATTTCCTCGCAGATTTCGCGCTCGATCAGTTTCTGGCCTGGGCGCAGCTTGCCGGAGAGGATGGATCCTCGGAGGCCGTCTGTCACTTGCTGACGCAGCGAGACGGCGCGGGGTACGTTCAATCCGAGATTGGCCATCGACCTATTCCTTTCGAATATTCCGCAAGGCAACCGCCGACCATGTCGGCACACTCCAAAAGAGGGGTTGCTTCCTGCTGAACCCAAACTCTCGTTATATTCGTTCATATATAACGTCAAGTCCAGCGCCGGGAGCGCCGCATGACTGTCAATCAGCATGGGTGGCGATTGTTGCTGGCGTGGGATAATCTCGGCTCTGTTGCCATCCGTCTTGATGATGAGGCGGAGCTTCGGCCGGCGGTAACATGAACCTAGCGTCAATGGGTGGTCGTAGGCCGGCTCTCCGTGAACGCCGCAAGATTGTCGAGCGACGATTTCAGGCCGATGTCATGGTCTTCGATCGATACTGGCCGTCATGCCCGCCGGCGGAAGCCAGATGGCAAGCGCCGCCGGGTCCAGGAAGGCTTCATAAATCGTTGCCGGCGATGCCCTGATCACCCTCGAAGACGAGTCTGCCCGTTTTCCATCGCCTGCATCGGTCATGACGCGATCCACCTCGGTAAAAGTGTCATCTTATGAGGGCCTGTCTCCGCAGCTTAGATCTGGATTAGCGTCTCCATCAACCGAGCGAGCGACCAGCTGCAGCGCGTGCGCAAGCATTTTGCATATTCCCCAGCGGTGTCCGCGTGCTCTCAGCTCTCGGGGATGTTTTCCCGAAAAATGACCTGCAGCCGTGGTGGATGATAATCCGTCGGCAGGCAACGGATCGCACGGCTCAGCATGGCAAGAGCTTCGCGGGCTTCGACGCGCGGATTCTGGTCGATGACGGCGTCCAGCGTACCGTCCAGCAAAAACGCCTTGTTGTGGTCCGTCAGTTCGTGGCCGATGAAAATGATCTGGCCCGCGCGATTGGATTCGATCAGGGCTTGGCCGATGCCCTGATTGCCGGCGCCGATATTGTAGATGCCGGAAAGATCCGGATGGCGCTTCAGCAGCGAAACGGCTTCCTCATAGGCCCTTTCGCGGTCGTCGCGAATTTCCCGCAGCTCGACGATTTCCAGATTTGGAAAATCCTCGCCCAGGATATGGCGAAAGCCCATCTCGCGCTCCTCGTGACCACGGTAAGACAGCGATCCGGCAAAGAGGGCGACCTTATGTCTGACGCCGCCGCCAAGGAAACGGCCGAGGAGATAGCCGGCAAGTCGTCCGGCAGCGCGGTTGTCGATGCCGATATACCCAATACGGGGCACATGCAGGATATCGGAGGCAAGCGTCACGATCGAAACGCCGGAAGCAGCAAGGCTGCGCATGGCCTCGCGCACCGTCGGGTGATCGAGCGCGATGACGCCGACCCCTAGCGTCTTTCCCTGCAAATCGTGAAGGGTTCGGGCCAAGGTGTCGGGATTGAAGCCCTCGATCGAATGAATATGGACATCGAGATCATGCTGGCGCGCCGCTTGCCGCTCGATCTGTGCCAGGAGATTGGCGATGAACGTATTGGTCCCGGCCGGAAGGACGAAATCCAGGCGGATGCGGTTTTGCGGCGACGTCGGGGTCAGGTCGGAGCCTGCGAGATAGCCGAGCCGCTTCGCTGTCTCGATCACCACCTCACGGGTTCGCTCCTTGACGCCGTGACGATTATTCAGCACTCGGTCCACCGTGGCGCTGGAGACGCCAGCCTCACGAGCAATGTCTGTCAATGTCGATCGCAAATCGATTCCCTTCTACGGCAATGATGGGAAATGATGTATTTCTAATTGCAGGAGATGCAAGAGGCGGACGGCTGCAGGTCTCGAATTTTGCAAACTATCCCCTTGTTCTGCGCGCGTTTTTCAGAGCGTTGGTTCTGTTGCTGCCTGAGCAATGATGATATTTGCGTTTATTTCGATGCGTACTGATGTAAAATGATTTGTTATGATGTTGACATCGATCATTTGTGGCGTCAATAATCCTCACGGATCGGCAGGGGAGGAAGCTGCCGACGGGAGGGATCACCACAATGTCAAATCTGTTTCGCATGTCGCGTCGCGACTTGTTGGCGACTGGCGGCAGGGCGCTTGCCCTGACTGCCGCCGCGGGCATCGCCCCGCAATTCATCCGCCCCGGCCGCGCCTATGCTGCCGATGCTCTGGCACCCGGCATGATTGGCGGCCCGACCGGCTTTGATGGCGCCGAGCGCTATCAGTACGGGCCGGATACGCCGGAAGGCCGCGCGATCGAGGCCATCAAGGCGATGAAGGGTGCCGGCAAGGCGCCGACCAAGATCGTCCTCGGCCTTTCCGACGGCTCGATCGGCCAGCTCACCAAGCCGTTCCCGGCAGGCGCGCCGTCCATCAAGGAGCTGTGGGAGAAGGAAACCGGCATCACGCTTGAGATCGTCGGCGTGCCCAACGGCCAGGAATTCACCAAGACGATGCAGGACATCTCCACCAAGGGCGGGTCCTTCGACATCTACGCCGTCGAGTGGAACCGGCTCGGCGATCTGGCGGAAACCGGCGGCATCATCAAGATGGACGACTATGTCGCCGCCCACAAACCGGAATGGGACGATCCGCAGCGGGGCTACGTCAACGGCAAGAAAGGCGTGTCGCTGCTCAATCAATATCGCGGATCGACCTATGGCGTATCGCTCGATGGCGACTTCCAGGTTTGGAACTACCGCGCCGATCTGTTCAATGACGAGACCGAGAAGAAGGCCTTTGCCGACAAGCACGGTTACCCGCTGGCCCCGCCGACAACTTTCAAGCAGCTCGACGAAATCGCCGCCTTCTTCCATCGCCCGGACAAGGGGCTGTTCGGCTGCACCGACCTGCGCAATCAGGGCTGGGGCTATACCAATTGGTATCAGCGCTTCACCTCGATGGCCTCGCCCAATCAATATCTCTTCGGCGATGACGGCAAGGCGCTGATCAATTCGGAAGCCGGGCATAAGGCGACACAGGAATATATCGACGCGCTGTCCTACCATTCCCCGGATGCGATCTCCTGGGGCTGGCCGGAACAATATGGCAATTTCGCAGGCGGCGGCGCGGCCATGACCTGCGCCTTTTCCAACCTGCCGAAATTTCTCGACAACAAATCGAACGAGGGATCGAAGATCACCGGCAAGGTCGGCTCGATGTTGCCGCCCGGCCGCGAGATCGACGGTGCGCTGGTGCGCCGTTCGGTGCTCTGGCTCAATCTTTCCGCATCGATATCGTCGCAAAGCAAAAACCCGGAAGCCTGCTATCTGCTGCTGCAATGGCTCGGCTCCAGCCGCATCTATTCGTGGATGACGGCAAATCCGAGCGGCTATTTCGATCCGTTCCAGCTCGCCAACTTCGCCGACCCGCTGGTGCGCGAGACCTATCACGCCTACCACATGGACGTGGTGCGCGAGACGGTCAGCCGCACGGTGCCGTCGATCAACTATCCCGGCGCCACCGCCTTCCACAATGCGCTCGATGAAAATCTGGTTGCTGCACTGACGAAGACGAAGACCGCGGAACAGGCGATGGCCGATACCGAAAAGCAATGGACGCGGATCGCCCGCCGCATCGGTGAAGACAAGCTGATCGAGGCGATCAAGACCAACAAGCAGGCGTGGCCGACAGTCGTCGACCCGCTGCAGGGCTAGGCCGACAAACCGCTTCGATATCCGGGTGGCTTCGGGCCGCCCGGATATTTCGGATCACTCTTTGCAGACATTACCATGAACCGCTCGTTACCCTTCGAAATCTTTCGCTATTGCGCCATCCTGGCGGCGCTCGCGGTCACCCTCGTGCCGACCTTGTGGATGGCGTCGATGGCGTTCAAGCCGATCGCCGAATGGTCGGCCAGCGGCGGCGATCTCACCTGGTGGCCGAAGCATCCGACGCTTGACAATTTCCGCTTCATTTTCGGTACGTCGACCAGCGACCTGATCGTGGCGCTCGACCGCACCGCCGGAAAGCCGATCCTGTCGTCGCTGCTGTCGGCCGTGTTCGGCACGCTGATCGCCATGGTCTGCGGCACCTCGGCCGCTTATGGCCTGTCGCGCTTCGGCTCCGGACAGAACCTGCCGCTGGCGCTGATCCAGCTCAGACTTTTTCCGCCGATGGCGGTGATGATCCCCGTCATGATCATGTGGGCCTTTCTCGGCATCATGGATAGCTGGTGGGGGCTGGCGCTGATCTATGGCATCGTCACCTTGCCCTTTGCCTTCTGGCTGATGAAGACTTTCTTCGACGACATGCCGCGCGAAATCGAGGATGCGGCACTGGTCGAGGGCTGCTCGCGTTTCCGCGTCTTCATGAAAATTACCCTGCCGATGATGCGGCCGGCGCTGGCAAGCTCGGCCCTCTTCGTCTTCATCCTGAACTGGTCGGACTATCTGATCGCGCTGCTTCTGACGACCAAGGAATGGGTGACCATTCCGGTCTACATGGCCTCGCTCTCCTCGTCGATGACGGGCCAGCTTTACGGCGCCAAGGCCGCACTTGGCCTCATCGCCGCCGTTCCGCCCGTCATCATGGGCATCGCCATTCAGCGCCATCTGGTGCGCGGCCTGACCTTTGGGGCGCTGAAACAATGAGCGCGCTCGCAACCGAGAAGAAAGTGCCCGTGGCAGGCAGACGCTTGAAATCGGCAGTGCAAGCGGAAGATGGACGCCGGCTCGGCTTCATGCTGACGCTGCCGGCGCAGCTTCTGGTGCTATTCATTGCGCTGTTTCCGCTGTTGATGCAGCTTTATATCAGCATGACTGACTGGTCGCCGCTCGAAGGTACCGGCTGGTGGCGCGCCTATGAGCTGTGGAACGGCTTCGCCAACTACACCGATCTTGCCGTCGACAGCCGCTTCTGGAGTGCGCTTGGACGCACCGCGCTGATCATGATCGTCTGCGTGCCGGCCGAGTTCCTGCTCGGCCTCGGCCTTGCCATCCTGTTCATGGATGATTTTGTCGGCAAACGGTTCTTCTATTCCGTCATGTTGATCCCGATGATGGTGGTCCCTGCCGTCGCCGGATATATGTTCTTCATGCTGTTCCAGTCGGGCGGTCCGGTGAACAACATCCTGTCGGCGCTGACCGGAACACAGATCACGCTTGCCTGGCTTTCCAGCCCCGGTACGGCGCTGATCGCGGTGATGATTGCCGATATCTGGCAGTGGACGCCACTGATGTTCCTGATCCTGCTCGCCGGTCTCGTCGGCGTGCCGGAGGACCAGATGCGCGCGGCAACCTTGCTCGGGGCTTCCTGGTGGCAGCGTTTTCGCACCATCGTCCTGCCAAAGATGAAGACGATCATCATCATCGCGCTGGCTATCCGCGTCATCGAGAATTTCAAGATATTCGACACGCTCTACATCATGACTGGGGGCGGCCCCGGCGTCGCGACCGAAACGATCTCGGTCTATATCTACAAGGTCACCCAGCAGGATCTGATTTGGGGCTATGTCGCGGCCATCGCGCTCGTCATCCTGATCGTGCTCTCCATTCTCGTGTCGCTGGCGATCAGCCGGATGAACGCCGCCAAAAAGGAGATGGCGGCATGACCGCGATTCATCTGCACAATCTGGTCAAGCGTTTCGGAAGCTTCACCGCCCTGAAAACCATGGACCTCGACATTCGCGACGGCGAATTCATGGCGCTGCTCGGACCGTCCGGCTGTGGCAAGTCGACGACCATGAACATGATTGCCGGCATGGAAAGTCCCTCGGAAGGACGCATCCTCTTCGACGGCAAGGACATGAACGGCATTGCCATGGGCAAGCGCGGGGTCGGCTTCGTCTTTCAAAACTATGCGATCTTCACGCATATGAATGTCTACGACAATCTCGCCTACGGGCTGAGGATGCGGCGTTTGGCGCATGCGGAAATCGACCGGCGGGTGAAGGCGATCGCCGATTTCCTGCAGCTGACGCCGCTTCTCAAGCAACCCTCCGCCAAATTGTCGGTGAATATCCTGCAGCGGCTGGCAATCGGACGCTCGGCGATCATGGAACCCGCGATCTTCCTGCTGGACGAGCCGTTGTCCAATGTCGATGCCGCTTTCCGCGCCGTCATGCGTACCGAGCTCAAACATCTGCAGCGGCAGTTCAAGCAGACCATGGTCTATGTCACCCATGATCAGCTCGAGGCCATGACCATGGCGGATCGTATTGCCGTCATGGATCACGGCGTGCTGCAGCAGGTCGGCACACCGCTCGAGGTTTACAACAATCCGGTCAATCTTTTCGTCGCCGGTTTCATCGGTTCGCCGGGAATGAACCGGCTGAAGGGCACTCTGGCGGAGTGCGACTGCGGCCTGGTCGTCGATCTCGGTCCCCTTGGGCACAGCGCGCCGCTATCGCCGGCTCTGGCCGCCGCAGCGCGAGAGAATGGTGCGCAGGCGGTCGTTTATGGCTTCCGGCCGGAGCGAGTCTCGGTTGTCGGTCCGAGCGAGGGGCTGGCGCTGAAGGTCACGTTTGTCGAGCGTATCGGCGCCCGCACGGTCGTCCACCTTGGAGACGGTGAACAGCGGGTGAAGACCGTCTTCGACAATGATGTCGGTCTGCTGGCGGGCGGAACGGCCAACACCGCGGTCGACCCGGGATCGGTGCGTCTTTTCGATGCCGCAAGCGGCATGGCGATCCGAGAGGTTTGAACGATGTCCGGCATTTCCTTCCGCAATGTTACCAAGCGCTACGGCAAGACCGTCGCCGTCGCCAATGCATCCTTCGATATCCAGGCGGGCGAATTCTTCTGCTTCTTCGGGCCGCCGCTCTCCGGCAAGTCGACGATCCTGAAGCTGATCCTTGGGCTGGAGACGCCCGACGAGGGCGAGGTGCTGATTGAAGGCCAGCCCGTCAACCATGTGTCGCCGGCGGCGCGCAATGTCGCCATGGTGTTCCAGAACTTGGCGCTGTTCCCTCATATGACCGCGGGCGACAACGTCCGCTTTCCGCTGATGGAGCGAAAGGTGCCGGAACCCAAAATCTGGGAGCGTGTCGATGCCGTTGCCGCCAAGCTGCATATCGGCCACCTCCTGCATAAGCCACCGTCGCAGCTTTCCGGGGGCGAGCGCCAGCGCGTTGCCATTGCCCGCGCGCTGGTTCGTGATCCCGTCGCCTATCTGATGGACGACCCGATTTCTGCGCTCGATGCGCGGTTGCGCGAGGAGACACGCGTCGAATTGAAACGCATCCAGCGCGATCTTGGACAGACGCTGATCTATGTTACCCATGATCAAGAGGAGGCGATGTCGGTCGCCGACCGCATGGCGATCCTGGAGCATGGCGAAATCCGCCAGATCGGAACGCCGGCCGAGATATATGATGCACCAATCAGCCGCTATGTGGCGCAGCTTCTCGGCGCGCCGATGATCAACATCCTGGCGACGACGACCGGCGAGCGGGTGGAAGCTGCGGAGGGCACCATCTTGTTGCCGCGCGACGGGACGCCCGCCGGCACAGCACGCATCGGCATCCGGCCCGAAGACCTGAAGGTCGAGCCCTGGCAGGTGGGACATGAAGGCAAGTCGGCCACGGTTTTCGAGGTCGAGCCGCTTGGCGGCTATACCGTAGTCACGCTGGATACAGGCAGCGAAAAGCTGCGCGCGCTGATGCGCGGCCAGCCGCAGGTCCAATTGGACAGTGCCGTCGCGCTGAGTTGCAATCCGGCAAAGATACATTTTTTCGACCAGGCGGGCGGAGCGCTTGGGCGATGAAGGAAGATCGAGCATTGGGAGGAACAGATGACTGACAGCAAAGGGTTCATCCCCGACCCGCCGGTGCGGGTTCGGGACTACAAGATCGGCTGCATAGGCGCGGGTATGATCATGGCGGAATGCCATCTGGCTGCCTATAAGCAAGCCGGTTTTCCCGTCGTTGCAATTGCGTCGCTGACGCAATCCAAGGCCAAGGCGGTTGCCGAGCGCTGGAACATTCCGACGACGCATGCGACCGCGGAAGAGCTGATCGCCGACAAACAGGTCGAGATCATCGATATCGCCTTCCCGCCGGACCAGCAGCCGGACCTGATCCGCAAGGCGCTGGCGGCACCGCATATCAAGGCGATCCTGGCGCAGAAGCCGCTGGCGCTGTCTTTGGACGAGGCGAGAAAGCTGCGCGATGAAGCCGCCCAGGCGGGAAAGATCCTCTCCGTCAATCAGAACATGCGTTACGACCAGTCGATGCGCGTGCTGAAGCAGATCCTCGACAAGGGTGAGCTTGGCGATGTGGTGATCGCCACGATCGAGATGCGGGCCATTCCGCACTGGCAGAGCTTCCTCGAGAATTATGATCGGCTGACGCTCGCCAATATGAGCGTGCATCACCTTGACGTGCTGCGTTTCCTGTTCGGAGACCCCGAGGAAATCTTCACCGTCAGCCGCACCGACCCGCGCACGGCGTTCGAGCATAAGGACGGCATCACCGTTTCGACGCTGAAGTTTCCCGGCAATGTGCTGGCGGTGTCGATGGAGGACGTCTGGTCCGGTCCGCGCGAAGAGGGCTTCGACAGCGACATCTATATCAAATGGCGTGTCGAGGGCACGGCGGGCGTGGCGCAAGGCACGATCGGCTGGCCGGACGGTTCGCCCTCGACCCTGACCTATGCCTCGAAGAAAACGACGGGCGGCAAATGGGTCACGCCGACATGGGAGACCATGTGGTTTCCGCATGCCTTCATCGGTGTGATGGAGCAACTGCAATATGCCGTCAAGACCGGCGAGGTGCCGGCGCTTTCCGTCGCCGATAACGTCAAGACCATGGCGCTGGTGGAAGCCGGCTATCGCTCGATGGACAGCGGCCGGGCGGTCAAACTCAGCGAAATCTCAATCAATTCATGAATTCCAAGGGAGGAACCACACCATGATGCAGACAGGTATTTTCACCGGCTATTTTCCGTATGGTTTGGAAGAGACCGCCCGGAAAATCCGGGCACTCGATTTCAATACCGTGCAGCTCGACATGCACTTCAAGGATGTCGACGTCTCGGCCGGCCAGGTCACCAAGGACAAATGCGTTCGCATCCGCGAGACCTTTCGCGACCACAATCTGCCGATCTCCTGCATTTCCGGCTACACCAATATCATTCACCCGGATAAGGCCGAGCGCGAGCGCCGCGTCGGCTATCTCAAGGAGATCATCCGTCACGCCCAATATCTCGGCACTCCCTATGTGATCTCGGAGACCGGCACCTACAATACCGAATCCGACTGGGTGCATCATCCGAAGAACAAGACCGAGGAAGGCTTTGAGGAATGCCGCAAGGTCATCGCCGACCTCGCGCAGCATGCCTATGACCACGGTGCAATCTTTCTGCTCGAAACCTATGTCAACAATGTCGTCGGTTCGGTCGAGGAAACCGTCCGGATGTTCGCCCAGGTCGATCATCCCGGCCTCGGCCTGCTCATGGACCCGACCAACTATTTCGAGACCCACAATATCGACCGCATGGATGCAATCCTCAATCAGGTCTTCGATACGCTGTCGGACAGGATCAAGATCGGCCACGCGAAGGACGTCAAGCGTTCCGGCGCCGACAAGAGCGAGAAGCACGCCGATATCGGCGACGACGACGCGCTGGAAAGCCACACTTTCCGCGGCGTCGGCGAAATCGAACTGCCGGCGCCTGGCCTCGGCGCGTTGAACTACGATCTCTACCTGAAGCGCCTGGCACAGAAGCACCCCAACATCCCGATGATCATAGAGCATCTCGATGAATCGGATGTGCCGCGCGCCAAGAGGTTCCTTGACGGCAAACTGCGCGCGCTAGGTCTCTGATAACATCGCGGCCGGGTTTGATGGCCCGGCCGTCTCTGACAATACCGACAGACGGGATGACATGATGGTCGACTTATACGGAGAGACGAAATCGCGCCGCGACATAGCGGCCAGCGCAGGGGCCTTGTCGCAATTTGCTGGGGTGCGCTTGATGACGCTCGGTGACGGCGTCGAGCGCGGTATTCGTATGCTGGAGTTTCGCAGCGGAACCGGCCTGCGCTTCACAGTGCTGATCGACCGGGCCTTCGATATCGCCGATTGCGACTATCGCGGCATGGCGATTGGCTGGCATTCTCCAGCCGGCTTCAAGCATCCGGGCCTTGCCGAATACGAAGGCGAGGGCGGCTTGGCCTGGCTGCGCTCCTTCTCCGGCCTGATGGTAACCTGCGGTCTCGACCATATCCTCTTCATGTATGACGAGCCCGCCGATCACTACGTCTATGGTCCACGGAAGACCGTCAGCCATTCGATCCACGGCCGCATCGGCTCGATCCCAGGCAAGCTTTCCGGCTACGGCGAGCGCTGGGAGGGCGATGACTGTTTTCTGTGGTGCGAGGGAACGGTGTCGCAGGGCACCGTCTTCGGCGAACACCTGGAACTGATGCGCCGCATCGAGATCAAAGTCGGCAGCAACGATATCAAGCTTACCGACAGGGTGGTCAATCGCGGCTTCTACCGGACGCCGCATATGTATTGTTATCATATCAACGCCGGCCATCCTGTGCTGGCCGAGGGCTCGCGCTATCTCGCACCGATTAGGGACGTCGTCTGGGCGGCGCACGCCGGTGAAAACTATCGCAAGCAGGGTGTCGGTTACCGCACCATGCCCGCGCCGCAGATGAATTTCCACGAGCAGGTCTGGCAACATGAAATGGCGGCCGATCAAAATGGCGAGGTGCCCGTGGCGCTGGTCAACGACCGGCTGGGCATCGGCTTCGAAGTGGTGACGCGCAAGGATCAGTTTCCCTGCATGTATGAGTGGCAGAACTTGCAGGCCGGGCAATATGCCGTCGGCATCGAGCCCTCGACAAACCATGTGCTCGGCCATCGCGCCGCGCGCGAACGCGGCGAGTTGATGTGGCTGGAGCATGGCGAGGAGCGCCGCTACGACAGCATCTTCCGTATCCTGCCCGACGCGGCTGCGATTGCGGCGAGCGAAAAGCGGATTGTGGACCTCGCAAAACAGCCAGTCGAGGAGTTTCCAGAACCGTCCGGCAACCACCTGCCGATCGGCGGGCGTTCGTGAAGGAGACGCGGCAATGACCACCGTCGCGAACAAGACCATTCTCTATACCGGAGCCGCCGGCGGGCTTGGCACGGAAACGACGCTAAGTTTCCTGCGTGCGGGTGCCAGCGTGGTGGCGATCGACAACAATCCCGAAAAGATCGCCAATCTGATGGCTCTCGCCGAGCAGGAAGGACTGAAGGGGCTGGTCGTCAAGGCGCTCGACCTTTCCGATCTTGTGCATCTGCGTCAGCAGTTGGACACGATCTCGGCAGAGATTGGCGGCTTCGATGTCGTCATCAACAATGCGGCGATCTACCCTTCCAAGCCCTTCGAGGACTATACGCTCGAGGAGCATCAGGCGGTGCAGCGCGTCAATGTTGATGCCGGCATCGTCTGCGTGCAGGTCGCCCTGCCGCATATGCGCGCCAAGGCCTGGGGCCGCATCATCAATATCGCGAGCGTCACCGCCTATGGCGGCTGGGCCAACCTGTCGCCTTATGTGCAATCGAAGGGCGCGCTGATCGGGCTGACGCGCGCCTGGGCGCGGGAATTCGGTGCCTACGGAATTACCGTCAACGCGGTTTCACCCGGCGCTTTCCCGACTGATGCCGAGAAAATCCATCCGGACCCCGAAGGCTATACGCGCTTTGTATTGGATCATCAGGCACTCAAGCGGCGTGGCAGCCCCGAAGACATCGCCAATGTGTTGATGTTTTTCGCCTCGGACGCAGCCTCTTTCGTGACCGGCCAGACGCTGAACGTCGACGGAGGGTGGGTGATGCATTGATGGGCGCCCATCCTACCCAATCAATTAGATGAAGCCGAGGTTGCGTTGCATGGCGGCCTGAAAATGGGCGTCAAGCGCCGCCTTGGCGGCCTTGGCGTCTCGCGCCTTGCAGGCAAGGAGGATATCGAGGTGTTCGCGGAGCGTGCGCAGAACCACCGGCGCCGTGAGCTTGCGGTCGAGCCGCAGCAGGCGGAGGTAGTTGTGCATGCGCCGATAGCTCGTCTCGATCAGCGGATTGCGCAGGCTGGCGATGACAGCATTGTGCAGCATCCGCTCCAACGCTTCCACGTCCTTGATCTGGTCAGGCCCCAGCCCGTCTTTTTCGATTGTGGCGATCAAGGCGGTGTGGCGATCATGAATCGCGCCGATTTCTGCCTCGTCGCCCTGCTCGGCAAAAATCTCGATGGCCGCACGCTCGAGGATGGAGCGGAACTGATATGTTGAGCGTGTCAGTTCCAGGCCGGGCCGCACGAACTGGATACCCGAACGCGGATGGATTTTCAGGATGCCTTCGGCTTCCAGCATGCGCAGCGCGTCGCGCAGGGGCGCTACAGGAACATCAACGATTTCAGAGAGTTCGCTTTGCGACACGAAGGCGCCAGCCTGCACCCGGCGCTCGAAAAGCGCCTCCAATATCCGGTCGTAGGCCTCGTCGCTCAGGCGCCGCGCCGGTGCCACATCTTCGGATCGATTGCTGTTTTTTGTTCTCTTCGCCACTTGCACTGTTCTCGCGCTTGCCATATTACATTGCACATCTGATAGATCAGATAAACATTTTAATCGATCAAAGTCCAATCCTCATGAGCATTGCAGCTTTTCGTATCACCCGTTTCCAGTTCGCCCGCGATCGCGTCATCGGCGATAGCCAGGTGCGCGCCGACGACGCGAATGTAGCAGCGCTGGAACTGGTCTCCGATAGCGGCGAGGTCGGGCTCGGCTTTATCCAGACGCTTTTTTCGCCATTGCCGGACCAGGCAGAGATCGAGCGCGTATTCGCGACGGAGGTTTGGCCGGGTCTCGAAGGACAGAGGGCGATCGCGCTGGTACACCGGGTCAATCGCCCGCGTGGCGGCAATCAGCGGGCGACGTCGCTACCCTTCCACGAGGCGTTGCAGGTAGCGCTCTGGGATCTGGCGGCGAAGGAGGTTGGACTTCCGCTGCACACCCTGCTCGGAAGCCGCCGCAACCGCGTCAAGGCCTATGCCAGCGGCCTCGATTTTCATTTGTCCGATGACGACTATCAGGCGCTCTTCGCCCATGCTGCCGCGATCGGCTATCGCGCCTTCAAGATCAAGGTCGGCCATATCGATTTCGAGCGTGACCTGCATCGTCTGGCTCTGCTGAAGCAGGTAGTGCCTGCCGGCTCCGAGGTGATGATCGACGCCAACGAGGGGTGGTCGTCCAAGGAAGCGCTGATGAAGCTGGAGGCGATCCGCAGTGCCGGCCATGATCTCCTCTGGGTGGAAGACCCGATCCTGCGCCACGACTATGATGGTCTGCGCACGCTGCGGCAGGCGGCGCCCTGGACGCAGATCAACTCCGGCGAATATCTCGACTTGCAGGGCAAGCGCTTGCTGCTCGAAGCGCACGGCACGGATATTCTCAACGTCCATGGCCAGGTGTCCGATGTGATGCGCATCGGCTGGCTGGCGGCGGACATGGGCATTCCGGTCAGCCTCGGCAACACCTTCCTGGAGATCGGCGTGCACATGGCCGTGGCGCTGCCGGAGGTCGAATGGCTGGAATACTCCTTCCAGAATTTCGATCATCTGGTCGATGAACCTATCGAGATTCGCGATGGCTACGCCTATGCGCCTGACCGGCCGGGGCACGGCCTTGTTTTGAGTGAAGCCGCACGGCGCGATTGGGCGCGGCCACGGCTTTTGCCGCGCGACCAACTGGGTGAAGCACCCGCCAACCCGCGTCTTAGCCTGACGAAATAAATTTCCGGGCCGCAAGGCTCGCCATCGGTCTCTGGGAGGAACTGAGATGTTTAACGCATTTTCCGCTGTGCTTCTGGCAGGGACCATTCTGGCCGCTGCACCCGCAAAGGCTCAGGAAATCACGGTTTGGGATTGGAAGTCCGGCGACCCTGCGGCCGCGGCCTATTACGAGAAGGCCAAGACCGATTTCGAAGCGGCTCATGCCGGCGTCACCATCAAATATGTGATGCAGCCGCTGGACCAATATTACACGCTGCTCGGCACGGCGCTGTCCTCCAATGCAGGCCCCGATCTTTTTCTGATGAATGGCGGCGCACAAGCCAAGGCCCGCATTCCGGCGCTGTTGAAGCTCAACGACAAGGTCGCGGATCTGAAGAAGACGGTGGTCGGCTGGCCGGAATTCACCAGCGCCGACGGCGGCATCTATGCCATTCCGCTGTCGATCCAGGGCTTCGTCATCTATTACAACAAAAAGCTTTACAAGGACGCCGGCCTCGACCCCGAAAACCCTCCGAAGACCTGGGCCGACCTGACGAAGGTCTGCGCCGCGATCAAGGCGAAGGGTGCGGTTCCGTGTTTCTCCATGGGCAACAAGGAAGGCTACGGCGCCGAATTCTGGTTCTCGGAAATGGCCGCCAACCAATGGACGGCTCAGGAGCAGCGGTATTTCGCCGATGGCAAGCTGAAATGGTCGAGCCCGCAGGTGAAAGCCATCCTGACGAGCTGGGTCGAGGCCAACAAGGCCGGCTGGTTCCAGGACGGGCCGAACTCGACCACAAAATTCATGGACGAATATGAAAGTTTCATGCGCGGCGAGGCGGCCAATACGATAGGCCTGATTTCGGACGTGGCGCATTGGAAGCAGTTCGACGATTTTCTCGGCGCCGACAATGATGGCGTCTTCCGCATGCCGACGCCGACGGTTGCCGCCGACAAGAAAGAGGGCGATCCGATGTTGCCGGTTTCAGGCGGCATCGGTTACGGCGTCAACAAGGCGTCGGCCAACGCCGATCTTGCCATCGAATTCGCCAGGGAATTGGCATCACCCGCGCCAATGCAGATTTTCTTCAGCGACACAGGCGCAATTGCTTCCAACACCAGCGTCGATACGACAAAGGTGGAAAGCCCGGCCGCCAAGACAATTCTCGGCTGGCTGAAGACCTATGGGGTGCCGACGGCTCATGCTAACGCCACCGCCAAGGAGCTGGAGGAATGGCATCGACAGAGCCAGCTGCTGTTGAACGGCGACGCAACCGTCGAGGCTGCGGCGGCGCGCATGGACGCCGTGCAGGCGGATGCTCGCAAGTAGCAAAGAATGGAATGACCGGCCGGCCGGGACTGACGTCTCGGCCCGGCTGTCTTGAGAAGGAATCATTCAGGTGGGAAGCAAGGCGGAAAGACGGATCGGACTGTTGTTCGTGCTGCCAGCGATTGTACTTGTCGGCCTCTTCCGCATATTTCCGCTCGCTTGGGGCTTTGTCCTTTCCTTCACCGATTCTGATGGCTTCGGAAAATCCGCCTTCGTCGGCATCGACAACTACGTCGCTGTCGCCAACGACCCCGCCTTTCGTGACAGCATTGAAAACACGCTGATCCTGATCGCCACGCTACCGATCTGGGTGATGCTGCCGCTTCTGCTCGCGATCCTCATTCACCAAGGCGTACCGGGCGGGAAAGTTTTCCGCGCCGTCTACTTCTTCCCTGCGGTTCTCTCGACGGTGATCATCGGATCGATCTTCAACGTCGTGCTGCGCTTCGACGGCAGCCTCAATGCCTTCCTCAAGGCATTCGGCCTCATCCCCGTCGATTGGCTCGGCAACGGCGCCACCGCGCTCGGCAGCCTGATCGCCGTGCAGCTATGGGCGACGTTCGGCATGAGCCTGCTGATCTTCATGGCCGGCCTTTCCACCGTGTCCAAGGAACTGATCGAGGCCGCGAGACTGGATGGCGCCAAACCGGTGCAGATCTGGGTTCATGTCATCATCCCGGCACTGCGTCCGATCATCGAATTCGTCGCCGTGGTAACGACGATCGGCGTTCTAACTTCGATGTTCGGACTGATTTATGTGCTGACTGCCGGCGGGCCAGGCACGGCGACGACGCTGCCGGAATTCCTGATCTGGCTGGAGCAGGGCAAGATGAACCAGCCGGGCTATGCGGCGGCGATTTCCATGGTGCTGTTCGTGGTGATGGCGGGTCTCGCCTACCTGCAGATCCGCATCATGTCCCGCAACGCGAATTTGTGAGGGGCACATGTCGATCTTGGCGAAACGAGAGAAGAGGCTGCTCTGGATTGCCTGCATGCCGATGACGCTGCTGGCGCTCTCCTGCATCTATCCGGTGTTCTTTTCCATCAACAACGCGCTGAAGACCAACAAGGGCTACATCCTCGACCGTTTCGGCCTTGTGACCGATCCGACCTTCGATAATTTCGTGACCGCCTGGCAGCGGGCGCATCTGAGCGATTATTTCGTCAACTCGGTCATCGCCACCGGCGGTGCGGTCCTGCTTCTGCTGGTGGTCTCGTCGCTCGCCGGCTTTGCGCTTGCTATGCTGCGTTTTCCCTTCCGACGATTCCTGTTCATGGTGATCCTCGCCTCGCTGATGATCCCGGTACAGGTGGTGCTGGTGCCGTTCTATCGAACGATCATCGCGCTCGATCTGGTCAATACCCGCATCGGGCTGATCATCTCTTATACCGCGTTCTTCCTGCCCTTCAGCGTCTACATGATGACTGCGTTCTATTCGCGCCTGCCGCGGGAGCTGGTGGAGGCCGCCCGAATGGACGGGGCGAGCATTTTGCAGATCTGGTGGAATGTCATGCTGCCGATGGGCAAGCCGGCGCTGATTACGCTTGGCATCTTGAACACGCTTTATTGCTGGAACGATGTGCTGATCTCGCTGCTGGTCCTGCAAAAGGAGCGCACGGTCATGGTCGGCATTGCGGCGCTGCGCGGCGAATACACCACCAATGTTCCGCTGCTGACCGCCGGCATCGTGCTCGCTGCCGCCCCCATCGTCATCATCTACTTGGTTTTCCAGAGGCAGATCGTCAACGGCATCGCCGTCGGCGCCGTCAAAGGCTGAAACGGATATTTTGAATGTCGCAAATCGTATTGGACCATGTCCGCAAGAAGTTCGGCGCCATCGATGTTCTTCATGACGTATCGCTGACCATCGAACGCGGCGAGTTCACCGTCTTCGTCGGTCCATCCGGCTGCGGAAAATCAACGTTGCTGCGAAGCATTGCCGGATTGGAGGAGATTTCGTCCGGCGATCTCTTCATTGGCGGGAAACGCATGAACGATACCGAGCCTTCAGAGCGAGGCGTCGCCATGGTTTTCCAGTCCTACGCGCTTTACCCGCACATGACCGTCGCCGAAAACATGAGCTTCGGCTTGCGCATGGCCCATCGTCCGAAGGCGGAAATCGACGAGAAGGTCCAGCGCGCTGCCGCGATCCTGAAGCTCGAAGCGCTGCTTGACCGCAAGCCGGCAGCACTCTCCGGCGGCCAGCGCCAACGCGTCGCCATCGGCCGCGCCATTGTGCGCAATCCGGACGTCTTTCTGTTCGATGAGCCGCTTTCCAATCTGGATGCGGAGCTACGGGTTCAGACACGCGTCGAGATCGCCAAGCTGCACCAGTCGCTCGGCAACACCATCATCTATGTCACCCATGACCAGACGGAAGCGATGACCCTGGCGCAGAAGATCGTGGTGTTGCGGGCAGGGCGTGTCGAGCAGGTCGGCCCGCCCATGGAGCTTTACGAAAACCCGGACAATGCCTTCGTTGCCGGCTTCATCGGCTCGCCCCGGATGAATTTCCTGATGGCAAGGGTCGGTGCCGATGGCCGCGCGCTGCACTTTGGCGATATCGAGGCTCCGGCCCCGCGCCTGACTTCGGCATTGAAACCGGGCGATGTTCTGCAGCTCGGCATTCGCCCCGAACATCTGGATGAGGTTGATGGCATCGGGCTGCCGGCGATAGTCGAAGTGGTCGAGAAGCTGGGTGGCACTGCCTTCGTGCACGGCAAGCTTGCCACCGGCGAGACGATCGTCGCCGAGAAACGCGACGTTGCGGCCCGCATGGGCGACGTCTTGGCGCTGCGTTTCGACATGGAGAAAGCGCGGCTGTTCACCATGGACGGCGCGAGAATTCGCTAATGGTCCAACGCATGGGGATGGTGATCGGCCTCCAGCCGGAAAAAATCGCTGAATACAAGGCTTTGCATGCAGTTCCCTGGCCGGAGATGAATGCAGCGCTGACGGCGGCCAACATCCACAATTACAGCATCTTCCTCAAGGAGCCGGAGAACCTGCTTTTCGGCTATTGGGAATATCTGGGCGAAGACTTCGAGGTTGATATGGACGCGCTCGGCGCAAAGGATGTGACGAAACGCTGGCTTTCCTTGACTGATCCGTGTCAGCAGCCGATGGCGACCGCCGGACAAGGTGAGTGGTGGAGCTTCCTGCAGAGCGTGTTCCATCTGGATTGAGAGGGTCGATATCATGCGTAAGCGAAGGATTACGTCGGCGGGATTGGATCTGACGGAAATCGGCTTCGGTGCCGCAGGGATCGCCGGCCTCTATGTGGAGTGCAGCGAAGAGACGGCGCAGGCGACGCTCGAACTCGCCTGGCAATCGGGCATTCGTTATTTCGATACAGCACCCTTCTATGGCGCTGGCCTGTCGGAAGAGCGTGTGGGCCGCTTTCTGGCCGGCAAGCCGCGCGACGACTTTGTTATATCCACCAAGGTCGGGCGCCTGTTGCAGCTGGCGCCGGTCTCTGCGGCTCCCTCCCACGGTTTCGTCGGCGCCCATTCATGTGCGATCGAATTCGACTATTCCGGTGACGGCATCCTGCGCAGCATCGAGGCCAGCATCAAGCGCACCGGGCTCGATCGCTTCGATATCCTCTATGTGCACGATATCGGCACCTATGCCCACAGCGAGGACGATAATGCCCGCCACATGCAGGCGTTCACCCGCTCCGGCATCGCGGCTCTCGATGAGCTGAAGGCAAGCGGCGTGATCAAGGGATGGGGGCTTGGGGTCAACGAAGTCGCCATCTGCCTCGATGTGCTGGAGCGAACGCACATGGACTGCATTCTGATCGCCGGGCGCTACACCCTGCTCGACAGGCGGGCGGAGGAAAGGCTCATTCCGCTCTGCGCCGAACGCGGCACCTCGCTTGTGGTGGGCGGCGTCTTCAATTCCGGCATCTTGGCAACCGGAGCGGTTCCCGGTGCGCGTTTCGATTATGTGGAGGCCGATGCCGATATTTTCGACCGTGTTGGCAGGATCGAGGCGCTGGCGGCGGAGGCCGGAACCGATATCGCCACTGCCGCCTTGCAGTTCCCGCTGCAGAATCCGGCTGTGGCCTCCGTACTGATCGGTTCGGCCGATACTTCAACGCTGAGACGCAATCTCACCGCACTCTCCCGTTCCGTCGAGCCTTCGCTCTACGAAGCGTCAAGGGCATTCACTGTGCGATGAGGCGGCCGCACCCCAGCAGCGGCATATTTTGCTTTGACGAAAATCGGGGATAGCGACTAAGTAGCAGGATCGGGCGTTGAGAGGGGAGTCGCATGGCAGCGACTAGGTTTGTCGTGCGAATAACCGGGGATGGCGTTGCGAAGAGATGGCCCGCGTTGCCCGGCAATGCAGAGATGACGCCATGACCGAGGCTTTGCCGTCCGGACGTAAGGCGCGTCGAAAGGGAAGCGGCGTCACCATGGCCGAGGTGGCTGCGGCCGCCGGCGTCTCCATGCAGACCGTCTCTCGTTATCTGCGCTTTCCCGATACGGTGAGCGCCGAGACCAGCAGACAGATTCAGGACGCGATCGAAAAGACGCATTATGTGCAGAACCTTGCCGCCAGCCATCTGGCGTCCATGCGCAGCAATACGGTCGCGGCCATCATACCGACGCTTTCCGCATCGGTTTTCGCCGAAACGATCCAGCATTTTTCCGAGGTGCTGCACCGCGAAGGCTATCAGATCTTTCTTGGCAACACGGATTATCGGTCCGATCGCGAAGAGGAGGTGATCCGCAGCCTGCTCGGCCGCCGGCCCGACGGGTTGTTCGTCATCGGCACGCATCATACCCGCAACAGCATCGCGCTTCTCAAACGCGCCGGTATCCCGGTCGTCGAAGGCTGGGACATGACGTCCCGTCCGATCGACCGGCTCGTCGGCTTTTCCAATGTCGCCGCGATCACCGAAATGGCCGGTCATCTGGCCAAAAGCGGCCGCAGACGCATCGTCTTTGCCGGCGTCTTGCGAAGGGGCGACAGTCGCGCCGCCGAACGGCGTGACGGCTTTGTCGCGGCGATGAAGGCGATCTTCCCGAATGAAGAGCCGAGACTTTGCATCGTAAGCGACCTGCCTCTCGAAATGGCCTCTGGGGCGGAGTTGCTCAGACGATCGCGCGAGACATTTCCGGACGCTGACGCGGTGATGTTTTCGAGCGACGTATTGGCGTCCGGCGCGTTGCTCGAAAGCGTCCGGCTCGGCATCGCGGTTCCGGGTAGCCTTGCCATTACCGGTTTCGGCGATTTCGAACTGTCCCGCCATCTAAATCCGTCTCTGACGACGGTTTCCGTTCCTTCCGACGAAATTGGCCGGCAGGCCGGCCGCCTCTTGCTCGAAGGCATGCGCGGCCTGCCTTCCTCCGCCAAACGCATCGACGTCGGCTTTACCCTGAAGATCCGCGGCAGCGGTTGATACACGACACGTCTTCTTCGGCCGAAGAATGGCCGTCAAAAATGTTAGCGCTCACTCTGGACAATTTAAAAAGAAGGCGTAGTTTGCGGGCAACGGAAAACATGCCCAGGGAGGAGTGCACTTATGGGAGTTCTGTCAGGCATACGCGTGCTTGATTGCTCGATCGCGATGGCGGGTCCCTTCGCTGCGCAGAGATTGGGCGATCTGGGCGCTGATGTGGTGAAAGTGGAGCCGGTCACCGGCGAATGGCAGCGGCATGTCTCCGCCGGCGGTGCCGGCGGCAACAAGGTCAACGTCTCCTTCCTGTCGCTCAACCGCAACAAGCGTTCGCTGGCGATCGACCTGAAGTCACCTGATGGCAAGCAGGTGCTGCTGGAACTGGTGAAGACCGCCGACGTCTTTCTCCAGAACTACCGGCCGGGCGTGGCCAAACGTCTTGGCGTGGATTACGAGTCGCTTTCGGCGATCAATCCGCGGCTCGTCTATGTCTCCATCTCGGGCTATGGCGAAGACGGCCCTTATATGAACCGCCCGGGCCAGGATCTTGTTTTGCAGGGCATGTCAGGCGCCATGCTTTCGGCCGGACGTGAGGGCGAGGCGCCCACAGCCGCCGGCCAGTATCTTGTGGACGCGATCACGGCCTACACCGCCTTCGAGGGCGCGCTTGCGGCGCTGTTCCATCGTGAACGCACCGGGGAAGGGCAGCTCGTGCAGGTCAATATGCTGGACTCGATCACGACGATCCAGATGCAGGAGCTTTCCGTCTTTACCGTCGGCCACAAACCGCAAAAGCGGTCCGCCGAACCGCATGCGCATGTCTATATCCGCGCCCCCTATGGAGCATTTGCCACCAGCGATGGCTTCATCATCGTCGCCTTCCCCAAGCTCAAGACGTTTGGCGAGGTGATCGGTGAAGAGAGCTTCCTGACGATGGTTGACGAGACCGACACCTGGTCCCGTCGCGACGAAATTTTCGCCAAGACGCGTGAGAAATTGAAGGCAAAGACGACGGCCGAATGGCTGGAATTGATGCGGGCAGCCGATATCTGGTGCGGTCCGGTTTATGGCTATGCCGATCTGGTCGAGGATGAGCAGATCAAGCACAACGGCACCTTCGTGGAATATGAACATCCGACCGAGGGGCTGGTGAAGACGCCGGGCTTTCCGATCCGCTTCTCCAAGACGCCCTCCACCGTCGCGCGTGGTGCGCCGCTGACCGGTCAGCATACGCGCGAAATCCTGAGTGAGGCCGGATACGACGCAGCCGAGATTGCGGCGTTGGAGCGAGCCGGAGCGATCGCCTCGGGAGAGCTGTGACATGCAGCGCCTGGAGGCTCTGACCTGGGATCATCCGCGCGGCTACAATGCTCTTGCCGCCGCCGCGCGTTTGCCGGCGCTTACGGAGAGCGGCCTGTCGATCGCCTGGGATAAACAACCCTTGGAGGGCTTCGAATCCCATCCGATCGCCGATCTCTGCGCGCGCTACGATCTCGTTGTCCTCGATCATCCGCATGTCGGCGAAGCGGTTGCCGGCGAATGTCTGCGGCCGCTCGAAGAGGTCTTCGGAATCGAAGTGATCGCACGGATCGAGGCGGACTGCATCGGACCGTCGCTGGCAAGCTATCGTTTTGCCGGATCGCATTGGGCGCTGCCCCTTGATGCTGCCACACAGGTGATGGCCTGCCGGGCGGATCTGACGGATGGTCTCGCGCCGGTCACCTGGGACGAGGTAGCGGCGCTTTCCGCTTTGACCGGTAAGGTGGCGCTATCGCTTGCCGGCCCGCACGCCATTCTCTCCTTCTTGTCGATCGCCACCGCCTATGGCGAACCGCCGGCCGAAGCCGATCTGGATATCCTGGTATCGCCGGCGACGGGGAAGGCAGTCTATGACCTGATGTTCGATCTTGCGCACCGCAGCCCATTGTCGGCGCGCGAGAAGAACCCGATCGGCATCCTTCAGCACATGTCCTCGCATGACGACGTCATTCTTTGCCCGCTCGTTTATGGATATGTGAACTATGCCGCCCCCGGTCACGGCCGCCCCATCGCGTTTCACAATGCTCCACGTCAATCCGTTGGCGGCCGGCCGGGTTCGACGCTTGGCGGCACCGGTATCGGCATCTCTCGCCGATGCCCGATAACGCCGGAGCTGAAAACCCATCTCCTCTGGCTGATGAGCCCCGAGGCCCAGATCGGCTTTATTCCGGGCCATGAGGGACAGCCTTCGCTCCGGGCAGCCTGGCACGATGCCGGCGTCAATGCACGCTGGGGCCGGTTTTACGAAAATACCGCCGAGACGCTGGAGGTGGCCTATGTCCGCCCGCGGCACAATGGCTACATCGCTTTCCAGACCCGCGCCTCCGCTTTGCTGAGGCGGGCCTTCGATACGCGCGCGCCGGCGCAGGGCGTCATCGACCAGTTGCAAACCATCTACTGCGAACACCGCGTCGCCGGTGGCGAAAGATAGGAACCGCCATGACCGAAGACATAAAATTTTCTATCGATGGCGCCATTGCCACCATCACCCTCAATCGCCCGCAGAAACTGAATGCGGTCACACCCGAGATGGCGGATGCCATCGTCGAAGCGGTCAAAACCTGTAACGACAGCGATACGATCCGCTGTGTCATCCTGACCGGTGCAGGGGAACGCGCCTTCTGTGCCGGGTCGGACATTCGCGAGCTCGATACCTATGAGACGCCCTGGCAGTTCCGCAACCGGCCGGACTATTGCGACGCCTTTCGCGCTTTGCTGAAGCCGACGATCTGCGCCGTCAACGGCTATGCCTTTGGCGGAGGTCTTGAAACGGCAATGTCCTGCGATATCCGCATCGCCTCGGACAATGCGCAATTTGCAGCTCCTGAGATCAAGCTCGGCTGGATCGGCGGCGGCGGGATGGCGGCGCATCTTCTCCATTCCATCGGCGCATCCAATGCTGCGCTGATGCTGATGACCGGCGATCCCATTCCGGCCGACAAGGCATTGCAATGGGGACTTGTCAGCGAAGTTCTGCCGTCGGAACAACTTCTTCCGCGAGCCCGCGCCGTTGCCGAGATCATCGCCTCTCGCGCGCCGATCGCGGCGGAAACCGCCAAGCTCGATCTTAAGGCGGCCGTCTCGATGCCGCTTGAAAAGGCGATCGAATACGAACGCGACCTGCAGACGATCTGCTTCGCAACGGCGGACGCCGCAGAAGGGCGAGCCGCTTTCAAGGAGAAGCGGCAGCCGATCTTTACCCGAAGGTAAGTTTTCGGATCGCGGCCATCACATGGAGGCATGTCGCGGGAGCAGCGGGGCGGCAGGTAATCGCCGATCCCGCCTCGCTATATGCGGCCGCGTAGATCATATCCGATTCTGTAGAAGAAGCTGCCGACCGGTGCGCCTTGTTTTGTAACCTTTTGCTCTTTGATCTCGCTCAACCGGGAAAAGAGTCCGTTAAAGGATGCCTGCTCAAGGTCGCCCCTTTTCAGCCCGAAAAGAATGACATTGCGCCCCTGCATGTCGGCAGGTTTGAACCAGTATCCATACATGAGACTGTCCAGGCCGAGCGCGCCACGACCCACGGAGGTCCGAACGGCGTCGTCGTCAACGCGATCATAGAAGGCGATTTCGCTTGCGACGAAATACCTGTCCATTCCCGCCAGCAGGACCTGCTTGCCCGTTTCCTGTTCGACGTTGCGTTCGATCAGGCCCGCTTCGTGGCCGAACTCCTCCCATGCGACAGGGAGCGTCCGGATGTTGCCGAAGTGACCGACCAATGGGAACCCGAGGACGAGATAATGCAGACCAAGCCCGTAGATCACCAGCATGGTCATGACAGTCGGAATCCAAAGCCGACGCAGTAGGCCGTCAAATCTCGACAGGCTGCCGCCGACTGCGACGATGGTTGCCGAAATCGCCGGCAAAAGTGCGAGCCAGAGCGGCCCCGTCCAGTTCAGCTTGACCTCATGAAAGAGGCTGAACGCGATAAAGACCGACAGGGGAACGATCGTATAGATCTTGATGAAGAGAGAGCGGCGTCGGGCCTCCGCGTCTGCGTTCGTTGCGAGCGTTACGCGGTTTTTGGTCACCAGCGCCGCTATCGCGGCCACCAATCCCAGTGGTGTCAGCAGGATGGCTGCGCTGCTGATCAGGTCGGGAAGCGAGAAGGTCGTTGCGCTTTGCAGGCGCCCTGAACTTTGGAATGCGAAAGATGCCCAAGCATGTGTCGCATTCCAGTAGATCACCGGTGAGAAGAGTACGGCAGCGACCGCGGCGGCAAGATAAGGTTCTGGCCTAAGCAGCCAACGCCGCGCCCTGGCGTCGAGAAGCAGGAAGATCAGCGTGGCGGGACCGAGGAGCGCGATCGTATATTTGGAAAGCATCCCGAGGCCCATGCACAGGCCGACACCCCACCAGGCCCGACGTCTACCTCCTATCAGCGCCCGCTCGAGAAAATAAAGTGTTCCGGCCCACGCAGCCGTCAGAGGTACGTCCGGCATCATCATGAAGCCGGTGGAAAAGAAAAACGGCAAGATGGCGACGAGCAGAACGCTGACGAACGCAGCCGATTTGCCGGACAGATTGCGTGATAACCGGAAAGCGAAAAAGCATGTCACGATCCAGGCGAGATAAGCGCCGATTCGGACACCGAACCCCGTATTGCCAAACAGGCTTGTTCCGAGCCATATCAGCCAGGCGACCATTGGCGGATGGTCGAGATATCCGATGTCGAGATGCTGGGCGTAATTCCAGTAATAGGTTTCCTCCGGCACGAGGTCGACAAGCCCGAGGAAAACAAATCGCAAAGCGAGGATGTATCCCAGCACGCCGATTGCCGCCACGCGCCATCGAACGTCGGATGGCATGCGCGGGTTCTCAGACGGGAACACGAAGAAGGCGTTGCCGAGATAGTTGACGATGGCGGCGGCCCCGACGCCGAGAATGATGGCAGCTTGAGGGGGCCATCCGAGCAGCTCGACGGCGCCCGCAAGCACGCCGCCCCGCAAGGCGAAAGCAAGCAGGCAGATGGTCATGAAGCGGATGTAACGTCTCCAATCCCGCTCACGGAGGCGCGGCCCGTCGCCGGCAAATGCCCATCTGGAATTCAAAATATAGTTGGAAATCGTGGCGACCGCGAAGCTGGTGACATGCGCTGCTACCAGCCCAAACCCCATCCCGAACAGGATCTGGAAGATCAGCAGGTCGAGAGCCAGGCCAATGAGGCCGACCCCGGCAAAGCGAGTCGCATTTCCAAAAGAAACCGCGCCTCCGGCAAGGACGAGCAGACGACGGGCATAATCGATCATGTGCCCCCATCCGATCTTCGTTTGCCCGTGCACTCGATCGCGAAAAATGATCGGGACCTCGGTTAGCCGAAGCGCGTCGCCGCCTTCCGCGATGATCTCTAGACCGATCTTGAAACCGATCGCCGTTGGATCGATCGCCAGAAGCCGCTCCTTGCGCACGGCGAAGAAGCCGGACATCGGATCCCGCATATCGGTCAAGGGCCAGGCCAAGGCGCCGCCGAGACGCGAGAGCAGCCGGCGCGACCGTGGCCAATCCGGAGTGGCGCCACCCGGCACATAGCGGCTGCCGACCACCATGTCGCTCGTCCCATCGATTATGGGTCGAACGAGATTGCGGATATCCTCCGGCGGATGGCTTAAATCGGCATCCATGACTACGACAATGTCGCTGCTGGCATATTTCGCTGCCCAGAGCACATCTCCGGCCAGTCCTCCTTTGCCGCCTGCGAAAACCAGCCTGACAGGCGCCTTGCTCTCCCACGCCCGGACGCGCTCGATCGTGCCGTCGGTCGATCCGCCGTCTGCGATCAGGACCTCCAGCGCGATGTCGTCACCGGACTGCGAAAACAGGGCGGACAGGAGAATATCGACATTGTCGGTCTCGTTGAGGGTCGGAACGACAACTGAAATCAATTGTTGATGTTTCATGGCATTGCCAGGGGAAGCGTCTGGCTCGGATGCAAGACCTTTGCCGGCCGGCTTCAGCGACCGATCTGAAATATTGCGGGAATGGTTCACAGGCTTACAGACGATAACAAAGCGCCGGAGCGCGGGGACGCCAGAACAGCCCTAGACCAATACAGTGGGATCCGAGCGACCGAATAATAATTTTGGGTTTGCACTTGCTTCATGAGGAATCGCTTTCTTTCCCGGCGGGCGCGACTATCGGCAATGACGCTGACAGCCACCTGAACACTATTTTTAAGTCGTTTTTTAGTCTTTGCTGAATCGGCGCCCCTCAGACCGCGTCCACCAGCAGCCGGCCGGCGTTCAATGGGGTGTGACCTGACGTTACGTCATTCAAAAGCCATAAAGGGTGGGGAGGGTCGTGGCGGTACAGACGTACCAAGCGTACCTTCGCCACCCATCGGCCAGCACGTCTGCGACAACAGCTTTCAGCTTTGGAAAGTTGCGCTCGGCGGGACGGGTTTTAATCCACAGGACCTGAATGAGTAGGTTCGCCGCGACCAAAGCAGATTTGCGAGGTTCAATGCGATGCACCCCATCACAGACCGTGTTCCAGTTTCCATCATCATCTCGAATTACAATTACGCACGATTTCTGAGGCGCTCCATCGACAGCGCCTTGGGGCAAAACCACGACGATACGGAGGTCATCGTCGTCGACGATGCGTCGACCGATAACACGGCCGATGTCGTCGCTTCCTATGGATCTCGAATTAAGACGTGCCTGAGAGAAACCAACGGCGGGCACGCTGCGGCGTTCAATACCGGTTTTGCGTCGAGTCGGGGTGAGATCGTCCTGTTTCTCGATGCCGACGATTATCTCTACCCGAATGCGGTGTCCGAAATCGTCGATGCCTGGGAGGAGGATACTGTCCAGACGCAGTTCAGATTGCACCTCGTCGATGAGGACATGCAGGTGAGAGATGTCTTCCCACCTCAGGAACTGCCGTTCGACTCTGGCGATGTCACCCCGAAACTGCTGCAGAGTGGGCGCTATCAGACCACTGTTACCAGCGGCCTGGCTTTCAAGCGTTCGGCTCTCGATGTGGTCATGCCGGTTCCGGAGACGGATTTCCGCCAAGGCGCCGACGGCTATCTGGTCACGGTAACGCCTCTTCATGGAAAGGTGACGTCGATCGAATCCTGCCTTGGCGCCTACCGCATCCATGGCGCCAATCATTCCGTCTTTGCGGAGAAACTTGGCCAGCGTGCGCGTTGGCGAATGGAACATGATTTCCATCGTATCGACGCCTTGTTGGATCAGGCAGCCGAGATCGGCCTGACGGTGCCGGAGGATGTCAATCTCCACGATCCGGTTCATTTGGAAGAGCGTTTAGCATCGCTCTGCATGGACAAATCCCGGCATCCCATGGTCAGCGATTCCAGATTCGCACTCGGCGCTGCCGGTGCCGTCGCCAGCGCGAAAATGAATGCATCTTTCAGGCGGCGTGCGATGCAGGCAGCATGGTTTTTTTCCGTCGGCGTTCTTCCGGGCCGCATGGCGAAAGCGGTCCTGTCATGGAAGCTTGTTGCCGCGTCGAGGCCCGCCTTCCTCTTGCGACTTTCGAAGACCATTCGCCATGCGGCCGGATAGGCTGGGAGATCGCTGCTGCGGATCGATACCATGCATGGCGTAATCGGGATGCCGGGACTACATTGCTTTCCATCTGAGACGGAGAGCGATGAACTTGGCGCAAAGAGCGGGTAAGGCGGATCTTCCCCTGCATGGAGGGCGGGTGCCGAAATGGCTCGGCGACCGGATGACACGTTTGGGCGCCGTCATCACGGAGGCGGTGGTTCAGCACTACGGGCGCGACGAACTATTGCGTCGGTTGGCAAGCCCGTTCTGGTTCCAGTCTTTTGGCGCCGTCATGGGCATGGACTGGCATTCCTCGGGCATTACCACCAGCGTCCTCGGGGCGCTGAAACGAGGTCTGACGCCGCTTTCCGGCGAGCTCGGAATCCATGTCTGCGGCGGTCGCGGTGCTCAGTCGCGCAGGACGCCGGATGAGTTGGCGGCTATCGGCAATCGTGTCGGCATCGATGGAGCGGCGCTAGCGACGACAAGCCGGCTGGTCGCCAAGGTCGACAGCGCCGCGCTTCAGGACGGATTCGACCTCTATCTGCATGGCTTCATCGTGACGGATGACGGCAAATGGGTCGTCGTCCAGCAGGGGATGAACGGCGATCGACGGCAGGCACGGCGGTATCATTGGTTGTCCGAAGGACTGACGAGCTTCCTCGACTCCCCGCATGCGGCCATCGAGGGAAGGGACCAGGGCAAGATCGTCAATCTCGCCGATCGGCGCGCTGACCAGTCACGCACAGGTCAACTCGATCTGTTGGCCTCCTTAGGGCCAGACAGGATCGTGCGCGAGCTGGCCGCGCTGGAAGCCAGGCCAATGGCAGTTGGTAAAAACCAAGCCCAACCCTTGCTGCCGCATCTCATCATGCCGGCGCATCACGATGTTCGCGAAACCGATGTGAATATGCGGCGCCTGCATGGAAATCTGGCGGCCGCCGCCGATCGCGGGCCCGCGGATTTCACGGATCTGCTGCTGACGCCCGGCGTTGGTGCAAGAACGGTCAAGGCGCTGGCAATGGTTGCGGAAGTGGTGCATGGCGCCCCTTACCGCTTCTCCGATCCCGCCCGGTTTTCGCTGGCCCATGGCGGCAAGGATCGCCACCCTTTCCCGGTCGCGTTGAAGGTCTATGACGAGACCATCAGCGTGATGAAATCGGCGGTGCGAAAGGGCCGGCTGGGTCGCGACGAAGAGCTGCAGGCGCTGAAGCGCCTGGATGATCAATCCCGCCTACTCGAGCGATACGTGACTGGTCCCGATCTCAAGGAGATTGTTGCCGGCGAATTCGACAAGTCCTCTTTCTACGGTGGACGCAGCGTATTCGGCTGGGAGCTTCCCACGTCTTCGGAAGAAGACGATGCGGAAAGACGCCGGCAGCTGTCAAAAGGCTGGCAAGGGGCTTCCGTGCCAAAGGGAACATAATCCCTGCTCGATTGTTGACATCCAGATAATCGATGCAAGGAGCAGGACGATGATAACGAATGCTGCAAAAGAGCTGGCGACAGAATATTTGCGGTTGGGCGGCCATCGTTTGCTGGTGATGGACGACAACCTCTTGTCGACGAATTGCTGGGAACCGGACTCGCCGGAGGCGGAGAGCTTTTGGAACGAGCGCATTGAGACGCTGAGCTTCAGACGCCGCAACGAAGTGATGTCCTTCCTGCCGTCAATCAACGCCCTCTGACCCGGGCTGGTGGTGGCGAAACCTATGTCAACGCCCTCGCCATGGCGCTGGGCGTGATTGAACTCGTTGCTTCAGAGGCCGAAATCGTTAGCGTCGCCCAAAATAATTAACGAACGTAGTTAATTCTTTAATAATTTTGTGTTTACTCATGGAACCAAGCGCGAGGCTAACCGTTTCTGCGCCGCACCGGAGGAAACATGATGAATTTCAAAATCGTCACCGCTCAATCCGAAGTGGAAACCGAAGACACCGGAACCTATCCGGACGGTATGGTGGAGCATAATCGTATCGACTTTTCCTCAAGTCGCGAAAAACGTCATCGCAGATCGCACGAGCGCGACTATGGTGCCGCCAAAGAGCTTGCGCCCATTCCGGTTGGCCTGGTGTAAGCCAGATATTCGCTGATATCTTGATCCGCCAGGAAAGGTCCGGCGGACAGCGATTTGTCGTGATAAAAGCTTTGACGGCTCTACCCTCCAGCCATTGTCGTGGCTTCGTTGAGATTGCTATGGCCGGCCGTCAAATATAGAGCGGCGCCATCTTGCGCCAGGCACCTGCCCGGTGCGCGCGCCCGCCCCAGACATGCAATTGGTGACCGATCTGCTTATCGACGAGAAGCTGGCTCAGGTGACGATTGTTGTCGAGGAAAGGATCGGCATCCCCGATGGTGAGGACAATGTCGACCTGGCGCAGGCTTTCAAGCCGCCATTCGCAGGCAAGCCCTGGAAGGAAATGCGTCGGCGTGTGGAAATAGACATTGTCGTCGTAGTAGCCCTCGAACAGATCGCCAAAGGATTCGACCTTCATCGTCAGATCGTAGCGGCCGGAAAAAGCGACGAGCTTGCGAAAGAGGTGAGGGTGGCGAAAGACGAGGCTGGCGGCCTGGAAAGCGCCAAGGCTGCAGCCATGCACGATGGTGCAGTCATGAGGATTTTTCTGCGACATCAGCGGCAGAACTTCGTTCAGAATATATTCTTCGAAGGCGGCGTGCCGGCGAATACGGTCGGCCGGATGGTGATGGGATCCGTAAAAGGTCTCTGCGGCCAGACCCTCGATACAGTAGAGCTGAAGATGGCCGGCCCGCAATTTGTCGCCAAGACTGGCGACGATGCCGAGCTGCTCATATTCCCAGAACCGCCCGTCCCGTGTCGGAAACATCAATACCTTGGCGCCGGCATGGCCGAACACCAATAACTCCATCTCTCGATGCAGGCGCTGGCTATACCAGCGCAGGTATTCTCGGTTCATGGCACCTTGAAAAATCGTCGGACTTTTTCTTGAAGGAGCGCATTTTGCTCGCCGCTGCCAACGTAGTCGAAATGGCCGGCGTCGAGGATGAAGATTTCGTTAAATTTTGCCAACGAATTCGCGACAGCGAATTGGCAGGGCGGCGCTACCGCCGGATCGAACAGGGCTGCAGCGACCAGCATCGGCACCTTGATGCGGGCAGCCGCGTTGGCCGCATCGAACAGGCGCAAGGTCTCCAGCACGCTTCCGTGCTTTTTCTGATAGGCCTGGACGGAATCGGCGCTGCCGACGGTTGGCAATGTCAGCCATAGCGGCCGGTGCCCGAAGGTCGGTACGACGAGATGGCCGCGATCGATCCGACTATCGAACGGGATCGCCAGCGCTCCGATACCGCCGCCGAAGCTGATCCCGCTGTAGCCGATATGCCCCGTAAGCCAGGGATAAAGGGCGATAAGCGCCGAGACAGCGATCCAGAGATCGTCGACGCAGCCGCCGATGATATAGGAATCGGGCTTTTCGATACCGTAGAGGACATGCCCTGAAGCATCGGCCGGTATCGGCGGACGAGCGCTGAGGGAAAGCCCGCGGGAGCAGGGAAATAGTATCGCCGTCTTTTCCACCGGCAGATCGAAGTCGGGCAAATCCCGCCCGCCATAGCCATGCCCGACGACGAGGCCGCGTCGCACCTCCTGATCGCGGGGAAGAAGCAGCCAGCCGCCGATCTGAAACGCGCCGGTCGACATATAGGTCACGTCGAGAACATGCCAGTCGGGATGCTCGATTTTGCTGCGCCGGAGTTTCGGCTGGGGGTCGACGGCAATCGCGCGCCGATACCGCTCGGTCCAAAAATCGTCGAAGCCCGGAGCGGCCTCGGGCGGTTTGATGGCCAGGAGCTGCTCGAGCTTCATGCCATAGGTTGGATCGAAGGCGAAGGGGTGTGTCGTTGGAACGCTCATAGGACGCTTGTCTCGTGAAAGGATTGGCGACGCAAGACTTCAGCGTCCGCAACGCGGACAAAACCACGTCATCCGTCTGGGCTGGCCGAAGGTCGAACGACACCGGCGGTCGGCTTGAAGAGGACGTTGCGCCGCAGCGTCTCGCGTCTTTCAGGGTAGAAAGCTGTTTTCTAAGCGATGGAAGTTTTGCCCATCGCCTCGGTGCCCCCGGTCGTGCCGCCTGATGTCTCGAAGTCGAAGAATTTCTGCGTGACGAGTGCCGCCGCTCCCCGAGCCCAGGAATTGTCCTCCCAATCCGGAAGCAATGGAGGAGCGGGGCGAAAGGTGTGAATGGCCATGGTCGATTTCAGTGGTCCGAAAAGAGCATCCCCGAACGACACGGCTTCACCGCCAACGACAATCACCTCGGGATCGGTGACATTGACGAGATTTGCCAGAGCCTTTCCGATGCCGATGCCTGCCTCCTGAACGATGCTGGCGATCACCGGTTCGTTCTTGTGCATGGCATCGAGCATCTCTGGCAGGCCATGGCTGCTATCGCGGTTGGTTCTTTCGCGCCAGGTGCGCAACATCGAGGGTTGAGAATAATAGGCCATGAGGCAGCCACGCTTGCCGCATTCGCAAACACGGCCGTTTTCCTCATGAACGACATGGCCGAATTTGCCGGCAGCACCGTTGGCGCCGCGATAAAGCTTGCCTTCGATGATCTGGGCGCAACTGATGCCGACGCCGATGGCAAGCACCGCCATGTTGCGATGCTGCCGTCCCAATCCGAAAAGCTGCTGGGCAATCGCATAGGCGTTCGTGTCGTCTTCAAGCCAGACGGGCACCTTGACCTTCTGTGCCAGCATGGAGGCGAGGGGAACATTGTTCCAGTCATAGCGGTGGCTGCGCACGCAGGTGGCTTGGTCGTTATCGATAACGCCGGGCATTGAAATGCCTATGCCGGCAAGCCGCGCATTCGGCCGGCCGGCCGATTTGAGAAGCGAAGGAACTGCCGCTGCGAGCGTCTTGGCGACGTTTTCCGGATCGTGATCGGCGAGGGTTAGCCGCAGAGATGCGAGAGGGCTGGTGGCAAGGTCAGTGACGACGCACTCCGCCGAGCCAACCATCAGCTTGAAACCAATCGCCAATCCGTTGGCATAGTTGATCTCGACCGGGATTGGCCGGCGGCCGGAAAGCCCGGCGACGGCCTTGCCTTCCGTAACATGGCCCTCCTCGATCAGGTCAGCAATGACGAAGGTGACCGCCGCGGGGCTGAGGCCGGTAACCGTCGCGATTTCCGCACGGCTTTTCGGTCCCTCACGCCTGAGCAGGTTGAGGATAAGCCGCCGGTTCAAGGCGCGCGATGTGCTTTGGTCACCCTTCAGTTTCACGGATTCTCTTTCTTAATTTTGTAAATTAATTATTGCGTCCGCATCAGACATATGCATAACTTCCCCTGCCGATCAACATCCGGCTCGTGCGGAAGCGCGAAGAAGTCAGTCAACAGGCACATTGGTTTCTCGAGCTTTGATATCCGGGCAGCGCGCATGCGCTGCCGCGGCAGGTTTGCTGCGCCCATGTACCCGGCGCCGAACGGAAACGCTAGGAGGGCGTTCCGTTCGGCCCCTGACGGAGAATGGCAGTCAGCGTCACAAAGGGAGGAGTTTGCATGACTTTCGAATTGCTTGGACGGCCATCAAGCCGGCGTAGTTTTCTAAAGGGCGCAGGGGTGGTTTCCGCCACCGCCCTGGCGGGTTTGCCCATGCCGGCCATTGCGCAGGCCCAGGACATCAACATCATTTCCGACGAGAGCAATGCCGATGCGCTCGCAGTCCTGCGCAAGATTGCCGATGACTTCGGCAAGCAGGCCGGCGTCAAGGTTGTGGTCAATAATATGGACCACGAGGCGCACAAGACCGCGATCCGCAATTATCTCGTCGCGGGCGCCCCGGACGTCTGCTTCTGGTTTTCCGGGAACCGCATGCGCGCCTTCGTCAAGCGCGGCCTTTTCGACGATATTTCCGACCTTTTCGAAAAAGAGAAATACAAGGATGTGCTGGGTGCCGCGACAGGCGCAGTCACCGTCGATGGCAAGCAATACGGCCTGCCGACGGGCGGAACGCTGTGGGGCATGTTCTATCGCAAGGATGTGTTCAACCAGCTCGGCACATCGGTGCCGACAAGCTGGGATGATTTCCTGGCGTTCGGGGCGAAATGCAAGAGCGCCAACCTGACGCCGATTGCCATGGGCACCAAGGAATTGTGGCCTGCCGCCGGCTGGTTCGACCAGATGAATCTGCGCATCAACGGCCTCGACAAGCATATGGCGCTGATGAACGGCGAGATGAGCTACCTCGATCCGGCGCTCAAACCGGTCTTCGACCAATGGGAAACCTTGCTCAAGCAGGACTTTTTCACGCCGAACAACACGTCCTTCGGCTGGCAGGAAGCGGGTGCGCTTCTGGCGCAGAAGAAAGCGGGCATGATGAATCTCGGCGCGTTCGTCCGCTACGTCTTCCCGAAAGAAGAGCTCGGCCAGCTGGCTTTCGCGCCATTCCCGACGATAGACCCGAAGGTTGGCCGTTTCGAGGAGTTCTCGCTGAATTCGGTTCATATTCCGACAAGCGCGAAGAACAAGCAGGGCGCCCGCGAGTTCCTGGCCTATTTCTACCGTCAGGAAAATCTCGGCCCCTATCTGGAGCCCGGCGGCAACGTTCCGCCGCGCAACGATCTGCCGCCGAGCAAGGACCCTCTCGTTAATGCCGCCGTCGAGGCGCTGAAGACGGTCAAGGGCACGTCGCAATATTACGACCGCGACAGCGATCCCGACATGGCGCAGGCCGGCCTCGTCGGCTTCCAGGAATTCATGGCGAAGCCCGAACGGCGCGACGTGATCCTGAAGCGGCTCGAGGGCACGCGCAAGCGCATCTACAAAATCTAAGTCTCCTCCCAGCGACCGAGAGGCGGAGCAGCCGCTTCGCCTCTCCAAACCGAAAGAGGATATAAAATGATGACACCCTGGCGCCGCCATCGCTGGTGGCTCACCCCGACTTTGCTGATATTGCCGGCTGCCATTCTCTTTTCCGTCGTGATCCTCTGGTCGGCAGTCGAGAGCCTCTGGATCAGCCTGCATGATTGGGATGGCTTCAGCCCGATGACCTGGATCGGCTTCGGAAATTATGTCGAGCTTTTCAACGATCCGCAGTTCTATGTCTCGCTGAGGAACAATGTCATCTGGCTGATCATGTTCATGGCTGCGCCGCCCCTGGGACTGGCGATCGCCCTGCTGGTCAACCAGAAGATCCGCGGCATGCGGCTGATGAAGTCGTTGTTCTTCATCCCGTTGGTGTTGGCCTCGGTCGCCGTCGGCGTCGTCTTCACCTGGGTCTACACGCCGCAACTGGGATTGCTCGCCCTGATCTTCGGTTTCTTCGGTGCAACAGCGCCGGCCGTGCTGTCGGACGAGCGCTTCGTGACGTTTGCAATCGTCATCGCAGCACTTTGGCCGCAGATCGCCTTCTGCATGGTGCTTTACCTTGCCGGCCTCAACAATCTCAGCGAGGAATTGATCGGCGCCGGCCGGGTGGACGGGGCCAGAGGCTGGAACATGCTGCGCCATATCGTCCTGCCGCAACTGACACAGGTCACCTTTATCGCCATTGCCGTAACCGTCGTCGGGGCGCTTCGATCCTTCGACATGGTGTCGGTCATGACCCAGGGCGGGCCGTTCGGCTCTTCCGAAGTGCTCGCCTACCAGATGTTCGAACAGTCGATCTTCTCCTACCGCTTCGGCTATGGCGCGGCGATCGCCTCGGTTCTGTTCGTGATCATGGCGGTCTTCATCGTCTGGTACCTCACGCGCATCATCCGCATCGAAGAAAGAGGGGCCTGATGTATCCGCGCCCTATCCCCGAAGATGCCATCTGGCAGCGTCGTTTTTATTTCATCGCCGTTCTTGCCATCCTGATCCTCTGGCTGTGCCCGCTCTTTGCCGTCGTCCTCACCTCGTTCCGTTCGACGCAGGATGTGATGGGCGGCAATCTCTGGGGATGGCCGACGCAGTTCGGCCTGGTCGAGAATTATACCTCTGTCTTCAACCAGACGCCGATGGCGCGTTATTTCCTGAACAGCCTGACGATCACCATACCAGCCGTGATCGGCGTGTTGACCTTGAGCACGCTCGCCGGCTTTGTGTTGGCGCGCTACCGGTTTCGCGGCAACATGCTGGTTTTCGCGCTCTTCGTCGGCGGCAATTTCCTGCCCTATCAGATCATGATGATACCGGTGCGCGACCTGATGGTGCGCATCGGCCTCTATGACACGACGGGCGCGCTGATCATCTTCCACATCGCCTTTCAGACGGGTTTTGCGACGCTGTTCATGCGCAACTTCATCGCCGCGCTGCCGGATGAATTGTTTCAGGCGGCGAGGGCGGAGGGCGCCTCGCCCTTCCAGACGCTCGTTCATGTGGTGATCCCGCTGGTTCGCCCGGCGCTTGCCGCACTCGCCATCCTCATCTTCACCTTCGTCTGGAACGATTATTTCTGGGCTGTGGTGCTGACGGTAAGCGACACGGTCAAGCCGGTGACCGCCGGTCTTGCCAATTTGCGCGGCGAATGGGTCTCCGCCTGGAATCTGATTTCCGCCGGCACGATCGTCGTCGCGGTGCCGCCGGTCGTCATGTTCTTTCTGATGCAGCGACACTTCATCGCCGGGCTCACCATGGGGGCGGTGAAGGGATGATGATCTTGTCCGACGCCGTTCCCGCCCTTGTGCCAATCCTTTCACTGCGAGCCTAGAAGCATGACCAGTCTCGAACTTCGACATGTCAATAAGAACTATGGCGCCTATCATGCCCTGCGTGGCATCGATCTCTCCGTCGAGCAGGGCGAGTTCATCGTCATGGTCGGCCCTTCCGGTTGCGGCAAGTCCACTCTTCTGAAATCGATCGCCGGTCTGGAATCGATCTCCTCAGGCCAGATTCTCATCAATGGCCGCGATGTCAGCAAGGCGGAACCCGGGGATCGCGGCATTGCCATGGTGTTCCAGTCCTATGCACTCTATCCGCATATGACGGTCGCCGAAAACATGGGCTTCGGGCTGCGCATGGCCAAGCACCCGAAGGCGGAGATCGACGCGGCGGTGATGCGCGCCGCTAAGATCCTCAGGATCACCGATCAGCTCGAAAAGCGGCCGAAGCAGCTTTCTGGCGGTCAGCGCCAACGCGTCGCGATCGGTCGGGCGATTACTCGTTCGCCCGATGTCTTTCTGTTCGACGAACCGCTGTCGAACCTCGATGCCGCTCTTCGCACGCAGATGCGCGTCGAGTTGAGCGGCCTGCATGCCGAACTCGGCGCGACGATGGTTTACGTGACCCACGACCAGATCGAAGCAATGACGATGGCGAGCCGGATCGTGGTTCTCAATCGCGGCGTCATCGAACAGGTCGGCTCGCCGCTAGAACTTTATCGCAACCCCGACAATCTTTTCGTTGCCGGCTTTCTCGGCGCACCGCGGATGAATTTCTTCCCTGTAACGGTCGACGACGTGTCGGGAGGCAGGGTGACTGTCTCCGCGCCAGGCCTGG
This sequence comes from Rhizobium mayense, assembly GCF_030272705.1. Classification (GTDB taxonomy): domain Bacteria; phylum Pseudomonadota; class Alphaproteobacteria; order Rhizobiales; family Rhizobiaceae; genus Rhizobium; species Rhizobium mayense. The sequence goes on along the minus strand of NZ_JARFYM010000002.1, from coordinate 474,614 downwards.
CGCCGATCGCCGTGGAGCTGGCAACTGGTGCTTCGGCGCAGAGGGGAACGACGTTGACCCTCGGTATCCGTCCGGAAAACATCGCCGTTCAGGAAGACGCCGCATCTCCTGACGTCACGATCTCCGGCCGCGTCCGGCTCGTCGAGCATCTAGGGCGAGAAACTATCCTTTATGTCGACGCCGGAGAGTTGCAATGCGTCAGCTCCGAAAGCGGCACCGGCAACATCACCGTGCAGGTCGGCCATGTTGCCGGCATCGATGCCGATGCGCCGATCAGCCTTCGGATCGATCCGCGCGAAGTCTACCTGTTTTCCGCCAAGGACGAGCGGACCATCACGGTCCGCAAGCCGATCCTCGACAAATGATCCTTCAGGAGCCCGATACCGTGTCAGTCAGCAGCAGTACCAAGGACCTTTCCGTATGGCGTCCGATCAAGACCGACAGGTTTCTGGTCGGCGCGCCACACTATCCGGAACATGTCGATGAAAGCTATTGGGAACGCGACGCCAAGCGTATGGCCGAAGCTAGCTTCAATGTCGTCCGTCTCGGCGAGTTCGCCTGGCATCTGTTCGAGCCGAAGCTGGGTACTTTCGATTTCGATCTCTTCGATCGCGCCATCGCGGTCCTTGGCCGTCATGGTCTCAGCACCATCATGTGCACGCCGACGGCAACGCCGCCGCGCTGGCTGACGGAGGCTCACCCGGAAATCCTTCGCGTCGACGGCAACGGCCGGAAGATGAGCCACGGTTCGCGCCAGCACGCCGATACCGCGAGCCCTGTTTTCCGCGAGCACAGCAAGCGCATTACCAGGGCGATGGCCGAGCATTATCGGGACAACCCCCATATCATCGGCTGGCAGACGGACAATGAGCTCAATACGAGCATGCCGGAATCCTTCTCGCCCGTGACGCTGAAGGAATTCCAGGCGTATCTAGCGGATAAATACAGCACGATCGAAAAGCTTAACTTCGCCTGGGGCGGCGATTTCTGGGCAACGGCCTATGACGATTTCGGTCAGGTGGTCCTTCCCCTGGATTTCGCGCCGACCTTCCCAAGTCCGGGGCATTTGCAGGATTACCACCGCTTCCTGGCCTTTGCGACGGCGCGTTTCCAGCACGATCAGGTGGAAATCCTGCGCGCGACCAAGGCCGATTGGTTCATCTTCCACAATCTCGGCGGGTTGCGCGATATCGACTTCCGCGGTCAGTTCTCCACCGATCTCGATTTTGTCGGCTACGATATCTACCCGATGCTCTATGACGAGTTCCAGCGCATCGGCAATCACGCCAAGGTGCAGGCGCTGCATCTCGATATCTGCCGCGGTTTTTCAGGCAACTATATCGTTCCGGAGCAGCAATCCAGCTTCGGCAGCCAGCCGGGCTTCTGCACGCTGACGCCGGAGCCCGGCGAAATGCGGCGCATGGCGATGTCCTCCGTCGCGCGCGGTGCCGATGGTCTGATGTTCTTCCGTTGGCGGCCGGCGCATTTCGGCGCGGAAATCTACTGGATGGGCGTCATCGATCACGACGACGTGCCGCGCCATCGTTACGATGAGGCGAAACGCTTCGCTACCGAGATGACGATGCTCAAGGACAAGATCCTCGGCACCCATGTCCGTATGGATATCGGCATCGCAGGCTCCGATTTCGATAATCAGGAGGCGCACAAGACCTATTCGATCGGCCTGCCGAGCCCACAGGACGACGCGGTCTTGCTGCATCAATATTGCTACGACCGCGGCATCGCTTGCGGCTTCATTCATCCGGAAGACGATCTTTCGCGATTGAAGCTCCTGTACGTTCCGCACTGGGTGATGTGGAGGGATGGCTGGACCGAACGGCTCGAGGCCTTTGCCCGCGCCGGCGGCACCGTGATCATCGGCGCTCGCACCGGCACTCGTGATGAAAACAACCACGTCATCCGCGAGACGGCGCCTGGTTCATCGCTCTCGCGGATGACCGGCGTGAAGGTCGAGGATTTTGGCCGGCTTGCGGCACCGGGCGCCAATGGCCTTTTCGATGTCATGGGACGCTCCGGTGGATTGGTCGTACCTCCCAACCGCCCCGCTGAATCCCATCGCCGCGTCCGCCGTTTCACGATCGGCAATCGCGAGCTCGAGGCGGCCCATTTCTATGAGAACCTGGCGGTTGCTGATGATGTCGAGGTGGTGGCGACTTGGTCGAACCGTTACGCCGAAGGGGTGCCGATGGCGACTTCGCGCAAGCTCGGCGGCGGCAGGGTTCTCTATCTCGGCACCTATCTGACGCCGGAGCTGACGGCCGCCGTCGCCGACCGAACCTTTGCGGAGGCAGGGGTCGAGCCGTTGATCGCCGATCTGCCTGGTGGTGTCGAAGTGACGATGCGCCAGAATGGCGAACGGCGTCTCCTGTTCATCCAAAACTACGTCGATCAGCGCGCCGAACTGACCGGCGTGCCGGCCGGGATCAATCTTCTTGACGGCGGCAAGCCGGTGTCAGGCGCTCTGTCCCTCGAAGCTTATGGCTGCGCGATCGTGGAGTTGAACTGACACCAGCTTTGCGGCGTCCCTCCATTGTGAGGAGCGCCAATCAAATCAAAAGGACATTTCATCATGACGAATAGGGATAAAATACGCTGGGGTATTCTTGGCCCCGGCCGGATCGCCGCTGACTTCTTTGCAGGCGTCGCACAGTCCGAGACTGGTCGCGTCGAGGCAATCGGCACGCGCAATCCTGATAGGCCGGGTCTTGTCGAGACTTTCCCGGGGGCGCGTATCGTCCACGGCTATAATGCCCTGTTGGCGGATCCGGCGATCGATGCCGTCTATATCGCCACACCGCATCTGAGCCATGCCGAATGGGCGATCAAAGCGGCAGAGCACGGCAAGCACGTGCTCTGTGAAAAACCGATGGGCCTTTCGGCTGCGGAAGCCGAGGCGATGCAGGAGGCCGCGCGTCAGGCCGGCACATTTCTCGGCGAAGCCTATATGTACCGCCTGCATCCATTGACGTCGAAGCTGATCGAGCAGCTCGAGGCGAGGGCAATCGGTGACGTGCGCCTGATCAAATCCAGCTTCGGCTTCGCAAAGCTGCCGTATGATCCCAGGCACCGCTTGTTTTCGAACGATCTTGCCGGCGGCGGCATTCTCGATGTCGGCGGCTATCCCGTGTCGATGGCGCGTTTGATTGCCGGGATCGGCAGCGAAACGGGTGTGATCGAGCCCGATAAAGTCTTTGCCGTCGGCCATCTCGGTAAGACCGGGGTCGACGAATGGAGCGCGGCGGTGCTGTATTTCCCGAACGGCATCATCGCCGAGCTTTCCTGCTCGGTGTCGCTGGCACAGGACAATGTCCTTCGCATTTTCGGTACGGAGGGACGGATCGAGGTTGATCAATTCTGGTTTGCCGCCGGCAAGCAGGGCGGCACGGCGACGATCCGGCTCTTTGCGGCCGATGGCGCGGGGCAGGATATTCTCGTTGACGAACCGCGTCACATCTACAGTTTCGAGGTTGATGCCGCGGGAGCAGCGATCCGCGCGGGCCGCAAGGAATTCGCCTATCCCGGCATGACGCGGGCGGACACGCTCGGCAATCTGCGGGTGATGGACAAATGGCGCGCTGCCATCGGCCTCGAATACGCTCTGGAGACGCCTTCTGTCCGCACCCGGACGCTGCGCGGCGATGTACTTGCACGCCGGCAAGACCATGTGGCGCGCGGCAGGATCGCTGGTTTGCCGAAAGAGATGTCGAAGGCGGCGCTCGGCATGATGGAGTTTTCCACTTTTCCCGGTGCGGCGATCGTTCTCGACGCCTTCTTCGAGGCCGGCGGAAATCTGATCGATTCCGCCTTTCAATATGGCGGCGGGACGCAGGACCGGCTGATCGGCGAATGGATGCAAAGCCGTGGCGTCCGTGAGCAGGTGATGATCATAGAGAAAGGGGCGCATAGCCCGCTTTGTTATCCCGATGTCATCGGCAAGCAGCTAACCGTCAGTCTGGACCGGTTGAAGAGCGACTATGTCGACATCTATTTCATGCATCGCGACAACCCGGATATTCCGGTAGGCGAATTCGTCGACGCCATGGATGCCGAAGTCAGGGCAGGACGCATTCGCGGCCCGGTTGGCGGTTCCAACTGGACGCGCGAGCGCATGGATGAAGCGATTGCCTATGCCGAACGCACCGGCAAAACGAAGCCAAGCGTGCTTTCGAACAATTTCTCGCTCGCCGACATGGTTCAACCCGTTTGGGCCGGCTGTATCGCTTCATCAGACGCCGAATGGAAATCGTGGCTCGCGGACCGAAAAGTCACCAATTTCGCATGGTCGAGCCAGGCGCGCGGCTTCTTTACCGACCGCGCCGGCCGCGGCAGGTTCAGCGATCCGGAACTGGCCCGTGCATGGTATTCGGAGACGAATTTTGCGCGCAGAGATCGTGCTGAAGAATTGGGAAAACGGCTTGGAAAGGATCCGATCCAGGTCGCGCTGGCCTATGTGCTGCAGCAACCCTGGCCGGTCATTCCGCTGATCGGTCCCCGTTCGCTGGCCGAGCTCAATCACAGCCTCGGCGCCTTTGACATTCAGCTTTCTCACGAGGAGGTGCGCTGGTTGGAAAATGGTTAGAACAGCCCGTTTGCCGGCTGAAACATCTGCGAAAGATCGAGCGATTGGACCGAATTTGCGGTCCTTTCAATTGCGTTAGCAGTCGGCGGCGCAGAGTGCCAATATTTTCGCTCTTTCTCTCTTGAAAATGCGCTAAACCAGATCAATTCTAGTGAACGCTGGAGAGCCTCGGCACCCCCGGACTGATCGTCCGGTCCGGGCACGGGAGCATTGATCATCATCGCCTGCCAGGAGGAGAATATGACGTTCCGACCGCTTCATGATCGCATTCTCGTCCGTCGCGTCGAGTCTGAGGAAAAAACCAAGGGCGGCATTATTATTCCGGACACCGCCAAGGAAAAACCGCAGGAAGGTGAGGTCGTCGCCGTCGGCTCTGGAGCACGCAACGAGGCCGGCCAGATCGAGCCGCTTGATGTGAAGACCGGCAATCGCATCCTGTTCGATAAATGGTCCGGCACGGAGATCAAGATCAGTGGTGAAGATTTGCTGATCATGAACGAAAGCGACGTTCTGGGCATCATCGAGACCCAGGCCGCAGACAAGAGGGCCGCTTGAGCGGCCTTTTTTCAATTTTAAGTCAGACTTTACTGCCTATGGAGGAGTGAAAAATGGCTGCCAAAGAAGTCAAATTCCATACCGATGCCCGCGATCGCATGATTCAGGGGGTGGATATTCTCGCGAATGCGGTCAAGGTGACCTTGGGTCCCAAGGGCCGCAACGTTGTGATCGACAAGTCCTACGGTGCTCCACGCATCACCAAGGACGGCGTCACCGTCGCCAAGGAGATCGAACTTGAGGACAAGTTCGAAAACATGGGCGCCCAGATGTTGCGCGAAGTCGCCTCCAGGACTAGCGATATCGCCGGCGACGGCACCACGACTGCAACCGTTCTCGCCCAGGCCATCGTTCGCGAAGGCGCGAAGGCCGTCGCATCCGGCATGAACCCGATGGACCTGAAGCGCGGCATCGACCTTGCCGTCGAAGCGGTTGTCAAGGAATTGAAGACCAACGAAGGCGTCATCACGGTTGAAGAAGCCAAGACCGCCGAAACCGAACTCGAAGTCGTCGAAGGCATGCAGTTCGACCGTGGCTACCTCAGCCCCTATTTCGTGACCAACCCGGACAAGATGCGGGCGGAGCTGGAAGAGCCTTATATCCTGGTCCACGAGAAGAAGCTCTCAAACCTGCAGGCCATGCTGCCGGTTCTCGAAGCCGTCGTGCAGTCGAGCAAACCGCTCCTCATCATCGCTGAAGACGTTGAAGGCGAAGCTCTCGCAACGCTTGTCGTCAACAAGCTGCGCGGTGGTCTGAAGATTGCTGCCGTCAAGGCTCCGGGCTTCGGCGACCGCCGCAAGGCCATGCTGGAAGACATCGCCATCCTGACGGGCGGCACTGTCATCTCCGAGGACCTCGGTATCAAACTGGAAAACGTCACGCTCAACATGCTCGGCCGTTCCAAGAAGATCATGATCGAGAAGGAAACCACCACCATTATCGATGGTGCGGGGTCGAAGAACGACATCGAAGGCCGCGTCGCTCAGATCAAGGCTCAGATCGAAGAAACCTCTTCCGACTACGACCGCGAAAAGCTGCAGGAACGTCTTGCCAAGCTCGCCGGTGGCGTTGCCGTCATCCGCGTCGGCGGCTCGACCGAAGTCGAAGTCAAGGAAAAGAAGGATCGTGTCGACGATGCGTTGCATGCAACCCGTGCCGCGGTCGAAGAAGGCATCTTGCCGGGTGGCGGCGTGGCGCTCCTTCGGGCGGTCAAATCGCTCGAAGGGCTCAAGACCGAAAATGAGGACCAGCGCGTCGGCGTCGACATTGTCCGTCGTGCCATCGAAGCGCCCGTTCGTCAGATTGCCGAGAATTCGGGCGCCGAAGGCTCGGTGGTCGTCGGCAAACTGCGCGAAAAGGCCGATTTCTCGTTCGGCTGGAACGCCCAGACCAGCGAATATGGCGATCTCTACGCCATGGGTGTCATCGACCCCGCCAAGGTCGTGCGCACAGCGCTACAGGATGCCGCCTCCATCGCCGGGCTTCTGGTGACGACGGAAGCGATGATTGCCGAGAAGCCGAAGAAGGAGGCTGGTCCGGCCTTGCCTCCCGGCGCCGGCATGGACTTCTAAAGCTGCTCCTGATGGCTCGTCCGATTGGGCGGGCCATTGCCCGCGAGGACAGACGAGACGGTCGCATAACCATCGCGCCGTCCGGAAAGTCTATGATCTCAGCGGCTCGAGGTTGTTTGATGCAGCGACCGGAATGACAATGAAATCAGTTGTTTCCATTGTTCTTCCGCGCTTTGGCGCTGTCGTTGGTGGATGACGACATGGTTTTGCCGTCAGGCTGCTGACCAAAATAGGTTCCGCCAAGATGGCCGCCAGCGCTGGTATTTTTAACCTGCCGTTCGGCTCGCCTCTGGAGTTTTTGAACGTCGCTTTTGCTCATTTCTTGTCTCCATTGTTCAAGTCGTACACTTGAACAACTGGCACGGACAGGATGGGTTCCGCAGATTTTCGAGATTGAAATCTTCACGATGAGGTAAGCCCGGCGCCTCAAAGGTCTGCCGATGTTGGCACACGGTCGAAAAAGCGGGTACGAGGAAGGGCGGGAACCAGCCAGGCCGTCCCCTCCGCCGACTTCAATTTCGGCACTACGGCGACCTCATCCCTTTACGGGCCGGCGCCGAAAAAGGTCAGCCGGGTCAGCGCCGTGTAGTTCGATTCCGACACCATCAGAGCGACGAAGACAAGCACCAGAACTGGCGGAACCAGGATGGCATAAATCAACGCCAGCCGTTCCCAGGCCATGTGCATGAAAACGGCGACAATCAGCCCGGCCTTCAGGATCATGAACAGCAGGATCAGAAACCATCTGAGATAGCCGTGTATGCCGAGATAGTCGACGAGATAGGAAAAGGTGCTGAGGACGAAAAGCAGCCCCCAGACCACCATGTAAAGTTTTATCGGATGCTGCTGTCCGGAATGTGCCTGTACCTGCGCCATGATGCCATCCTCACCACAGATAGAAGAATGCAAAGATGAATACCCAGACCAGATCGACGAAGTGCCAGTATAGTCCCATGATCTCGACGATCTCGTAATTACCTTTGCGGCTGGTGAAGAACCCTCGCCTTTCCTGGTCGAAGTCTCCCCGCCACACCTTGCGTGCGATGATCAGAAGGAAAAGTACCCCGATCGAGACGTGGGTACCGTGAAAGCCGGTGATCATGAAGAAGGATGAACCGAACTGCGCCGCTCCCCATGGGTTTTCCCAGGGGCGGACTCCCTCCCTGATCAGCTTGGTCCATTCGAATGCCTGCATTCCGACGAATGTCGCGCCGAGAGCCGCCGTCGCCCACATGAGCGCAGCGGTTTTGCGGCGATCGCGGCGGTATCCAAAGTTGACGGCCATCGCCATGGTGCCGCTGCTGCTGATAAGGACGAACGTCATGATGGCGATCAGGATCAGCGGGATTTCCGTGCCTCCTATCGTCAGGGCGAAAACCTCGCTGGGATTGGGCCAGGGGACGGTGGTCGACATCCGCGCCGTCATGTAGGCCAGCAGAAAACAGCCAAAGATGAAGGTGTCGCTCAGGAGGAAGATCCACATCATCGCCTTGCCCCAGGAGACGTTCTTGAACGCCCGCTGGTCCGACGACAGGTCAGCCGCGACGCCGCGCAGTCCCGCGGGCCGCAGAAGTGGATCGTTTGCCGGTCTTTCTATGGATTCGGTCATCATCGAAGCTCCTCAAGTGACCAATTGACGGCAGAGATCGACAAAACTATTTGCCCAGCCCGCGAAGAGCGCAAAAAGGATCAGCCAGACAACGAGCATGAAATGCCAATAAATGGCGCAGAGATCCACGCTCAGGCTGACTTTCGCCGCGGCGTGGCTGGTCCGGGCGCGGATTGTCGTCCGTCCGAGTACAAAGAGCCCGCCCAGAATGTGCAGGCCATGCAGTCCGGTGATCATATAGAAGAAGCTGTTCGATGGATTGTCGGCAAGCACATAGCCTGCGGTAACCAATTGCCGCCACGCCAGAACCTGTCCAGCGAGGAAGAGAACAGCCAATAGGAACGCTGCTGCGAGAGCCGTGTTCAGCATCTCGCTGCGCTCACGGCGAGCTTCCATCTTCGCCCATTGCAGCGTGACGCTGCTGGCGGCAAGCGCGGCGGTGTTCACCCAAAGCAGTCGTGGGATCGGAATACTCCACCAGTCGGAGCCGCTGAGGCGGCTAAGATAGGCGCTGATGAGGAGCGTGAACAGGGAGCCGACGATGGCGAGAAAGATGCCGAGACCGACTTTCGCCGCTGTCGCCGGTGACCCCCGCATCTCCGGTGCATCGCCCGCTACGCCTGCTTCCAGCCAAGGCTTCGAGGTCAGTCGCTGCCCTGCCATCCACCAGATGATGATGCCGGCGATCCCCGCCAGGAAGATGAGAATAGCGCTCATGACGATGCCCCTGCGGACAATCCGGCCGAAGCCGGCTGGTTCTGCGGCAGGAAGTCCTGATTTGCTCCGGGAACACTGTAGTCATACGGCCAGCGGTAGACGATCGGAAGCTCCTTGCCCCAATTGCCGTGAACTGGTGGCGTTTGCGGTGTCTGCCATTCCAAAGTCGTCGCCCGCCATGGATTGCCGCCTGCCTGTCTGCCCCAGCGAAGGCTCCAGGCCAGATTGAACAGGAACAGAAGCTGAGCAGCTCCCACCACCAGCGCGGCCACGGTGATGAACATGTTCAGCGTATGCGCCGACGGCGGAATGAAAGCCGTTTCGCCAAGCTCGTAATAGCGGCGCGGCACGCCCATCAGGCCGAGGTAGTGCATCGGGAAGAAGATCGCGTAGGCGCCGAGAAAGGTGATCCAGAAGTGGATCTGGCCCATCGTGACGTTCAGCATGCGCCCCGTGACTTTCGGATACCAATGGTGGATTGCGCCGAAGATCACCAGAATCGGCGCGACCCCCATCACCATATGGAAATGGGCAACGACGAACATGGTGTCGGACAGCGGCACGTCGACGACGACATTGCCGAGAAAGAGGCCGGTCAGTCCGCCATTGATGAATGTGACGATGAATGCCAGGGCAAACAGCATCGGCAATGTCAGATGGATATCGCCACGCCAGAGCGTCAGCACCCAGTTGTAGACCTTGATGGCCGTCGGGATGGCGATGATCAATGTTGTGGTCGCGAAAAAGAACCCGAAGTTCGGATTCATGCCGCTGACATACATGTGATGCGCCCACACGACGAAGCTCAGCGCTGCGATGATGAGGATTGCCCAGACCATCATCCTGTAGCCGAAGATGTTCTTGCGCGCATGGGTGCTGATCAGATCCGAGACGATGCCGAAGGCGGGAAGGGCAACGATATAGACCTCCGGATGTCCGAAGAACCAGAACAGGTGCTGGAACAGGATGGGGCTGCCGCCGCCTTGCTGCAACTGCTGGCCCATCTCGACGATGGCGGGCATGAAGAAGCTCGTCCCGAGCAGCCGGTCGAACAGCATCATGACGGCGGCAACGAAGAGGGCCGGGAAGGCAAGCAGCGCCATGACGGTTGCGGTGAATATACCCCATACCGTCAGGGGCATTCGCATCAGGGTCATGCCGCGGGTGCGTCCCTGCAGCACGGTGACGACATAGTTCAGCCCGCCCATCGTGAAGCCGATGATGAACAGGATCAACGATGACAGCATCAGGATGATGCCCCAGTCACGCCCTCCGGGCGTTCCCGATAGAAGCGCCTGTGGCGGATACAGCGTCCAGCCGGCACCGGTTGGCCCGCCGGGCGCGAAGAAACCGACGACCAACACGATGACCGCGAGCAGATAGAGCCAGTAGCTCAACATGTTCGCGTAGGGGAACACCATGTCGCGGGCGCCGAGCATCAAGGGGATCAAATAGTTGCCGAAGCCGCCGAGGAACAGCGCCGTCAGCAGATAGATCACCATGATCATGCCGTGCATGGTGATGAACTGATAATAGTGCTCCGCATCGATAAAGGAGAAGTAACCCGGAAACCCGAGCTGCAGGCGCATCATCCAGGACAGCACCAGCGCCACCATGCCGATCGAGATCGCGGTCAGCGAATACTGGATAGCGATGATCTTGGCGTCCTGACTGAAAACATATTTCGTCCACCAGCTTTTCGGGTGATAAAGCTCCACATCCTCGACTTCAGCGGGCCTGATGACCTGCTCAGCGCCGGATCCGATGTCGACCATATTCCATCCTCCTTGTTCCTTCCGACCGGCCTTCCTCCTCAGATGCGCATGGCGCTTATTTTTGCGCCGACGCCGTCGATTTCGCGAAAGTCGGCTGTTGCTGCAGCCAGGCTTGATAGTCGGTGTCGTTATCGACGACGACCGTGCCGCGCATCTGCGGATGACCAACGCCGCACAACTCCGCGCAGAGAACCTCGAAGGTTCCCGTTCGCGTCGGCGTGAACCAATAATAGGTGACCGTGCCGGGGATCATGTCCATCTTGGCCCGGAATTCCGGTACGTAGAAATCGTGAACGACGTCGATCGAGCGCAGGAGCACCTTCACCGGCTTGCCGACGGGTATATGCAGTTCACCGCCTTCGACGATGACGTCGTCCATTCCGGCGGGATCATTCTTGTTCAAGCCGAGCGGGTTGTCCGGGGTAACATCGCGCGTGTCCGCCCGGCCGAGCTTTCCGTCGGCTCCCGGCAACCGGAAACTCCATTGCCATTGCTGGCTGACGACTTCGACCTCGCTGGCATCGGCAGGGACGGTGACGAACTGTTTCCAGACGAACAGGCCCGGTGCGAGCATTGCCGCCACGCCAATTGCCGTTCCGCCGGCGAGCCACCATTCCAGCCGCTTGTTTTCGGGCTGGTATGCCGCCTGGTTTCCCGCGCGGTGTCTGAAGCGGAGGACGCAATAGGCTATGAACAACACGACCGCCGTGAAAACAATGCCGGTGATCCAGAACGTGATGACAATCGTGTTGTCGATGTAGCTCCAGTTCGATGCGATCGGCGTCCACCACCATGGGCTAAGCAGATGGAACGCGATCGATCCCACCACCAGCAGAACGAGAATCAGTACGACAGCCATCTCTCCTCCCCGACCCAGCCGCGAACATTTCCACAATCCCATCGCGAAACGTTTTAGTATTATCTCATGAACAAATCGGACGGGCAATTGCAGCAATCGCAGCGGACCATATTGACGCCACGGGAACGGATCGGCGGCGTCTGATCGCTGAGCCGAACCCCGCCGATCCGACCGGCGACGCGGGAAACAGCTCGCTTACATCAGGCATTTCATTGTTTGGAGTATTGCTTCAGATAGGCGATCAAATTGGTAATCTCGGTGTCGTCCTTCAGGCCGACGAAGGTCATTTTCGTGCCTTTCACCTTCGCCTTAGGGTCGTGCAAATAGTCGCGAAGCGTCGCCTCGTCCCATACGAGGCCACCCTTGCCTGCCTGCTGCATCGCCGGCGAATAGGCGAAATTCGGGTGCGTCCCCGCCGTCCTGCCGAACAGACCATTCAGCGAGGGACCGACCTTGTTTTGGTCCGTTTCGGCAATATGGCAGATAGCGCATTTCTTAAAAACGGTGGCCCCTGCGGTGGCGTCGCCTGGCTGCTGCGCGAGCGCGTCAAGCGGGGAAGCAATGGCAAAAATCAGGCAGATCGGAAGAAAACGGTACGACATGACAATCCTCATTCTCTTCATCGCTATCCTAACCAACACGACCGTCATCTGGCAGGTCGCAACGGCTCGGAGGATGATCCGGGGGAAATTTCCTTTACGAATTCAAGGCGTGCGGTTCGGGTAGGCGGGAGCAATCAATTTTCGATATAGGTGCCAGGTCGAATGCCCGAGGATAGGCATGACGACCGCAAGGCCGGCAAAGATCGGGATCGTGCCGACGACGAGCAGCGCCGCGACGATCAATCCCCAAAGGGCAATCGGCCCTGGATTGGTGAGCGTGGCGCGTATGCTTGTGTCCACGGCCGCGACGGCGCCGATATCCCGGTCTAGAAGCAGCGGAAACGTCACCACCGTCGTCGCCAATACAATGACCGCGAAAACGAAACCGGCCAGGTTCCCCCAAAGCATAAGGGAGAGGCCGCGCGGCGTCGTCAGCACGTCTGACAGGAAGGCGGAGATCGAGGTCAGGCCGGCCCCGTCGAAGGTCACCGTGTAGATGCGCTGCGCTACGATCAGCCAGGCGACAAAAAGCACCAACAGCATGAGACCGACCGCAACGATCGACGGCAGCGCCGGCGAGTGACGAACGTCCAAGGCGTGATGCCAGGAGCTGTCAAGCCCCTGCTCGCGGCGCCGACTGATCTCGTAGAGGCCGATGGCTGCGATCGGACCAATCAGCGCAAAGCCTGACATCAGGGGATAAAGCAGCGGCAGCAGATCGGCGCCGGAACTCCAGACGACCAGAAAGACGCCGGCTATCGGATACATAAGACAGAGAAAAGCGTAATGGGATGGTTTCTCTCTGAAGTCTTCCAGTCCCAACTTCAGCGCATCGACAAGATCTGCGACGCCTATCTTGCGGACTTCCGGACGCGCAAACTCGCGGCTCGCACCGGCCATGACATGGAATGCCGCCATAGCAACTCTCCTCCTCCACCTTGGTCCGGCTGGTGGGTAAAGGCGTCCGGCAATTTTTTACCGACACGTCAAGCCGCAACCGGTGGTCATTAGATCTATCAAATCTTATGGCCTTTGTCGCCTGTTCCTTAAATTAGGTGTTCGTCATTTTTGCACTGGGACGCTCATGATCCGGGACGCCGTTACGGCGTCCAACGACCGATGTGTGCGGCTATGTAGCGCCATAGCCGATCAGCGGCCGGCCCATGTGGCCTGTCCCTCCGTCGCGCGGCCACCAGATCGACGCGGCCACCCTTGAAGTCAACGTTGGTAAAGTCGATGAGGAGACCTTGGCGTATTTCCTCCTCGACCAGGAAACGCGGCATGTGTCCCCAGCCCATCGCATTCAGGATCACCTGTTTCTTCATGAGCTGATCGCTCACGGTCAGATATCTTGCACCCCTAAGGACGTAATAGTCTTTGGGCGGCGAATGGCGGGCCGTATCGCGGATGATGCATTGCACGAGATCCTGAAGATGAGTCGGCGTGATCTGTTCGGGCAAAAGCGCCGGGAATACTACCGCTGCGATAACGGGAACAAGGTCGACGGAGGAGAGGTCGATGTAGTCGAACAGGGGGTCGCTCTTGTCTATGTGATGAAAGATCAAATCGGCCTCGTCGTCCGCGAGCCGTTCCCAAGGTCCTGAGATCGCTTCGAAATAGAGATCGAGACGGGTGGCGGGATTGTCTGTAGAAAAATTTCGTAGGCATTGCAGCGTCGGCTCAAGTGGGCAGAGATCGCCGATAACCACCCGTAGTGCCGTTTCCTCACCCATCGCAAGCTGCTTTCCGAAAGTGCCGAGTCCATCGGCCTGCCGCAATAGATTTTGCGCCCTGGCGTGAAAAGCACGACCTCTTTCAGTCAGGACGACACGATAGCCGCTGCGGTCGAGAAGCGGAAAGCCGAGTTGCACCTCCAGATTTCTGACGGCGGCGACCACGGTTGGATGGGTGCGCAGCAGCCGATCGGCGGCTGCCTGAAAACTGCCCTCTGTCGCAACCGCATCGAAACACTTCAACTGCTGCAGCGTAATGCCATTCATTGTAGATTTTCTCTAATGGGATCACTCGAATTTTGAACAATATATCTACGAAACTCCGCGGTAGAAAGGCTTTGTCCAAACCAAGGAGAAAGCCATGAAAACCATTAGATTCAAGGGCTATGGGGGCCCGGATGTCCTCGATATCGTCCATCAACCGGATCCGGAGCCAGCGGAGGGAACCATCGTCATCGCCGTGCGTGCATTTGGTCTCAATCGGGCCGAAACCTATATGCGTAGCGGCAGGTGGGGTGAGGTCGCAAAAATCACTGGCATCGAATGCGTTGGAGAGATCCTGAACGATCCGAGCGGTCGATATGAAATCGGGACCAAAGTTACTGCACTAATGGGCGGTATGGGACGCAGCATCAATGGCAGCTATGCCGAGCAGACACGCGTTCCCATGGCAAATGTCGTGCCTATCAGTTCGAGACTGTCGTGGGCAGACCTCGCCGCTATTCCCGAATCCTATGCGACAGCATGGACATGCCTGCATCGCAATCTCGGGATCGCCGAGGGACAAACACTTCTGATCAGAGGTGCAACCTCTGCACTCGGCCAGGCCGCGATCAACATTGCCGTCGCCGCGGGCGCGATCGTTATTGCAACGACGCGTCGGCCGGAACGACTTTCGCGTCTTCGCGATCTTGGCGCACACGAAGCCGTCTTGGACGAGCCGTCGCTCAGCGAGACCATACGCGGGCGTTATTCTTCAGGCCTCGACGCTGTTCTCGATATCGTCGGTACGTCAACCCTGCTGGATTCGCTGAAGATGGCGCGACGAGGCGGTCATCTCTGTATGGCAGGCTTTCTTGGCGGCGGCAGCGGCATCGCTGTGTTCGACCCGCTGTCGCATATGCCGAGCGGCGTTCAGCTCAGTTTCTTTGCCAGCTTCATGTTCGGCACGCCAGGCTTCGAACTTGATGATGTTCCCTTGCAAGCCATCGTCGAACGGGTGGAGGCCGGCATCTACAACGCAAAGCCGGCTCGGACTTTTGGCTTTCATGACATTCGCGAAGCGCATCGTCTCATGGAGAGTGACGGTGCGATGGGAAAGCTTGTCGTCGTTGTCTGATTGTCTAACCCGTCGCACTTCGGCGCAGCAATCCTTTCTTCCAATCCACGACTGGCTGGATCACGGGCGCAGATCGGTGGTGGAGCGGCAGACCCAGATGGGGCAATTGCGTTTGTCCCTCGAGGGCACATAGCTCTGTTCAGGGAAGCCATTGCCCAGGCAAACATTGGAGTCGGCGACGGCGCGCTCATAGAGCAGAGGAGCGGAACCCCGGGCTGACGGATATTGCAGGATAACCGCGCGGTTCGCCCGAACGAAGGATTGGATATCGGCGCACGACCTCGAGGCGGTTTGCAGCCGCTCAATTGCGGATGCCGGAGAGGTTGCGAAGACCGCGAGCGCGGCAAGCACGGTGATTTGAGCTTTCATCTGTGTTCTCCCAATGTGACAGGCGAACTTTCCCACCGATCCGATCGACCGGCACCCCGTTCCTTGCTTTCAAACCAAACCATCTCCTTTTCTGCCGCATCTGTCACCATGGAAGGCGAAATTCCTGACCGCGGTGATCGCGTTCCGGTGGTTTGGTAACGCGACGGATTCGATTGCGGAGCAAGAACCGGAGTTTTGACCCTGCCGGATCGGCCTATTCCTTTGTTCAGGTCATCGACCGAGATCGATGATCCCTGCTGGATACATCAAGAAGGAAATCCACATGAGTAAGGAAGAAGACAACAAGGCTGTCGTCGCGCGCTGGTTCACCGAATTCTGGGGCGAGAGCTGCAACTTGTCGGTCGTCGACGACATAGCCGCGCCGAATATGTTGCTGAAGTACTCGCTGCATGAGCCGCGTCGCGGCCATGACGACATCAAGGCCTTCATCACCGGCTTCCGCACGGCATTCCCGGACCTCAATTTTTGGGGCACTGCCGACCTCATTGCCGAAGGCGATTATGTCGTCGGCCAGTGGGAAGGTGGTGGCACGCATATGGGGCCGGCGTTTGCCGACTTTCTGGTCGGCTCGCTGCCGGCCGCGACCGGGCGCAGGATGCGCTTCACCGGCACCACGGTCCTGCGTATCGAGAATGGCAAGATCGCCGAGGAAATCGGTCTCGACGACGGCGTGACGGCGCTCACGCAGCTCGGCCTCATCAAGGCCGCCTGATGGAAGGTCGCCGCCCATCACTCGGGCGGCGACCCTCATGTGATCTCCGGTCACGCAGGAATCGGGTGGCTGCAGGGCTCTTCCTCTGCCAAGAATGCCGTTCTTACTCTGGATCGCACAGGACGAACTACATGACCGTGATGCCCAGAAATCGGACGGCTTTTACACCAACGACGGTGGGCGATGATCCGCGTTGGGCCCGGATCATCGATCGCGACCGGACTGCCGATGGCCATCTCTGGTACTCGGTGGCAACGACTGGCGTCTATTGCCGGCCGTCATGTCCGTCGCGAACCGCAAACCCCAAGAACGTGCAACTGCATGACACGCTGGAGGCTGCCAAAGCGACCGGGTTTCGCGCCTGTAAGCGATGTAATCCGGATGGTCCTTCCGCTGACGACGAGAACGCCGCGATCATCGCGCGCGTTTGCCGCTTGATCGAAGAGAGCGAGGAAGAACCGTCCCTGAACGAGCTTGCGGACGCGGCCGGGCGCAGCGCCAGCTATTTTCACCGGCTGTTCAAATCGGCAACCGGCCTGACGCCCAAGGATTACGCCTCGGCCCATCGCGCGGCGAAAGTCCGTGAAGGCCTTGCGAGCGGCAACAGCGTCACCGAGGCGATTTACGATGCCGGGTTTAATTCGAGCGGCCGCTTCTACGAAAAATCCACCGATATGCTCGGAATGACGCCGACCCAGTACCGGCTGGGAGGTGCCAACGAGGATATCCGATTTGCGGTCGGTCAATCGTCGCTGGGCGCGATCCTGGTGGCGTCAAGCAAAAAGGGCGTGGCGGCCATTCTCCTAGGCAGCGATCCCGATGCGCTGGTGCGCAATCTTCAGGATCGTTTCCCCAACGCCAACCTGATCGGCGCCGATGGCGACTACGAAGCGCTTGTGGCACGTGTCGTCGGCCTCGTGGAAGCGCCAGGTCTTGGGATCGACTTGCCGCTTGACGTTCGCGGCACGGCCTTTCAACGGCGCGTCTGGCAAGCCTTGCAGGAGATCCCGGCCGGCCAGACTGTTTCCTATGCGAAGGTCGCCCGCCGGATTGGTTCGCCCAGGGCAGTGCGCGCCGTTGCTGGAGCCTGCGCAGCCAACAATCTTGCTGTCGCAATCCCATGCCATCGAGTGGTGCGCAATGACGGTTCGCTTTCCGGCTATGCCTGGGGTGTGGAGCGAAAACGCGCGCTGCTTGATCGGGAAGCCCCCGAAGTCCGCTGAAGGCCCGATGAGCATCTGTCCGCATCGCGCCCCTGCATCCTGATATGTCTGGCGCATGCCGCGCGAGCGAGGCAATATTCTGATATGAACGCACCCCTTCAGAACCGTGTGACCCCCTTCGGTGATATCGTCGCGATTTCGCAACGAGGACTGTTTACGGGCAATCGCGGCATCATCCACGATCCGGCGACCAAAACGCTCTTGAACAAGCGCTGGTCGAGCAAGGCGTGGCTAGTTTGCACTTGCGAATACAAAGGCCGCCGCCGTGATGTCATGGCTAACAGAAGCTGGACCGAGCTCTTCTTTCTCGACGAGGCCGTAGCATTGGCCGCGGGCCATCGTCCCTGCTTCTTCTGTCGGCGGGAGGCCGCCAAGGCGTTCCGCGCAGCGTGGGCGGGCGCGAGGGGACAGGCCGAGCCCCCGGTAGCCGTCATAGACGCCGCCCTCCATAGCGAGCGGATGGAGCGAGGACGCAAACGCATACACGCGCTTCCGGGACCGCTCCGTGAGCTACCGGATGGTGCGGTTATCGTGGCATCCGGTTCGGCTCACACGATCTCCGATGGACGAGCTTTTCGCTGGACCGAGCATGGCTATGAGCCGCCGCAGAGGCTCGTTCACGCCGAAGGCATGCTGACTCCGCCATCGACATTCATGGCACTTCTGGCCGGATATCGACCGATTCTTCACCCGATGATCGAGGCATTGCGATCGGATCAACAACACCGGTCTGTTTGACGCGATCGCATTACTGGCCTGCAGGTCGCGATTATGTGCACCGCCAAATGCCAAGAAAACTTGCGATTTGAAAGTAAGGACCGGAGTGAGGACGGATGGCCGCAGCTCTATTTTTGATAATCATAAGGATCATGGAGCTAAGCAAATGCACCTCATCAACATGGATACCATCTCGCGGCGCGAGCTGTCGGCGACGCGCGCGGACACCTCGAACGACATTGCTTATTCGATCGGCAATAGCGCCTTAGGCACGATTCTCGTTGCGCGCAGCGCCGTCGGAGTCTGTGCCATCCTGATCGGATCGGACGACGGTGCCCTGACGAATGATCTCGCGGCCCTTTTTCCGACGAGCAGACTGATCCCGAACGAACCACGCCTCCGCGATGATGTGGACAAAGTCGCTCGGTTTATCGAAAGACCAGAAGCCGGGCTTGATCTGCCGCTCGATATGCGGCGCGGCACGCCGTTCCAGCGCCGGGTATGGGATGCTCTTCGCGCAATTCCATGCGGCGCCATGATAACCTACGCCGCACTTGCCCGTCGCATCGGCGAGCCGAACGCAGCCCGTGCGGTTGCTGGCGCCTGTGCAGCAAACGCGATCGCTTTGGGTATACCCTGCCACCGGGTCGTCCGCAGCAATGGCACGCTCTCGGGCTATCGTTGGGGCATCGAGCGAAAACGCGCTCTCATCGAGAAGGAAGCCAGAGCATGAATGCCCATTCGAAACTTGGTCAATCGGCCCCTGCGGTTCAATCCGCAGAGGCGCGTGTCGCCGAGTATGATTGGCGGAAGCTATCGGAGGAGCTGAGCGGGTTCGGCTGTGCGGTGATGGAAAAGCTGCTGTCGCCCGAGGAATGCCGGGCGATCGCCGATCTTTATCCGCAGGAAGAGCATTTCCGCAGCCAGATTCACATGGCGCGTCACGGCTTCGGCAAGGGCGAATATCGCTATTTCAGATATCCGCTGCCTGACCTGCTTGGCGGTTTGCGCACGGCCCTCTATCCGCGGCTGGCCGAGGTCGCGAACGACTGGAACGGCCGCATGGGCATCGATCAGCATTACCCCCAAAACCATGCTGACTTCCTCAAGCAATGCCATGATGCGGGCCAGACGCGGCCGACGCCGCTGCTGCTGCAATATGTTCCCGGCGATTTCAATTGCCTGCATCAGGACCTCTATGGCGACCTTGCATTCCCGCTGCAGGTGGCGATCTTGCTTTCCGAACCGGGGAGGGATTTCACGGGCGGCGAGTTCGTGCTGACGGAACAGCGCCCACGAATGCAGAGCCGCGTCGAGGTCGTGCCTCTGCGCCAGGGCGACGCGGTCGCCTTTGCGGTCCATAATCGTCCGGTCCGTGGCTCCAAGGGTAGCTATCGCGTCAACCTGCGGCACGGCGTCAGCCGTCTTCGCTCGGGCATGCGCCATACCGTCGGCATCATCTTTCACGACGCGAAATGAGCGGTCCATCTGGCCTAACGAAGGCAGCTAAGACCTGTTTCCGCGTCAAAAAGATGTATTGCCTCACCGTCGAATGATAGCTTCATCCTACCATTGTAGGTGATTGGCGTGCGCGGAGGGAGGCAAGCTGTCAAGCGCTGATCTCCGGCAAGCGCGGTCACGACGAGTTCGGGGCCGGTCAACTCCGCGATTTCAGGCACGGCTTCGATCGATAAGGTGCCTTGTTCCAGGCGCAATGCCTCCGGCCGTATGCCGAGAACAAGCTGCTGGCCTTCTTTGACCTTGTCTTTGAAACGCTCGGGAAGCGGCAGGCAAGTGCCTACGCCTTGCAACTGCAATCCTTCTGGGCGAACGGTAGTCCTCAAAAGGTTCATCGGCGGCACGCCGACGAAGGTTGCCACATAAAGCGTTGCAGGACTGTTGTAGATCTCCTCCGGCGTGCCCAACTGCTCGATCCTACCGTCGCGCATGACGGCGATCCGGGTGGCGAGGGTCATCGCCTCGATCTGATCGTGGGTGACGTAGACGATCGTCGTCTTCAGCATCTGATGAAGGCGCTTGAGTTCCGTGCGCATTTCCATGCGCAGTTTGGCGTCGAGGTTCGAAAGCGGCTCGTCGAAAAGGAAGACTTCCGGCTTGCGCACGAGCGCGCGGCCGATTGCGACGCGCTGCCGCTGGCCGCCGGAAAGCTGGCTTGGCTTGCGGTCTAGCAGATTTTCGATCTGGAGTAGTTTCGCAGCCTCGCGCACGGCCTTGTCGCGCTCTGCCGTCGGCACTTTGCGCATCTCAAGGCCGAAGCCGATATTGCGGTGGACCGTCAGGTTCGGATAGAGCGCATAGGATTGGAACACCATGGCAATGTCGCGGTCTTTGGGGTGCACCCCAAGAACTGAGCGCGCGCCTATCCGCACGTCGCCGCTGGTCGCCTCGGCAAGGCCGGCGATGATGTTCAGGAGCGTAGACTTGCCACAGCCGGAAGAGCCGAGCAGCACGAGGAATTCGCCGCTTTCGAGCGAGATATCGATGCCTTTCAGTGTCTCGACCTGACCATAGGTCTTGCGGATATTCAGGATTTCGAGCGCGCTCATCGTGTGGCCTCCTCGGAAGCCTTGAGCTTGCCATAGCTGCGGGGAAGGGTGGAAATGGCGCGCGAGGCGACCTCCGTTCCCGCCGCCAGGCAGCTGGAAAGGGTTTCGCCGCGGGCAAGCGCCGCCAGGAATGCGGCATTGAAGACGTCGCCGGCGCCAATCGTGTCCACGACTTTCACCTGAGGCGCGGTGACTGCAACCAATTCGCCCTGCTGATCGATGGCAATCGCGCCCTCGGGACCGCGTTTGACGACGACAACAGCCCCATGCGGCATATGCGAGCGAAGTTGGCGCGCGGCGTCTGCCGGATCGTCGAGACCCGCGAGCGTGGTTGCTTCGACCTCGTTCAACAGCGCGATACCGCAACGCGACAGCCACCCACGCGCAGCGGCACAATTTTCATCGGTCCAGCCATCGAGCGGCCATCCGGTATCGAGTGCGATCGTGATCCGATGCTGATCGGCCCACGCGAACAATGCGTCGTAATCTTGCGTCAGGTCGTCGGTCAGGAACGAGCCGCAGAGAAGGGCATAGCCGCCGGAAAGCTTCGGCCCGTCGAGAACGGCCAAGACGCCCGCAAGGCCAAGACGCGGCAGATGACCGCGCGTCGTGAAGAATGTCCGTTCGCCGTCCGGATGAGTAATCCCAACCGAAAGCGTCGTACCCTCCGGTCGCACTGGCCAATGCGCCGCGCGGTCGCCGAAGGCTTCGCTCAGCCAGCGGCCAAACTCGTCGCTGCCGACATTCGCGGCGATCTCGAAGCTGACGCCCATGCCCTCCCAGGCAAGCGCGCTATTTCCGGCGGCACCGCCGACGCGCAGTTCGTCATGGTCGACGATGATCTCGGTGCCCGCCTTCGGCCAAGGCGCCGCAGGCCCAAGGATCAAGTCGACATTGACATTGCCGATGACTGCAAGCGGCTTCATTCATTCGCTCCGCGTAATTTTCGTCGAGCGGACCGGTGTTCCGGCATTGTCGACGCGGGCCTCGGCAAAGGCGATCATCAGCCGTTGCGCGACCGGCAACATGGCGAAGATTGCCGCAAGGCCAGCCGCCGGCTCGAACCGGAGCGTCACTGCGCCGGCCACCGGCTCCTCGCCGGATGCATCGAAGACGACGGTCGGCGCCCCGGTTTCCACGGCGGAGACGATCATCGCGGTGACGAGGCCTGCCGTATTGTCGCGCCCGCGGAATAGAACAACGCCAATGTTTGGCCCGAGCATTTCCATCGGCCCGTGCCGAAGCTGTCCGCCTTCGAGCGAGAAGCAGGGGCGGCGGGACAGTTCCGTCAGGCCGAGCGCCAGCGCTTCGGCGACGCCCTGCAATTTGCGCCCGGACGTGACGACCGTTTCGACAGTCGCAAGTGCGGAAAGTGCCGGTGCGATATCGACGTCCTGGGGGGATTTCAAAACGGCAAGCGCAGCCGCCGGGTCTTGGCCGAGCGCGGCAAGGATTGCGAGATGGAGGGCAAAGGTAACCGTCAGACTGCGTGTTGCAGCAAATGCCAGTTCCGTACCGCCGGCGCCGACCAGGGACGGCGCAGTCTTTGCCAGGAAAGAGTGGCCTTCCAGCGTCAGCCCGAAGGTCTCGTCCGTGCCGCCGGTCTCATTGAACCAGCGGACGACTTCGGCGCTTTCGCCGGATTGCGAGGTTACGAAGATGGTCCGGCCCGGCAGCAACAGCGGCTGGCCGAGTTGTTCGGACAGCGGTATTGCGATCGTATCGATGCCCAAAGCGCGATAAAGCGGTTCTACCGCGCGGTTGACGGCATGCGATCCACCCATGCCGAGAAGCAGGAGCTTACCCGTTCTCTTCAGTGAGGCAGCTGCCTTTGCCGCCATCTCGGCAGCACTTTCGTAGGACGCGATGGCGTCGCCATGCTGGCGCGCCATTTCGCGATCGATTGCAGCCAACCCTGCTGGTCGTGTCTTTTGACCGGTCATGTTCACCCCTTGACGCCGCCGCTTGTCAGCCCGGAAATCAGGGCGCGTTGCATGACGAGACCAACCAGCACCGGCGGCAGGGCGGCAAGCACACCGGCGGTCGCAATCAGTCCGTAATCGGATACACGGCCGCCAGCCAGATCGGCGATGGCGACGGTGAGCGTCTTCGCACGCTGGTCTGAAGTGAAAAGCAGCGCATAGAAGAATTCATCCCAGGCCAGCAGGAAAGCAAAGAGCGCCGATGTCGCGATTACCGGCATGGCAAGCGGCAGTGTAATGATCTTCAGCGTTTGGAACAGGCCGGCGCCGTCGATCATGGCCGCGGATTCGATTTCTCGCGGAATGGAATCGAAGCCTGATTTCATCAGCCAGGTCGTGAACGGCGCAAGGATGGTGAGGTAGACGAGCGCGAGCCCGAAGACATTGTTCAGCATGCCGAGATAGGCAAGGCCCATATAGAGCGGCACGGCGAGCGCCACCGGCGGCAGCATGTAGGTCGCGATCACCATGGATAGCGACCAGCCGACGGCCGGCGTGCGCGATACGGCCCAGCCCGCCGGGATGGCAAGCGCGATTGCCGCGATCGTGGCCATACCCGCGACCTCGATACTATTGCGCAGCGAGGAGGTGAAGGCGGCGCCGGTACTGTTCTCGATCGTCGAGAACAATAGCCGATAGCGGGAGAAATCGGCCGTTTGCGGCCACCAGCGCAGCGGCTTCGCCGCAAGATCGGCGGCCGGCGAAATGCTCATGACGAACAGCCAGAGGATCGGCGCGAGAATGACGGCGGCCAGCACGATCGCCGAGACGTAGATGAATGCGGTGAAAATCGGATTTCTTCGCTCCATCAGGCGGCACTCCCCACCGTCTTGCGCACCAGCGCAGCATAGCCGGCGGCAAGCACGGTCACCAGCAGCGTCACCATCAGTGCCAGCGAGGCGCCGGATCCGGCGCGCTGAAAGGAGAAAGCCTCCTGATAGACAAGGATCGACAATGTACGCGTGCTGTTGGCGGGGCCGCCGCGCGTCATGACCCAGATGATGTCGAAGACCTTGAAAGCTTCGATGGTCCGCAGCACAAGCGCCACCATCAGTGGACCCGCGAGGTAGGGCAGGATCACGAAGCGAAAGCGGGAAAGCGGCCCGGCGCCGTCAACCAGCGAAGCAGCAGTGATATCGCGCGGGACGGCCTGTAGCGCCGCCAATGCAATCAGCGCGACTAGCGGAAAGTTCTTCCAGCAATCGGCGACGATCAGCGCCGCCAGCGCGGTACCGGGTTCTCCGAGCCATGAACGATAGGTATCGATCAGACCCAGCTGCGTCAGCGCCGCATTCAGGGCACCATATTCCGGATTGTAGATCAGCCGCCAAAGCGTCGCATTCACGACCGTCGGCAGTGCCCAAGGCAGGATCATCAGTGCGCGCAGCGCCGTGCGGCCACGGAATTCCTGATTGAGCAGCAATGCGGCAAGCACTCCGATCACCATCTCGGCCGCAACGGAAATGATCGCAAAGAGGGCGGTCGTGACGAGGGTCCGCTGGAAGTTCGAACCGGAGATCATCTTCGTATAATTATCGATCCCGACGAAATTGCCTTGGGTTCCGACGAGCTTGGCGTCGGTGAAGGAGAGTCTGATGGTATCGACCAAGGGCCATCCAATGACGGCGATCATGACCACGAGGAGCGGCAGCATCAAGAGCCACGCGCGGGTTGTCATCCAGGTGCCGGACATTTTTAGGCCGCCCTTTTATTCGTCGGACTGGATTGAAAACGGGCGGCATTTTGCGCCGCCCGTCATAGGCGGTCTTAGAGGCCGCTATTGTCGGCAGCCGATTTCAGCGCATCCTCAGGCGAGGACTGGCCGAGCAGCGATTCCTGGATAGCCTGCTGAAGTGCAGTCGAAAGCTCCTGGTATTTCGGCGTCGTCGGGCGCGGGTACATGGCTGCGAGGCCGACCTTTGCCGCCGCGATCAATTCTTCCTGTCCCTTGGTGACAGCCGGATCCGTATAGGAGGACGCCCAGATGGGCAGGCTGAGCTTGGCATATTGGTTTTGCGTCGGCTGCGAGGTCATGAAGCTGATGTATTTCCAGGCTTCGTCCGGATGCTTGCTGGCCGTCGTGATGCCGAGGCCCATCGAACCGTTTACGGCCGAAGCTTCGCTCTTACCGGCGACGCCCGGAGCCGGTACGACACCGACCTTGCCAGCCACTTTGCTGTCCTTCGGATCGTTTGCCATATTATACATGTAGGTCCAGTTTAGTGCGAAAGCGGCGTCGCCGTTTTCGAAGACCTTGCGCACGTCTTCCTCGAGGAACTCCTTGGAGTTCGGATTGGTAAGGCCGGACTTATAGCTCGAAACCATGTATTTCAGGGCGTCAAGGCCGCCACCGGTCTGGAAGGCCGGCTTGCCGTCCTTCAGGAAGTCTCCCTTATAGGCGCTGACAAGCGTCGTGTAATCGCAGATCGCGGCTTCGGCCTGCGACCAGCTCCAGGCGATCGGTGTCGCCAGCAGTCCCTTGTCCTTGATGCTCTTTGCCTGTTCGGCGAGCTCGTCCCAGGTCTTCGGTGGGTTCTTGATGCCGGCCTTTTCGAGGATTTCCTTGTTGTAGAACAGATATTTCGTATCGAGAATCCACGGCATGCCAAAATATTTGCCGTCATACTGAACCGTGGTCCAGGCGCCCGGCAGCACGCCCTTTTTCATGTCGTCGGTGACGCGCGAGGACACGTCGACGAGCACTTTGTTCGTCGCGTATTCGGCCGGCCAGATCACGTCGAAGAGGACGACGTCATAGCCGCCGCCGGAGCCCTGTGCGAGCACGGTCTTGTCGTGCAGGCCTTCATAGGGAACGAATTCGAGATTGACCTTGATGTCCGGGTTCGCCTTGGTGAAGGCGTCGGTCATGGCGCGGACATCGGCTTCGCTGTAGGCGGCCTGCGCCATGAAGAGTGCGTTGATCGTCGTTTCGGCAAATGCGTGCGATGCAAAGGACACGCCGATCAGCGCGGCGCCAAGCAACGTCTTGTTTATGGATTTCAACATTCCATCCTCCAGTTTTTTTGACTTTCCCGCGATTTCCGATGGCGGCTTGCGTCGCGACCGGTTTTTGAAAAGGCAGCCGGGATCGGATGCCTCGTTTTTGTCGGATCGTTGTTGGGGCCGCATTCGGCCCGGTTGTTCCCGTGAAACTCTTTGGTTTCTTATTAAGTCAATTGTCTTGACTTAATTACTTCTTCAATATTCTACTGGTGTCAAGAGGGAATTGCGCATGAACGATACCCGCCCGATCCGCGCCAAGAGCGGCACCAATCACGAAGGCACCAGTGCCCATAACCGCCGGGTGATGATCGATGCGTTGCGCGTCAATGGAGCACTTTCCCGCGCGGATCTGGCGCGTGCGACGCGGCTGACGAAACAAACGGTTTCCAACATCATCGACGAGCTTGAAAGCGACGGCTTGGTGACATCGCAGCAGACCGTACGCAACGGCCGTGGTCAGCCTTCGACGCCCTACGCTTTGGTCCCGGAAGGAGCGTTTGCCATCGGCCTCCAAATCGACCGGCATATGACAAGGGCGATTGCCGTCGATCTCGTCGGGAATGTGCTTGTCCGACTGGAGGCGAAGCTTCCCTCGGGTGGGCCGACGACGGGTATCAGGGTCATTCTCGACCTCATTGCCGCCGTCCGGCGCCGTCTGGCGGCCATCGCAACACAATCCGAACAGAGGCTCGTCGGCCTCGGCGCGGCGATGCCAGGTCCCTTCGGCCTCGCCGGAAATGGCGACGACCCCTGGATGATGGAGGCCTGGCAAAAATTTCCACTGCTTGAAACCCTTGCCGTCGGCACCGGCCTTGACGTCAGCATCCAAAACGATGCCGCCGCGGCCACGATCGCCGAGCGCATGGTCGGCGCGGCGCATGGGCTGGATCATGCCGTTTGCCTCTATATCGGCTACGGCATCGGTGCAGGCCTTATTCTCGGCGGCGAGCTCTATACCGGCGCGAACGGCAATGCCGGCGAAATCGGGATGGCCTTACTGGCCGTCGGAGGCAAGTCGACACCGCTCGAACATCGCGCGTCCCTGGCTTCGCTCTATCAATATCTATCCCTAGATCCGGCCGATCCGATTCTCTACGCCAAGATCCATGACCTCGTATCCACCGGGGATCGCAGGATCGTTGAATGGGTCGAAACTGCTGCCTCGGATCTCAGATGGAGCGTGCATCTGATCGAAACTGTCTTCGATCCACAGACCGTCATTCTATGCGGCAGCGCGCCGCGGATTCTGGTGGATCGGCTCATCGCCGCCATGGGGCCGTTGCTGCCGTCGCTCGCCGAGCGCCCGGATCGTACAGTTCCACGCCTGCAAGTTGGAATGGCCGACCCCTGGTCCGTGGCGCTAGGCGCCGCCGCAGGACCGATCAGCCTGGAATTCGATCCACGCTATGCCGCAATTTTGAAAGACTAGCAGCCCGTGACGAACCATGCCGCTGTTGATGCCTCAGCGGATGGCTGCCACGCCGGTCACGACGATAAGGACTGCTGTGACCAGGGCTCCCGCAACGTAGAGGATGGTTCTGACGCTACCGCCTCTGGCAGCCTTGCCGCCGCGCAAATAGATCGCCAGATGAACCAGCCGGATCGCGGTATAGGTCCACACGAGCACTGCCAGCGTGGTCGGACCAACCCCCACCATCATCGCCAGCGCAGCCGGAACGACGAAAGGTGCCAACGCCTCAACAGAGTTCATGTGCGCGCGGTCGATGCGGTAGAGCGGGTTGTCGTCGTCTGCCGGGAGTACTGGACCGGAGAGCGCCCCGGCCCGGCCTTTGGACGATCCAGAATAGACAGCCAAAAGGATGGACAGGAGGCAAAGCGCAAGCACCCCGACGATGCTGAGCATATAAGCTTCCATGCTGATCTCCGCCGTTTGGGATCGCCGTGGGTAAGGACACCAGCGATCCCTTATTTATTCCCGGCACTGTACAGCGAGCTATCATTAGGCCTTGCGGGCGAACAGATCCGCGAACCGCTTGAGGTATAGCGGCCAGCCCTGATCGCTGTCGACGCCGTCGCGCACGCCTTCCCAGCCCTGGCCATGGCGCTCGAGGTTGCGGTGCTCGATTTCGACGCGGGTGCGCTCCGCCGTCTCGGCTGTGAACCGCACTTCCCATTCACTGCTCTTCTTCGGATCGGTCTCGATTTGCCATCGCGGGCTGATGTCCCAGCTCAACAGCACCCGATTGGGCGGTTCATACGCCAGCACGCGCGCCCAGCGGCACTCGCTGCCGTCGATGCCGCGGTCATAGACATGGCCGCCGACTCGAGGCTCGAATACCGTCTCGGCGATCTGTACCGGCAGCAGATTGTGTTCGGGCGGTTTGAAGCTGCCGAAATCCTGCGTGAAAACCTTGAAGGCGCGCTCGATTGGTGCCTCGACCACGACTGACTGTTTCACCGACGCTATGGGGACTCGCGTGTTCATTGTGGCTCCTCTGGTGGTTTCTCGACGGCCAGCTTGTATGCCGCCAGGGTCTTGCTCCAGAACCGGTCGAGCCAGGCGCGCATCTGGCCAAGCCCGTCCGGGTCGATGTGGTAGATGTTGCTGGCGCCCTTCGGCTCGGCACGAACCAGTCGGCAGTCTCGCAACACCTTCAGATGTTGCGAGACTGCCGACTGCGAGACGGACACTTCCCGCGTAATTTCAGCGACAGAGCGAGATCGCGTCGCCACCAGCTCGAAGATCAGCCTCCGGGTCGGGTCGGTCAGAGCGGCGAGTTGTGCACTATCATCAGTCATGACTTATCATAAGTCTGTGCTAATGACGTTGTCAACAGACGTTGAATGGTAACGCAAGCTGTCAGCCGAGATCGGTTTTCGGTTCGGTGGGCCGATGAGCATTATACATCCGCTACGGTTGAAGGGGTAGAATCATGAATCAACCCGGAAATCTTATCAAAAATCGATTTGCAAATCGATTTGCAATCCTCTAACGTCCGGCCATGATCACGATTGCCAAAGTCGCCAAACGAGCTGGAGTATCGCCCACCACGGTGTCGCATGTGCTCAACCATGCCGATCGCGTGTCCGCCGATATGCGCAAGCGGGTGGAGGCAGCAATCGCGGAGCTTGGCTATGTGCCCAATCCGCAGGCCCAGAGCCTGCGCACCGGCCGCACCAATATAGTGGCCATGCTGATCCCGGATATCCGCAATCCTTTCTATCCGGAAATGGTCAAGGCGGCGCAGTCGGACCTCGAGGCAATCGGCCTTGATCTTCTGATCTTCAACACCGACGTTCCCGGCGGTCACGCGCAGGAACACGGCCGGCACTATCTCCGCCAGATCCGGAATCGGCGCATCGACGGACTGATCGTCGGTGATTTCGCGCTGCATGGAATGCATGAGGCGCTGCTCGATCTCGACCTGCCGACGGTGTTCATCGGCGATCTGCCGAACCAGGCGGTCGACAACGTCAAGATCGACGATTTCGGCGGCGGGTACCAGATGGGCGCCTATCTCGCTAGGAAGGGGCACAGACGCATCGCGCAGCTAACCGGTCCGTCGTTCTTCGCGGAAGCCATGGCGCGAGCGGCTGGCTTCGAGCAGGGCTTGCGGGACAACGGGATCGAACCGCGCGCCGAACTGCGCCGCGAAGGCAGCTATCTCGCTCCCTCCGGGGAGGAAGCGGTGGACTGGTTGCTTGCCACGCAAGGCTCCGATCTGCCCTCGGTCATCTTCTTCGGCAATTTCCTGATGGCGGCGGGAGCGCTTGCAGCGTTCTTCGACCGCGGTGTCAGCGTACCCAGGGATATCGGAATTGCAGTGTTCGGTGACCAGCCGCAGCTCGAATATGTCCGTCCGCGCATCACCCGGGTTGGCAATACGCCGTCGCTGATGGCGCATCGGGCAACGGAAATGCTGATGGAGCGACTGACTGGAAGCTATGTGGGGCCGCCTCGTTCGGAGGTTATCCCCTGCATTCTGCATCAATTCGACACCGCATGAATCCGAGTCGCCGCCGGAGGGGAGTTCGGCGGCCGTTTGCACCAAGGGAGGTATGCATGACAAAAATGGACAAATCGACTGTGGCTGTCACTCGTCGAGGCGTGATCAAGGCAGGCGCCGTGCTTGCCGGCGGCGCTGCCGCTAGCCTGAGCGGTTTTCCCTATATTGGCCGAATGGCGCTCCGCGCCCAGGAAGCGCCACTGAAGTTCTGGCAGTTTTATGCGCCCGGCGGCCCCGTACAGAGCCAGGTCGACTGGTTTGAGAAAGCGGTTTCGGAGTGGAACGACAGCAATCCGCAGAAGGTCGAGCTCGAATATGTCCCGAACTCTGAATATATCAACGGGCCGAAGCTGGCGACCGCCTTCGCCTCCGGAGAGGGGCCGGATATCTTCATCATCTCGCCCGGCGATTTCCTCCGCTACTACAATGGCGGTGTATTGCAGGACCTGACGCCGCACATCACCGCCAAAGAGGATTTTCCTGACAGCGTGATAGCCAGCCGCATGGTCGACGGCAAGATCTATGGCATTCCCATGGAAGTGGAGCCAATGGCCATGTACTACTCGGTCAAGGCCTTCGAAGAAGCCAAGCTCAACGAGAACGACGTGCCCAAGACTTGGGACGAACTGCTCGAAGTCGCAAAGAAGCTCACGACGCCGAAGCGCTTTGGCGTCCTGTTCGAAACCCAGCCTGGCTACTACCAGAACTTCACCTGGTATCCGTTCCTCTGGCAGGGCGGCGGCGAGTTTCAGGGCAAGGACGGCAAGAGCGCCTTTGACTCTCCAGCGACGGTGCAGGCTCTGAAATTCTGGCAGGATGCCGTCAATTCCGGCGCTGCGCCACGCCAGGTCATGGGGACGGGCGCCAATGACACGGTCGCCAATCTGGGCTCGGGTTATTGCGCGATCCAGAATGTTGGCATCTGGGGCATTTCGCAGCTGAAGGGCAATGCGAAGGACTTCGAATATGGTGTCTTTCGTCTGCCGACCCCGCCAAATGGAAAATATGTCACGGTTGGTGGAGGTTGGGCCTTCGTTGCCAATGCCAAGGGTAAGAATCCGAATGCCGCGGCCCAGTTCTGCGCATGGGCGCTGGCTTCCAAGGACAAGGATTCCGTTCAACGAGTCGCCGATTGGTGCACCAAGGGCAAGTCGGATATGCCGCCGCGGGAGAGCGCCCTCGGGGCCGGCGGCGACGCGTTCAAGACCGGCATGATCGACAAGTTCGCCAAGGACGTTTATCCGGGCGCCCGTGCAGAGCCGCGGGTACCGCCGGAGGTCTACAAGATCATTTCCGACGCCATTCAGCAGACCCAGCTCGGTGGCGCCGACCCGCAGGCGACCGCCACCGCGGCCTCGCAGCAGCTCGACGCGTTCCTCGCGTCCTATAGCGGTGCCCCGATCCTCTAGGATGAAATGTCGGCCGTTTCGGCAAAGGATGCGGCCGCCTCCGTCTCGGGATGATGATCATGACAATTATTACCGATTCGACGACGAGCCATGTACATGCCAAGCCAAAGGGCCTGTCGGCCAGACACCGGGAATGGGTTGCAGGTTATCTCTTTGTGCTGCCCGATGTGCTCGGATTATTCCTGTTTCTGGGCGTGCCAATGCTGCTGTCCTTGGCGCTAAGCGCGTTCGAGGTCAACGGATTTGGCGACTACAGTTTCGTCGGCGCCAAGAATTACATTCGCATATGGCATGACCCGCTGTTCTGGAAGGGCGCGAGGGCGACTGCGCTTTATGCGGTCATGCTCGTTCCGGCGCTTTATGTCAGCGGGCTCGGCCTTGCCCTCCTCGTGCAGCAGACCAACCGCTTCAATGCCGTGATGCGCTCGATGTTCTTTGCGCCGAATATGATTAGCCTCGTCGTCGTGGCGGTCGTCTGGCAATTCATGGTGATCGACAAGATCGGGATCGTCAGCCAGGCCATGTCGGCACTCGGTCTCAACGCGATTTCCTTCCTCGGTGATCCGAATTTTGCACTGGTCACCGTAACCTTCGTCAGCGTCTGGTTCCTTATGGGATTCTACATGCTGATCTTCCTCGGCGGTCTCCAGGACATTCCCAAAGAATATTATGAAGCGGCGATGATCGATGGAGCCGGTCCTGTTGCACGGTTCCGTCACATCACGCTGCCGCTCCTCAAACCGACGAGTTTCTTTGTCATCATGGTATCGATGGTCGCAGCGGTCGCCGGCGCCCAAGCCTTCGACATCATCTACGTCATGACGAAGGGCGGCCCGGCGAATTCGACGGCCGTTCTGATCGTCTACATCTACCAGCAAGCCTTTTCCTTCGGCGCCTTTGGCTATGCCGCCGCCATGTCATCGATCCTTGTGATCGCCCTGATGATTGTCACGGCAATCTTCTTTGCCGTCACTCAGGGAGGGCGTTTCGATCATGCGGAATGAACGAGGTCCCGTCTATTTCTCCGGTGCGCAGGTGACATTGGTGCGTTGCCTATGGATGCTGATCACGGCAATCATCGCGTTGATGACGCTCTTTCCGCTGGTGTGGATGGTGTCGATCGCCTTCAAGCCGGCCGCAGAATCCTTTTCGTCGAACCTCCTGCCGCAATCGCCGACATTCGACAATTTCGTCTATGTGCTGACGGAAGTTCCCTTCATTCGCTATATGCTCAACAGCTTCTTCGTTTCCGCGACCGTCACGGTCGTAGCGCTGTTCTTCCATACCATGGCGGGCTATGCGCTTGCGCGGCTGCGTTTTCCTGGCCGGGAGATCATCTTTCTGGCGATTTTCTCGACCTTCCTGGTGTCCCTGCCCGTTGTGATCGTGCCTCTTTTCATCATCGTCAAGGCGATGGGCATGATCAACTCCTATGCTGGCTTGATCGTGCCGGCGATCTTCAACGCCTTCGGCATCTTCCTCCTGCGTCAATATTATCTCTCTCTGCCGCGCGAGATCGAAGAGGCCGCGGTCATCGACGGTGCAGGCTACTGGCGCATATATTGGAGCGTGATCCTGCCGCTTAGCCGTCCCATAATGTCGGCGCTGGCGATCCTGTTCTTCCTGGCCAACTGGAACTCCTTTCTGTGGCCCCTCACCATCAGCTCCAATCCCAATCTCTGGATGGTGCAGCTCGGGATCGCCAACTTCAAAAGCCAATATTCGGCATCATGGAACTACATGATGGCCGCCTCCACGATCGTTGCCATTCCGACCCTCATCCTCTTCGTGATTTTCCAGCGGCAGATCATGGATTCATTGAAAACTAGCGGCCTGAAATAGCCGGTCCGTTCAAGACAGGAGACTTTTTATGAGCACTCTCGGCCTATCGCCCCTTCGCGGCCTTGCCAAACTTCGCCAGGCCAGAACACGGCGATTTTCGAGCTACGACCGCACGGGGGGCAATGATGACCGCTTCCATATCGAGCGGGGCAAGACGGAAGTCATCGCCGAGCACGCGGGCACCGGCATCATCACGCATATTTGGGCGACACTTGCCTGCGAAAGCGAAAATTTCCTGCGCAAGATCACGCTGCGCGCCTATTGGGACGGCGAGACGGAGCCCTCGATCGAGGCACCGATCGGCGATTTCTTCGGCATGGGTCATGGCCGCACCGCCAATTATGCCAGCCTGCCCATGCAGGCGAGCCCTGAGGACGGCAAAGCTTTCAACTGCTATTTTCCGATGCCTTTCGGCTCGCATATGAAGCTGACGGTAACCAACGAAGCCGAGCACGACCTCCTGTTCTATTACTATGTCGACCTTGAATTGCACGAAAAGCTCGAAGAGGACATGGGCCGCTTCCACGCCCAATATCGCCAGTCGCGGCCCGAGGGCATGAGCGACGAAGGTCTGACCAACGAGCAATACCTGTTCGGCGGCGAGAATGTCGACGGCAAGGAGAACTATACGATCCTCGAGGCCGAGGGACGGGGTCACTATGTCGGCGTACTCTACAGCGTCTATTCCCGCCGCCGTTCCGAGGTCTGGGACTGGTATGGCGAGGGCGACGACATGATCTTCATCGACGGCGAGCCCGGCCTTTCGGTCCCGGATACCGTGCGCAAGCCCGATCCGCGCATCGGGCCGAAGGCAACGCTGATTGAACCGCGCGACGAATCCGCCCCCGGCGTCAATGACGCATGGCCGCCGACGCTGCACGGCACCGGCACGGAGGACTATTTCAACACAGCCTGGTGCCCGACACAGGACTACAGCGCCCCCTATCACGGCATCATCGCCGCCGGCGGCTCGAACTGGACTGAGCCGGTGACGCTGTACCGCTGGCACATCGAGGACCCGGCGATCTTTCACAAGCGCATCCGCGTGACGATTGAGCATGGCCACGCCAACCGCCGCTCGGACGACGTCTCATCCGTCGGCTTCTGGTATCAGGCCGAACCGCACAAGCCGTTCGGCAAATTTCCCGACGTGGCCGAGCGAGTGCCGACATTCCGGCGGCCGTTCAAGGAGATGGAGATCGCCGTGAAGAAGGCGAGGGGATAGCACGGACAACTGGCGGACACCGTGGTGTCGGGAGCGGCGTCGACCGAGGGCGGGCGCTTTCCGATCAACGAGATCGTGGGTCTCTAGGGTGTTATGGTTCGACGCCGTTCAAAGGCTGCCAGGAGGGGCCTTGGCGCGAACTTTATCAAAGGGGCGGCGCGTTAATCAGAAAGCCGCCCATCACTCAGCCCAGCACAGGGGAAATTGGTGATGCTGCACAGGTCGGATGCAAGCCACTATCCGGCCTTCGGGAGGCGCCGTTCGACGGACCGTCATTGCCGTCCGACGCGCTCCGATGAAGAACCCAGCCCATAGCGCATCCTTTGATCCGGGCGCTAAGTAGAACCCCATCAAATTCCCGGACCAGACATTTAGAAAATTTTTTCTATTATCGTTCCAAAATTAGCAGACCACGATAAAATCAAAGCCGACTCGGCCCGAACGTCCGCTACGTTGCGCCCCTGTAGCGAGGCAAGCAATCAAAGAAAAGCTGCCATGTCCAATAGAACCTCTCCGCTCGTCGCGTTTCAATCGAAGACTTTTCGCCTTCTTTGGTCCGCCACGTTGGTTTCGAATCTCGGAGGCCTGGTCGAGGCGGTCGGTGCGGCCTGGCTTATGACGAGCTTGGCCACCTCCCATGGGATGGTGGCATTGGTCCAGTCGTCGACGACGTTGCCGGTGATGATCTTTTCGCTCGCCGCGGGGGCGCTGGCCGACAATTTCGACCGAAGGCGGATCATGCTGGTCGCGCAGTTACTGATGCTGTCCATATCTGCGACACTGGCGGTTCTTTCCTATGCCCATGCTTTGACGCCGTGGCTGCTTCTCAGCTTCACGTTCTTGATCGGCTGCGGCGGCGCCCTCCACAATCCATCATGGCAGGCCTCCATGGGAGATGTCGTGTCGCGCGACCATCTGCCGGGGGCCGTTGCGCTCAACAGCATGAGCTACAATCTGATGCGCAGCATTGGCCCCGCGATCGGCGGCGTCATCGTCGCGACTGCGGGCGCACCCTTCGCCTTTCTTTTCAACGTATTCTGCTATTTCGCGCTCATTTTTGCGTTGTGGCGCTGGAACAACAATCGCACCCGAGATGCTTTGCCGCGAGAATCCTTCGGTAGCGCGATGTCGGCGGGGTTTCGCTACGTCTTGATGTCACCGAACCTTCTTAAGGTGATGTGTCGCGGATTTGTTTTCGGCTTGACCGCAATTGTAATTCTGGCGCTGTTGCCGCTGGTGGCACGCGACCAGATCAAGGGCACGGCGATTACCTATGGCATCATGCTAGGCTTCTTCGGCTTTGGCGCGATCTGCGGCGCGCTTTTGATCGGACGCATCCGTGAATTCTTGAGTAATGAATGGGTGATCCGGGGCGCCTTCCTCACGCTGGCAGTCAGCTGTGCGTTTCTGGCTCTGAGCCACCAGATGTGGCTGAGCTGCCTGCTTCTTATGCCGGCGGGCGTAGCCTGGGTACAGGCATTTTCCCTGTTCAACGTTACAGTGCAGCTCTCCACACCGAGATGGGTCGTCGGGCGTGCTCTCTCGCTGTATCAGACCGCCACTTTCGGCGGCATGGCGGCAGGAAGCTGGGCCTGGGGCGCACTTGCCGACATCAACGGCATCTCCGGTGCACTGTTTATCGCCAGCGCTGCCCTGGTTATCGGTGGCCTGCTGGGCATTCTGTTGCGCCAACCTGACTTCGAATCGCTCAACCTCGATCCCGCAAACATGTTCAGTGAGCCGCAATTGCAGCTTGATTTGCGATTGAGGAGCGGTCCGATCTTGGTCACCGTGGAATATAACATCGACCAGCAGGATACATCGGAATTCCTGACCCAGATGGCTCTACGCCGCAGAGCGAGAATTCGCGATGGTGCGAAACAATGGGCATTGCTGCGCGACCTCGAAAAACCGCAGATTTGGACGGAAAGCTATCATTTGCCGACGTGGATCGAATATGTGCGGCACAGCCAGCGCCAGACATATGCAGATGCCGAGATCGCTGAACGACTGGACGCGCTGCACCGTGGTGGACAGCCGCCCACGGTCCATCATCTGATTGAAAGACAGACGGTCCCCACGCGCGATGACACGCCTTTGAAACCCTATCTCGACGCGACTTAGCGGTATGCCAACATCTCTCCCGTGCCAAGTTTGCCGGGAGAGATGTGTTCAGGCGTGTAATTTTGGACGCGGATTGACAGCTGCTCGAAGGTTCCCTCGCTCTGCGTTGCCGGTAGGCCATTCCGCTTCGGTCAACCGCGGCAGGCTTCGAAATAGTCCTCGAGAACGAGATCGATCGACGCGATCACGATCGCATGCGCCTTCGGCTCCACCGCGCCTGAGCGGATGTGAGGATAGATCCTGGCAAGGTGCTGGCTGATCAGGGTCTCTGAAATGGCCGCTTCGCCAAGCAAAGTCAGCAGCTCGTCGACGGCCGCTGTCAGCTGGTCATGTGGCCAATAATAGCGGATCCGATCACTGTAGGAAAAGTGGCGCTGCAGATGCTGGTCGGCGGCACTCCCTTCATAGTATTTTTGCCAATCCTTCGGTTGCTCCAGCATCACGTCTTCAGCGACAGTCTGTAGCGCGTGCTCGCGTGCCTGCGGATGCAGGAACGTCGCGATCTGGTCGAGACCGTAGAGCGCTTCGCGCAAAGCAAAGGTAAGACCCGGGCCGACCTTGAGGATCGCGAAACCATCGGCGACCAGGCGGCGCAAGGCTTGGCGTGACTGGTAATCGGTCGAGTGTGCTTCGAAGACGATCCCTGGCATCCGACTACGGCTTGCGCTGAGCGCCTCCGCGTTTTCGGGGACATAATCGATGACGTTGTGATTGCCGAATTCGACGCCCGGCTGAACGACAACACCTACGACCCGCTTGAAGGCTTCGCCGGCGCCGGCCGCCGCGAAAGCGTCGGTATGGATTTCGACGGTGCGGATAGCAGCGTCCGGTTTCGTCACTTCGAGAATTCCGAGCTCCTCCATCGCGCCGCCTGGGATCGGCACCTCGGTACCGATCACGTAAACGGGTTTACAACCCTCCGTGCCCCTGACGGCGTCTTCGGCGGCAGCGGCGAGCCGCGCGGCGCGGGTGGCAGTGAGCTGATCTGAAAGGGCAATCGGCTCGCCCCTGCATCCCATGCTGGTATCCAGATGCAGTTTGGTAAATCCGGCCGCGGCGTAGGCCCTGACCATCTCCACGGCCTTTCCCATTGCCTCTTCAGCGTCGAGTGACTTCCAGGGGTTCGGGCCAAGATGGTCGCCGCCAAGGATGATGCGATCCGTCGGGAAGCCTGTGCGAGCGGCCATCTCCTCAACGAAGCGGCGAAAGTCACATGGCCGCATGCCGGTGTAGCCGCCATCCTGATTGACCTGATTACAGGTCGCCTCGATCAGCAGCGGTGAGTCCGTCTTCAATGCGCGCAGCATTGCCGCTTGGAGGACGAGCGGGTGGGCCGAGCAGATCGAGGGAATGCCCCTGAAGCCGACTTCGCGCGCATTCCAGCGAGCGATGTCCTGGAGCGGGTTCTGTTGAGCCATTCATTGTCCTCCGAGTGGGTCACATTAAATAAAATCGATATAAGTCACCATTATGCGGTAGTTCGATCACATTCAATCATTTTTTAGATTGACATTGATCGTTATCGGAAAGAAGGTAGCGACCAATCGGGAAGGAGGCGCTCATGAAGGACGATCGGCTGTCTGCAATCAGGCAGCATCTTTACAGCCACGGATTCAGCCATATCCAGGCGATCGCCGATGCCGTCGGAGCGTCTTTGCCGACGGTCAGACGCGATCTTCTTGCCCTGGAGGCAGAAGGGGCGATCGTGCGCACCCATGGCGGCGCACGCATTGCCGATACGGCAGGAACCGAAGTCGCCTTCGAATTGCGCGAGCAAAAGAATCTTGCCGCCAAGCGCGCGATCGCGGACGCCGCCTTCGAGGAATTGACGCCGAAGAGCACTGTCTTTCTCGATGCCGGCACGACCGTGCTGCAGCTTGCTCGGCGCCTGCGGCTCGATCCGATTCCGCTGTCGATCTTCACCAATTGCGTCACCGTCGCTCAGGTGCTGATGGATGTCAGCGATCTCCGCATCACCCTGATCGGCGGCCAACTGCGCCCTGAAAACGCGTCCATGGTTGGGCCAATCGCGGAAAGCGCGCTGGGACGGCTCTGGTTCGATCAGCTCTTTCTCGGTGCCGGCGCGATTGCCGACGACGGCTGCCTCTATAGCCTCGACGAACAGGAAGCGCGGGTCAACGAATTGATGCTGGCTCGATCGGCGAAGAAGGCATTGCTTGTCGACTCCTCCAAGTTCGGACACCGGCTGACCTATCGCGTCGCCCCGCTCGATAGTGATTTGAAGGTGTTCACCGATCACAAGGTGACGGACGAATGGCGAGCGCGCATGAACAATCTCGGGTCCACCGTCACCGAAGCGCCCTATCGAGAGAATGAACGCCGATGAGCTACGTCCTTGGTCTGGATAGCGGCGGCACCAAAACGCTGATCGCGCTTGCGGAAGAAACCGGCGCCGTGCTCGCCGTCGGTTCCGGCGCCAGTCTCGACCCGACTGCAAGCGACGAATGGAAAGCCGCATTGGCTCGCCAAGTGGGTGAGGCGACGCAAGGACGCAAGGCGCCGCTGGCGGCCGCCTTCGGCCTGTCGTTCCATGACGAGATTGAAGACTTCACGCATCAACAGAAGCAAGCGGCGGCAACCCTGCTTCCAACCTCGAAAGTTGTCGTCCAAAACGACGTGCGTATTGCGTTCGATGGCGCCTTCGCGACGGGTGGTGGCGTCCTGGTCCTTGCCGGCACCGGCTCCATGGCGTGGGCAAGCCGCAATGGTCCAGGCGACCGTCATTACCGGATCGGCGGCTATGGCGATGCCTTCGGAGACGAAGGCAGTGCCTGCTGGATCGGCCGCGAGAGCCTGTCGATCGCAAGCCAGGCGCTGGACGGCCGGCTAACGGACGCCGGCGAGTTCGCGCAGGGGATATTGGATGGACTCTCGATCACCTCCGACCGACTGATCGATTGGGTCTATTCCCTCAGCAATCAGCGTACGGCGATAGCCGGTGTCGCAAAAATCACTGCCGCGCTCGCTGCGTCCGGGTCCTTGACTGCACAAGGGCTGCTGGACCGCGCTTGCGATCATCTCGCTGCTCATGTGCTTGCAGCGGAGCGCCTCGTCTCGACACCCGGCAGCGTGCGACAGCCATGGAGCTACGCCGGTGGCGTCTTCGCCAATCCCGTCATCCTGGATGGAGTGAGGCGGCGAATTGGAAGTGACCCGCGCGATCCCGTTTTGCCGCCCATCGGCGGCGCTGTTCTACGCGCGGCACAGCTTGCCGGCTGGAAGACCGATGCGGCCTTCATCGGCCAACTCAAAAGATCACTGCAACAGATTCTTCAATCAACAACGCAATGAAAGGGGAATATCAATGAAGAGATATCTAACCGTACTGATGGCGAGTGCCGCGCTTCTGCAGTTCGCCGTTTCCACGGGTGCGATGGCCGACGATGCCAAGCCGCTGGCCGGCCAGCACCTTACCGTCCTTCTTCCGCCCTGGGGCACGCTCCCGAAGGAGATGACGGACGACTTCACGACCAAGACCGGCATCGTCCTCAACGCGCAAACGCTCGGCTGGGATGACATTCATACCAAGATAGTGACCTCGACTGTCGCCAATGCGGCGCCGGGCGACGCGACGGAGGTCGACTGGTCCTGGGTTGGTCAGTTCGGCGCTTCCAAGTGGTACCAGCCGCTCGACGGCGCCGTCGATGCCAGCGCGGTCGCAGACGCGCCGACTGCGAAGATTTTCACCTATGACGGCAAATTGCTGGCGGTCCCTTACAGCAACGACTTCCGCGTCCTGATCTACAACAAGGCGCAGCTTTCCAAGGCCGGCATCAATACCCCGCCGACGACGCCGGACGAACTGCTGAAAGACGCCAAGGCCATCAAGGACGCCAAGATCGCCGATTATCCGATCGGACTGCCGCTTTCGGCGACCGAAGGCACGTCGACGGCATGGTACCTCCTTACCAAGGCGTTCGGAGGCGATCTCTTCGACAAGGACTTCAAACCGCTCTTCGTGGATCCCAACTCCGCCGGCTACAAGGCGCTCAGCTTTGAGATTCAGGCGATGAAAGACGGCCTGATCGATCCGTCGATGACGGGCCTCAAGGACGTTGAAGTTCAGGAACTTTTCAAGAGTGGAAAGATCAGCTTCGACGTTGCCGGATGGGCTGGCAACCTATCGGTCTATGCGGATCCGTCGAAGTCGCAGGTCTCCAATGATGTCGCCGCTGCGCTGATGCCGTCGACGACGGGCTCCTCGCGCACCATCGGCCTGCCCGAAGCGATCGGTATCCCGGCCGCCGCCGGAAATGCCAAGGCCGCTGCCGCCTTCGTCAACTTCATGCTGCAGCCCGAAACTGAAATTGCCGGCTACAAGGCGCTCGGCAACATGCCGCCGCGTCTCAGCGTCCTGAAGGCGCTGAACAATCAGGGTGCGCTGAAGGATGGTGATGTCCTGCTCAAGCAGGCAGCAACCGTCGAGCCAGTCTTTGCGCAGGGCACCCCTGGCTGGTATCCGGAATTCTCCTCCGCTGTCGCAGCCGCCATCAATCAGGCTGCCAAGGGCCAGTTGACGGTCGACCAGGCAATCCAGCAGATCGCCGCGGCTGCCCAGTCGGCGTCTCAGGACTGAGCCGGCGGAGTTGATGTCATGATTGCATCGTCGTCACAACAAGGATCTCGCCGCCGTCGCGGCGAGGTCGAACTGGGGCTGGCCTTCGTCATTCCCGTGATCGTCATCATGGGCGGTCTGGTGGTCGTGCCCCTGTTGTCGACGATGATCGACAGCGTCTATCGCATCAACCCGATGCATCCGGGCACCCCCTTTGTCGGTCTTGGCAATTATGTCGACTTGTTTCGGGATCCGGCGGTGCGGCAGTCCTGGATCAATACGTTCTATTACGTGGTCATGGCCGTCATTCTGGAAACACTTGGAGGCCTTGGCACCGCACTTTTGCTGAACAGGATCCGCTATGGGCGTCGATGGCTTCTCGCTGCGGTCGTTTTGCCATGGTGCCTGCCGCCCGTCGTCAATGCTGTCGTCTGGCTATGGATCTACAATCCGAGCTATGGCCTACTGAACGGCATCTTGCAGTCGGTTGGACTGATCTCCGCTCCGGTGGTGTTCTTCAATAACAGATACGTGGCGCTCTTCCTCGTGACGATCGTCCATGTCTGGCGCATGATGCCGCTGACGGCGGTGATCCTGCTTGCCGCCCTCCAGAGCATCCCGGGGGAACTCTACCAGGCTGCCAAGCTCGATGGCGCCGGGGCTTTCAAATGCTTTCGGCTCATCACGATGCCGCTGATTGCCAGCGGCCTCGCCATCGCGCTCAGCCAGTCGACAGTTTTCGCGTTCAACCTTTTCGACGAAGCGTGGATATTGAGTGGCGCAAGCCTCGATACGCGTACCGTGATCATCCAGACCTACATGTTCGCCTTCCAGAACATGAAGTTCTCGCTGGGCATGGCGTTGTCGCTGCTTGCCATGCTCGCCTCGCTGTTGATCTCGCTTCTCTATGTCCTGAAAGTCTACCGCGAAACGAGGTTCGACTGATGCTGTCCCGCAACACGAAGCGCATTGGCGGAAAAATCGGTCTGACGCTCGCCGTCGTCCTCCTTCTCATATGGTCGTTGGGGCCGATCTACTGGTCCATCGTCACCAGCTTGACGCCGCCGACCGATCTCGTTTCGGCCAAGCCGCATATCTGGCCTGCCCACCTGACATTCGAGCATTACGCAAAGCTGCTGGGCAGCTCCAGCGTTTCGCAGGGCAATGAGGTGCAATCCGTCTGGCCGCAATTTTCGCAAGCCCTGATCAACAGCGTGATCACCTCCGTGGGAGCGACGATCCTCACTGTCGTGATTGCAGCCTTCAGCGCCTATGCGTTTGTGCGCCTTCGATTTCCGGGCCGCGATGCGATCTTTGTCGTGGTCGTTGCCACTCTGGCGATCCCTGCCTACACGGTGATGATCCCGCTCTATCGGATCATGATCGCGATCAAGCTGGTCGATACCTATCTCGGCGTCACCCTGATCTACGTTTCCGCCTTTCTGCCGTTGGCATTGTGGCTGATGCGCAGCGTTTATCAGGCCATGCCGTTGTCGCTCGAGGAGGCGGCCTGGCTCGACGGTGCCGGCAAGGTCTACACGCTCGTTCGTATCGTTATGCCGCTTGCCGCTCCCGGCCTTATCGCCGCAGCCATCATTACCTTCCTCAATGCATGGGGCCAGTTCCTGGTACCTCTGGTCTTTTCGCCGACGCTGGCAACCAAGCCGCTGACGGTGCTGATCCCGGAGTTCGTGAGCCGCAATTACGTCGACTACGGCCTCATCAACGCCGCAGGCATCGTCGCGATCGTACCGCCGGTCCTCGTCGTCCTGTTTCTCAACCGCTTTCTGGTCAGCGGCCTCATGGCGGGCGCAACCAAGTAATCCTCCCCTCACACAGCAAGGAAATACCGCAATGAATGTAACCGAACGCGTCATCAAGGAACAATTCCCTTTCTGGCAAGGGGCGCTTGATGCCGACATGCCGGCGATCGACGCAGAATGCGTCGTCGTGGTCGGTTGTGGCACGTCCTATTATCTTGCCCAGACGATCGCCTCGGCCTTCAATGTCAACGGTCGCAACGCGCTTGCCGTACCGGGTGGCGAATGGGCGCGTCGCCCATCAAGCTATGTCGCCGACCGCGAGGGCGTTGTTGTCGTCGCCCTGTCGCGCAGCGGCGAATCCACGGAAACGGTTCAGGCTGTCGATGCCAGCCGGGCTGCCGGACTCAGAACGATAGCGGTCACCTGTGAGAAGGATAGTTCTATCGCCCGCGAAGCGGACGAGACGGTCTATTTGCCGACGCACCCGCAGGAGGGTGTCGTGATGACTTCTTCGGCCAGTCTGATGCTGATTGCTGGCCTGCGACTGGCAGGCGTCGCGTTGGACAGCGCCATCACCAAGGTGGCTGCGGGCCCCCTATCTGTCCTGGACGATGTCGATGCCTCGGTCATCGCCGGCCGTCGACACTTTGTCTATCTCGGCGCAGGTGCTCTTTATGGCATTGCCTCCGAGGGTGCTTTGAAGTTGCAGGAGATGAGCATCAGCTACGCTCAGACCTTCCATCCGATGGAATATCGGCACGGTCCGATCAGCCTGATCGAC
This sequence comes from Rhizobium mayense, assembly GCF_030272705.1. Classification (GTDB taxonomy): domain Bacteria; phylum Pseudomonadota; class Alphaproteobacteria; order Rhizobiales; family Rhizobiaceae; genus Rhizobium; species Rhizobium mayense. The sequence goes on along the minus strand of NZ_JARFYM010000002.1, from coordinate 430,972 downwards.
GAAGGCTCGCTGGTGGTTCTGCTCTATAGTGAAGATACGCTCGAAGAGGAGGCGAAGCTCGCCCGCGAAATCCAGGACAAGGGCGGCAAGGTGATCGGCCTCGGCGGCCCCGGCGACATTTCGATACCGCTGGTCGGCAAGCAACTGGCGCGTATCCCCGAAATCCTGCCGGCACTGCAGATTTTCGGGGAGCGGATTGCTCAATCCAAGAAGATCGATACGACGACACCTCGCCACCTGACCAAGGTGGTCGTGCTGTCGTAGCATCTACAGCGCCGCGCGTCACATGTGACGCGCAAAGGTCGCTGTAGCACTTTAAATCTGCTGCATAATTTTATCCTTAAATCGATTCCGATTTAAGGAATTATGCAGTGGGGACCGCCAACGGCGGTCCTCCCTTTCCGCGAAACTGGAATATGCAATGGCAAACTTGGCGATAACCGGCCTGAAGAAGAAATACGGCAACGTGGAAGTCATTCACGGCCTCGACTTGAGGATCGAAGACGGCGAATTTGTTTCGCTGATCGGCGAGTCCGGTTGCGGTAAGTCAACCCTCTTGCGGATGGTAGCGGGTCTGGAAGACATTACGGACGGCACCATCGCGCTCAACGGCTCGGTCATCAATGAGGTCGAGCCGAAAGACCGCGACATGGCCATGGTCTTTCAGAACTACGCGCTTTACCCTCATCTGAGTGTAGCCGAGAACATGGGCTTTAGCCTGCGTCTGCGCAATGTCGGCAAGGCTGAGATACGCAAAGCGGTGGGTGAAGTCGCCGAGATGCTGAATCTCACGCCCTATCTCGACCGCCTTCCGAAGGCGCTCTCGGGCGGGCAGCGTCAGCGTGTCGCCATGGGTCGGGCCATCGTTCGCCGTCCGCAGGTATTTCTGTTCGACGAGCCGCTATCGAACCTCGATGCGAAGCTGCGCGTGCAGATGCGCGTGGAAATCAGGGCATTGCAGCGTAGGCTTGCCACGACCTCCATCTACGTGACGCATGATCAGATGGAAGCCATGACGATGTCCGATCGTATTGTGATCCTCAACAAAGGCCGGATCGAACAGGTCGGTTCCCCGCTTGACCTCTATGATCGACCAGCCACTCTTTTCGTGGCCACATTCATCGGCTCCCCGTCGATGAACTTGCTGGATGCGACCATCGAACGGCAAGATGGTCGATGCGTTGCCCGAATTGGGGCGTCCCGGATTCGCGTTTCCGACGCGATCGACGTTTCGGAAGGCCAACCTGTTGTCGTCGGCATTCGCCCAGAGCATTGGCAGCTTGCCGACATGGGAAGCGACACCGGTCTTCCCTTTGACGTTGAGGCGATCGAGCCAACGGGCGCCGAGACGCATGTCTATGGAAAAGTGAATGATCGACCGGTTGCCGTGGCATTGCGTGAACGGTTGCAGGCCGGCAGCGCGAACCAATTGACCCTGACGGCAGCTCCGGACAAGATCCACATTTTCCGAAAGTCGGATGGCGCCAGACTGAGTTAGTGTTCCGAAGAGAGCGGCATGGGTTTCACGCCTAGATGTTTGAAAAGCCAGCGCCCTTCAATATCTCCTGTCCGCCCGTCGATATCATGAAATCCCGCAACCGCCGGGCCTCATTGGGCGCCCCCTTGCGCAGAGCGAGGCCATATTCGACTTTGGGCGAGAACTCAGCCGGGATGTCGACAACCCTGAAAGCCGGGTCTGGTTCGAGCAAGCGCGCGTTGGAATAATAGCTCATCATCAGATCCGCCTCGCCGTCGGTGATAAGGTAGCCGCCGCCCTTGCCGGGTGGAGTGGGTGGCGAGTTACGGCCGCCGACCAATTGCCGCGCGCGGGCTTTGAGCGCCGTGCCGATGCCGGGATGTTTTGTCTCGATACGGTCGAACACCTCGAAAGCATAGTCGCCGGAGGGATCGTCGCCCGGTGTCGAGGTACCGATCTTCACCAACGGGTCGGAGAGGACATCGAGAAAGTTCTCCGTGGTCATCCCGAGATCGGCGCGGCTGATCACGCAGAGCCGGTTGCGGGCAAAACAGATCGCTTCTTCCGTTACGCCGGCTACCGCAAGCCGTCGCGGATGTTCCATGTTGGCCGAGGCGAAAAGGTCGAAGCGTTCGCCGGCTTCGATCCGCTCCCGCAGCAGGCCCGCCGGCCCAAGCGAAAGCGAAACCGCAATGCCTGTTGCCTCCGTGAAAGCATTGATGATGGCTGGAAAGGCATGCCGCGTGCTGCCGGCGGAGAGAACCTGGACGGCCTCTGTCATGACAAATCTCCTCTTCGCGGCCTCTGCCGGAAAAGCGGCACGAAGATGGTTTCCTCGCGTTCGCCGCTGTCGAGCCGCGCGGAGCGAACGGGAATGCCGTAGAGCGCTTCGAGATTGGCTTCGGTCATCACGTCGTTGGTTGCGCCAAAAATCGTTCGCGCCTGCGGCAGCATCAGCAGGACCTTGTCCGCGACCGTCACCGTATGGTTCGGCTGATGGGTGGTGAAGGCAATCGCCAGCTTTTGCCGATCGGCAAGCGCGCCAAGCAGCGACAGCATCACATCCTGGTTCTTCAGATCGAGCGCCGAAGCGGGTTCGTCGAGCAGCAGCACCGCATTTTCGCCGGCGAGCGCTCGGGCGATCAGCACGAGCTGCCGCTCGCCGCCGGAGAGCGCATCGATGCTGCGCGGGGCATAATGCGCCATGCCGATGGCCTCAAGTGCTTCCATCGCCTTCTCGATGTCGATTTTCCTTGGCGTCTGGAAGAGCGCGATATGCCGAGCCCGACCCATCAGCACCACGTCCAGCACCGAATAGGGAAAGGAACCGGAAAATTCCTGCGGCACGAAACCGGTGCGTGGGTTCAGTGCCGTCTTGCCGGCCGTCGGCTTCAGAAGGCCTGCGAGAACTCGCAGCAGCGTGGACTTGCCACGGCCGTTCGGACCGAGGATGGCGGTGATCTCCCCCGATCTGAGGTCGAAGTCGAGATTGCGGAACTGCCAGCGCTCACCGTCATAAGACTGGCTGGCGGCTTCGATGCTGAGTTGGACCGGATCAGAACCCACGGCCGCCTCGCTGGGTCTGCCATAGGGCCAGGGCAAAAACCGGCGTGCCAATCAGCGCGGTGAGGATCCCGAGCGGGATTTCCGTACTGGTCGCGGTGCGCGCCACCGTATCGATGACGAGCAGATAGAGCGCGCCGATGATGAGCGAGGCTGGCATCATCACCCGATGGTCGGGGCCGACCAACATACGCGCCATATGCGGCACGACGAGACCGACCCAGCCGATGATGCCGCTGACGGCGACCTGTGCGGCAACGATGAAGGAAACGAGGACGAGAATGAACCAGCGCAGCGGCTCGACATTGACGCCGAGCGCGCGGGCGTCCTCATCGCCGACCGATAAGAGATTGATGCGCCAGCGCAGGCCGAGCAGCAGCAGGCTGCCGATCAGCACCGGCCCGGCGATCAGCAGGAACTTTTCCCAGTTGGCAGTGGCGAAACTGCCGAGCAGCCAGAAGACCATGTCGGGCAGCTTGTCCTCAGTGTCAGCCAGATACTGGACGAGGCTGACCAGCGCTCCGAAGAAGCCGGTAACGACGACGCCCGCGAGCACCAGTGCTAGTATGTTGCGGCGAGCCACAACGCCGTTCAGCGCATAAACCAGCACTAGTGCCGAAAGGCCGAAGACGAAGGCTGAACCTAGCAGGCCGTAGCGCGGAAAACTGAGGAGGATGGCGAGCGTGCCGCCGAAAGCCGCGCCCGAAGACACGCCCATCACCTGCGGCCCAACCAGCGGATTGCGAAACACGCCTTGCATCGTCGCCCCCGACAGCGCCAGGCCGGCACCCGCCAACAGCGCCAGCAGGATGCGTGGCATACGCACGGTAAAGACGACATTCACCTCGGTCGGCGTTACCGGCACATCCGACGGAGAGATTGAGGCCCAGAGGATCTGCACCACTCGCGTGAACGGTATGTCGTAGCGGCCGATCCCCAAGGACGAGACTGCCACGAGCGTCAGCAGGATCACCAAAATGGCGATAACAACCTGAGGCTGGCGTCGGGGAAAGGCATCACCGCTCATTGTGCGGCGCGATAGTCGGTGCGGTAGAATTCCTTGTAATAGGCCTCTGCTTCCTTTTGCATGTCGATATCCTGGAAACGCTCGGGGTAAAGTTGCTTGGCCATCCAGAGTTCGCCGAGGGCCATGGCTTCCGGCATCGGATAACCCCAGGCCTTGGCATATTCCGGCATCAGGTAGATTCGGCCATTCTTCACCGCGTCGATCGTCTGCCAGGAAGCGGTCTTCTTGATTTCCTCGACGAGGGTTGGGTAGCGCTCCTGCACGAAGATGACAGCCGGATTCCATTTGAGCACGTCTTCCATCGTCACCTGCTTGAAACCGGCAATTGAGTTGGCGACGTTGCGGGCGCCTGCGCGCTCCATCATCAGACCGGTATATTTGCCGCGGCCGTAGGTCGTGAGATCCGGGTTCGCCATGTAGGTCGCCACTCGCTTGTCTTCCGGGATGTCGGCAAGACGGTCGGCGACGAGCTTGCGGGTCTTCTTGGTAACGGCGATCATTTCCTCGCCCTTGTCCTTGCGGCCGAGAATGTCGGCGATCAGCCGAACGCCGGTTGCAAAACCGGCGTCGATCGCCGCCGGCTCGTCCTTGACGGTCGGGTTGAGCTTCACCGCCTCTTCCGGCGGCACGTCCAGCAGCGAGATGGCGACGACCGCCAAACCCGCATCCTGGATCTGCTTGACCATGTCGGCCGGCGCATAATTGGTGACGAAAACCACGTCCGGCTTCAGCTTCAGGAGTTCCTCGATATTGACCTTCGTCAGACCGCCCGGCATGGCGAGGTTCGGAAGCTGCGGGGCAAGCCGCACGTAGTTGGCGCCAAGTTGCTTCTTCCACTCGTCGAGAACACCGACGACCTTGTCCATCGCGTCGAGCTGCACCGCAATATTGAGCGTCTGGTGTTGCAGGATCACGACCCGGTTCACCGTGTCGGGAATATCCACCTGGCGGCCGATCTGATCAGTGACGACACGGTCGGCGAGGGCGGGTGTGGCGAGCAATAAACCGCTGATAGCAATGGCGATTCTTGCAACGGACGTGAGACGAGCGATCATGACATGGGTCCCTCCAGGAAGAGGCCGACCGCTAGCATGATATTCGGCCGTATACAACGACGTTATATTCAGTCGGATATTTCGTTCTCGTCAAATATGCGGCATCGCGCAGCGACGCCCTAGTTGCTTGACGTCAGCAACTTGATCAGCCGGTCCTCGAATGTGTCGAGGTCGCTTCCCAGATCCCGAGTCGGCCCCGTAAACACCAGCTTTCCGGCGGCGACTATGCTGATCTCGCTGCACAGCGTCCGGATCTCCTGCGCGTCGTGGCTGCTCAAGAATGTCGTGACCGCTTCCTGCGACGCAAGGTCTTTCAATAGTCTCCACGTTTCCCGCTTTGCAGGGAGATCGAGGCCGCGCGTCGGCTCGTCGAGAAACAACACCTTTGGGCCGCCGAGGAGGGCGCGCGCGATTTCGACGCGTCGCTTCATGCCCGTGCTGTAAGTTCCGATCAGCTTGCCGCGAAACTGATGGGCCAGCCCCACGCTGGTCAGGCAGCGTTCGACTGTGTCGGAGACGCCTTCGATCCCGCGTATCCGGGCAAAGTAGGCGAGGTACTCGCGCGCCGTCCAGTCTGACTGGCTCTCGCTGGTTTCGTCACTGACCAGACCAATCAGTTGGCGCACAGCGAGCGGCTCGGAAGCGACGTCATGGCCCCATAGCTTCGCGCTCCCCGACGTTGGTGGCAGAAGAGTGGTCAGCATCCTGATGGTGGTGGTCTTGCCGGCGCCGTTGAGACCAAGGAATCCGTAGAGCTCGCCTTTCGCCACCTTGAAGCTTATACCGTCGACTGCCACCAGGGGGCCGAAGCTGCGGGTGAGAGCGCGTGTCTCGATAGCGAAGTCGGTCATCGCGTTCGCCTCCAGCGATTGAGCATTGCGCCGATGCAGACGATGGGGACAACGGCGCCAACGACCGCCATTTCCGCTAGCGCGTTCGGAACGTGGGCTTCAACCGCGGCGCGCGCCTTCAGCGTATACGGTTGTGAGCCGCCATCGACAGCGTAGGTTGCGTCGAGGTCGAGCGGGTAACGAATGCCACCTATGTCCCAAGGCGCGGTTGGAACGATGTCGACAGGAATTCGGGCGACCCATCCGGTTTCAACGCGACGTCCATCTGCATCTGTCGGCCCGATGCCCGCCGGATAAACGTGTGTCTCAAGATTTCGCAAAAGATCACGGGGCAACACTCGGATATCGAGTCCGCTTTGGCCGACGACGTGAACGTCCAGGTGGACAAGCCTTTGCGTCACGTCGACCGGAAGAAACAAAAGCAGATCCTGGCGCGTTGCTTGGCCGGTCGGAAGCGAGGGCCACTTGTCGCGGTTGAGCAGGGTGTCGCAGCAGGAGGCCGGAAGCGGTTCGTAGGGCTCGACAAGCGCAAGTTGGCCGCCGCCGCGCAGGAAAAGACCGGGTATGGACGGCGCGCCGTTTTGCGCAGGCGCGGCTTTGGTGTAGCTGGTATCGCCGAAAACCATGGGTACCAGTACGAGCGCCAGAACACCGAGGGCGATGACCCAACGCTGTCGCGAACTTGTTTCCCAGGACTCGACCCCCTGCGCCCGCAGGAAGATCCATGCGGATAGAGCAAATGATCCGATCACGACTATCGCCAGGCAAACCCAGGTGCTTGTAGCTGTGTCGGGAACTTCGCCGGTCGCAAGCGTGAAGCCCAATCCGTTCTTCAGAAGCACCAGCGGACTGGCCAAGGTCACATGCCCCATCGCGGTGGCGCCGAACCCTCGGGTAACGAGCAGTTCCTGCAGCGGTGTCAGCACGGCATAGACAAGCATGATGCCGACGCCCGTCGCCACAGGGGGAGCCACGCTTCGCCCGATGAACATGACCCCGACGAGCGTGCCGACCGCGATGCTGACCAGGAGGATGCCGGGCGTCCAAAGGAGATACATCTCAAGCAGAAACGGCATGCCGACATTGGCGATATAAACGGCCGCAAGAGGTGCAACGGCAACATAATAAGCGAGAGCGACCGTCAGTAGCACGAGGATTTTGGCAAGGAACCACTTGCCGCGGCCTACAGGAGCGGTGAAGACGCTCTCGACAAACCTGGTTGCACGGGGACTTGCGATCGTTCCGGCCGACAGAGGCAGGAAGCAGATGGGGGCCAGGAAATAGGCTATGACGCCATAGCCGTCGAGCCAGCTGTCCTGGGAGGCCACGGCGGAGAGCCCGCCCACTCCTAGCAGGACGACTGCAACTCCCAGCCAGGCGAAACGTCCGCGCATCAGAGCGCGCAGTTCTTCCCTATAGAGCGTTAGCATGAGACCCCGACCTCCTTTCCTTTGGCGAGAGAGCCGCCGTCGGTGAATCCTGTGCAGGCGCACTGGCAACGGCACGGCGGAAGTGACGCCCGCGCGAGGCCAGGCCGCCAAAGGCCAGGTAGACCACCGGCGTGGTAAACAGAGTGAGGACTTGGGAAATGAGCAATCCACCAACGATGGCAATTCCCAACGGCGTGCGGAGCTCCGATCCTGGCCCGGTGCCGAGCGCCAGAGGCAGCGCCCCGAACAGCGCCGCAAAGGTCGTCATCATGATGGGACGAAAACGCAGCAGGCAGGCCTGGCGAATGGCAGCCTCAGGCGGCAGGTGCTGCTCGCGCTCGGCGTCAAGGGCGAAGTCGATCATCATGATGGCGTTCTTCTTCACGATGCCGATCAGCAGAATGATCCCGATCATGCCCATGATCGAAAGATCTTGGCCGCAGACAAGGAGCGCAAGCAAGGCACCCAATCCCGCTGAGGGCAGGGTCGAAATGATGGTCAGCGGATGCACCACGCTCTCGTAGAGAACGCCGAGAACGATGTAGACGGCAACCACGGCGGCCAGCAGCAGCCACGGCTGGGTGCGCAGCGAATCCTGGAACGCGCGCGCCGTTCCTTGGAATGTACTTGCCACAGTAATCGGCATGCCAACAGTCAGCTCGGCGGCATGAACGGCGTCGACAGCCTGGCCGAGTGACGTCCCCGGCGTGAGGTTGAAGGACAGCGTTGTCGCGGGCAGCGAGCCTTGATGGTTGATGGTCACTGGCATCACCCCATCATGTACGGAAGCAAGGACGCGCATCGGCACCAGTACTCCGGTTGTCGACGAGCGTACGAAGAGGTGGTCGAGAGCGGCCGTCGTCAGTTGGAAGGAGGGATCGAGTTCCTCGACCACGTGATACTGGCTCACTTGCGTAAACAAGGTCGCGACCTGACGCTGGCCGAAGGCGTCGTAGATCACGTCGTCGATGGCTTGCACGCTCACACCGAGCCGTGAGGCGGTTGGGCGGTCGATGACGAGCGTCGCGCTGGTTGCGGCTGCCTCCCGATCGGAGGTCACGTCCTGAATTTGCGGAATGGACGACATCGCCTTTTGCATTGCGTCCGACCATTGTGCGAGTTCGGCGGTATCGCCATCCTGAAGCGTGTACTGGTACTGTGTAGCGGAAGGACGGCCGCCCACCTGGATGTCCTGCCGGATTTGCATGCCAAGAGTCAGCCCCTGCACGGCTGCGGTTGCCTTCTTCAATCGAGCCATCACCTGGGCCGCGGTCGCCTGGCGTTCGCCGAATGGCTTGAGATTGATTTGCACCTGGCCAATGGCCGAAGAGGGGCTCGGGTTGATCCAGTAGGCGACATTGTCGACATTCGGATCGGCCATGATGATCTTCCCGAGTTCCTGCATCCGGTTCGACATGGCGTGGAACGAGATATCCGTCGCCGCCTGCGCTCGTCCCTGGATGAAACCGGTATCTTGCTGCGGCAGAAAGCCTTTGGGAACCACGGTGTAGAGCCAGAGCGTCGTGGCCAATGTCAGCAGGGTGATCAGAAGTGTTATGAACCGGTGTCGCAGGACGACGTCGAGGCAGGCGCCGTAGCCGTGCGCCGCGGCGTCGAACGCTCGTTCAAACGCCCGGTAGAGTCGCCCATGCGATCGTTCCTGCTCATGATGGATCAGCCATCCGCAAAGCATCGGTGTCACGGTAAGGGAAACGAGGCCGGACATCAGGACCGCAACGCTCACGGTGACCGCGAACTCTCGAAAAAGGCGGCCAACGATTCCTCCCATCAGCAAAATGGGGATGAACACCGCGATGAGCGACACCGTCATCGATATGATGGTGAAACCCACCTCGCTCGCGCCATCGATCGCCGCCTGGATCTTGGTTTTGCCCATCTCGATGTGACGGATGATGTTCTCGATCATGACTATGGCGTCATCGACCACAAATCCGGCTGCGATGGTGAGGCCCATCAGCGACAGATTATCGAGGCTGTCGCCGAGCATATACATGACGCAGAACGTGCCCAACAGCGACAGCGGGATCGTGATGCTTGGAATGAGCGTGGCCCAGATGTTTCTGAGGAATGCAAAAATCACCATGACAACAAGTGCGATCGTGATCAGCATCGTGATCTGGACGTCATTGACCGACGCGGTGATTGTTTGGGTGCGATCCCCGACGACGGACAGTTTCGCGGCCGCTGGCAGGCCGGCTTCAAGCGCCGGCAGCCTGTCCTTGATCCGCTGGATTGTCTCGATGACGTTGAAGCCCGGCTGCTTGTGGATGTCGATCATGACGGCGTGCTTCGACTGCAACCAGGCAGCCTGATGGGTGTCGAGAGGGCCGGTCATAACCGTGCCGAGGTCCTGCAGCCGGATCGGGGCGCCGTCCTTGTAGGCGACAATCATGGATTCGTAGGATGGCACGTCGATGATCTGGTCGGTGGCATTGAGAACGACCGCCCGGTCGGATCCACTCAATAAGCCTTTGGGGGCGTTGACAGTCTGAGCGGAAATCACGCTTCTGATGTCTTCCAGGCTGAGGCCGCGCGACGCAAGCCTGTCGGGGTCCAGGCGAACGCGCACCGACGGCCGCTGGGGACCATGGAAATCCACCAGCCCTACGCCGGTCATTTGAGAGAGCTGCTGAGCGATGACGTCTTCTGCGTAGTGATCAAGATCGGTGAGAGGGATTAGATCGGAGGAGAGGGCAAGCGTCAGGAGCGTCGCCTCGGCTGGGTTCGTTTTTTCGTAGGTTGGTGGGTTCGGGAGGTTCTTGGGCAGATTGCCTGTGGCGGCGTTGATGGCGGCCTGAACATCCTGGGCGGCGCTGTTGATGTCGCGCGTCAGATCGAACTGGAGCGTAATATTGGTCTGGCCGGACGAGCTTGACGAGGTCATCTGCGTGATGCCGGACACGTTTGCGAGTTGGTTTTCAAGCGGCGTGGCGACTGAGGTCGCCATCGTGTCCGCGTTTGCCCCCGGCAAGCTGGTCTGGATCTGGATCGTCGGAAAGTCGACCTGCGGCAGGGGTGCCACCGGGAGGCTGAAATAGGCGACCGCGCCGAGCAGGACGATTGCGAGAGCAAGTAAGGCCGTGCCGATCCGGCGGCGGATAAAAACCTCCGAAAGCGTCATGTCGACGGCCCCTGTGCTTTGTTCGAGTCGCCGGTCTCGGTCCTGGGACTGATTAGGCTTCCCCTGGTCAATCGCGATTGGCCGTCGAGGACAATGTCCTGGCCGGACGACACGCCCGACAGCAGTGCGGTATAACCGTCGACTGTGAGGCCAGTGTTGACTGCAACGGCGGACACCGTCTTGTCCGGTCGGACGACGAAGACATACGAACCGTCCTGGCCGTTCTGGACAGCGGCAGAGGGAACGACGGTCGCGTCATGATCAACGCCTATGAGAACGCGAGCGTCGACAAGTTCTCCGGGCCAGAGCACGCGTGCATCGTTGGGAAAAACGGCCTTGAGCCGAACCATGCCCGTTGCGACGTCGATCTGACTGTCGATGACCTCAAGCTTTCCATCTGCGAGGTGACGGCTACCGTCGCGACTGTCGACGGCGACGGCAAGATCGCCTTGTGCTTGCCCCGCGACAAGCGCCGGCAAGTCGTCCTGGGGAAGGGAGAATCGTACGGCGATGGGAGACATCTGCGTAATGCTGACGAGACCAGTCGAGTCGCTTGCGTGGACGACGGCGCCCTCGTCGACCTGCCTCATGCCCGCCCTCCCGGCAATCGGCGCCTTTACCGTCGTGAATTCGAGGTTGAGTTTGGCGGCATCGATCGCCGCCTGGTCGCCTGCCAAGGCTGCCGTGAAAACGGCGACCTGGGCCCTGGCTGTCTCCACCGCCTGGTTCGTTCCCGCGCCTGAGGAACCTAGCTTCTCGGCGCGAGCCTCATCTGCTCTCGCGTTGTTGAGGGATGCCTGGTCCTTCTGATAGGCAGCCTCGGACTGCGCAAGTTGGGCCTGGTAGGGGCGCGGGTCGATCTGCGCGAGGACATCTCCGGCCTGAACGTCCCTGCCTTCCTTGAAGCCTATCGTCTGCAACTGTCCGTCGGCACGGAACTTGACGTCGATGGCATTGAGCGAAATCACCGTGCCGAGGCCGGATCGCTCAATTCGGAGATCGCGGGTCGAGGCCTTTGCCACTGTCACCGGAATTGCCGCGGGCTTCGAGGAGGGGGCGGCGTCACTGTTCTTTTTAGCTTGCGGGAACGGCCATCCGTGATTGGGCTGCAAGACAAACAAGCCGCCGCCGAAAATAGCGCCGAGCACAAGGGTTGTCACGAGCGCCCGCAGCCAGCCATTGCTGCGAGATGGTCGCTGCTCGTCCATGTTTTTCACAAACTGTCTCCACCATCATCCGTTGCGGCGCAAGGACACGACTGGGCCTCGGCCCGTTGCATTCCCCGCGACGGATTCGCATCATGGCCGCCCTTCGATGGAGCCGGCGTCTCACGAACGTGAAATTCGATTCAGGATGGCAGTCGCCTTGTCCGACTTCGTTCGTTCAGGGCGTGCGAGTACCTGCCGAGGCAATCATGTAGCCCGCGCCGGGCACGGTCTGAATAAGTTGGGTATCGAAGCCGTTGTCGAGCTTGCGTCGCAAGCGATGAATGTGCATTTCGATAATGTTGCCACGCGGTTCGAAGTCGTAATTCCAGCCCGCTTCGAGCAGCATGGACCGGGTGACGACCTGGCCCGCATGAAGCATCAATGTCTGAAGCAACAAGAACTCGCGGTGGTGAAGCGCGATCGGCCGTCCAGCGCGTGCTGCACTTCGGCGCCGCAGATCGAGCTCAAGGTCGCCCACGCGCAACATGGTGATGTCGCCGTAGCGGCCAGCGCGGCGGCTTAGTGCTTCGAGCCGGGCAAGTACCTCAGAAAAGGCGTAGGGCTTGACGAGATAATCGTCGCAACCAGCGCGAAGGCCCTCGATCCGTTGGCTGGCGGTGGCAAGTGCGCTAATCATGAGGATCGGCAGCTCGAGCTGATCGCCACGTAGACGCCGCACGATATCGAGACCGTCCATCCCTGGAAGCATTCTGTCCAGGATCATGGCATCGTAGATGCCCTCCAGAGCCATGGTCAGGCCGGTTTCGCCGTCGGACGCCCGGTCGACGATGTAACCGCTCTCCGACAGACCCCGTGTCAAATAGGCGGCGGTCTTTTCATCGTCTTCTACGATCAGGATACGCATGATTTTGCCGTCCGATGCGAGATTGCGCGATTCAACGACACCGGTCGCTAGCGAAGCCGACCCCGCGATTCGGCTCACATACTTGGGTGCACATTGCGGAAAAGCCAAGATTAATTAGATTTCATGTTCGTGCGAAGCATAGGCTGATATTCAAGTGAGATAGTGGCTGCACGCGCTGGGCCGGTAGACCTGAGTCGACACGGCTGGCAACTGGTGCCGGAGAAATGCGATGTCACGAATCCTGGTGGTCGAAGACGATGAGCGAACCTCGGAGGAGATCGAGGCCGCGCTTGCCGATGCTGGCCATCGTGTCGAGCAGGTGGCCACCGGGCGTGAAAGCATCCTTAAGGCTATTGCGGAGACGTTTGACGCCATCATTCTCGACCGCATGCTGCCGGGCGATGTCGACGGACTCGGCGTCCTTGCGGCGCTGCGCGCTGCGGGCGTGCAGACACCGGTGCTCATCCTGAGTGCATTGTCGGCGGTAGACGAGCGTGTCCGCGGCCTCAAGGCTGGCGGGGACGACTACCTGACCAAACCATTCGAGTTCCTGGAATTGACGGCACGACTGGACGTTCTCATGAAGCGGCGATCCGGCCCGATTGTCGCGACAGTCCTGCGCGTCGGTGATCTGGAAGTGGACCTTCTGAGGCACGTGGTACGCCGAGCAGGCGAAGTCATCGATCTGCTGCCACGTGAATACCGTCTTCTGGAATATCTGATGCAGCATGCAGGTCAGATCGTCACCAGAACGATGCTTTTCGAGGAAGTCTGGCACTATCGCTATGACGAGCCGACCAATCTGATCGACGTACATGTGAGCAAGTTGCGCCGCAAGATCGATCAAGCGGGTGCCGCTTCCATGATTCAAACTATCAGGGGCTCGGGCTATGTTCTTGCAGCGCCTAAATGATATCTGCCGGACGACCAGCTTTCGCCTGTCCATGTCGTTCCTGGCGTTGTTCGGACTCGCGTCCCTTGTGCTCTTCGGTTTCATGTATCTTGAAACGAAGAACTTCATGCAGAACAAGGTCGACGAATGGGTCCAGAGCGAAGTGCAGGAGTTTGCCCAGCGTCCTATCGATGACATCGTCTTTCGGTTGGGAGGCCGGACAGCGCGAGGGGCGGATGTCGAGCGCCCGATCGCATTGTTCGACAAAGCCGGAGTTCGCGTGGCCGGCAGCGACATTCTGCTTCCGTCAACGGCTCCTGACGGAGATAGTTTGTTCGATTTCAAAATTCAGGGATCTCCGGGGCATACGCATTTCCGCGGCGTGGTCCACCACCTCGCGTCTGGACACCGGCTACTGATCGCGCAAGACATCGGTGAGTTGCGCGAGTTCGACGAAGTGCTTTCCGGCGCGATGCTGCTTGCCGGAACCATCATAGCTGCCATAGGGCTGGCGGGCGCCGCGATAGTGGGGACCGGCGTCGTTGGCCAAATCAATGGTATCACGCGTGCCGCGCGCGACATCATGGCAGGCGATCTTTCGAAGCGCCTGCCGGCGCAAGGGAATTCAGGAGACGTCGCGCGACTGGCGAATGTGGTCAATGAGATGCTCGCCGAGATCGAGCGGTTGATGCACGAGGTCAAGGGCGTCTGCGACAATATTGCTCACGATTTGCGGACACCGCTAACGCGTCTGCTGGCCGGTCTTGAGCGGGTCCAACGTCGCGCCTCCTCAATGGACGACTATCGCCGCGGCGTTGACGAAGCCATCGGCGAGACACAAGCTGCCCTTAGAACATTCAGCGCGCTGCTTAAGATTTCCGAAATCGAGGATGGCGTCCGCCGGTCCGGCTTCAGACCGGTCGATCTTGTCGCCGTGACCGCGGATGCACTCGATTTTTACGAGCCAGCGGCTGAAGAAAAATCAATAGATATCAGCTTCTCAGTCGAGGGCTCGCCGGATGCCACCATACCCGGCGAGCCGAGCCTATTGTTCGAGGCGATCGGCAATCTCGTCGACAATGCAATTAAGTTTACGCCGGAAGGAGGGCGCGTTTCGGTCAGAATCCTTGACGGGCCGGAGGGGATCGGCGTCGCAGTTTCAGATACCGGACCGGGAATTCCAGAACGGGAGAGCGAGGCCATAGTCAGGCGCTTCTATCGGACGGAACGAAGTCGCCAGGCGCCGGGCAACGGCCTGGGGCTAAGCCTCGTAGCGGCCGTTGCCCGTCTGCATGGAATGGTTGTCGTTATTGACCAGCCGACGATGGGGGCCTCCGTCTCGCTGCGCTATCCGATCGCATCGGGCGCCTCGAAGTATTAGGCTGTGTACTTTGGGACGCGACCTACCGCATGTTGCCGGTGTGGCCAAGAGAGTATCTGCCAGGTTGTGGCCAGACCGTTAGGCCATGCGGTTCCACACCAACCCGGACTTTTGTTACGGCGCCGGAGATGGTGTCGAACTTGTAGACCTCGCCGTCGAACCGACCGGACAGCCACAACTGCGTGCCGTCAGCACTGACGTTCCCCATATCGGGACTTCCGCCACCGGGAACAGGCCATTGGGCGGTAACCGATCGCGTTGCAAAATCGATCACGGTCACGCTTCCCGGACCATGCGGACTGGCGCCCTTCATCTTGCGGGAACCGCGGTTGGCGACATAGAGCTTGGTGCCGTCGCGGCTGACGACAAGACCGTGGCTGCCAATACCCGTTGGAATGAAGCCAATCTCGGTAAAACTGTCGCCATCGATTAGGAAAACACCGTCATTCATCATGTCGGCGACGTAGAAAACCTTGCCGTCGGGCGAAAGCCTGATGTCCTGGGGCATTCCTCTCTTGGACAATTTGAGGCTGCCGACAACTTTCTTGGTCGACAGGTCGACTTTCACAAGACCGCCTCCGCTGAATTCACAGGTGAAGATGGCATAGGAATTGTCGGCGGCAAAATCCGCATGATTGACGCCATGGCACGTGGGAGTTGGGATAAATGACTTCATTGCCATGGTTTGCGGGTCGCGCAAGTCCAGCCGTTTATACGCCTCATCGACAACGATGGCCGAGCTCCCATCCGGCATGAAATACATATTGTAGGGATCGGTTGTCGGAATGGTCTTGCCAGGCTTTCCTGTCTTTGGATCGATGGGCGTCAGGCTGCCCATCTTCGTGCGGCTAGCATTGTTGGTGACCCAAAGCGTCTTAAGATCCCAAGAGGGAACTACGTGTTGCGGCTGTCGTCCAACTGGAAATCTGTCGACTTCCTTAAGCGTCGTGCTGTCGACGACGGATACGGTGTTTGACGCATGATTTGGAACATAGACGCGCGGTAGCGCGTCTAGCGTCGCTGGAGATAAATGGTCGGCGGTTGTTTCACTGTAAATGTTGACGGCGCTGGGCGGCGCTGCCGGTTCGCCGCAGTCCGGTGGGCAGGATCCGGCCGAAGCTGAGGTCGCTTGCAAGGCGGCCAAGTACACAAATGATGCGACAATAGTCGAGAAACATCCATGCCTTCCAGTCATTGCAATGTCCGCCGAGTTGCGACGAACTTGCGGATCGCTTCGGTCGTCCCTTGCACGATCAGGTCTACGCCGAGCCTGCCAAGCTCGGCAGACGAGCGCGTCGGATCACCACCGTAGACGCCGTCCGCCGCGCCCAGCTTCGGGGTCGCCAGAATCCGATCCATGCGCACCATCGACGGATCGATAGCGAGCGTGAGCGATGTATCGGCCAACCCGGCATGCGTTCCAATTTCGCTGCGCTTTGCGCCGGACGACAACAACTTCTCGACATAGGCGCGCTCTGTGATCTCATAGTATTCGGTGGCCGCGAATACGCGGACCGGCGTTTTGCTCCATTCTCGATTGAGGCGATCGGCAACGACACGCTCGTCGCCCTGGTAACTCCCGTGGTCGCCTATGAGAACGATAGTCGTGAATCCGTGCAGTTTGAAACTGCGCGATGCGGATTCGAGGAGCTCTTCAAAGGTCTTGTCGCTGATCGTGATGGTGCCGGGAAATTTCATATGGGCGGTCGGCGGGTCGATCGAACCTTCAGGAACATAGGAGATCACAGGGGCAACCAGGGCGTTTCCAAGCCGCTCGGCTATCCGTTCAGCCAGATACTTTGCCCGCGCGTTGTGTTTGCCTAGCGCCATGGCCGGGCCATTTTGCTCGGTGCCGCCGATTGGCACGATGATTGTCGCCGTTCCGGATTTGATAAGATCGCGCAGCTCTGTCCAGGTTTGATCTTCGAGCAGGACCGATGCATTCGAAGGGCTGGTTGAGAAGAGCCAGAACGCAGACGAAATTGCGACGACGCTCCCGATGAAGCTAAAACTGTGCCGAGCGATCATTGTGCCTCACAAATGCGCGTCACTTTCAGCAATATATTCTGACGTTCATTCCGTCACCTTACGGAATTGTAAAGGCAACAACTGTCTGAACTATTAAGATCGAAGAAGCGGCTGCACGCGGCAGAGGTGCGTTGATCGAGGCCGCGACCACTCAAGCAAAGGCTTAATTCCAATTCGGCATTCCTCCGGCCGGCCGGAACATGGAAGCTTCTGCCTAGATTGATGGCGGGGAGGATACAGATGACGAAGCAATCATGGAACAACCCGATAACCATTGAGACCCGAAGGGTCGGCAAATATGTAACGATCAACAATTCTCAAAAAGCTGCCGAATTCTTGCTTGGCAGGGCTGACGCGCCAGCGTCTGAAACCGGCCCGGGTTAAGCAGACTGCATGAGTTCAAGCGACGGCTTTTCGTGATACACAAAAGTGCCTTGTGCCATTCGCACAGGGATCGGCTAATTATCAAAGGATGGTTGTGGATAGCTCAACCAGATTTTGCCACCGCCGTGTACCGAATCATCGCCACATGGCGGAGCGGGTTCTTAAATCCCTGACCCGTCGAGCTGCTGGGCGTCGTCGCCTTCCCAAGGTGAGGGCATTGAGGTGCGATTGAGATTGGCGGAGGGCATGGGCATCCAGCACTTCAATTCCGGCTCGGCATATTCGATGATGTGCCCGGGCGAGGAATCGGAGGCGCGCCAGCCTTCTGCGCTGAACTGGTCGCCATTCGACCAATAGGCAAGGTCAACTTCCGCCGGCCCTTGTTCGGACGCGCGGATCGTGACCAGGATCCGACTGCCGTCTTTCGGTGCGCTTGCCATGTGTCGCCAGCGATCTGGTTCATCCATCGCATTTTTCTCCTGTCTTGCTGCCGGCCGCAAGTTTCGCCTCGCCATCGAAAACGGTCAACCCAAACTTTGCGCGACCCCTCTCTATCCTGCCCTGTCTGGGTGGAGATATATCGCATCCCTTGTGTGATCGGCGATATCGCCATTTTTTCTGCCGATGCCATCGGCGTCAAATGAGCTTTGCCTCCATTTCTTAAGGTACATTTCAGCTTGATCTGCAAGCACAGGGGAAGCCGCGCCGACAATCAAACAGATTGGGGCGGCGATACCAGTCGAAACGGAGGTGCTGAGACGTGGCTGACGTTTGTACGCAAGGTTTGGATACGGGCTTCGTTGCCCTTGGATATACGAGAACGGCGGCCTTGGGAGTCGTTCAGGGATTGACTGAGCTGCTGCCCATATCATCGACCGCGCATATGCGGCTCGTTCCGGCGCTTCTTGGCTGGCAGGACCCGGGATCGGCGTTCTCGGCGACGATGCAGCTGGCTGCCCTAGCCGCCATCGTATCCTACTTTTGGAGCGACGTCCGATACGTGGCGTCTGAATCAATCGTCGCGCTAAGGAAGGGATATTGGTCTTCGCCGGCCCTGCGGCTCGCCTTCGGTATCGTCCTTGCTACGGTGCCGATCGTGATCGGAGGCGTGTTGCTGTCCTCCAAGCTGAACACGTGCGGCTCGCCATTGCGGAGCCTGTGGGTCATCGGCGTTTCCTGCATCGTCATGGCTGGCCTGCTTGCGCTCGCCGAGCTCTACAGCAGGCATCGACGGGATATGGAGAAGATGAGCATCCTTGACGCCCTGATCGTCGGCGTGGCGCAGGTCGGGGCACTTTTCCCCGGTGTTTCGAGATCGGGATCGACACTGACCGCTGCCCTGTTTCTCGGCTTCAAACGGGACGAGGCGGCCCGGTTCTCGTTCCTGCTTGGCATTCCGGCCATCACGCTGGCGGGCTTGAAGGAATTGTTCGAGCTCTATCGCGCGCATCTGTCGCTCGAAGGCTGGTCGATTCTGGCCGTCGGGCTGATCGTGGGAAGCATCTCCTCCTTCGTGACGATCTGGGGTCTCATGCGCTTTCTGGAGCGTTTCTCCACCTGGCCATTCGTCATCTATCGCGGCGTGTTGGGCATCGTCATCCTGGCAGGGGTATTCTACGCTGGCTGGAGCTAAATGCGCCGTGCGTCCGCATGGGATGGACAACGGACGCTCCAACTTCTTGACTCTGCGCATCGACCCGAAAGCCGGTGCCGGTTTTCGGGTCGAGAACTGCCGCTGAATGCCCTTTCCATGAGCAGATAAGAAGGACACCGGCAAAAGCGACGAGGATTGTGGTGATCGTCAGTGCCATGCCGGTGCCTCAATGCGCAAAGGTTAACGCAACGTATGGAAGGTTGCGCGCAGTTCTTCCGTCAGGAACTGTGGCTGCTCCCAGGCGGCGAAATGCCCGCCCTTGGGCAGTCGGCTGTAGTGAACGAGCTTGGGATATGCCTTGCGGGTCCAGCTTTCGGGCGCGGTGTAAATCTCGTCCGGAAACGCACTGACACCCATCGGGATTTCAATGCCCTTCGGCTGGAAGAAGGCGAGCTTGCTCTCCCAGTAGAGCCGCGCCGACGAAACCGCCGTATTGGTCAGCCAGTAGAGCGTGATGTTGTCGAGGATATCATCGCGCGATAGACCCTCGTTAGCGCCGTCGAAGATCCGCGTGATCAGATCGCGACTGCGGTCGTCATGATCGAGCATCCAGGCCGCCAATCCGATCGGGGAATCGGCAAGTGCGTAAAGCGTCTGCGGTCGATTCGCCATCTCCTGCGCATAGCCCAGCCCGTGCTTGTAGAAGAAAGCGAGCTGGCCCCAGGCATAGCGCTCGTCGTCGCTCAGACCTGCCGGTTCTGGACCGTCGGGCAGGAGCTTCGCGATCTCGTCCGGAATCGTTGCAGGCATGTTGGTATGGACGCCGATCAGCCCGGCCGGCTTGAGAAGCGCCATCTGCTCGGTCACCGCATTTCCCCAGTCACCGCCTTGGGCGGCATACTTCTTGTAGCCGAGACGCTCCATCAACTCGACCCATGCCCGGGCGATGTGTTGGGGATCCCATCCGGTTGCGGTCGGTTTGCCGGAGAAGCCATAGCCGGGAAGCGAGGGGATGACGACATCGAACGCATCTGCTTCGGTGCCGCCATAGGCGACCGGATCGGTCAGCGGGCCGATGACCTTCAGCTGCTCGATGATCGAACCCGGCCAGCCGTGCGTGATGATGATCGGCAATGCATTCGGGTATTTCGACTTCACATGAATGAAGTGAATGTCGAGGCCATCGATCTCCGTGACGAAGTTCGGATAGGAATTCAGGGTTTTCTCGGCTTTCCGCCAGTCGTGATGGTTCGCCCAATGATCCGCGAGCTTGCGCATAGTGGCGAGATTCACGCCCTGCGTGGCGTCCCCTACGGTCTCGCGCTCGGGCCATCTCGTCGCGCGGATGCGTGCGCGCAGGTCGGCAAGCGCTTCGTTCGAAGCATGGAAGCTGAAGGGCCGTATCCGCGCATCGCTGACGTTGCCGATGGCCTGAGCCTTGGCGATGAGCGGAGCGCTGAGCGCGACGGCGGCGCCAACCGCTGATGTGGCGAGGAAATTGCGGCGGTCGAGTTTGCTATCGATGATTGACATGTCACGTCTCCTGTTAGGCCAAGGCAACTGCGGCTTCGATGCCGCCGCGGACCATCTTCGAATAGGGGCAGATCGCGTGGGCGCGATCGATGAGGGACTGCGCCACATCCCGTTCGATCCCGGGTATGCTCACGGCGAGCCGGGCGCTGATCGAGAAGCCGTCGACTTCGTCAAGTTTGAGATCGACTTCAGCGTCGACGGCCGTCTCGGCAGGCAGCGCGATGCCGACTTCGCTCGCCGCCCGAGTAAGGGCGCCCTCGAAGCAGGCGGACCAGCCGGCGGCGAACAATTGCTCCGGATTGGTTCCAGGACGCTTGGAGCCGGGCGTAGCGAGTTTGATTTCAAGCTGTCCGTCGGAACTGTGTGCCGCGCCTTCACGGCCACCGACAGTATGGACATGGGCTGTGTAGAGTATCTTCGTGGTCATGGTTTCGATCCTTTCTTCTTGCGACGCGCGGTTTCGATCGGAATGATCTGCACGTCCGCGAAACAAATGTGGGCGCGCCGCCTCATGGCACAAATGTCACATAAACGGCGTTTTGAGACATTGCGGATGATCGCCACCCGGGCGCATCAGTCTGAGATGACGTCGGCGGCGCTTGCCATTTGGGAATACGCGGCCAGAGCGAGCATGATGGCGCCCATCGTCAGGGCGACGAGGTGGCCTGCGCCGCTTTTCTGTAGGTAAGCCTGTGCGATCTTAGTCATGTTTACCTTCCTGTGGTTGCGCTCCGTTCGCGACGACAGGGAGGTTTTATGGGCCTAATGTATCTGAGATATATGGAGAATTGCCCGAAGTGTATCGAAGTGTAGAACGCCCCGCAAAGGCGTGTGGATTGTGATTTTGTGACACCAATGTCATAGATAGGACGTTCCGGAACATTGCTGGTGAGCGCCATGCAGAGCATCGGTTTCCTGGTCTATCCGAGCTTCCATCTGCTTTCCCTGGGGGCATTGTCGGCATTTGAATTTGCCAACCGCGCCACGCCAGAACCGGCCTATGAGGTGATCCCTGTGTCGGTCGCCGGAGGGCTCGTGCCAAGCTCCATCGGCGTGGGGATCGACACTGTGGAACTTGGGCAGTGCAGCTTCGATACGCTCATGGTAGCCGGAAGCCTGATTATCGTCCCGCCGCCGGTAGAGTTGATCCAAGGCTTACGGGACGCTCCGGACCGCCACCGTCGCGTGGTTTCCGCCTGCACCGGCGCCTTTGTCCTTGCCGAAGCCGGCTTGCTCGACGGCAAGCGGGCCACCACGCATTGGTTCTATGCGCGCGAACTTGCCTCTCGCTATCCGAAGGTCAAAGTGGAGGAGGATCGAATTTTCATCAATGACGGCTCGATTTGGACCTCGGCGGGTGCGAGTGCGGCGATCGATCTGGCGATCGCGCTGGTGGAGCAGGATTTCGGTACCGAGATAGCGCGTTCCGTCGCACGCAAGATGGTCGTCTATCACCGACGTCCTGGAGGGCAGTCGCAGTTTTCGGAGTTGCTGGATATCGTTCCTAAGTCTGACCGGATTCAGCGCACCCTAGCCTACGCGCGTCGCAATCTTCAAACCGAGCTTTCCGTTACCCAACTGGCAAAGGTCGCCAACCTCAGTCCGCGCCAGTTCAGCCGTGCGTTCCAGGCAGAGACCGGGCAGCCACCCGCCAGGGTCGTCGAGCGCCTGCGTGTCGAAGCAGCCCGGCTGATGATGGAGCAGAGTCGCCATCCGATAGACGTCATTGCGCGCCAGACGGGTTTTGAAGATCGTGATCGAATGCGCCGCGCCTTCCTACGCGCGTTCGGACAGCCGCCGCAGGCAATCAGGCGAAGCGGCCGCAGCGATCACATTGACATCGCGGAAAGCGCCGTCGAAGCCTAGACGTTTCTGGGGTACTGGCGTCGGATGAGGCTTGTCGCACGAATGCGTTCATAAAAAATGCCTCATAATTTCGCGACGGCCCTCAATTCTTCTGCGGTTGTCGACGGGAATCCGAAGAATTCGAGATATGCGGGGATTTGCTCAAACAGCATGTCGGTGCCGACCTGGTAGGCGCATCCCCTGGCGCGAGCAGCGGCAAGAAGCGGCGTGATCTCCGCTTTCATAACGACCTCGCCCACAAAGGTGTTAGGAGACAGGCGCGAAACGTCGATCGGCAGGGGATCGCCGTTCTGCATGCCGAGCGGTGTCGCATTGACAACGACGTCGAAACCCGCGGGGTCAGGGGAGCCGGCTGCTACCTCTATGTCCGGATAGTAGGTGTTCAATCGCCTGTGAAGGCCGACCAATGCGGCGTTGTTGCCGTCATGGAGCGCTATCCGCCGGGCGCCCGCTGCTGCAAGAGATGCGGCGATCGCTGACCCGACGCCGCCGGCACCGACGATCAGCACGTTGGTCCCCGAGACCTTCTGTCCCTTGCGAAGCAACCCGCGGACGAAACCTTCTCCATCGAACATGTCGCCAATAAGCCGCCCGTCCGCGCCGACCCTGACCGCGTTGCAGGATCCCGCCACGTTAGCGTTCGTCGATATCTCGTCGATCAGGCCCATGGTCGTGATCTTGTGTGGCATGGTGATGAGGGCGCCGTGAATATTCGATAGCCGGAAAACCAGCTTCAGGAACGACGGATAATCCTCGGCCTTGCAGCCCATGGGCACGACAACTGCATCAATGCCATTTTTTTCGAAATAGGGATTGTAGATCAGTGGCGCCTTGAACGTCCCTGTCGGATAGCCGAGATGCGCGATGAGCCGCGTGGTACCGCTAATCATCATGCCCGCTCCTTGCCGGCGGCCGGTTATTGACATGGACGGTCTGCCCTGTTTCTGCTGAAAGCTTGATGGCCTCAATCACACGAAGCGTTGCAAGTCCCTCTCGTCCAGTGACCAGAGGGTCGGCTTTCCTGCAAATGACGTCGCAGAAATGCTTGAGCTGAACGGCAAGCGGATCAGCCGGTGTGAAATGAACCTGCTCTTCGGCGAGGCGCTCCAGCCAGTTCGGCTTCGATGCATTCGTCCACAAGGTTAGCTGGGGAATTGAAAGCGAACCGGCGGTGCCTCCGATCTGGTAGCAAAGCTGGTCTTGCCGGGGAAAGACCAGGTTTTCTCCCGCCGTCATTTCCCAACTCCACGGAGAGGCGACCGCATCCGAGCCGCTCAACGTTGCGAGGACTCCGCTGTCGAAGCGCAGCACGACAACAACGGTATCCTCGACGGCATGCGCCCTTGCCAGATTTGCCTGCATGGCATGAACGCTCTCCACTTCACCAAAGAAAAAGCGGAAGAGATCGACATCATGGATCAGGTTGATCAGGATCGGGCCACCTCCCGCTTCCCGCCGCCACTGAGTATCGAAATAGTCATCTGGTTTAGCGACCCAGAAATTGCCGTGCGCCATCAGGATCTTCCCGAGGCGGCCATCATCGAGCACACGCTTTGCCGCCCGGATCACCGGATTGTGTCGGCGGTGATGGCCGACGAGGATTGGGACGCCTGTCTTCTCGGCCTCCCTCACAAGGATTTCTGCGGCGTCGGCATTATGCGCGATCGGCTTTTCGACCAGCGTCGGCAGGCCTGCATGGATCGCCTCCAGTGCATTTTCAAGATGAAGCTGGTTTGGAGTCGCTATGATGACGCCGTCGAGCGCTATCTTGTCTCCTGCTTGCTTGAACGAAGGAAACCAGGCGATGTTCTTCGCGGATGCGAAGTCTCTAGCAGAGCTCGAGGGGTCGATGATGGCGGCAGCCATCGCCTGAGGTTCAAGCATAATTCCCTCAACGTGCCGCCGGCCAATCAAGCCGGCACCCATGACCGCTATCTTCAATGCCGCCGTTTGCTGATGGGTCGCCATAGGCTTTTCCAATATTCAGTGGCGCAGGATTTCGCCGAGGAACTTGCGCGTTCGCTCGTGGCGGGGATTGGTGAAGAATTCGGCCGGATGGGCCTCCTCGACGATTGCGCCGCTCGCCATGAAGATCACTCTGTCAGCGACCTGGCGGGCAAAGCCCATCTCATGTGTCACGCAGATCATCGTCATGCCCTCTTCGGCGAGGTTGATCATCGTATCGAGAACTTCCTTGACCATCTCCGGGTCAAGCGCCGACGTGGGCTCGTCGAACAGCATGATTTTCGGGCGCATGCAAAGTGCGCGAGCGATTGCGACGCGCTGCTGCTGGCCGCCTGAGAGCTGCGCGGGATATTTCGCCGCCTGCTCAATAATCTTGACGCGCGCGAGCAGGGTGCGGGCGCGTTCTTCCGCTTGGGCTTTGGGAAGGCGGAGGGCGCGCATCGGCGCCAGCATGCAGTTTTCAAGCACAGTCAGATGCGGGAAGAGGTTGAACTGCTGGAAGACCATGCCGACCTCGCGCCGGATCGCGTCGATCGCCTTGGCCTGACTGCCGAGCAGGATGCCGCCGACGCGGATATCGCCCTTCTCGTGAGCCTCTAGATGGTTGATGCAGCGGATTAGCGTCGATTTTCCGCTGCCGGAGGGGCCGCAGAGCACGATGCGCTGGCCTCGGCGCACCTCGATATTGATATCGTGCAAGGCCTGGAAGGCGCCGTACCATTTTTCCACGTGGCTCATCGTGATCATGGTGTCGCCCGTGATGGCGTTCGGGTCGGGGCCAGTTGTTGTCGTCATGGTCTCGTTTCCATCGATCTCTGTGGCCGGTTCACCGCGCATGGGCGGCGTTAAAGCGCCGCTCCAGGCGCGCGCCGATGATCGTCAGCGGGCAGCACATGAGGAAATAAAGGGTGCCGACGATGCCGAAGACGGTCAGCGGCTGGAATATCTGGTTGGAGATGATGTTGCCGGCGCGCGTCAGCTCAGTGAAGCCGACGATGGAGGCGAGCGACGTGCCCTTGATGAGCTGAACCAGGAAGCCGATCGTTGCCGGCAGTGAGATGCGGATTGCCTGCGGCAGGATCACATCCTTCATGCGGGAGACATATTTGAGACTGAGCGCCTTTGCCGCCTCCGTCTGGCCGCGCGGCACGGCCTCGATCGAGCCGCGCCAGATCTCGCCGAGATAGGCGCCGGCATGCAGCGTCAGGCCGATCGCCACCGATTCCCAGGCATCGAGCTTGAAGCCGATAAGCGCCAGCCCGTAATAGGTGACGAAGAGCTGCATGAGCAGCGGCGTGCCCTGGAAGACGGCAATATAGGCGGCCGTAGCGCGCTCCAAGAGCGGTATGCCAGAGGTGCGCGCGAGCGCCACGGCAAGGCCGGCGATGCAGCCGCAGACGAAGCCGACGACCGAGAGGAGCACGGTCCATTTCAGGCCGATCAGAAGGAAGATGAATTCTTCGCTGCCCATGACTAGCCCCTCATTTGACCGGATAGGTGAAATAGCGGGCCGAGAAGAGCGCGAAGAGGCGCATCATCAGCCAGGAAATGATGAGGTAGAAGATCGTGATGGTGAAATAGACCTCGAAGCTGCGGAAGCTGTCGGATTCGATGCGCTGGGCGACCGAAGTCAGCTCATAGGCCGAGATGGCCGAGACGATGCTGGTCGATAGCGTCAAGAGCACGAACTGGCTGGTCAGCGAGGGGTAGATGGCCCTGAGCGCCGGCTTCAGGATGATCAGCCGGAAGACCTGGACCTTATGCAGGCCGAGCGCCAGGCCCGCTTCCATCTGTCCCTTGGGAATGGACTGCACGCCGCCTCTGATAATCTCGATCGCATAGGCGCCGCCATTGATGCCAAGTGCTATGATCGCTGTCGGGGTGGGGTCTAGGCGGATGCCGATCAGCGGCAGAGCGAAGAACAGAAAGAAGATCTGCACGAGGAAGGGCGTGTTGCGGATCAGCTCGACAAAGCCGATCACCAGCCAGCGCAGTGCCTTGATGGGGGCATCCCTGAGTGCCACCCCGCCGATACCGATGATGACGGCGAGGATCATGCCGCAGAGCGCCAGCAGAATCGTGCCGAGACAGCCGAGCAGCAGGCTCGGCAGGCCATCGATGACGGGCGTGAAATCCAGGTGATAGTTCATGACTTCGCTGCTCCCACCATGCCGGCCATCGCCTCCATGGCAAGCTCGTAACCGCGGGCGCCAAAGCCGATCATGATGGCGGTCGCGATGCGGGAGACGAGAGATCTGTGGTAGATCTCCTCACGGGCATGGACATTGGAAATATGCAGCTCGATCTTCGGCGGATCGAAGGTTTTCAGCGCGTCGAGCAGCGCGATCGAGGTGAAGGTATAGCCGGCGGGGTTGATGATGATGCCGCAGGCGTCCTTCCGGGCCTGATGCACGCTTTCCACCAGCTCACCTTCGAAATTCGTCTGGCGGAAATCGATCTCGAAGCCGAGCGTCTTTGCCTTGGCAAGGCACATCTGCCTGATATCGGCGAGCGTCGTTGAGCCGTAAATGGTGGGCTCGCGCTCGCCCAGCAGGTTGAGGTTCGGTCCGTTGAGAACGAAGATGGTTCTGGTCATGTCGCGCACCTCAAACAGGCAAGGCTTCAGGTTTGGTCTTGGGGATACGGGTGACGCGGACGGCCATCGAAATGTCCGCCCGGGTCCCTCTTAATGAACGAGCGTGTGGCTCAGTTCGCCGTAAACGGAATGCCCTCGATGCTTTCCGGGAATTCCGGAACCGGCACCTTCATCCACTTGTCATAGATCTTCTTCAAATCGCCATTGGCCTTGATCTTGTCGATGAAGGTATTGAGCGACGCGTTGATTTCCTTTTCGCTCAGACGCGTGCAGGCGCCGTTATAGAGCTTCTGGAATTCCAGCTTGTTTTCGAATTCGCCGGGCCGGGCCTTTTCCACACGGTCCATATAGAAGATGTTGCCGCCGAGGGCTTCGACCTGGCCGGAAACGAGCGCCTGGACGCTGGCCGCGTCGCCGTCAAAGCGGCGGATGGTCGCGGAAGCCGGCGCATTCTTGGTGACCTGCGTGTCCTGCGCGGCGCCCTTCGCAACGGATATGGTCAGGTTCGCCATGTCAGCGTTGGTCTTGATCGATTTGTTCTTCGGGCCGATCAAAACAATGGCGTTGGCATTGTAAGGCTTGCTGAACTGTACAGCCTTGGCGCGGTCCGGCAGCATCGCCATGGTCGCAAACAAGACGTCGACGCGGCCGCTTGTCAGCGCCGGGATGCGGTTGTTGACTTCGAGCGGAACGAATTCGACTTCAACGCCGAGCTCCTTGGCGAACAACGCGCCCATATCGGCGTCAAACCCATCCTGCTTGCCGGCGCTGGTGACGAAGCCCC
Organism: Rhizobium mayense; assembly: GCF_030272705.1. Lineage (GTDB taxonomy): Bacteria > Pseudomonadota > Alphaproteobacteria > Rhizobiales > Rhizobiaceae > Rhizobium > Rhizobium mayense. Next base: position 403,331 of record NZ_JARFYM010000002.1, on the reverse strand, counting down.
ATGGCGGGTTATCGCCCTGGATACCCACGATGAGCTTGCCGCGGGCCTTGATTTCTTCTGGCGTGACGGCAGCAGCCGGGTTTGCAAGCCCGATAGCGGCCACGAGAGCGGCGGCACCCAGCATGGCGCCACGCCGCGTCAGCAAAGACTTCAGCATAAAATCCTCCTCCTTTTAGACGGCCGCGCAAGTGACTCCACTGGTGGCCTCACAGTCATCCTCTCCCGACTGTTCGTCCTCATGTTTGACAGAGGGGAATCCATAAATCAACATAGTTTTCGAAAATCATATGAGACTTTGCATTTGGTCAATTGAATTGAAATCATCCCGACATTCGCCATAATGCCATGAGGAGGGGACGGCGGTTTGCCCGTCGCGGCCCAAGCAAGGAGGAATTGCGAGCCATGAAGACGTCGATTGCGACTGTCACGATCTCAGGCGAACTGCCGGAAAAACTGGAAGCGATAGCGCGCGCCGGCTTCGACGGCGTGGAGATTTTCGAGAATGATTTTCTCGCGTTTGACGGCAGCCCGGCCGATGTCGGCAAGATGGCCAGGGATCTCGGCCTTGTCATCACGCTCTTCCAGCCCTTCCGCGATTTCGAGGGCATGCCGGAGACTTTGCGCGGGCGTACCTTCGATCGCGCCGAGCGCAAGTTCGACATCATGCAGGAGCTCGGCACCGACATGGTGCTCGTCTGCTCCAATGTCTCGCAAGCAGCCCTTGGCGGTATCGACCGGGCGGCAGCCGATTTTCGCGAGCTGGGGGAGCGGGCGGCCAAACGCGGGCTGAAAGTGGGCTATGAGGCGCTTGCCTGGGGCCGCTACGTCAACGACCATCGCGATGCTTGGGAGATCGTGCGGCGTGCAGACCATCCCAATGTCGGGCTGATCCTCGACAGTTTCCACTCCCTGTCGCGCAAGATCGACATCAATTCCATCCGCTCGATCCCCAAGGAAAAGATCTTCATCGTGCAGCTTGCCGATGCGCCGCTGATCGATATGGACCTGCTCTACTGGTCCAGGCATTTCCGCAACATGCCGGGAGAGGGCGATCTGCCGGTCACGGAATTTACCGAGGCCGTGGCCTCGACCGGATATGATGGCTTCTTCTCGCTGGAGATATTCAACGACCAGTTCCGCGGCGGCTCAACACGGGCGATCGCAGCGGACGGCCACCGCTCGTTGATCTATCTGGCTGACCAAATCCGCCGCAAGGTAGAGACCCCGATTGGCGCCGAGATGCCGGACCGCGCTGCCGTCAAAGGCGTTGGCTTCATCGAGTTTGCAACCGATGACGAGGAGGCAGTGGAGCTGGTCGGTATTCTCGAAGCGCTCGGCTTCCGCAAAGTGGCCGTGCATCGCTCCAAGAAAGTGACGCTCTTTCAGCAGGGCGACATCAGGATCATCATCAACGTCGATCCGCTGGGCTTTGCCAATGCCACCTATGCCGTGCACGGCACGTTCGCCTATGCGATGGCACTCGTCGTCGATGATGCCGCGGAAGCCTATGCCCGTGCCCTGGCGCTCGATGCCGAACCCTTCGCCCAGGCCGTCGCCGAAGGCGAGTTGCAGCTGCCGGCGATCCGCGGTGTCGGCGGCGGGCTGATCTATCTCATCGATCAGAAGAGCCCGCTCGGCCGTTTCTCCGAGATCGATTTCGAGACGGTCGCGGAGGAGGGTGGAGGCGAGGGCGCCGGTCTCCTGCAGATCGACCACATCGCCCAGACGGTCGCCTATGACGAAATGCTGACTTGGCTGCTTTTCTACACTTCGATCTTCGAGACCCACAAAACCCCCGTGGTCGATATCATCGATCCCTCCGGCGTGGTGCGCAGTCAGGTGATCGAAAGCAAGGCTGGGACACTTCGCGTCACCATGAACGGTGCTGAAAACCGCCGTACGCTCGCCGGCCATTTCATCGCCGAGAAATTCGGCTCGGGCATTCAGCATCTCGCGTTTTCGACCAATGATATCTTCGCAACCGCCGCACGCTTGCGCGCTAAGGGTTTCAAGTTTTTGCCGATCTCGGCGAACTATTACGACGACGTGGAAGCCCGCTTCGGGTTGGATCCGGAGCTGACTGAACGGCTGAAAGCGCAGAACATCCTCTATGACCGCGATGAGGAGGGTGAGTATTTTCAGCTCTACAGCGGCACCTTCGGGGAGGGGTTTTTCTTCGAGGTGGTGGAGCGCCGCGGCTATCGCGGCTATGGGGCGCCAAACGCGATCTTCCGGATTGCAGCGCTGAAGAAACAGATGCGTCCAGAGGGGCTTCCAAGAGATGCTATCTAGTTCGAAGCGCTACGGAATTCGACCGCTATTGAGTACATGATCCAGCCCGCTCTGGATATGGCGACGTATGGCCGCTTGGGCGCCTTCAATATCGCGCTTTAAAGCAAGCTGAAAAAGGAGCCGATGATCATCGACAACCGCTCGGCCGCGGAAACTGCGTGCCAGCATGTGATAACGCAGAAAGCGATCGAAGACGGACGAAAGTACCGTCATCAGCGTCGAAGAGTTGCAGGCCGAGACGATCGCCTGGTGGAACTCCCAATCATATCGTACCCAATCGATAGTTCGCGATGCATCCCCGGACAGCAGCGTCTTCTCGGCGGTCGCGAGTTTGTGGTGAGCTGCAACAATCCTTCCCTCCCACTCCAGGTCGCCTGCGGCAAAGGAGAGCGCGATCGCATGCGTTTCCAGAACGACACGAAGATCAGCGAGCTCCGCAAGCTCCTTACCGGAGGCGGGACTGACCTCGAAGCCACGCTGGCCCTCCGCAACGACTAGATTCTCGGTCGTCAGCCTGTTCAAGATTTCGCGAAGAGAAGAGACGCTGATCGAATACCGCTCCTTTGCCTGTTCGAGCTTGATCTTTGCGCCCGGCGCCAATTCGCCTGATATGATGTCGTCACGTATCCGGCGGAGGACGACGTCACTGACAGTTTCGTAAGATTCTTGTGCGGGCTTCAGCATGGTGTCCCTGATGTAACGAGCGCCGACCGACAATCCGGACGGTCCGTGCATAATCGAACTGCGAGCTTTAGAGTCGGTGCTTGAGGAGGGCGTGTTCAACTCCGCCCTCGATATGGCGCTTAAGGATGGTTTTGGCCGTCGTGCTGTCTCGCCGTAGCGCGGCTTCCAAGAGTTGCGCGTGCTCCTGTTCGGCTACACGACCACGATAAGACAAAGCCACCATTTGATAGCGCAGATATTTGTCGAAGATCGAAGAATGGGTTTCCATCAATAGGCGCGATCCGCAGGCTGAAATGAGCGCTTGATGGAATTCCCAGTCGTAGCGCTTCCAGTCTTCCGTTCTGCTTGTGTCCCCCGAGGCCATTATCTCTTCCATACGGGCAAGCTTATAGTGCGCGGCCATCAGCCCCGCTTCCCAGTCGACATCGCCACGCGCGAAAGATTGTTCAAGTGCGTGTTCTTCAAGAAGCAAGCGCAAGCCCGCAATCTCCCACAGATCGTCCTTTGAGATGGGGGCGACCTCAAAGCCGCGCTGCCCCTCGGCGACGACCATCCCTTCCGATGTCAAGCGGTTCAGGATCTCTCGAAGAGTGCTGACGCTTGTGTCGTAGGCGAGTTTCAAGGTTTCGAGCTTCAGCTTTTGCCCAGGGCGCAAACGACCGAAAAGGATATCTGCTTTGATTTGTCGATAGCTGCTCTCAGCAATCGTTTCGTTCAAGACCACCCGATCCAAAGTTTTCTCCGATATTACGGATTTTGTCATAGGTATACGGCGATCACGCTATTCAGGCAACTTCTATCAAAGCAGCTCATGGTCGTTGGGCAAAGCCAAAGAAATTGAAACTAGCGGACATCAGGCCGGCCAAGTTTCGCGGCGTTTGCACCCAGGCTGTCTCAAAAACAAGTTCGATAAATTAGCGCCTGTAGACGGCACCGGCCTCGTAGGCCCTGGGGATTGAGTTGCCTCAAGGCGTGGAAACTGGCTTCGAATCGAGCTACGGCAGTTCTGCTGCGTAGCTCCCATCCGGGCAAGAGCGCAGCGGCAAGTTACGTCAGCCTGTGTCGGTGCCGGTGGGCTGCCTGCTTGGCGCGGTTGCCGCAAAGCGCCATGCTGCACCAGCGCCTGCGGTGGCCGCGGGTGTGGTCGGCAAACAGCAGGGTGCAAGACGGGCCTTCGCACGCCTTTACATTCGAAAAATCTTCGGTGCAGACGAAGCGGCCAAGAGCCTCGCCGACCGGCAGCAACAATGCTTCCGGCGAGCGCCACTTGCGCATAGGTTGGAGTTCCAACGATTGGCCTTCATCCGTCTGTCGCGCGACCACGCGGCTGTAACCTTCGTCGCGCTCCAGCAGGCGGTTCAGTGGTTCCAACTCGGTGAGCGCGTCGGGCGTCAACGGCTTTCCCTTGTGCCCGCGGACGAAAGTCCGGAACCACTCGCGCAAGTTCCTTGCCTGATCGGCGACCTTATCCAACTCGCCCGGCAGCGCCTGCGCGCGCATTGCCTCAAGTGCTTCCGGCGAGACGAGGCCTGTCTGCTTAAGCCAGCGCAACAAGCCTTCGCCATCCTCGATCCAATCCACCGGCTCATCGACCGGCGTTGCCACCGAATTCAGGAAATCCAGTGCCAGCGCGTCGCCCAGAAAAAGGGCGGGAGAGTGGTTATCCATCACAAATCCTATTCCGGCTGCCACCTGCAACAGATGGCAGCCTCTCGAAAACCTTCTTCATATGTAACCTATCCAATGCCTATTGACAAGTTACGTTTTCTGATAGTAACCTGCTTGCGTCGATCAAATGGGTTACGAAGGAGAACTTGGATGTCACCTCAGTCAACGCATCAGCAGACTACGCACATTATGCTCGTCCATGGCGCCTGGGCGGATGGCTCCGGCTGGTCGAAGGTGATCAAGCCGCTTGCGGCCGAGGGCTTTGCCGTGACCGCGGCACCCTTGCCTTTGACATCCTATGCCGACGACGTCGAAGCGCTTGAGCATGCGCTGCATCGTGTGGCGGCACCGGTTGTTCTCGTTGGCCATGCCTACGCCGGAGCGGTTATCGCTGGTGTGAGGAATGAAAATGTAAAGGCGCTCGTTTATGTCGCGGCTCTCGCTCCGGACGAAGGCGAGACGGTTGCCGATGTCTTCTATCGCGGCGAACTCGATCCGCATGCGCCGCAGCTTGCGCCCGACGAAAACGGATCGATCTATTATCCGCGTGAAGCCTTCGCGGCAGCCTATGCACAGAACGCGAGTAACGACGAACTGGCGGTGCTTTCCGCTGTGCAAAGGCCGATATCGCCCGCCTGCATCATGGCGCCAGTCGCGCGGCCGCTCTGGAAGGATCGTGCCTCCTGGTATCTGGTCGCCGAAGATGACCGAATGATCGCCGCTGCCAACCAGCGCTTCATGGCAGACCGCATGCAGGCGGTTCAGCGGTCTTTCCCGGTCGATCATTCACCCATGGTGACTGCGCCGGAGGCGGTGCTGCAAGTCATCCGTGAAGCCGCGGCAAGTGTTGCCGGGACCTGAATTCACTGGCCAATCGACTTTGAGGAGCAGGCAAATGCACGAGCACAAGGTTACGACAGAGCGCGTCGGTGCGTTTTCGGACGGCATGATCGCCGTCATAATTACGCTCATGGCGCTGGAGCTGAAGGCGCCCGAGAGTGCAAGCGTTGAAGCCATTCTCGCACTCGGGCAGACGCTGCTGAGCTATGGACTGAGCTACCTGTTCATCGCCATCATCTGGGTCAATCACCATCATCTGCTACGGCTGGTGCCCTATGCCTCGCCGAAACTCATCTGGATCAATTTCGCGCATTTGTTCCTTGTCTCGCTGCTGCCCTTTACGACGGCCTGGATGGCACGCACGGACCTGGCACCGGTTCCAGTCGCCGCCTATGCGGCGGTGTTTGTGCTCGTCAATCTAGCCTACCTGCTTTTCGAGCGAGAAATTCTCAATCATGCCGCGGTCGCTGACGTGCCTGAACAGACCCGGAGGCTTGCCCGCCGGCGGACCCTGCTCGGTCTTGCCACGTTCATCGCCGCCGGCCTGACGGCGCCAGCTCTGCCGCTCCTCGGCTTTGGCCTGATCTGCTGCGCCCTGCTGCTCTACCTGCGACCTGAGATTTTTAGCCGGCCAACAGCAACACGGCGGTCGCCGGCCGCCGCCCATCACAGCCCCAACCACATCAACTGAAGGAAACATCACCATGACCACGATCACCTACCGCACAGTCACAGTCGATGGCACCAAGATCTTCTATCGCGAAGCAGGCACGAAGGGCGCCGCAAAACTGTTGCTGCTGCACGGCTTTCCAACCTCGAGCCACATGTTCCGCGATCTGATCCCGCTGCTGGCAGACCGGTATCATATCATCGCGCCTGACCTTCCGGGCTTCGGCCAGTCGGACGATCCTGTCGCCAACAGTTTCGATAGCATTGCAAACACGATCGACCGTTTCACCGAGATCGTCGGATTCGATAGCTATGCCGTCTATGTCTTCGACTACGGCGCGCCGACCGGCTTCCGTCTGGCGGTGAAACATCCGGAGCGCATCACGGCCATTATCTCCCAGAATGGCAATGCTTATGAGGAGGGCCTCAGCGAGGGCTGGAACCCGATCCAGGCCTATTGGCAGAATGCGACGGAGAAAAACCGCAACGCACTGAAGGCATTCCTGGGACCGGAGACGACGATCTGGCAATACACCCACGGCGTTCCGGATGCCGCCAGGATTTCGCCGGACGGCTATTCACTGGACAATTTCTACCTGTCGCGGCCGGGCGCAGAAACTGTGCAACTCGATCTCATGGGCGATTACAAGAGCAATGTGGCGCTCTATCCAACGTTCCAGGACTATTTCCGCAACCACAAGCCACGCCTCCTCGCGGTCTGGGGCAAGAACGACCCCTTCTTCCTTCCGCCGGGTGCTGAGGCCTTTCGCCGAGACATTCCGGAGGCGGTGATCAAGTTTTTCGAGACTGGTCACTTCGCGCTCGAAACTCATGCGGGAGAAATTGCCGCTGCAATCCGTGATTTCCTTGGCTGAAGCTCGCAAAAGAGCGAAGCCGTGTCCGACACAGTCGCTATCATTACCGGTGCCAGCCAGGGCACCGGTCAGGCGACCGCCATCCGGCTAGACTAGCCAAGGACCTTTCGAAGCTTGTGATCGATGCGTGACCGCCGATCAAACGCATCGGAGCGCCTTCCGGCGACCTACGTTCGTCCGCGCGTGCGCCGATCCGCAGTCATCTCCACCCGGCGTAAATCCTTCTGAACCGCAACTGAATAGTGCCTTCAGCATCCGTTCGAACGGCATCGCTTACAAGGAAGCTGTTCAACCCGCGGTCCCGTCCGCCAATGGAGACGCTCTCATGATCCGCAATTCTCTCATCGCATCCGCGCTTGTCGCTCTTGTCGGCCTTACCGCCGTTGCCCCTGCCATGGCCAACGATGTGAACATCGAGCAATATGGCTGGTCGAACTCGGCGGGCGGTGCCCAGAATGGCTTCAGAAACCGTATCCGGGTCTATCAGGACGGAGGCTACAACAGAATGGTCGGCCAGCAATACGGCAGTCACAATCTTTCGGCCATCGGTCAGCAAGGTGTCGGCAACTATGGTGCCACCTACCAGTACGGCAACCATAATGTCGCCGGCATCGGTCAGTTCGGCTCCAACCACACCACGATCCTCACCCAGGACGGCAACGGCAACATCGCCGCTGGCGTGCAGGTGGGCCATGGCTGCAACGCCAACGTCAGCCAGGGCGGCAGCGGCAACGTCGCCGCCTTCGTCCAGGCTTGCCCGTGATCGGCAGCATCAGCCGAGCGGCCGCGGAAAATTACCGCGGTCGCCGCTGACGAACCTCTAGGAGACGAACCATGCATGGCATCGTCAATCATCCCCGCCGCATCACGACGGCACTCGCCGTGGTCCTGGTTTCCGCGGGTGCGCTCGCGACCATGGCCGGTGCAGGCCAGTCCGGCGCGCCGCTGCGCTGCGAGATCAGTGCCACGCCCGAGGGCGGCATGCTGGCGCTGGAGGCGGTCGCTCACGCCGATAAGAGCGTGAGCGGCACCTATTCCTTCCATGTCGAAAGCGTCGGCCGTACCGGTGGCACGAATATCGAACAGTCAGGTGACTTTCATGCCGCGCCAGGCCAATCCGCCACGCTCGGCACCGTAACCCTCGATGCGAAAGGTGGTGTCTATGACGCCGTGCTCGACATGAGCGTCGGTGGTCAGCGCGTCGGCTGCACGCAACGGGTTGGTGGCGCGACCTGATCGCATCGGCCTCGTTTGCGAATCCGTTGAGTAAGAGGGCGTCGATCTTCGGCGCCCTTTTTGCTGAGCCGAAGAAGATTGAACGACAGTTGAACGGCGAATTCCGGCGCCGTTCAGCAGCAATATGGGAAAGTTGTTTCCAGGCTGAAGGCAGCCGAAAAATGGAGACGAGGGATGACCCGCATCATGTTCAAGACGCTTGCCGCTGCTCTTCTTGCCGGCAGCATAGGTCAGGTGGCTCTGACCGCGCCGGCTCAGGCCGGAGGTTGGATTTCGGCGACCTATGCACCGCCCGGCGCTGAAGACGCTGGCGTGCTGGCAACCGGTCTGCGTCTCTATTCGATGTATCGCGGCTGGCACAACGCCAGCATCCGCCAATCGGGACACGGCAATGCCGCCGGCATCGGCCAGAACGGTCGCGGTGATCTTGGTATCATCCAGCAGCGGGGCGATGGCCACTCCGCCACTCTGCAGCAGAATGGCAATGACAATGCCTACGGCATTTTCCAGTTCGGCAGGCGCACCGCCGCCAATATCGAACAGGATGGCGACGGTGGCAGCGGCGTCACCTTCAGCTATGGCTGGTAACCCATCGCACGCACGGTTTGGCCGGGAAGGCGTCTTTGTCGGCAGCCCTGAGTGCACTCGCCGCCCGAAATCCCTGCCCTGCTAATCTGCGTCGAGATAGCGCTCGGTCAGTCGCGCCCACATGGCGGCGCCAGCAGTGAGGCTTTCGTCGGCGAAGTCATATTTGGCGCTGTGCAGGATTGGGGAATCGACGCCGTTGCCGAGGCGCAGGAAGCTGCCGGGCTTGTGTTCCAGGAAATAGGAGAAGTCCTCGCTGCCTGGAATGAGATTGCATAGGCCGACGTTATCTGCGCCGACGAGTTCCTCGGCCACCATGCGCGCAAATTCGGTTTCCTTCTCCGAATTGACGACGACCGGATAGCCGTGGACGTAGTCGATATCGACGCTGGCGCCGTAACCTTCGGCGACGGATTGCGCCAGCTTGCGAATTCTCGTTTCGAGAAGTTCGCGGATATTCGGATCGAAGGAGCGCACGCTTAGCGCCATCTTCGCGCTTTCGGGAATGACATTCGATGCTTCGCCGGCGTGGATGGTGCCAACCGTCACGACAGCCGTCTGCGTCGGGTCGATGCTGCGGGCAACCACCGTCTGTAGGCTGACGACGAGATTGCAGGCGACCACGATGGGATCGATGGTCAGATGCGGCCGCGAGGCATGGCCGCCCTTGCCCGTGATGGTGATCTCGACGGTATCGGCTGCCGCCATCAGCGGCCCGGAACGCATCAGCCAAGTACCTTCCGGGGCGCCTGGGTGATTGTGCAGGCCGAAAATCGCGTCGAAGGGGAAACGCTCGAACAGGCCGTCCTTGATCATCGCTTGTGCACCGCTGATGACGCCTGCTTCTTCGGCTGGCTGGAAGATCAGGTTCACTGTGCCGTTGAAACGGCGCGTGCGGGCTAGATATTCAGCGGCGCCCAAAAGCATGGTCGTGTGGCCATCATGACCGCAGGCATGCATCTTGCCCGGCACCTTGCTCGCATAGGGGCGGCCGGTCTGTTCGACGATCGGCAGGGCGTCCATGTCCGCGCGGATTGCGATGCTTTTCTTGCCGGCTCCGACTGTCAGCCGGGCGACGACGCCATGGCCGCCGACATTGCGCGTCACCTCGTAGCCCCAAGCCTCCAGTTTCTCGGCCACGAATCGCGCGGTTTTCGCTTCCTCGAAGGAGAGCTCGGGATTGGCGTGAAGATGCTCGCGGATGCCGGTCAGTTCGGCCTTCATCGGTTCGAAGTCCGACAGGCGTGCGAAATCGTTGTCGAGGGTCATGGCAATTCCAAAGGTTTGTTCGCTTGAGCCGCCATCCGCCATATTGCGTGCCGGCCTAACTGATGATGGTGCTGCCGCGCTAGATGAAGCGCGATAGGAAGCTTCTTGTGCGGGGATGCTGCGGATTGCCGATTACATCCTCCGGCTTGCCCTGCTCGACGATCTTGCCGCCGTCCATGAAGACGACTCGGTCTGCCGCTTCGCGGGCGAAGCCGATCTCGTGGGTAACGACGATCATCGTCAAGCCCTGCTTGGCAAGGTCGCGCATGGTGGCGAGCACCTCGCCGACGAGTTCAGGATCCAGCGCAGAGGTCGGTTCGTCGAACAGCATCAGCTTCGGCTTGATCGCCAATGCTCTCGCAATCGCCACGCGCTGCTGCTGGCCGCCGGAAAGCTGCCGCGGGTAGTTGTTGGCCTTGGCTGAAAGCCCGACGCGGTCCAACAGTGCCAGCGCATTCTCGGTCGCCTGCTTCCGGCTTTCGCCGTGGATGCCGATCGGTGCCTCGATGACGTTCTGCAGCGCCGTCATATGCGGGTAGAGATTGAACTGCTGGAACACCATGCCGATCTTGCGCCGCTGCAGAGCGATCGCATGGTTGGACAGCTTTACAAGTCGCCCCTTGTTCAGCCGGTAGCCGATCTGCTCTCCATCCACTTCGATCGATCCGCGATTGATCGATTCCAGATGATTGATGCAACGCAGGAAGGTCGATTTGCCCGATCCCGATGGCCCGAGGATAACGACCACTTCGCCCGGCGTCACATCGAGGTCGATGCCTTTCAGCACTTCGAGGCTCTCGAAGGACTTGTGAACGTTACGCGCCTGTACCAGCGGCGGCATATTGACGATAGGGTTCACTGACCCGCCTCCTGTGCCGGCACGAGCGCCGGTGTGCTGTCCTTTGCGGCCTTTGTTGTGCCGGCGCGGCGGTCGGCGCGGCTATAGTGGCGCTCGATGTAACTCTGGCCGATATTCAGCACCGACGTGATCAGCAGGTACCAGATGACCGCGACGAGCAGCATCGGGATGACCTCGAAGGTGCGGTTATAGATCGACTGCACGGAGTAGAGCAGGTCCGCCATCGCGATGACGCTGACGAGAGACGTTGCCTTGATCATGCTGATGAGCTGGTTGCCCGTCGGCGGCACGATCGAGCGCATGGCTTGAGGGATGATGATGCGGCGGAGCGCACGGATACGCGTCATGCCGAAGGCTTCCGCCGTCTCGAACTGGCCCCTGTCGACCGAGAGCAAGCCGCCGCGAATGATCTCAGCCATATAGGCCGCTTCGTTGAGCGCCAGGCCGGCGATGGCCGCTGTCATCGGGCTGATGACCGAATTCGTGTCCCAGCTAATGAATGTCGGGCCGAAGGGGATGCCGATCGACAGCGTCGGGAAGAGCGTGGAGAGATTGTACCAGAAGATCAGCTGTACCAGCAGCGGCGTGCCCCGGAAGAACCAAATGTAGAGCGAGGCCAGGGAGCTTGCGAGCGTATCCTTGGACAGTCGGGCGATCGCCAACAGCAGGCCGAGCACGATGCCGAAGGCCATGGCAACAACAGTCAGACCGAGAGAGACATAGAGGCCGCTGATGACGACGGGATCGAAGAAATATTGGGCGACGACGTGCCAGCCGAAGTTTTCGTTATGGCCGACCGACCAGGCGCAATAGGCCGCGATCAACAGTGTTATGACCCAGGCCGCCACACGGCCCTTCGGGAACGGTGTGTGGGCATTCGCCACATCGCGTTCGGACGCATCGCCGAATGGCGATGCGATGTTTCCGGCATTTCTGCTCATTTTGGCAACGTCCCGCCAAGATTGATACCCGGTTCCTTGATCATGTTGTTCTCAAGGCCCCATTTCTTCATGATGGCGGCATAGGTGCCGTTGTCCATGAGAACCTTGACGACATCCTTCAGAATGGGACCGAGCGGCGAGCCTTTCGGCACCACGGCGCCCTGATAGAGATCTTCGAAGCCGTTCTTCTGGCCGACGCCGGTCAGCTCGAGCAGGCCGTTTGCCTGCGACACGAAATAGGTGAGCGGTGCCTGCGAAGAGAAGAAGGCGTCGGAGCGCTTGGAGCGAACGGCGAGGATCGAGCTTGGCTGGTCCGTGAAGGACTGAACCTCGACCGCGGCCTTGCCGTCTGTCTTGCATTTCTCGGCCTGAACCTGGATCACCTTTTCGGCCGATCCGCCGGCCATGACGGCTATGCGCTGGCCGCATGCGGTGTCGAGCGAGGTGATGCCCTTCGGATTGCCCTTTTGAACGGCGAAGACGACGTATTCCTGCACCCAGTCGACGAAGTCATTGGCCTCCTCGCGGCTCTTGAAATCGCCGATCGGGCCAAAGGCAAACTGATAGCGGCCGGAATTGATGCCTGCGAGGATGGCAGGCAGGCCGCTGACGCTCTCGTGCTCGATCTTCACGCCGAGCACCTGACCGATCGCATCGGTCAGGTCGGCGCTGGCTCCGGTCAACTTAGTCCCGGTGACGATTTCATAGGGAGGGAACGAGCCGTTGTTGACGGAGATCATCTTGCCGGCGGTGCGGATCGCTTCCGGTAGCTTGGCCTGCAGATCGGCGTTGACCGAGAGTTTCGGCAGACCAGCATCCTGCGCGAAGGCGGCGCCCGACATCATCAGGCTTGCCACGGCAAGGTAGGTCATTTTCTTCAGCGACATATTCATTCCCCTTTTGCTTTGTGTCTCTGATTTTCAATCGATGGTTAGGCCGCGCTCGTCCGGCTGCCGTCGATGTCGAACGGAAAGAGTTCTTCCGGCGTCATCAACCGCGGCAGGATGCCCTGCACATGCAGTTCACCAGCGAAATCGGCGATCATCTTGCGATTGGCGGCAAAGCCGCTCGCATCCCAGCCTTCGGGTAGCTCGGATGCCGATTTCAGCAGCTCATCGAGCATGAAGGGCGTGGTGTCGGCATATTTGCGCCGCTTGCTCAGCCAGACGCGCTGCGATTCATCGATCAGGTTGCTCAGCTCGGCGATGACCCACGGATGCTCTGCGACGAATTCCTTTTTAAATCCGATCAGGTGCATACCCGGTACATAACCCACATCTGCAAAATAGCGATGTTCGGCAGCTCGGAAATCCGGCAGGACCTGGCGGAAGCCAGAACCGCCGGCGAAATAGCCGTCCGGCATGAAAGGCGTAAAAATTGCGTCGAGCCGACCCTCCTCGAGCAGATGCACCATCGGTCTTTCGCCCGGTGCCGCCTCGATACGGCCGGGACGGCCGAACCCGTCGAGGCGGTCAACGATCGGATGGGCCACGGTAAGGCGACCGGCATACCACATGGCATCCTCGACACCTACGCCTTCCCGACGGAGTGCCGCACGCGTCCAGGTGTTGCCGGAGTCACGCCAGCCGGTGACGCCGATACGCTTGCCGGCGAGCTGGGCAAAGGTCGTGATCGGGCTGTCTTTCGTGGTGATAACACAGCGGTGGCGGAAACCGCGCATTATGAAATTCGGTATGCCGACCACGCTGTCGTCACCGTCGATACGCAATTGCGTATAGCGGCTGAAGGAGGTTTCCGCTGCATCGTGGGCCTCGCTCTTGCCGACATGGGAGATAAGCGTGCCGACCCGATCCACCTTGATGTCGAGTTTTGAAGAGGAGACGTCGCCCAGGACCAAAGGCGTCATGTAGTCCCAGTCACGGAGGGCAAGGCGAAGAGTAATGGGCATGAAAAACACTCGCGGAGAAAACTTGCTTTTCCATTGAGTAAATGTTCAAAATATCGCGATCAAATGTTATTACGTTATTGAACATTAAAAATGGTGCGAAGAATGAGCGAAGATCGGGACGCGAAATGGTTTGCGGAAAAGCTAACCGATCGGACGATCCGCGGTATCGCGCTTGAAACGAGCGCGCTGATCCGCGCCGGCGCGCTGACGGTCGGCACCAAGCTGCCACCGATCCGCGACCTTGCCTTTGCGCTCGGCGTAAGCCCGGCGACTTTGTCGGAAGCGTGGAGCGAGCTTAGACGTCAGAAGATCATCAGTGGCCGCGGTAGGAATGGCACATGGGTCAGCGGTGATCGTTTCGTCGCCAAGCCGGCGCGGCTTGCAAGCGTCGGTGATTATGGCAGCGACGCTTTGAACCTCACGGCGGCCGTTCCAGATGTGAAACTGCTGCCGAAGCTGGAAGCGGCGATGGCCTATGGAGCATCGGCTGAGAATCTCAACAGTTACGAACGCAGCCGCATCCTGCCGGAGCTGGAGGAGCAGGTCAGGAAGACCTGGCCTTACGAGCCGGAGGCATTCCTGGCGACCAATGGCGGCTATAATGCCGTCTACACCTTGATCAATGCGCTGGTCATGCCGGGCGTTGCGGTTGCGATCGAAGACCCGACCGGCATGCGCCTTCTGGATATTCTGGAAGATCGCGGTGCGCGCATCATTTCGGTGAAATGCGATGAGGAGGGGCCGCTGCCGTCTTCGCTCGAAGAAGCGCTGAAATATCGCCCGGTCGCTTTCATCTTTCAGCCGCGTATACATTCCGTCACAGGTCAGAGCGTCAGCTCGGCACGCATGGCGAGCATCGCAGAGATACTTCGGGACAAGGACACATTGATCGTGGAGGACGATGGCGTTGCCGATATCTCCACGGCGCCACGCCACTCGATGGGGCATCTCTATCCCGATCGCGTCATCCATATCCTGTCTTACTCGAAGACACATGGGCCGGATCTGCGGCTGGCGGTGCTGTCGAGTTCGCGGGCGATCGTCGAGCAGATTCAATCCTATCGCAGCTTCAGTGCCGGTTGGACGAGCCGAATCCTGCAAGCGGCGGTCGCCTGGCTGCTGCGCGATCCGGCAACGGCGGCCTGCCTGGATCATGCCCGCGAAATCTATCATCAGCGCCGGGCCGGCCTCATCGATGCGTTGGGTGAGCGCGGCGTGGAAGCACACCACGGGGAAGGGCTGTGCGCCTGGATACCAGTCTCCTCCGAACCCTTCGCAATGGTAACGCTCGCGGCGCGCGGCATTGCGGTGCATCCGGGTGCAAAGTTCTCGATCCTGCCCAGCAGCCACTTGCGCGTTGCGACGGCCAAACTCTCCGAACGACTTGAGGAAGTCGCGGACGCTATCGCGCTTGCCTCCATTCACACCTGACGAGGCTTATTGCTTGGCGCTTATGCCTTTGCGACCATTCAGCTAACCCCGCGGCTCGTCAGCATAGGCCATACCCGAAGCAAGCCAGTCGCCGATCTGCTTATCCGAGTAGCCGAACTCACGCAAAATTTCGCGGGTATGCTGTCCGACCAGGGGGGCTGGCTGGCGGATCGTTGCGGGTGTTTCCGAAAGGCGCACCGCCGGAGCAACGACCTTGACCGTTCCAGCGCGCGGATGCTCATAGCTCGTCACCAGCTGCATATGGCGCACCTGCGGGTCTTCGGCCGCCTGAAGATGGGATTTGACTTCGCCGCACCAGATGTCGGCCGCCAGCAGGGCTTCCATCAAGTCCGCACTCGTCCATTTGCCTGTTTCGACGGCAAGCCTGCGCCAGATCTCGTCGCGCTGCGCAAACAGCTTTTCCGGATCGTCGTAGGCGAGAAGCTCGTCATTGCCGAGCACGCCGACCAGTGTGCGATAGGGGCTCATGGCGATCGTCACCCAGCCGTCTTTCGTCGGATAGGTGCCAAACGGTGCATCCATGCCGGGATGGCCGATACCCGAGCGCGGGCGCTGGAAATCCTCGTTGAAATTGAGGGCCATGACCATTTCCTGGTTTTGATGGGCAAGCATGCCCGCCAGAAGGTTGACCTTGACCTCCTGCCCGAGCCCGGATTTCTCGCGCCAATAGAGCGCGGAAAGGATGCCATAGACCATGTTCATCGCACCGATCTGGTCGGAGAAGCCGGCCCCGACCGGCGTTGGCGGTGCGTCGGCCTGGCCGGTCGCGGCCATAATGCCGGTCAGACCCTGGACAAGCATGTCCTGGCCGGGACGATCCACATAGGGGCCGTCCTCGCCATAGCCCGAACCCGAGCAGTAGATGATGCGCGGGTTGATAGCGCGAAAATCCTCGTAGCCATAGCCCAGCGCCTTCAACACGCCGGGTCGGAAATTCTGGACGACGATGTCGGCGCTCCTTGCCATCTCCATGATGACGGACTTGGCTTCCGGCGATTTGAGATTAAGGGCGATGGAACGCTTGTTGCGGTTCCAGGCAAGGAAATTCGGGCTTTCTGTGCCGCCGACCCACTTGTTGCGGAAGGTCAGCGAGCGGAAGAGATCGCCCTTGCCCGGCCGCTCGATCTTGATGACGTCGGCTCCCATGTCGGCAAGCAACTGCGTTGCAAAGGGACCCTGCAGCAGATGCGAGAAATCGAGGATACGGATGCCCGTGAGGGCGGCGGGAGTGGAAGCTTCGGTCATGTCATCATCCTCTGATCTATTCGATATGCCCTCGGGCTCCGTGGCGCGCCCGGCGCCAGAGGCTGCGAAGGTAAGAAAGGGTAGTTTCGGGGTTTTCACGACGCTCCAGCGCCGCACGGATGCATTCGGCCGCCGCCGTTTGGAAGGCGATATAGCCATCGAAGCGCGGGCGCAGCAGCGCTGTCTCGGCGGTGCTAAGCGTATTGCGGTAGAACTCTCCCCACAGGCCGTTGACCTCCGCATCCTGCCAAGCCGCCCGCGCAGAGGGTTGACCTCCGAAGGCGGGGAAGATCTCGATCTGCGTGCGCATCGAGAGCAGCGAGGCGATATGCGCGAGAAGGTCTGCTGTCGGGTGGCAGCGGCGCGAGAAGGCGATGCCTGTGCCGCCGATTACGCCGCCCTTGCCACCTGCGGCACGGATGGTATCGCTAAAGCCGATGGCACGGGCGCCGTAGCGCGAAAATGCGTAGGTGACATAGCCGAACACCAGGGGCACGAGCGCGATGTCCTCGCTTCGCACCATGGCTTCCAGTAGGGCGATGGGATTGAGCCTCTCGCTGCCGGCGCGCCGAAGCGCGTAAAGCCGATTCATGATATCGAGCGCGCTGGCCGCCTCAATATCCGACAGGAAATCTTCGCGGGCGACCTGCCCCCCAGCGCCTGCGACCATCGACATTAAAGTCAGGACCGCGTGCGGGCCGGCGAGCGACAGGGCTACGGGCAGATGCCGCGCGTGCTCGACAACCTCTTCCCAATCGCGTGGCGGTTCCGCGATGTAATCGATGCGGCGCGCCATGACCTGCGTCGCCACATCCAGCGGCAGAGCCCAGGTTCGGCCGTCCCAACGGTAGCTGGCTGCCGATGGGCCGACGCTATCGCGCTGCCAAGCCTGCAGCAGTTCGGTCGGATAGAGATCTTCGAGTGGAAGGAAACACTCTTCCGCAACCGCCTCGCCGATATGCGGATGATCCATGACGAGCAGGTCATTGCGCTCGGCAAGCTCGGCGATGGGGGCGCTCTCGAAACCTTCGAGCGGCTGCTTGTTCCAATGGATCAGCGGCGTGGAGCGGCCCTCGTTGACGCGGCGCGCGGTTTCGGCCAGCGCATCGTAACCACGAGGATGATCCCAGGTGAGACCAATGAAGGTCATGCTGTCGCCCTCCAGAGAGAGGTTGCGCCGATATCGCAATCGACAACAGCAATGTGCCAACGGCCGAGATTGGCCGCGTAGAGCTTGTTGCCGTCGAAGGCTACGTTCGTCGGATGGCACAGCACATGCGCCGTCGGATCCTCCGCCAGCACATTGACCGTGCCTGCCGCGTCCACTCGCAGGATGCGCGAGGGCTCATAGAGCGAGATCAGCAGATTGCCACCGTCGTCGAAAGCCAATCCATCCGGGTAGCCGGGCAGGTTTGTAACATAGGGTGTGATCGCTCCAGCACGGCCATCGGGTTCGATCGCGACACGCGAGACGCTCTGGGCAAAGGTCTCGCAAACATAGAGAGCCTCTTCGCCCGATCGCATGGCGAGGCCATTTGCGAAGGTGAAAGCGCGGTCGCACCAAAGCTCGCCCGGCCCACCGGCAAGATCGAAAGACCAGATACCGGGTCCTGCGCGTTCGGAATCGTGACTGTCGGAAACGAGAAGCCGCCCCCGGCGCCGATCGATGACGGGATAGTTGGGAATACGCAGCCCGGGTGCTTCAAGACGGGCAAGATCATGCGTGGACAGATCGAGCCGGAATACTGCGGCATGTTTCAGATCGCAGACGTAGAGCGCGCGATCGCCATCAAATGCCAGGCCGAGAATGAAGCCGCCTGTTTCGGCGATTCGTTCGATCGTATTGCCATCAGGCGCGATACGGCAGATATCGCCATCGTGGTTGCCGCACCAGATCCAGCCATCCGGGCCGATCGCCACGCCCTCCGGATGGCTGAGCCGTGGCTCGCTCCAGATGCCGTCGAAGAAGACGCGCATCCGGTCGCGGGATAGAAGTGGAGACGACATCAGGCCTCTCCCCGCCGCTCGCCGCTCGCCGCATCGAAGATGTGCATGCGCCCGGCTTCGAAACTCAGTTCGACCGTGCTGCCGATTGTGCGCCCGTCTTCCGGCGCAAGCTTTGCCGCGATCAAGGTATCACCGGCCTTGACGGTGAGGATGGTGCAATCGCCCAACAATTCTGAGGAAAAGACGGTGCCAGTGAAATGGCCACCTCCCTGGGGGGCGAGCCTGACATGCTCGGGCCGCACGCCGAGGATAATCTCACCGTCCGGCTGGCTGAGCGCAAATCGCCCGCCATCGCTTTCGAACCGGCCGCCCGAGACATGACCGGGCAGCAGGTTCATCGGCGGCGAGCCGATGAAGGCTGCCACGAACGTGTTGGCGGGTCGGGCGTAGATTTCCGCAGGGGTGCCGATCTGCTGGATCACGGCCTTGTTCAGCACCACGATACGGTCCGCCAATGTCATTGCTTCGACCTGATCGTGAGTGACGTAGATGGTCGTAACCCCAAGATCGCGCTGCAGGTTCTTGAGCTCGCCGCGCATCACGGTGCGCAACTTGGCATCGAGGTTGGAAAGCGGTTCGTCCATCAGGAAGACCTGCGGCTTGCGCACGATCGCGCGGGCAAGCGCCACGCGCTGCCTCTGGCCGCCCGAAAGCTCCGCCGGACGGCGGCTCAGGAGATGCAGCATATCCACCCTCTGCGCCGCCTCACGAACCAGCGCTTCGCGTTTGGCTCGCTCCAGCCTGCGGATCTTGAGTGGGTAGCCGATATTCTCGCCGACGGTCATATGCGGATAGAGGGCATAGTTTTGAAACACCATCGCAAGGTCGCGGTCGCGAGCGGGCATCTCGTTGACCCTGCGTCCGCCGATCAGGATATCCCCGGACGTCGGCTCTTCGAGGCCGGCGACGATGCGCATGGTCGTGGACTTGCCGCAGCCAGACGGGCCAAGCAGAACGAGGAATTCTCCGTCGCCGATGATCAGATCCAGCCCGCCAAGTGCGGTGTAGGCGCCAAAGCTCTTCGTGAGCTTACGCAACTCGATTGCGGCCATTTCAATTGCGTCCTTTCAGGAAATCTTGGCGCCAGGGCAGCTCGATACGGCGCCCGGCTCCATCCAGAATTGCCAGCACGTCGGCGCTGGCCGAAATATCTGCGATCTCGGTCCAGCCAGGCGGGCGGGCGATTGCGCCGATGACGTGGCGGATCACGTGACGACGGCCCGCGGCCAACGAGAGTCCGGTCGCCACACCTTCGCCCGAGACCGGATTCGGCCGTCCGGCCTCCGCTTCGCCACCCAGCGCGGGCGCGCAGCCATCCTCGATGCCGGTCACGCCCAGATGCCGGCCACTCCACGGTGCGTAGTCGCGCCCGCCGTTCGAGAACCACAGCATCGTCGCGGGGAGGACCGAGGGGTCCTTCAGGCAGAAGACGATATCGTCTTCGCTCTCGCGAATGACTGCGGACCAGCCGAGAACGGATCCTGGCTCTTCGACGAGCGTAACGAAATCCTCGTTGCGGGTCCCGATTGGCCAGTGGGTAAGATCGACATTCCCGCCATTCACACCCGCGACCTTTTCGAGGTCCGTCGAGCGCGTCGGATAGGCTAGGCAGGAGCGCCCTGGTTCCAGAGGCTGCGCCGGCGTCAGGATGATCTTCTTTTTCGAGGTAAAAAACCTCCCCCGTCCGGAAAGACGGAACATCGGGTGATGCGCGACGGGCAGGGCGCCTCGACCGCCTTCGATCATGTGCTGCTGATAGAGCAACGGCGCGTCATCGGCGAGCACCAGGCGCTTCGTGATCATTGCGCCTGAGACGTCGCGTACCAGCACGAAGTCCAGCCAGCTTGCGGCGCGGGCCTGCAGTTTCCAGGCGCTGTTTGCCGTCCAGCCATGGCCCGGCACGGCCGGATCGACGGAAGCGGCAAATGGCGCGCAAAAGAAATCACCGGCGAGCCTGCGTTCGACAGGCGAGATCGCGGGATTGGTCTGCACGTCCGGCTCATCGCGCCAGGGTGCGACATGCAGCGGTTCGATCCAGCGTTCGCCTGAACGAAGACGCAGTTGAGGAATATTGCCGACCGCGCCATCGAATTGCAGTGCGCCGGAGGCGGTTTCAATGGAGAAAAGGTCGCTCATCATTCCCCCCTGATCGCGAGGCCGCCGTCGCAACGGACGATCTCGCCGGTAATGAAGCTGGCTCTGTCGGACGCCAGAAAAACGAC
The DNA here is from genome assembly GCF_030272705.1 of Rhizobium mayense. Taxonomy (GTDB): domain Bacteria; phylum Pseudomonadota; class Alphaproteobacteria; order Rhizobiales; family Rhizobiaceae; genus Rhizobium; species Rhizobium mayense. Next base: position 382,578 of record NZ_JARFYM010000002.1, on the reverse strand, counting down.
GAGCTCGGCCACTTCCGCCGGCTGGCCGAATCGGCCGATCGGATGGGCGCGGTTCCAGCTGTCGATCAACGCCTGCGCGTCCTCGGTTTCCTCGAAGATCTTTTCGTTCATCGGCGTCATGATCGTTCCGGGCGCAACCGCGTTTACGCGGATGCCGGCCTTTGCGAGATCGATGGCGCATTGGCGCGTCAGCGCGATGATCGCGCCCTTTGCGGCGGCGTAGGCCGGCCAGCCCTGGAAGCCGATCAAGCCCTGCACGGAGGAAAGATTGACGATGGCGCCGCCTCCACGCTCGCGCAGGAGCGGAACGCAGGCCTTCATCGTTCGCCAGAAGCCCGTCAGGTTTGTGTCGATGACGGTCGTCCAGCGCTCCTCGTCGATCTCGTCGATGACGCCGTTAAGCGCGATTGCTGCGTTATTGACGATGATGTCCAGACCACCGAAGCGCGTCTGCGCAAGCGCGGCCATGGCCTGCATGTCGGTTAGCTTACGCACGTCGCCATGAATGAAGGCCACGGATTGACCGAGAGCTTTTTCCAACGCTTCGCCGCTTGCGTCGTCGATATCGGAGAAGACGACCCGCGCGCCGCGCGCCGCAAACAGCTCCACACAGGAGCGCCCTATGCCCTTCGCGCCGCCCGTCACGGCAACGACTTTACCTTCGAATTCCATGGCTATTCCATCCTGAACTGGGGATCGCGTTTTTCGAGGAAGGCATCGATCCCCTCCTGTCCGTCGGCCGTCGAATAGAGGCGGAACAGCACTTCCTGTTCCAGGCTCTTGGCGGTCTCGATATCGACGCCTGCGCCCTCCCGAAGCAGCCGTTTCATTTCGGCTGCCGCGAGTGGCGCAATTTTCAGGCAGGCTCGCGCCCGCCGCAGGATCGCCTCATCCATATCTTCTGCCGGAACGACATCGGCAGCGATGCCGAGCTGCAATGCTCGTGGGGCCGATAGTCGCCAACCCGCCAGGAGCAGATCGGAGGCAGCATATTTTCCGACCGCTCTCATAAGCCTTTGCGTCCCCCCGCCGCCCGGGCAAAGGCCAAGCCGACCTTCCGGAAGACCGAGCTGTGCCGCCTCTGACAGGATCAGGATGTCGCAGCAGAGCGCGATTTCAAAGCCGCCGCCCAGCGCAAAACCATCGACTGCGCAGATCACCGGCTTGGCGATACGTTCCAGCATATCGAACACGCGGCGGGAATTGAGCTGATAGGCGATGAACTCCGCGCGCTTGTCGCCCTGATATTCGGCAATATCCGCACCCGCCACGAAGGCTTTGCCGCCGGCGCCCCGCAGCACGACGACGCGCACGTCGCGATCGGCTACGGCATCGTCGAGCGCCGTTTCGAATTCACGCATCAGCGGCGTCGAAAGCGCGTTCAGCTTCTCCGGCCTGTTGAAAAGGATCTGGCGGATGCCAGGAAGCAGATCTGATGTTTCGATCAGCGCCATGGTCTAACCTTTCACCGCACCGGCGGTGATGCCGGCGACGAAATAGCGTTGTAGGAAGAAGAAGATGGCCATGACGGGCAGCGAAACCATCACCGAGGACGCCATGAGCTCGCCATAACGAATGCCGTATTGGCCGATGAAATCGTTGAGACCGACGGGAAGGGTTCTCATGTCCTTCGTTGACGTGAAGGACAGGGCGAAAAGGAATTCCTGCCAGGTGACGATCAGCACATAGACGGCGGTCGCGATCAGGCCTGGGCGCGAAAGCGGCACAACGATGTCCCAGAACACCCGCATCGGCGTGGCTCCATCAACCGCGGCGGATTCCTCGATCGACGCCGGAAGCTTCAAAAGGAAACCCCGCAGCATCCAGATCGCCACCGGCAGTGTGACCGAGACATAGGCCAGGATCAGCGACCAATAGGTATTCAACAGGCCTGCCCCGCGCATCATCTTGTAGATCGGAATGATGATGGCGGAATGCGGAAACATCTGCGCGAGGACGACCAGCCCGACCAGAGCGGAGATCGCCGTCAATTGTGCCCGAGTGAAGCTATAGGCCGCAAGCAATCCCAGCGTCACGGTGATAACCACCGTGGAGAGCGAGACGACGAGCGAATTGAAGAAGTAGGTCCGGAATTCCGGACGGAATGCGGTCACATAATTGTCGATCGTCGGGCTGCTCGGCCAAAGCCTGGCCGGAATTGCGAAGGGCTCGGTCGCCGGCTTGAGGCTGACGGAAAACATCCAGAAGAAGGGCAGCAGAACAGCAGCCGCCAGAAGAAGCTGCAGGAGCATCAAGACGAGACGGGTAAACCGGGTCTGTTTCATGCCGCAGCCCTCCGGCGATTGGCTCCGCCCTGGACGATGGCATAGAGCGCCACGAGAACCGCGAGCACGAGGATCGAGAACACCCCATAGGTGGCGGCCTCGCCGAAGCGGAATTGTCCGAAGCCCGTCTCGAAGATCTTGGTCGGGAAGATGTGGGTCGCCGATTGCGGACCACCCTTGGTCAGCACCCAGATGATGTCGAAGTAGTTGAAGGTCAGGATCAGCGTCAGCACGATATTGACGACGACGACATCACGGATGGCCGGCAGCGTCACGTCGAAGAGCCTGCGCACCGGGCCGGCTCCATCGAGCGTTGCAGCCTCGATCTGGCTCTGATCGACGTTCTGCAAGGCAGCGAGATAGATCAACATGGAGAACGGAAAACCCTTCCAGACCGCTGCGATGATGACGGACGCCATGGCCATGCGGCTATCGGCAAGCCAGGCGATGCTGTTGTCGATCAAGCCCGTCTGCAGCAGCAGCGAATTCACCAGGCCGAGTTGCGGATCATACATGAAGCGCCAGAGAATGGCCGCAACCACGCCCGGCAGAATGAAGGGTAGCAGAACGATGGCCCGCAGCATGCCCTGCATGGGAAGCTGCTGATTGAGAAGAAGTGCGGTCAGAAAGCCGAGGATGTTCTGCAGCAGGACAACGCCGAGCGTCCAAGAGACAGAATTCAGCAGAACCGTATAGAATGTGCCGTCGGCGAGGACGCGTTGATAGAGCGCGAAGCCGACAAACTTCGGATTGGGATTCAGAAAACTTGTTTCATGAAAGCTCTCATAAACGGTGCCGAACATCGGATAGTAGAGCATGACCGCCATGACGATGAGGGCGGGAGCAAGAAGCAGCCAGTGTAACCAGCGATCTTGGCGCATGGGAATGACCTTGTCCTGGTACCGCATCCCGATTTCGGGATGCGGTAGAAGGTGGAATTACTTGAGGGTATCGATGATGCTGCACGCCTTGGCGGCAGCTGCTTTCGGATCGGTTCCACCATAAATGTCCTGGAACATCGCGATTTGGGCGTCGGCAAGCTCAAGGTAGCGCGGCGAGAGCGGGCGCGCCTTGGCGTTGTCGAGCTGCGTCATGATGGCCTTCGGATCCTTGCGGTTCTTCTGCAGGAAGGCCTCGGCCGCCTTCTTGTTGGCGGGGATGAGGTCAACCACGTCGCCGTTGACGTCCTCACGCACCATGAACTGAATGAACTTCCAAGCTGCTTCCTGATGCGGCGACGATTGGAAGACTGCGAGGTTCCAGCCGCCGAAGGTTCCCACAGGCGTCTTGTCCGCTGGCGCCGTTCCGTTGACGAAGCCCCAGTCGAGCTTGCTCTTTTGCAAGGTCGGCTGTTCCAGAGCTGGCCAGAACTCGATAGCGAGCGAGCCGTTGAGGAAGAGTTCGCGCATGTCGCCAGAGGAAGCATTCAGGATGCCGGCTGGCGCCGACTTGGCCAGGCCCTGCAGATAGGTCAGCGCGTCGACTGCCGGTGCTTCCGTCAACGCGCAACTGCCGTCCTCCTTCAGAATGCGGCCGCCATTCGAGAAGATGAAGGAGTTGCCCACAACGACGGTATCTTCGCCCTTATGGCCGAAGAGCCCGACGCCGAATTTGCCATTTGCCGTCAGCTTATCGGCCGCAGTCTTTAGTCCGTCGAAGGTCGCAAGGCTGGCGGGGTCGATTTTGGCCGCATCCAGCAACGCCTTGTTATAATAGCTGAACTGCCAGACATCGACATTGAACGGGATGCCGTAAAGCTTGCCGTCCAGCACCGCCGAGTCCCATGCGCCGCCGAAGAAGCCGTCGCGGGAAATGCCAGCGGAACTCGCCTTTCCGGTCAAATCCGCAATCGCACCTGCCTTGGCGAAGGCGCCGACCCAGATCTGGTCTAAAGTCGCGACATCCGGCGCGTTACCACCTTGCACTGCGGTCAGGAGACGCTGCTGATATTCCGGATAGGGAACGGTCGTCACCTCGACCTTGATATCGGGGTTTTCCTTCATGAACCGCTCGACCGCCGCCTTCTGAACGCCCGACAGGCCGCTTTCGGTCTGTTGGTTGTCCCAGAACTGCAGTGTCGTCTGCTGCGCCAGCGCTGAACCTGCCGCGAGCAATGCTGCTCCTAACGTGACTGCCTTCAATAATAGTTTCGTCATGATGCTCCTCCCTTGGTATGCGATTGTTCTAGATTTGGCTTTGATAGATTCCGTCCACCTCTACCGGTGGCTCGGAAGGGGCTTCGCCGGCGATCAGCACGTCGACGCCGACCGAACGCAAGCGCTGCCGATCCTCCGGCAAGGCGCCGTCGTCCGTGAGCACGGATCTGATCTGCGAAATGCCGGCGATGCGATGGTTGGCGTCGGAGCCGAGCGCGACGCTATCGGCAAGGGCGATCGTGACCTGCGCCGCGTTGATGATCCGCCGGGCGGCGAGTGCGCGCCGCTCGTCCAGCGAGGACAGGCCGAAACTCGGCGTGATGCCATCCGTCGCGATAAACGCGAGATGCGGGCGAACCTGCTCGAAAATGACTCCGAGGCTCGGCCCGACAAGGCAACGATCGGCCTTCTGGTATTCTCCCGCCGTCAGGACCACCTTGATAGCGGACATGTCCTCCAAGGCATGCAGCACATCGAGCGAATTGGTCACGATAGTGACGCCCTGAAGTTGCTCCGGTTTTCGCGCAGCGGTGTTGCGCAGTTCCTCTGCCAGGAAAAGGTTCGCCTGGCCGTCATTGAGCGCGACGACCATGCCGGGCCGCAGCAGCAGTACGGCCGTCTTCGCGATTTCCCGGCGCAGCCGGGCGATTTCCGCGGAAATGCCGTGATGCGGTGGCGAGACCACGAGTGTCGCCCCATAGGCCTTGCATCGCGCCTGCATGGCGCTTGCCATGCTGCGGTACCAATCGTGGGCGGGATAATGCGGCAGGAAACCGATGCGGCGGGAACGCAGAAGCTTCGCGTTGAACCCGAGCCGGATACTGCTCAACCGCTCAAGAACATCGTCCTTCAGTCGCCAGCCTTCCGTCCCGTCTTCGAAATAGTCGGCAAGCGTTTGCGGCGTGATGACGGCATGCGGCGTGACAGTGTCGGACAGGGTTTGCCCGAGTATTCCGAGCACCGCCATGTCGATGCCGAGACGACCCACCACCTCCGGAAACAGAGCGCCGACGGCGCGTAGCGGCCCCGTTTCCGCAAGCCGTGCCATGAAACCGGCACTCTCGCCGCCCATTGAATAGACAGCGACCCGCCTCTTCATGCGCTCGGCTGCCTCTATACCGGCGATAGCTGCATGATCGTTGACGGCGAAAACAAGATTGATTGCCTCGTCGGCGGCAAAGGCGTCATGGGCGACACGCAGGCCGATCCTGTAGCTGCCTTGCCCATTCACGCGATGGACCGCAGCCGGTCGCAGGCCGCCCTCCGCCAAACCCGCCTCAAAACCGGCGACCCGCTCGCGCGTGTTGGGCAATTCGGCAACGCCGATCAGCAGCATGGAAACGGATTTGCCAGCCATTTCGGTTGCCGCCAGTCGCCCGAGTTCGACGCCTGCGGTGAAGTTGTCCGGTCCGAGATAGGCGCCACCTTCCTGGGCGGCACTTTCCGCAATGAACGGAATTCCGCGGCGAACGATTTCGCGTCGCAGGACATTGCTTCCACGGCCGATAATGGGCGGAAGAATGACGGCATTCAGGGAGTCGAGATCGGATTCCAAAGGGCTCAATTCGGTTCCCGGGAGAATTCCGTTCGCTCGAACGAGTGCGTCATCCGGCAGGACCGCGCCACCATGGCGTCGCCGGAGAGCACCGAGTTCGTCCAGTTGCGCCAAATCGCGCCTGATTGTGACAGCGGCGACGCCGGGCATCGATTGGCACAACTCCTCCATGCTGACCACGCCCTGCCGGCGCAATATGGAAAGGATCCTCGCGTGCCTTTGCTCTTTGATCATTTGGTCTCCTCTTGGCGCAATTTTGTAGAATTGATGGACCACATCAATAAAAATGCATGCCGATGGGAGCGAGATGGACATCATTTCAGCAGAAAATGATCAAATTCGATCATTTTGGGTCGCGGCCATCGTTGCCGCAGCGAGGTGGCCTTCAGTAGCGGTAGCTCATAGCGTAATAGCCCTCGGCTCGTGCTGCTCAACATCGGGGATTGCGAACGCCTCATACGTCTTTCCGGTGCTCGGACGATCGGCAGGATCGACCCCACGTCCGATGCCTTGCCGACTTCGGGGCCGCCGTCGAAGCTTATGCGGATAACGACAAGGCGAGCCGGGGAGCGGCTACGATGACATTCAAACCATAGCCGTTACAAATGATGTCCACATCCGCGGACACGGCTTTAATCGATTAAAATAAATTCAATCGTTTAAACTTTTTAATGCTGTGATTTACAAAGCATTTCTCCCATGGCATTCAGCTAATGTCTTTATAAGGGAGGCCTTAATGCAAGAGCGTGAAACGGTGCGGAAGGAGATACCCGCACATGTGGTCGATCGTCTGGAAAACGAGTGGCGGCTGGTTCAGGTCGAGCGCTCACCGTTTAAGGTCGTGCCGGAGATCGATGCAGCCGACAAGATCGTCCCCACGCCCGCCGACGAGCGCTGAGCTCATTGATCCTTGCCCCGCCATCCTCAAATGGTGCCATAAAAGCCGTCCTGGGTGCGGGGCAAGCATCCACCTCACCGAACACTGCTCGACATTCAATCGGAAGGCGCGGCCGCTTCAGCCTTGCGAGTCGTTGCTCTTACGCTGAAATTGCGAGCGCTCGCGCCAGAAACTCTTCGCTAGATTGGGCTGAATAGTCCGGCAGGCCGAGAACCGCCTGGTAGGCGGTGTCGACGATTGCGTATTTCTCGGCCTGGTAGTTCCAATATTCCGCGACGAAGTTTCGGGAAAGCCAGAAGCTGCTCCTGCCGGGAGCGCCGACCCAGCCGACGCTTCCGAGGTCTGTTGCCTGTTTCAAAAGCCGCTTCAGATGAGCGCTCGAAATCATGAATTGGCTCTGGATGACCTTCGGTGAGATCGCGCCGATCAAGACTTTGTCCGAGGTGGGATCGATCTTGCTGATTCGGGAGATGAGATAGTCCATCACCACGCCGCCGGAGGTCGCCCAGTTGAACAGAGCGAAGGTCACGCCGGGATCCCTCAGGCTTTCGCTGTCCAGGATCATCTTGGCGATCATTGGCTGCATTCGCAGCACCGAGCCGGCGCTGGCGGTCGTTCTGGCCATCCTGTCGCCGCCGTCCAGCATGTCCAGGACGAGCAAATGCGTATAGATCCAGCGGGCCAGGTATTCACTGGTCATCTCGGTGGGCTCTAGCAAGGTAATGCGGCGGTCGGAGCTGCCGACGATCGGCCGTACGAAGCGATAGGCAATCATTTCCTTCAGGAAGGCAGCCGCCGTGTTGCGGCTCGCGATTTTGTGCTTGACTGCGAAATCGACAAACCGGCCCGTATAGAGTGCGGGCGCAGGATTATCTGGGTAGCCGAGAAACAGGGCATAGCCGGCATGCGCCAGAAGCCATCTTTGTTGTGCGGCAAAGATCGAGGCTATACGAGGGTTCTCGTCGTATATCGCCATGAGCTCATGCGCGCTGCGCAATATAGCGGACAGAAAGTTCTCGTTTTGGCTGAGCTCTTTTGCTGTGAAGGCCATTGACGCCAGAATTCTTTCATTATCTTTGTTTAGTCAAATTCTTTGCCGCAATATTCTATATTTGTAATCCCATAAATACTAAAGGTTTGTTTGTCTTCGGAGATGTGCTGTTAAGTTTAAGAAACAAGATTAAGACGCCGAACGCGATATGCCGCGAAGTACGGTGCCTACCGCGATTGCGACAAAAGTGGAATGGTGGCTGCTTTGGTGCGGGCTGAGGCTACTTGCCGCCCCGGACTGCGGCTTTCGTCGCTGCGAACGCTTCTGGAAAGCCGTCAAGTATCAGTTTGATCGGTATGGTTTTCCCGTCCGGAGTTGTCACCGTGACGGTGGCCGCGGGTTTCGTCTTCATGGCATCAAGCAGAGCGTTATCGACATTTGTTTCGATGAGGCAGTCCTGCGACGCCCAGCGGCTTACCGGCATCGTGGCGCTATACGCACCGCTGACGTCGATCTTGACGCGGGGCTTCCACGCAATTCTGCGATTTGCGTTGCGGTCGACTTATCGTCGGCCGCCGCCAGGCGCCGCTGCAGCGGCCAACGACGTCAGAGCGATCTTGTTTGAATGATCGCGCACGCCTTGCTTCTTACGGGATCTGCTGCTAGTGACCCCGCATAGCTTTTGGAAAGCTAAAATATCCGGTCGCAGCCCACCCGGTCAAAACAAGGGATCCAAAATATGAAGACCATCGTCGTCTGCTCCGGCGGACTGGACTCCGTTTCGCTTGCCCATAAAGTCGCGGCGGAACATCAACTCATCGGACTCATCTCGTTCGATTACGGACAGCGGCATCGCAAGGAATTGGATTTTGCCGCCGCCTGCGCCAAGCGCCTCGGCGTGCCGCATCATATCATCGACATTACTGCCATCGGCAAGCACCTGACCGGATCGGCTTTGACGGATGACGTCGAAGTGCCGGACGGACATTATGCCGAGGAAACGATGAAGGCGACCGTCGTTCCGAACCGCAACGCCATCATGCTCGCGATCGCCTTCGGCCTTGCCGCCACGCAGAAAGCGGACGCTGTCGCCGTTGCCGTTCATGGCGGCGATCATTTCATCTATCCAGATTGCCGGCCGGGCTTCATCGATGCCTTTCAGCAAATGCAGAACCATGCCCTCGATGGCTACGCCAGCGTTTCGCTCTATGCGCCCTTTGTCACCGTCTCCAAGGCAGACGTCGTGACCGACGGCGCGAAAAACGGCACGCCGTTTGCCGAGACCTGGTCTTGCTACAAGGGCGGCATTCGTCACTGCGGCCGTTGCGGCACCTGCGTCGAACGGCGCGAGGCCTTCCAGCTCGCCGGTGTCGAAGATCCGACGGAATATGACGATCCAGATTTCTGGGTTGCGACGACGGCCGGCTTTTCGGCCGAGGAGGTGAAGTGATGTTCCGCATCACCAAGCAATTTCACTTCTCGGCCTCACATCAACTCACGCATCTTCCTGCTGACCATCAGTGCGCCCGGCTGCATGGGCACAATTATATCGTCGAGGTGGAGCTTTCGGCCGCCGAGCTCGATGCTGACGGCTTTGTCCGGGATTATCACGAGCTAGCGCCGCTGAAGCGCTACATCGATGAGCGCTTTGACCACCGACATCTGAACGAGGTTCTTGGCCATGACCGCGTGACGTCGGAATATCTGGCCAAGCACTTCTATGATTGGTGCAGGCAGAGGCTGCCCGAGACTTCGGCGGTGCGCGTCAGCGAGACACCGAAGACCTGGGCGGAATATCGGCCATGAGCGAGGCGCGAGAGAGCCCGATCCGCGTCAGTGAGATATTCGGGCCAACAATCCAGGGCGAGGGAATATTGATCGGCCTTCCGACCGTGTTCGTGCGGACCGGTGGCTGCGATTACCGCTGTTCCTGGTGCGATACGCTACACGCGGTCGACAGCGATTATCGCGACCAATGGCAACCGATGTTGGTCGATGAGATCTGGCGGGAGGTGACCCTGCTTTCCGGCGGCAAGCCGCTGATGGTTTCGCTTTCCGGCGGCAATCCGGCGATCCAGCCGCTCGGGCCGCTGATCGCCCACGGCCATGGTCTTGGCTACAGCTTTGCGCTGGAAACGCAGGCGAGCATCGCGAAAGAGTGGTTCGGCGATCTCGATGTGCTGGTGCTCAGCCCGAAGCCGCCGTCGAGCGGCATGGCAACGGATTGGGATGCATTCGGGGACTGTCTTCGCCAGGCGGGCGATAGACCGCAGATCGCGTTGAAGATCGTCGTTTTCGATGACCGCGACTATGCCTATGCGCGCGATGCCTCCGCCCGCTATCCGCACCTGCCGGTCTATCTGCAGCCCGGCAACCACACGCCGCCTCTACCCGATCAGGACGACGCAACGATCGATATAGACGGCATCATGGACCGGATGCGCTGGCTCGTTGACAAGGTGACGGATGATGGATGGTTCGAGGCACGGGTTCTGCCCCAACTGCATGTTCTGCTTTGGGGTAACAAGCGCGGTGTTTAGCAACTGAAACGAGACGCCAGACCCTAATAATCCAAACGTGATAGTTGCGAAGAAGAGTTTCCAAAGAAGCCCAAATATAACTATATCGGAGTTCAGTTTCGGCCAAAACCATACCCGCCAGTAGCGCTGGCTACATACATTATACTCAGAATGGATGATGGGCGCCAACGGCTATCCTATGGTAAAACATAGATAATCTTTGTGGGGGTCTGGATGGTGTATCTGCGTGACGCCGCAATAGCTATGCTGAGCGTCACGCTGTTCGCTCCGCTACCTTCGAAAGCCGACGAGAAGGTCGGCGAAGCGGTTTTGATCAAAACTGAAGTTTCCGGCGCCGGTGGTCCGATGGCGGTCGATGATCCGGTCCACCGGGACGAGCGCATTCGCACATCCATTTCCGGTCTTGGTCAGTTCACCTTTCGAGATGGCACGAAATTGGCAGTCGGAGCCGGCTCTTCCGTGGTCATCGACAAATTCGTCTTCGATGACTCGGGTTCGGTCAAGAAGCTCACCATTAACGCCGCGAAGGGTACTTTTCGCTGGATGAGCGGAAATTCGAACCACTCGGCCTACCAAATCGTAACGCCAGCCGGAACGATCGGTGTGCGCGGTACAGCGTTTGATTTCTATGTCGGCCCCAATGGCACGACAGCGGTCGTTTTGTTGAACGGCGCCGCTCAATTTTGTGGTGCGGGCGGCTGCAGGAATTTGAAGGCGCAATGCGATTGCGTAGTCGCCAAACGCAATGGCGAGATCAGTGAACCGCGCAGGGTCAATCGCGATATTCTCAAGACGCTCGGCAACCAGCGAGCTCTACCGTTTCTGTCTGGCGACCAAACGCTTTCGGGAAGAATGGCTTTTGCCGGCGGCGGCGATTGTGGCCTATCGACCGCGATGAGAGACCGGCCAAACGGTACATCCCCACGCAGCAATCCGGCCAGTAGTCCAGCGCCGTCACCACCCGATACTCCCAGTACACCGAGCACGCCCAGCGCACCCGAATCGCCACGCGCGGAGGCGCCGGCCGCGCCCAGTACGCCGGCAGCCCCCAGTACACCTGCTGCTCCAAGCCCGCCGAGCACGCCTGACAAGCCGGATAAACATCACGATCACGACAAGGACGACCATGATGATGATCACGACCACCATGATCGTCACCATGACAGGAGCGGCCATGGATGGGGCGATCACAATCAAGACAGCGACGGCCAAGGCGGCGATAACGGCGACAATGATGGCGGGCATCATCATCGGTAGCTAAAGCGCGAGCGTCAGAGATCGCGATGCGCTTCAGGTGTCGGCGTGATCGGCTCTATCTGCGTGCTCGTCGGCGAAGTGCGCGGCTCTGCGCGAGATCTGGCCATAGAACTCCTGCAGCAATCCCGCTGCCGCGGCCTGCGCCTTGAGTTTTGCCGCGCCGATGAGTTTGCGGGTGCCCGTCTGATGTGTTCGCATAGCGTCGATCAGCCGCTTGTGCGCTGCGTGGAGTTCAACAAATTCGCCAGACCTTGCCAGACGCGCATCGCCGACCACAGCAAAGAGATTGGTTCGCATGCTCTTTCCCTTCAGCGTCAGCGATCCGGCTTCGAGCAGGGCGTAATCGGACAGCAAGCTTGCCGTGGTTTCGGACACCAGAATGTCGAAACTGATGTCCTTGCAGGCGGATTCGATTCGAGCGGCAATGTTCACAGCGTCCCCGACAGCGGAGTAGTTGAACCGTGTCTCCGCGCCCATATTGCCGACGCAGGCAAGCCCGGTATGTATGCCGATCCCGATCCGGACCTGTCGCTCGTCTCCGAAGCCGAATGCATCGCTGCTGTTGAGGCGCGCAAGCGTTTCACGCATGCCGAGGGCCGCACGGACGGCCTTGCCGGCATGGTCGGACACATCAATGGGAGCGTTCCAGAAGGCCATGATCGAATCCCCGATGAACTTGTCGAGCGTGCCGTCATTGGCAATGACATGGTGGCTCAGTGCATCGAGCAGCGTGTTGAGAAACGCGACCAAGGCGCTTGGCGTCATCTGCTCGCTGATCTGCGTGAAGTTTCGCACATCGACGAACATGACAGTCAATTCGCGCTCATCTCCTCCGAGACGCAGGGCATCGCGCGTGTGCTCGATGCGATAGAGCAGGGAAGGTGAAAGATAATGGCCGAAGGCCCGCCGCACGTCGCGGCGCTCCCGGTCGGTCACGAGAAAGCGGAATGCCGTCGCGGCAAAATGCGTGATGGACCCGGCAACGATCGGTGCCAGCGGGTCGAAGAGAAGTCCCGCGTAGAGAAAGGCGGCCCAGGAGGCGACAAGGGCGAGGAAAGTGATCAGCAAACCGCAGGCCAGCGCGACGGCCGGAGTGACGAAAGTGGTCAGGACTACCAGAAGGCTACCCAGCACGGCGATGGACAGGATTTCCAGTCCGTTTGCCCAATCCGGTCGGGAAAGAAAGCGGCCTGAAAGGATTTGCTCGACAACCTGTGCATGGATGGAGACACCCGGCACGTTTTCATCGAGCGCGGTCGTGCGGATATCCTGCAGGCCAGCAGCAGAGGTCCCGACGAACACGATACTGCCTTCGATGGCGTTTCTGATATCGGGGGAGAGGTCCCCGGTCGCGAGCACCTTGCTTGCGGAAATATATCTTTCCTTGGTGTCGGGGCTGACATAGAGCCAGAGCTCACCCGTCGCCGTGACCGGCACCACGAAATCCCCGATCTTGACCCGCGTTATCGTGTTCGGCGCGTCCGGCGCACTGTCCAGTATGTAAGTGGAGGCTCCCTGTGCAACGCGCAGCGCCTCGATCGCAAGATTGGGGTAAAGCTGCTTGCCGTCACTGAGGAAAAGCGGAACCGCGCGTACCACCGCGGATGAGGCGCCCGGATTGAGGCTGATATGCCCGATGCCGGCAGCGTTGGCTTCCAATTGCGGTTGCAGTGGTGTCGCGGCCTTGATCGCAGGCGGCGCACCGAAAGGACTTTCGCCCGTGTAGGCAAAACCAGCTTTGACGGGCGGCAGATAGTTTCCTTCATTGGAAAGGCCGAAGCCCAGCACCACCGGCCTTCCGGACAACGATCGGGCAAAAATATCATCGTTATCAGGCAATTGGCCAAGAAAAGCGGGATCAACGCCTGTGACGTCGCGAATGACATTGCGAGGCGACAGGCGATCGGGCTCTGCGAAAAGGACATCGAAAGCGATAGCGGATGCACCCATCTCGGAGAGCCTGTCCACAAGAGCGGCAATCCGATTTCTTGGCCACGGCCATTGGCCAAACTCGCGCAGCGACGCTTCGTCAATGTCGACGACCCGCACGGGCTGGTTCTCGAAAGTCCGCGGCACCAGGCGCTGGTATTGGTCGAATGTCAAATCACGGGCGAGCCTTAGCAACTGGGGATCGCTTGCCCGCAGGATCGTCAGCGCTGCGACAATCGCCAAGCCGATAATGACGCCGATCTGCTGCGCGCGTGTCACCATTATGGTGCCAGTCCCCCTCGTCCAACGTCCCCGCGATAAGTAGCATTGCGAAAGAAATACTAAGGTCTATTGGCCTGCCGCCGCGCCAATGAAGAATATGCTGCCTTGTTCCTGTAGATGACGCAATGAGCAAAGTATCGAGAGGTACAGAACAAGGCTGCCACATCACGATGTCTAGCATGAGTCTCGCAGTCGCGCTCGCACTGCCGTCGATCCCGCTGAACTTTGAACTAGGAATGATGACTCCCGGATGGGGCTGGCCGAGGTATTCCTGTCGACTTCAGGTTGCGCGCAATATTGAAAGACTCCGGCCCTCAAGCACGAAGCTTTCCAGGTCGACGATCTGTCTGGCTTGATCCGTTGGTCTTGAGGTGGTGATTTCCATTATCCAGCCTGTGGTATCCGGCAGGGCGAAGGGCACGGGTCCTTCGTGCGGATTGAACAGGATCAGCACGTCGTCCCATCCTTCTTCGATGGACTGTTTGCGCGATAGGCGCAGGCCTATCGTCGTGCTGCCCGCATCCTGCCATTGCTCATCCGTCTGCTCGCCGCCGCCTGGGTTGAGCCACGTTACTGACAAGCCGTCACGCCAGTTTTCCCGCCGGAGGATCGAATGCCGTTGTCGAAGCGTGATCATGCGCTTGGTGAATACACGGAGTATCTCGGCGCTCTCGGGCAGGTTCTGCCAGTGCACCCAGCTCAGCTCGTTGTCCTGGCAATAACCGTTGTTGTTTCCCATTTGGCTGCGCCCGAACTCGTCGCCGGCAAGCAGCATCGGGGTGCCATGGGATAGGAACAGGGTAGCGATGAAATTGCGTTTCTGGCGATCGCGCACAGTGTTGATGCCGTCATCTTCCGTTGGGCCTTCGACGCCGTAGTTGAAGCCGCGGTTGTCGTTATGGCCGTCGTTGTTGTCCTCGCCATTGGCCTCGTTGTGTTTGTCGTTGTAGGAGACGAGGTCATTCAGGGTGAAGCCGTCATGCGCGGTGATGAAGTTGACGCTGGCCCACGGCCGGCGTCCCCGAAGGTCGTAAACATCGCCCGAGCCGAGAACGCGCGTTGCAAAATCCGGGGTCGTGCCGTCAATGTCCTTCCAGTAGTCCCGGGCCGTGTCGCGGTACTTGTCGTTCCACTCTGCCCAGCCGGGCGGGAAGCCACCGACCTGGTAGCCGCCGGGACCGATATCCCACGGCTCTCCGACAAGCTTGACCCTGGAAAGCACCGGGTCCTGGCCGACAGCGTCAAAAAAGCCGCCGCGTTGATCGAACCCTTGCGGTTCACGACCGAGAATTGTGCCTAGGTCGAACCGGAAGCCATCGACATGCATCTCCTCTGACCAGTAGCGAAGCGAGTCCGTCACCATCTGCAGCACGCGCGGATGCGATGTGTTGACCGTGTTTCCGGTGCCCGTATCGTTGATGTAGTACCGCGCCTGATCAGGAAGGTTGCGGTAGTAGGAAAAGTTATCGATGCCTTTGAACGAGAGGGTCGGGCCAAGCTCGTTACCCTCGGCGGTATGGTTGTAGACGACGTCCAAGATCACCTCGATGCCGGCGTCGTGGAAGGCACGCACCATGTCGCGAAAGCCTGCGATTCCTTTGGGGCCGTAGTAGCGCGATGCCGGCGCAAAGAAAGCAACCGTATTGTATCCCCAATAATTATGAAGCCCCTTGTCGAGCAGATGGCTATCGTCGGGGAAGAAGTGGATCGGCAGCAGCTCGATCGACGTGATGCCGAGGCTCCTGACGTAGTCGACAATGTCTTTTTGGCCAAGCCCTTCAAAGGTGCCGCGCAGCTCCTCGGGAATTGCCGGGTGGAGTTGGGTCAAACCTTTGACGTGGCTTTCATAAAAGATCGTCTTTGCCCACGGAACCGACGGCTTTTGGTCCCCATTCCAGTCGTATTCGTTTGGATCGATGACACGGCACTTCGGCATGACCGGTGCACTGTCTGTTTCGTCAAAAGAAAGATCCGCGTCCTCACTATCCAAGGTGTAGGCGAAATGCGCTTGAGACCATTCAATGTCTCCAGCGAGCTCCCGGGCATAGGGATCGACGAGCAGTTTGTTTGGATTGAAACGGTGACCGCTTTCCGGATCATATGGCCCATGAACTCGGTAGCCGTAAAGTGCGCCGGACTTTAAGCCGGGAATGTAGCCATGCCAGATCTCGTTCGTGAATTCCGGCAGGGTTATCCGTTCGATCTCTGCCTTTCCGGCTTCGTCGAACAGGCAGAGCTCGACTTTTTCGGCGTGGGCGCTGAAGAGTGCAAAGTTGACGCCATCGCCATCGTAGTTCGCCCCCAGGCGGGTAAAATCACCCGGCTGTATATCACGCCCTTTGATTTCTTGGGCCATCAATCTTCTCGTCGTTGCGGGCCTGCGGGAAACCCGCGACGACAAGCTTTGTTCCGGAAAATGGCATGCGATTGGTGCCGCTAAGCGTCCGTAACAAGAAATGAGACCGAATGGTCCGCAAGGATCGACGACGCCAGTACATGGCCGGTATCGACCGATTTCCCAGTCAGGAGATCCCGCATTCGCCTACCGAGCCATGACGGTATCAGCACCGCTGTGTCTTCCCAAAAATCGGATCCTGCTTCGGCCAGGCAAGGTGTGGCCCGCTTGTTCATTAGGCGCGTGGCAATGGTTATTGTCGTCTGCTCCTTATGAGTTCGCGCGAAAGCGACGAGATTTTCCTGTCGTCGCCCGATGACTTGAAGCGGCAGGTAATCGCCTCCCAGGAAGAGTTGCGGATAGCGATTGCGGTGCCGCAACACGCTGGTGATAATCTGGCGCTTCAGCGATGCCGCCCGCAACTCCTTGCCATCGCCAGCCTGCCTTGTAGTGAATACTCCAAAGTCGACCGGTCTGCGATTGTCGGGGTCGACCAGACTGAGGTCCAAGCCTTCGCCTCCCTGATAGATATCGGCGATGCCGGGTGCCGTAAGTTTGATCAGCGTCTGAGACAGGCTGTTCAAATAGCCAAGTTCGACGAAGGAGCTCAAAGTCTGTTGGAAATCCTTCAGAAAGTCTTGGTTGTCGGGAGAAACCAGGGCCTCGGCGTAGTTCAGCACTGCGTTTTCATAATCCGGGTTTTCCGCGCCCCAATCGGTTCGAAGCTTTGCCTCCCGTATCGCCTTTTCGGCATAAGCTAAAAATCGGTTTCGTAACTCCGCCTTGGGGCTCTGTTCGAAATCCTCCGGCCAAATTCCGGCAAGGGCCTGGTAAAGCATCCACTCGAGATTGGGCTCCGGTGCCGGACCGTCAGCAAAATTGCTGCGAAATGCCTTGTTCAGTTCGCGCCAGCGTTCCACGCCTTCGATCCAAGCCTCAGGGCGTTCGGAAAGAGCATAGAGGCGAGTCCGCGCATCCTCCCCGCGCTTCGTGTCATGCGTCGAGGTCGTCGAGAGGCCATGTGGCTGATGCTTGCGGCGGTCGGCCATCATCTGGTGAAAGGCGGCAACGCCGCCCGGCGCCTCGCCCGGTTCGCCGCCCACCTCATTCGTCGCAATCAGCCGGTTGTATCGATAAAAGAGGGTATCCTCCACGGCCTTTGCCATGATTGGCCCGCTAAGCTGCTGAAATCTGGTTCGAAATTCAAAGGCTGCATCGCCTTCGATTTCCCCGCGCAAAAGACGTCCTATGATCTCCAAATCCGCAGTTACCGGCAATTTGGCTCGAGCTTTTTCGACAGCAGCATCAAGGACGGCCTCGTCTTGTTCTGTCAGCAGCCCCCTATAGCCATAGGTACGGTAGACCGGAAAAGCGACCAACAATTCGTCAAGCGCCGACGAGATGTCGCTGTAGGCAAGTGCGGGATAAATGGATTGAACCAGTCTGATAAGGCGCGCCACCTCGCCACCAAAACTGCGTCGGATCATGAGCAGCTTTGCAGCGCGCAGCCCGGCATTGAAATCGGCATGTTCCTCGCCGATGACCTCATATGCCGCGCTTATTGTCTCCAATCCATCACTGGCGACGAAAAGCTCTGCCATGGCCGAGATGAATTCGTAGCCGGTGGTCCCCGACACAGGCCAGGTCGACGGCAATGTCTCGCCCTTCCCGAGGATCTTTTCGACCACAATAAATGTGTCAGGGCCGACGGCTTGGCGCAGCCGCTCAAGATAGGTCTTCGGATCCGCTAGGCCGTCAATGTGGTCAATGCGAAGTCCTTGGACCCGACCGGAGCGAACGAGCTCCATTGTCAGCCTGTGCGTGTCCTCGAAAACCTGGTCATCTTCCACCCGGATGCCGACAAGGCCGGCGACCTCGAAGAAGCGACGATAGTTGAGATGCTGGGCTCGATCTTTCCAGTAGAGCAACTGCCAGTGCTGCTCGGCAAGCAACTGTTTCATCCTCTCTGCATCCATGGAAAGAGCACGAAGTTTTTCGAAATCCCCGCCAGTTTCGTTCAGCACATGGTGGATGCTGTCATCACTCAGTGGGAGCCGCTTGTCGAAATATGCGAGCGTTAGAAGACCCTTGGCAGGATCGTGAACGAGTTGGAGCTCGCCGGCGGCCAGAACCTCGCCGATAGGCTTACCGAGCTGCGGCAATGTCAGTTTCTCGCTCCAATCGATATCGAAATGCCGGGCATAGGAGCTGTGCCTGCCGTGCCTTAAAACGTCGCGCCACCAGGCGTTTTCAAGTGAAGCAGCCATATGGTTCGGAACGATATCTATGATCAAACCGAGCCCGGCCTTCTCTAGAGCCGCTACCAGTCGATCGAAACCGTCACGGCCGCCGATCGCCGGGTCGATCTCATTTACATCGACGACGTCGTAGCCGTGTGTCGAGCCGTTCGTGGCGGTAAAAATCGGCGAGGCGTAGAGGTGGCTGACGCCGAGGCTCTTCAGGTGAGGAACGAGCTCGACCGCCCGGTCGAATGTTACGCTGCCGCGGAATTGCAAGCGGTAAGTGGACGTCGGAGTGCTCATGGTGCCCTCTCGCATCATTCCGATTTTTAACGGGAGCGGATGAAATCTGTTCCCTCCGCCAAGGAACACGAACACCTGAAATGCGTTCGAGATCGATGGAACTTTTAGATTTTTTGGAACGGCGGGAAACGGCATGCGGTCGAGCAACATCGAATTCGGCCCCGATATCAAGGACCGTATGATCAGGTTCCGTTTATGGGCACCCCTCCAGGAACGGGTCAGGGTAAGGATCGAGGCGCGCGGCGAATGGGAGATGCAACCGCAAGAGAACGGGTGGCATCTTGCCGACGTGTCAGGAGCCCGACCGGGAGACCTTTACAAATTCATCCTTTCGAACGGCATCGAGGTCCCGGATCCGGCATCGCGGTTCCAGCCGAGGGACGTCCACGGATCGAGTGAAATAATCAATCCGACGTTCGCATGGCAGGCAAAGCATTCGAACGGACGTCCCTGGGAAGAGATGGTCATTTACGAAATGCACGTCGGAGCCTTTACCGAAGCCGGCACTTTTCTTGCCGCGATTGATAAGCTCGATCACTTGGCGCAGCTTGGCATTACGGCGATCCAGCTCATGCCGCTCAGCGATTTTCCCGGACGATACGGCTGGGGTTACGACGGCGTTCTGCCCTACGCGCCAGACAGCAGCTATGGCCGCCCCGAAGATTTAAAGGCGCTTGTGGATGCAGCGCATCGACGTGGAATCTGTGTCTTTCTGGATGTCGTTTATAACCACTTTGGCCCGGAGGGAAATTATCTGCCGCTCTACGCGCCTATCTTTTCCGACAAGCACAAGACACCGTGGGGTAGCGGCATCAATTATGATGGCGTGGGCTGCCGTATCATCCGAGATTTTATCATCCAAAACGCAATCTACTGGCTGACGGAATTTCGAATGGATGGACTGCGATTGGATGCGGTTCATGCCATCAAGGATGATAGCGACCTGCATATCCTGCGCGAATTTTCGGAAAGAGTCAGGAGGGCGATCCCGGGGCGGCAAATCCATCTCATCGTCGAGAATGAGGACAACAATTCCGCGCTTTTAACCCGGGATGTGGATGGAAAACCTCAGCATTTCACGGCACAGTGGAACGACGATATCCATCACGTGCTCCATGTCGCGGCGACGGACGAGACATTCGGCTACTACAAGGATTATGCCGGCAATATCTCGAAAATCGGCCGCGCCCTCGCCGAAGGCTTCGTGTTCCAAGGAGAGCAAATGGAGTATCGCGGGAAGGCGAGGGGGGCGCCCAGTGCGGGATTGCCGCCCACTGCGTTCGTCTCGTTCATCCAGAATCACGATCAGATCGGCAATCGGGCAATGGGCGACCGGATGATCGCGTCCCATCCCATCGAGGCATTGAAGGCAATTGCGGCTGTCTATCTGTTGTCTCCGCAAATCCCGATGTTGTTCATGGGCGAGGAATGGGGCGCGGCTGAGCCCTTTCCTTTTTTCTGCGACCTCGATGAAGAGCTGAAAAAGAAAGTCAAAAGCGGAAGAAGGGAAGAGCTGTCACGCCTGCCGGGCTTCGAGGCAGATGACGTACCCGATCCTACATCCGAAAATACGTTTCGTAGCGCCAAGCTATGTTGGGACAACCTGGGACGAGACAAGATCTTCGGTGATTATTATCGGCAGCTTCTGTCGTTAAGGTATGAAAGGATCGTGCCGCTTTTGATGGACGCGCGCGGCCATTCGGCCAACTATGATGCAACCGCAGGTTTCGTTTCAGTAAAGTGGCGATTGGGGCCTTCAATCCTTTATCTCGCGGCGAACCTATCTGATGAGGCCATCGAAGCAAGAATACCTCACAAAGCCTGTTCCATATTCAGGGTAGGCGATTGCGGAAGCGGGCATCTCGGGCCTTGGGCGGTGGTCTGGAGCCTCTCACCCCCGAAGACGGACGGATGATCGACAAGAAGAAATCAGGATATTCCAGCGGACGAGCTTCCGCCGGATCGTGCTCGGGAGGCGCTCGCAGTCATCGAGGGCTTTTGATGAAGATGGTGGACAGCGGTGGCAATCGCAGAGACAGCGTGGCAGGGCGCCCATGCAGCAAAGACAAGGTCGCCGGCACCACTCCGTTCACCAAGCCGGAGCCACCATATTCCTGGGCATCGCTATTGAACTCCTCGACCCATATGCCTTCCGTTTGAACGCCGATGCGGTAGTCGTAGCGGGGGACGGGCGTAAAATTCGAGACGACAAGGATCGAATAGGAGCGATCTTGCGGAAACCGCAGCATCGCGAAAACGGAATTGGCCGCGTCATCGACGACGGCCCATTCGAAGCCCTGAGGATCAAGATCGCCGAATTGCAGGGCTTCCTCCCTGCCATAAAGGCCATTCAGATCCCTTACCAGACGCTGCATGCACGCGTGTCGCGGCTGGTCGAGGACATCCCAGGTCACGGATTGATCGTGTTGCCACTCGCCATGCTGGGCAATTTCCCCACCCATGAAAAGGAGTTTCTTGCCGGGATAGCCCCACATGAAACCGAGGTAGGCCCGAAGGTTGGCGAATTTTTGCCAGTTATCGCCCGTCATTTTCGTCAGAAGGGAGCCCTTTCCGTGGACCACCTCATCATGGGAGAGCGGCAGCATGAAGTGTTCGGAATAGGCATAGATCATGCCGAAGGTCATCATGTCATGATGATGGCTGCGGTAGAAGGGATCCTTCGACATGTAGGTGAGGCTGTCATGCATCCAGCCCATATTCCATTTGATGTCAAAGCCCAGGCCGCCTTGTTCCGGTGGTTTTGTAACCCCGGGCCATGCCGTGGATTCCTCGGCGACCATGAGTGCGTGCGGGCATCGCTGATGAATAATGCTGTTCAAGTGCTTGAGGAATTCGACCGCTTCCAGGTTCTCCCGTCCGCCATATTGATTGGGAATCCATTCGCCTTCATTGCGGCTGTAGTCGCGGTAGAGCATCGAAGCCACCGCATCCACCCTGAGGCCATCCACGTGGTAGCGCTCCAACCACTCCAAAGCGCTGGCTATCAGGAAGCCTTTCACCTCGTTGCGGCCGAGATTGTAAATCAAAGTGTTCCAATCCCCGTGGAAACCTTCCCGGGGGTCCCCGTGTTCGTACAGGGCGCTGCCGTCGAAGCGGGCGAGGCCCCAGACATCGGTCGGAAAGTGCGCGGGCACCCAGTCCAGGATCACCGCCAGACCTGCTCCGTGGCAGCGATCGACAAAATAGGCGAAGTCTTCCGGCGTACCGTAGCGTCCGGTGGGCGCGAAAAGGCCGAGGGGCTGGTAGCCCCAGGAACCGCCGAACGGGTGTTCCATTATGGGAAGCAACTCTATGTGAGTGAATCCCATGTCGTGCGCATAGGGTACGAGCCGCTGGCTGAGTTCGATCCAATCGAAAGACCTGTTGCCGTCCTGAAGATTTCGAAGCCAGGAACCCACATGCACTTCGTAGACCGAGATGGCGCCTTCCAGGCCATTTCGCGATTGCCGAGAGTGAAGCCACTTGTCGTCGCTCCAGCGGAACGGCGTTGAGGAGGCAACGATGGAGGCGGTGGAAGGGGCAGCTTCGCTCGCCCGCGCCACCGGATCGGCTTTCTGCGGAAGGCGGGCGCCATGCGCATCGATAATCTCGAACTTATAGCGCTCGCCGGGCGTCAGCCGTGGAATGAAGATTTCCCAAACGCCCGCGGGTGCCCGCCGGCGCATGGGATTGCGCCGGCCGTCCCAGGAATTGAAATCTCCCACCACGGAGACCCGTTGCGCGTTCGGTGCCCACACTGCAAAGCGAACGCCGGCTATACCGTCGATCTCCATTGCGATGGCGCCGAGGGTCCGGCTCAGATTGTAGTGGGTTCCCTCGGAAATCAGATGAAGATCGAGTTCGCCCAGCAGAAGCCCGAAGCTGTAGGGATCCTCAGTCAGTTGAACCGCGTCCGGCCACTTGATCTGAAGGCTGTAGTCCATTTTTGACGCTATGGCGGCGGCAAACAATCCGGCCGGATGAACGAGTTGGCAGGTAGTCAAGACATTGCCGCTCGCGGTGTCGATGATATCCACCGCGTCTGCACCGGGCATGAGGACCCGCACGATCGTGAACAGGCCGTGCTTATGGATCCCAAGGATGGCAAACGGATCACCATGGCGTCCTTGCGTCAGCGCCGCGATCGCGTCTTGTCCGATGTCGGCGAGAAGATCGGAGCGTTCGATATCCACTAGCGAGCCTCCAGAAGATTGGACAGGATGCTCGAAAGCCCTGCCAATGGAATGGGCAGCCATTTAGGCCGGTTCCGCGCCTCGTAGGCCACTTCATAAGCAGCTTTCTCCAGGAGAAAGGCGTGGAGAATTCTGCGCCGCTGCTGGAGCGGCATCGACAGTGCCGCCGAGGCCGAAATTGCTTCGAAATAAGCGTGCAGAAAAGCTCGTTCCGCATTCCCGGCGAAACGCGCAATGGCCTTCCGTCGACGCTCGTTCTCGTGCTCGATGATGGCATCATTGTCGAGGTCGGCGGTCGCGGCGAGGTAGCTGAGTGATCGCAACAACCCTGCCACGTCCCGCAGGGGACTTGTCTTGGCCCGGCGCTCGGCAAGGTTCCTCGCGGGCTCGCCCTCGAAATCAATGATCACCGCATCGCCTTCGCTGACGAGGATCTGGCCGAGATGGAAGTCACCATGCACGCGTGTCATGAGCGTGCCGCGGACGCTTTCCGCTAGCGTATCGGCCAAGTCGATAATCGCTGCCTGGCGCTTCAGAAGCGGCTTCGCCAGAGCATCGATGTCCGGATCGACGGTCTCATTCAGTTCCGCCAGCTTCGATAACGCATACGCAACTTCGCCGGTGATAGCTTTCTTCAGCAACGCGACCTCGGCATCGGCAGCGGTCATCGGTTTGAAAGCCTCCTCCTCGGTGCTTTGGGCAAGAACCACGTGCAACTCGCCGAGCCGCTGACCGACCATGCCGACGAAGTTGGTCAGTGACTGGAAGAAATCGTCGCGCGGCTGGGCGGTTGGATCGCTCAAGGCGAACTCATCGGCGGCGCGGCGAAGATTGTTCAGCATCCAGTTCCAGGCGTCACCCTGGTTTCGGATCGCGCCCTGGACGATGATGAGAGTGGATCGGCGTCCGCCGGAATCGGTATGGGCAACCTCTCCCAGGAAGGGGGCGGTGTGATCGTAGCCGGCCTGGGTCAGAAAGCGCGTCATCTCGACCTCCGGATGCATGCCGGGAAAGATATGTCTGATCAGTTTGATGATGACCAAGTCGCCGATGATCAGCGAACTATTCGACTGCTCCGCCGAGAGCCAATGGATCGGCATGTCGGCGACCATATCGAGATGATCGAGCTGATCGGTGCCGATGAACTCGATGGTTCCCGTGCGGCCGGTGGTATGAGACCGTTCGCAAAGGCCGCGCACGATCCCGCGCGCCATCGCATCCATGGCAAATCCGTCCGTCAGGAAGCCGACGCGCCGGCCCTGGCGCAGGCGGCCCAGCGCGAGCTGCTGGGCGAGGACCGGGGGCTGCGTATCATCCCACGCCACGGCAAGCGGAAGTTGGTAGGATTCCGTATGGTTCGGAAGCGTCGCCTCCAGTTCACCAAGCACGACGCCTTCGGCAAACGGTATCGGGGTCGCAGAAATCAGCCGGGCCGCCTGCAGTGTCTGGTCTTTCGCTCCGAACCAGCGACGCTTGGAGAGATAAGCCGGCAGAATCTCGGAATTCAGAATGTTCGAATGTCTGGGCTCATCCATCAATTCCAGCAGGTTCCGGCGGATGACCATCGTCAACAGGTCGGGAAGCTGCTCGGGAGGGGCTGTCCGCCAGGCCGGGCCATCTGCATTGGCGACCAGCTGGAACCAGAAGAAGCCGTAAGGCGGTAGCGTCAACAGGTAGGTCAATTGGCCAATGGGCGGAAATGGCGACATGCCCGTCAGTTCTATAGGCACACGCGCCTCGAACTGCGACAGGTCAAGCTCCACGGCCTGCGGCAGGCGAGAAAGACTGGCAACGCAGAGAATGGTTTCGTCTTCGTATTCGCGAAGATAGGCGAGGATCTTCCGATTGTCCGGCGAAAGAAAACGCAGCGAGCCGCGTCCGAACGCCGGATGTTTGCCGCGCAGCGCCAGCATCCTGCGCATCCAGTTCAGGAGCGAATGGGCATCCGTGCTTTGCGCCTCGACGTTGACGGCTTCAAATCCATAGAGCGGATCGGCGATCGGCGGCAAAACGAGCCGCGCAGGGTCCGCACGCGAAAAACCGGCGTTGCGGTCGGGAGACCACTGCATGGGTGTCCTGACGCCGTCCCTGTCACCCAAGTAGATATTGTCGCCCATGCCGATTTCGTCACCGTAATAGATCACCGGCGTCCCCGGCATGGACAGGAGAAGCGCGTTCATGAGTTCGATGCGGCGGCGGTCGCGCTCCATCAGCGGCGCAAGACGCCGGCGGATGCCGAGATTGATGCGCGCTCGCTTATCGGAGGCATAGGTTTCCCAGAGATAATCGCGCTCGGCGTCGGTCACCATTTCGAGCGTCAGCTCATCATGATTGCGCAGGAATATCGCCCATTGGCAGTTGTCCGGAATTTCCGGCGTCTGGCGTAGGATATCGGTGATCGGAAAACGATCTTCCTTGGCGATCGCCATGTACATGCGCGGCATCAGCGGAAAGTGAAACGCCATGTGGCATTCGTCGCCGTCCCCGAAATATTCGCGCGTGTCTTCCGGCCATTGGTTGGCCTCCGCCAGCAGCATCACGCCAGGATGGGTCGAATCCAGCGCCGCGCGTATCCGCTTCAGGATCGCGTGGGTCTCGGGCAGGTTCTCGTTGATCGTGTTATCCCGCTCGACGAGGTAGGGGATAGCATCCAGACGAAAGCCGTCGATGCCCGTTTCCAGCCAAAAGCGCATCACTTTCAGCAATTCTTCCATCACAAGCGGATTGTCGAAGTTCAGATCCGGCTGGTGCGAGTAGAATCGGTGCCAATAGTAGGCGCCCGCGACCGAGTCCCATGTCCAATTGGATTTTTCGGTATCGACGAAAATGATGCGGGTTTCTGAAAATCTCTGATCGGTATCCGACCACAGATAGAAGTCCCGTTCGGGTGACCCTGCCGCCGCTAAACGAGCGCGTTGGAACCACGGGTGCTGATCCGAGGTGTGATTGATCACGAGTTCGATGATGACGTGGATATTGCGCTGATGGGCGGCGTCCACGAAGGCCCGAAAATCCTCCATCGTTCCGTAGTCCGGACTGACGTTGCCATAATCGGCAATGTCATAACCATCGTCGCGGCGCGGCGAGGGGAAGAATGGCAGGAGCCAAATGGCGTTGATGCCAAGCGCCGCGATATGGTCGAGCTTTTGGTGCAGCCCCACAAAATCGCCGACGCCATCGTTATTGCCATCGTAGAACGATTTGATGTGGAGCTGGTAGATCATCGCATCCTTGTACCAGAGCGGGTCGAGTTCCCTGTCGCGGTGCATCTTGTCCATTCATGCCTCCCTGGACCGGACCCGCCAGATCGCGAAGGGCAGGCTTTGCGGATCAAGCCTGATCCTCTGCTGTTTGCCGGTCCAACTGAAGCGACCGCCGCCGATGAGATCCTCGGCGTCCAACGTGCCGTCATCTCCAAGCGACCAGTGCCAGAGCGGTATTTCGATCTCGCTCTCCTGCGGATGATCGGGATCAAGGCTGATGGCGACGAGCAGTACATTGTCGCGGGCCGGGTTCGCTTTTTCGAAAAAGAGAATATTTTCGTTAGGTGCATTGAGAAGCGTTAGCCCCAGATGCGAATGCAAAGCGCTGTTTTCGCTTCTGATCCGGTTGAGCATCCGAATCTCGGCGATGATGTTGCCGGGCCGATCATAATCCCAGGCGCGGATCTCATATTTTTCGCTGTCGGCATATTCCTTTCGCTTGGCGTCGGGCCGTCCTTCGCAAAGTTCAAAGCCGTTATAGACACCCCAAAGACCTGAGAGGGTTGCCGCAAGCGCGGCGCGGATCAGGAAGGCCGGACGAGGGGCGTCCTGCAGAAAGTCGGGGTTGATATCGGGCGTGTTGACAAAAAAATGTGGGCGGAAAAATTCCTTCGCGGCCGTCCGAGTGAGCTCCCGCATATATTGCTCGAGCTCCCATTTGGCATTGCGCCAGGTGAAGTAGGTGTAGGATTGCGAAAAGCCCAGCTTTGCCAGCCGATACATGATTTTCGGCTTGGTGAATGCTTCCGCCAGGAAAATAACATCCGGTTGCCGCGTGCGAATGTCATTGATCAGCCATTCCCAGAAAGGAAATGGTTTGGTGTGAGGATTATCAACACGAAACAGCTTTACGCCCTGATCCGCCCATAGCTGCACGACATTCCGCAGCTCAAGCCATAGTCCGGGCACCGAGTCCGTGGTGTAAAAATCGACGTTGACGATGTCCTCATATTTTTTGGGCGGGTTTTCAGCGTAACGGAGCGTTCCATCCGGTCGCCAGTCGAACCAACCCGGATGCTGCTTGAGCCAGGGGTGATCGGGTGACGTCTGGATGGCGAAATCAAGCGCGATCTCCAGGCCATGGTCCCGCGCTGCTTCGATCAGTCGACGAAAATCGTCGAAGGTGCCGAGTTCCGGATGGATGGCGTCGTGCCCGCCGGCGGCAGCGCCGATGGCATAGGGGCTTCCTGGATCGTCAGGCCCGGCTTTCAGGCTGTTGTTGCGGCCTTTCCGGTTGGTTGAACCGATCGGATGGATCGGTGGAAAATAGAGCACATCGAAGCCCATGTCGCGAATGGCCGGCAGTCTGGCGATGACGTCGTCGAAGGTGCCATGCCTGTGCGGATCGCCGCTCTGCGACCGCGGGAAGATCTCGTACCAGCTTGCGTATGCCGCGCCCTTTCGCTCCGCATCGACAGTGCTCGCTGCCGAGCGAATCCGAAATGGTCGTTTGTCGGCTCGCGCCATCAGGTCGGACGTATGCGAATTGAGCAGAATTGCCGTCCGCTCGGCTTGCGAAGATAACTCCAGCTTCTGAAGCAGGGCCTGCAACTCAGCTCGAAGGGTGTCCTTCGTCTCCGCAAGCGCAGCACGAATGAGGTTCATTCCTTCCTGGATCTCAAGCTTAAGATCGAGCCTCGCCTCATTCTTTTTCGACAGCTCATAGCGAAAGATCGCAAACAGGTTCCTCCAGGCCTCAATTGCGAACTCATACCGGCCAACCCGTTCCAGCGGGAATTCAGCATGCCAGCGGTCGTTCTCCACCAGCCGCATCTCTATTTCATTCCATGCGCTTGCATCCGTGGAGCGCCACAGCAGGGCAGCGGCGATCGGATCATGCCCGTCGGCAAAGATGTCAGCTTCGACGGAGACGATGTTACCGACGATCCGCTTGACCGGAAACCGTCCATCGTCGACGCGCGGCATGATGTTTTCGATTGTCAGACGCGGCGAGGCAGTCGCCTGTGCAATTTCGAACGCGGGCGCCGATATGATCGGCGTCGAGGCCGTTGCCTCGAACACGATGATTTCTCCCGCCCGCAAGCGAAGGGCAGCGTCGATGCCATTCGTGAATGGCAAAAAGCCCGAGGCCGCTTCGCGCAACGCCATCATAGGGGCAGGAGCGCTTCGTCGAAGGTCACTGTTGAGGAGGATGATCTGTACGCGGTCCGCATTCCGAAGGTCTTCTTCTTCCGCGTGAAGTAGAGCCGATACCGGTCCGTTTGCGCTGCGAATGAGAGAAAGCGACGAATGAAACCTCGCGCCGCTCGCACTGATTTGCGTGTTGACGGCACGAATTTCCGACGAAATATCGAAAGCCAAATCATAACGAAGGCCCCGCAATCCTGATCCGTCTCCGTGGGTCGGGTCGAGCGGCAAGCCTGCGCCGTATTCAAATCCCATCGGGATCATGAGTCCGCCGCCAAGCGAGGTGGCTAGGCGCAACGCCCTTATGGATCGTCGTTCGAGTATTTCCCGGCTTTCGGTGCCGTGGGCTATCCGCTTGGCAAACGGCGGTTCCGGAAAGGCGATTTGCCAGCCAAGTGGCTGCTGGACGCGATACTCGTCTATGAACCAGCTTTGGTCGAAGTCCCACCAGGCCATCGATGAAAAGCAGCCGTCAAAGCCGACGCCGCCCAATGCGGTTCTCACCGTGAAGGCGGTACCGGGCGTCCAGGCAAAGAACTGTACGTTCGGCGCTGTTTTCCGGACCGCGGAGATCAGCGATCGCCACAGTTCCGGTGGGACACGATCGACGCCCAGGCAGCGATAACCCGATATGCCAAGTCGGGTCAGTGTTTGCAGCCGTTCTGTCCACTCTGTTAGTAACTGCGACCGTTGATCGTCTGAGGTGGGTGTGATGAGTGAACTGTTCGCGTCCAGAGGCGAGAGCCTCGGGTCAAGCGGGCGAAATTCTTCGGATGCATCGCGCGCCCTCCTGTCGAGCACAAGGTCCATCATGAGCGCCAGGCCGTGTTCTCGGGCGGCCATCGCCAAAGTCCCCAAGCCAGCGGCGAGGGATGTTCCAAGCGCGAGTTCAGGATCAAGGTTTTCGAAATTCCGTGGCGCAAACACGCTGTTTTCGCCCCGTTCGAAAAGAGGTGCGGTTAGAACCGCATCGAATCCGGCGTCTTTGGCATGATCGAAAACCTCCCGCCACGCATCGCCTCCCCGGAGGAGGAGGGGATTGACGTAATAGATTTGAGGTGGAGTGCTCTGAAAGCCCTCGTTCGCAGATGATGTCATCGCACGCTGCTCACGTTGGTTTGCAATCAGAACTTTCGTGGACGCTCCTTGTTCCGTTTTTTCATCGTGGGAGCCGTCGGGCTAGCTCCGAGACGTTGCCTTTTGGCAGATCCCGCGATTGCCTTATTACGATCTGCTGACGGCGATCGGCGGCGATGACCGCGCTGCCTGCGTCGCCGCCCCGCCGATCGTTTGGCGATTTTTCAGAGCGCCGCTATCGGATGCGGTGATCCGTCGTAAGCGCCCCAGATTGACTGGTCGAAACAGATGACCGAGCCGGTCATGAGACCGGATTCGGCCGACGAAAGATAGGCGCAGGCGCGGGCCACCTCTTGCGGGTCAACCAGCCGGCCGAAGGGCTGGCTCGCTGCGGCCTTTTCCAGCCAGTCGGCCGGTGCGTCGTGATATTCCCTCTGGATCCGGTCTTCGCCTTCTGAGGCCATCCAGCCGATGTTGAGGCCGTTGACGCGGATGCGGTTGCGCAGCAGCGCGTAGGCGGTGTTTTTCGTCAGGGTTTCCAGCGCGCCCTTGGAGGCGCAATAGGCGACGATGAAGGGCTGGCCGGCCTTGGCCGACATCGAGCCGATATTGACGATCGTGCCCTCGATCCTCTCGCGCCGCATGACTTTGACGGTTTCCTGCATCAGGAAGAACGGCGCCCGGACATTGACGGCGAACATGGCATCGAAAAGCTCGGGGCTGGTGTCCAGAATGGTGCCGCGATCGGTGATGGCGGCGGCGTTCACCAACGCATCGACGCGACCGAACGTCTGATCGCAGACGTGCACGACATTGCGCGCATCCTCCACCTTGCCGAGATCGGCTTTGACGTAGACGACCTTGGCGCCTGTTGCGGCCGAAATCTCTCCAGCCTTAGCCTTACCCTTTGCTTCGTTGCGGCCGCAGATGACGATGCCCTTGGCGCCGCGATCGGCAAACAGGCGGGCGATGGTGGCGCCGAGCCCCTGTGTGCCGCCGGTGACGATCGCGATCTTGCCGTCGAGACGGCTGTGGTCTGTGCTCATGTGGTTTCCTCCCGGAATTGGTCTGATGTGACGTGCGAAAAGCCCCTCGCGGCGCAAGAGGCTTTGGTATTGTGTTTGATCCGGCGCCTTCGGCGCCGTCAGGTGAGTTTCTTCTCAGCCTGCTCAGCGAGAGCTTTGGTGAAAGCTTCGTCGCTCCAGTTCCCCTCCAGCGCCTCATGCATCAGTTGCGCCTGCGTCTTCGGCGCGAGTCCGCCGAGGGGCGGATCGCGGTCGAGGTTGGTGGGGAAGGAATAGCCTTCTGCGCAGGCGGCAATCGCGTTCGACACTTCGGTCTCGGATAGCTTGCCTGCGGATTTTAGCACCTTCAGCGCCGGAAACAGGCGGGCGCTCATGCGTTCGCGATTGACCGTTTCCATGGCGCGGCCGAAGGCCGAGGAAATCTGCAGCAGGTTTGCCACGCGCTTGATATCGGTCGAGCGGTTGTTGCCGGCCGCATGGAAGAGCGCGGGATTGAAGAAGACGACATCGCCTTTTTCGAGCGGAAGCTGAATGTGGTTGCGATCGAAATAATTGCGGAATTCCGGGCATTTCAGCGCGAGATAGCCTGGCACGTAAGTCTGGCTGTGCGGCAGGAAGAGCGTCGGCCCGCTTTCGAGCGGCATGTCGCAATGGGCAACCGCGCCCTGCAAGGTCAGAACCGGCGAGAGCCTGTGCACATGGGCCGGAAACTGCTCGATCACGCTCGATGGTTGGAAACCTAGGTGGTAGTCGCGGTGGGCGGATTGTGCTGCACCGCCCGGATTGACGCGATTGACTTGCGCCGTCATCTGGTAGTTCGGTCCGAGCCAGGCTTCGCTGGCAATCGCGACAATGGCATTGCCGTAATATTCCGCGAAGTTTTCGGGATCGGCGAGGCAATGCTTTTCCAGCGAATTCCAGATGCGGTCATTGGCGCCCGGCTTGGCGAAATGATCGCCGCCGCCGGTGGCCGTACGGCGTTGCTCCTCGATGATATCGTCGAAAATCGCGCTGGCGCGGTCGATGACGGAAAGATCCTCGTAGGCATGTTTGAACACGACGACGCCCGGGCCTTCCCCGAAGGCCTCGCAGATTTCAGCGAGCACGGCGCGGCGGCCTTGCGGATCGGCGATGGCCGCTAAAACCTTGCGGCTATCGTAGATTAGGACGTTTTTCTCGACGTGACCGGCGGTCGGATAGTCTGAAAGCGAGGTGGTTTTCTCGGCGAGCGCCCGGAAATCGCCGAGGTCGCAGGCATCCTCGGTCAGCCAGACGCGATCGGCACGCAGTTTCTGAAGATTGTCGGTTTTCATCAGATGTTCCTCCATCTCTGATGAAGGCACTATACGGCAGATACTGGTGTGTTATAGATCACAAACCCATCAAAAAACCATCAGAATGAACCGCTTGTCGCATCCATTTCTCGTCAAGGACATCGCCTTTCAAGCCGGACTGAGCACAGCCACCGTCGACCGGGTGCTGAACGGGCGGGCTGGCGTGCGCCGGCAAACAGAGATGCGGGTGAATGCGGCGATCGAGGAGCTGGAAAAACAGCAGGCGGGTGTCGCAGTGAGCGGACGGACGCTGGCGATCGATATCGTCATGGAGACGCCAGCGCGCTTTTCCGATGCAGTCCGTGCGGCCTTCGAAGCGGAAGTAACGACCTTTTTGCCGACGGTCTTCCGCTGCCGTTTTCATTTTGCCGAAGTCATGAAGCCCCTTGAACTGGTGCAACTGCTCGATCGCATCCGGCTACGAGGCACCCATGGAATTGTGCTGAAGGCTCCCGACGTTCCCGAAGTCGTGGCTGCGGTCGAGCGTGCGACTCAAGCCGGGATTACCGTCGTCACCTTGGTGACCGACCTGCCGAATTCTTCCCGTGCGGTTTACGCCGGCGCCGACAATCGCGCCGCCGGCGAGACGGCGGCCTACCTTATCGGCAGCTGCTTTGGTGGAGCAGCCGCCAGGGTGCTTGTGACGCTGTCAAGCGGCCGCTTTCGCGGCGAGGAGGAGCGAGAGATCGGCTTTCGCCGCGTTCTTCGCGAGCGCTATCCTGACATCGGCGTTGCCGAAATCAGTGAAGGTCACGGCTCCGACGCCGCTACCGGGATGCTCGCCGTCCGCGCCATCGCGGCGGATAAGGCAATCAATGCGGTCTATTCCATTGGTGGCGGAAACAGGGCCGTGCTCGCTGCGTTCGAGGAGGCCGGCAGACAGATCCGGATTTTTGTCGCGCATGATCTCGATGCGGACAATCGTGCACTGCTTGCCGCGGGTAAGATCGGCTTTGTGCTGCATCACGATCTGCGAACGGACGCGCGTTCGGCGTTTCGAGCGATTATGAACGGTCTGGTGAAAGGACGCGTCGCGCCCGCGGTGCTATCCGCCGTGGAAATTATCACGCCGCATAATATGCCCGCGCAGAACTGATTTGGCGGTGCTTTCGCCGCCTAGCGCCGGCCTCCCACTTCATCGATGTGATAGAGAAGATCGGCCGGATCTTCATAGACTCGGATCGCCCCGGCATCCTTGAGCTCTTCCCGACCGTAGCCGCCGCTGAGCAGCCCGACCCCCAGTGCCTTGCAACGCGTGGCCGCAAGCATGTCCCAGATGCTATCTCCGACGACGATTGAATTTTCTATTGCAACGCCCAGAGCCTCGGCTGCCGCGATAAACAAGTCCGGGTCGGGCTTGGCATATTTGACCTTGTCTCGGGTGATGATCGGGAATGCGTTCGGGTCGATCCCCAAAGCGGCAATATTGACCGCCGCCGTTTCCATGCGGCCGCTTGTGGCGATCGCAAACAGGATCCCGGCGTCCTTAAGCCACTGGAGAAGTTCGCTTGCACCAGGAAGGGGCCGTATCTGGGCGCCGAGCCGGCGATACGCCTCGAGGTGAAGCCGCCGCAACCGTTCATTCGTATCGTCGGTTATCGCCATTCCGGTTTCACGAAGCAGCTGATTGGTGAACAGCCCGCCGCTCATGCCGATCTTTCGATGGATACGCCATATCGAGAGCTCTATGCCCTCCGCGTCCAAGGCTTCTTTCCAGGCAAGCACGTGCTGATAGACGCTGTCTACCAACGTGCCGTCAAGGTCGAATAGAAAGGCATGTTCGATGCGCATCGTGCTCTCCATGGTCCAGATCTAGAGGCGGCGCGAAAGGCATCAATGGGGAAGAGGCGCAGAAGAGGTTTTTCTGTTCTCCGCCGTTAACTTTGGCGCCTCCGCTACGCCAAGGGCGAGGACCTGGCGTAGCTTCGGATCAGCCGCGATTTATTGATACCTTAGGAGGCGATACTCGCCATGCGGTCCAGCTCCTTGACCAAGTCGTCCGGCAGCATGAGCCGGGCGGCGGCGAGGTTCTCTCGCAGATGACCGACGGACGAGGTGCCGGGGATCAAAAGGATGTTCGGGGCGCGACGCAGCAGCCATGCGAGAGCCACCTGCATGGGCGTGGCACCGAGGCGTGCGGCGACATCAGACAGGGTGGACGATTGCAGCGGCGTGAACCCGCCGAGCGGAAAGAACGGCACATAGGCGATGCCGTCGCGGGCAAGATCGTCGATCAGGGCATCGTCGGCCCGATGCGCCAGATTGTATTGGTTTTGCACGCAGACAATCTTGGTGATCCCCCGACCTTCGGCGATCTGCTTGGGCGTGACGTTGCTCAGCCCGATGTGACGGACCAGACCTTGCCGCTGCAGATCGGCCAGGATTGTCAGAGGCGCTTCGATCGACCCTTCGGCAGGGCCATGCACATCGAACATGATACGAAGGTTGACCACCTCCATCACATCGAGGCCCAGATTGCGGAGATTGTCGTGCACTGCCTTTGTCAGCTCTTCGCGCGAAAAGGCTGGGTTCCATGAGCCATCCGTGCCGCGCCGCGCGCCGATCTTGGTGACGATGACCAGATCGTCGCGATAGGGATGGAGCGCCTTGCGGATGATTTGATTGGTAACATGCGGGCCATAGAAGTCGCTGGTGTCGATGTGGTTTACGCCACTCTCGACCGCCTCGCGCAGCAATGCCAACGCAGCTGCATGATCTCGAGGCGGGCCAAATACACCAGGCCCTGCGAGCTGCATGGCGCCGTAGCCGAGCCGCTTCACGCTGCGGTCGCCAAGGTTGAAGGTTCCGGACTGTTCGATGATGGACATGAGCTAACTCCTTTCAAGAGGTGACCGGAAGATAGGCGCTGTCGCACTGCATGAAAATCGGATACAACCGGCACAGCTTGTGCGGAGCGGCGAACAATGAAAGTCGATCTCGGTGATCTCAACGCCTTTGTTGCGGTGGCGCGTGCAGGCGGTTTTCGCGAGGGAGCGCGCATAAGCGGCAGTAGCCCCTCCTTTCTCAGTGAAGCGGTTCGCCGTCTCGAAACGCAGCTGGGCGTCAGACTGTTTAACCGAACCACGCGCAGTGTCGTTCCGACCGAGGCGGGCAAGGGCTTGCTGGAGCGGCTCGGCCCGGCATTGACCGAGGTGGAGTCGGCCCTCGACGTCGTCAACAGGTTTCGCGACAGGCCGGCAGGGACGTTGCGCCTCAATGTACCAGTCAGCGCTGCGCGGCTGGTGCTGCCCAACATCATTCCGCCATTCCTTGCGGCCTATCCCGACATCCGGCTTGAGGTGATCACCGAGGAGAGTTTCGTCGACGTGCTGGCTGCCGGTTGCGACGCCGGCATCCGATATGACGAGCGGCTGGAGCAGGATATGATCGCTGTGCCGATCGGGCCGCGCGTCCAGCGCTACGCGGCCGCAGCCTCGCCAGCCTACCTCGATCGCCATGGCCGGCCGCAACACCCGAGCGAGCTGCTTGGCCATGCCTGCCTGCTAGGCCGCTTTGCCAGTGGTGCGATGACGACGCCATGGGAATTCGAGCGCGACGGTGAGGTGCTGCGGGTCGATTGCACGGGGCCGCTGATCGTCCGGCTGGGTGGCGCGACCGATCTTGCCGTCGATGCCGCGATTGCTGGTACAGGGATCGTTTACCTCTTCGAGGACTGGCTGCGCCCGCATCTCGACAGCGGTGCGCTCGAGCCCATCCTCGAACCATGGTGGCTGCGCTTCTCTGGGCCGTTCCTCTACTATCCCGGGCGACGCCTCGTGCCCGCGCCGCTGAGGGCCTTCATCGACTTCGTCAAGGCATCGGCCCAGTGGGCTTGACGTCGGTCGGCGCATGGTATGCCGGCTCAGTTTCAACGCGGAGCAACATATTAGGATCGCCGCTCGGGCGTGATTATATATTCGACCACCTGCGCGGCGCGCGTCACGATGAAGTTTACCGTGAGATAGATAGCCGCGGCGCAGATGAAAACCTCTATGGGTCGATAGGTTTCGGCGATGATTCCGGCCGCAATGCCCGTGACTTCCATGAGGGTGACGGTCGAAGCAAGCGACGATGCCTTGACGATGAGGATGATTTCATTGCCGTAGGCCGGCAGTGCCTGCCTTAAGGCAAGCGGGGCAATGATACGGCGAAATGTCAGGGATCGCGACATGCCGCAGGCGCGTGCCGCCTCGACCATTCCCTTCGGAACCGACAGAAATCCACCGCGAAACACCTCGCTCGCATAGGCCGCAGTGTTCAGGGAAAGGGCAAGCGAGGCGCACCAGAAAGGATCGCGCAGATAAGGCCAGAGAATGCTTCTGCGCAATTCCGGAAACTGGCTGAGGCCGTAATAGATCAGAAAGATCTGCACAAGCAGCGGGGATCCCCGGAAGCAGAAAATGTAGAAACGCGCCGGCCAGTCAAAAAGGCGATTGGAAGACAAGCGCATCGCTGCCAGGAGGAGCGCCAATACTAGGCCGGCCACCGTCGCAATTCCGGTGAGGAGGAGTGTCAGCGGCAAACCACCGAGCAGCTGGCGAAAGGTATCGGCAAAAAACGCGAGGTCGATCATCGCCGAGGCACCCCGCGATAGGACCGGGTCTCCGCAAGACGGAAAGCGCCGCTCGAGGCTGATGTGATGACGAGGTAGAGCCCGGCGGCGACGATGTAGAACAGGAAGGGCTCGCGCGTGCTGCCTGCGCCGATCTGCGCCTGACGGATCAGCTCAACAAGGCCGGTGACGGAAATCAGCGCCGAATCCTTCAGCACGAGCTGCCAGATATTGCCGAGGCCCGGCAGCGCATAGCGCAGTATCTGCGGTGCCAGCACAATGCGAAACGTGTGCCACCGAGACAGGCCAAGGGATTTGGCGGCTTCCGCCTGTCCGGCAGAAACGGCGAGATAGGCTCCGCGCAGCACTTCCGTCTGATAGGCGCCGGCGACGATGCCGAGCGCCAGCGTTCCGGTAAGAAATGCAGGAAGTCCCAGGAACTGGCTGGACCCGAAGAACCGCGCGATGGAGGTCAGGAGAACGCTGCCGCCGAAATAGAAGAGATAGATGATCAGGAGATCCGGCAGGCCGCGCAGGACCGTTGTGTAGACATCCGCGGACAGTCGAGCCCAACGGCGCCTGGAGAGCTTCGCGGTTGCGCCCACTATGCCGAAGACGGCACCGAGGGCAAAGCCGCTGAGCGCGACCGCAAAGGTAACGCCGGTCGCCAGCAGCAGCGCGAGCCCCCATCCGCGGGGCCCGAAGCCGATAATTTCCATGATGGAAGGAATATGCGCCTGCATCGGTATCCGTGAGCGTCAAACTTTGAATTGAAAGCCGTCGACGACGAGCGCTTGCCCGGTCATGAACAGCGGCTCGGAGGTTGCTAGGAAAACGACGAGATTTGCAACGTCGTCGGCACAGCCAAGGCGACCCAACGCGATGCCCGATACGGTTTCCGCTTCGCGTTCGCCCGTAAATAGCGTGTCGATCTCGGTCTGGATGACGCCGGGGCAGATCGCGTTGATGGATATGTTTGGCCCCAGCTCCTTGGCCAGCGCCCGCGTCATTCCGAGGATACCGGCTTTGGCTGAGGCATAGGCAAACTTGCTGACTGCGGCCGTGACGCCGCCGGAAAGAGCGTTCAGGGAAGAGATGCTCGCAATCCGGCCACCGCCTTGGCCCAACATAATGGGCGCCGCATGATGAATATAGTTGAAGCAGCTCTTCAAATTGATCGCGATCGTTCGATCAAAAGACTCCTCAGTGATCTCCAGTATGCCGGTCGGGTTCGATTTGCCGGCATTGTTCAGCAGGAAATCGACGCGACCGAAGGTTTTCTCGACATCTGAGACGATTTCACCCGCGCGAGCGAAGTTGGAAACATCGGCCTGATAGACGGCTGCACGGCGACCGATCTCACGAATGGTCGATGCGGTTGCCTGCATCTCCGGCTCGAGCAGATCGACAAGCGCGATATCGAAACCGGCTTTGGCCAATCCAATGGCGCAAGCCTTGCCAATGCCTCTTGCACCACCCGTCACGATTGCGGTTCGATCCATTTGCATTCATCCTTTCGATCTCGATGTCGGCCATTCAGTCCTTGACATTGGCAGTGTTATCGATTGAACTCCATTCCACAATAGAAATATGGTTCACATATATGAACAATGATGTCAAATCCGCCGGCCGTATACTGGAGCTTCTGGAGCTGCTGGCGCGCGCGAGCGAACCCCTCTCGCTGCGCCAGATCGTGGCGGAACTCGACTATCCCAAAAGCAGCGCCTTCAACCTGCTTCAGACGCTTGTGTCGCGTGGTTATGCCGTGCGCGAGGAACCGGAACGTTATCGGCTGAACGAAGCTTGCCGTAGCGGGCCGGGTTGGACGTCCGG
This sequence comes from Rhizobium mayense, assembly GCF_030272705.1. Taxonomy (GTDB): domain Bacteria; phylum Pseudomonadota; class Alphaproteobacteria; order Rhizobiales; family Rhizobiaceae; genus Rhizobium; species Rhizobium mayense. The sequence continues at coordinate 344,322 of NZ_JARFYM010000002.1, read as the reverse complement.
AAGAGATGCGCAGCTCATTGCCATCGCCCAGCCCATATTGCAGAAGCTGAGGGATGATACCGGAGAGAGCACCTTTCTCGGCGTTCCGTCGCCTGGCCGGCGTGTGAAGACGATTGCCAAGTGCGTCAGCAAGCAGACGATCCGTTACGATTCCGAACTTGCAGGTTCTTTCCCGTCCTATTGCAGCGCCATAGGCCGCGTGCTGCTTGCCGCCTTGGAACCGAGGTTGATCGACGAATATCTCGCATCGGAACGCCTTGTGAAGCACACGGACCACACGGTCGTCGACCGCGGCGAGATCAGACGGATCATCGCCGAAACGCGCGTTCGGGGCTATTCCATCAGCGATCAGGAGGTCGAAATCGGCGGCTCCGGCCTGGCCGCGCCGGTTCATGATGCGGCTGGCAAGGTTGTGGGCGCCCTCAATGTCGCCGTCGTCACCGCGCGCTTTGCCATGAATCGCGACAGGATCCTCGAGGCGCTTTTGCAGTGCGCCCGGGAGTTCGATTTGCGCAACGGCTTCAAGGGCGAAGTTCCGCCGACTGTACAGACCTGAAGGGGAAATCTCATATGCACATCGACTTTGCGGGCCGCACCGTTTTGATCACCGGGGCCGCGCGCGGTATCGGCCACGGGATAACAAGAGCATTTGTCGAAAGTGGCGCCAATGTCATCGCGACAGACGTTCTGCGTGAGGAGCTCGAGACGATGGTCTCGAACGATGGGACCGGTAGGTTGAAAGCCAGCTTTCTCGATGTGACCGATCGGGCAAGCATAGACGCAGTCGTCGGCAGGATCGAAGCCGAGGAGGGAGGCGTGGACATTCTGGTCCATGTCGCGGGAGGCGTTCTCGGACAAAAGCATCGACCCGCCGAAGAGGTGCCGCTCGAGGATTGGGATGCGATCTATGATGTCAATGTCCGCGGAGCCTTTTCGGTCGCTCAGGCGGTGATTCCGGGCATGAAATCCCGAGGTTATGGCCGCATCATCGCGATTTCCAGCGGCGCCGGCCTCGGCGTCAGCATGACGGGCATTCAGGCCTATGCCAGCGCGAAGGCGGCGCAACTGGGCCTTATCCGGCAGCTTGCCCATGAACTCGGCCCCTGCGGCATCACAGCCAATGCCGTAGCGCCCGGCTTTCTGCGCACCAGTCCTGACTACGAGCGCCAATGGGCATCCTATGGCGAGGAAAAGCAGCAGGCGGTGATCCGTTCTATTGCGCGCCGACGGCTCGGAAAGCCCGAGGATATCGCGGCCGCAACCCTCTTCCTGGCGTCGGATGCAGCGGACTGGATCACCGGCCAGGTCCTTTCGGTCGATGGCGGCCATTAATATCGGAGTATGAAATGACATATGATGCGGCAAGCCCCGAAGCCACGGCGCTGGAACCCTGGCAGTGGCCCGAGGAACAATGGCGCAAGACGGTTGGAAGAGTTTCCGCCGGACGAAGGCTTGCACCCGAAGTCTGGCCCGAAGGGGCGAAATGCGCCGTTGCCCTCTCGTTCGACTCGGACCACGAAACATCCGAATTGAGGGATGGCGGCCAATCGACAAGCCGGCTGTCGCAAGGTCAGTACGGCCCCCGGCAGGGCATTCCCCGGATTTCCGGCCTGCTGGAGAAGCACGAGGTTTCCGCGACCTTCTTCGTACCGGCCGTCTCAGCCTTGCTCTATCCCGATGAGCAGCGTGCCCTCGTCGCGCGGGGGCATGAGATCGGCATCCACGGATGGATCCATGAGCGTAACACCATCCTGCCGGTTGAAGCGGAACGCGATCTGCAGATGCGCGCAGCAGAAGCCTTGGAAAAGGTGACCGGCAGGCGGCCGGTGGGCATCCGCACGCCTTCCTGGGATTTCAGCCCCAACACGCTGCAGATCACCCGCGAAATGGGCCTTCTCTACGATTCTTCCCTCATGGCCGACGACGATTGCTACGAATTGCTGATGGATGGAGAGCGGACAGGCGTTGTGGAGCTTCCTGTCGAATGGATCCGTGACGACGCCGTCTATATGGACATGAACCGCTGGACGGGCCTTAGGCCCTATACATCGCCTGAAGCGGTCTTCAACATTTTCTGGCGCGAATTCCAGCAGGCGAAGGCCGAAGGCGGCCTTTTCCAACTGACGATGCATCCCGACATCATCGGCCACCGCTCGCGCATCTGGATTCTGGACGAACTGCTGACACGCATCCGCGCCGAAAAGGACGTCTGGTTTGCGACCCACGAGCAGGTCGTTCGTTACGTCAAGAAGGACGCCGGTCTTTAAGACCGGCTCGCAGATACGAAAAAGCCGGTCGCGTGTGCGGCCGGCTTTTTCAATGAGTGCGCCTGCAATCAAGCCTTCGGCTTGGGGCTCACATCGATCTTGAACCACTTCATGGAAAGCTTCTTGAGCGTACCGTCGGCGACGGCTTCACCGATGGCCTTGCTGAGGATAGCTTGCAGATCGGAATCGCCTTTGCGGACTCCGAAGCAGACATCCGTTGCCATGACGCCGCCCGTAAAGAGGGGACCGACGATCGTGAGGTCCTCATTGCCCGGCTTGGAGACGACGCTGTTCAGATAGACGATATTGTTGAATTCGGCATCGATGCGGCCTGAGGCGAGATCCAGGTCGGTTTGCTCCGACGACTTGTAAGTGCGCACCTGAATGACGTCGCCGAAGGTCTGTTCCATGAATTGCTGCTGGCTGGTCGATAGCGGCGCGCCGACGATCTTGCCGTCCAGAGCCTTGTGCAGCTCATCAATGATCGGCTTTGCGGAGCCGTCATTGACATTGACCGCCTCGCCGCCATGCGGCAGCGACCCGAGCGATCCGGATTTGGAAACCAGGAGCGCGTTCGCCGTGACCGCATAGGGAACGGTAAAATCGATGACCTTGCGACGGCTTTCGTTCGGTCCCATCGTCAAGACGGCATCGAACTTGCCGGCATTGAGGCTCGGAATTTGGCTATCCCAGTCCTGCGCGATGAGATGGCACGTCAAGTTCGCGCGCTTGCAAACCTCGTTGGCAACATCGATGTCGTAGCCGCTGAGCGTCCCGTCGGATCCAGACATGTTGAAGGGCGGGAATGCGCCTTCCACGCCAATATTGACTTCCTTCCAGTCTTTGGCCTCAGCGCCAGCGGCGATCAGCACGCCGAGGGCGGCGGCCATCGCACCTCTGGTCATGGTGGAGAATTTTGTCATTAGTCTTCCTTTCTCTGGGGGCGGGCCGGTTACGCATTGCGTTCCAGCATCTTTGTCGAACTTAGCCGCCTCAACTGTCCGATTAGCCCTGGCGTTCGTCAAGAAGAATTTGGTTCATATATATGAACATGACCAGGCTGGATTGACCCTGCATCCCATAACTTCAAGGCTTTTGTTCGCAGCCGTCCGGGCTCTTCGCGACATAGATTTTCGCGGAGTGAGATCGGTTGTGGATCAATAATTTCGGCCCAAGTCGCCTGCGCGGGGCGATGGGCGTGCAGGCCGCTCGATCTGGCCTCTAGTGACTAGCTATCACGTATCGTTTCCAGCACCTGCAACATGGCGGTAATGTAGCCGTAGGTGAATGCAAAGGCGGTATTTTCCGGATCGCGCCCGGAAATGCGCGGCACGTGATCCGGCATGATCATATATTGATAGCCGACATCGGCGTACGTCTTCAGCGACCGCCACATGTCCATGTCGCCTTCCTCTGGAAAGGTCTCCATGAAAGAGAGCTTGCGGCCGCGGATATTGCGAAAGTGGACATTGAAGAGCTTGCCCCTCTCTCCAAACCAGCGGATGACGTCGAAAATTTCCTCGGCCGGATTATCGAGCATCTCACCGACCGTGCCCTGGCAGAAGTTCAAGCCGTGAAAGGGGCTTTCGTGCATCTGCACGAATTTCTTCAAGCCTTCGACGCTTCCAAGAACGCGGGTGACCCCGCGATAACCGGGCGGCGTATAGGGATCGTGCGGATGGCAGGCAAGCCGCACTTTGCAGGACTCGGCGACGGGAACGACGCGCGCCAGGAAATAATCGATACGCTCCCAATTCTCCTCCTCGCTGAGAATGCCTGCGATCGAGGGTGGCGCGTCGTGATCGGCCTTTTCCCAGCGGAAGGCTTCGTTCCGCGATCCGCCGCGGCCAACTTCCAATTCGGTGCGGGGAATGCCGATAATATTGAGATTGTATTTGACGGAGGGTATGCTGGCGGCAGCGGCATTCTCGATCAGACGGCAGATGGAGTCGATCTGGCGATCGCGGTTCGGTCCGGCCGTCAGGATGTCCGGGCTATACTGCTGCTCGATCACGCGCGAGCTCAGCGGGAGCTGGATCATATCGAGATTGAGGCCGAAGCTCTCGATGTGCGCGCGGTGGGCCTTTAGAATGTCCGGCGTCCAGTCGTGCGGATTGCCGGCAGGATCGGCATTGACATGCTTGATCCCCAATTGCGCCATGACGCGATAGTCATCGTCGTCCCGAGCCTGGAATTGCGTGCCGACATACATATGAAATCCTCCTCTCGACCATCTCGATTGTTAAGCGTCGAGTACCCGGATTCCCCCTATAAAATGCGTTTGCGGCAATCGGCCGCGCAGACTTTCTGCGTTGTCGCTCCCGTTTGGTAAAATATTACTTTCTGATTCCGGTGATCCCGATGCGCAAAAACAGCTACAGGCGTTGCTGGGTACCCTTGTCGAAGAAGTGAACATTCGGCGATTTGAGAGAAATCTTCACCGTTTGGCTCGGCGTCAGCTCGGCACGTTCTCTCATGACCCAAGTGATTTCTTTGCCCTCGACCTCCAAGGCCACATGGGTCTCGGATCCGGTTGGCTCAACCACGGTGACGGTAGCCGGCACGCCGTCGTCGGTCGCAAAGGATATGTCTTCCGGACGGATGCCGATGATCACGTTCCTGTCCTCTGCTTGCGTCGGGGCCGCCAGAAGCTCGATGGAAGTACCGCTCGGCAACTGGAGCTTCGGATTCGAGCCGCCTGTGAGCTTGCCTTCCAGGAAATTCATCGCCGGCGACCCGAGGAATCCGGCCACAAACACATTTCGTGGCCGGTCGTAAAGCTCGAGCGGTGTTCCGATCTGCTCGACTTTCCCGCCCTGCAGCACGACGATCTTGTCGGCCATCGTCATTGCTTCGATCTGATCGTGCGTCACGTAGACGATCGTCGTCTTCAGCCGCTGATGCAGCGCCTTTATTTCGGCTCGCATCTTGACGCGCAATTTGGCATCGAGGTTGGAAAGCGGTTCATCGAACAAGAAGACTTTCGGATCGCGCACGATGGCACGTCCCATGGCGACGCGTTGGCGCTGTCCGCCGGAAAGCTGTGCAGGCTTGCGGCCAAGCAGCGGCTGAAGTCCGAGGATCTGCGCCGCTTCGCCGACTTTCTTTTCGATCTCGGGCCGCTTCGCGCCGGCAAGCTCCAGCGCAAAGCCCATGTTCTGCGCGACCGTCATCTGCGGATAAAGCGCATAGTTCTGGAAGACCATCGCGATGTCGCGGTCCTTGGGCGGCAAGTTGTTGACCACACGGCCGCCGATCGAGATCTCGCCGCCGGTGATGTCCTCCAAGCCTGCGATCATCCGCAGAAGCGTTGACTTGCCGCAACCCGACGGCCCGACAAGAATGACGAATTCGCCGTCCGATATATCGACGTCGACGCCATGGATGATATCCACCGCTCCGTAGGACTTCCTGACGTTCTTGATGGCCAATCCGGACATGAAATTCCTCCTGTAGACCCGATCAGTTCTTCTTGCGGATGCGAAGGGCCTGATATGGCTTGCCCGGCAGTTCGACGCCAAAGGCCGCATCCGCCTTGCCGCCGCGCACGATTGCGCCGTGCCGCGTGGGGTGCGGGATCGGAGCATCCACTTTCTTTGCGGGCGTGATCGTCATCTCCCAGGTGTCGATGATATCGACATCGTAGTCGGTGCCGTCCAGCGGCAGCCCTGTGGACCAGATGACGGGCTGGTGCTCGCCGAGATAGATGTAGCGGAGGTCGCCGTCGCGCGCGCCGGAAACGCGCGTCCAAGGCCATGCACCGAACGATGCCATCGGTTCCAAGCCGTCGACGACGTCCTGCTCCAGCAGATCGCGCAGGAAGCCGATACGCTTCCATGCCTCGCCGCGCAGTTCTCCGCCCTTGGCCCACCAGATCAGGTCTTCCGGATGCGAATAGGTTTCGCCGTGGCCGGCATAGCCGCCGCGGGTCACGGTGATCCAGAAACGATGCACCAGTTCCTGTGCCGTGAGGTTGCCCCAGGACTGGATGATGTTACCCTCATATTCCGGCTCGTCGTTGACAACGGGCTTGCCATAGGCCTCGCGCCATTCCTGCGTGCGCTTGACGTCCCAGTTCTGAATGCAGGTATGCGTCACCCACGGCTTGCGATGATCGAAGTTCATCGTCGGCTCGCCATTGTGGATGGACTTCAGATGGCCATAGGGATCGTTCTCTTCGAGAATGTGGAAATAACGGTCCCACTGCTGCAGAGGTTTGGTGTCGAGGAGGAAGTCATATTCATTGGCCAGCGCCCACCAGACGTTCCGGTAGGGGGCAAGCCGTGCAGCGAGATAGGCGACGTAGCGGAAATCCTGCTCGGCCGACATGTCGGCGTAACCCCAGCGGTCATAGGGGTGGAACATGATGATGTCGGCCTCGATGCCGAGCTCGCAAAGTGCGGCCACCTGCTTTTCGAAATGCCGGAAGGCGACCGGGTTCGGTCGATTGAAATCCTCCTTGCCGTCGGTGCCCTTCTCAAAGCAGGCGTAGAGGGGTTCGTTGACGTTGTAAGGATAATCCTTCGGAAACACTCCCATGCGGATCTTGTTGAAGCGCGCCTTCTTCAGCGTCTTCAACGTCTGCGCCTGCATGTCGAGCGGCTGGTGCGTCCAGGCATAGCAGGTCGTTCCGAAGGAAAGGAATGGGTTACCGTCTGCATAGGCAAAATGAAACTTGTTGCGCACGCGAACCGGACCGTGATTGCTCTGCGAGGGTTTGCCGGCGGTGAGCGAGCCGGTCTTGCCGTCGAGTTCGGGGGTCTTCGAACGCGTCCTGAAGGACCATTCGCCTTCATAGTCGGGCATGAAGCGGACGCGATAGATGCCGTCGCCGTCGTAGAAGCCGGGCACGCGGACCTCGCGGCTGTTCTGGCTGAAAACGGCATCGAATGCCACGTCGAGATAGGGATTGCCGCCCGAAGGCCCGTTGAACGCGGCCTCGAAGACGCCCCATTTTTCGACGGTTGCACTGGACATGATATTCTCCTCGAAAGACTTGCCGAATAGGTGATTGATCAGCCCTTGACGGCGCCGGAGGTGAGGCCGGAGACGAAATATCGCTGAAAGATGAGGTAGACGAGCGTTGCCGGCAGCACGGTCATGACGATCGCCGCGTTGAGCTGGCCATAGTCGCTGGAAAACTGCCCCTGGAAGGACATCAGCCCGAGCGGCAGCGTCCACATGTGCTGATCCTGCAGAAGCACCAGCGCCATGGCGAATTCGTTCCAGGTCGAAACGAAATCCAGGATCAGGAGAGCGGCGAGCACCGGCAGGCAAACCGGCAGGAATATCCTGCGGAAGATCGTGAAATGGCTCGCACCGTCGATGAGAGCGGCTTCCGACAACTCCTTCGGAATGCCCTTGAAGAAGCCGTGCAGGATGAAGACCTGATAGGGGACGCCGAAGGCGATATAGGGCAGGATGACGCCGGGATAGGTATCAATGAGGCCCAGCGAATTGACGAGCGTGAAGAGCGGCGCCAGCATGACCTGGAATGGGATCATCGTGCCGAACACGACGAGAAGAAGCAATGCCTTGCCGCTCTTCAACGGTATCTTGGCGATCGCATAGGCCGCCATTGCCGATAGCGCCAGTCCCAGCGGAACCTTGATGACCGTGATGATGACGCTGTTGAAGAAAGTGCTGGCGAAATTTCCGCGGCTCCAGGCGTTGCCGTAATTCTCGAAGGCAAGATGAACAGGCGGCATGAAGGCGCCGGTGCTGGTCACCGCGGCTTTCGTCTTCAACGATGTGAAAACGATGAAGACGAAGGGTGCGACCCAGATCAGCGCGACGAGGATAAGCGCGATCCACAAGCCAATCAGGATTGGATCGCGTCTGGGCTTGCCGACGGCAGCCGTATCGAACGTGGCGGCAATGGGTTCGGCTGACGTCGCGGTCATTGCTCGGCCTCCTCATGCTTCTGCGTCCATCGCAGGTAGGGAACGACGATGGCGATGGTGATCAGCAGCAGCACCACCGAGATTGCTGCGCCGCGGCCAAAATCGAAGATCTGCATGGCCTGCGTAAACGCCCAGAGCGCTAGCATCTGGGTGGACTGCGCGGGACCCCCGCCGGTCAGGCCGTAGACGATGTCGAAGGCCTTGAGCGATGAGATGATGGACAACACCAGCACGATCGTGATCGTCGGACGCAGCGCGGGAAGGGTAACGTGCTTGAAGACGGCCCAGCGCCCAGCGCCGTCGATGCGGGCCGCCTCGACCAGAGACTGCGAGACATTCTGCAGCCCCGCCAGGAAGAGAACCATGGAAAAGCCGACCGATTGCCAGAGATAGGCGACGAAGACCGAATAAAGCGCAATGTTGCGGTCGCCCAGCCAGTCCTTGATCCAGCGCTGGAGGCCCATGGATGTCAGCATTTCGTTGAAAAGGCCGAAGAATGGATCGTACATCCATTTCCACATGGTCGCGACGGCGATCGGCGCGATGATGACCGGCAGATAGAAAATGGCGCGGAACGTGTTGCGGCCGAAGATCTTCTGATTGAGGCTCAGCGCCAAAAGAAGCCCCACCATCGGCGGGAACACCAGGCACATGATGGTCCAGATGACCGTGTTCTTGAAGGCGACCCAAAAAACCGGGTCGTGCGCGAAGATATACTGATAATTCGCGAGGCCAACGAAGGGACGCTGTGGATCGAGCCCGTTCCATTTCTGGAAGCTCAGGATCGCGACATTCAGCATCGGATAGAGCGCAAAGATCGCGTAAATTGCCATGGCCGGGGCGAGCAGTAGGAATGCCTGGACGCGGGGGTCATGTGTTCGATTTCGCAATGACATTCTCATCTGCTCCGGACGGCCGGCGGCGTGCGCATGGGCATTTGGGTCTGATAACGGTCAGCCCCGATTGACAATCGGGGCTGACCGGTGTCCTGGGAGGACTCAGGTTCGACCTGCGATGAAGGCCTGCAGCTGCTTGGCGGCATCGGCCGGCTCGATATTTCCGGCCGCGACGTCGTTGATGACGCGGAAATATTCGGTCGTCACGTCAAGCGGGAATGCCTGGTCGCCGTTCATATAGACCTTGCCGTAGTTCTTGAAGATATCCAGCCATTTCGCCTCCAGCGGCTTCAGATTGGCATACTGGACGTTCTTGTTGACCGAAGTCGAACTGATCTGCCCAACCAGATCCTGCTGGACCTTGGTCGACAGGAAATAGTCCAGGAATTTCGCAGCCAGATCAGGATCTTTGCTCTTCGTGCTCACATAATTGTATTCGGCGAACCCGTAGAGGCGATTGGTGTTCGTCGGGAACGGGAAAATTCCATAGTCGTCGAGGTTGGCGCCGCTGCCTTCCAACTGGCTGACAAGCCAGTCTCCCTCGAGCATCATCGCGGCGCGACCGGCTGTGAACAGGCTGTAGGACTGCTTGTTGTCGATCCCCATGAAGGGCTGCAGCGTATAGTCCTTTGTCCACTTGGCAAACTCGGTGAAGGCTTCTGTCGCGCAAGGCTCCTTCGTCCAGTCCGTCTTCATCGCCATCAGCGCGTCGTGCTTTTCGGCACCGCACTTGGTCTCCAGGATGACGTCCATCAGGCGCATGACGTGCCAGTTGACCGAGCCGCCGAAGGTGAAGGCCGGAATTCCGGCGGCTTTCAGCTTCTCCGCAGCTGCAAGGAGTTCCTCATAGGTTTTCGGCTCTTCGGTAATGCCTGCCTGCTGGAACAGCTTCTTGTTGTAGTAGACCGCCTCGCCCTTGAAGGTGAAAGGGACGCCATGCTTGCCGCCCGCATAGAGGTCGGCGAATGCGGCGGCGGAGGGAAGCAGCTCGTCGGCCCACTTATACTGCGTGTAATATTTATCCAGCGGCAGCGACAGGCCGGCCTTCACGTATTCGCCGCCAAGGCCAAGCCCCGCCCAGCTGAAATAAATATCGGGTCCCTTGCTGGAGCCGGCTGCTACGCGAAGGGCGGTCTTGTGCTCATCGACCGCGCGCTGCACGATTTCGATGTGCGTTCCGGGGTTGGCGGCCTCGAAATCCGTCGCCACTTTTTTCAGCGCGGTGTTTGCGGCGTCGTTGTCGAAATTGAGCGTCCAAAGCGTCAGGTCCTGCGCCTTGACACTCGTTGCCGCAAAAGCTGCCGCGGCAATCGCGATCGCGGCAAATCGTTTCGCATATTTGGAGTTGATGAGCATTTCCCGTCCTCCTCTGAACAATGCTGAGGGCGGTTTTGTCAAATCAGCCGGCACATGTCAACTGGTATGATGAGCTCATCATCATTAAGGTGAGAAGAAGGCCTGGAAGCACGAGACGACGACGGTTGCTGAGGCGGCGCCCGGATCGATGTGCCCTAAGGCGCGCTCTCCAAGCCTGGACGAGCGCCCTTTTGTGGCGACCATATCCTTAGTTGCTTCCGTCCCTGCTTCCGCGGCGACCAGAGCGTCCGAAAGACAGGTCGCGAGCGGCATTCCTTTTTCCCGCGCAGCCCGACAGGCGGCGGCCGCGGGCGCCCAGGCGTCGACCATCGTCTTTTCCCCAACCTCGGCCTTGCCACGGTCCTGAATGCCTTTGGCAAAGGCTACGAAAACCTCGACCACGTCATCATCGGTTAGGGATGACTTTCCTTTTGCCGAGGCACCCGCGCGCATCAAGGCGGTTGCGTAGAGAGGGCCGGAGGACGCGCCAACGGCATTCAAAAAAGCCTTCGCAGCCGTATTGAAGACGAGCGTGGGGTCCGATGTCGCCGGATCCAGCGCCGCAGCCGCTTGGGCTGCGGCCGAAAATCCAAGCTCCATGGCGATGCCATGATCGGCATCGCCAATGACGCCGTCGAGCTCGCACAAACGGCTCTTTTCGCGCGTCATCGCCTCCGCGATAAGGTTCAGAAGCGATTTTAGATCGTCGACGGTAATTGTCTTGGTCATCGGCTTGCTTCGCCCGAACGGAACATGGCGCAATCGCAGGGATGGTCGATCAGTCGCTGCAATTCGTCGTCCAAATGCATCAGCGTGATCGAGGCGCCGGCCATCTCCAGCGACGTGCAGTAATTGCCAACCAGCGACAAATGGATCTCTACGCCCGCTGCGTCGAGCATCATCTTGACCTTCCGCATCATGATGTAGAGCTCCATCAACGGCGTCGAGCCGAGCGAGTTGACAAGCACGGCCACCCGGTCGCCTCGTACGGGTTTCATCTCGCCGAGGATTTTATCGAGCAGTTCCGCGGTTACCTGATCGGCGGACTTCAGCGGACCGCGGGCAACGCCCGGCTCGCCATGAATGCCCATGCCGATTTCCATTTCGTCGTCGCCAAGCTGAAAATTCGGCTTCAGCGTCTGAGGCAGCGAGCAGGGCGATAGCGCAACGCCCATCGTGAAGGTGCGGTCATTTGCCCATCGCGCGATCCGCACCACTTCGTCCAGGCTGTACATCAGATCGCAGGCCGCACCGGCGGCCTTGAAGACAAAAACATTACCGGCGACGCCGCGCCGGCGGTCCCGTTGGTCGATGGGAGCGGAGGCGACGTCGTCGGTCGTCAGCACGGTGCGGACCTCGATGTCATCCATGGCGAGCATCTCGGCCGCCATATCGAAATTCATGACATCGCCGGCATAATTGCCATACAAGAACAGGACGCCGGCACCGCCATCGACCGCCTTGGCGCATTCGATGATCGGGTCCGGTGGCGGAGAGGCAAAGACATTTCCGATCGCTGCCGCATCGGCAAGCCCTTTGCCGACATAGCCTAGGAAGGTTGGCTCGTGGCCTGACCCGCCGCCGACGACCATCCCAACCTTGCCGGGCCGCGGCCCCTCAATTGCAACGATCGATCGCGGCGATCCTTCGACGGCGCGCACGTGGCGGGGATGAGCGGCCAGAATGCCCGCCAGCATTTCGTCCACGGCGGCTGCGCCGTCATTGATAAGCTTCTTTGTCTTCACGCCAGTCCTCCAGCTCATCTCGATTCGGAAGACTAAGTTGCGCTTCTCGGGTGTCAGGTCAATCCTTCAGCGTGATCGAAGCAACGGCAAAAGGCGCGAGCGCGTGGCTCCCGCTCTCGAGTTTCTCGGCTGGGGTGAAGGATCCCAGTTCGACCTGTTGTGGCGTGGCTGTGATGTTCACCAGCAGCAATTGCGGTACTCCGTCAGCCGGCGCCGCGACGAACGCAAGGATGGCAGTCGGATCGGATGACACGCACTCCTGCCGTTGGCCGCCGGCAAGACGGGCAAGCGTAGCGACCGTGTTGAAGAGCGGGCGCCTGCCGCCGGCCGGAGACGGTTCATTCTCGCCGGCCATCACGCCGAACGGCCCCGTCAACGCCGAAAGCGTCAGGCATTCCAGCCCAGCGTCGAGCACTTTGGCTGCATAGCCAAGTGCGAAAGCTTCCGCGAAACGACCATTGTGCCGGGGATCCGTGTTTGCCATCGGAATGCGCCCACCGGCGGGATTGTCCATCGTCCGGCTACCATAAGGGTTCTGGCGCATCGGGATGGTCGAGGGTCCGATGCGGTAGGGCTTGTCGCCGTAGATGGCGCGCACCGACCGTGTGATAAACGGCAGTGCTTCGAGCGTCTGCATGACGCTGAGGTCATCGGCCGCGTGTATGATCGGGTTGGTGCAATGGGTGACGAAATCGAGCGGTCCGGAAGGGACGCGCTTGCGATTGAGCTCCGTGAAGTAGCTGAGCATGCCACCGCCAAGCCGCACACCCGGAAATGCTGCATGAGCGGCCGCATAGATCTCTTCAAGCGGCGGGCACTCCGGCCATTGACTGCCCGGAGGGGTCGATTGCCGGTCGACGGAAGCGGATATGATGATCGCGTCCGGTTTGAAACCTGCCGCCTGCATCCAAGCCGCGATTTCCTGCGCTTCGGCAAGCGGCGACTGCCGGCACGGCAACGCGATTTCGAGAGTCGACGTGCCGGCATGGAGCCTTGCGATGGCACTGAATGTCTTGAAGGCAGCCGTGTCATGACCGGCATTCGGATCGAAATGAAAGAGCAATTCCTGCGGCCCGATCTCCGCCAAGGCGTCACGGGCTCCGAGCGTGGCCTTCGCCTCTTCCGGCGTGATGATCAGCCCGATCGATGGCATCTTGCCGCTCTTGTCGCCCGTCGTGATCGTGACTGCTCGCCCGCCAGACGAGACGGATGCAGGAGCAGTCAATGCCTCGCGCTTGTCGGCGATCTTGAGGACGATCCGCTGTCTGACGGCTTGGTTGGCCGGTATTTGATAAGGCCAGGGCAGCGCGAGGGGGCGGACATAGGTCTTATAGGAGGCATCCGACCAGTTGCGCTGGTCTTCCATCTCGAAGGTATCGCCTTCCATCCGGCATTCGGCCGTGACATGCGGCATGACGGTATGCGTGATCGCGCGCATATCCTTGAAGGGTTGCCATGGCTCGATGAGATCGGGAAAACGCGTGTCCTCGCAACGATCGTCAACATGTTCTACCGAGACCGGCGTACCCGCTACGCCGACGATCGGATGAAGGATACAGAACCCGCAGCGGTTCGTCTCGAAGCCGGTTTTGGATAGCGCTTCCGCTTCAAAGACCACAGCACCTCCGGCCTCGGCTGAGATTTGCACGCGGATTTCGAGGTCTGTGTCATCAGGGCCAGCGCAATGTGCAAGGTAACCCACGGAAAATGCATCGTCGCGCTGATCGATCGTCAGGTCCGATATCCGCGGGGCGTAGGTACCCCAATCGCGGTCGCGCACGAGATAGGAGACAGCGCGGAGCACCTCGGTTCCGTCATAGGTGATCGTGCGGAGACTACCGTCCTTGAAATCGACCGCAAGCCTGCCGGCGGTGAGCCGCTGCGGCGGAACTTCGGTCTCACGCGTCCCATAGAGTTGAAATGGGTCGATCGCAGCGGTCATCGCAGCATTGCTCCAATATCGACCGTCCTGCCGTTAGCAGCACTGTCATAGGCCGCTTCGACAAGGGCGAAGGTCTTCAGATTGTCCGCGCCCGATGTGGACGTTTCGCCGCCCGATGCGAGGCGGTCCGTCCAGTGCTGCTGGATGGCCAGCACACTTTCCTGGATATTGTGCCATGGGCGGGAAGCCCAAGGGAGAAGCCTGGGCGAGGCATCCGAAATCGTCGTGCCCTCGGGGCTATTGACCTCAAGGCGATAGCCCTGCGAGAGCCGGATCGTTCCCAACGTACCGTCGATCTCGATCAGCGTTTCGGGAAAGGGCTCCGTTGCGAGCTTGGTGGCGTAGCTTACGTCGACGATCGACGTTGCTCCATTCTCATGGTCGAGCATGATGGTCGCGACATCTTCGCCCTTGATCTTCGGATTGACCCGTTTGGTGCGCGCGGTGAGCGTCGTGACGTCGCCCAAAATGAAGCGTGCGATATCGAGTGTATGGATACCGAGATCTTCGATGATGAAGCGTTCGCCTTCGGCGAGGTAGGGCTGGCCGGAAAACACGTCGTAGCCGGAGCGGAAGGAGAAGCGGCCCCAGAACGGCTCGCCGATGACTCCTGATTGAAGTATGCTCTTCACTGCCTGTATCGGCGTCTGCCAACGGAAATTCTCGTGGACCATCAAGGGGATCGCAGCGTCGGCGCAAGCCTTGACCATGGCTCTGGCGTCGCTCAACGTTTTTGCAAACGGTTTTTGGCAGATGGCGGGGACTTTATGGGCCGCCGCCATTTCCACCAGCGCGCGGTGGCTCTGCACCGTTGTCGCGATATCGACGAAATCGAAGCCGCCATCGGCGAAAAGAGCTGCCGCGTCGCTATAACGCCGCTCGATGCCGAACTGATCGCCGACAATTTTCAATCGCTCCGGATCGCGATCGCAGATCGCGACGATCGTCGCGCCCTTGACGTCCTTCCACGCATGCATCTGATTGACCGCGAAGAAGCCGCAGCCGATGAGCGCACCCCTGAGTTCCGTCATTCTTAACCTGCCTTTGCCATTTGCATGAGTGTCACGCGCTGTTGGAGACGGCGCTGCGCCTGATCGACAACAACGGCGATGATGATAACCAGCCCTTTGATGACCATCTGCCAGAAGGATGAAACCCCCATCATCACTAGGCCATCGGACAGAATGCCGATGACGAAGGCGCCGATGATCGTACCCCCGATCGTGCCGCGTCCGCCGGACATGGAAGTACCGCCGAGGACGGCCGCGGCAATGGCGTTGAGCTCGAAGCTCTCGCCGGTCGCCGGATGCGCGGCCATCAGCTCCGAGGAAATGACGATGCCGACGATGGCAGCACACAATCCGGAGAACATGTAAACGAAGATCTTCACCAGATCGACGCGAATGCCCGACATGCGCGCGGCGCGCTCGTTGCCGCCGACGGCGAAGATATGCCGGCCGATCGGTGTCGACCGGGCGACATAAGCGGCAATCAGCGCAAGAACGATGAGAATCCAGATGGAGACGGGGAGGCCGAACAACCTTCCCGCGCCAAAGACATCGAAGCCGGTCGTATCGAACTCCGGCCTGCCGACCAGGTTCGGAAAAGTCTGGCCGTCAGAGGACAGCAATGCCATGCCGCGCGCGATATAAAGTGTTCCAAGCGTCGCGATGAAGGGCGCAACGTTGAGTTTGGTGATGAGCAATCCGTTGATCAGTCCGAAGCCGATACCGACGGCAAGGGTGATCAGCACGATCTCATAGAGGTTGAAGTATACGGTATATCCGATCGGCAATTCGACGCCGTTGAGGATGAGCGCGCCGGTAACCATTCCGCACAGGCCAACAATCGAGCCGACCGAGAGGTCGATGCCGCCGGTGACGATGACGAAGGTCATGCCCATCGCCAGGAAGGCGTTGAGCGCAACGTGCTTCGACATCAGGATCATGTTGGCCGTCGACGTGAAGTTCGGCGCGAAGATGGCGAAGAAGATGATCACGGCGAAGAGTGCGATGAAGGTCCTGAGTTTCATCAGCGTCAGGAGTACAGAGCCGTTCGACCGCTTGGCCGCAAAAGAAGAAGATGTATCCGCGGTCATGACGCGAGTTTCCTTGTATGTCCGTGTCCCTTGGCCGAGGCTGCGACAATGGTCTCTTCCGTCGCCTCGTTTCTGTCGAAGACGGCGACCAGCTGGCCGTTGCTCAAGACGGCGATGCGGTCGGAAAGCGCCATGACCTCTTCAAGGTCGGAGGTTGAAAACAGGATTGCGAGACCCTTGCCGGCGAGCCTACGCATGGTACGGAAAACATCGGCCTTGGCTCCGACATCTATGCCTCGGCTCGGCTCGTCCATCAGAAGGACCTTGGGATCGGTCATCAAGGCCTTACCGATGACGACCTTCTGCTGGTTGCCGCCGGACATTGATGTCACTTCGAAATCGGGATTGGGCGCCTTGATCGAGAGGTCGCGGATCATGTCGCGAATAGCCTCTTTCTCAGCGCCTGCATCGATATGAAAAAAGAAGCGAGCGAAACGCCCGAGGCTCGCAAGCGTCAGGTTGCTGGCGATCGACAGCACCTGCACGAGACCCTCGCGCTGCCGGTCTTCCGGGATCAACGCCAAGCCCTTCCGGATCCGCCGGGTGGTGTCGCGTTCGCGAACCTCGACGCCGTCGATGAAGATCTTGCCGGTCGAATGCATATGCCGGCCCATGACGCATTCGAAGAACTCGCTACGGCCCGCGCCCATCAAGCCATAGATGCCTAGAATCTCGCCGGCGCGAACGGAGAGCGAGACGTGATCGACCGCAAGGCCGCCGGTCGGCCGCGGCAGGCTGATGTCCTCGGCTCGGAAGGCTTCCTTGCCGATCGCATGGCCGCTGTCCTTGGCGAAATCCTTCGCATCGGATCCGATCATCGATCGGACGATCCATTTCGTGTCGATATCGCGAACCATCGCCTGGCCGGTGATCTGCCCATCGCGCAGGACGGTGATGTAATCGCCGATCCGCATCAGCTCTTCCAGCCGGTGGGAGATATAGACGATCGCCACGCCTTGCGCCTTCAGTTCGGCGATCACTTTGAAAAGAATGTCGACTTCCGCTGCCGAAAGCGCCGAGGTCGGCTCATCCATGATCAGGATGCGGGCATTGAGCGAAATGGCCTTGGCGATTTCGACGAGCTGTTGCTGCCCGATCGGCAAATCCTCGACCATGGTTTCGGCATTGATGCCCGCGTCGAGCTTCTTCAGAAATTCGTTGGCCCTGGCAATCTGCGCCTTGTGGTCGATGCCGAGAATGCCGCGCGTTATTTCGCGCGTCGCAAATATGTTTTCAGCGACCGTCATGTTGGCGAAAAGATTAAGCTCCTGGAAAATCATGCCGATGCCGCGTGCCTGCGCGTCGGCCGGACTGTCGAAATGAACGGCTTCTCCCTCAAGGAGGATCCGGCCGGCGGTCGGGCGTTCGACGCCTGCGATGATCTTCATCAACGTCGATTTGCCGGCCCCATTTTCTCCGACCAGCACATTGACCGCGCCTCGCCGCAGTTCGAGGTTCGCGCGTTTGACCGCGACGATGCCCGAATAAACCTTGGACACGTCCTCGAGACGAAGGATGATGTCTTCCTGGTTCGTATCGCTCATGGTTATTGTCCCAACGTCAGCGCCGAAGGGGTGATCAGCGGCAGTTGGCCGGATGCCGGCAGCGGAAACGCGCCGACAACATTGACTGTCTTGCCGGTCAAGCCGTCTTTCGGCAAGGAAACGAGAAAGGACGTGTCCACCTTCTCGTTGAACGCCTTGCCGAATTGCGCCCATTCGATCTGGTTCTTGAATTCGTTGAAGTCCACGAAATCCAAGGCGTCCCGCAATGCGGTGCCGCGGATTGCCGGACCGATCTGAACCTTCGCATCCGCCTTGCCGTCACCGTCGACATCGACGTCGATCGTTGCCGCACGGGAAGCCGTGTCGGCAGCGACGATCTTGCCGTTAAGCTTCACGGCATAGGTCCAGGGCGATGTGCTCTGCTTATGCGGATTGCCGTATTTTGCGCCGGCCTCGTCCGGGTTCGATGTCGCAGCCTGCATCACCGTTTTGAGGTCGCCGGCACGCTTTTCAAGGTCAGGTACCGCCTGCGACTGCCAGATCGCATCGACCTTGGCTGCGGGATCGAAGGCGCTTTTTGCCGCCTGCGCCGCCTTTTCCTCGGCCGTCGGCGTCTTGATGATCTTACAGCCAGGCAGTGCTGCGGCCAACATGACGACCACAACAGCGCCTCTGATCCTCAACATGCAATGCACCTCAATTTCAAGAAAAAAGTCTGGAGAGCGCGGCCTTGCCACGCCCTCCGCAGTGCTCGGTCCGCCGTCAATTCTTCAGTGCGAAAGTCTCAAGCTTGTCGGCGTTCCCTGCATTGATGAGAACGCAATCCATGAGCTGCTTCTCTTCCTTGGGAGTCGTCTTGTTCTTGATGTACGCATCGGCCTGCTGAACCGCCATCTGGGCCTGTGCATAAGCGGGCTGCAGCACGGTCGCCTTGATGCCGCCGGCCTTGATCGAGTCGCGCACGTCGTTGGAGCCGTCGAAGCCGACGACGATCACATCCTTGCGGCCGGCAGCCTGAAGTGCTGCGATCGCGCCCATGGCCATGGTATCATTGCCCGAGATCACACCCTTGATGTTCGGGTTCGCCTGCAGGATGGTTTCCATCTTTGCATAGGCTTCGGTCTGGCTCCAGTTCGCCGATTGCTTAGCAACCAGTTTCAGGTCCGGATAATCGTCGATGACGTCGTGATAGCCCTGCGAGCGGATACCGGCATTGGTGTCGGATTCCTTACCCACCAGCTCGACGTAATTGCCCTTTTCGCCCATCTGTTTGACGAATTCCTGCGCGCCGAGCTGCGCGCCCTGATAGTTGTTGGAAACGATCTGGGCGAGGGCGACGCCGGTGGCGTTGATTTCGCGGTCGATGAGGAAGGAGGGGATGCCGGCATCCTTGGCCTTCTTGACGGCAGCAACCGTCGCATCGGCGCCGGCATTGTCAAGGATGATGGCCTTCGCGCCGCGGCCGATCGCCGTATCGATGACTTCCGACTGCTTGTTGGCGTCGTCGTCATGCGTCATGACGAGCGTTTCGTAGCCCAAATCCTTCGCTTTGGCTTCCGCGCCGACGGCCTCGGCCTTGAAGAACGGGTTGTCGTGCGCGGGCGTGATGATGGCGATCAGGTCCGCCGAGAAGGCGGGCATTGCGGTGCCCAAGGCAAGAGCGCCGGCAAAGGCGGCAAGTGTCAGTTTGCGTGTCAGTTTCATGGTTTCCTCCCGATTATGAAACAGGCCCTATTCCCGGTAGGGCGGTGAAGGGAGGGGCCAGCCCTCCCGGGATTTTGCTCAGGTGATGCGGCGGATGCTGTCGGCGATCTCCTTGGGCTCGAAGACGTTCTTCCAGTCATCGCGCATCAATGCGGGAATGCCGAATTCGATCGCCTTGTTGCAGGCATCAGAGAACACACCCTCGACCTCGTTGAAGATCACTGCCCCGAGGACGTTCATGTGGCCGAGCAGGAAGTCGCGAGCGGCCTGTTCCGGCACACCGCGGGCGACGCACTCGTCCATGGCCTGGCGCATCACGACGAGCAGCGATGCGCAGACGGTTTCCGAAAGCCCCGGCTCGAGCATCGCCATCTGCTCCACGGTGACCCGGTGCGAGCGCATGACCGGCGCCCAGATGATCTTGGCGATTTCCTCCCCGAGCGCGTAGGCAGCTTCCGGCCCCTGCATCAGCGCGGAAACGATATGCTGCTTGGCGAACAGGCCGCCGAAGTGGTCGTTCTTCGCCTGCATATCGGTTTCGTCGTTGAAGATCGGCGGATGGCAGGGATGGGTGACGAAATAGGTCAGGTCGTCGCGCTTCGGCAGGTGGCCCGCAAAAGGTGCCGCGGCGTCTAGCGCCACCACCATCGTCCCGGGCTTCAGCTTATCGACGATCCCGGCGGCGACCTTGCCGATAGCCGTGTCCGGAACGGCCAGAATGACCACTTCGGCGCCGTCAAGAGCCTCGTCCACAGGCACGCATGACAGGCCGAGATCGTTCTTCAAACGGGCCTTACCGGCATCGCTCACTTCGACGTGACGGACATCGAAGCGTGAACCCTTCAGATTTTTGGAAAGCCGGTACCCCATTTTCCCGCCGGCACCGAAAAGAGCAATTGCAGTCATGTTTTTTACCTCGTCAGTTTTCAAACTGTGGTATCGCAAGTGGTATAATGAGTCAATGAGCACGCCATCATCTTAAATGGTAGCGCTCACTTTTTTTAAGCGCTTCTTCCATCCCGGATCTGTGCAAAATACCCGTCCGATCCAACCTGCCCGCCCTTCAGCGCGATCTGCAATCCATTGGTCGGAGCGTAGCTGCCGTGGGCCACGCAAAGCGGCGACCCCGGCGTCTGCGGGAGCGGGAGCAGCGCCGTCAGTGCCTCCACGCGCAGTTCCTTCAGCGCGTGGCTCGACGTGTCGCCGCCAGCGATAACCGCGCGGGAAAGCTTTTCACTTTCGACCATCCGACGCAGAATGACGCCAAGAGCTTGGCCGAGCCGATGCCGGGCGCCGGCAACCCGGTCGATAGCGTCACCGCGATCGGCCGAAGGACCAAGCGCCGTGTGCAGGATGACGCTGCGGCCGGCTTTCAGGCTGGCAATGCCGGCATTGATCGCGTCTTCGATCGCCCGGTCACCGCTTTCGCTGACGAGCGCCAGGGGATTGACGTCGATGCCGTCGAAACCGTCGGTCATGGCTTGGCGTATCTGCCGTTCGGTTGTCGGCGAGACGCTGCCGGAAACCACCGCGAGGCGCTCGACTTTTCCCGGCGAGGTGAAAACGGGGCGCTCGCCGATCAGACCTTCGTAACGCCAGGCGTTGAGAAGCGCGTATTCGACGCCGGAGGAGCCCGCGACGAAGAAGCCGTTATTCGCTCTAAGCCGCCAAAGCTGCTTTCCGACCGCGGCCTGTGTTTCCGGGCTATCGACATCCATAAGCATAATGCCGTCGGCCTTGGCCGCAAGTTCGTCGACCTGCAGGTCCACGTCCGCGACCGCCAGGGTCGGGAGATCAACGAGACTAACGGGGAGGGAGGTCTGCTTGCCCAGATGCAGCGCCAGATCGGCTTCATCCATCGGCGTGACCGGATGGTGGCTCATCACCGGATGGCGATCGATGCGATAGACCTTGCCCTGATAGGCAGCGAAGAGGTGGCCGAAGGCGGTATAGCGTTTGAGCTGCGGCGCTCCGACCACGACCGGCACAAAGGACTGAGCAAAAAGGTCCCTGCCGATCTCGATCGCCTTGCCGATATTGCCGGTCCGCGGACTGGAATCGAAGGTGGAGCAGACCTTGTAATGACATATGTCCGCGCCGAGACCTTTCAGCCACTCGAATGTCGGAACAAGATGCTCCTGCATCCATTCCGGCGTTTCGCTGCGGCTTGTGCCGGCGATACCGATGGCTTGGCATTCCTTGAAGCGCTCCAGCAGAGCTCCGTCGGGGACACCGAGAAAAAGCACCGTCGGAACGCCGTTCGATGCCAGGGCCTCCATTACATCGGTGGAGCCGGTGAAGTCGTCGCCGTAATAGCTGATGAGAAAATTGCCCATAGCCGTCACGCGCCCTTGCCGTCGCTGAATTTCGCGATCGAAGCGGCGAGCTCCGGATGGTCCTTGGCATAGTCGTGGAGCGGGATGTCCGCGACGGCCGCCTGCCAGGCCTGCTGGATTGCGCGAACGCCGGCAGCCGGTCCAAAGGGATGGCTGACGATGCCGCCGCCGCAGAGATAGAGCAGATCCGTGGTCCGACCTGTCCGCTGGTAGGTCTCCGGTGCCTGGCCGCCCCATTGGCCCGAGCCGGCAACGGGCAGCGGGCAATCGGATGGATCAAACAGCGGCGTCCTGATAGCCTTGAAGGACTCAACGAAGCTTTCGTCCGGTTCCCAATATTTGACGCGGATGCCGTTGATCTGGAACTGATCGACGCCGAGCAGACGCCAGAACTGCTGATAGACCTTGAAATCCATGCCGGCGCCAGGATCGCGCGTCAAGACATCCCAGCCGTTGCGATGCGCGTGCAGCACCAGTCCAGAGCGTTTGCGGAGGAAGCTCATGCCGCCAAAGCCGATGGAATTGATGTTGACGACGGCACAGTTGCCGCCGGCTGTCAAGACGAGGTCGTGGTTCCGCATCATCTGGTCGGGATCGGCGTGGGAGATGCCAAAGGCATACATCACCTTTTTCCCGGTCTTCTGTTCGTGATCGAGGATCAGCGGCATGATCGCCTCGACGCGCTCCTTGAGAGGCGAGTAGGCGGGACTCATCAGCTTTTCGTCGTCCTTGATGAAATCAACGCCAGAGCTGATGAGTTCGCCGACCAGTTCGGCCGTTTCGAGGGGGCGAAGACCGAGCGCCGGTTTGACGATCGTGCCTATGATGGGGCGTCCCTCAACGCCCGTCAGGCGCTTGCTGCCGGCAACACCGAATTGCGGACCGGGATGCGCGCCGCGAAAGGCCTCCGGCAGCTTCATGTCGACGATGCGAATGCCCGTCATGCCTTTGATCGAATAGACGCCGCCGATAGCGATCGTCATCAGGGCTGAGAGATCGGTGCCGATGGCATCGAGCGGAAAGGCGATATCGACGTCGGCCCGATGAAGGGGTCCGTGGCCGGCAGCAACTTCCGGCCATGTCGGCCGATCCGCATCCTCCAGCCGCCGGATACCCAGGACCCGCGCCGCCACCCGGGATTTCAGCTCTTCCGTCTCGCCGGGAACCGGCACGAAAGTGCCTGTCGACTGATCGCTGGCGATCTTGTCAGCCATCGCCTCGATTTGGCCCGGCGTTTCGATACGGTAGGTGATGACAATGTTCATAAATAGCCCGTTGCTCCTCTCGCCGACGATTTTGTCGTGGCGTCAACTCGTGATCTGGTATAATGAGTATTCCAACTTGTGCAACGATTTTTTTGTTCAATAGGCTTTCAATCGGTTTGAACGGGCTTCCTCGGCGTTATTTGAAATTGCATAAGGGAGAAAAGCTTTGAGTGAGCGAGATGTCATGAGCCAGCCAATCGAACAGATCGTACGTCGAAAGCTCTCCGACGAAGTATTCGACCGGTTAGAGCGATTGATTACGTCGGGAGAACTCAAGCCCGGCGATGAGATGCCGTCCGAGCGTGTTCTCATGGAGCGTTTCGGCGTTGGGCGCCCGGCGATCCGCGAGGCGATGCAATCCCTCGCCAGCATGGGATTGGTCAGCATCTCGCATGGTGAACGCGCAAAAGTCCTTAAGCTGACCGCGAAATCGATTTTCCGACAGGTCGATTTGACCGCGAAGATCATGCTGTCTCAGTCTTCGGACTCTCTCGAGCATCTGAAGAGCGCGCGCATATTCTTCGAGCGCGGAATGGCCCGGGAGGCCGCGCCACGGGCAACTGAAAAAGATATCGCCGATCTCGCAGAGATTATCGAACGTCAGCGGGCCTCTCTGGGGCATGCCGAGGATTTCATTTCGGCAGACATGCAGTTTCACACACGGATCGCTCAGATTTCCGGAAACCCGATCTTCGTCGCCGTCAGCGAGGCAATGCTGGCGTGGCTGAAGACCTACCATACGGAAATGCTAATTTGGACGGGCAAGGAAAAGTTCACGCTTGTCGAACACGAAGAAATATTGGAGCGGCTTTCCGTCCATGATGCAGACGGCGCGGAAGCGGCGGTCCTGAAGCATCTGGAGCGGTCAAGAGCCCTCTACAGCAAATAGAGAGCGATCGGCTTTCTGTCCGATGTTGATCTCAACGATATTCGGAAGACAAGAAATAGAACCATGCGCCCCGGCCTTCGTCACCAAGACGAGACGGGTGCGGCAAATGTGCACCGCAGCAAAAAACTTGGACGTAAGGGTTTACAAGCCATCCCTTGAATGGAACTCTTGCGGCCGTGAGCTGCTTGATGCGCGCAGGCATTTTGTCGCGCGCGGCGGCGGTGCAAATGCCTAAAAGGCAGGTGTGCACCGTTAGATAGGCGCTTATCAACCAAACCAATCCGAGGCCGAAATGCGATCTTCGCATTGTATTCGGCTGTCGATGCAGCGCCCTAGCGTGCCGGCGCTGACATCAGCACAATTGGGCTTTGCGATGAGACTTGTTTTAACACGCACTTTTCTTTGTGTTCCCCTATGCACCACGGCGCTCCTGCAGACCGCAGACGCCAGCGATCTGGTGATCTGGTCACCGGCGAAGGTTGCCCCGCGGACCTATCAGACGACAATCGGCTTTCGGCTGCCTATGGCCTGGGAGATGAGCGCCGGTGCTGATCTCGGTCTCGCAGGCGCGCCCGGCGGGAGAATCCTGGGCGGTTCCGAACTCGCCACGGTGTGGGGAAAAGCGGTCGACGATCGCCGCAATCTTGCCGGCGACTCGCGCCGCGAGGTGGGACTGAGGATGGACACGCTGAGGGGCAGCGGATCGTTGTACCTTGGCCGTTCACAAAGCTGGATCTTCTCGAAAGATATCGACATGCAGACCTTGGGTTCGCTGAACATGAGCTATGTGACGACGCAGGCCGCGCCAGCTTCGGTCACCGCCTCGCAAGGGGTGACGATGATCTTTCCCTGGTCCGGAACGTCGATCTCGGCGAGCGGCGCGATGACGGATCTCGACTTTTCCAGCACGCTGGCATTCAACCAGCCGATCGCGCCCAATCTCAATCTGAGCGCTTCGTTCAACGATCCGCTGACGTTGACGCCTACTGGCGATGTGCGGGTGGATTATCGCATCAAATGGTAGCAGATGCGGTTCATGAGACGCGCCCCTCCAATTTCGGAAATCGGATTCGCAACGGGTTGTCTGGTTTTAGGCCATAATAAGCCCGTAGCGATTGCTTCAATATTCAGACTGGTCGAAGCATCGAGAGAGACATCGCGCGTCCTGATGGCCTGTTCGATGACTCTCGATGCTGTTGGCCTTGTCAGGCCTCCAGGATAAAGATGATCCTGAACGTGTTCGGGTCCACGATTACGATGCGACCATCATCAAGTACGAAGAACCGATATGACTTGTATTCCGGCACGATCTTTACGATTCGCGATGGAAGTACCTCTAGCCTTATCGAGCGGGGAATGTCGGAGCCCACGGACACGGTCTTGATTTCCGTTTGCTGCACCGGCTGGGTATGAACTTGCTTGATCACCTGCCGTACTTGCGTTTGCTGTTCGACGGCGATGTTGGTGGTTGAGCTCTTCCCGGTATTCTCCTGAGTAGTGTCCGTCTGGGAATTGCTGCTGCCGGTCTTTGCCGTTCCGCTGGTGCCGTTGTTGCCAGTCGAGGACTTGGACTGATCTGTCTGCGTCTTACCTGGTGTTGTCGTTTGCTGAGTGTCCTCGGAGTTGGATTTCTGGGTGTCGGTGCTCGTTCCGGATTTCTGGGTTGTGTCGGAGCTCGGAGTTTTGCCTGTTGGCTGGGTGTCGGACGATCCGGGTTCTCCAGAACCCTGCTTGGTCGTCGAGTTTGCGCCCGGCGATTTTTCCATGATTCCGCCTTGTGGCTTCTGCGTCTCACCGGATCCGCCCTTGGGCGTGCTGGCTTTCGGCAGGATGGTCGAATCCTGCGAATTTTGCGCAGTTGCGACGGAATGAGCCACTGGGGAGAGGCTTAGGGCGGCGGACGCCAAGAGTATGTAGAACAGATTGCGAGTCACCTTGAACTCCTTCTGGTGCGCTGATGCCAATCAACGGCAAGGACGCTGTTGCATCACGATAAGCCGGCCGTGATCGTGTTTGTTTCCACCGTCCTGCTCATGTGATGGAGATGATGATGGCGGACATTGCCTCGGACGCGATACGTCGATCCGGAGTGATAGTCCGCGTTGTAATAGCCGAAGCTGTTGCTGGTTGTGATCGCAACCGACCAGGCATGGGTCGGAACTGCCATCGTTATGCGCGCCCAATCCGAGCGCACATGCTCGTGTCTTCAGTCTTTCGTCGTTTTGGCGCCCGGCGCTGGGGAGGCGCCAGGCTCGTGTCTTGCTTGGGAGGAGGGATTGGAGAGCGGTCGGGCTCTTCAATATTCGATTACTCGAGCACCCGGATCACTTTCCGTGAATGAGGCTCAACGATAACGCGCTCGTGGTTGACCACCGCGTAGGCGTATTTCGGATTATCCGGAATCCTTCGAACCACGACCGTTTCCGGCAACGGCCGGCCGACGACGACTCTCTCCCTAACGACGACAGAATCGTTGGGGATCGGCTGTTCTTCTACGTAAGTCACAACTCTCCGTGGCGGCGGATCGATAGCGGTACCGACAATGGCGCCCGCAACACCGCCGATCGCGGCCCCTACCGGGCCACCCACGACGGCACCTGTTGCTGCGCCGCCTGCGGCGCCGGTAACGGTCGATGACTGTGCAAAAGCAGAGCCGCTCGCCAAGACAAGGGAGATGGCTGCTATACTAAGTACTTTCGCTTTCATCAGATTCTCCTTTGAGTTTCCTATTCGTCCGCGGGTAGCGGAGCCTAGGAAAAACAATTGGGAGCCGCGTCAGTTCCGGGTTTGGGGCTTCAGTCGGGGTGAGTTGGGACCTTTGTCTCACCTGGTTGGGACCAAGGTCCCACAACGCTGAAAGAACTATTGCAGATTGTATGTGGCGAATGAGCTTGGCTGACCGCAGCCCGTTGGCAGGATGATGTCCGTGCCTCAGCAAAACCATTGAAACGAGCGGCGCTTCAGCTTGACATGCAGGAGCCAGAGTTCCTCGATGGCTCTGATCGAAACGACGCGGAACGATGCATCCGGCGATTAGTTGAGCACGGGTGCTCTCTCAATTCGCGGTAAACTCCATGCTCGACAGACATCGCTTGTCCGATACTGGTGCTTCTCTCGAGCGCGACCACGCGGATGCGACGACGCTCGGCGCACCCCGGCTGAGCGCCGAACTTGAACTGTTGAAGCCGAAGCTGGTCGTGGCGCTCGGTGCGACGGCCGTGTCCTCCCTGCTGGGGTCGAAGGTGCGGGTGATGCGCGACCGCGGCAGCATCCTGCATCCTCCCGGGCAGTTGGATGTTCTCGTCACCATCCATCCCTCGGCTCTTCTAAGGATCCGGGAACCGGATGAGAAGGATAGGAGCCGACTAGCCTTCATCCAGGATCTAAAGAAGATCCGACGTTTCCTGTGGCACTGAGCCTTAGTGAACGCTCGGAATCTTCGCGGCCACGGCAAAATCCTCGGCCGCCAATTCGCTGATCGCGATCAGCACCTCCTCACGGGAGAAGCCGGAGCCGATCGTTCGTTCGATCAGATCCTGCAAGTCGGGCTCGATGACGTCGCGGCAATCCTCAAGCCGTTCTTCGGAAACGGTCACGCTATACAATTCGTCCATCATTCAACCCTTCCTTCCTTCAACGGTGGGCCGCCTCATTGAAGGGCGGCTCCGGCGGTGTCTGTCTATCGTGCCGATGATCTTCGTTTGGGAGCGGCGAGAAGGCCCTCTCGCTGCATCTTCTTTCGGGCGGCTTTGCGATATCTGCTGACGGCCTGCGCTTTTTCCCGAATGCGGCGTTCGGAGGGCTTCTCGTAAGCTCGCCGCTGCTTCAGCTCCCGAAACAGCCCTTCGCGCTGCATCTTTCTTTTCAGCGCCCTGATTGCCTGCTCGACATTATTGTCTCTAACTAGAACTTGCATTCTGTTCTCCTTTTTTGTTGTGATTGGCAAAATGGTTGCCGGTCAGCCGAGTTGTTTTGCGACCAACTCCTGCAGTTCTCGGCGTGTGAGAAGGCAGGGATACGGCTTCCAGTTCTTGTCAGGCCGCCTTACGGCCTCATCGCGCTCGCGCGGCTTCACCGCCGCGGGCGCGGCAGCGATGTTTGGTTTGTTCAATAGAAATCCTCTGCCGACCATCCGGCCGGCGTAAACGATAAGGAATAGTGGGAATGCCCATCACGCAAACGGGCAGTGGGCATTAGAGCCGCTGACAATGCTCTCGCTGTACTTCCGGCGAAACACGTGCTCCGACGCGATAAAAATACGCGCAGCCTTGCGGCGCTCACGACATTAGATGGGTAACGGACTAAGCCTTTGCAAGATGGAGGCGCCTTACCCCGCCTCGCTCTTCGGCCTGTTCATGGCGCTCCGTCAACCCGCTGTTGCCTACGGCCTCATCCACTCCAACTCCTTTTGGAGACGATTCCGCTCGGCGACATGCATCAGTTGCAGTTCCTCAAAGGTAGACAGGAGCCGGCGGGCTTGCGAGGTATCGTGTTGGTCTCGCGCGAGTTCGAAGATGATTTGTTTTTGCCGAATGATATGTCTGCGGCCTTGAGCCACGTGCTGCTTTGCTAATTTCAGGTGCTGTTCTACGAGTTGCCTGTCCATGCGCGATTATACACCTCGGATGATGTTCGTGCATCCGGTTCTCTTGGGCGCAAAAGCCGGGCACGGGCGAAAGTGCCAGGACTGATCTTTGAACTCTGATCACAGACGGCTGTGTATCGCTGGCAGTTCGCAAAAGTTACCGCCACCGTGGTTGTTTCGGTGGTGCATTGGCATGTAGTTCGTGAAGCGGAGCGTGCCGACCCAAGAGCCTGACCAGCTTCTTGGTTTCGGCGGCGTCGACACCGTGTTTCTTGCAATGCTTTTCGACGTCCAGCTCGCGGGGGCCTGGCCGTTTGACCTGTCGGTTTTCGATATTCTTCATCGGACATTCCTCCTCATGCAGGAACGCAGCCACGAAGCTTATGTTCATAAGTTATTTCTAAATGAAATGACAGCCCACATCGCCGCGGTCTGCACCCTCGATCTCGCGCATCACATCCTCGAGTCAGATGCAACGATATATGGCCGCCGAACAGCTAAGCTGGCGGCAGGCCGAAGGCCGAAAACAATTTGGAGCCAAGTGGCGGCACATAGACCGTGAGAGAGGCAATTCCACCTTCGCCGGGCTCAATCACATGCAGGGAATGGGCTTGCCACGCAGGGTCATGGTGGCTGCGGGCATAAACCGCGACCGCCGGCTGGGAATTTGCTCCGATTGCCACCGCGCGGAAGCCGCCGAAATTGGCCCAGACAGTCTCGAAGAAACCGCGGATCGCTTCGCGTCCCTGATACCATTCCCGCCAGGGCGGCATGTGATAGGTGGCATCTTCCCGCAAAAGCTCGATGAAGCCATCGAGATTGGCGGCTTGCCAGGCCCGCATGTAGCGTTCAAGCAGCAGGCCTTCTTCGGGGTTCGGTTGCGATCGGTACTCGGGACGTCCCTGAGGATATCGCGCCACCAACGTTGCGCGCGCCCGCTGCAATGCGCTGTTGATCGAAGCGATCGACCCGCCCAGCAATTGCGCCGTTTCGGCAGCCGACCAGCCCAGAACGTCCGAAAGCAGCAAGGAGGCCCGTTGCCTGGGCGGCAGAATCTGGATGGCGGCGACGAAGGCGAGCTGCACGGCCTCGCGGGTCTCATACCGTGCTTCCGGACCGGGATCGCCATCAACGAGGTCAGGAAGCTCCGCGTCGGGATAAGGCTCCAGCCAGGTGACCTCGGCTATCGGCCCGCCCGTGGCTCGACCATGAGAGGGCGGTTGTCCAGGCTCTTGCAGAATCCGATCTGTCCTCGACCTCGCCTTAAGGGCGTTGAGGCAAGTGTTGGTCGCGATCGCGTAGAGCCAGCCGCGAACCGAACCTCGCCCATCGAACTCCGACCTCGCTCGCCAGGCGCGAAGAAGCGTATCCTGGACGAGGTCGTCCGCTTCATGCAGTGAGCCGATCATGCGATAACAGTGCAGCTTGATCTCGCGGCGATGGGTTTTCGTGAACTGCTCGAAGGCCAGTCGATCGAGGACCGGCTGGCTTTGCTGGCGTTCCGGCTCGCGAGGTGCGTGAGCGTCTGTCATGCGGCTTTCCTCATTCTGAGACCGGTTTGTATTACGCGCGCCTCAGGCGGCCGGCGCAAGTCCGCTTCCACTCACCGCGAAGGAGCCGACTTGCGATTTCCCCGTGACGAGCGCGACCACCGCCCTTCCAACATCGGCCGGCGTTTGCATGTCGGTCATGCCGGCGATGAAGTCCGCAGGCTTGATGCCGGAATAGGCCGCAAAGCCGTCAACGCCGGCCTTGCCGACGCCGGTGTCGGGCATGATCCGCATAGGCGCGAGGTCCATGAAATGCAGGCCGAGTCCAAGCCGATCCGATTCCTTTTGACAGTAGTTCGCCAGGAACATCTGCATGCGTTTTGCACCGGCATAGCCGCCGCAAAACGGCGGGCCTCCGCTCAAGGCCGCGCCACTGGAGATCAGGATAATCCGCGTTCCCGGCTTGAGTGGACCCCGCAGAGCAGCCCTGCAAAATAGGAACGACGCTTTGACGTCCGTTTCCCAGTTTGCGGAGAACGCCTGCCAGCTTAGTTCATGCACGGGCGCAGCCGGAGGGATAGCGCCTGCGCAGATCACCAGTACATCCGGCCCCAGCGCGGCGAAGACTTCTTTGGGTGCAGAGTCCGCGGTCGCGTCGACCGCGAGTGTCTTCACGCCCGGATTCTCCCCGGCAAAATGCGCCAGGGCGAGTTCCCCCCGCGCGACTGTCAACACCGTCGCTCCCTCGCTCAGGGCGGCTTCTGCGATCGAGCGGCCGACACCCCGGCTTCCGCCTACCACAACGACATTCTGACCTTGTAACGATCCCATGGATCACCTCTCTGTCCGGGCCGCCGGACCATCCAGGCGCGCCCATTGATTAGGACAGCGCGAGTGGGCGGAAATCATCGGTGCGAGGTCAGAAATTTTTTAAGGTGGACGCGATTCAAAAGCCGGACAATTCATCCAGCAGAATGCCGGCGGCTTCCTTTGACGCTGATAGGTTTTCCACTGGAGCCGCTCGGTTCGACATTATTTTTGCTGCTTTGGCCTCTCAACAGCGGTGACAAGTCGGGCTATCTTCCCGCCGCGCGGGGCGGCGCGTGGAATTATCGGAGGAATTTAAATGCTCCTGGGCGTGATTGCCGACGACTTCACCGGCGCGAGCGACATAGCGAACACCATAGCCAAAGGGTACGGCGCAGTCGCAGGGCTCGCGACAACCCAGTTCCTGGGCATTCCCGACAAGCCTGCGCCGGCCGATTGCGAAGCCGGGGTCGTGGCATTGAAAACGCGCTCGATACCGGCCGCGGAGGCCGTGGCGCAGTCGCTGCGGGCCTTGTCGTGGCTCCGGGAGCAGGGGTGCCAGCAGATCGTGTTCAAGTATTGCTCCACCTTTGATTCGACCCCGAAAGGCAATATCGGCCCGGTGGGGGAGGCGCTGGCATCCGCTCTTGGAGCGAGGGGTGTCATCGTTTGTCCGGCCTTTCCGGGCGCGGGTCGGACGCTTTATCAAGGAAATCTCTTTGTGGGCGACGTCCCGCTCAACGAGTCCAGCCTGCGCACCCACCCGTTGAATCCGATGACGGACAGTGACCTGCGACGGTGGCTGCGGCTTCAATGCCGAGAGCCGGTCGGCTTTGTTCCCTGGCGCGTCGTGCGCAACGGCGGCGACGCTATTCGCAACGCTCTCGAAGAGGGTTCCCGTCAAGGCGAAGTCCTTGTCGTCGTTGACGCGATCTCGGATGAGGACCTTTTGGAGATCGGCGAGGCGGCTGCGGGAGTACCTTTGCTGACCGGCGGTTCGGGCATTGCCCTTGGGCTGGCAAAGAACTTCGCCGCCGACAGATTGGCAAAACCGGCGGGCGGCGCTTTTGAAGGCATTACAGGACCGGAGGCTATTCTCGCAGGCAGTTGCTCGCAGGCGACGCTGCAGCAGGTTGCCTACCACGCCGAATATCATCCGGTGATGCCGATCGCGGTGGAAGCGGTGATGGACGGCGCGCTCGATGTTCATGCGGTAACCGATTTCGTGCTTGCGCATGTCGGGGAGGCGCCGCTCGTCTACTCCTCCGACACACCGGAGAAGGTCGCGGCTCTGCAGGAACGTTACGGCCGGGAGACCGTTGCCGGACATCTGGATAATCTGTTTGCGGCAGTTGCCCGGCAGCTCGTCAGTCGCGGTATCAGACGTT
Source organism: Rhizobium mayense (assembly GCF_030272705.1). GTDB lineage: Bacteria > Pseudomonadota > Alphaproteobacteria > Rhizobiales > Rhizobiaceae > Rhizobium > Rhizobium mayense. Next base: position 312,146 of record NZ_JARFYM010000002.1, on the reverse strand, counting down.
TGGTTGTTGCCGGCGGCGAGACGTCGGGTGCCGTCGTGTCGGCGCTTGATCTGGATGCCTTGACGATCGGGCCGGAGATTGCGCCGGGCGTGCCCGTGTTGACGAACAGGGCACCGCTGGCCTTGGCGCTGAAATCCGGCAATTTCGGACAGCGGGATTTTTTTGAACGCGCTCTTGCCCTTATGGAAGGCAAGCTGCCGGAAGAAGGGAGGCTGGCGTGACGGAGGCAAAAATTCGAGAGGAATTGGTACTGCTCTCGAAATCACTGTTCGAACGCGGTTATTCGGTCGGATCGGCCGGCAATATCAGCGTTGCCGTGGACGATGGGATCCTGATCACCCCCACGAATTCCTGCCTGGGATTTCTCGATCCCGCCAGGATTTCGAAACTGGATCTCAACGGCGTCCATATCTCCGGCGACAAGCCGTCGAAAGAGGTCTTCCTGCATCGAGCCTTCTACGAGACGCGTGCTGGGACCGGCGCGGTCGTGCATCTGCATTCGACCTACGCCACGGCTTTGTCATGCCTCTCCGACGTCGATTCGGACAATTGCATCGAGCCGATCACGCCTTATGTCGTCATGCGCGTCGGCCAAGTGAAGCTTCTCTCCTATGTGAGGCCGGGCGATCCTGCCTTGGGCGACATGATCCGGGCGCTGAAGGGCGAGGTCGCCGCCGTTCTTCTCGCCAATCATGGACCGGTGGTCACCGGTCCCGATCTCAAAGGCGCTGTCTTCGCTGCCGAGGAGCTGGAGGAAACCGCAAAACTCATCATGGTGATGCGCCAGCTTCCGCACAACACCTTGAACGCGGCCCAAATCGAAGAGCTGCTCGTCACCTTCGGAAAGGGCAAATAGCTCGCCTGCTCTTTCGCGCGAACGGCCATCGTGCCGGGCTGGCGCAGCCAGCCCGTTCCATCAGGTATCGAAGTGTTAATAGCCTAGAATCGCTAGATTTTTAAGCAAAACGCTACATTCTCTTAACTAGGTCACTTCATTCGATGTTGTAGTTTTGATGGCACAACAACCTCAAAAGCGAGGTGACCATGAAAGAGCTTCCAGTTTCATCGCGGATTATCAAATCCGTCTTTTTCCATCCTGACGATGGCCGTCTTTATATTCGTTTCAAGAACGGCGAGGAGCGGCATTTTGCGGGCGTTCCGGAAGAGGCTGCTTTGGCCATGGTAGAGGCCTCCTCTCCTGGCCAGCACTATATTGAACATATTCGTACGCGTTTCGAGCGCGTAGCTTAGGCGCTCGATGTTGGGTGATGGGCTATAGATATGTAGCCCATACTCCGAAGGGGTCGCTGCGAACAGCGAGTCCCCATTTCGCCGAGCGAAGGCGGAAGCAGTCAATCAAAGTAATTGCGTAACCAGAGCCTGTTTTGCGTGTATTTCGCAAACGGGGGTTGAACGTTTGACAGCACTGATTTCATTAGCATAATGTAAATGAGAATTTGCGAATTGCTATCAGTGTGGCGTTGCTCGCGATGCGGATTGTCATTCGAAATCGAGCAAGTGCAGCAGCTGGGGTTCGTTATTTATTAAATTATTTATGCAGAATATTCGAAATATACATTTGATCCTTGCCGTATGGCGAGTATCCGGGTTGTCGGTCCGTTAAGTCCTAAGACGAGAGGAAATTGAAAGCGATTACGAAGCCGGAAAGTTCCCAGGTAAGACGGAGACCGGAATGGCAGCCAGTAGCGTTTTTAAGTCCGACATACCTCTGCCGACAGGTAGCGCACATGAAGTGCTTTTTTCGTTTTATGATAGCGATTTCAATCTCATAATGTCGTCCGAGAGGTTCAGGAGTTTCTACGGCGACGACAAGACCTCTCATGCCACGCTGTTTGGGATATACCCGGAGCTGCAGGATCCGGGCATGAATATATTCGCGGAACAGACGAGTAATATTGGATGGCCGCGGAATGTGCAGGTCCAAAGAGCCGGCGAAGCGCTATCAGATCTCATTCTATTTCGGCCGACCAATGGTCTCGCGGTTATTGAGACGAGGAACTCGCTTCAGCGGAATCCGTCGCCCGAAGACGTAGACAGGGCGCTTCTGCTGCATGAAGCCAATCACGATGCCCTGACCGATCTACCGAACCGGCGACAGTTCGGCGCGCGACTGCGCGATGCCTTATCGGACGGAAAAACAGCTATCGCGCTGATGCAGTTGGATCTCGACGAGTTCAAGCCGATTAACGATACTCTGGGTCACGCTGCAGGTGATATCGTCTTGCAGCAAACCGCCGAGCGCATCCGCAACGTTCTGGGACCGGATGAAACGGCCTACCGGCTGGCAGGCGATGAATTTGCCATTATTCAGCTCCGGGATGACCAGCCGGCAGAGGCGGAGCGGTTGGCGGATTCGCTGGTAAGCGCCTTTAAAAGGCCATTCCTGGTGAATGGCATCGCGGTGTTTTCAGGCGCAAGTATCGGCGTAGCGCTTGCCCCTCGCGATGGCAATGAGGAAGATCAACTGATGCGCGCCGCCGACATCGCCCTATACGCTGCGAAAAGTGAGGGAAGGGGACGCGCTCGAACGTTCGAGCCAGCCATGATGATGGTTTTGGAACAGAGAGAGTTGTTACGACGGAGCCTGCGTGTCGCGCTTCAGCACGGCGAATTTTTTATCGAATACCAGCCGTTGGTGGATTCTTCGGGGTCTGTCGTCGGCTTCGAGGCCTTGTTGCGATGGCAGCATCCGATCATGGGTGCCATCCCACCGTCGGCGTTCATACCAGTGGCAGAGGCCGATGGAATGATGCCGGAAATCGGTCAGTGGGTGTTGGAGGAAGCCTGCCGGCAGGCAATGAGTTGGCCGTCACACTGTACGGTCGCGGTCAATCTGTCGCCCGCAGAGTTTTTGACCGGAGGCTTCACCGACCGGGTATCGCAGACGCTCGACACGATCGGATTTCCGGCTGAACGCCTTGAGCTCGAAATCACCGAAGGTGTTTTGCTCGAGCGTACGATCAACAATCTCGATACGTTGAATACCCTCAATGTCCTCGGTATTCAGATCTCGCTCGACGACTTTGGCACGGAATATTCTTCTCTAAGCTATTTGAAGAATTTCCCCTTCGACTCCATCAAGATCGACAAATATTTCATTAGGGATCTGACGAGCGACCCCAAGAGCCAGACGATCGTCCGCTTTATCGTTGCGCTGGCGCATGGGCTGGGAATGAAGGTCACCGCCGAGGGCGTGGAAGATCAAGCTCAAGTCACTTGGCTCATCGCCGCTGGTTGCGATCGTTTGCAGGGATATTTTCTTGGCGAGCCTCTGCCCGCCTCTTCGGTCCTAGACTTTCTCCGGCGCAACGACACGGCGGGGTGGCACCACGAAAAATAGACAGTGGGAGCTCGGGGGACCTGTCAGACTGGCCCCTCGGATCGTCGCGAATATTTGGCAATTCAGGGGGATCGGCCTTGAGCGAGCAGAGCACGAACCGCACCGCTTTACCATTTCGCCCCATGCTGGAGTTGGAAATGGAAATGGAAGTTTTCATGTCGGATTGGCTCCATTGCAATCAGATGTCGAATTACGTTGCGCGCATGGTGAGTCATGATCGAAGCGATCCGGTCCGGCATGCCAATCTCCTTTCATCCGCGCTGAACGAGCTTTTTGAGATCTCCTTCCGCTCAGGCAGTGTTCCCGGGCGGCTTCACTGCGATATTTCCCGAGGGGATCACCTGGAGCGGATCGCCTTGACCTTCCCATGTACTCCCGAGCAACGGCATCTGTACCGTGATGCATCTGCCAAGGCTTCGGGAAGCGGCGCGCTGGAAAGTTACCTCGACGCGCTTGCCGACGAAAACTCAGTTCAGGAAGACATCATCCTGCTTGGCTTGGCGATCAACTACGACGCGTCGCTCTCGCTGCGGGAGGTGGATGGCCGGGCTCTCACGGTGATATTAGACATTCCGGTGGAGGGATTACTGAATTGAGCTCGCACGAACCGGTTCCGCTGTTTTCAGCTCAGTTCGACCTGAACAGTCAGGAGTTTTCGCTCTCAGGCATCCTGCGGCCGTTGTCGCCCATCGAAATCGCCGAGACGACTGCCCTGCTCGAAAAGAGCATCAATCAAGTCAGAGGCGTGTTCTACATCAATGTTAAACGTCTCATTCATATGAATGCGACGGCCTATCACGCCTTGGCGCGCCTTTTGGTCAATGCCAGCCGCGCACGGCGAGACCTTCGTTTCGTTGTGGTGACGTCCAGTGTCGTTGGCTGGGCGACCAGGACATTCCATCATCTGAGCGCCATCGAACCGAAAATCGCCGTCGAGGCGTATGACGCCGCCTTTTATCCGGGACAGACTTTCGTCGAAGACCAGAGCTTCATTCCCATCCTGCGGACCCAGACGAAAATGACCTGGCGTCATGAACGCGAGATTTTGCCGCGCCACGGCATGCGCGCCGGCATTGCGATGGCGGACATTTGCTGTGGGATCGGTGATTTCGCCGTATTGGTCCATAAGGAGTTCAAGCCGGCGAGAATCGTGGCGCTCGATCATTCTGCCGTCAGTCTTGACTATGCACGCAGGGTCGCTGCCGATTTCGATATCCGCGATATCGAATATACCTACGGCGACGCATCTGAGATGCTGCTCGAAGACAATCAGTTTGACCTGGTGACCTGTCGCCATTCGCTGCAAATCTTCAATCGGCCCGATGTCCTGCTCAGGGAACTCTACCGCATCTGCAAGCCCGGCGGGCGTGTTTACATAACGAATGAAAAGAATTCCCACTGTCTTGGTGAGCCACGGGCGGCAAGCATACAATGGACCTATAACGAAGTGGCGACGCTGTTCAGCCATTTCGACATGGATGTCGAAATGGGGCCCAAAAGCCGCCGGCTCCTGCGGGATGCGGGCTTCGAGGCCATCGAGATGGAAAGCTTCATGGTCAGCAACCTCGATGGCGATCCACAAGACTTTGCGGATGTGATCGCCGCCTGGGAGAACGTCTATGCCGGCGAGATGTCTGTTCGCCGGGGCGACACATCGGAATTCATCAAGCGTTTCCGCCAGGGCTTCCAGGATCACATCTTCGCTGCCCTTCATCCGAAAGGTTATGCCGGCTGGCCCATATGGGCGGCCTCCGGGCGGAAGCCGCTATGAACAGGAAAATCGGTCCATTTGCCATTCCCAGCATCTGGTCGTTTCGAGCGAAATTTGTCCTCGTCGTGGGAGGTGCCGTCCTTTTTGACCTTCTTGTCAGCGGCGGATTGGCGCTGTGGAACGTGCAGCGATTGTCCCGCGACGCCACATCCGAAGTGGGCCAGGGTCTTGAACGGGCGAGCCAGGACTATATCCAGTCCTATGCGGACTCGACGGCTGCCCGCGTCGGGCTGCTTCTCAATCAGGTGCATTCGGACGTCAAAACACTCGCCGGCGTTCTTCAGGCGCAGATTGATCATCCCAACCGAAATGACGCGATCGGCGAGGCGCTGGCGCGGTCCGAACCTGGCGCCATAAAGCTTGTCTATGATCCAAAAGGTCATTGGGCCCAAAATCTTCCGGGTTCGACCTCGGTGATCAGCGTTTGGGGCTATTTGCTCGACCAAAATCATCAGCCGCTGCCTGCAGTGGAAAAGGACATCGAGACCAGCACGGTTGTCGATCTCGTTGCGCCGAACCTGCTGAAGAACGGCTATTCCAAGCTGCAGATGTATTATATCGGGCCCAAGGAACGGCCGATCTTCAGGACTGTGCCTTACACCACTCAGGCGCAGACCTTTGACCGCCTCTATCCGGGGCACAACGAGGCCAATTTCTGGGATTTTTTCTTTCCGGGCCTATACGAATCCTGGCAGCAGTGGGCTCGTCAGCCGGGCACGCGCCCCGTCGCGGACGATATCACGCAGACTGCTCCCTATACCGACGCGATTACGGGCAAGCTGATCGTCAGCTTCTTCAATCCTCTCTGGTCACCTGACCGCCGGGACGTTGCCGGTATCGCCGGAGCCGACATCACGCTGGATCAACTGGCCGGCATCGTCGAGAGCGTGAAGGTTGCCGACACCGGCTTCGGCTTCCTGACGATGTCGAATGGCAATGTGGTTGCCATCAACCATGAAGGCGAGAAGATCATTGGCTTGCGGGCCTCCAGCGACACCGGCGACAAGGGCGTGACCGGCCTTGATCGCTCATTCCGCAACAGCACGCAGAAGGCGCTGGCAACGCTCCCCTTGGACCGTGACGGCGTGATTCAGCATATTTCGCTAGACGAGCAGGGCGAGAAGATCCCCTACCTGGTTGTCGTCAAGCAGATCGCGCCTACGAACCTTTGGGTTTCCGGGCCTGTTCAAAAGGAAGCGATGTCGCTCGGGATCGTCGTGCCGGAACGGGAAATCTATGCCTCTCTGTTTGCCGCACAGGACGAAATATCGCGTGCGACAAACCGCATTCTTCTCTATCAGATCCTTGCGATCTGCATATCGTTGATGATTGTCACTGCGGCGGTATTTGCGGTTTCGAAGCGCATCACCAGCGGCATCAGCGCGCTCGCCAGCGCCGCGCGGCGTATCCAAGCAAAAGACTATTCGGTAAGGGTCGATATCGCGTCGCGCGACGAGGTCGGCGAGGCCGGCGTTGCATTCAACCGCATGGCGGAGGACATAAGCTTCCACACCGAAAACCTCGAAACGATGGTGGAGGAACGAACAAAGGAAATTGCCGAGGCGAAAGAGGAAATCTCGGTACTGAACACGCAATTGAAGAGCGAGAACGTTCGCCTCGGTGCCGAGTTGGCTGTCGCCCAAAGGATACAGCTCATGGTCTTGCCGCGCCAAAACGAGCTGGCGGCGATCGAACAGCTTGAGATCGCCGCTTTCATGCGTCCAGCCGATGAGGTCGGCGGCGACTATTACGATATCCTGCAAGACGGAAAAAGGCTCAAGATCGGAATAGGGGACGTTACCGGTCACGGCCTTGAAAGCGGCGTGCTCATGCTGATGGTTCAGTCCGTGGCGCGTGCCTTGCAGGAGGCCGGAGAGACCGATCCCGCGAAATTCCTGAACGACCTCAACCGCACCATCTACAAGAATATCGAGCGCACGAAAACCGACAAACACTTGACCCTTGCCTTTCTCGACTATGACGGGGAGCGATTGACGCTCTCCGGCCAACACGAGGATCTGATTGTTGTCAGACAAGGCGGAGAGGTTGAGCGGATCGAAACTGTCGACCTCGGGCTTCCGGTCGGGATCGATTCAGATATTTCCGAGTTTGTCGATACCAGAGACGTCACGTTTGGAAGCGGCGACATGATCATCCTGCATACGGACGGGGTCACCGAAGCCGAAAACCGGCAGGGCGAATTGTATGGGATTGAACGGCTTTGTGAATCGGCCCGTGATCTTTATGGCGGCAGTGCCCAGGATGTGATGAACGGCATTCTGGACAACCTCATGACTTATATTGGGTCGCAGAAGATTCACGATGACATAACTCTGGTTGTAATGAGACATAGGTGATAACATGGCGATCGTCGTGTTTGGGCTGGCAGATCTTGTAACAAGCAGTGCAGGTAGTGCCACTTTTCTTCGATTGCTTGACGGACCGCTCGATCTGAGTTGGTCCCATTGTTCGATGACCTCCGATTTTATCGCTGAAATAACGGCTTTGCGTTACAGGCGCTTACGTCAGGTCTACCATCAGGTGCGCCATGACATCGGCTATGTAGCGAATGAACTCATCGAAAATGCCGTGAAGTTTCGTGTGTCCGGGGAGATTGATATTTCGGCTTCCATCGACGGAGAACGGTTTCGGATGAAGGTTTCGAATTTTATCGACAACGAAAATGCAACACGTTTTCAGCATCTGCTTTCGCACATCACCGCCGATGATCCGGCGGAGCTGCTCATTCGGCAAATTGAGAAGAACGCCGCGCTGACGTTCGGCACGGAGTCCGGCCTTGGCTTACTGACGCTGATGAGCGACTATGACGCTGAATTGGCGTGGGTATTTGATGCGAACCGGCCGAGCGGTCGAACGCGTCTGGAGACCTATGCTGCCTTACCAGTCCCTTCCGTTCAAAATGGCTGAGTTTGACCATGGAAATCAGAGGAGAGGCATTTCGTGTTTGGACTGAAGGATACGTTGTGTTCTTCGAAGGTTCTATGCGTTTGTCGGGATCGGACGCCTATGCTCCGATCTTTCAGTTAGCGATGGATCTGCTCGAGAAACACCCTGAACGGCTGACACTCGATCTCACGGGGCTCCAGTTTCTGAACTCGTCGGGTATAAACCTGCTAGCGAAACTGACGATAGAGGCCCGCAAACGCGCCGATGTGCATATGACGGTGCGCGGTTCCAAACAGATTTCGTGGCAACAAAAATCCCTGCCAAACTTGAAGAAGCTTTATCGCGACCTCGACCTCCGGCTCAGTTGATTTTGCAATGCTTATGGCATTTGGCTCTGATTTGGAGAGCCGAATCGCGTAAGCTTTTGATGACGGATTGCTTACGGCGAGGGAGCGGGCACTGCTTTCAATAGAAAAACAGGGTTGCATAAAATCCCGCAGTGATTGAGGATTTGACACAATTACCCCATCCGATGTACTTATAAGTTACTAACATACGAAATTCAATTGACCCGGGAGCGCCGTTCGGTTGTATCGTTTCCGTTGCCGGAAAATTCGCATAAAGAGGTTTGGCGGCCCCCGCCCACAGTCGAAAATCGTGACTGAAAACAGCATCGCTGGAGGCGCTTCCCATTATGTCCAAGGCTGTTTCCGATCGCGGATTGAGTTTTGCCGCACAAAAGGTCAGCCAAATTGATGTTCCGGAGGAGGTACTCTATTGGGAGTGCTTCGCGCGGATTTCGGACGCTCGTGGCGTCGTTCACAGTGCAAGCACTTTTGCACCTTATCTGGAATCTTCCCTCGCTTCCTTCGATCTTGATGCACGCATGCTGGATCTCGTTCTGTCGAGGCTGGCCAAGGATCAAAATCTTGTGCTCGGATGCAACATTTCGGCTGCCAATCTGTCCGACCGAGACCACTGGAAGCAGATTCTCCGTCAAATCGAGCGCCGTTCAGAACTCGCTTCGCGGCTTATCCTTGAAATCACGGAGACCTATCCGCTGGTGAACGAGGGTGTCGAAAGGCTGGCGGCCGTTCGCGCGCTTGGTTGCCGCGTGGCCATCGACAACTTCGGAGCAGGCATGGCGACGCCTGCCCGGCTGCTGACAGTCCCGGCCGACATAATCAAGATCGAACCTTCGCTGGTGCGGAATGTCCGGATCTCTGAAAAGGGGCAGAACAGCCTGCAGTATCTCGTCGGCTTTGCGTCTTGCGTCGCCCCGATCATCGTTGCCGAAGGCATCGAAACGGAAGAACACCTGGATGCTGCCCGCGCTTCCGGCGCGACTCATGTGCAAGGTTTTCTGTTCGGAAAACCAGCCGCGCTACCGAATCAATGATCTGAGTCGGAAGACGATTGCTCAGTTCTTCCCACTAAGCGGCCAATTCGCCTCTTTCGGCGCCCCCGCATCTATGGCCTCGATAACGGCGCCGACGAGTTCTCGTGGCCGTTCCAATTTTTGATGACTTCCTTAACACAGCCCCGATCGGCGGTCACTGTCATAAGTATCTGACATTCCCCAATAAAATTGGCGTCTTGGCGATGCGATGCTGGGGGTCACCTTGATCGCGTTAACTATTTATTAACCATGGCGGCGGTACACAGGGTCAACGAATTATTCACACAGATGACCAAAGTGCTAACAGACGCTCGCTCGATCCGCATTAAAGGCCGTTCCTTCCTGGCGGTCATGCTTTCCCCGGATCTTCCCATCGAAGATTGGTTGATCAGGTTGGACGATCTCGCCGCGCGTTCGGCGGGTTTCTTTTTAGGACGGCCGGTCGTGCTCGACCTGACGGACCTGTCGATTGACCGGTCGCAGCTGAAGGACCTGATCGGAGAGCTTGCCCGACGCAATGTCAGCATCATGGGTATTGAGGGCGCGCGCCCTTCTATCCTGGGGCCGGGCATGCCTCCCGCGCTCAAGGGTGGTCGGCCGGTTTCCGATATCGAGGTCCCTGTAAACGAGGCTCCGGCGAAGGAGCCAGTCGTCGAGGTGTGCGGTAAGCCAGCGGCGACAGACACTCGTCCGGCGACCCAATCCATCGTCATCCGGGAACCGGTACGCTCGGGTCAGTCGGTGATCTTCCCGGAAGGCGATGTCACCGTTATCGGATCGGTCGCTTCAGGCGCAGAGGTCATCGCCGGTGGGTCGGTCCATATCTACGGCAGTTTGCGCGGCCGAGCCATGGCTGGGTCGGTCGGAAACGCATCGGCGCGCATCTTTTGCCGCAAGCTTGAGGCCGAACTGGTCGCGATCGACGGCATCTACAAAATGGCGGAAGACATGGCCCCCAACCTTCGCGGACAGGCTGTCCAGCTCTGGCTCGAGGGTGACGCGATCATGGCAGAGAAACTTATCTGAGCCGACAGCCGGCCAGGACAGAGGAGAGCAAGATGGGGAAAGTCATCGTAGTCACGTCAGGCAAGGGCGGGGTTGGCAAGACGACTTCGACTGCCGCACTCGGAGCGGCCCTGGCGCAGAGAAATGATAAAGTCGTCGTCGTCGATTTTGACGTCGGGCTGCGGAATCTGGACCTTGTCATGGGCGCGGAGCGGAGGGTCGTCTACGACCTGATCAATGTCATACATGGCGACGCCAAGCTCCCCCAGGCGCTAATCCGCGACAAAAGGCTGGAGACGCTGTTCTTGCTACCGGCCTCGCAAACCCGGGACAAGGATAATTTAACGCCTGAGGGTGTCGAGCGCGTCATAAACGACTTGAAGCAGCATTTCGATTGGATCATCTGCGACAGCCCCGCAGGCATCGAACGCGGCGCCACCCTGGCCATGCGCCACGCCGACACGGCGGTGGTCGTCACCAACCCGGAAGTCTCGTCGGTGCGCGACTCGGACCGGATCATTGGCCTGCTGGATGCCAAGACCGCCAAGGCCGAGCGCGGCGAGCGGATCGAGAAGCACCTGCTCCTGACCCGCTACGACGCTACCCGCGCAGAGCGGGGCGATATGCTCAAGGTCGACGATGTGCTGGAGATTCTGTCCATTCCGCTCCTCGGCATCATTCCTGAAAGCATGGATGTTCTACGCGCCTCCAATATCGGCGCCCCCGTCACGCTGGCCGATACCCGCAGCGCACCCGCGATGGCCTATTTCGATGCGGCTCGCAGGCTCACCGGCGAGGTTCTGCCGATCACAATTCCTGGCGAAAGGCGGAACATATTCGGCAAGATATTCGGACGGAGGGCGGCATGAACATTTTTCGTCTATTCGGCAAGCAAAGAACCGCACCGGCGGCGCGGGAACGCTTGCAAGTGCTTCTCGCCCACGAACGCTCGTCGGCGGGTTCGGACCTGGTGTCGCTGCTGAGGGAGGAAATCCTTGGCGTGATAGCAAAGCACGTGCAGCTCGAGGGCGATAAGGTGCAAGTCAAGATGGATTGCAACGAGCACGTCTCGACCCTGGAAATCGACGTGGAAATCCCGCTGAACGCAGTTGTCCAGGCTGCTTGAAGAGCCGCTCGGGGTTACCAATACAGCAGCGTACCCGAGCAATTGAACCAGGCCGCGAACCCACAAAGACCGAGATTTGGTGGATTGCGGCCTGTCCGTTTCCTGCAATCGGAAGGGACTGGCCGCCGTCGCAGGGCGCTATTTTAGCGGCAGAAACAGCTCGACCACCACCTCATGTGCCGGCACCTCCGGGATGAGAGAAAGCTGCCGCCGGCAATAGATCGGGAAGTCGCGTGCTTCCTCGCCGCTGGCCGGAAGCCAGTCCCGATAGAGGAAGAGCGCGGCGGGCTCGAGATTTTGGGTGTTGCCGGGGTAGCGCAGCACCGCGCAACGTCCGCCGGGGATCATACCGGCCTTCATCTGCGCGTCGTCCGGCGCGATCGGCTGGTCAGTCCCGATGCACAGGTCCATGGCGTAGTCGGCCGGGACCGCGGGGGTCCTTTCGGAACGGAAGACCGTAAAGGTGGGGCTGGTCTCTGGCGATAGGCCGGCGGCCTTGCGCCAGGCGCGGAACCGCTCGAAGGTAGCCTCCAGCGTCGCGCGGTCGCCCCGATGCTCCATGACCGCCACTGGCGTGGGAGGCACGTTGCGGATCGTCACGTCGTCGTGGGTAAATATAATCTGCATGAGTTTGCTCCTCGCGTTGTCGAGCGGCCCGAAGGCCGAGAGCCACGGATCCCAATCGGGGGATTTCCGGAACGACGAAGGCGATTGCCCGAATCGTTGCCGAAAGGCGCGGGCGAAAGCATCCGGCGCATCGTAGCCGGCATCCATCGCTATGTCCGTGACGCTTTGGGCGTCGTCCGAGGCCAGGCATCGGGATGCGCGCTTCATGCGGGCGAGCTGGACATAGCGATACACGGATAGCCCGAAGGTCGCTGTGAACTGCCGGTGTAAGTGATATTTCGAGTAGGCTGCGACGCTGCTCAGCGCGTCCAGGTCCAGATCATCGTCCAGATGCCGGTCTATATGATCCAACACCCGCTGCATCCGGGCATGGTAGTTTTGAAGCGCCGCCTTCATCGTTTTGTCCTCCGTGGCAGCACCAGCTAAGCGCACGCCGGAATGACGCGCTCGACCGATCTTGCGGTTTTTCTCACGGTTCGCAGAACCTTGCCAAGGGCTACGCACAATTTGTCAACGAACGGCGCGCAGAGCAGATAACCCGTGTCATCCACATTTCCCGACTGAGTAAATTTAGCCTCGAACCCACGAACGGGTCGCCCCGAAGGGGTCGTGTCGCGCGATTAAGCACCTCAAAATTGTAATGAAACAATATTCAGATTGACATGATCTTTTGTCTCTTTCACGCTGATGTCATGAACATCAATCGTGAAAGAGACATGAAATCGTGCTGACGTCAGTCACAGCCCTTCCAAAGCAACGGACTGCGCGATGACGGCAATGGTGATATTGCCCGATATCGAAGAGGCACGGCGGCGCATTGCCGGACACGTTCTCCGCACGCCCTTGCTGCGGTCGCAGGCGCTTTCCCTTCAATCCGACGCGCCCGTGTTTCTCAAGCTGGAAAATCACCAGACAACCGGCAGCTTCAAGCTTCGCGGAGCCACCAATGCGATCCTGTGTCTCAGCGAGGAGGAACGTTCTCGCGGATTGGTAACGGCCTCCACGGGCAATCACGGCAGAGCAGTCGCCCATGCCGGCAAGGCATTGGGCGCGCGGGCGACCATTTGCCTGTCGGCGCTCGTGCCTGCAAACAAGGTCGAGGCGATCCGCAGCCTTGGGGCCGATGTCCGCATCGTTGGCCGTTCTCAGGATGATGCCATGCGCGAAGTCAAGCGCTTGGTGAGTGAAGAAGGCATGAGCTTCGTGCCGCCCTTTGACGATGCCCGCGTGATCGCCGGCCAGGGAACTATCGGACTCGAGATCGCGGACGACCCGTGGGATGTGGCGCTTGTCCTCGTGCCTCTGTCGGGTGGCGGATTGGCGTCAGGCGTTGCCGCTGCGATCAAAGGCAGGCGACCAAAGGCCAGGGTCATCGGCATATCGATGGAGCTGGGAGCAGCGATGGCAGCAAGCCTTGCCGCTGGCGCACCCGTTGAAGTCGACGAGATTGAAACCCTGGCGGATTCGCTGGGCGGCGGCATCGGGCTCGACAATCGCCTGACATTTGCGATGTGCCGCGACCTTCTCGACGATGTGATCCTGCTCACCGAGGACGAACTAGCAACAGGCGTCCGCCATGCGGCAACGGTCGAAGGCGAGACCGTCGAAGGGGCGGGTGCGGTCGGTATCGCGGCGCTGCTTGCCGGTAAGGTCAAGCCTGAAGGCCCGACGGCCATCGTCGTGTCCGGCGGCAACATCGATCCGGCGGTCCATCGCAAGATTGTCGACGACATCAAGACGGGAGTGGCGTGATGGCGCGCGTGCTTGTGCTGACGGAAACCGATTTGCGTAGAATCGTGCAGCTTGACGGGGATGCGGTCGATTGCGTCGAGCAAGCCTTTGCGGCCCTGGCGACCAAGGCGGTGGAGATGCCGCCGATCATGCGGCTGGATATTCCCGCTCATCGCGGTGAAGTCGATGTCAAGACGGCCTATGTGCCGGATCTCGACAGTTTCGCGATCAAGGTAAGCCCGGGCTTTTTCAACAATCCGTCAATCGGTCTGCCCAGCACCAACGGGTTGATGATGCTGCTGTCGGCGCATACCGGCCTGGTCGAGGCGCTTTTGCTCGACAACGGCTATCTGACGGATGTGCGAACGGCCGCCGCCGGCGCCGTTGCCGCAAAGCATCTTGCCCGCCCGGACGCTCGGGTCGCGGCAATTTTCGGCGCCGGCATGCAGGCACGTTTGCAGCTTCGCGCTTTGACTCTGGTACGGCCGATCGAGGCAGCCCGTATCTGGGCACGCGATACGGAAAAGGCGAAACAAGTTGCCAGGGAGCTGACGGCGGAGCTCGGTTTCCCGGTCTCGGCCGAGGCTGACGCCCACCAGGCCTGCGGCGGCGCCGACATCATCGTTACTACCACCCCTTCGGACAGACCGATTGTCGACGCCTCCTGGCTGGAGCCGGGCCAGCATCTCACCGCCATGGGCTCGGATGCCGAGCACAAGAACGAGATCGATCCGGCAGCGATCCTGCGCGCCACACTCTATGTCGCCGACAGCCTGAAGCAGACCCGCCGGCTCGGCGAATTGCATCATGCTATCGCCGCGGGACTTGTGAGCGCGGACGCGGCTTTCCCCGAACTCGGCGCCATCATCAGCGGCCAGGCGGCCGGTCGTCAGTCAAACGAAGCAATCACCTTTTGCGATCTGACCGGCACCGGCGTCCAGGACACGGCCATTGCCACGCTTGCCCATCGCCGCGCCGTCCAGGCAGGCGCCGGACAAGCAATTGAAACGACAAAAGCATCAGGAGACCCAGCGTGAGCGAACCGACCCTCAATTTCACCCGCTCCGAATATGCCGAGCGGCTTGCCAAGACGCGGCGCGCCATGGAGCAGGCAGGCGTCGATCTCGTCATCGTGACCGATCCGTCCAACATGCATTGGCTGACGGGCTATGACGGGTGGTCCTTCTATGTGCATCAATGCGTGCTGGTGCCCGGCTCCGGCGAGCCGATCTGGTATGGACGCGGCCAGGATGCCAACGGCGCGAAACGCACCGCTTATCTCAGCCACGACAACATCATCGGCTATCCCGATCACTATGTGCAGTCGAACGAGCGCCACCCGATGGATCTGCTGTCCAAGATCATCGAGGAGCGCGGCTGGGCCAATGCCTCGATCGCTGTCGAAATGGACAATTACTGGTTTACGGCGGCTGCCTATGCCTCATTGGTCAAGCATCTGCCGAATGCACGCTTCAAGGATGCCCAGGGGCTCGTGAACTGGCAGCGCGCTGTCAAGAGCCCGACCGAACTGGACTATATGCGCAAGGCTGGCCGCATCGTCGAGGCTATGCACAAGCGGATCGTCGAAAAGGTCGAGCCAGGCGTTCGCAAATCCGATCTCGTGGCTGAAATCTATGACGCGGGCATCCGTGGCGCAGATGGCTTCGGTGGCGACTATGCCGCGATCGTTCCCTTGTTGCCTTCGGGCGCCGATGCGTCCGCGCCGCATCTGACCTGGGACGACAAGCCGATGAAGGACGGCGAGGGCACCTTCTTCGAAATTGCAGGGTGCTATCGCCGCTATCACTGCCCGCTGTCGCGAACCGTCTTCCTCGGCAAGCCGACGCAAGCCTTCCTCGATGCCGAGAAGGCGACGCTCGAAGGCATGGAGGCCGGTCTTGCCGCCGCTAGACCTGGCAATGCCTGCGAGGACATCGCCAATGCCTTCTTCGCGGTGTTGAAGAAATACGGGATCGTCAAGGACAACCGCAGCGGCTACTCGATCGGTCTCTCCTATCCGCCGGATTGGGGTGAGCGGACCATGAGCCTGCGCCCCGGCGACCGCACGGAACTGCTGCCCGGTATGACCTTCCATTTCATGACGGGTCTCTGGCTAGAAACCATGGGTATGGAGATCACCGAAAGCATCGTGATCACGCAGACCGGCGTCGAATGCCTGTCCAACGTGCCCCGCAAACTGGTTGTGAAGTGATCACCGGACATGAACAGCATGACGATCACACGCCCATCACCCGTAACGCCGACTGTCGATTTCGATCGTGAAGGCATCCAACATGGTCACCTGCGCCTGCCCTGGTCACGCGACGATTCCGCCTGGGGCTCGATCATGATCCCGATCTGCGTCGTCAAAAACGGCGATGGGCCGACGGCGCTTCTGACCGGTGCCAACCATGGCGATGAATATGAGGGGCCCGTCGCGCTCTTCGATCTCGCCCGGACTCTGAAGACAGAAGAGATCAAGGGCAGGGTCATCATCGTCCCGGCGATGAACTATCCCGCCTTCCGAGCGGGTACTCGCACGTCGCCGATCGACAAGGGCAATCTCAATCGCAGTTTTCCGGGCCGGTCTGACGGCGGCCCGACGGAAAAAATCGCCGATTATTTTACCCGCTACCTGTTGCCGCTGGCCGATGTCGTGCTGGACTTCCATTCCGGCGGCCAAACGCTCGATTTCCTGCCCTATGCCGCAGCCCATGCGCTGCCGGATAAGCGGCAGGAAAAGGCTTGTTTCGATGCCGTTGCCGCGTTCTCCGCGCCCTATTCCATGCGGATGATCGAGATCGATGCGGTCGGCATGTACGACACGACCGCCGAGGAGATGGGCAAGGTTTTTGTGACGACCGAGCTTTCGGGCGGTGGAACCATATCAGCGCGTACGGCTTCCATTGCCAAGCGTGGTGTTCTGAACGTCTTGAAGCAGGCCGGTATTGTTGCCGGCGCGCCGGAGGCCGAAGCAACGCAGTGGCTCGATATGCCGTCCTCCGATTGCTTCGTCTTCGCCGAAACGGATGGTCTTTTCGAACCCGTGAAGGATCTAGGCGACATGGTTGCGGCCGGAGAAATCATTGCCCGTGTCCATCCAATCGGCCGCACTGGCTCGGCACCGTTTGAGCATCGGGCAGCACTGGACGGTATCCTTGCCGCACGTCATTTCCCCGGTCTCATCAAGACTGGAGATTGCCTGGCTGTCGTCGCAACGCTGACAGCCGGGACCTGAATTGCCGCGCCGCCGTAGCGCGGCGCGGATCACCACCCCGTTGCGGCAAAGATCCGGAACACCGGACAGCCGATGACGGAATTCAACCACAGAGGAGTGAACGATGACATCGAATTTTTACCGCAGCCTTGCCGCCATGGGCCTGACCATCGGCCTAGCTGCTTCTGCCCATGCTACCAGCATCGACCAGATCAAGAAGGATGGTTATATCCGCGGCGCCAGCGCCAATGAGGTCCCCTACAGCTATATGGACGAGAGCGGCGCGGCCAAGGGCATCGGTCCTGATGTTGCCAATGCCGTCCTGAAGTCGATGGGCGTGAAGGAGGTCGATTGGACCGTGACGCCATTCGGATCGCTTATTCCCGGCCTGAAGGCCAAGCGCTTCGATTTCGTTGCGGCCGAGCAGAACATCCTGCCTGAGCGTTGCAAGCAGGTTCAGTTCACCACGCCGAATTCAAGCTACGGCGAAGGTCTGCTGGTGCCGAAGGGCAATCCGAAGAAGCTGCATTCCTATGAGGATATCAAGAAGGATCCGTCTCTCAAGGTGGCAATCGTATCGGGTGCCGATCAGCTCGACTTCTTCCATGGTCTCGGCATTCCGGACTCTCAGATCGTCATGATCCAGGCCAACGCCGACGCGCTCTCGACCATCCAGACCGGCCGTGCCGATGCCTATGCAGCAACGGAGCTGACGGTCGCCAAGCTGGTTCAGGGCGGCACGAATGTCGAGCAGGCAGCTCCCTTCACCGATCCGATCATTCAGGGCAAGTCGGTCAGAAGCTATGGCGGTTTCGATTTCCGGCCCGAGGACAAGGATCTCTACAAGGCGTTCAACACCGCGCTCGCCGCCTTCAAGAAGACGGATGACTACAAGAAGATCCTGATGTCTTACGGACTGAGCGCCGAAAGCGTCGAGGCTGCGCGGACCAAGAACACGGAAGACCTGTGCGCGGGCAAGTGAGGCTGGCGATATCCGGATCGGCTTGGTCCTTGCCTGTGGGCAAGGGTTGGGCCGATCTGCCCCCTTGCATCTTGCGGACGGAGGTAACCCTGACATGAGCTGGACGCATTATCTTCCAGCGCTGCTGAAGGGCGCAGAGGTGACGGCGATCATCGCCGTCACATCGATGCTGCTCGGCGCGATCTTTGCTTTCGCGGCCGGTCTTGCCAGGTTCGCCGCCGGGCGCCTGCTTTCCTGGATCGCGCTGATCTACATAGAAATATTCCGGGGCACATCGCTCTTGGTGCAGCTCTTCTGGCTTTATTATGCGCTGCCGCTGATCGGAATATCATTCGACCCAATCACGACGGGCGTCGTCGGCCTGGCGTTGAACATCGGTGCCTACGGCGCGGAAGTGGTGCGTGGTGCGCTACAGTCGGTTCCCGACACGCAGCATGAAGCGGCACGCGCCCTGAACTTCGGGCACGGACAGACGCTCTTCCATATCATCCTGCCCCAGGCGGTGGTGGAGATGATGCCGCCATTCGGCAACCTTGCTGTCCAGAACCTGAAGGACACGGCGCTGGTGTCGCTGATCTCGATCAGCGACCTGACGTTCCAGGCGCAGCAGTTGCGCAACATCACCCTGGACAGCGTAACGATCTACTCACTGACGCTGATGGGATATTTCATCATGGCGCTTATCCTCTTTGCCTTCATGCGCTGGCTTGAGACGATCTTTCGTCGCGGCGCCGCCTTTCCGGGGAGGGCGCCGGCATGATGTATGGCTTCACTTGGGACACCACATCGACGCTCTCCTTTGCACTATCGATCCTGCCGATTCTCGGCATCGGATTGATCGTGACGCTGGAGGCGGCGGCGGCTGGATTTGCGATCGCCCTGGTTCTTGGGCTGGTGTTCGCGCTTCTGCGACGCAGCAGCATCGCGGCGATCTCCTGGCCGACGGCGCTGGTTATTGAATTCCTGCGCGATACACCGCTGCTCGTGCAGCTCTTCTTCTTGTATTATGTGTTGCCGATCTACGGGATCGTCCTGCCGGCCTTTCTCACCGGAGCGCTGGCACTCGGCCTGCAATATTCGGCCTATACCTCGGAGGTTTATCGTGGCGGCCTGGATGCCGTGCCGCGCGGCCAATGGGAAGCGGCGACGGCGCTCAATTTGGGACGCGGCCTGACCTATTGGGACATCATCATCCCACAGGCAATCCCGCGCATCATCCCGGCCATGGGCAACTATCTCGTCTCCATGCTCAAGGAGACACCGGTTCTGTCTGTCGTCACTGTGGTCGACATGCTGAACCTCGCCAACCTCATCGGCGACCGGACTTTCGAATATCTGGTGCCGCTGTCTATGGTTGGCCTGATCTTTCTCATCCTCACGCTCGTCTGCTCGGCGGCCATTCATTGGCTCGAGAAGGCGTTGCCGAAACATGGAATTGCATTGAGATGACCGAATCCCTGATCCGCTTTCACGACGTCACCAAGCGCTATGGCAACTTTACCGTGCTCGATGATTTCTGTTTCGAAGTCGCACCCGGCGAGAAGGTGACCTTGATTGGACCGTCGGGCTCGGGCAAATCGACAGTGCTGCGCATCCTGATGACGCTCGAACCTTTCCAGGAAGGCACGTTGTATCTGGCCGGCATGTCCTACCACGAGGAAAACGGCCGCGGACGCTTCCTCGCCAGCGAGGCACATCTGCGCAAGATCCGCACGCATGTCGGCATGGTATTCCAGAGCTTCAATCTGTTTCCGCATATGACTGTGCTGCGCAATATCGTCGAGGCGCCGACGCGCGTGCTCGGATTGAGCCGGGCGGAAGCGGAGGCTCGCGCCATCGAGCTCTTGCGCATGGTCGGTCTTTCCGAGAAGAAGGATCACTATCCAAGTCAGCTTTCTGGCGGCCAGCAGCAGCGCGTCGCCATAGCCCGCGCCCTTGCCATGCGCCCGCGCGTGTTGCTGTTCGACGAGCCGACGTCCGCGCTCGATCCGCAACTCGTGGGAGAAGTGCTCGGCGTCATTCGTGATCTTGCCCACGAGCACGATCTGACGATGCTGCTGGTGACCCATGAAATGCGGTTCGCGCGAGAGGTGTCCGATCGCGTCTGCTTCTTCGACAAGGGTCGCATTTGCGAAGAGGGCAAGCCCGAAGCGATTTTCAGTGCTCCGAACGAAGATCGCACCAAGGAGTTTCTGCGCTCCGTCTTGTGACCGAAAAGGAACTTGTGCCGGATGTATCCGGCGCCGGTTCTTATTCTAAGCGATTGATCCCACGTCGAAAATTGGCGGCAATTGCTCGAAGGCGCCGCGAACCGTTTCGAGCGCCGAGCGAAGGGCCGAGTGTGACAGGCGACCGCCGAGGCAGATGCGAATTCCGCTGACCGGCCGGTCGCCTCCGGCGACGAATGGATCGGATGGTGTGACGGCGACACCCTTGCGGGCTAGTGCGCGGACAAGCCCCTCCTCCGTCCAACGCTCGGGAAGTGACAACCATGCGCATAGGGAGAGAGGGTGGCTGCCGGCGACAAAGGAACCCATCACCTCCGATACGATCGCCTGCCTGGCCTGTGCCTCGCTTCTCTGAACGGCAATCAGTGCATCGGCGGTACCATCCAGAACCCAGCGTGAGGCCATTTCCGCGACGACATTGGTGGCGCTCCACCCCGTGACGCGCAGGATCGACGCGACGCGGATGGAGAAGTGCGCCGGAACGACGAGATAGCCGATGCGCAAGCCCGTCATCACCGACTTGGTAAAGCTCGTGACGAAGAAGCCGAGTTCGGGCAGCAGATCGGGCATGGAGGGCAGGGGATCCCGCAGCATCGGCTTATAGACCTCGTCCTCGATGACGAAGATGCCATGCCGGCGCGCGATGTCGGCGATGGCACGGCGCCGCTCCGCACCCATGACATGGCTCGTGGGGTTGCCGAGCGAGGGAATGATGACCAGCGCCGACACGTCGCTGACTGCGCAGGCCGCCTCGAAAGCTTCTGGCAAGATGCCTTCGCGATCGGTCGGCAGGCCGCGTAGCGTAAAGCCCAACACGTTGGCGAGGCCAATAATGCCGTGATCGGTGAGGTTCTCGGTCAAGACAACCTCGCCGGGGCGCACCACAGAGGCCACGGCCAGGAAAAGGCCATGGGCAGCGCCATTCGTGATCAGGATACGATCGGGGTCGGCATTGACGGACAGGCGCGCCAGCCAGGTCCGCGCCGCGGCGCGATGGGCATCGAGACCGGCGATCGGCCGGCACGGCCGCATGAAACTGCTGTTGTCGCTTTCGGCGAGAGCCTGCATCAGTTCGCGCGCCGATCGCTCGTGTGCTTCGGTATAAACGGCCCGGATGATGGAAAGGTCGGCGCTGCCGCTTGGATCGCGGTCGAGCATGAAGCTGTCGGCACGTTCGGTGATGCGACTGCGGACGAAGGTGCCGCGACCCACTTCGCCGCGCAAATAGCCGCGTCGCTCTGCTTCCTTGTAGCTGAGGCTCACGGTCTGAACCGAAATTCCCAGCGCATGGGCGAGATCACGATGCGTCGGCATCTGCGTATGAACTGGCAGGATGCCTTCGTCGATATCGGAAATGATCTTGTCGGTGAGCAGCTTATGCTTGGTCACGCCCTTGCGATGCTGGAGGACTGGTTTCCAGGCATCACTGTGCTGGTCTTTTGAATCATGACGAAGCATGGATTGATCCGGTACAATTGCAGGACATCCATGTACACCATTCAATGCGGCATGGCGATGACCAAGCCAAGTCGCTCAGTCCATTGTCAACAACAGACTGAGCGATCCTCATTTATGCCTCGCGCCTACTGGCACCGCATCACAGGTTTGAAAATACGCTTTTGATCGCTTCCGCCGTCGCCTTGACGACGATATCAGCTTCGTCGCGCGTCAGGCACAGGGGAGGCGCAAAGCCGAGAATGTCTCCCTGAGGCATAGCCCGACCGATCACGCCGCGCTCGAGCAGAGCTGCCGCGATTTGCGGGCCGATCTTCTTCGCCGGATCGAAAAACTTGCGGTCGTCCCGGTCTTCGACGAACTCGATGGCCGCCATGAGCCCATCGCCCCGGACCTCGCCGACATGCTTGTGATCGCCGACGGCCTTGGCAAGTTCGGACCGGAAGTAGGCACCGGTCGAACCGGCATTCTCGACGATGCCGAGTTCATCAATCAGTTCGAGATTGGCAATGCCCGCAGCCGCGCAGATCGGGTGCGAGGAATAGGTCCAGCCATGGCCGATGGCGCCGAGCTGATCGGAACCTTGCACGAGCACCTGCCACATCTTGTCTGAGACGATGGTGCCGGAAAGCGGCGCATAGGCCGAGGTCAGACCCTTGGCGATGGTGATCAGATCCGGCTTCATGCCGTAATGGTCCGAGCCGAACATCGTTCCGAGGCGGCCAAAGCCGGTGACGACCTCATCGGCGACGAGCAGGACGTCGTACTTGTCGAGCACGGCCTGGATCTTCTGCCAATAGGTCTTCGGCGGCGGAACGATGCCGCCGGTGCCGAGGATCGGCTCGCCGATGAAGGCCGCGACCGTTTCCGGACCTTCGGACAGGATCATCTCTTCGAGCTTGTCCGCGCAATATTGCGCGAACTGTTCCCCATTCATCGACCGATCAGGTCGGCGGAAGAAGTAGGGTGTCTCGGTATGCAGAATGGGTTCGAGCGGCAGGTCGAAAGCCTTGTGGAAGAGTTCGAGGCCGGTGAGGCTACCGGTCATGACGCCTGATCCATGATAGCCGCGCCAGCGGGAAATGATCTTCTTCTTTTCCGGCCGGCCGAGGATGTTGTTGTAATACCAGATGAGCTTGATGTTTGTCTCGTTGGCGTCCGAACCGGAAAGGCCGAAATAGACGCGGCTCATGCCTTTCGGCGCCCGGTCGATGATCATCTTGGAGAGCGTGATCGACGCTTCCGTGCCGTGTCCGACATAGGCGTGGTAGTAGGCGAGGTTCTTTGCCTGTTCGGCGATGGCATCAGCGATTTTCTGCCGGCCATAGCCGACATTGACGCAGTAGAGGCCGGCAAAGGCATCGAGGCTCTTCTTGCCGTTGGTGTCGGTAATGTAGACACCTTCGCCGCCGCCGATGACTCGGGTCGGCGTTTCGCCGCGCGCATGCGTACCCATGTGGGTCGAAGGGTGAAAGAAGTGATCCCTGTCCCACGCATTCAGTTCGTTCCGTTTGTCCAACATGATATTTTTCCTTGTGCTGAGAGTGGGAGGCCCGTCAGGCAGCCGTGTCGATGCAGAGATACTTGAGCTCGGTGAAAGCCTCGATGCCGTGGCGCGAGCCCTCCCGGCCGAGGCCGGATTGCTTCCAGCCACCGAAGGGAACAGGTCCGCCGGTGATCTTGACGCGATTGATCGCCACCATGCCGTAATCCAGAGCCCGGCCGAGGCGCATCTGCCGGGCGCCGTTTTGCGTCACGACATAGGCGACGAGCCCGTATTCGGTATCGTTGGCGCGCGCGACGACCTCGGCCTCTGTGTCGAATGACGTTACCGCGGCGACCGGTCCGAAGGTCTCCTCCTGCATGATCAACGCAGCCGGTGACGGATTTACCAGCAGCGTCGGTTCGAAGAAGAGCGGCCCTGCTGCATGACGCTTTCCGCCGACGGCAAGCCTTGCGCCACGATTCAGCGCATCGGCCACATGTTCCTCGACTTTCGCCACGGCTCGCTCGTGCATCAGCGGGCCGATATCGACGGCGTCCGTCAGTCCGTCACCGACCTTCAGGGCTGCTATCCGCTTGGCAAAGGCCGCGGCGAAGGGTTCCATGATCGAGCGCTGCACGAAGATGCGGTTGGCGGCCAGGCAATCCTGGCCCGACGTCGCAAACTTGGCATTGACGGCAATGTCGACGGCGCGATCGAGGTCGGCGTCGTCAAAGATGATCAAGGGCGCATGCCCGCCGAGCTCCATCACCAGCCGCTTCATGGTGGCAGCGCATTGCCCGGCAATCAGCTTGCCGACGCCGGTCGAGCCGGTGAAGCTCAGCGCCCGCACCCGGGCATCCTCGCAGAGAGCGCCGACGATCGTTGAGGCGTCGCCGGTGACGATGTTGAAGGCGCCGGCGGGAAGGCCGGCACGCTCACCGAGTTCGGCAAGGGCAAGCGCCGACAGCGGCGTCTCGGACGATGGATGGGCAACGACGGTGCATCCAGCGGCGAGGGCTGCCGCGGCCTTGCGGGTGAGCATGGCGGAGGGAAAATTCCAGGGCGTAACGATGCCGACGACACCCAATGCCTCCCTGCGGACGATCATTTCCGTGTCCGGCAGGTGGCTGGTGACGCTCTCGGCATTGATCCGCTTGGCTTCCTCCGCATACCATTCGATGAAGCCGGCAGCATAGTCGATCTCGCCGCGGGATTCGGCGAGGGGCTTGCCTTGTTCCAGCGTCATGATCAGCGCCAGATCCTCCTTCGCGGCAAGCATCAGCTCATGCCACTTGCGCAGGATCGATGCTCGCTGCTGCGGCAGGAGCGAGCGCCAGGCTGGAAACGCGGCCGCCGCGGTATCGATCGCCTCAATTGTTTCATCCCTACCGAGACTTGCGACCCAGGCAAGCGTCGTAACAGAGGCAGGATCGGCGACGTTGAAGCTCGCGCCCGTCTTGCCGGCGACCCATCGGCCGCCGACATAGGAAAGGTCTCGCAGCAAATGCCGGTCGTTCAATCGAGATAGGGCTTCATGATAGGTGGGTCGGGCGCGCAGTGCGGTCATCGGCAAACCTCTCTTTTCCAGGTGCCTCAATGTTCTCACGGAGTGCCGCGAGAGATTGTCCATTGGTTGCGACTGGAAGAGAGGAAGGGCCTAAAGAGCAGGGTAGTCGTAGAGAGATTCTCTATTCGTCGCCCTGAGGCTCGGTGGAAAGGAGATCGGCGATCGGAAGAACGGTCTCGTCCTTGACGGTCTTCGTCACGATATACGTAAAATAACGCTCGATGCCGAGATCGCGATCCAGAAGGCTATCGATCAGGCGCTGATAGGCATCGATATTGGGCGTCATGATCTTCAGAATGTAATCGACGCCGCCGCCGACGGACCAGCAGGCGACAATTTCGGGAATGGTGGAGATAGCTCGTTCGAAACGTTCGAAGTCGCTCTGGCGATGGTTGGCGAGTGTGACTTCGACCATGATGCTTGCAACCGCCGCGAGCCGGCGAACCGACAGATGGGCATGATAGCCGGTAATGATGCCGGCCTTCTCCAGCTTGCGAAGGCGAAGCCAGCAAGGGGTCGGCGAAAGCCCCACCTTTTCCGCGAGCGCCAGTTTGGTGATGCGGCCATCCCGTTGAATGGCGTCCAATATTCGCAAATCGATTGCATCAAGTTTCATTTGGAGAACTGCTTGTGAATTAGCTGACGACTCGACCAATGACATTCAATACCGGGACTGACAAGCGCATATCCCGGAATCGGACCCTTTGAGGAATTGGTCTACCCTAAGGCGGCTGCATTCGGAATCGCGACAGCATAGGAATCCGGTCGCATTCTGCGAGGAACAATATCAACGTCGAATTGATTTTATTTATTGGTCAAAATGGCGTTGTTGGGAGAAGCGTGCTTGTTTCTAGGTGCGCCTCCGGTTTCTCCTGCTGATGGTTTTTGGAGTGCGCCATGGCGATCTATTTGCTCCAGCTCCTGGCCTGGTCGATCTTCATTGCTGGGCTGATCCTCTGGCCGGCGGGTACGCTGGTTTATCCGGGCGCCTGGGTCTTGATTGCTTTCTTCGTGTTCGGCGGCTTAGCGATGATCCTGTGGCTGTCGAAGCATAGCCCGCGGCTGCTGCGTGAACGTATGGCATCCCCGCTACAGCGTGATCAAAAGCCATGGGATCGCGTCTGGCTGACGTTTTTCGTTTTTGCCTTCTTGGGCTGGCTGTACTTCATGGGTTGGGACGCGGCTCGGACCGGCTTCCGAGCGGTGCCGCCATGGCTTCAAGTGCTTGGCGGGCTTGGCATGCTGGTCAACATGCTCGGCACCTGGTGGACGTTTCGCGAGAACGCCTTTGCTGCGCCGGTGGTGAAGATCCAAAAAGATCAGAAAGTGATCGATACCGGCCCCTATGCCATTGTTCGTCACCCGATGTATGCGAGCGCGTTGTTTTTCCTTATTGGCATGCCGCTAATGCTTGGCTCCTGGCGCGGCCTCGCATTCTCCGCAGTGTTCATCTTGGGTATCGCCTGGCGGGCGGTGCATGAGGAGCGTGCTTTAACCGCGGAGCTGAGCGGCTATCAAGATTATGCGGCGCGCGTGCGATATCGGTTCGTTCCATACGTTTGGTAAACCGTATCCGCCGAAAAGATCAGCCTGATCGCACGGGCCAGCGTATGGCATCAAGCGATCAGGCGGATCGCCGCCGTATCGGCGGTGCTATGGCGCGACGGTGAAGCTGTAGGTCCCGTTGGTCTTATGGCCGTCGGCGGAAAGGGCATGCCACTCCACCGTGTATTTGCCGGCTGTCAGCTTGTCAGTGATCGGGACCATCAGCGTGCTATCCCCGTTCATCAGCATGCCTTCGCCTGTCTTTACCGCGGCCTTTCCAGGACCGGTGACCTTCACGCCGCTGAACTTGAGGTTCAGTCCTTCGGTGAAGGTAAGGTCGAGTTCTGATGGTGCCTGTTTCACCGTGCTGTCTGCAGCCGGCACGGCCGATTTGAGCTGGGCGTGGGCGAATGCCTGGCCGGCAAATACAAGGCTGGCTGCGGCGGCAATAAGAACGAGCTTCTTCGTCCGGGGCATGTTGATCTTCCTTCTGGTTGATGATCCACGGGTTCTCTGGTCTTTAGTGAACATTGGATTTTCCCTTCACATATTGGACGGCGACGTGGGGAAAAATGTCTGCCGGGAGGAGCGATCGTTTCGACAGCGCCTTACGCGGATGTGCCACGCATTCAGGATGCCGAGGCAACCGGTTTCGCGTCCGACAATCAACATGAGGCAATCCACCCGCAGCCGGCACGATCAGGTCTCGTGCATCTTCGGCCGCCGTTGATAAAAAGCGTCACGGCACCCGCCGCAACGCAGGCTCAGGCAAGGATCTGTTGGAAGGGTGGCGCGCGGGGGCCGGTGTTCGGCGGATAGAGCTTGCGATGGAAAGCTTCGGTTCTCGGTGCGAGCACGTCATGGTCGATAGAGGCGAGATGCTCGCAAACATCCGTCGGCGGCGCGGGAAGCAAGGTCGCCGCAGCGATCCGGCATGCCTCGCATCCCGGCGCATGCGTCTTGGCGTGTTCCTTGCCGTCCGTCCCCTTGTAGATGACGCACAGAACCGGCAGGGTTCCGTCCGGTAGCTGGTATTGCGCCAGCTGGGCGGGCGTGAGCTCATCGGTGTTGGAAACGGGCGACTGATGGGCGAAGCCGACGAACGTCAGCGCGAGAGCGCACAAGATGCGCACCATCCACTGCGTTGTCCCCGAGAGCTTCTTTCCCACTGACGTCCCCATGCCCGCTTGCCGACAACGTTCCTAAGACGTTAGCCGAGCAAGCTCAATGCGGCAATTGCAGCCTCCTGAGACGTTGCTATGCGGCCCGTTTTCCCTCGCTGTCGAAGACATGCACCTGTTGCGGCGGGAATATCACCTTCACCGTCGGCCCCGCCTTCAGCACCTCGCGATCGAGCGTGAAGACCTTGAACGGCAGGCCGTGGAGCGAAAGATGGAGGATAATGCCGAAACCGGTGGGCTCTACGAGCTCCACATCGGCGCTGATGCCGGAGTTGTCAGCCGATAGCACCACGTGTTCCGGCCGAATCCCGAGTGTCACCTTGGCGCCGGCCGGCAGATTCGGCGATACCGAAGGCGAGACGATGGTTCCGTCCTTCAGTTTCAAACCGCCGGCCTCGTAAGTCGCGTCCAGGAAATTCATGCCGGGCGAGCCGATGAAGCCGGCCACGAAGAGATTGGCGGGGCGATCGTAAAGCTCGAGCGGGCTGCCGACCTGCTGGACCACACCGCCATGCATGGCAACAATCCGGTCCGCCAATGTCATCGCCTCGATCTGATCGTGGGTCACGTAGATCGAGGTCGCCTTGAGATCACCGTGCAGTTTCTTGATTTCGGCTCGCATCTGTTCGCGCAGGCGCGCGTCAAGGTTCGAAAGCGGCTCGTCGAATAGGAAGGCCTTCGGCTGGCGCACGATGGCGCGACCCATCGCGACGCGTTGGCGCTGCCCGCCGGAAAGCGCCTTTGGACGGCGTTCGAGCAACGGGTCGAGCCCGAGCTTCGACGCCGCGGCCGCGACGGCTTTTCCGATCTTGTCCTTCGCGATCTTCCGGAGCTTGAGGCTGTAGCTCATGTTGCCGGCGACGTTCATATGCGGATAGAGCGCATAGGACTGGAACACCATGGCGATGTCGCGGTCCTTCGGATGAAGCTCGTTCACGCGGTTGTCGGCAATGCGGATCTCGCCGCCGCTAATGTCCTCGAGACCGGCGATCATCCTGAGCAGCGTTGACTTGCCGCAGCCGGACGGGCCGACAAGGACGACGAATTCGCCATCCTTGATCCTGAGATCGATGTCGTGCAGCACCTGCACGTGGCCATAGGCTTTCTTGACGTTCTGGATATCGATCGATGCCATTTGACTATCCCTTGACCGCGCCGGCCGTCAGGCCCTGCACGAGATAACGCTGGATGAGCAGGAAAAAGAGGCCGGCCGGAATGAGCGCCATGACGCCCGCGGCCATCATCTGCCCGAAATCCACGGAGAATTTCGAAACGAAGGTGAGAAGCCCGACCGGGAAGGTCGCTGCCTGATTGCCATTGATGAGCATCAGCGCGAACAGCAACTCACTCCAGGCGGCCGTGAAGACGAAACCAAGTGTGGCGGCAATACCGGGAAGGGTCAGCGGCAGAATGATCTGCCGGAACGCGGTGAACTGCGTCGCTCCGTCGATCATCGCCGCCTCTTCGAGGTCCTTCGGGATGCCGTCGAAGAAGGACTGCATCAGGAAGGTGGCAAAGGGCACGTTGAAAGCCGTGTAGACGATGACGAGGCCGGTCAGACTGTTGGTCAGATGCAGCGGCGTCAGGATCTTGAAGATGGGCGCCACCAGCATGACCAGCGGAAACATCTGCGTCAGCAGCATTAGGGCAACGATCCAGTATTTGGCGCGGAAGGTGAAGCGCGAGAGCGCGTAGCCGGAAAGCGATGCGCAGATGGTCACGGCGATCGCCGTCGAGGCCGAGACGATCAGGCTGTTTTCAAAGAATGTGGGAAAGTCGCTGTGTTGCAGCACGAAAGCGTAGTGCTCCCACGTGGTGCGCGACGGCCACATACGTACGCCTTCCGTATAGAGCAGGTCGTTCGGCGTGACCGACACCTTCAGCAGCCAGAAGAGCGGGAAGAGCGCAAATACCACGTAGCAAAGGATTGCCAGGCGATGCGCAATGGTGGGGATGATTGATCGTCTCATGGTTCAATCCTTGGCCAGCAGGGTCTGCCGCAGCAGGATGATCAACATGGAATAGGCGAGCAGCAGAACGAGCAGCACCAGCGCGATGGCCGAGGCATAGCCGAAATCGAGCCGCTTGAAGGCCTGGGTGAAGATGTAGCTTGCGACGATCTGGGTGCGGTCGGCCGGCCCACCGCCCGTCATTACGACGATCAGGTCGGCGAAGTTCGAGATCCAGACCGTGCGCAGCAGCACTGTGATGGCGATCGTCGGTGCCAGGAAGGGGAGCGTGATCGAACGGAAGCGCTGGAAACAGCCCGCACCGTCGATGGAAGCGGCTTCATAGAGATCGCGCGGGATTGCCTGGAGAGCGGCGAGCAATGTGATGGCGAAGAAGGGAATACCCCACCAGACATTGGCGACGATCGGTCCCCACATCGCATATTGGGGATCCGAAAGGATATTGCCCGGCTCCTTCATCAGGCCGAGATCGAAGAGCCAGTGCGGAATAGGCCCGATCACGGGATTGAAAAGCCATGCCCAGTTCAAGCCGGCAAGGAAGGACGGAACAGCCCACGGCAGAAACACCAGTGCCTGGACGATCGCCCTGCCGAAAAACGGCTTGTCCAGCAGCAGGGCAAGGATCAGTCCGAAGATGAACTGCAAAACGACCGACGCGCCGGTCCACCAGAGCGTGTTCTTCAGCGCCCAGTAGAAGGCGCCGTCCTTTGAAAGATCGCGGAAATGCTGCAGGCCGATAAAGCCGCCGGAAAACGGGTTGAGCAGCTGGATATCCCGAAATGCGTAGGAAATACCGATTACGAGCGGCACCAGCATGACGGCGATAATGAGGATGAGCGCGGGGGCGCTATAGAGGTAGGGCTCCGAGGCATCGGCAAGGCGCTTCAGCCACGGCCTGCGGTCGTGACGCCTGTCGAGCATGTCGGCGGTGATGGTCATCGGCCAAAGTTCCCGTTCGCGGCGTTCGGACGCCGTCTGTTTCATGTGCGGAAAAACGGCGGCGGATTGCTCCGCCGCCGGGGGGCGAACTTATTTCTTGGCGAGGAACTTCTGCTGCGCCTTGGTCAGATAATCGGCCCATTGATCAGCCAGATCCTTTGCCGAGATATCGCCGAGCAGTGCCTGCTGCGACGTCTTGATGGCGAGCGAATCCTTGAAGAAGGCAAATTCCTCGAGATAGGTCGGCATGACGGTCGGAACCGTGTTCTTATCGGCCAGTTCCTGGAACCACCCCTTGAACTGGTCGCCGGCGTAGAAGGGGTCCTTTTCAGCGGCGGTATAGGCCGGCAGTGCGCCGATCTTCTTGTTCCATGTGAGGTTGCCTTCCGGCCCTTCGAGCGTTGCGATCAGCTTCCAGGAAAGATCCTTGTTCTGGCTGCTGGAGAACATCGACCAGCCGCCGTAGCCGATGGTCGGGAAGGACTTGCCATCCGGTCCTTTCGGCAGCGGTGCTACGCCGAAGTCATCGCTTTTCATGCGCTCGGCGACTGCAATCAGGGCATCCGGATCCTGGTCGAGGAAGGCGCAGGTGCCGGAATAGAAGCCGGCGACGACTTCGTTGAAGCCCCAGTTGACGCTATCCTTCGGCGCATAGCCCTTCTTGTAGAGGTCGACCATCCACTCGATGCCCTTGGCCCAGCCCGGGCCGTTCATCGTCGAGGTGCCGTCATCCTTGAAGTACTTGTTGTCGCCGGCCATGGAGGCCGCGAAAATCATCCAGCCGTTCAGGCCGCCGGGGCCGCCGCGCATGCAGTAGCCGTATTTGCCGGGAAGCTTGGAGACCGCCTCGGATGCCTTGACGAAATCGTCCAGCGTCTTCGGGGGCTCGCTCACGCCGGCCTGCTGCAGGAGCTTCTTGTTGTAGAACATGGCGCGCAGGTAGAAGCCGTAAGGCAGCATATAGGCCGTGTTCTTAACGTCGCGGCCGAGTTCCAGGGCGCGAGGCGTCAGTTCCTTCGTATGCTCCCACTTGGCGAGATAGGGCTCCAGGCTTTCGAGCATGCCGTTGTTGCCGTAGAGCGACAGCCAGGTGTCGGGCATTTCCATCACGTCCGGCGTGTCGCCGGCCGAAACCATGGTCGCGAACTTCTGGAAGGCTTCGTTCCAGGGCAAGGAAATGATGTCGACCTTCGTGCCGGGGTTGGCTGCCTCGAACTTGGCGACGATCGACTTGAGCGTCTCGGTGCGTTCCGGGCTGGTGATGACTTCGACGAGTTTCAGCGTGGTGTCGGCGAGTGCCGTACCCGCCATCATCGTGGCGAAAAGTGTTGCGGTGATCAGTGTTTTCATTTTCATGCTCAGTTCCCCTTTTTAGGTGTTCCTCTTAGGTTGATGCTCTTATGAGGCGGCGGCGATCGCTTCCTCGATATCTCTCCACAATGCCTCGGTTCCTTCGAGACCGACATGGAGACGTACGGACCGCGCGTTGATACCAAAGGTATGCGCGGAATTCGGCTGTGCCTTCTGCTGAAGCACGACCTCGCCCGGTACGATCAGGCTTTCGTGCCCACCCCAGCTCACACCCAGTTTGAAGAGCTTGAGGTGATCGGCGAAGGCGCGGATATCGACGCCTTCGCGGAAGATGAATGAAAACAGGCCCGAGGTGCCGTTGAGGCCGGCGGGCAATCGGTTGGCAAGGCCCGGATGGCAGACCTGTTCGACGACATCGAGTTCCTGCAGCCGTTTGGCGATCGTCATCGCGGCCGTCTCATGCGCCCTCATGCGGATCGGCAGAGTGCGAAGGCCACGGATCAACAACCAGGCGTCGAAAGGCGAAAGCTTGCCGCCGAGATAAGGGTATGCCTCGGCCTTCAGGCGCGCAATCATCTGCTTCGAGCCGGCGACAATACCGGCAACGACGTCGCTATGGCCTCCAAGATATTTGGAGGCGGAGTGGATGACGAGATCGACGCCAAGCGTCAACGGCCGCTGGAAATAGGGGCTGGCCCAACTGTTGTCGATCATGGAAACGGCGCCATGCTGCCTGGCGAGCGCCGCGAGCGCACCGACATCGTGGGCTTCCATCACCCAGCTCGTCGGACTTTCTAGATAAAGAACCTTGGCGCCGGGCAGCGCCTTGGCAACGGCTTCCTCGTCGCGGCCATCGACATAGGTTACCTCGACCTTCATGCGCTTCAGGATCGTGCCGAAGAGGCGGAAGGCGTCCGGGTAGACATGCTTGACCGCCACGATCCGATCGCCGGGCTCGACGAAGCTCAACACGGCCGACGAGATAGCTGACATGCCGCTCGCAAAGCCGAGTGCATCCTCTGCGCCTTCCAGCTTCGCCAGCATTTCCTCGAACATGCGCACGGTCGGGTTGAGGCCGCGCGTATAGATCGGCCGTACCTTCTCGCCGCGATAGGAAGCGATCATGTCGTCGTAATCGGCAAAGGTGAAAAGCGATGTCTGAAAAATCGGCGGCACCACGGCCTCGGCGAAATTGCCGTCGTCATGGGCCGTGATCAGAGAAGCGAGTTCGAACGGCTCTAGCCCGTCAGTCATTTGGACATTTCCTTGATGTCTTCCTCGACGACGTCGAGAATTTTCAATGTTTCGGCGCGTGCCGCCTCGGGATCCCGGGCGACGATTGCGTTGAACAGCGTGCGGTGAAAGGGAAAGGACCGGCGGGCAAAGTCCTGCCGGTCGAAGGGGTGGGTCCAGAAGCGCTCGAAAGTTCCACGCATCTGTTCGAGAAGCTGCTTGAACAACGGATTGTGGGTGGCGTCGTAGACGGCAAGGTGAAACGCAAGATCTTCCGGACCGGAGGTGCCCTTCGCGATATGGACGCGCTCCATCTCGTCGAGCTTCTCCTCGATGATCGCGATATCCTTGGTCGTGCGTTTCTTGGCGGCAACCATTCCGGCCTCGCATTCGATGCCGCGACGAACCTCAAGCGTCTGTAGCAGCGCATCGCGCAGATGTGCCGTGTCGAGAGACAACGGCATATGGATGGTCGCCTTCGAAACCGGCTTCAGCAGATAGGTGCCGCTGCCTTTGCGGGTTTCCATCACACCCAATGCCTGGAAATGCGTGATCACTTCCCGGACCGTCGAGCGCCCCACGGAGAGGGCAGCCCCCAACTCACGCTCGGTCGGCAGCCGGTCGCCCGCCTGGAGCTTGGAGGACTCGATGAAATCGGACAGCGCGTCGATAACTTGGCGCGTCCGGTCGATCGACGGGAGAGGGGTGAGCATTGTCTTTGCCATGTCATAAATTGGTCTGACATCTGCCATCAGGTCAATCGTTTTTTGTCGTTCACCAGCGCTTTTTTCGAAACCATCTTATGATGTCGCGGCGGCGGGTTCGCCGGAACTATGTGAGATGGCGGTTGGCGGATGAGGATGAGGCGATCGCTTCACTCGTACGGGCCTCACCGATGGCGGCGAAAAGGATCGCTAGGCCACCAAATGAAACGGGCGGGTTCCGAGGAAACCGCCCTTGGATCATAAGCTACAGTCGATGCTCATCGACCGAGGCCGGGCTCGATCATGAAAATGCGCGTCTTTATCGCGAGAATGCGCCGAACTGGGCGTTGTGAAGCCGTGAATAGCGGCCGCCGCTGGTCAGCAGTTCAGCATGCGTACCCTGTTCGACGATGCCGTTCGATCCCATGACAATGATGCGATCCGCATTGCGGATGGTCGCCAGCCGATGCGCCACCACGAGGGTCGTGCGTCCCTTCGAGAGCTCTGCCAGCGCCTGCTGGATGGCATACTCAGTTGCCGTGTCGAGCGCCGACGTTGCCTCGTCGAGAATGAGAATCGGCGGGTTCTTGAGGAAAATGCGCGCGATGGACAGGCGCTGCTTCTGCCCGCCCGAGAGCTTCACACCGCGTTCGCCAGTCGCCGTGTCGAGACCGTCCGGCAGGGAGCAGACGAATTCGTCGAGCGATGCGCGACGCAGTGACTCCATGATGTCCTGATCGCTCGCGCCAAGCCGCCCATAGGCGATGTTCTCGCGAATGGTCGATCCAAATAGGAAGACGTCCTGCTGCACGATGCCGATCTGGCTGCGCAGGGAGGCCTGCGTCATGTCGCGGATGTCGATGCCGTCGATGGTGATGCTGCCAGCTGTCACATCGTAGAAGCGCGGCAGCAGCGAGCAGATCGTCGTCTTGCCAGTCCCCGAAGCACCGACGAAGGCCACGGTTTCTCCGGCCGATATCTGCAGGTTCAGGCCTTCGAAGATCGTGCCGTGATCCGAATAGCCGAAGCTGACGTTCTTGTAGACGATATCGCCCTTGAGATGGTCGACCGCAATCGCGTTGGGGCGATCAGCGAGGTCGGGCTGCGTGTCGATCAGCGACAGGAAGCGTTTGAAGCCGGCGATGCCCTTCGGATACATTTCGAGCACCGTGGTGATTTTGTCGATCGGGTGGAAGAAGACATTGATCAGGAGAAGGAAGCTGACGAAGCCGCCATAGGTCAGTTCGCCGGAAACCACGAACCAGGTTCCAGCCACCATGACCACGAGCTGCACGAAGCGCGTGCTGAAATAGCTGAGCGCGACGCTGGCCGTCATATAGGCATAGGCGTTGAGCTTGGTGGCCTTGTAGTCCTCGTTGCTGCGGGCAAAGAGCCGGCTTTCGTAATCCTCGTTGGCGAAAGCTTTGACGACGCGGATGCCGCCGACGCTCTCCTGCACTCGGGTGTTGAAGTCTCCCACCTTGTTGAACAGGCTGCGCCAGTTCAATGTCATCCTGGCGCCGTAACGGCTGACGAGCCAGGTCATGAACGGCACGATGATCGTCGTCAGCAGCGCCAGCTTCCATTGCACCGAAAACATCAGCAGGAAGGCGCCGACGAAGGTCATGATGGCGATGAAGACATCTTCGGGCCCGTGGTGGGCCATTTCGCCCACCTCCTCGAGATCCTTGGTGACGTGGGTGATCAGATGCCCGGTTCTGTTGTTGTCGAAATACCGGAACGAGAGCTTCTGGATGTGGTCGAAGGCCTGGCGGCGCATGTCGGATTCGATCGAGATGCCCAGCGCATGGCCCCAATAGTTGACCACAGCCATCAGGCCGGTGTTAAGCGCATAGACGATCAATAGCAGCGCAGCGGTTGCGGCAATCAGACCCCAGTCACGGCCTGGCAGCAGCTCATCGACGAAGAGCTTGACCGCCAGCGGAAAGCCCAGCTCGAGAAGGCCAGCGACGACCGCGCAGCCAAAATCGAGAAAAAACAGGGTCTTGTAACGCGCATAATAGGAAAAGAAGCGACGAAACATGGATGCCCTCCAAGGGCACGAGAGATCAATTTGTTAGACAAGGATGGACTGAACAGCAGTCCGCATTCGGCGTCGCTGTTCAGCGCTGATGGGTGCCGAATTTTCTCATCTAACTGATCTCCCTCATGAGTCGCAGGGACCTTATAGCTGACGAACCAGGCGTTGTCATCCCCAACGGCAGGTGTCGTGACGCGCGGCGATTCATCTGGTGCGCTACGCTGCAATTCCCTGAGGAATTGGCGCGGCTACGTTATTCCTGGATTATTGAGGCGTCATTGCCGCGTGTCGACTGGAAGCTACGACACACGGCAATGCCTGCACAGTCCAAATCAACGCGCGTTATATTTCGCGTCGAGTTCGTTGATGGCCTTCACATTGCCGGCCGAGCGACCCTCTTCATCGAATGTGTGTGTGAGGAAGGTCTCGGCGATGGCTTTGGCAAGTTCCGGCCCGATGACGCGCGAGCCCATCGTAATAATCTGCGCGTTATTCGACAGTGCGGCGCGTTCGGCCGAATAGGTGTCATGCGTCAGCGCGGCGCGGATGCCGGGCACCTTGTTGGCCGAGATGTTGACGCCGATGCCGGTGCCGCAGACGAGGATTGCCTTGTCATAGGTGCCATCGATAACGCCCGAGGCGACGCGATCGGCAAGATTCGCGTAGAACGGGTCGGGACCCGCGTCCGTACGCGAAACTTCCTGCACGTCGTAGCGGCCCTTGAGGTGCTCGGCGAGAATTTTTGCGAGGCCTTCGCCCGCACTGTCTCCTGCAATTGCAATCTTCAACGTTCGTCTCCTTGGAGTTTGGCGGTGCATTGGGCGAGGATGCCGAGGTAACCCTCGACGTTCCAGGCCGAGCGACCGATGAAAAGCCCGTCGATGTTCGGGCACGTTATAAGTTCTTCACAGTTCCCCGGATTGACCGATCCCCCATAGAGGCAGGGGACTCGGCGACCGAGCACGGCTTGCGCGGTGGATACGATCTCGGCGTGGCGTGCGTCGGCATAGTCAGGCGAGGCGGGAATTCCCTTTTCGCCGATTGCCCAGACAGGTTCGTAGGCAAGAAGGATCTGCGCACCCTTCTGCGGTTCGGACAGCTTCGAAAAAGCACCGAGAACCTGAGTTTTCAAAATGTCCGTTGCCCGACCGCTTTCCCGGTCGGCCAGCGTCTCGCCGATGCAGATGAGCGGGATCAGGCCATGGCGGATAGCGGCTTCGGTCTTCAGACCGACCGTCTCGTTGGTCTCGCCAAAATGCTCGCGGCGTTCGGAGTGTCCGAGTTCGACGATGTCGAGATTGCAATCCTTGAGCATAAGAGGCGAAATCTCGCCAGTCCAGGCGCCCTGATCGGCCCAGTGCATATTCTGCGCTCCCACCTTGACGGAGGTGTCGGCAAGCAGAGCCTTGATCTCACGCACCGCCGTAAACGGCGGAATGACGAAACGTTGGATCCGCGGATCCCGTTCGCCATCGGCGGCACGTAGCGCATCGGCATAACTGCTGGCTTCCGCCAGCGTCTTGTTCATCTTCCAACTGGTTCCAATCCAGAATCGAGGTGTGGCGCTCATGTCGTCTCCCAGTTCGAGGCGATGGTCAGGTTGATGTTGGCGCGTGCGAGCTGCTCGACAGCGGCAGGCTCGGGAGCGCTGTCGGTAATGATGACATCGAAATCGGCGAGATCGGCCATGACATGCAGGGCGGTATGTCCTATGCGCTGGTGATTGACCAGCAGGCAGGTCCTGCTTGCAGAGGCGATCATCGCCCGCTTCGCGCGCACGACGTTGTCGTCCATGTGATAGGCAAGGGTGCCGGAAACAGCGGGCGTCGAGATGAAGGCGATATCCGCCCTGAGGCGAAACAGCGCCTCCTCCGTTACCACGCCCAAGAACGCATTGAACTTCGGAGAATATATGCCGCCCAGCGCAATCAGCGTGATGGCGCTTTCGTTCTTCAGCCTTTCGATGATTGCGGCATTGTTGGTGATCAGCGTCAGCGGCCGTTTCTGCAACAACATTTCGCCGAGAACGGCGGCCATGGAGCCGTCGTTGACCATGACGGTCATGCCCGGTTCGACAAGCTCCAGCGCGCGACGCGCCATGGCGACTTTGGCTTCATTTCCCTGGCGTTCGCGGATGCGGAAGTCGCTTTCGAACTGCACTCCAGCGTCAATCGTCGCTCCGCCTCGGATCTTGCGGACGACGCCCGCCTGTTCGAGATCGTCGAGGTCGCGATGAATGGTCATCTTCGATACGGCAAAGCGATCGGCCAAGTCGTCGAGGTCGACGCTCTTATGCTCGATGAGCAAATTGATGATCGCTTGTTGCCGTTCTTCTCGCTTCACCTTGGCGCCCCGGTTTTCTCCCGATCACATACCCAATAATATAACACATTTATCACAAATTTCCACGTAAATTTTGTTACTTTGTTATAATTCTATGTGATTGCGGCAGGGTCCAGAAGCGCCTGGGCAGTTCGTTCATCGGTAATCAGGCCGTAAAGACAGCGGCTCTTGAGGACTGCGCGGATGGCCTCGGCCTTCGCAACGCCGCCCGCCAAGGCGACCAGCCTTTCGGTTTTCGATCGCGGCAAGGAGGCCGACAGGGTTCGCGCCGTCAGCGTCGTCTCGAGAATGCGCCCGTCAGCGTCGAAGAAATGTCCCAGAATTTCGCCCACGCCGCCGGAGGCTGCGATTTCCGCGATTTCGCGCGGCTCAACCATGCCCGAGAGGACAAGCTGCGCATCGGTATCGACCGTGCCGAGACCGACAAGTTTGAGGTCGGCATTGTTGGCAAGATCGAACACTTCTTTGACCCCGCGCTGCGCAAGCATAACCTCGCGGTCTTCGCCCGTATTGGCAAAAAACGGCACGGGCATCATATAGGCATGCGCGCCGGTCTTTTCGGCGATGCGGTGCATCACGTCATAGGGATTGGCCACATAGTTTCGCGACAGCCCGCCGAGCATAGAGACAAATCGCAGGCCTTTCGCATTGAGCCTCGGCATATGGTGCACGGCCGATGACAATGTTCGACCGTGGCCGAGGCCGATGACCTTGTTGTCGCCGCGCTCGATCTCCCGCTTCAGGAAGCCGGCACCGGCTTGCCCAAGAGCACGAAACTCGAAACCTTCCTCACCAAGATCCGGCGCCACCTCGCAATATTGCAGGCCGAAACGTTCCGCCAGCCGGGTCTCGAGCTCCACGCATTCGACGATATCGCCGTCGATCGTCACCTTGACCACGCCTTCGGCCACCGCCCGTGCGATCAGGCGGTGGGCCTTGACGGAGGGCACGCCAAGGCGCTTGGCCACCTCCGACTGTGTCAATCCGCCCGCATAGTGCAGCCAGGCGGCGCGCACGGCGAGCGACTCATCCGCATCGACCATCAATTGTCCCCTTCCATTCCGTCCCGCATTTGGCTTCATTGCTGTTGCGGCATTGCTGATCGAGAATCAAATTCGATGCCGTGACGAGATGTCGTAAAGCCCTACGTGGTTCTTGCAACTATCAGATGCGCAGATCGCCTGCGCCAGTGTCGATATGAGGCGCCCAGAAGGCGATGCTTTCGGCGATTTGGGAGACAACCTGACGATCATTGGGCTCGCGTTCCTTGAACGACAGCTCGAGACAGATCTCGTTGTTCTGGGCACCGCCTTCTTTGAATGCCTGCAGCAACGGCGCCGGCTGGATGCGGCCCTTCGCATTGAATTCCGCTGTGAACGGCCGATGGCCGCCCTTGTCCATCAGGCTTTGCTTGATGTGGATGATCGGAGAAACCTCGGGAACGGCGCGCGCCCAGGCATAGGGATCATAATCGTCGGGATTTGCCGAGGTGACATCGCCATGATCGATATCGGCCATCATCCACATCGGCACCGCGAGATTGGTCGCCGTCAGGCGGTCCTGCAGCTTGATGCATTCGCTGATCGTCTCGCCGAATTCGCGGCCGATGCTCATCGGCTCCCAGAATACATAGGAAAGGCCGGCCGAACGCGCGTACTCGGCAACCTCGGCCCAGCAATCGATCGCAACCTGGATGAGGCTCTCCCGCCGTGCCGGATCGTCGAAATCCTTGTAGGTGAAGATAGCGAATTGCGTGCCGACCGACTGGCCGCCGAGATCGGCGATGATGTCGGCAAAGGTCTTGAACCAGTCGACATAGTGGCGCCGAACATCGGCGTCGGGATGGCCGAAATGGTTGAGGCGCCCATAGGGGCCGGTCATGCCCGAGGTGACGCGAACGCCGGTGCGCTCTAACGCCGCCCGCATCGTGCGGGTCAGCCGTCGGATCACCGGCGCCCGCCAGCTCGGATTGATGAATTCATGCGTCAATTGCAGATCGCGGATTCTGAGGTCGCGCGCAACCGTCTCGATGAGGTCGTCCGGCTCGGCGAAACGGTTCACAAGCGGATTGGTGTTGAGCGAAAGTGTCAATGGCATAGAGTCGGCTCCTTGGATATCTCAGGCGGCCAGAGCCAGTTCGCTTTCGAACCAAGCCGAGAAATCCGCTTTCTCCTGAGCGGTCATATGCAGGCCTTCCTTAGTGCGCCGCAGGAGAACATCGTCCACGGTCTGTGCCCATTCGTAAGTAACAAGGTAGCGCACCTCCGCCTCGTAGAGATTGCCGCCGAAATGGCGCCCAAGGCCGGCGAGCGATGTGGCGTCGCCCACGATGCTCTTGGTCCGTCCCCCATAGAGATGGCCGTAGTGATTCACGAGCGTGCGCGGCATCCAGGGATAGGCCCCTCGCAGCGTGTCGGCGAAGCTGGTGTAGTCGGCATTCGGAATGTCGCCGCCGGGTAATGTCGCGGCACCGGTCCAGTCGCCGCCCATCTTGGGAAAGAACTTGGCGAGCTTCTGCAGCGCGTGTTCGGACAGCTTGCGGAAAGTCGTGATCTTGCCGCCGAAAACGTTGAGCATTGGCGCACCGCCGGTCTCGTCAAGATCGAAGACATAGTCGCGCGTCACAGCCGAAGGGTTGCCTTTGCCATCGTCGAACAATGGACGCACGCCGGAGAAGCTTGAGATCACGTCGGAACGGCGCAGTTTTTCCTTGAAATAGCGGTTCACGGCGGCGATCAGATAGTCCATCTCCTGCTCGTCGGCCTTCACTTCTTCCGGCTTGCCTTCGTAGGGAATATCCGTGGTGCCGATAAGGGCCATCTCTCCCTCGTAAGGATTGATGAAGATCACGCGCCGGTCATGGTTCTGAACCAGATAAGCATGCTGACCGCTCCAGAATTTCGGGACGATGATATGGCTGCCCTTGACGAGCCGGACCTTGCGCTGGCTGTTGGAGCCGGCGACGCGGCCGATGATATCGTTGACCCATGGGCCGGCAGCGTTCACAAGGACGCGTGCCCGCACCGTGCGCAGGTCGCCGGAGCGCTGGTCGCGCATCTGGACGACCCAGCTGCCGTTCTCGCGGCGAGCGCTGACACAGGCAGTGCGCGTCAGGATCTGAGCGCCCTTCTCGGCCGCATCGAGCGCATTCAGCAACACGAGTCGCGCATCGTCGACCCAACAATCGGAATATTCGAAGCCCTTGGTATATTGATCGACGATCGGTGCGCCTTCCGGATCGCGACGTAGGTCGAGAGAGCGGGTGCCGGGCAACCGCTTGCGGCCGCCCAGGTGGTCGTAGAGGAAGAGGCCGAGGCGGACGAGCCAGGCTGGGCGATCCGTCGGGCTGTGCGGCAGCACGAAACGCATCGGCCAGATGATATGGCTTGCGGAGTTCAGCAGGACCTCGCGCTCGATCAAGGCTTCGCGCACCAGGCGAAACTCGTAATATTCCAGATAACGCAGGCCGCCGTGAACAAGCTTCCCAGAGCGGGACGACGTGCCCTCAGCCAAATCGTCTTTCTCGCAGAGCATGACGGAGAGGCCTCGACCGGCTGCATCCCGGGCGATGCCTGCGCCGTTAATACCGCCTCCGATCACGAACAGATCGAGGATTTCGGATTCAGTCATTTCAAGCTCCTTAAGATGCCTTCTGCATCAAAAATCATCTGTCTGCCCATGCGGGTGGCTTGCCTATCCTCATGGCTGCGCGGCAAGCATGTCCCATGCGGGAGTGATCGCCTGCCGTACGTCCACATAAGCGGCGAACAATCGATCGCAGCGGCGCGCCTGTTCCGCGTCGGGCGCTTCGGCTTCGCCAAGCAGCGGCGTCACCCATTCGGCAATACAGTCGTCCATGTTCGCGTAGGCACCGATTGCGACCGCGGCCATCATGGCGACACCGGCGGCTCCCGCCTCCTGGCGTTCGGAAATCCTGACCGGCGCGTCGACCGCGGCCGAGAGCGATTGACGCAGCGCGCTGCTACGTGCCGCTCCGCCCGTTATGCGCAGTTCAAGCGGCATGTTTCCCATGGCCGCGTAACAATCGCGCGTCGCCATGCCGAGCCCTTCGACAACGGCGCGAATTAGATCTGGAAAACCGTGGCGAATGGAGAGACCGGTGAACCCGGCACGGGCGTGGGCGTTGACGAAGGGGCCGCGCTCTCCCGCTTCGGAAACATAAGGATGATAGAGAATGGAGCCGGGGCGGCTCTCAGCAAACCATGCATCGATCCGCGAAATGAGGTCGGAGGCGGCAACCGGCTTGCCGGCTTCCGACATCAGGTCGGCGGCAATCTGCAGAATCCAGTCGATATTGATCGTCGCGCCCATATTGGTCTGAACCTGGGTGACGATGCCGGGTATCGGCAGGGTGATCACATAGCCGGTGCCCTCGGCATTGAGCTGGACGTCGGAGACCGCCTTGGCGCGCATATGCACGCCCGTGGAACCGATTGTCGAGCAAGCGGCATTCTGGCCGGCGGTTCGAACTCCGGCGCCGAGCGCCGTCATGACCATATCGACATAACCGAGGCAGACCGGCGTGCCGGCCAACAGGCCGGTCGCGCCTGCCGCATCCGCCGACAGCGGATGCGTGATCTCGGTTCCTTCGATAATCTCGGGCAGAAGGGACTTCCTGTGATTGAGGCTGAGCGTATCGATGACGACGGAATCGTATCGACGCGTGCGGAAATTGCCGAAGGTGAAGCTTGCCTCCGACGGGTCGGTCGCGCGAACGCCAGTGAGATTGAGGTAGAGCCAATCCTTGCAATGCAGGGCCGTCTCGGCACGATCGAGAAGCTCCGGCATATAACGGTCCATATGCGCGAGCTGAGGGCCCTGCTGGCAGGTGTTGAGCCCGGTGCCGGTTGCCTCGAAGCGTGCACGATTGTCCGGACGGCTATTCAGGCGATTAACGGTCGAGGCTGCCCGCGCATCCAGCCAAAGCCAGGCGTCGCCGACGGGGATGTTGCCGGAGCCGACGAGCCATGTGCCGTCGCCCTGGCCGGTTACGGCGATGACGGCGGTACGCGCGGCAAGGTCGCTAACCTTGTCGGCGAGCCCGCGCAGGGCGCTGATGCAGTCCGACCATGTTCGCCCAAGCGGTTGTGTCGCGGAGCCGTCGTCTCCCATCGTGTATTGGTTGCGCGCGGAGGCGAATGCGATCTGTCGGCCCGAAAGCTCGAAGGCTACGGCCTTGATGACGGAGGTTCCCGCATCGATTCCGATGATGATCGTTTCGTTGTTAAGCATCGAGCGA
Source organism: Rhizobium mayense (assembly GCF_030272705.1). Classification (GTDB taxonomy): domain Bacteria; phylum Pseudomonadota; class Alphaproteobacteria; order Rhizobiales; family Rhizobiaceae; genus Rhizobium; species Rhizobium mayense. Next base: position 268,757 of record NZ_JARFYM010000002.1, on the reverse strand, counting down.
CAGCTCCGGCGCGTCAAGACGTGCCTCAGCGGCGGCCAATTCCTGTGTCATAACCATTCCTCGTTCCTCCACAGCCCTCTTGATGCCGCATGCCCAAGATGACTACGGCACGCTGGGCGGCGCCTTATCGCCTTCATTGAACCGCGCACGCGCCGAAACCTCAATAAGCTCGAATTTGCCCGCCTTAACCCGCGATCACCTTATAACACAAAGATATCATGGTGTGCGTAATTTTTTTCTGGCAATGTAATTTTTTTCATATAAAATAGATGATGTCAATTGGCTCTGATCTTTCGGAAGCAATTGAAATTCGAAAGACGGGCATTGTGCGATTGAGTAGCGGTGCGGCCTCGATCAAGGTGAGGCTCGTCAAGTAACTTAACCGCACGGCGCAAAATACTATTGATATTCAATAGGATATTTAAGCGCTGGTTCGTTTATGAAACTTGAGTCGAGCTTGGCGGATGTCAAGGCGCTTGCGATGGCGGCGAATGTGGTGGTCATTGCAACTCGGTCTGTCTCGCAAATGGAAAATGTGTCACGAAACCGCTGAAGCGACGAGGGGCCGTTGACACGACGAAAAAGTTATAACATGGTTTGTGGCGTTAATAACATATTTCTATCGCAGCTAATGTCACATGCTTTTGTTGCGAGGCTAGGTGATTGGAGGAGACAAGCACCGGCAACCAAGGAGGAACTTCGATGAGCCATTCCGCTTTAAGATGCAGTCCGGCTTCACACCCGGACAAGCGTGTCGGTGGACGAGGCACGCCGTTCCGCCAAGACAGGCCGCCAGCGACTGGCCTTTTCCGTTTCCTTGTCAACAGAGCAATCCGGCCGATAGCGCCGAAGGTCTTTCGAACATGAGTGCACAAATTCAAAACGCGGCTTCCAAGCCGAAATTCACGCTTTTGGCTGCGGTGGCCGCTGCCGTGGTTGTTGTGGCGGCGATCGCCTTCGATACGACCGTCGTCAAGATCGGTTCCGAAAATGACGTGCGCGAGCAGGCGTTCTCACCGGAGGCCTACGGCGTTCAGGAATTCCCGAAAGTGTTGGCGAATGTCGAAAAGCGTGCCGTCGATGCTCCCGATCTCGCCAACGCGATTGCGGCGGACAAGAAGGCGGCGGGCGACAAATACGGTGTGGCCACGAGTACCGGTCCGGTTCTGCCGGTTTCGCTGACCGGTGTTTTCGGTGCGCGAAAGGCCAATTACAACGAGCTTAAGGTCGACGGGCTGCCGGGCGAAGTCGTCGTGCGCGTCCAGACAGGTCCGGCCGTCAACGGCACCGACCTGCGCGATGCCACGGGCACCATCGAATTCGGCCAGTTCACCAATCAGATCGAATATCAGGATGCGGGCTCGGCAATCAACAATGAGATGAAGAAGACCGTTCTTGCCGGACTCGACGTCGACAATCTCTCGGGCAAGTCTGCGACTGTTGTCGGCGTCTTCAAGCTCATCAATCCCAAAAACTGGCTCGTCACTCCGGTGAAGGTTGAAGTCAAATGAGTGCAGCGCCGCAAAATGAGGGCGCGCGGGGCGAGGTCGTCCTTGCCGCCCGCAATATCGCAAAATCCTATGGTAACGTTCATGCTCTGAAGGGCGTCAATTTCGACATCCACCGCGGCCAAGTGACCACGTTGTTCGGCGAAAACGGCGCGGGCAAGTCGACGCTGATGAAGATCCTTTCCGGCGTCGTTCAGCCGAGTTCCGGCGAGATCGTCCTTGACGGTCAACCGGTTTCGTTTTCCTCCTCCACCCATGCCCGTGAATGCGGTATCTCGATTATCCATCAAGAATTGAGCCTCGCTCCCAATCTCAATGTCCGCGACAATATTTTCATGGGCCGCGAGATCATCAAAAGTGGCGGCGTGGACTTTGCCGAAGAGGAGCGCCAGACGCGCGCCCTGATGGCGGAACTCGAGGAGGAGATCGATCCGTTGACCCCTGTCGAGGATCTTCGCCTCGGTCAGCAGCAGATCGTCGAGATCGCCCGCGCGCTGTCGGTCAATTCGCGCATCCTCATCATGGACGAGCCCACCTCGGCGCTCAGCGCCAGCGAGGTGGAGGTTCTCTTCAAGGTCATTCGCGACCTGACGAGCCGCGGCGTCTCTATCGTTTATATCTCGCACCATCTCGAAGAAGCGCTTCAGATCACCCACCACGCGGTCGTGCTTCGTGACGGCAACATGACGGCTTATGCCGAGCGCAAGGACATCGACCTCGAATGGATCGTCCGCAACATGGTCGGCGAAAACTTCGATCTCGGAAGTCCGCCCAGCGGCCACAAGATCGGTGACGTGGCGCTCGCGCTCGAAGATTTGACGGTTCCGGGCCCTTCCGGCGCTGCCTACAAAGCAGTGGACCGTCTTTCGCTGCAGGTCCGCGCCGGCGAGATCGTCTGCATCTATGGTTTGATGGGGGCAGGCCGCACCGAGCTGCTCGAATGCGTCGCGGGACGTCTTCGATCTGATGGCGGCAGGGTTCTGCTCGAAGGCCGCGACGTCGGCAATCTCAACATTGCCGGACGCATCGCCAACGGCCTGGTGCTGGTGCCTGAAGACCGCCAGCGTGATGGCCTCGTCCAGACAATGACGGTCGGCTCCAACCTTTCTCTCGCAAGCATCGCCGCGTTCACCAAGGGATTGCTGACCTCCGGCGGGCGCGAGCGCGAGCTGGTGAACGACTCGATCCGCAAGGTTCATATCAAGACGGACGGCGGCGACGCGGCGATCGGCTCCCTTTCGGGCGGCAACCAGCAGAAGGTCGTGATCGGCAAGATGCTGGCGACCGAACCCAAGGTCATGCTGCTCGACGAACCAAGCCGCGGCATCGATGTCGGCGCGAAGGCGGAAGTCTTCAAGCTTTTGGCCGAACGCGCCAAGCAGGGCCTGGCGGTGATCTATTCGACCTCGGAAGTCGGCGAATGCCTCAGCATTGCCCACCGCATCATCGTCATGCGCCGAGGGAAGATATCCGCCGAATTCGGCCCCGACGTCACCAAAGAGAAGATCATGGCCGCCTCTGGCGAAGCAGTGGTCGCGCACTAGCCGGCAATTATGGAGCACTGATTATGTCAGTCACGAATATCACTGAAAAGAAAGCGGTTGCCAACGGGCAGAAGCGGGATACCAATATTGTCCGGCTGATCCTCGAGGGTCGCGCGTTCTTCGCGCTGATCATCATCATCGCAGTCTTTTCGTTTCTTTCGCCCTATTATTTCACGCTCAACAATTTCCTGATCATGGCCTCGCATGTCGCGATTTTCGGCATCCTGGCAATCGGCATGCTTCTGGTGATCCTGAACGGCGGCATCGACCTTTCCGTCGGTTCCACGCTCGGGCTCGCGGGCTGTATCGCCGGTTTCATGATGCAAGGCGTGACGCTGCAGAGTTTCGGCGTCATCCTGTACCCGCCCGTCTGGGCGGTCGTCGTGATCACTTGCGCCCTCGGCGCAGTGGTGGGCGCGGTGAACGGGGTGCTGATTGCTTATTTGCGCGTGCCAGCCTTCGTAGCGTCGCTCGGCGTTCTCTATGTGGCACGCGGCATCGCGCTGCTGATGACGAACGGGTTAACCTACAACAATCTCGGTGGTCGACCGGAACTCGGCAATACCGGTTTTGACTGGCTCGGCTTCAACCGCCTGGCAGGCATTCCGATCGGCGTCGTCGTATTGGCGGCGCTGGCGATCATCTGCGGTGTGGTGTTGAGCCGCACGGCTTTCGGTCGGTGGCTCTATGCCTCCGGCGGCAATGAGCGCGCGGCCGACCTGTCGGGCGTGCCGGTCAAGCGCGTGAAGATCATCGTCTATGTTCTTTCCGGTGTCTGCGCCGCCATTGCCGGCCTGGTGCTGTCGTCGCAGCTCACCTCGGCCGGTCCGACCGCGGGCACCACCTATGAATTGACCGCGATCGCAGCAGTTGTGATCGGTGGCGCGGCGCTCACCGGCGGCCGCGGCACTGTCCGCGGCACCATGCTCGGCGCTTTCGTCATCGGCTTCCTATCGGACGGTCTCGTCATCATCGGTGTGTCCGCCTACTGGCAGACCGTTTTTACCGGCGCAGTCATCGTGCTCGCGGTTCTCATGAACAGCATCCAATACGGCCGTCGGACCAAATCGGCCTGACGATCGCAACTGAACTTGTCCACGACGGCAGACCTGCTTCGAACAGCCCGCCGATTGCGGAAAGCACCGCCGGTTCGCCGGTTTTATCTGACCTCATCAAATGGGAGAGAGAGTAATGTTTAAAAAAGGTTTGCGTATTGTTATGACGGCTGTCGCGGTGGCGCCGCTTCTGACGGGAGCGGCATGGGCCGCTGGTCAGATGACGATCATCGTCAATGATCCGGCCAACCCCTACTGGCTGACGGAAGGCAATATCGCGAAGGCAACGGCTGAGAAGCTGGGCTACACCGCGACCGTCGCCGCCCACAAGGGCGATACCAATACTGAAAGCAATCTGATCGACACCGCAATTACCAACAAGTCCGTCGCGATCATCCTCGACCCGGCCAATGCCGATGGCTCGGTCGGCGCCGTGAAGAAGGCAGTGGCTGCCGGCATCCCGGTCGTCCTCGTCAATGCTGAAATCAACCAGGAAGGTCTCGCCAAGGCGCAGCTCGTTTCCAACAATGCGCAGGGTGCCGCACTTGGCGCCCAGCAGTGGGTCGAAAGCGTCGGCGACAAGGGCAAGTATGCCGAGCTGCTTGGCGCTCCGTCCGACAACAATGCCGCAACCCGCTCCAACGGTTACGAGACGGTGCTGACGCAGTATCCGGACCTCCAGAAGGTCGCCAAGGAAGTAGCCAACTGGGATCGCACCCAGGGTCACGACAAGATGCAGTCCATGCTGCAGGCCAATCCCGACATCGTCGGCGTCATTTCCGGCAACGACGAAATGGCGCTTGGCGCAATTGCCGCGCTGAAGGAAGCCGGCAAGCTCGCCAAGATCAAGGTCGGCGGTTTTGACGGTTCGCCGGATGCGGTTGCTGCTATTAAAGCCGGCGAACTGCAGTACACGGTGCTGCAGCCGGTTGCGACTTTCTCCGCGGAAGCCGTCAAGCAGGCCGACAACGTCATCAAGACGGGCAAAACCGGCGCCAAGAGCGAGAAGCAGCTCTTCGATTGCATCCTGATCACCAAGGACAATGTGGACAAGTACACGGCTCCGTTCGTCCTGCAGCAGTAATGACAACAGGGGAGCGCCGGCAGCGGCGCTCCCTCTATTCGGCCGCTGCAAATTCGCGGGCGACGGCCAGGACATGCGCAATGCAAAGGGTTGTTCCAACTCCTCTTTTTGCCTTCGCACTGCATTCGCTGTACGAAACTGACATCGACGAGATTCAGCGGCAGAGGCTCAAGTGACACGGAAGACAAGCTTAGGAGCATCCCTCTTGGACGAATTGCCAAGTGACAGCCGGCATACCCGCCAGCTCGTTCGCCGGCAGATGATTGCCGAGGCCGTCATGACGGAGGGCTCCATGCGTATCGAGGATCTGACCGACAGGTTCGGAATCAGTCTGATGACTGCTCATCGCGATGTCGACGAGCTCGTAAGCCGCGGTCTTTTCCGCAAGACGCGCGGCATCGTCACGGCCGCCGCAACCAGCCTCATCGAGTCCAGCGATGTCTATCGTTCAAACCGGCAGGCGGCCGAAAAGAAAGCGATTGCCGCCGCGGCGATGCAGTTCGTCGAGCCCGGCCAGGCGATCTTCTTCGACGATTCCACGACCGTGCTGCAGATGGCCGCCCATCTCTCCGCCAAGGTTCCGCTGACGGCGATCACCAATTCGCTGACCCTCATGAATACGCTCAAGGGGATGCATGACGTGACGCTTCTGGCCCTCGGCGGCCAGTATTACAGTTGGTGCAACGCCTTCATGGGGCGAATGACGATCAACGAGATCACCCGGCTGAGGGCGGATACCGCCTTCATTTCGATGTCGGCGATCACCGACGATATCGTCTTCCATCAGTCACCGGAAATAGTCGACACGAAACGGGCGATGTTCGACAGCGCCGTCAGACGCGTCCTTCTGGCCGACCATACGAAATTCGAGCGGCGCGCGTTGCACAGTTTCGCGGCACTCAGCGAGTTTGACGCAGTGATCGTCGATGACCAGACGCCGTCCGTCCACATCGATCGCATGCGGTCCAAAGATATCAATGTTGTCATCGCCAAGGGCGATGGGGGCCGGTCATGACAGTGGCGATGAAAGGCGGGGCCGGAAAGCGGCCAGCTCCTCGCAGACCGGATCATGCCTGTGGCCTTTCCACTATCCGGAGTAATGAAAATGCCGAGTCTGCTCGGAATTGATAGCGGTCTGACGGTCACAAAGGCTGTCATCTTCGATATCGACGGAACGCCGATTGCAGTCGCGCGGCGGCGGGTCACGCAGTTCATACCCAAGGCCCGGCACATCGAACGGGACATGGATGAGCTTTGGACGGCGACAGCGGACGCGATCGCTGAAGCGATCAGCCTCAGCAAGCGTCCCGCGTCCGACATACAGGCGGTTGCCGCAACCGCTCACGGTGACGGCATCTATATGCTCGATCGGTCCCGCAGGCCGCTGGGGCATGCGATCCTGTCGCTCGACAGCAGGGCAGGGGCCGTCGTCGATCGCTGGCTCGAAAGTCCGGTCGCCGACGAAGCCATAGAGCTCACCGGGCAATTGCCGCATGTCTCGGCGCCATCGGCGCTCCTTGCCTGGGTCAAGGAGCAGGAGCCGAGCCGATTTGCGGAAATCGGCCATATCATGAGCTGCAAGGACTGGCTTCGCTTTTGCCTGACCGAGGCGATCGGCACCGATCGCACAGAGGCAAGTACCTCCTTCACCAATGTCAGAAGCCAGGATTATTCGCAGGATGCACTCAAGCTCTTCGGGCTGGAGGCACTGGCCGATGCCTTGCCGCCGGCCGCCCGTTCCGACGAGGTCGTCGGCCATGTGACGCGGGTTGCCGCCGCGCGTACGGGTCTTGCCGAAGGAACGCCTGTCGTGGCCGGCTTGCACGACGTCACCGCGTCCGCTCTCGGTGCGGGTGGCTACGCCTCCGGCGTGGTTGCGGTGATTGCCGGCACCTACTCGATCAACGAAACCTTGTCGTCCGAGCCGCGCGTCGACAGGCGCTGGTTCTGCCGCAATGCCATTGCGGCCGGTCAATGGAACAATATGTCGATCTCTCCGGCTTCGACGGCGAATTACGATTGGTTTCTCGACCGGCTCTGTGCCAGCGAACGCGCAAGCAGCGAAGCCTCCGGCGGGTCGATCCATGCGCTGCTGGCGCCCGAGATAGATGCCGCATTCGAGCGTCCCTCGACTGCGCTTTTTCACCCTTATCTGTTTGGCTCGCCCTATGGCGCTTCCGCAAGCGCCGGCTTCTTCGGCCTGGGCGGTTGGCATGATCGCGGCGACATGCTGCGGGCGGTCCTTGAAGGAATTGCCTTCAATCATAAGATCCATGTCGATGCCCTGAGTGACGGTTTTGCCTTTGGGGAGGCGCGGCTTGCCGGCGGTATTTCCCGCAATCCGAGGGTCGTCCAGATGTTCGCCGACGTGCTGGGCATTCCGGTGACTGTGACGGAGACAGACGAGGCGGCGGCCTGGGGCGCAGCTGTTTGCGCGGGTGCGGGTGTTGGTCTTTATGCGGATCCGCAGAGCGATCCCCGCGACGTCGGCAAAATTGCCAGAACCTGCCATCCCGATGCATCCCGCAGCATCTATTATCGCGAGAGATACGATCTCTTTCGGGAGATCGCCAAGGCGATGACCCCAATCTGGCCGAAGATCGGCCGCCTCGCCCCCGCTGAATCGCGAGATTAGGACAATTGGCCGCCGCGCGGGCAGCTCGCGCCAACGGCAGTTCAGTAGGAAACCATGGTATGACCGATATCACCGCTGATTTGAAACAACGATTTGCGACATTGCCGGACAAGGACATAGACGTCGTCATTCTTGGTGCTGGCGTGAATGGCGCCGGGCTATTTCGTGATCTTGCCGCCCAGGGTGTCAATTGTCTCATCGTCGACAAGGCCGACTTCGGGTCGGGAACGAGCGCTGCGCCGTCGCGCCTTATTCATGGCGGCTTAAAATATTTGGAGACGGGCGAGTTCGGCCTGGTTGCCCAGTCGACGCTGGAACGCAATCTCCTGCTTCAGAACGCGCCGCATTGCGTCGAGGCGCTGCCGACCTTCATCCCGATTTTCTCATGGACGCGAGGCATATGGGCGGCTTTGCGCACGCTGACAGGCTCAACGACGGCCCCCCGCAGCCGCGGCGCCGTTCTCATCAAGATTGGGCTCGCACTCTATGACTTTTTCGGGTCGCGCAACCGCGTCATGCCGCGCCACCGGTTCCTGCTGAAGAAGCGCGCGCTCAAGGAAATGCCGCATGTCACCCCCGATATCGTGGCGGGCGGCATTTACTACGATGCCAAGATCAGCCGGCCTGAACGGCTCGTCTATGAACTGGTCATGGATGGACTTCAGGCCAACAAGAGCGCGCTGGCCGCAAACTTCACCACGCTGACGTCGTCGGCGGGTGGGAAACTCAGCTTCGAGCGAGCCGACGGCACGACATTTTCCGCTTCCCCGAAGCTTGTCGTCAACGCCGCCGGCCCTTGGATCGACCGCGTCAACGATCTGCTCGGCGCGCCCTCGCATCTTATCGGCGGTACGAAAGGTTCGCATATCCTGCTCGATCACCCCGAGCTCGTGCGCGGCCTGAACGGCCATATGATCTACTTCGAAGCCGACGACGGCCGTATTTGCCTCGTCTATAGCTATCTCGGTCTCGCTTTGGTCGGATCGACGGATATTCCCTGTGACGATCCCGACAATGTCCGGTGCGAAGAGCCGGAGATCGACTATTTCCTCGAAAGCGTCCAGTCGCTGCTGCCAAGTCTTCGTTTCGGGCGGGAGCAGGTGGTCTACAGCTATAGCGGCATCCGGCCTCTGCCGGCTTCGGACGCGTCGTCGCCGGGCCTGATCAGCCGCGACCATTCCGCGCCGGTAGTCGAGCCGCAGTCGGATCGTCCGTTTGCGATCGTCTCCCTCGTGGGCGGCAAGTGGACGACCTTCCGTGGCTTCGCCGAGGAGGTTGCAGATCTCGTTCTCAAGCGCCTGGACCGCGTTCGTAGCCAATCCACAAAACACCTGGCGATCGGCGGTGGACGCGATTTCCCGACAAATTCGGCGGCGCGCGGAGAATGGGTGCGCGCTGCTGCGAAACGAACCGGTACAGCGCCGGAGCGTATCGACCAGCTCTTGAGCCGCTATGGAACCACTGCCACAGCGATCCTCGAATATCCCTCGGCACATACCGACACCGTGCGCCTCTCCGGGGCTTCGCATTACAGTGCTCTGGAAATCGATTGGATCGTGCGGCAAGAGCTTGTCACCCATCTTTCAGACGTGGTGTTCCGGCGCACGACGCTTGCGATCGAGGGTGCGTTGACCATGCAAGGCTTGCGCGATATCGGCGCAATTGCCGCCGAGGCGCTTGGATGGACGGAACAAAGGCTTACAGCAGAAATCGAAGAGGTCGTCACCACCATGTCGACCTTTCATGGCCGGCGGCTGGAAGACGGGGCTGAGCGCGCATTTTCGGAAGCCAGAACGACGGCAGGCCCGACTTCCGCTTGAGGTGTTATCGGAAAGCGGCTCGGCGATGCAAAGGATCGCCGAGCCGCTTTATTTGTTTGTTTTAATGTCTTGAATAAGTCGGGATTGGTGGGACTTCCCGAAAACTTCACGGAAGGCTCTTGGCATCCCATCAAATTTCATAACAGCCTAAACTAACAAGATCACATAATTTATGACAATCTTCTTCCCATCTCGGAAAGTCGCGGAGGTTCCAGCCTTTCGCCTTGTTGATCAACGATGCTTTTCTACAATTCCAGCGTGCTGCACTAATAATTTGATTATCATCTATTTTTATGGGCGGTTTCCGAGAAGAAGATGAGCCGCCCTCTTGCTGGTTATTGTGTAAAGTCGCCTCAATATTTGTGTGACGAATTTGTTTGTCACGAGGCAGAGGAGGCTACCTATTTGTGTTTGCCGCCGCCGTGTCCTTTTCCAGAGGCGGCGCTAGACCGGCTGCCCGTGATGGTCGCATCCGCAGGTGGAGAATTGTCCTCTATAAGGGGGTTGGCCTGATACCCCTGCACATCCGCCTGCTTTAGGCCAACATTACCTTCGCCGGCGACGCAGTTATAGGAGGTGGAAACGCGGTGTCGAATGAGGGTGTCGCTACCGGCGCCGTTGTGAACGAAGACCATGTCGTGTCCGACGAGACGCCCAGTCTTCTTGGAGAGTTTTTCCTTTTTCATTTGGAAGAAGGTGCCGTCGACTTCAATGATTTGCTTCTCCCACATCACACGAACATGCGGGTTTCCATTGCATTCCTGAAAAGCGTGCGCAGTGTCGTACGCGAAGCCGGCAATAAGAAATAAAATCGCTACGAGGCGCATCTTTGACCCCTCTGTGATTTTTACTTCGAAGACAATAAATTGTGCTTTGTCCCTATTACATTACAAAGCCAGCGAGCGGTAAAGTACTCCACGGTGATTAGTCCGACGAGACGGCATGAGAAGTCTGTCAAAAAGGCCGGGGACTGGGTTTCGGCTCCGTTTGCGCGAGATCCGCTTCGCCGGATTCCGGCATGATGGAGCAGGCACTACAGATTCCGATGAAGCCCGATGCCATCTTCTGAGGGCGTCTCAGAGAGTTGCGCACGGTTGGTGGAAGTCGTCGCAAATATAGCAGGCCCCTGCGGGCCTTCATCGCAAAAAAGGGGGGATTGCGTCGATGTCTTCGGAGGACAGAGCACGATAGACCCGAATCCAGAACAGCGCTTCGTTTGTCCGTTGGCTTCGTTCCGCGATCAGTGCGCGTATCAACGCTTCCGAGCCGGCCATATCGTGCCAGCTCGTTTTTAGTCCAGTGGCGGCTTGGCCTACCGCCTGCTCGGCTTCATCCGACTGGCCCATATCGCTCTCCTAAGCCAAAGATAGCGGACCGTGTTTGCGAACGTCATTCCCCTCATATGTGGGGAGATGCTCTTGTTTGTCGAACCGATCTCGCGGTAAGATCATGATGTAGCTGGGTGATGCATCATGCGGGGAAGTTTAGACAGCCCAAAATTCGAGCACGCCTTCAACGAGATCAAAGCGGCGTCCAATGTCGACACCGCCATTCGGTCTCTGCAGGCGGCATATGACGTCGACTATGTGACTTACCATCTCGCGCAGACCATCATGGACAGGATCGACGCGCCGTTTGTTCGCACCACCTATCCCGATGCCTGGGTCTCCCGATATCTTCTCCATGGCTATGTCAAGATTGATCCCGTTGTCAGGGAAGGCTTTCTCCGTCAGCTTCCGTTTGACTGGAGCGAGGTGGAGCCGACGCCAGAGGCCTATGCGCTATTGGTCGACGCGCAGAAACATGGTCTCGGCGGCAACGGTTATTCTATTCCCGTAGCCGACAAGGCCAGGCGCAGATCGTTGCTTTCGATCAACTCCGATTTGCCGATCGATAGGTGGCAAGAATTGGTGGCAAATTGCCGAATGGAATGGACGGAACTCGCCCATCTCATCCATGGCAAAGCCATGCTGGAGCTCTATGGCGAGCATGATCCGGTGCCATCCTTGAGCCCGAGGGAGATCGAGTGTCTGCACTGGACAGCACTTGGCAAGGATTACAAGGACATTGCGCTGATTCTCGACATCTCCGAACATACGACGCGCGATTATCTGAAGACGGCGCGATTCAAGCTGGGTTGCGCCACCCTATCGGCAGCCACAACCAAAGCTGTCCAGCTCCGCATCATCACTCCCCTGACCTATCCCCTCAAATGAGGGGCTCCATTTGAGGGAATTCCCGACCGCGGTTTTCCGGCTCATTCTTGCCTTGCGACAAAAACTGTTGGAGGCGAAAATGTTCATAGTCATCCAAGCTCATGAATATCATAAGTATGCGAACATCCTCGATCAGATGTTTCGCCTTCGGAAGGCGATCTTTGCCGATACGCTCGGCTGGGACGTAACTGTCGTTGGGCCTTATGAACGCGACTGCTATGATGCTCTCGGCCCCGCCTACCTTGTTTGGTGCGACGAGCGCCGCATGCGGTTTTACGGAGGCGTACGGCTAATGCCGACGACAGGGCCGACGCTCCTCTACGACGTCTTTCGAGATACGTTTCCAGCTGCAACAGACTTAGTTGCCCCGGGAATTTGGGAAGGCACGCGCATGTGTATCGACGAAGCTGCCGTCGCACGTGATTTTCCCGACATCGATGCGGGCCGGGCTTTTAGCTTGTTGTTGCTCGCACTTTGCGAATGTGCACTCGACCATGGCATCCACACCATGATCTCCAACTACGAACCCTATCTCAAGCGTGTGTACAAGCGGGCAGGTGCCGAAGTCGAGGAACTTGGCCGCTGCGACGGATATGGGAGATTTCCCGTCTGCTGCGGTGCATTCGAGGTCTCGCAGCGTGTTCTCCGGAACATGCGGATGATGCTCAACGTGTCGGCTCCACTATATGCCCGCCCCAAACCCGAACGATCTGTCGCGACCCGACTGTTGGAGCTCGCGGCATGAAAAACCCGATCTTCGTCTCTGGAAATAGGAGGCGCGCATGCCCCAAGACGATACCCTGAGAGCGCGTGAATTTGCCAGAATGTTCCGGCTGATTTCCGCAGCGAAAGAAAGAGCCGAAGCGCTACAGCTTCGTAACCTCGTCCACCTTACGAATATGGCGCTGTTGCAAGTGGCGCTGGACTGGGAGGGCTTGGATCCGGATCGTGACCCCGATATCGACCTCGGAGGGCTTGTTCGTGAGAAAGAGCGGATCGCGATGCAAAACGGCCGGGAGAATCTGCTGGTTCTCCCTCACACTTAAAGTTTCTGACGCGGGCGTCTGGGTATCCAATGTCATTGGGTCGGCGTCCTCGTCGACCCAATCACTCACCCATGGCGAACAGAAATGGGTCCGCCATTCACGCGGCAGCGCCAACCTCACCGAAAATGCAAAAGGAACATTGTTGGCCCTACCAATGTCATCGCGAAGATAAACAGAGATATGCCAAGCTTCAATGCACGCATGCGGCGTGATTTCACGCCATCCCAGTCGTAGCCCATCACTATATCCCCCTTCTCTATTTGCGCCGATCCAAGTGGCGCATTAGGAGTATCTTTTATGAGGGATGTGCGAAGCTTGCCATTCGCGGCGGTTTCTCGCCTATTGTGCACTGCGGGCTGGCGAAATCGCGGATGTCATTGTCCCGCATTCCCGAGGAATGCCGTTGTCGGCTTCCAATCGCCGTCGCCTCGATTTGCATGTCACTGAAATGGAGATCAGTGATCGGCTGTCCTGGCAAAAAGTCGAGCGGCTACAATCGGCACAGCGTCAATTACATATGCCGTTATGCTAAATTACTGCCCTCGGGCGAGTTGCCGGACGCGTCGGTTGTGTTAATCTGCTGGAATATCTCTGTGCGGAGGGTCTTCTGATGGCTATGGCGCGCGAACCGATCCTGCATCCTGTTCCAATCGAGGAACTTAGGCCTACCCAGATAACCGTTGGTATGCGCGAGGTTAAAGCCAAGCGAAAGGCGTGGCGTGCGACAGCAGAGGCCCATGGCGAAAAAGCCGGAAAATTTCTGGGAAATCACATGATGCCAGCGGTTCGTGGGCCGCGCGGCCGATTTTATGTCATCGACCATCATCACCTGTCCCTTGCGCTCTATGAGGAAGGCGTAAAGGATGTTCTGGTGACGGCGGTGGCCGATCTTTCGAGGCTTGATGGGGATTCCTTTTGGTTCGTAATGGATTGCCACGACTGGATGCATCCCTTCGATGAGGACGGCAAACGACGCGGCTACGAAGATATTCCAAAAAGCATCAAGGATCTGGTCGATGATCCATTCCGTTCGCTGGCGGGCGAGTTGCGGCGTGCCGGCGGCTTTGCCAAGGATACAACACCGTTCAGCGAATTTCTCTGGGCGGATTTCCTGCGCCGCCGCCTAAAGCGCAAAGAAGTCGATCGGGATTTCGATGCGGCGCTGGAAAAATCGCTGGAGTTTGCCAAGAGCAAGGATGCTGATTACCTGCCAGGCTGGTGCGGCCGGGTTGCCGAATAAATCTGCAGGCTCAGCTACGCCCAGTTAGGCGCGGTGGAAGACTTCATCCGTCAGCAGCAAAAGGAAATTCTCGTCGTCCAGCTTGTTGGCGATCTGGCCGTCTTCCGTCATGTAGTCGAAGACGGGGCCAACCGGCCGATCCGCGAAGGCAAATTTGGGCCATTTCAACTGTTCGATAATGACGATGCGGCGCCCGGCGTCATTTTCGCATGCTATTCTTCGCGTCTCCTCGAAATAAGTCATGGCGACACCTCAACAATAGTTCAGAACTGAAGCTTAGATCGCGCAAATTGCGAGTCAACCTGGCCATGGTGACTATCACATAAGTGTTATCGCGCTGCTTGGAAGCGGGAGGTTGGAGCGGCGGCGTCGATGAAAATCAGCTAGTATTACGAAAATCCGTCGCGACCTACTGCCGTCGATCGGGTAGGCCAAATTACGTATAGAAGTTGTCATAAAAATATGTTCTAAATCAACCGTCGGACGTGCCCGCGCCCGACAGCTGGACTATCATTTGCCCTATCCATCACCCGGATAGGGCCTTTTTATCCAAATAAACCTTCTCTCCCCCGAGCGGTCATCGGAAGTTCAATGCTTCCTCATCGCCGAAGCTGCGATCCCTTAGCCGGGTTGTTGTTACAAACGCTGCTTCTTTCTTGCTTTTATGGTCGTCTCACCACCTGCATGACCAGCGAGATGACAAACAAAATCAAGAAAAGGAAGAATAGAAATTGGGCGATCGAAGCAGAGGCGCCCGCGATGCCCCCAAATCCGAGAACACCGGCAATCAGCGCCACAACAAAGAACACCAGAGCGTAGTAAAGCATTGCGATCTCCTTTCGATTCATGTGGGAGATAACGGAGTTCATTGATATTGGTTCCGAGACGTCATGCCCCCAGCCTTAGCTGAGCTTTCGGCCCAGCTAGGGTATCGGCTTTTCAAGCCGGGAACAGGTTCGATGGCAAAGACCCCCGCGGGCTATCCAAATTGGACGCCGCGTTGGAACGATCTGTCGCCCTCGTTGGGTTCTGGCGGTTCTGCCGCCTGAAGGTAGAATTTAACGGGTGCCGTCAGGACAAACCAAATACTTGCTCCGAACACAAAAAATGCGCCCGTCGCGTCAGCTGATCCGGTGAAGAATGGAAGGCCCGCGGACAGGATCAAGACGGTCATTCGCACTGACCATTCTGCCTCCCGTCTTGCGAATGCGGCTGTCCTAAGTAGCGCATATTCTCGGCGACCATAGGTATCGGTCTTTTTCTTCGAGAAAAGGAGCTTCCATGCGGAAGGAAGTGCCAGCATGATGAGAACTGAAATGCTGAGTATGAACTCGGAGCCTTGCAGACAATGTTCGGCGGCAATCAAAAGAGACGAGAGCACGGCGAGATGCCAGGTAGGCTCGAGCCGCTCTGGAGGTTGCCTGGAAAAGGTATGCCAGGTTCGAAGCCAATTAGCTGCGCCATCGAGCAGCGGTTGATCGATGTAGCGATTAATCCATTCCATGCGTAAATAGTCCCATTGCCGGAAAAGAAGGGAACACCACGCAATTCAGTCATCATCGTGGCGACACCTCTGACAACCGTCGCATCGCAGTTGCGCCAGGCGCCAGCCAGCGTTCGGAACTTCAAGAACAGAATGCCGTTTATAGCCACCTCTCATCCACGAAGGAGTCGAACCTTGAACACCGCCAACCTACAACTCGAAGGTCTCCTCACCGCCATCGCTTCAATCAATGCTCTTCTTGTCGACAGCGGCATCGTTTCTCGTGGCGAGGTGCAGCAGGCGTTGGAACGTGCGCGGCACGGCGTCAACGGAGAAGCCCGCGGCCTTTCGGAAGCCAACCAAAAGGCGATGCTCTTCCCCATCCGCGTGTTGCTGCTTGCCAATGACGACGCGGGTCAAGGGATATCCAGGACGTTCGCCGAATACGCGGAGGCGGTCGGCAAAGCGTCCTGAATAATTCCCGATGTGTGAGGACATGGCCAAAGGGAGGCGATAGGTCCTATCGCCCCTGAAAAGACTTGCGGCTGGACGTCGTCGCCATTTTCTCGTTCTACTTGAGCATGATGCCTTTAGCGGCAATGCCACGTCTCAGCAGGTCGATCATGTCGTGACGCGTCTCTGACCATTCCCTGGTCCTTGCCCAGTATTCTATCATCAATACCGTTTTCTCAGCGGTGAGATCGTCTGAATAGACGCGTGGCGGCGGATCCTTGCGCACACGTTCGTCCGATTTTACGATCTCGAGGAGCGTCTGCGTCACGATGTCGATATCGACGTCATTGCCCACGGCGACCGACAGTTGCTGGCGTCGGCTGGCTTGGCGGCTGTGATTTGTGATCGCTGTATTCCAGAGCGTGGAATTAGGAGCCATCAGGTACAGGCCATCGGCTGTCTTCATTTCGGTCGCGAACAAGCCTATTTCGACAATAGTTCCTTCGACGTTGATTGTCTGGATATGCTCCCCCACACGCAACGGTCTCAGGACCAGAAGCATGATGCCGGCTGCAATGTTTTGGAGCGTGCCTTGTAAAGCCAGGCCGATTGCCAAGCCGGCCGCACCGAGAGCGGCAACGATTGATGCTGTTTGAATGCCGAATTGCGCCAGCACAGCGACGAAGACAAAGATGAGAATACTGTAGTGCAGGACGCTTTCAAAAAAGCGGGCAAGCGTCTCATCGATCCCATGAATTTTTGACAGGCCCTTGTAGGCCCACCGGCTGACCACTCCGGATAGAATCCAACCAGCAATGAGAAGAATAATCGCGCCGAGAATGGAGAAGCTGTATTGTACAACCAGCGCCGCTGCTTGGCTGAACGCGGCGCGCGCGGCGAGGATGAGGTTGACCGGTTGATTTTCCATCGGAAAAGCCATCCCTTCAAGCAGTGGCAACTATGATTTGGTCTGAAATAGTCCGCTGAATTCGTTTTCAATGAAGATGTTGCAATTTTTGCGCGGATAAAGCCTGACTGCCCGATCGATATCGAGATGGCGATGACATGCGACTGCGGGCCAAGGACTCCGTCTCAGTCGGGAAATGTTGCGCGATGCGGCTACCCTTTAGTGAGCCTTGGTAAACGCTCGTTCCTGGTTGGAAGAGATTTCAGCTGTCAGGCGGTGCACAAGACGAAAAGAACTCGCAGCTTTCTGGCGGTTAGCAGCGAGTTCTCTTCATTCAGTCCGCCGCAAAGCAGTCATCTGTCCGCCTTGTAGCTGCACGAAATTCTTCGACTCAGCACCGCCCCGAATTCCATTAGAAAATTGCCACATGCCAAGGCGCTCCAATAGTCGCCAATATGTATTAGCGCTTTCGACAAAACGGGCGTTTCAACGGATTATCCAGTCGAGGTATCAAGCGAAATATTTCAGTGGCGGACCGGCTTTTTGATCCTTCGCCCGTCGGGCGGAACGTTGTCCGCACGATGGGCCCCGCGAGCATCGACAAAATCCGATGCGGTCCGCTTAAATAGAATATAATTTCTATAGATTATAGCATTTGCTGTTAGCCTTTCCTCACAGCCATCGAGGAGAGAACGATGACCGGCAGACAACGTCAGCTAAAGCTTGGAGCCTTCCTTTATCCGACCGGCCACCATATCGCCGCCTGGCGCCATCCCGACGCACAGGCCGACGCCGGGTCGAATTTTGCGCATTATGTCGAGCTCGCCCAGATTGCGGAGGCGGCGAAATTCGATCTCATCTTCATGGCGGACGGTGTCGGGACGCGCGGCGCGGACACGGAAGCCCTGCATCGCACCGCTACTCGATATGTGGCGCAGTTCGAGCCAATCACCCTGCTGTCGGCTCTCGCCGCCGTCACCAAGAATATCGGTTTCGTCGCCACAGCCTCGACCTCGTTCAATGAGCCCTATCACATCGCCCGCAAATTCGCCTCACTCGACCATATCAGCGGCGGACGCGCCGGATGGAATCTCGTTACCTCCTCCAGTGATCACGAAGCCCACAATTTCGGGCGGGACGAACACTATGCCCATGCCGAACGTTATGACCGGGCCGAAGAGTTCGCCGACGTCGTGCGCGGCCTCTGGGATACTTGGGAAGAGGACTCTTTTCCGCGCGACAAGGAAAGTGGGATCTATTTCGATCCCGAAAAGCAGCACATCCTCAATCATAGGGGCAAGCACTTCAAGGTACGTGGCCCGCTGAATGTCGCGCGTGCACCGCAGGGTCATCCGGTGCTGGTACAGGCGGGCTCCTCCGATCCCGGCAAGGAGCTCGCGGCACGCACAGCAGAGGTCGTTTTCACCGCGCACCAGACCATCGACGATGCCAGGGCCTTTTACGCCGACCTCAAGGGACGTCTCGCGAAATATGGCCGCGCCAGGGATGACCTTAAGATCATGCCGGGCATCTTTCCCGTTATCGGCCGCACGGAGGCGGAAGCGCAGGAGAAATTCGAACAGATCCAGGATCTGATCCATCCTGTCGTCGGTCTCTCCCTGCTCGCCGGCATGTCCGGCGGGGTGGATCTTTCGCAATATCCGATCGACGGACCTGTTCCAGATCTGCCGGAGACCAACGGCGGCAAGAGCCGGCAGAAGCTGCTTCTCGATCTTGCCCGCCGTGAAAATCTGACCATCCGCCAGCTCTACCTGCGCGTGGCCGGCGCCCGCGGCCACTGGCAGATCGTCGGAACGCCGGTGCAGATCGCCGACCAGATGGAAGAATGGTTCAAGACCGGCGCTGCCGACGGCTTCAACGTCATGCCGCCGCATCTGCCGGTCGGTCTCTACGATTTTGTCGAGCACGTTCTGCCTAAACTTCGCCGTCGCGGCCTTTTCCGCAGCGAATACGAAGGCAAGACCCTGCGCGAAAATCTGGGTCTGCGCGTGCCGCAGCATCCGGCCCGCGCGGCCGTTGCTGCCGAATAGGCGGGAGAAGACGATGAGCAATCCTTCCCATCTGAGGATCAGCCATGTGACGCGGCGGTTCCAGGTCAATGGCGAAAGCCTGACGGCGCTGGACGATGTCAGCCTCGACATTGCCGAGGGCGAGTTCGTCACCATCGTCGGCGCCAGCGGCTGCGGAAAATCGACGTTGTTGCGCCTCGGCTCCGGGCTCGATGCTGCCACATCCGGTTCGATCACACATGCAGGCAAGCGGGTCACGGAGCCCAGTCTCGACCGCGGCATCGTCTTCCAGGAACCTCGGCTTTTCCCATGGCTGACGGTCGCCCGCAATGTGGCGCTCGGACTGGAAAATTCCGCGCACAGCAAGACCGAGAAGAAACGGCTCGTCGACGAGCATCTACAACTCGTCGGGCTTTCCGGCTTTGCCGACGCCTATCCGCATCAGCTTTCGGGCGGTATGGCCCAACGCGCCGGCATTGCCCGCGGCTTGGTCAATCGCCCGGACGTACTGTTTCTCGATGAGCCCTTCGGCGCTCTCGACGCCATCACCAAGGCACGGCTGCAGGACGAGCTGCAGGAGATTTGGGCCAAGGAGCGGATCACCATGGTGCTGGTGACGCACGACGTCGATGAAGCGGTCTATCTCGGCGACCGCGTCGTCGTCATGTCGCCGCGGCCCGGCCGCATCCGTGAAATCATTCCGGTGGAATTGCCGCGCCTGCGCGAACGAACCTCAAACGCGCTCGCCGCAGTGCGCAATCGTGTTCTGGAAAGTCTCAATGCCACGACGCAACCACTGTCCGGTTCGCGCCCGGTCTCATCCGGCGTGAGCCAGCGACCGGCCGATGCCAGACCGGCCGTCGCAATCGCAAGATAAATCAAAAAAACGGAGCAACCTTATGAAACTGACAAATATTTCTCGTCTGGCGGCCGGTGTAGTCTTCGTCTTGGGCATGTTTGCCGCCTCCGCCCATGCGGAAGAGCCCCTGGTCATCCATGTCGGCTATGCAGCGATCGGTGTCGACAATCGCCCCTATTCGGAAGGCACTTCGGCAGCGACCGCCCGCGCCGGCGAATATCTGGAGAAGGAGTTCGCCAATGATCCGAACATCAAGGTCGAATGGACCTTCTTCAAGGGCGCCGGCCCGGCCGTGAACGAGGGCTTTGCCAACAACCAGCTCGATTTTGCCTATCAAGGTGACCTGCCCGCGCTGATCGGGCGTGCTACCGGTCTCAAGACCAAATATCTTCTCGCCAGTGGCGCGCGCAAACCGCTCTATCTGGCGGTCGCCAAGGACTCCAATATCAGAAAGATCGAGGATCTGAAGGGCCGCAAGGTTGCCCTGCAGCGCGGCACCAACGGCCACTTGGCCGCTATCAAGATACTGCAGGCGCATGGGCTGACCGAGCGCGACCTGCAAGTCATCAATCTCGATAGTGCGGGAACGGTGGCGGCTCTCGCTAGCAAGGATATCGATGCCGCATTCGGTGATACCGATCTCATAAATCTCGCAGCCAAGGGCTCCGCCGACATCGTCTATACGACGAAGGGGGATGATCCTCGCTTCGGCCGCAACGCCGGAATCATCGGCCGCGAAGCCTTCATCGATGCGCATCCGGATATTACGCAGCGCGTCGTCGACGCTTTCGTGAAGGCGGCCCAATGGTCGTCCGACGAGTCGAATCGTAGCGCATTGCTGGAACTCTGGCACAAGGCCGGTACGCCGATCCCGGTACTCGACGAATTTTTCCGAAACGACAAGCTCGCCTACCGCAACTCGCCGCTGATCGATGATCTGCTCGTTTCGCTGTACAAGGAGCAGGCGGTGAAGAGCAAGGAATACGGCCTCATTCGCCGCGAGGTAGATCTCAACGGCTGGTTCGAGCCGAAATATCTCAACAACTCGCTGGAACGGCTAGGCCTGCAAAAGTTCTGGCAGCCCTATGGTGCGGACGGAAAGCCGGTTGCGTCCTGATCGTAATCCGAAGGACAGGGTGAAGGAGGCGGCATGACCGCGTTTCTCGAAACTGCCGGGCATGCTGGCCTCCATCCGGCACAGCCATGGCGAAAGCGCCTGATCATCGCCGGAACCGGCCTGATCTTGCCTCTTGTGCTGATCGTCCTCTGGTGGATCGCTTCCGCCAGAGGCTGGCTCCCCGAACAGATCCTGCCGCCGCCCAATTACGTCTATCAAACCGCGCGGGACATGATCGTCAGCGGCGAACTCCTTTATCACACCGGCGTCAGCCTGCGCCGGGTCGTCATCGGCTTCGCCCTCGGCGCAAGCGCTGGCCTCGTCCTCGGCATTGCGATGGGGCTTTCGGAGAGGGTCGAGGACTATGTAAAGCCGCTCTTCCTCGCCTTCGCACAGATTCCGACCCTTGGCTGGATACCACTCCTGATGCTCCTCGTCGGGATTGAGGAGACCCTGAAGATCATCATCATCGCCAAGGGCGCGATCGTGCCGATGGCACTGAATACCTTCACCGGCATTCGTGGCGTCTCGCCGAAATATCTGGAGGTTGGCAGGGCTCTGCGCTTCAGCCGTTGGCAAACCTTGCGGCTGGTTGTCCTGCCCGGCGCCGTGCCCGCCATGTTCACTGGCATTCGCTATGGCCTCACCCATTCCTGGACTTCGCTCGTCGGGGTCGAGCTTCTGGCTTCGTCGGAAGGACTCGGCTACCTGCTGGTATGGGGGCGGCAAATGTTCTGGCTCGATACCGTCATCGTCGCGATGATCGCCATCGGCCTCGTCGGTTTCATCATGGACAAGAGCTTGGATCGCACCGAGACGCTGATCCAGCGCTGGAAGCGACAGGAGATCTGACGATGGCGACCGCAAGCAGGACAGTCCGGTTCCGCCGCGGCATAACCTTGCCGATCCTGATATTCATTGCCTGGGAAGTATCGAGCCGAACCGGACTTGCTGACCCGCGTTTTCTACCATCTCTCGAGGATGTTGCACGCACAGCAAAGCGCGAGCTCATCGACAACGATCTCATCGGCGAACTCGGCTCCAGCCTGATGCGCAATATCGCCGGTTTTCTGATCGGCTGCGTTCTTGGCGTCACCTTCGCGACGGTACTGGCGCTCTCGCGCCTTGCCGACAGGCTGGTCATGCCGACCTTCAACGGCTTGAAGCAGATCTCCCTTCTCGCCTGGATACCGCTGATCTCGGTCTGGTTTGGTTTCGGCGAACAGGCGAAGATTGTCTTCGTGGCGCTGGCCTCGTTCATTCCGATCGTGCTCAATACCTATGACGGCATGCGGGATGCACCGGACGATCTGATCGAGGTCGGACGCGCCTTGAAATTCAACGCGAGGCAGCGCGTGCTGCGCATCTATCTCCCCTCGGCCATGCCCTCGATCGCGACAGGCGTGCATCTCGGCCTGATCTATGCCTGGCTTGCGACCGTGGGCGCCGAATATTTCCTCGCTGTCGGCCGGGGCGTTGGTGGTCTGGTCATCGCCGGCCGCGAGCGGTTCGACATGGCTCTCGTGATGGTCGGCGTTCTCGTTCTCGGTCTTGTCGGTTTCTCATTGAATCGTCTTGCCCATGTCCTGGAATCTTATCTGCTGCGCTGGCGGCCGAAACAGACGCCCTGAGGACGAAACAGTTTTCCTGTTTTCCAAGCAAGGAAAGACGGTCGTTCCTTTTAATCCAGTATTTTTATAGACAAAATCTGGTCATCGATGGCCTGTCGAAGCTTGGACCACGAACGCGCGGCCCGATCAACGAGATGGAGGATCGCATGAAATTCGACTTCATCAGCGGCTTGAAGATAGCCCTCAGCCGTCTTGCGCCCCGCCAAATGAGCGAGCCGGGCGCTCTCGGCAAACCGATCGAAAGACCAATCACTTCGGATGACGATCGTGAGCGATCGGCTCGCGACTACGAGTTTTACTATTGGTGCTCTACACCGGCACCCTGGTATTGAGGAAGGAGGCAGGTCATGGCACTGGCTTTCGATCTGCGACGACCGGTTGTGAAACGGTTTCCGAACACCGCCCGAGCCCATCTCGTCCATGGTATCGAAGTTTGCTCGGTCGTCTCGTCGTTCGTATTTCTGTTCGCGCTCGTGGCGAGGGTGATCTGATGCTCAATTCCCCTGATTGCGAACCCTTCGCGCGGCGCGTGCCGCATCTTCAAATCGCGATGATGGGGCTGTGATGAGCAGAGTGCTGATCTTGCCGGGTCTGTTTGGGTCGGGAGAGGGGCATTGGCAACATTACTGGCTGCAGGATCAGCCGGATTGCCGTCTGCTGGATCAGGAGGATTGGGATCATCCAAACCTGCGAGCGTGGATGACGAGGCTTGACGCGGCGCTGGAGGAGGCGGGGGATGCGTACATCGTCGCTCACAGCCTCGGTTGCGTGCTGGCCGCGAGGCTGGCGGGCCGCCCGACGGCGCAACGAGTCAAAGGCGCGTTGCTCGTCGCGCCCTGTGATCTTCCGGCGGCCGAGGCGCTGCATGCGGGGCATATCTCTTTCGGAACCATGCCCACCGAGGCTTTGCCCTTTCCCAGCATGGCGATCGGAAGCCTGAACGACATATATATGACGCTTGACCGCCTTACGCTGTTCGGGCACCTCTGGAAGTCCGATATCCGGAATATCGGCCTTGCGGGCCATATCAATGTCGCGAGCGGCTTCGGGCGCTGGCCGAGTGGGTATGGCATGCTGGAGATGCTGAAGGTGCGCGCTAGACGCCGGAGACCGCGGAATTCAATGTCCGCGGCTGGTGCGACCGTTTAACAAGAAGGCTTTTCTTTGAAAGCATTAAACGCCATCCTTTGGCAGATTCTTTGAACCCAACTTTAGTCGTCAATTATCTTAACAAGGACGACGATCCACTATTTGGAGGATACACCATGA
The DNA here is from genome assembly GCF_030272705.1 of Rhizobium mayense. Classification (GTDB taxonomy): domain Bacteria; phylum Pseudomonadota; class Alphaproteobacteria; order Rhizobiales; family Rhizobiaceae; genus Rhizobium; species Rhizobium mayense. Next base: position 244,860 of record NZ_JARFYM010000002.1, on the reverse strand, counting down.
GCCTGCGTATCAACGATATCGCACCCGATTTTACCGCCGACACGACCCGTGGACAGATTCAATTCCACGACTGGATTGGCAACGGCTGGGCGGTGCTTTTTTCGCATCCCAAGAATTTCACACCGGTCTGCACGACCGAGCTCGGCGCAATGGCGGGCCTCGAGCAGGAATTCGCCAATCGTGGCGTGAAGATCATCGGCATTTCCGTCGATCCGGTCGAAAGCCACAGCAAGTGGAAGAGCGACATCAAGACGGCGACCGGTTTCGAAGTCGAATATCCGCTGATCGGCGACAAGGACCTCAACGTCGCGAAGCTCTATGACATGCTGCCGGCCGGTGCTGGTGAAAGCTCGGAAGGCCGCACGCCCGCCGACAACGCCACCGTGCGCTCGGTTTTCGTCATCGGCCCCGACAAGAAGATCAAGCTGATCCTGACCTATCCGATGACGACGGGCCGCAATTTCAATGAAATCCTGCGCGCCATCGATTCCATTCAATTGACCGCGAAGCATCAGGTTGCCACGCCGGCGAACTGGCAGCAGGGCGAGGATGTCATCATAACCGCCGCCGTATCCAACGAGGACGCCATCACCCGTTTCGGCGCGTTCGACACTATCCTGCCCTATCTCCGCAAGACGAAGCAGCCGTCGGCCTAAGTAGGCACACTCGGGAACGCGTCTCAGATCCGAGCCGCGTTCCCTCTTTACGAAGCCGATCGCCCTGGCTTCAGCGGGCTTCGGGTGTCTTCTTGATCGGACTATGGCCGGCGCCGGCTTGGACGATTGCTTCCGTCCAGCCTTGTGTCTTCAGATCGCTGCGAATGCGCCATTTGAGAATTTCGTTGATCAGCAGACGTTTCGTGTCCTGATGTTCGGCTTTATCCCACAGGTCGTCGATCTCTTGCGGATCGGCGATAAGATCGAAAAGCTGACCTTCGTCGCTCTCAACGAAGTGGACGAGTTTCCAGCGCCTGTCGCGGATCATCGTCATGAACTCGGTGCCGCTCAGGATGCGGTCGCCCGCATGTTCGGCGAAAACAAATTCCCGAGCTTCCGTTTGCTCGCCCGTCAGATAGGGAAGCAGCGAGCGGGCTTCCATCCACTTGGGTTTCTGCAGGCCGGCTAGTTCCAGGATTGTCGGCCCGAAATCGAATAGCGATACGAGATCGTCAACGACACGCCCGGATTGGACACGGCCCGGCGACCAGACGATCGCGGGAACGCGGACGCTTGGCTCGGGCGAACAGCTTTGCCTCGTAATATTGCTCCGGCGGAAGCGGGTTTTTGACCGTTCCGAACTCCTGGAACATCTTATCGAAGTCGGCGAGCCACTTGTTGACCGTCCCGTCTTCCGTAAATTTGTCGAGTTCGGCGCTTGTCAGCATCTTGCGGCTTCGCGCGATGCGGTGACAGACCAGATCTCGTCACCGCATTCGCTTGCGCGACCGGTGTCTGCCTGGTTTTTCAATGCGCATATCACCCCGCCGGCCCTCTGGCCGTGACGGCTGGAATGGGGCCGCGGTGCGTCAGAGCGACACGATCCTTAAGCAAGTCGGTATTTTAGCTTTACGAATTTTTTCCGCTATAGCATTTAGGTTCAAAGCTCCGAGTCCTTGTTGCGAAGTGGACAATGATTTCCCTGAACAACGACACAAGAAAACTTCTTGAACAGCTCGGCCCGATGGCGGCGGACACCCAGGTGTTGATCGCGCTCTACGATGCTGAAGATCGACTGCAATTTGCCAATCCCGCATTTCGTTCAGCCTTCTTTATCGCGACCGATCAGCAGCCGCTTTGGGCGGATATTATGCGGTGCAATTATAGTCTGAAGCGGGGCACGGTGATCGCCGCGGTGAATTTCGAAGAATGGCTGCGCTCCACGCAGTCGCGGCGCGGCAAAGTGAGCTTTCGCGCCTTCGAGACGGACCTCCACGACGGTCGTTGGCTTTGGATGACGGAGACCGTGCGCGAAAACGGTTGGATGCTGTGTATTGCCAGCGACATCACTCGGATCAGGGCGAACGAACGTGACCTGCGACAAGATCGCGATGTGGCGATCAAAGCTGCGCAGACGGACGAGCTGACCGGCGTCGCCAACCGGCGCTATGTCATGGCACGGCTGCAAGAGCTGCTGGGAGTGCCGGCTGCCGCCGATCAAACGCTCGGATGCCTAGCCATCTTCGACATCGACAATTTCAAATATATCAATGACAGTCTTGGCCACCACGCCGGCGACATGATTTTGAGAGACTTCGCCGGGCTGATCCAGGCTCAGGTGCGTCGAACAGATTGTTTCGGCCGAGTGGGGGGAGAGGAATTCGTCCTGGTCATGCCAAGGACGTCCACTGATGAAGCCGCGAGTATCATTCACTGCATGCTCGCGATCGTGCGCGACAGCAGACCGCTTCCGGATCCGTCGGATTTTTCCTACACGTTCTCGGCGGGCCTGGCCGTCGCCAGAGGGGGCGACATGCTGGCAGAAGTCTATCGACGCGCTGATCTTGCCCTTTACGGCGCCAAAGTCGCCGGCCGCGACCGGCTGCAGATCAATATAGATTCGCCTTCCGAAGGAAAGCGATAGCTCTTTTGGCGCAGCTATTCTTCGCTTTCAGCTGAACATACTTATGCTGGACCTTTATGAAGAGCCTAAAATGATGGAGCGGTGCGCTCTCGCTTGCGCTAGTCCGGGAATAGCAGGATTATAAATTGGGGACTGTTTCTCGAATCTTGGAAACAGCGCGACCGGGTTTGCACTGGACCCGGCGCGATGAGGATTGAACGCAAACCAAGCTGGCAACGGGATCATGGGCGAAATTCAGTTGGCTTTCGTGGCGTTCGGTTTGCTGGCGGCGAGCGCGGCCCTTGGATTTTACTTGAGGCAGCGGCTGTCGGATCAGCATCTCTCGGATCACAACATCGAGGCGCTGCGGCTGGTGACGGGCCTGCTTGTGACCTTCACCGCCCTGGTTCTCAGCCTGCTCTTGGCATCGGTGAAGTCTTCTTTCGATACCACCGATCGTGATCGCCGCATGTATGCCGCAAGCCTTGCTGCGTTCGACCAATGTCTGCAGGGCTATGGAGCGGAAACCGAAGCCATGAGAGCTGTTCTGCGCGAATATACCGCCGGCGTTATCGCGAGCACTTGGCCTGAGGAGGAGAAGCCGGCCGGCGTCGTGCTTCCCAATTTGGCAGGAGTCGCGCGCGTCGGTGAGGACAGCACTTTGAAGGCGCTAATTACCGGCGTCGGGCTGTCACTTGCAGCGCTCGACCCAAAGGATGCATTTCATCAGAACCAGCTTGCTGCTTGCCGCCTGTCTTTTGACGACGTCATGCACCGGCGCGAGGCCGTGATCGAGGATGCGCAAGGCACGATGTCGGGTCTCTTTTCGCGCGTATTGATGTTCTGGCTAATGTTGGTTTTTGTCAGCTTTGGCCTTCAGGCGAAGCATAATCGCTTCACGGTCGTTGCGATCGGCATTGGGGCGCTAGCGATTTCGACTGTCATCTTCGTTATCGCCGATCTGGACAAGCCCTATGGTGGTGTCTTTGGAATACCGAGCACATCCATGCGGAACGCGCTGGAGGACATGTTGCGTTAGCCGACGCGGGATCGGACGTGGCTCCGTGGGACGAGAATGCGTCTTACGCCGCAAGACATTTCTGATACAGTTCTAGGGCGCATTTTTTTGGGCGACAACCGTTCTCGGTGATGGGTGGGGCGCATGACCCTGGATTTCGAAGCAATCTTCAAACGGGAGCTGGATGTCGTCAATTTCCGGCGGGAGTCACTACAAAGTGGCGGCGTCGAAGCGGATCGCGCCCACCGCCACTCGACAACGCAAGGCGCCGCAGGCATGAGGTTCCACGTCCCCCGTCATGCCGCGAAACTGTCGCAGGACTATACTGGGACAAGCAGGCGCGGCACGGTTCGGATGGAGACCGGCAGCAACCTGACCGGGCTTTCGTTTTCCGGCGGCGGCATCCGTTCCGCCGCTTTTTGCCTGGGTGCCTCGCAGGCGCTGGATTCGCTGACGCGCGATGGCGAGCCACATGTCTTCGACGCGTTCGATTATCTCTCCACGGTGTCCGGCGGCGGCTACATCGGTACATCCATCGTCTCGGGCATGATGCAGGAGCCCTATACGTTTCCTTTTGCCAGCAAGCTCGATTCCCAGGAGACGCCGGAAATCCAGCATCTCAGAAACTATTCGAACTTCCTCGTCCCGAACGGAACGATCGATTATCTGACGAGCTTTGCGCTTTTGATGCGCGGACTGCTGGTGAACGCGCTGATCGTCCTGCCAATCCTGCTTCTACTTGCCGTATTCACCGTCGCCTGCAATCCTCGTTCCACCGATCTAGGGCAGCCGGATATCGTCGGCTTTCCACTCAGCGGCAGCGGGCTACCCTTGATCACCATCAAGGGCCTGGAAGCCTTTACATTGACGATCAATGTAACCATCGTCGTCTTAGCCCTGATGTTCGTCAGCGCGATCGCAACCTCCCTGACATTTCAGACTAGCCAGTTGGTGACGCGCGAACGGCTTGCATGGATGCTCGGTTGGCTTGTGGCTGTCATCGCCGGCGCCTTTCTCCTCGAACTGCAACCGCTCATCCTCAGCGGTATGTTCGAGGGATCAACGACCGCTGAGGCAAACATTGCTGGTCTTGAAAACAGCGGCTTGAAGAGCCTCCTTTTGGCCATCGCGCATGTGGTTCCCGGGCTCGCCAGCGTCCTCCTCCCTACAGCGCTCGCGCTAATCGGCGCGGCACAGAAGCTCGCCAACATCGCGAGAGCGACGCTTGGAGAGGCGACCTGGACGGCAGCGCTGCAGAAATATGCGAGCCGCATCGCCCTCTATCTTGCCGCCCTCGTCGTGCCGCTGCTGCTATGGGTCTCCTATCTCTATCTCAGTTTCTGGGAGATTACGCCCGTTGCCGACCTGGGCTCTGCTCCTCCGCCCACGCCCGTCGCGCCGTCATGGCTTTCTGCGGCGTCTGCCCTTGTCGCGGACCATATCCCTGCGATCGGGAGGCTCGGTGCCATCGGGTCGCTCTATCTGTGGGTCGCCTTGCTGCTCGCCTTCGTCTGCCTCTTCATCGGTCCCAACTCCAACTCGCTCAACCAGCTCTACCGGGACCGTCTCAGTCGGGCCTTCCTGTTTGAGCGTGTACGTCTTGGAAGCAACAAGCCATCGATCGATGTCGACCGCTGGAAATTCTCGTCGTTAAAACAGTTCGATGCCGGGAGAGGCCATTGGAGCCGGGGAGCCGCCTATTCGCCCTATCTTCTTGTCAACACCACGATCAATCTGATCGCGTCGAAGGCCCTCAACAAGCGTGGTCGCAATGCCGACAATTTCATCTTTAGCCCGTTGTTTATCGGTAGCCAGGCAACGCGCTATGTGGCGACGCAGGAGATGGAGGATGTTGTCCCGTCGCTCAGTCTTGCGACAGCGATGGCCACGTCCGGTGCGGCAGCATCCGCGAATATGGGAAACCATACCGTCAGAATATTGACCTTCAGCCTTTCCTTACTGAACGTCCGTCTCGGTTACTGGCTTGCCAATCCGGCAAGGCTCGACGCGTTGCGTCGCTGGTGGAACCGGTGGTGGTCGAATTTCGGTACTTGGTATTTCGCCAATGAAACCGCGGGTCGTTTGGATGAGAAAAAGCTGAATGTCTATCTGACCGACGGCGGCCATATCGAAAATCTCGGCATATACGAATTGCTGCGCCGCCGCTGCAAGGTCATCCTTGCCATCGACGCGGAAGCTGACCCGAGCATGACGTTTGAGTCTTTCGTGAAGCTCCAGGTCATGGCGCGCATCGATCTCGGTATCCGCATCGAGCTTCCCTGGCAGCACATCCAGAAGAGAACATTGGAAGTGGCCAACGAGATGGCATCCAATACCGGCGGGCCAATAAAATCCAGGGGACCTCATGCCGCCGTCGGAATCATAGAATATGGTGAGGACGAGAAGGGCATATTGCTTTACGTGAAGTCGTCGCTAACCGGCGACGAGAATGACTACATCATGGACTATAAGCGGCGGAACCCGACGTTTCCGCACGAGACGACGCTCGATCAATTTTTCAGCGAGGAGCAGTTCGAGGTCTATCGTGCGCTCGGCTTCCATGCCGTCCAGCACTTTCTCAGTGGCGCCGATGAGTTCGCTGAGCCATCGGCTTTGCCAGCCGGGTGGAGCGATGAGCTTCTAACGGCACTCGCATTGCTCAATGTTCCGCCACAGACGCGCGACCGCTTCAGCGCGCGACTTTAGAGACAGCCATGTGCATGCCTCCTCGGCGGACCCGACAGCGGCTGCGGTCTGACTGGGTGGGTTTTCGATCATAAATTGCTCTAGAAAAACTGCGTTAAACATTGTTATGGTCGAGATAATCGGAGCCGCGGTTCGACGTTATTTCCTTGTGGTAATCTGAGGTTGAAGTTTATTTCAAAATGCGCAAAGATGGTCGGAACGATAAGGGATAGCGCCATCATCCCGTCTAGTCGCAGTTTGATTCGACAGCATATTTCAGCTTCGGTTGCTTGGATTTTTTCGCGCGGAACGCGACGGGTCTGAGCAGGCAGATTTGGCTCTTATAGATATTTCCTAATATTTGCGAATGCTTGAAACGCAGAAGCAGTGTCTTTCCGTATTGACAGCGCAGTTGGGAAATAGGCGCACCAGTCCATATGTGCGTTTGGGGGGTGTTCTCGATGAGAGTCTACGAGGCGATCGTAAAGGCACTTGAGGGAGTGGGGGTCGGTGCCGCTTTTGGCGGAGCCGGCGAGAATGCCGCAGGTCTCATGCTTGCCCTCAAACATTCCTCAATCAAGGCCGTCATTACCCGCCACGAACAGGCGGCTTCGTTCATGGCGTGCGGCTATGCCATGCATTCGGATCGTTTGGGCTTTTGCTTTGCGACTGCGGGGCCGGGCGCCTTCAATTTGTTCTCCGGTCTGGCCGTTGCCATGTCGGATTCCTATCCGGTAGTGGCCGTTTCCGGCTACGCCTCCCTCGATTGGAAGGGAAAGGGCGCACTGAACGAAACCTCCGGCGTCAGTCGCACTCCGGATTCCCAGGCGATGTTCGCGGCCACCACGAAGAAGTCGTTTCTGCTAACGGATGCTGCCAAAACCTGCGACGTTGTCGAAGAGGCCGTCAATCTGGCCTTTGACGGCCGCCCTGGCCCGGTTCACATCCATGTCCCGGAAAACCTGACGCATCATGGCGTATCCGTTGACAACTACCGCGATATCAATCTCCAGCGGCGTCCAGTGCTACCGGATCCCAAGCGGGTGAGCGAGGTTGTTGGGCTTCTGGCGGATGCTATTGCCAAAAATAAGAAGATATTGGCCTTGATCGGCTTCGGGGCCGTTCGCAGCGGCGCGGGCCTGGAGTTGACGGAACTCCTGGAGCGCTATCAGATACCGTTCGCGACGACGCTCGATGGAAAAGGCATCATCTCGGAGCGCCATCCTCTCTCTGTCGGTGTGTTCTGCGACAGCGGCCACAGCGCGGCCTGGAAGGCTTTCCTCGATGCCGATGTGATCTTTGCGGTGGGGAATTCCTTCGCGCAGCACGCCACCTTCAATTTTCGCGATGACCTCCTGACTGGCAAGACGCTCGTCCACATCAACATCGATATCGGCGAGATCGACAAGGTCTATAAGGCAGACGCCGCCATCATCGGCGATGCGAAACGCGCGGTCGCGGCGCTCAACAAGGAAATATGGCCGAAGGCTGCCGCCGTGCCACCTCGGCCTGCCGTGGGGCGCGACTACGACGCGGAGCGGATCGTCCATCTCACCGATGATATCCATCCCGGACAGCTGGCCCAAGCGGTCTCCAAGCGCCTGCCGCCGAATGCCATTATGCTTGCAGATGCGGGCGCGCACCTCGCCTGGCTCGGCTATTATCTTGAGCTTTCGCCGGGACAGTTCTTCCGCAAGCCCGGCGGGTTCGGGCCGATGGCCGGACATGTCAATGGCGCGCTTGGCGCCAAATGCGCCAATCCTGACCGTCCCGTGATCGTTGGCTGTGGCGACGGGTGCTATTTGTTGTCGGGTTTCGAGCTTCTGACCGCCGTTCAATACGACATCCCTGTCATCTGGATCATTTTCAACGACGGCGAGTTTAAGCTCATCAAGCTTTATCAGCTCGAAGCTTACGCGGAATCGGGTCTGGTGGAATTCGGCAATCCAGACTACGTCGCCTATGCCAGGGCCTGCGGCGCACAGGGATACAGGGTGGAGACGATCGACGAGTTCGAAAGAGCCTTCGACGAGGCACTCGCATCAGGCAAGCCCACGATCATCGATGCCCACATTACGCGACTTGCGCTGCCGCATTACAGTCCTTCGCCGAAAGGGCTTCTGTCTGGTATCGCGGAAATGGTCGAGGAGCGGATTCTCCCGGGTCGGGGTATGCAATAACCAATTTGTTCGTCGGCGCAATGGGCCGAGATCAGAAGGCGTTTCTCGGTCGCATCGCGGACGGCGGCGGGAAAACGGGGGATCGTCCGCCTCTTTTCAATCCCATGCATTCCCATCGGCACGGTGCGCCAGAAGCCATTGTCCGATGCGTTCAAGGAGGGTGAACGAGAATGGAGTGGAGTGAGTCCTATCAAGGGGGAGTGGAGGCCGAGCGCTTGGCATTCGAGGGCCTCGCTCAGGATATGATGCGTGTCCAATACAAGACGCGCGCCTATGCCAAGGCGGCCGATATTCAGCGCGCGTTTCACAGCAAGGCGGTCTTTGCAGCTATCGACGCAGAGCTGAAGTTCGTCGATGATCTGCCCGAAAATCTTAGGTTCGGGTTTGCCGAGCCCGGTAAGAGCTATTCCGCGATGCTGCGCCTCTCCAATGCCAGCGGCTACGGTCAGCCAGACTATAAACCCGATCTGCGCGGCTTGGCGGTGCGGATCAATGTCTCGGATCAGGAGAAGCACGATCTCTTGGCGACCAATTTCCCCGTTTCCCATGCACGCGACGCCAAGCAGTTCGTTGCCTTCGCCAAGGCAACGGCGGGCGGAGGCTTGAGCCGGCTCTTTGGGGTGATCGGCCTCGCCTTCACTTTCGGGCCCTCCGAAACCCTGCGGATGATCCGCAACGTCACGACCGGACGCAATCGTAAAATCCGCAGCCTGGCGCTTGAGACATTCTGGAGCCGCGGCGCGATCTGTTGGGGCGACAGGTTGGCGGTGCGCTATTTCTTCCGTCCGGCACCGAATGCGCCGCATGCTCCCGATCCTTCCGAGACCGATCCTGGCTATCTCTCCACAGAGCTTGCCCGGCGGCTGGAGGTCGGGGACATCAATTACGAACTCTGTCTCCAGCTTTTCGCCGACCCGAGGTCGACGCCGATCGAGGACACGTCCATTGAATGGACGGAGACCGCCTCGCCTCCGATCAAGGTGGCAGACCTCCAGGTCAGCAAACCGAAGACTGGCGATGCCGAAACCATTGCCAATGCCCGCCTTGTCGACGAACTGGCTTTCAACCCCTGGAACACGACCGATGCCTTCAGGCCGCTCGGCAATCTCAACCGGGCACGCAAGGTGGTCTACGATGCGAGCGCCGCCTATCGCCACAGTTTCCGCTGGACGACCCCGGTTCCGCTTCGCAATCGGGTGGCGGGGAGCATTGCGCGTAGCGCTTTTCTCGTCATCAACCGGTTCATCGTCTGGCACCGGCTGCCGCTGCGGCTGAGCCTGCTCAATCTCGACGCTTTCCGCTACGTCCTGCGCGAAAAGAACCTGATCGGGACCGACCCGGTCGAGGCGCCGCCGGTCGCTCGCCCGACGCCGCCGCCGGCTATTGCCGAAGGCGAGCGGCAGATGCGGACCTATGACGGCACGTTCAACGATCTGTCGGCGCCGAAGATGGGCGCCGTCGGCTCGACCTTCGGCCGCAACCTCCCGCCGGTTTTTGCGCCCGAACTGTTCGACACGCCCAATCCGGTGATGGTTGCGCAGCAATTGCTGCATCGTGACACGTTCATTCCGGCGCGCTCACTCAACATCCTCGCTGCCGCCTGGATCCAGTTTCAGGTCCATGATTGGGTCAACCATGCCCGCCATCCGCTCGGAGAAAAGGACGTCGTCGTGGGCCTTCCCGCCGGCATGAAATGGACCAGCGAGGTCGGTGGCAAGCCGGAAGACGTGATGCGAATTGCCGGAAACATGGAGATCAGCGGCTATGACGGCAAGCCACCCATCTATTTCGGCAATGCTGCTTCGCATTGGTGGGACGGATCGGAGGTTTACGGTCCCGACAGCAAGAAAGCCAAGGATCTGCGCGAGGGTCCGAAGATACGCCTTGTCGACGGGCACCTGCCGGTCGACGTCCACGGCTTCGAAGTGACGGGCTTCAACGAGAGCTGGTGGCTCGGCTTGAGCGCCATGCACACGCTGTTTGCCCGTGAACACAATCTGCTCTGCGACGAGCTTCGACGCCAATATGGCAATTGGGAGGACGAACGCGTCTACCAGACCGCCAGGCTGATCGTCTCGGCGCTGATAGCCAAGATCCACACGGTCGAATGGACGCCGGCAATCCTTGCGACCAAGGCGATCGAGGTTGGCCTCTCCAGCAATTGGAACGGCCCGCCCGCCAATGACTGGCTGACAAAGGCGGGCCTCTGGCTGGTAGACGCGCATGCCTCCACCGGCATTCCGAAGACGATGCCGGACCATCACGGCACGCCCTATTCGTTGACCGAGGATTTCGTCACCGTTTACCGCATGCATCCGTTGCTGCCGGACGATTATTGCTTCTACAACCACAAGACGGGTGCCAGGATCGCCGAAAAGAGTTTCATGGACATCCAGGGCGCGGGCGCCGATGAGATGATGCGGCAATACGGTCTTCGCAACACGCTCTATTCCTTCGGCACGGCCCATCCCGGCGCCATCACGCTGCACAATTTCCCCCGCGCACTCCAAGCGTTCACGCGCGACAAGGAGATCATCGATCTTTCCGTCGTCGACCTCGTGCGGACGCGGCGCCGTGGCGTGCCGCGCTACAATGATTTCAGGGCCGGCCTGCACCGGCCGCGGATCAAGCATTGGGAGGAGTTGTCGACCAATCCTGAGGACGTGCGGCTGCTCAAGGAGATCTACGGCGACATCGACCGCATCGACACGGTGGTTGGTCTCTTTGCTGAACCGCCGCCGGAAGGCTTCGGCTTCAGCGACACGGCTTTCCGCATCTTCATCCTCATGGCGTCACGCCGGCTGCAGAGTGATCGCTTCCTGACGGTGGACTTCCGTCCGGAAGTCTATTCGCCCTTCGGGATGGACTGGATCGCCAACAACGGCATGACGAGCCTGATCCTGCGGCATTGCCCGGATCTGGCGTCGATGCTGCCGCGCAATGCCAGCGCCTTCGTGCCCTGGCGGCCTGTCCTCTTCGGCGGAGAAAAGCAGGATCTGGAAAGGAGGGCATCATGACGGACATACCCGGAGCGGATGACCTTTCGCCAACAAGCCCGACAGCGGCCGGAACCTCGACCGGCAATCGCGGGCTCGACGCGCTTTTCCGCAGGCCGTTGATCGAGACGATATGGCGACGGCGCACCCATCGTGTTAGCCAGGGAAGCTCGGTGCTGGCCGGGACGATGAGTTACGAGTCGCAAAATCCGCGCGAACCTCTTTCGGAGCTCGAAGAGGCGATGCTGATCGCCATCACGGGTTCGACGGGGCTCACCATGCCCGACCGGCCCTTTGAAGATCCAGCCACGCATCAGCCGATCATGGCCAAGCCGAACCTTGTCATGGAGGGCCGCACCGCCGGCAGCCCCGACAACGCCCAGGGCACGCATTTCTTCATGATCAACGATAGCGGCACCTATTTCATCCGCAAATTGCCGCCGCCACCGGACGGCGAGAAAGCGCTGACAGCGGAAAGGCTGATCGCCCGGGCAGCAGAGGCGAAGGTGCGCATTCTCGATCACCGCCTCGACGTTCCGGACGGCAAGCGTGCCTTTCCGGCTTATCTCGATTCCAATCGCTTCCTGTCGAACCTACCGGGCACGACGATCTTCCTGCCGGTTGTCGACCTCTCGCGACAGTATATCAACGGCATGATGTACCTTCTGACCCAGCCCGACGGCGCCCGGCCGGCAATCGTCGACGACCGCAACTTCTATCGGCTCGCTGGCGTAAAGCGCTGGGTGGACAAGGGCTTTCTGAACAAGGATATCAAGATCCCGCTCGGCGTCATTGGTTCTCTGCGCACGCAGATCGAGGCCGACCTGCTGTTGCAGAACATATTCCTGACTGCTGATGCCATGGGGCTCGGCGCCTGGATCCATGGCTCCATCAGCCCGCCGGTTCTCCTCGGCGATCCGAAATTCCTGAAGACTTACGGCCCCATGCTGGGCTTCGATGTCGTGACGCCACGCTGGCGCCTGATGGACATCCTGCGCTGGCAGGTACCGCTGCCACGCTATTCCAACCTGCGCAGCAACCCGATCGGACTGCGTTTCAAGGGGGAGCATCTGATCAAGGGCATGTCGCCACCCTATTACGACAGCATGGCTGACGCCGTTGCCGCGGTCGTCGAGGAGAAGTTCGGCAAGAACGGTCTCTTCAATGACCAGGCGCTTTTTGCCGAGATCTATAAGGACGACTACGGCAAGCGCTATCTGGCGGAAGCTGCCGTCTACAATGACGATGTCATCGGCTGTGCGCGGGACATCTGCACCTATATCTACGAAACGCATGGCCGGTTCCCCGCCCATTGCGATGCGATCCACGTGCCCGGTGTCTGGCTGCAGGCGCATCACGTCGAGATCGACTACTACGACCGGTTCTTCAGAAATGGGCTTACGGACGTTCACCGTTCCCATCATCAGGACTGGCATTGACGAGCGCGCGGGCGCGTTCCCGGGATGTCTGGTAGGATTACCGCAACCGGTCATAAAGAGATGATTGAAGACCGTTTCTCGTCACAGTCTGACATTGTCACGCAAGAACTCCAGAAGCGCCCGGACACGCGCGGGCAGGGGGCCGCCCTGACCGATGTAGACGGCATAAAATTCCTCGACATCGCCTGGGTTGAGCTCCTCGAGAACAACCACGAGACGGCCCGCATCGATATCTGCCTTGACCGTGAAGGCAGTAAGCCGTGCCATGCCGGCACCGGCAAGCGCAAGATGGCGCATGGCTTCGCCATCGCTGACTTGCAGGCCCGGCGTAACAGAAATTGTTATTGTTTCGCCGCCGCGCCGCATGGGCCAGCCTTCGATGACGCGGGAATAGGAAAAGCCGATGCGGCAATGTTTTTCGAGCTCGGCAAGCGATTTCGGCGCGCCGTGACGCCGGAGATAGTCCGGTGAGGCAACGATGACCCTGCGTGCGACGCCGAGTTTGCGGGCGGTCAGGCTTGAATTCTTGAGCGGGCCGGTGCGGATTGCAACATCGGCTCGCTCCTCCATCAAATCCACGACCCTGTCGGTGTGAAAGATATCGAGCGAGACGGCGGGATGCAGCGCCATGAAAGAGGGAATGAGCGGCGCCAATACATGATTGCCGAAAGAGCCACTGGTATTGATGCGAATGCGTCCCGCCGCCTGCTCACCGGCCGAGGCGTACCGCTCGGCCTCCGTGATATCTGCGAGGATCGTGATGCTACGCTCATAGAAAGCGCATCCCTCCGGCGTCAGCTGCAGGCGCCTTGTCGAGCGGTTGACAAGGCGCGCACCGAGGCGCGCTTCAAGACGAGTGACCAGTTTACTGACGGCCGACGGCGTCATGCGGCAGGCTGCTGCCGCTGCGGTGAAGCCGCCGAGTTCGACTGCGCGCACGAAGACTTCCATCTCGCCGGAGCGATTAATGTCCTGACGGCTCATGATGAATTGAAATCACAAATGCATTTCCTGGAGGCAATCTATATCACATTAGATGCAGCGTCTATCTCTGTTGAAACGGCAGGAGACAGACCAATGGAATACAGAAATCTCGGCGCATCTGGACTGAGGGTGCCCGTACTAAGCTTTGGAGCGGGCACCTTTGGCGGCAGCGGCCCGCTGTTCGGAGCTTGGGGGACAACGGATGCAGTGGAGGCGCGGCGTCTCGTCGATATCTGCCTTGAAGCCGGCGTCAATCTTTTCGATACGGCCGATGTCTATTCAGCTGGCGCATCGGAAGAGGTGCTTGGCCAGGCGATACGGGGCAGGCGGGATGCCGTCCTGATCTCGACCAAGACCGCACTTCCAACGGGCGACGGACCGGGCGATTGGGGAACATCGCGCTCGCGGCTGATCAAATCGGTTGACGACGCTCTGCGCCGCCTCGGGACGGCCCATATCGATCTGCTGCAATTGCACGCCTTCGATGCCTCGACACCGGTCGAGGAAACGCTTTCCACACTCGATCGTCTGGTGACAGCGGGAAAGCTTCGCTATGTCGGCGCCTCCAATTTCGCGGGCTGGGAACTCATGAAATCGCTGGCGGTCGCGGAAAAGCATGTCTATCCGCGCTACGTGGCGCATCAGGTCTATTACTCGCTTGCGGGCCGCGACTACGAATGGGAACTGATGCCGCTCGCCGCTGACCAGAATGTCGGCGCACTCGTCTGGAGCCCACTTGCATGGGGCAGGCTGACGGGCAAGATCCGCCGCGGCCAACCGCTCCCCGAGAAAAGCCGCCTGCGCGACACTGCCGCCTACGGCCCGCCGGTCGATGACGAAAAGCTCTTCGACATTGTCGAGGCGCTCGATGGCATCGCGGCTGAAACGGGCAAGACAGTACCGCAGATCGCTATCAACTGGCTCATCAACCGGCCGACTGTTTCAAGTGTCATAATTGGCGCGCGCAACGAGGAACAGTTGCGCCAGAATCTCGGTGCCGTCGGCTGGTCGCTGACGAAGGAACAGATCGACAGGCTGGATCGGGCGAGCTTGGTGACGGCGCCCTATCCCTATTTTCCCTACAGGCGCCAGGAAGGGTTTGCCAAATTGAACCCGCCGCTTGTTTGACGTTTCTGCTTAGCGGCTTTCCCGATGCCTTCTCACCGCGTCGCCGAACGCCTGGAATAAGGCACGGTTTACGGGATTGATTTGAGGATCGTATTCGGCGTGCCATTGCACGCCGAGCGCAAAACCCGAAGCATCCTTGAACCGGATCGCTTCGATCGTGCCATCCTCCGCAATGCCCTCGGCGACAACCCTTTCGCCGAGTTCGAGAATGCCTTGTCCGTGAAGGGAATTTACCCGAATCACGTCCCGGCCAAGAATGCGCGCGAAGGTTCCCTCCGGGACAAGCCGGACATCGTGGCGGTCGGCAAAAACCACCTCCGGATCAGGGTGGATTTCGCCATTCTCCAGGCGCGGCATCCGGTGGTTCATGCGTCCGGGCAATTCGCGAATTTCGGGATGCAGCGATCCGCCGGCGGCAACGTTCATTTCCTGAAAACCACGGCATATGCCGAAAACAGGCAGGCTACGGGCCACGCACGCCTCGATCAGCGGCAATGCCAAGGCGTCGCGATTCTCGTCATAAGGCTCATGCTTGGGATCCGGCGCGGTGTTGAAGTGTCTCGGATGCACATTGGCCCTTGCACCTGTCAGGAGAACACCGTCGACGATGGCCAGCAAGTCCGGAATATTGGTAAGTTTCGGGTTGCCGGCAAACATCAGCGGCAATGCGCAGGCGACCTCAGCTACGGCGCGAAGATTGTTTTCTCCGACGTGTTGGGCAGAATATTGGCTTTCCATGAGACGGGCATTCCCGATTACGCCGATCACGGGTCTCGTCATTTTCTGGTTCACCTTCAAGTCGCAAATGCCTGCCGCGCGCCTAAATCATCAGGCTCATCCGTGACGGCGATCGACACTATCGCCGCTGGTGCGACGATCGCGCAAGAACTATCGCGGCCCTAAATCGAAATACACAATTCCGATAATCTGAACAGAGCGGACGATGAGCGCGGGGCAAATCAGGACGACGACGAGACGGTGCCCAGAGCGGACAGCGTCTTTTTCGCGCGCCGAATTGCGTCCAGCGCGATCACCGTCAACAAAACCGCGGCTATGATGAGAAGGTAGCCGCCAACGGCGCGGTAGATGACGACTCCGAGAATGCCGCCGATCAGGAAGGCAGCGATGGTGTACAGGTGCAGCCGCAGCTTGGTCAGGTTATGTCGAGCCTCGGCTTTGGGCTCGCGTCCACATAAGATATCAAAGGCGATCGCAAGCTCGATGCCGAGATCGGTGGCCATCCCGGATACATGCGTGGTGCGCACGCGGGCATCTGAGATGCGGGTGACGACGGCATTCTGCACGCCCATCAGGAAGGCAAGGCCGGGAACGAGAACCGGCACGCGCCAGCTCGCCAACAGCCAGAGATCCGCGCAGCCGAGAAGGGCGAGCAGCACCGCTTCAGTCAGAATGCTGTAGGCGTAAATGGCGTGGACGTTACGGCGACGTCCTTCGTTGACGATAAGCGTCGACACCGCCGCGCCAAGCACGAATGCCACCACGATACCGCCGTAGAACAGGGCGGAGAGCCATTGACCAAGGGCGAGATGATCCGACAGTGTGGAGACGTTGCCCGTCATGTTGGCGGAGAAAAAGCCGACCGAGTAGAAGGCGGATGCGTTCAGCGCGCCGGCTATCCCAGCAAGCGAAGCCGCAAGGCCGCGATCGATCTTTTCGTTACGGTGAGAACCCTGTCTTACGAGCATGTGGTGTGAACTACTGGCGTGACGGCGTCGGGATTGCCGGGAGAGGTGGGGCTGCGGCTACGTGCTTTTTTCTCTTGCTTTGCAGGAATAATTTATTGGTTCGATAGGGCAGGAACGTTCGTTTGCGGGCGCTTGAGCGAGGCGGATCGTTATCTCGTGCGACAACGGCTGACTCCTGTGGCGCCGCTCGCCGGCCACGAATGACTCCTTTGGTGCATGAAATGATCTCAACTTACTCCCAGGCGTCGAGTCTTAACAAGCGACCATTCGTCTCAGAATGGCGCTGACACATCAGAATATTGATTTCAGACATCAATAGGCACATGATAGACGTTAATTATCAGAGTCTGTGCAAGATAAGCGATGGTTGAATCGTGATTACTGCCGCTCAGATGCGGGCCGCCCGGGCCCTTCTTGGTATCGACCAGCGCCAACTGGCCGAATTGGCGGGAATTTCTGTTCCGACGATCCAGCGAATGGAGGCGAGCGCGGATGTCGTGCGCGGCAATGTCGACTCTCTGATGCGTCTTCTCGCCGCCCTCGATGGTGCGGGCGTCGAGGTGATCAACGAGGGCGCTACAAGTCTGGATGGCGGGCGAGGGGTCAGGCTCAAGGCGAAGATGAAAGCTTCGGAGAGCCGTACGGTCGAGCCTTCCGTGCCCCCGGGCGCAACGAGGAGGCACCCGTGACATCGGTCTCCGTCTTATTGCTATGCGTTGCGGCATTGCTCGGGACGGCGGCCCTGGCAGTGCCGTTGATCCGTTCGACGCGGTCGATGCAGGTTGTCTACTGTGCAAGCCTGGTTTTCTCCGCCATCGCCTTTGTAACCGCGCTTGCCTATCTTGTCGAAGGCCTTCCTTCCGCCGAAGCGCCGGTTCTGGTTCTTCCTTTCGGCCTGCCGTGGCTCGGAAGCCACTTCCGGCTCGATACGCTCTCGGCCTTTTTCCTGATGGTCGTCAATCTCGGCGGTGCCCTTTCGGCTCTCTACGCTCTCGGATACGGCCGTCATGAACATGCGCCGCATCGCGTGCTGCCATTCTTTCCGGCCTTCCTTGCCGGCATGGACCTGGTGATCCTGGCAGACGACGCCTTCACCTTTCTCATTTCCTGGGAGTTCATGTCGCTTGCTTCCTGGGCGCTGGTGATGGCCCACCATCGAGATGCCGATAATCGGAAGGCCGGCTTCGTCTACATCGTCATGGCAAGCTTCGGCACTCTGGCTCTGCTGCTCGCCTTCGGCCTGCTCGCGGGATCTGCCGGCGATTATAGCTTCGCAGCCATGCGGGTATCCGCGCACACGCCGTTCGTGGCTGGTCTTGCGCTTGTCCTGCTGCTACTCGGCACCGGTTCCAAGGCTGGTCTTGTGCCGCTGCATGTCTGGTTGCCGCTGGCGCATCCGGCTGCCCCAAGTCATGTTTCCGCTCTGATGAGCGGCGTCATGACCAAGGTCGCGGTCTATGGCTTCGTCCGGGTGGTCTTCGACCTCCTCGGCATGCCGAGCTGGTGGTCGGGTATCGTGGTGCTGATCATCGGCAGCGGGACCGCTGTGCTCGGCATCCTGCAGGCGCTGATGGAGAGCGATCTCAAACGGTTGCTCGCCTACAGCACCATCGAAAATATCGGGGTGATCTTCGTCAGCCTCGGGCTCGCGCTTGCCTTCAAGGCGAACGGTATGGAGCTGGCGGCGGCACTGGCACTGACTGCCGCGCTGTTCCATGTCCTCAATCATTCCTTCTTCAAGAGCCTGCTCTTCTTCGGTGCGGGCGCCGTGCTGACGGCAACCGGTGAGCGGAACATGGACAAGCTCGGCGGCCTCATCCATCGCATGCCGGTCACCAGCGTCGTTTTCCTCGTCGGCTGCGTCGCGATTTCGGCTCTGCCGCCATTCAACGGCTTCGTTTCCGAGTGGCTGGCGTTCCAGGCCATTCTGCAAAGCCCTGCGGTGCCGCAATGGGGCTTGAAGATTCTCGTGCCGGCGGTAGGCGGCATGCTGGCATTGTCAGCTGCTCTGGCCGCTGCCTGTTTCGTCAAGGCATACGGCGTGACCTTTCTCGGCCGTCCTCGCACCGCTGTGGCCGAGCGGGCGGTGGAGGTCGATCGCTTCTCGCTCGCGGCCATGTCCGTGCTGGCGGCGTTGTGTCTCCTGGCGGGCATTCTGCCGGGGATCGTCATCGATGGGCTCGCGCCCATAACATTGTCGATGATCGGAGAGCGGATGCCCGTGCAGTCGGATATTCCGTGGCTGTCGATCGTGCCGGTCGCAGAGAGTCGCAGCTCCTATAACGGCCTTCTCGTATTCCTGTTCACCCTATTCTCGGCGTCGCTGACCGCCTATTTCATCCACCGCTTCGCCTCACGAGGGCTGCGGCGGGCACCTGCGTGGGACTGCGGCTTCCCGCAGACGAGCCCGGCGACGCAATATACAGCGAGCAGCTTTGCCCAGCCCGTGCGGCGTGTTTTCGGAACGCTGGTTTTCCGCGCCCGTGAAGAGGTCGACATGCCGGCGCCCGGCGATCTCCGCCCGGCGCGTTTTGCCGTCAAGACCCATGATCTCATCTGGGAGGAGCTCTACCTGCCGATCATCGGCGCCGTCGGCTTCGTGGCCGAAAAGCTCAACCATCTGCAATTCCTGACGATCCGGCGTTATCTGAGCCTGGTTTTCCTCGCGCTTGTCTTCCTGCTGTTGGTGCTGGCGCTATGGTCGTGATTTCAGCTCTTCTTGTTCAGGCTTTTCAGATGGCGCTGGTCGTGCTGCTTGCGCCGCTGCTGACCGGTTTCATCCGTCTGATCAAGGCGCGATTGCTGCGTCGGCGGGGGCCCTCCATGATCCAGCCCTACCGTGACATCCTGCGGCTCCTGCGCAAGGAAGTGGTCCTGGCCGAGAATGCGTCATGGTTGTTCAGGATAACGCCCTATCTGATCTTCGCCGGGACCTGGGTTGCAGCCGCTATCATCCCGACTTTCGCCACCGGCCTCATTTTCAGTTGGATGGCGGATCTGATCGCAATCATCGCGCTGCTTGGCAGCGCGCGTTTCTTCCTGGCGCTTGCCGGCATAGATGTCGGCACCAGCTTCGGCGGCATCGGATCGAGCCGCGAAGCGATGATCGCGACGCTGGCGGAGCCGTCCATGCTGCTGATCATCTTCACGCTTGCCCTCATAGCGGGCTCGACCCAGCTTTCGACCATCGCGGCCTTTATGACCTCCCCGCAGGTGGGCCTTCGCGTCTCACTGGCAATTGCCTTGATCGCCCTCGTGATGGTCGCGATCGCCGAAAATGCCCGTATCCCCGTCGATAATCCAGCAACGCATCTGGAGTTGACCATGGTGCATGAAGCCATGGTGCTCGAATATTCCGGACGGCACCTCGCGATGATCGAGCTGGCGGCATCCCTGAAACTCCTGCTCTACATGTCCCTGATCGCCTGCATGTTCGTCCCATGGAAGCTCGCCGTGCCGGGACAGGAGCCCGTCGCCTACCTGGAGGGCATTTTTGCTTATCTCGCCAAGCTTGCGGTTGGCGGCGTTCTCCTTGCCCTGTTCGAAACCGCGACCGCGAAGATGCGGGTCTTCCGGGTACCCGAATTCCTGGGCGCGGCGCTCATGCTCGGCCTGCTTGCAACCCTACTGCGATTCGTCTCGAGGAGCCTGTGATGAACGGTCCGGTCTTCGACATAGCCCACATGCTTGCCGGCGGCCTGGTCTTGGTCAGCATGATGATGCTCTATCAGGACCGTCTCTACGCGTTGCTCAACGTCTTCGCTCTGCATTCCTTGATATTGACCCTGTCGGTGGCCTGGCAGGCTTTCGTCCACGATGCCCCGCATCTTTATGTCACGGCGGCGATCGCTCTCGTCTTCAAGGCCATGGTCATCCCCGTGGTGCTCCATCGCATGATCCGCCAGCTCGGCATCCATCGCGAGATTGAAACCGTTGTCGGCATCGGCCCCACCATGCTCGCCGGCATCGGCCTGGTCGCTTTGGCGACGGTGGTGATGCTTCGGGTAACGCCGGGGGCCGATCCTTTGGCACGGGAGGACCTCGCCTTCGCTTTGTCGGTCTTGCTGCTGGGGCTGCTGATCATGGTCACGCGCCGCAACGCCGTCAGCCAAGTCGTGGGCTTCATGTCGCTCGAGAACGGTCTGGTGCTTGCGGCGACCGGGGCGAAGGGCATGCCGCTGGTCGTCGAGATCAGCGTCGCCTTCTCGATCCTGATCGCCTTCATCGTAATCGGCGTCTTTCTATTTCGCATCCGAGAGCGCTTCGATACGGTCGACGTCCGCGCGCTTGATGATTTCAAGGGGAAGAGGCGAACATGAACGCGTTTTCCTCCGTCCTAGCCTTTGATGCGGTAACCGCCGTCTTGGTGATTCCGATCGCTGCGGCCGTATTCCTGGCGCTTTTACCCGGCTATCGGATGACGGCGCGGCTGAACGTATTCGCAAGCCTGCTGACCTTGCTTGCCGCGCTCTCCCTGTTCGTGACCGCGCGGCCGGCGCCGGGACAATATCTGCTTGTCGACGATCTCAATATCGTCTTCATCGTCCTCAACAGCTTCGTGGGCTTTACCACCAGCATATTCAGCGCCAGCTACATCGCGCATGAATTGGAAACCGGCCGGCTGACGCCTGCGAACCTTCGTTTCTACCACGCCATGTATCAGATCATGATGTTCGGCATGAACCTTGCGTTCGTGTCGAACAATATCGGTCTGATGTGGGTCGCCGTCGAGCTTGCGACGCTCACCACCGTATTGATGGTCGGTATCTACCGCACCCACGAAGCACTGGAAGCTGCCTGGAAATATTTCATTCTCGGAAGTGTCGGCATCGCGTTTGCGCTGTTCGGCACCATTCTTATTTACCTGGCGGCGCAGCCGGTCGTCGGCGAAGGTTATGATGCCATGGTCTGGACCATCCTGATCGATCACGCCTCGGCCTTCGATCCGGCGCTTCTCAATGTCGCTTTCGTCTTTCTGCTGCTTGGCTATGGCACCAAGGTCGGTCTCGCGCCACTGCATGCGTGGCTGCCGGACGCGCATGCCGAGGGGCCGACACCGATTTCGGCGGTTCTGTCCGGCTTGCTGCTCAACGTTGCGCTCTACGCGGTTCTGCGCTTCAAGATGCTGCTGTCAGCCAATCCGGAAGCGCTTGCGCCCGGACCTCTGATGATGACGATGGGGCTTGCCTCGCTGATTTTCGCGGCCTTCATGCTCTACCGTCGCCGCGATATCAAACGCCTGTTCGCCTATTCTTCGATCGAGCACATGGGCATCATCGTCTTTGCCTTCGGCCTCGGCGGACCGCTCGCCAATTTCGCCGGACTATTGCATATGGTCATGCATTCGCTGACCAAGTCGGCGATCTTCTTCGCCGTCGGCCATATTGCCCAGGTCAAGGGAACTCAAAGGCTCTCCGCTATCCGTGGCTTGACGGAAACGCATCCGGGACTCGGCTGGGGCCTGCTGACCGGCGTCGTCGCCATTGCCGGCCTGCCTCCCGCAGGAATATTCATGAGCGAATTCCTGATCGTCAGCTCGGCTTTTGCCAAGCAGCCGTTGCTTGCCATTCCGCTCGTCTTCGGATTGCTGGTCGCTTTCGGTGCCCTGCTGTTGCGGCTGACGGGAGCGGTGTTCGGGCAGCCACGCGGCAGCACGGCACCCGCCGAGGCGTCCTATGTGCCCATGTATGCTCATCTCGTGCTCGTGCTTATAGCCGGCGTCTATTTGCCGTCGGAGCTGGTGGCATGGTTCCAGCATATCGCCAACCTTCTTCGATGATTTGGGGGGAGAGATGCTGACGCTGAGTGACATCCTCGAGAAAGGCCGTTCCGTCCCACACCACGCTCCTTGGCTGCGCGCCGTCGCCGATGCGGATATATGGACATCGGCGGCACACGCACTGTCCGAAGGACGTCTGAGCCTGCTCGGGCTTTGGGGCGCAGCAAGCGCAGTCCACATGGCCTTGCTCGATGAACCGGCCGGCATGATCGGCGTCCTCAGCCTGGAAGAGCTGGACTCAGCCGGCTATCCTTCCGTAGCGCAGTTGCATCCGCCGGCGCTCCGGTTGGAGCGAGCGATCCGCGACCTGACCGGACTCGAACCGCGGGGGCTGCCGGATAGCCGGCCGTGGCTCGATCACGGCCGATGGGATCTGCGCCACCCCCTCGGCGCGCGCGGGGCTGCGTTGCCGCAGGTCAGTCCCTATGCCTTCTTGCGTGCCGAGGGTGAGGGCCTGCACCAGATCCCGGTTGGCCCTGTGCATGCCGGCATCATCGAGCCGGGACATTTTCGCTTCTCAGCCAATGGCGAGACGGTCGTCCGCCTCGAAGAACGGCTCGGCTATGTCCATAAAGGGATAGAGGCGCTGATGGCAGGCGCGGATCTCGCCCGCGGAGCGCAGCTTGCCGGGAGAGTGTCCGGCGACAGTACGGTCGCTTACGCCTATGCCTTTTCGCAGGCCGTTGAGGCCGCATTAGGGTTCGTTGCTCCGCCGCGGGCGATCTGGTTGCGCGCTCTGATGGCGGAGTTGGAGCGGCTCGCCAACCATCTTGGTGACATCGGCGCCATCTGCAACGACGCCGCCTTTCCACTGATGCTGGCTCATTGCGGCGTGCTGCGCGAGCGCGCGTTACGCGCAGCCGACACCGCCTTCGGTCACCGCCTCATGCGTGACCGTATCGTGCCCGGCGGTGTCACCACCGATGTCAATGATAACGGAGCGGCCGGCTTGCGAAGCCTGCTTGCAGAAATCCGCCGTCGATTTCCGCCCCTGGTCGAGCTCTACGACAACACCACCTCGCTGCAGGACAGGACGGTCGGCACAGGCAGGCTCAGCGCCGAGCTGGCGCGCGAGTACGGGGCAGGCGGTTATGTCGGGCGGGCCTCCGGACGCGGCTTCGATGCCCGGCGGGTCTTGCGCTATCCGCCCTATGACAATCTGGCCTTCGATGTTCCGGTGCTCAACGATGGCGATGTCAACGCCCGTGTCTGGATCCGCATTCGCGAGGTGGAGCAGAGCCTCTCGCTTGTCGAGCAGATCCTCGACCGTCTTCCGACGGGACAGATTCTCAACGCGATCCCTTCGGTAGACGAACGTCGAGAAGGCATGGCGCTCGTCGAGGGTTTTCGTGGAGACATACTGGTCTGGTTGCGGCTGGCACCCGGGGGCCGGATCGAACGCTGCCATCTGCGCGATCCATCCTGGTTTCAGTGGCCGCTGCTGGAAGCGGCGATCGAAGGCAACATCGTTGCCGATTTCCCGCTCTGCAACAAGTCGTTCAATTGTTCCTACTCCGGTCATGATCTTTGAGGGCAGGGTCCTATGCGAAAGCTCCTCTTCGAAAACCTGATCCGCCTGCCGCTGACGGAACCCGCGCCGACGCCTTCCGATGCGGCGATGGAGGAACTCGCCGCCGGCATCGGCGCCGCATCCCGCCGGCGGCTCGGCCGCAGCCTGTCGATCCGCGCCGTCGATGCCGGATCCTGCAACGGTTGCGAACTGGAGATGCAGGCGCTGAGCAATGCCTTTTATGACATAGAGCGCTTCGGTATCCGGTTCGTCGCCTCGCCACGTCATGCCGATGTACTGCTCGTGACCGGGCCGGTGACGAAGAACATGCGGGAAGCACTGGAGCGGACGTATAACGCCACGCCCGCTCCAAAATGGGTCGTCGCACTCGGCGGCTGCGCCCGCGACGGCGGCTGCTTCGCGGGCAGCTATGCCGTCATCGGCGGAGTTTCGAAAGTTATACCCGTAGACCTCCATATTCCAGGCTGCCCGCCATCGCCGACGGATATTCTCAAAGGTTTGCTTGCTTTGCTTGAACAGGCGAGCACGGGAGGTCGCGCTTCTTGATGGCGGGCTTCAGGGCTTTAGCGCGCCGGCGATGTCGAAGAACTGAAACGCCTGACGATACGTCACATCCGCCAATCCTAAGGTCCTCGCCGACATCGTCGTGGGCAAATTGGTGCATCAACCCTCGACCCTGAATTTCTCCAATGCGGCGTGGTTGAGGTCGAAACCGAGACCGGGGCGCGTCGGAGCGCTGATGGAGCCGTCGGCATTCACCTCGAGTTGCTGGTGGAACATCGCGTCCTTCAGGCGATTGAGGCTGTTGTCGTAATATTCGACGATCAGCCCGTTCGGCACGGCGGCAACCAGATGGACGTGGATTTCCTGGTCGCCGTGCGGCGCAACCGGGACATGGTTGGCGTCGGCATAGTGCGCGCATTTTTGCCATTCGGTGATGCCGCCGAGAATTTGCGCGTCGGCGTTGAGAACATCCGCGGCGCCCGCGGTGATCAGGTCGCGGAAGCCGGTGATCGTATATTCGTTTTCGCCGAGCGCGATCGGGATATCCGTCCGGCGGACGAGGTCGGCAGCACCAGCATTGTCTTCCGGCGAAAGCGGCTCTTCGAACCAGAAGCAGCCGCGTTCTTCGAGAAAGCGGGCCATCTTCAGGGCGTCCAGGCGATTATAGGCATTGTTCGCGTCGGTCAGGACCGAAACGCCAGGGCCGACCGCTTCGATGACCGTATCGACGCGGGCGAAATCCTCGGCCAGCGGCACGGCGCCGATCTTCATCTTGATCGCTTTGGCGCCCTTTGCCGCCTTGTCGGAAACTTCCTTCTGCAGGCCGTCAAGACCTTTGCCCTTGCCGTAATAACCGCCCGCGACATAGGCGGGCACCGTGTCGCGATAGCCGCCCAGCATCTGATGGATGGATCGGCCGCATTCCTTGCCGATCGCGTCCCACACCGCGATATCGACCGCGCTCTGAGCGCGGGTTTCTAGGCCGCGACGACCGAACAGCTTCGGTTGGTAGATGAGTTTCCAGATCCGCTCGGTGTTGAGCGGTTGCCCGACGACGAGCTGTGCAATTTCCCGAAGCGCCTCATAGACGATCTTGCCGCCATGCGTCCATCCGAGGCCGACGACTCCGGACTTTGTCTCCAGCTCGACAACCACGATTTGCGTATGGGTGTAGGTATAAAGCCCGTTGGTGATCGGTTCGTCATACGCCGCAGCATAGGCGGTGACGCGGGCGGACTTGATGGTCATGATATCCTCTTGAGCTCTTATCGATCGTCAAAGGGTCTGGTCTGTTATGCCGCGGGATGGCTGCGTTCCGGTTTGCGGGGCGGCGTCGGACGTGAACCTATGGGTCTCTGCCATCTTTGCCAAGAGGCGGTCGCGCGCTGCGGTGACGTGATCGAAAACGGCATCGCCCGCGGCTTTCGGGTCTTTTCGTTCGAGGGCCACAACCATTTTTTCGTGCTCGGCGATGACAATTTCGAAAACATCAGGCGTATAGCCGCCGAAGCCGTCGCCGACGCTGCGCACAACGCGGGTCCGTCCTTCCAGAATAAGCTCGGCCTCTGGATTGCGGGCAATGGCATAGATCCGCTTGTGGAATTTGACGTTCTCAAGCGCAGCCGGCACGCCGCCGCCGCTGCGGATCAGGGCGGACAGGTTCTCATGCAAATGTCTGATGTCGCTGATGTCCTCATCCGTCGCCAGCTCGGCTGCCCGATGGGCAAGCAGGGATTCGATGCCGACACGGATGTCGTAGATGTTGCGGATGTAATCCTCGGTGACGGATTCGATCTTGAAGCCACGATGAGCGAGCGAGATCAGGATGCCTTCACCCTCCAACTGCCGCAGCGCTTCCCGGATCGGCATATGACTGACGCCGTAGCGCGTCGTCAGCGTGTCGATGGTCAGATGCATGCCGGGCAAGAACTCTCCTGAGACGAGATCGGCCACGATCGCTCGTTTGACACGCAGATAAACCGGTTCATTGAGCGGAGGTATACTGGCCAAACTCTTGGAACTCACCCTCATCAATCAGTCCTTTCTCTGTTCGAGCGCCAATCATAAACGAATAGTCGGGCCTTTGCACGAAATCCTATATTTGCGCAAATCTGCCGATCAAGCGTTGACTCATCCTATATTTGCGCAAATATAGGATAGCAAGCGGCGATGGGGAGGAGCCCGTCGTCTTGTCAGGGAGGAATGCGAATGACGACCGATAATAACGGCGTGCCCGGATTCCGTCGGGAGATTTCCCGACGACATTTGCTTCAACTGGGTGCAATGGGAGCCGCTGCCGCCGCGCTACCTTTTCCGGGCCGCGCTCTGGCTGAAGCAGCTCCCGACGCCGATCTAATCGCCGCCGCCAAGGCCGAGGGAACTCTGACCTACTATCACACGACTGCGATCGACATCACGGCGACCTGGACGTCGGCCTTCACCAAGAAATATGGCATCAGCACGCAGAATGTTCGCGGTCCCAGCTATCCGCTCTTCGATCGGTGGCTGACGGAGGAGCGCGTCGGGCAGCATATCGCCGATGTGATCCAGATCACGGATACGGTGCTCATCGAGTCGGCCCATGACGAGGGGTTGATCGGCGAATATACGCCTCCCTCGGGCGCAGGCATTCGTCCGTCGATGAAAAAGGAGGGCATCTGGTACACCATCTTCGTCAACGCGATGGGGATTGCCTGGAACTCCCAAAAGGTCACGCCGGAGGAGGATAAATTGATCCGCGAGGGCGGCTGGCAAGCCCTGACCGATCCGCGCTGGACCGGCCGCATGGCCACCTCGACGCCGGCATCCGGCGGCAGCAGCTATTCCTTCGTCTATATGTTTCTGGGCGGCAAGCGCGACCAGTACGGTCCCGCTTACGAGGCCAAGATCGCTGCCCTGAAGCCGCAGATCTACGAAAGCAAATCGCCGATGTATGACCGGGTCGGCGCCGGCGAACATGCGATCGTCGATCAGGCGTCGCAGAGCGATATGGGCAATCTCTATCTCAAGGGCGCGCCGATCCGCTGGGTTTTTCCGTCGCCGACCCCGGCCAATCTCACGGTCCAGGCCATTTCCGCCCATGCGCCGCACTCCAACGCAGCAAAACTCTTTCAGGAATGGGCCGCAAGTTCGGAGGGGCAGGCCGAGTGGTTCAAGCTCTCCGGCGTCGCCTCCGCGCGCGAAGATACCGTCGACGGCCGCAAGGCGAGCAAGGGCGACTGGTACAAGGAGGATTGGTATGCCGATCCCACGGACCTCTACCTCGATTATCTGAACGATCCTGGCTACGTCGATCCGGGCAAACCCATCATCGCCGAATGGAACCAAATTTTCGGACGGTGAGGTAGGGACGTGTCGATATCGCAAACGCAAACTCAGGTTATCCCGGTCAGTCGCGCCGAGGGCCTGCGGAGCCGGCGCGGGCTGGCATTGCCGCTCGCGCTCGGCATTTTGCTGATCGTGCTGGTGCTGCTGCCGATCCTGTTGATGTTCCTTGGCGCAATGCGGACGGGAACTTTCGTCGATCCGCGTGCGCAGTTTTCCCTGAGGAGCCTGCAGGCCGTCTATACGACGCTGCCGTATCTGAAGACGCTTTCCGTCACCATTGGTGCGTCGCTTCTCGTTTCGCTGATCGCCTGCCTTGTCGGGATCGCGCTTGCGTGGCTGTTGTCGCGGACAGACATCCGAGCACGCGGTTTCATGGAGCAATGCGTGATTGCGCCGCTCTATCTCTCGCCTTTCGTCGGGGCTCTCGCCTGGCTGATCCTGGCCTCGCCGAATGCCGGCCTCATCAATGTGATGGCCCGCGACCTCCTCGGTATCCAGGGCGCCATAATCAACGTCGTCAGCGCCACCGGCGTCATCCTGATCATGGCCCTCTACAACGTGCCCTATGCTTATATGACGGTATCCTCGGCGCTGAAGGGCATGGACCCCTCCATGGAGGAGGCATCCTATCTGAACGGTGCCGGCACGTTTACGACCGCGTATAAGATCACGCTTCCGATCGTGCGTCCGGCCATCATCTCGGCCTTCTTCTTTGTTTTCGTGCTGACCTGCGGCACCTTTTCCATTCCCGCCGCTCTCGGCGGCACGCAGGCAATGCCGTTCCTCGCCGTCGATATCTATCGCGCTGTTGCAACGTTTCCGCTCGACTATTCGCGGGCGGCGGCAATCGGGACGCTGCTTTTCTGGATATCGCTGATCGGCGTGGCTTTTTATCGCTTTGCCTCACGGGTTGCGACCCGTTTCGTCACCGTGACGGCGAGGGGGTACCGCGCCCGGCTCGTTCGGCTTCGCGGCTGGCAGTTCGCGGCGTTGGTCTTCATCCTGGCCTATGTGGTACTCGCGATCGTCCTGCCTTATCTGGCGCTGCTGTACGTTGCCTTCACCAGCTTCACCTCGTCGTCGATCCTCGATGCTCACTTCACGCTTGCCAATTTCAGGGCGGTTCTCGGATCGGTTTCCGTTCAGCAGTCGATCTGGAACACGCTGCTGGTCGGCATCCTGTCTCCCACCTTTTGCGTCGCGCTCGGTATCGTCCTTGCCTATGCGGTTCGCCGCCTGCGGGTGAGGGGCGGCGACATTCTCGATTATATCGCGATGTTCCCGATTGCCGTGCCGGGCATCGTCTTCGGCACCGGCATCTTCTGGACCTACCTGATGACGCCCGCCTACGGCACGATCTGGATTCTCGTCATCGCCTTCGTCGCCTCGTACATCCCCTTCGCCTACCGGATGATCGACACGTCGATGATCCAGATCGACAAGTCGCTGGAAGAAGCGTCCTCGGTCTGCGGCGGCTCGCATTGGCATACGGCACGCAAGATCACGTTTGCGCTGATCAAGCCGGGCGTGCTGTCGGCCTGGATCCTGGTTTTCATTTTCTCGATCCGCGAAATCAGTGCCGCGATCCTGCTGGCCTCACCGAGCAATAAGGTGCTGTCGGTCATGTCCTGGGACTACCTCGAATTCGGCAATGTCCAGAACGCTACCATCATCGGCCTCCTGCAAACCGCGATCCTTGGCGCCGGCATTTTCATCGGGCGTTTCGTGCTGCGCGTGAAGCTGTCGCAGGCCACTTAAGCGAGGAAGTCACATTGGCCAAGTTGAAGGTCGAAGATCTTGTCGTGGCGTATGGCGCCGTGATTGCCGTCCGCGATATCTCCTTCACGGTCGAGGACGGTGAGTTCGTCTCGCTACTTGGCCCGAGTGGCTGCGGCAAGACGACGACGTTGCGATGCATTGCCGGTCTCGAAGGCTCTTCGGGCGGAACCATCCGCCTGGGCGAAGCGATCATGGCGGCGGATGGTCGCGATGTGCCGCCCGACAAGCGCGGCATCAACATGGTCTTCCAATCCTATGCGGTCTGGCCGCATATGTCGGTTTTCGAAAACGTCGCCTATGGGCTGCGCATTCGTCGCGAGACCTCTGCCGATATAGAGAGGAAAGTTGGCGAGGCGCTTAAAATCGTCGGCCTTGATGGTTTTGCCGGCCGTTATGGAACGGAGCTGAGCGGCGGGCAGCAGCAGCGCGTGGCACTTGCCCGCGCCGTCGTCACCTCGCCGCGGCTGTTGTTGTTCGATGAGCCGCTGAGCAATCTCGATGCCGGCCTGCGGGACCGGATGCGCTTCGAATTGGTGGAACTGCAGCGCCGGCTGGGCCAGACCTCGCTCTACGTAACCCACGATCAGTCCGAAGCCATGCTGATGAGCGATCGCATCATCCTGATGAAGGATGGGCGGATCATGCAGTCAGGCACGCCGCGCGACCTCTACGAACGGCCAGCGAGCCGCTTCGCCGCCGAATTCATCGGCAATGCCAACATCGTTGAAGCCTCGGTCATTCGCTCGGCTGGTGATCGGTCGGCGCAGGTGTCGCTCCCCGGCGGTGTGATTGTGGCAGGGCATTTTTCGCGCGGGCAAGACGCTCGCGCGTCAGGTCCGGTTCTCGCCTGTATCCGCGCCGAAAGCATCAGCCGTATCCGCGACGACGAGACGGGCGCGAATTGCTTCGATGCGCGTGTCGAAACCCTCGGTTTTCTTGGCCCGCTCGTCACCTGCAGTTTGCTGCTGGGCGAAGTGACGCTACGCGCCGAACTGCCGGCGCGCCGGCCTCCCGTCATCGGCGACACCATCCGCGTCCGGATCGAACCCGACGACGTCATCATCATCCCGGAATAGTGAGCCGCATGCCCTGCGGACGAAACAGTATGAAAGGATTGAACATGCGCATTGAAAGCATCGAGAGCATTTTTATCGACAAATATTTCTTCGTCGAAATCCGCACGGACAACGGGTTGGTCGGTCTGGGTGAGGGCGGCGCCTGGGGATTTCATGAGGCCACGGCCGGCGCGGTGACCCGCTTCAAGGACTATCTCCTGGGCGAGAACCCGCTGCGTATCGAACATCACTGGCAATATATGTATCGCTGGGCGCATTTCCGTGGCTCGGCGATCATGGCCGCAATCAGCGCCATCGATATCGCTCTTTGGGATATCGCCGGCAAGCACTACGAAGCGCCGGTGCACGCCCTTCTCGGCGGCAAGGTGCGAGACAAGGCACGCGCCTATTATCACGTCTTCGGGGAGACCAAGGAAGAGCTTTTCACCGGCATCGAGAATGCCAAGAAAATGGGTTTCACCGCCGTCGGTCACCTGACGCCTTTTCTCGATTCCCGTCGCGAGGTGCCATTTTTCCAGACGCATGCGCAGAAGATCGGTGACGCCATCGATACGGTTCGCGAATACCGCAAGATTGCGGGGCGTGAGATGGATCTCTGCATTGAGATCCATCGAAGAATGGTGCCTTTCGAAGCTGTACAGCTTGGCCGGGGCATCGAAGAGTTCCTGCCGTTGTTCATGGAAGATCCGGTCACACCAGATAATCTCGATGAGATGTCCTATGTCGCCGACAAGATCGGCATTCCGATCGCGACCGGCGAGCGCATGACCTCATTGTGGGAGTTCCAGATGCTTCTGGCGCGCAATGCCGTGCAGATGGTTCGCCCCGATGTCTGCATCGTCGGCGGCATTTCCGGGGCCCGCAAGATCGCCGCCCTTGCCGAGGCGTCGCATGTCGGTGTGGTGCCGCATAATCCGTTGAGCGCCGTGTCGACGGCCGCTTGCCTCCAGATTGCCGCGACGGCGCCGAACTTCGTGATGCAGGAATTCCCGAACGATACCTGGGACGTTACGGACAAGCGCCCGGATACCGACAGTTTCCTCGCCGGCGCCTCGCAACACGATGGCGAGGGCTTCCTGACGATCAGCGACGAACCCGGCATCGGCATTACTCTGCGGCCGGACGCGGCACAGAAATATCCGTACCGCCCCCGAAAGATGCACACCCGTCTTCATGTCGACGGCTCGGTGGTCGATCAATAGCGGAGCGCTACCGAAGCTCGGAACGATGCGCGTTTGCCTGCGGAACATTGCTCCGCGGTCCGCAAGATGATCAGGCTGGGATCCTCCATGCAGAGGCCTGGGACGACATGTCGTCCCAGGCTTTTCGTTAGAGGACTTTATGGCCGACATGCGGATGGAGATCGATGGCTCGCACTCGAAGGAAGGGGATGGACCTCCAAATGCCATTGGCAATCCCTTGAACGTAAGAGAGACTCGGCAATATTCTAACAGGGTGATTCGGGCAGCATTCGAGGAGGAAGAAAATGCTGATCAATAGCGTTCCCTGGACACGGCCCGTTACCATTCGATTGCAATGTGGTCTGGAACGGAGCTTTGCCGGCGCATATGATGCGCTGGATTTCCTCGAAAATGAGTGGCCTCTCCGGAATGGTGAGCCGTACGACCGCGCTGTGAAGACATGCCGCGGAACATTGAATGGCGCGATTCCCCCGATCGTCGCGCGCGAGGCTTTTGTCGCCGCATGCCTGGAGGCAGATATGCCGGCAGTTTTGGCGCCTCGCCATGCGATGCCGCGGCCGAATTCGGGGTCTTTGCGGACAACGCGTTATACTGCAAATTGAGCAGACGGCTCCGCCCCTGGGCGGAGCTCCCTATCAGTGGGCACAGGTATCCTGTCGTCGCCCAACGACGGAGCTAATCTCTCCGGCTCGCGATGTCCGATACCAGCGACGTTACAAGTTGGAGAAGACAATGCCTCCCGAAGAGATGAACGACGTATTGACCAAACTTCCGCTCCGGATCGGCGCCTATGTGCCTGAGGACCTGCTTGAGGATTGGTTTGCCCCGGGCACCGGAATGAACCCGGTCAGCAAGATGGCCCTCGATAACGCCGAAGCCTATGGACGGCGCTTTGAGTGTGAATTCAAATATTATCCGGAACGCTTCGAGGGCGTGTTTTGGAAGTTCGTACCGGCGATGTAGGTTAGGACGCAACGTGGCGTTTTCAGCCCAATCGTCTATGGCCTTCGGCTAGATATTACGATTGGCGATGATCCACTCGACGGCGGCGGAGATATCGTTCACCGTTGCTGTTGGCTGCGGTTTGAAACGCTTCTCATCGCCGCGGCGGTACTTGCCGGTACGGACCAACAGCGCACCGGAAAGTCCAGCCCGCAAGGCGCCTGCGACATCGGTTTCCGCATCGTCACCCACCATCACGGCTTCCGTTTTCGGACAATGCATGCTGGCAAGTGCGGAGACGAAGAAGTCAGCCGACGGTTTGCCCAGGACAATGGCACGCCTTTGAGTTGCGAATTCCAACGCCGCGACGAACGCACCCGCATCTAGGCTCAGCTTTCCATCCGCATCCCTGAACGTCCTGTTCGGTGCGAGCGCCAGGAAATCCGCGCCCTCGATCAATTCCCGAAATGCTTCGTTCAGGGTTCCGTAGTCGAAAATCTCGCCGGCATCGCCAACAACGACAGCCTTGTCTTGGCTGCCCGCCAGGCCGTCGAAATCCGATGCCAGATCAGGGTGGATCAGAAGGTAGGGCGATCGGTCGTGTCGACGAAGCCAATCGCGGGCGGCCTGTGCCGGAGTGAAGAGTTCGTCGCTCGTGACAGCAAGCCCGAATTTCTCAAGTCGATCCAGAATCGCTTGCTTGATTGAGCGCGTCGTATTGCTGACGAAGCGGATGGGAAGGCCGGCCTCGTGCAGCCGGGCAACAGCAGATGTTGCGCCGGCTATGAGGTCTTCACCGTCATAGATGACCCCAGCGAGATCAAGAAGCACGCCATTGATCATCGAAGCAGACTACCCTCTTCTTCGCCGATATCACTCTTGATTGCTGCCTGACGTAGTCAAAGTTTCGGTGCCAGGAGAAACGCCAACAATACGATGCCGACCAGAACGGCAATAAATACCCACCGCTGCCAGCGCCTTCGCAAAATGATTTCACCCTGACGGGCGTCTTCCGCGGAGAACGTCGGCGGATGTCTCTTCGTCTCATCTGAGTTCTGCTGCTTGCTCATCCGGTTCCGTTCTCCACTCTTGTCCCTCGGATGATCCCAGATCTCAACTGCTTTGTGGGTCAAATGTTCCAGGGTGTTGGGATCGACAGCCTTTGCGTATCGACGCTTATGTCCGGCTGCTCGTCGTTATGTTTCGGCGGCGACAGTTCCAGGAAAATCGCAGGAACAATGTCGCTTCCCACATGGTTATTGGCAAAGCGGGCGAAGGCCACGACCGACACGACAAGATAAGCCGCGGGGATAGGGGTTCGCGGCAATTTTCCCCGCCGATGTCAAACGCGAAGTCATGATTGTTTAAGTGGAACGGCGCCGAAGCGTTCAATCACGAGGGTGTTGCGATGAGAACCAAAATATTACTTGCGGGTGCAACAATAATAGCCGGATGTCTGATAGCTTCATCGGCATTGGCAGTAAGCGATAAACAATTCCTAAGTGATGCCATCAAAGGCGACACCGCGGAAATCACACTCGGTCAGTTGGCTGCTCAAAAGGGCGCAAGCGACGGCGTGCGCTCGTTCGGCCAGACCTTGGTCACCGATCACAGCAAAACGAAGAACGAGGCTACCGCTCTGGCAGCAGCTCTTGAGGTGAATGTTTCCGGCGGTGTCGCGAGGGAGGCACAGCAAGAGCTCGACAAGCTCCAGCATTTGACCGGTCCCGAGTTCGACAAGGAGTTTGTGAGCTTCATGGTGACTGAATATGAGAAGGTCATTTCCGAGTTCAAGCAGAAGGCCGGCGAGGGAAACAGACAGGTCCCCCAACTTGCAGCGAAAGTCTTGCCGACGTTGCAGAAACATCTGCAACTCGTACAGTCCCTGAGCGGACATTGAGCACATCGCTCGATCGTGAGGGCCTGTGGCGAGTAGGCTGGGCGTCTTCATGGACTCCGGCTATCAATCTCTTGCGAGCACTTTGCGCAGTTCGCGGACATTTTGGTTCAACGCTTCGAATTGCTCAGCTGTCATGCCCGACCGCTCTACGAGGGTCTCACCGAGGCAGCTGCTCCGGCTGAACAGGGCTCGACCGGTCGCTGTCAGCCATACATGGACCTGGCGCTCGTCGATCGTACTGCGTCTGCGTTCGACGTGGCCGGCTTGTTCCAGACGCTGCACCGGCGGTGTGATCGTGCTTGATTCCAGCGCGAGCCGATCGGCGATCGCACCGACCGTCAGCCCATCGTTCTCACCCAACGTACACAAGACGAGATATTGCGGATAGGTGATGCCCATCGCATCCAGCATCGGCTTGTATGTGCGGTTGATGACGATGCTTGCCGCATAGAGCGAAAAGCAAAGCTGGTTGTCCAAGGGGACGGGTTTTAGTTCGGACATGGATGTTTTCCGATTGGCGCGCCTTCTTTCTCTATCACGAAAAATGATATCGCGATAATTTTTTTATAGACAGCAATCCGAGTTGGCTTTAGATATGTGTATATCGCGATAACAAATCGTGCGATATAAATTAATGGAGATTGAAATGAGCCAGTCGATCAATCAAGCTACTCGCCGTGGTGTCATGACGGCCGGGCTCGGCCTGGCCGCTACGGCCGCCGTCATGCCCTTCGCTCAAAACACACAAGCCTCTCCCGCAAAGCAATCTTCGAAAGGTAAGGACATTATGAGCAGCAACACGATTACGACCAAGGACGGAACGGAGATCTTCTACAAGGACTGGGGCACCGGTCAGCCGATCGTCTTCCATCACGGCTGGCCCCTGAGTGCCGACGACTGGGACGCGCAGATGCTGTTTTTCCTGAACCAGGGCTACCGCGTCATCGCTCATGACCGCCGCGGTCACGGCCGCTCGAGTCAGACGGCGACCGGCAATGAAATGGACGCCTATGCAGCCGATGTTGCAGAGCTCGTGGCTCACCTCGACCTGAAGGGCGCCATTCATGTCGGCCATTCTACTGGCGGCGGTGAAGTTGCCCGGTATGTGGCCCAGCACGGCGGTAACGGCCGGGTCTCCAAGGCTGTGCTGATCGGTGCAGTCCCGCCGATCATGGTCAAGTCCGAGAAAAATCCGGGAGGTTTGCCGCTCGAAGTGTTCGACGGCTTCCGTGCAGCGCTTGCTGCGAACCGTGCCCAGTTCTTCCACGATGTTCCGGCCGGCCCATTCTACGGCTTCAATCGTCCGGGCGCGACAGTCTCGGAGGGCATCATCAACAACTGGTGGCGCCAGGGCATGATGGGCGGCGCCAAGGCTCACTATGATTGCATCAAGGCCTTCTCGGAAACCGATTTTACCGAGGATCTGAAGAAGATCGATGTGCCGGTGCTGGTGATGCACGGCGACGACGACCAGATCGTGCCGATCGCAGATTCGGCGCTTCTGTCTTCGAAGCTGCTGAAGAATGCGACATTGAAGGTCTATAAGGGCTTCCCGCACGGCATGGCCACCACCCATGCAGACGTCATCAATGCCGATCTGCTTGCCTTCTTCAAGGCATAACCAGTCTCAAAAAAGAGGGCGCCCGCCGGGAGGCGGGCGCTTTGCGAACAATGTGTTGTCTGTTTCACGCAAATCCATGCAGGCTCACAAAAATACCCGCGCCACATGCCAGCAAGAGCAGGGGATTGATGCGGGTCAACATGAGAACCGCAGTCGATACTAGCGCGATAGCTTCGGCGACCCACCCCCCATCCATCGCTTTGAAGAGGATATAGGTCGCCGCCAGGATCATGCCGGCCGCGATCGGTCTGAGGCCGGTTTCCAGGGCGATTTGCCAGCGCGCACCCTGGAAACGCGACCAGACATGGGCGACGCCGTAGATCAGGAAAGCGGTCGGTCCAAACAGGGCGAGCGTCGCAACGACGGCGCCCCAGAAGCCAGCGACCTGCCAGCCGATCAAGGTCGCCAGCAATGAGCCCGGCCCTGGGGTCATACGGGAAATCGCGAAGGCGTTGACGAATTCGGCTTGCGTCATCCAGTGATGGACGTCGACGACCTGACGGTGGATGTCGGCGATGGCGCTTTGCCCGCCGCCGATCGTCACGATGGAAATTGGCGCAAAGACGGTCACCAGATCCCAAAGTGGATTTGACATCGGTCCGTCCTCTTCAGGCGTTGAAATAGGAGAGGGCGACGCTGACTGATCCGGCGCCCAGCACCGTCCAGATCAATGGCCAATGCAGGATGCCTATTGCAACGAAAGTGGCGATCATGAGGGCAATCGGTATGGCCTTGCGCGGCACGCGCCACGCCGAGGTCAATCCCATCGACAGCGACAATCCGATAGCCGCCGCGGCAGCTCCTTCGAGAAGCAGATGGGTGACATCGAACCGCATCAAGATGGCGAACAAAGTGCCGAGAAGGACGATGACGATCCCGGGCGGGACGATGATGCCGAGAAAGCCGGCGACGGCGCCCCTGCGGCCGAGCATACGATAGCCGATCCAGATGGCTAGGTTCTTGATGTTGATCCCGGGTAAAGCCTGCGAAATGGCCAGCCCGTTGAAGAATTCTTCTTCCGTCATCCACTGCCGCATTTGAACGAACTCTCGCAGAAACCATCCGCTCAACCCGCCGCCAAAACTGGTGAGGCCGATGCGGGCGAAGATGAGAAACAGTCCGAGAGCGGTCGGGCTTTGGTCTTGCGAGTTCCGCATGATGGGTGCGTCCTTCTGTAGGTGCGGCGTCTGCAAATGGAGGCTAGGGGCGCCATCGTTCTTATTGGCCACAATGACCTTTAGCAAGCGACTGAAGCGCGGCAATTTCGTAAATCGAAAATCGTTGACAATTTACGAAATGCGATTTACGACTTCGAGCCATGAAGACACCCGACCTCGATATCCTCCGTTTCCAGTCCATGACGAGCGTGCTTAAGCACGAGATCGAACAGCTTGTTTTGTCTGGTCATTTTGCCAGTGGAGAGCGGCTGAACGAGAACACGCTTGCCACGCGCTTTCAGGTGAGCCGCGGGCCGATCCGTGAGGCTTGCCGAGCGCTTGCCGAGAGCGGATTGCTGGAGCTTATCCCCAACCGCGGCGTATTCGTGCGCAGCGTCAGCGAAGAGGAAGCCCTGGATGTCTACGATGTGCGTGCGGCGCTTTTCGGCTTGGCCGCCAGGCTTTCAGCCGCCCGCATGGGCGAAGCCGACCTCGCCAATTTGGACGAGCTATTGGATGCGATGGACAGACTCGTCGAGCAGGGGTCGCTCGATGAATATTATCCGGTCAATTTGAAGTTCCACCAGGCGATTTTGCAGGGGTCCGGCAATAAGCGGCTGGTCGACGACTATGCGGCTCTGATCAAGGAGCTGCATCTCTTTCGCGCGCGAGGCTTGCTGCATGGCGGCGGCCTTAGGCGCTCGAACCTGGAGCACCGGCAGATCGTCGATGCTCTCAAGGCGCGCGATCCGGAGGCCGCATTCAAGGCGGCATTCGACCACGTTCAGCGGGGTAAGGATCGAATGCTGAATGTCGAAGATCCCAGCAAAGCCAGGGAGCTGGCCGACAAGACTGCCTAATTCAATTTTTGCTGGGATGGCGCCGAGGGGGCGACATTCAAAATCCAATTGCGATGGGAGGAAATATCGCATGGGAATTAATTTTAAACTTAAAGCAATTTCATTGGCGGTTGCACTCGTGGCAGTGCCTTTCGGCGCCGCCGTCGCCCAGGAAAAATATCCCACGCCGATCGTCAAGCTCGTCACGCATTCCAGCCCCGGCGGCGGCAGCGATGTGTTTCTGCGTGAAATGCTGCCCTATCTCCAGCCTTATCTAGGCCCGAAACTGGTCGTCGAAAATATCACCGGCGGCAGCGGCGCCAAGGCCATGTCGACGGTAGCTGCCTCGACGCCTGACGGTAGCTGGTTCTACGCGACGACGCCGACATATATCTATACGTCTCTGCTCAGCACGCCGGAAGCGACCTACAAGGATATGGAGCCGTTGGTGAACGTCTTCTACGATCCGGAGGTGATCTATACGTCAGTGGATTCCAAGTTCCGGACGTTGCAGGATGTCATTGCCGCCGCCAAGCAAGGTCGCGGCAAATGGGGTGCTGCGAACCCAGCCTCGCTCGAGCGGCAGGTTCTCGAACAGATCAAGGCGAAGACCGGCGTCAACGCCTCCATCATCACCTTCGAAGGCGGCGGCGATATGCAGATCAACGTGCTGAACGGCACGCTGGATATCGGCGTGGGTGAAATCGGCGAAATTCGCGCCCAACTCGATGCCGGCAAGCTGCGCATGCTGGCCGTCGTCGGCGACCACCGCCTGAACCAATTTCCCGATCTGAAGACGGCGAAAGAGCAGGGCATCGATGTGTCGGTGGTCAAGTTCCGTGGTCTCGCCGGCCCCAAGAACCTTCCGCCGGCTGTCATTGCGGCCTGGGAAGCGGCGATCCCGAAGCTGCTTGAAGACCCGAAATACAAAAAGATCTACACGGAAAACAATCTCGAGCCGGGTTTCATGAAGCATGATGAGTACGTCAGCTTCATGGGCAAGTTCGGCAGTGACACTCAGGCCTTCCTCAAGGCTTCCGGCGTCATCCAGTAACAGGCGGGGCGGCATTGTCGCCGCCTGCCTTCCCTTCGAGTTCAAAGGCTTCGTCCCATGAAACGCGATCTCGTTTGCGGCATCATGATGCTCGCGCTCGCCATAGCCTATTACAGCGTCGCAGCGGCCATCCCGCACAGCACGCTTGCCGACTCCGTCGGCCCTCAGGGCCTGCCGGTCAGTTATGCGATCGCGCTCGGCATCCTGTCGCTGCTCTTGATCGGAAACACGCCTTTGGGACGAGGCGGCGGCATTCATGTCGTTGTCAGCGCCGGCAAGAACACGGCAAAAAGCGACCGTTACGCCGCATTGCGTGCCGCCGGGATGGTACTTATAGGCGCCGCTTACGTCGCGATCCTGCCTTGGCTCGGATATATCCTGTCACTTGCCCTCCTGATCTTCTTCGTCGCCTGGTATCTGGAACGTCGCCTCACGCGATGGATGCTGCCGATTGCGGCGGCCGGCGGCGTGGTTTTCTGGGTGATCTTCGTTGAAATCCTGCAAGTTCCGCAGCCTGCCGGGCTGTGGCCGTCGCTGATCTGAGGAGGACGGCATGGCTGTTTTCATGCATCTGCTCGATGTCCTGACCACGCCGGGCATCATCTTCGCAGCCTTCGCCGGTGTCGCCTGGGGCGTCGTCGGAAGCTCGATGCCGGGCATCTCCGCATCGATCGCAATGGCGCTCCTCCTGCCTTTCACTTACGGCATGCAATCGTCGATGGCGATTGTGCTTTTGGCGTCGGCCTATTTCGGGGCGGAATATGGCGGCTCCATTCCGGCCATTCTGATCCGTACGCCCGGGACCAATGCGGCGGCTGCCACCGTTCTCGACGGTTATGCGATGAAGCAGCAGGGCCGGGCCGGTGAGGCGCTCGGTATCTCGCTCTATTCCGGTATCCTCGGCGGCATTTTCGGCCTCGTTGTCCTGGTGCTGTTGACGGAGCCATTGTCGCGACTGGCGCTGGCGTTTCATCCGACCTCCTATTTCGCTCTGGGTATTCTTGGTTTGAGCGTCATCGGGTCTTTGGCCGGTGAAAACTTGATCAAGGGTCTGATGGCAGGCGTTCTCGGATTGATGATCGCAGCCATCGGCACCGATCCTGTGACCGGCCTCAATCGCTTCACCTTCGGCAGCCCGGAACTTCTCTCGGGCATTCCGCCGATCCTCGTTCTCGTCGGTCTCTATGCGCTGAGCGAGTTGATGGCGACC
Source organism: Rhizobium mayense (assembly GCF_030272705.1). Taxonomy (GTDB): domain Bacteria; phylum Pseudomonadota; class Alphaproteobacteria; order Rhizobiales; family Rhizobiaceae; genus Rhizobium; species Rhizobium mayense. Next base: position 204,244 of record NZ_JARFYM010000002.1, on the reverse strand, counting down.
GCCAGCGAGCCAGCGTGGGACAAGGCGGATGCGGGTTCGGCCCGCATCAAGTTCCCCAGCAAAGCGATCTGGAAACGGATCTGGCCGGCACAACTGATCGGCATGATTGTCGGCGTTATCGAAGGTGTGACGCCCGGCGCCGGCGGGACAGTCGCAGCCTTTCTTGCCTATAACGAAGCTCGCCGCTGGTCGCGCCATAAGGACGAATTCGGCAAGGGCGCCCCGGAAGGGATTGCCGCGCCGGAAACCGCCAATACCACGGTTTCCAAAACGGCTCTCATTCCGCTGCTGAGCCTTGGCATTCCCGGGACGAACTCCACGGCCGTCCTGCTCGGCGGCTTCCTGATCCAGGACCTTATTCCCGGACCGATGCTGTTCGTGCAGCATGCCGATATCGTGTTTGACCTCTATGTCGGCCTTGGCGTCAGCGTTATCGCATTGCTGGTCGCAGGCTATGCCTTCATGCCGCCCTGCATCTGGCTGGTGAACCGGCCGAAGTCCTACCTGATGGCCTTCATCTTCGCGCTGCTGGTCTCCGGCGTCTATGCGATCGAATACAGTCTGTTCCAGGTCGGCGTCGCGCTGTCCTTCGGCGCCCTCGGCTACGCCATGCGCTACTTCAGGCTGCCGTTCCTGCCGATGGTGCTCGGTGTCGTGCTCGGGTTCCTGATCGAATCCAACTACCGGCGGGCCTTGGTGCTCTCGGCCGGTGACTACTCGACCTTCCTCACCGATCCGATTTCGGCAGGCCTACTCGCCGTCGCACTTCTCTTCATCGTCGGCTCCCTCGTCGGACATGTCCGCGGTCACCGCAAGAATGACAAGACCGCGCCGTCCTCCCAGGCTGCGCAAGAGTCCCAAATCGTGAAAGGCCACTCGTGAACCAGCATAGCCCTCTTGCCACGACCACCATCGCCGAGACTCTGGCGCGGTGGATCGTCGGCCTCTCCCGTGACGGGATTTCGCAAAAGGCGATCGAGATTTCGCGCATGTTGATCGTCGACGTGGCGGGCCTCGCCATCGCCGCGCGCAATGAAGACTATGTCGCCGCGACGATTGCCGCGACCGACAAGGGTGCCACTACCGCGATCGGCCATCGTGGCGGCTTCGATGCCTTCAGCGCCGCACTGATCAACGGCACCGCCGCGCATGGCGAAGACTATGACGATACCTTCGAGGGCGGCCCGGTTCATTCCGGCGCGGTCATCGTGCCGGCGGTGCTCGCCATTTGCGAGCGCGAGGGGCTTAGCGGCGACAGACTCCTGAAGGGCGTCGCGGTCGGCGTCGAACTTCTCTGCCGTCTGAGCCTCGTTGCACCGAAGGCAATCCATACAGCCGGTTTCCATCCAACCGCCGTGATCGGCACGGTCGCTGCGGCGGCCGCCGTTTCCGCCAGCCTCGACCTCAGCGAAAGCGAGACGGTCTCGGCGATCGGCATTGCCGGCAGCATGGCGGCAGGCATCATCGAATATCTGGCTGAAGGCACCTGGACGAAGCGCATGCATGCGGGCAACGCCGCCCAATCCGGCATTCGCGCGGCGGTCATGGCTCGCGGCGGATTCCTCGGTCCTCGTACGGTGATGGAGGGCACGCATGGTTTCTTCCATGCGTTCGCACCGTCGCGTGCACCGGATTTCGACGCCCTTCTCCGCGATCTTGGTCAAGATTGGGTCATGGAGACCATCGCCTTCAAGCCCTATGCCTGCGGGACGATGACGCAACCGTTCATCGACTGCGCCATCCAGCTCGCCGAGACGGGCGTCGGCGCCGATGAGATCGTTGAAATCGTCTGTGATGTCGGCGAAGGGACGGTGCACCGGCTATGGGAACCGCTTGCCATCAAGCATGCGCCGCAGACGCCCTACGCCGCGAAATTCTCGACCCCGATCTGCATGGCCTTCGGCTTCCTCGATCGCAAGGCGGGGCTCGCGCAATTCACCGAGGAACGCATCGCGGATCCGGCGGTCAGGGCGCTTGCGGCGAAAATCCGTTATCGCATCGATCCGAACGACGAATATCCCAAGAACTTCACCGGCCATCTTCTCGCGACGCTTTCGGATGGTTCGCAAGTGGAATTCCGTCAGCCCTATATGCGCGGCGGCAAGCATGCGCCGCTGACGGTCGAGGAGATCGAGACGAAGTTCGTCGACAATGCGGTCTACGGCGGCTGGAGCCGCGAGACAGCGCTCGCCTTCCTCGATCTCTCCCGAACGATCTTCCACGACGCGGATCTCGGGCGGGTGAAGGAGTTTGCGCTGTGAGCGAACAGAGCCTCGCAGGCCGCGTCGCCATCGTGACGGGTGCTGCCCGCAACATCGGCCGTCAGATCGCGCTCGACCTGGCATCTGCCGGCGCCGCCGTCGTGGTCAATGCCCTTAGCTCTCGGGTGGAAGCGGAAGCCGTCGCAGCGGAGATCGTGTCCGGCGGCGGCCACGCGATCGTGACATTGGCGGATGTCGCGACGGAGGAGGGGGCAGAGCGGCTGGTCGCAAGCGCGCTCGCCGCCTTCGGCAAGCTCGATTGCATTGTCAACAATGCCGCAATCCGCCGCGAGACACCCTTTTCCGATCTCACTTATTCGGAATGGCGCGAAGTGCTGAGCATCATTCTCGATGGGGCGTTCCTGATGGCGAAGGCCGCGCAGCCGGCTCTTGCGCGTTCCGACAATGCGGCGATCGTCAACATCGGCGGGATGTCTGCTCACACGGGTGCGGCCAACCGCGCGCATGTGGTCACGGCCAAGGCGGGCATCGTCGGGCTGACGCGCGGGCTTGCGCATGATCTGGCGCCGCAGGGGATCACCGTCAATTGCGTCGTGCCCGGCATGGTCGGAACGGCGCGTGGCCGATCATCGGCGCAAAATCCCTCCCATCATGCGGTGCATGCCCCATTGGTCGGTCGGCGGGGGCGGCCGGAAGAGGTGGCCGCTCTGGTGCAATTCCTCGCCGGTCCGAATGCCCGTTACCTGACCGGCCAGACGATCCATGCCAATGGCGGGGTCTTCCTGTCATGAACCACAGTTTGCGCGATCGGCCTCCGGTCGGTCTTGCGACTTTCAACGGCAACGGCTTTTTCCGAGCGCGTCTGCCGGCTCCCAAGACATCATTATTTTTTGGAAAAGGAATGCCCATGACTGAAGTGACCCGGATTCTTGCGCGTTATCTGGTTCAGGCGAAGCCGGAAGACGTTCCGGCCGCCGTCAAACGGGAGGCCGTGCGCTCATTCCTGAACTGGCTCGGCTGCGCCGTCGGCGGTTCAGTTCATCAGACCCTCGATCGCGCAACGGAAGCGCTGCGGCCATTCATGGGCGCGGGCCAGGCAACCGTGCTTGGCCGCGGCGAAAAGACCGATATTCTCAATGCCGCGCTTCTGAACGGCATTTCGAGCCACGTCTTCGATTTCGACGACACGCATCTGCGCACGATCATCCATCCCGCCGGTCCGGTCGCCTCGGCCATCCTTGCCTTTGCTGAGCATCATCCGGTTTCCGGCACTGATTTCCTGCATGCCTTCATTCTCGGCGTCGAAACCGAATGCCGGATCGGCAATGCGGTCTATCCCGCCCACTACGACATCGGCTGGCACATCACCGGCACGGCCGGCGTCTTCGGCGCGGCGGCGGCGGTCGGCAAGCTTTTGAAGCTTGACGAACAGCAGATGGTTTGGGCCCTCGCCATTGCCGGCACGCAATCTTCGGGTTTCCGCGAAATGTTCGGAACGATGTGCAAAAGCTTCCATCCGGGCCGGGCGGCACAAAACGGCATGACGGCGGCGCTCCTCGCCAAGCAGAATTTCACCAGCTCCGATCGCGTCCTGGAAGCGCCTCGCGGTTTTGCGCACGTGATGTCGACCGCCCGCAATTTCGATGAGATTACCCAGGGCTTGGGAGAGCATTTTGAGATCAGCCTCAACACCTATAAGCCGTTCGCCTGCGGCATCGTCATCCATCCGGCGATCGACGGCTGCGTGCAGCTTCGCAACGAATACGGCCTGAAGGCCGAGGATGTCACCTCGATCGAATTGGAAGTCCATCCGCTCGTACTTGAGCTCACCGGCAAGAAGACGCCGCGCACCGGGCTCGAAGGCAAGTTCAGCGTCTATCATTCCGCCGCCGCCGCGATCATCTATGGCGCGGCCGGCGAAGGCGAATATGACGACGACGTGGTGCGCGACCCGAAGGTCATCGCGTTGCGCGATCGGGTGAGCGCCACCGCAAGCCAGAACATCCACGAGGACGAGGTGAGGGTACGGCTGACGACAACGGATGGCCGCGTACTCGAAAAACATGTCGCCCATGCGATCGGCAGCCTGGAGCGGCCGATGAGCAATGCGGATCTGGAAGCGAAATTCCGTGGACTGGTCGATCCGGTGCTCGGCCAAGCTAGCTCGACGGCGCTGCTCGAACTCGCCTGGAAGATCGGCGATCTCGCCGATGCCTCCGAAATCGCCCGCGCCGGCGCGAATGTTGCCAAGGCACGCCAGGCGGAGGCGGTCTGATGCTCCGTATAGGGATATTGAATGGCGACGATATCGGTCACGAGATCGTCCCAGAAACGATCGCGGCTATGCGCACAGCGGCTGCCGTGACCGATCTCGAAGTTGCCTGGACGGCGCTGCCGATCGGCCGCGCTGCCTATGACGAACTCGGCACAACGATGCCGGCCGATACATTGGAACGGCTGTCGAAGCTTGATGGCTGGGTGTTGGGGCCGATCGGTCACCAAGCCTATCCGAAGAGTCCATCAACGATCAATCCGCACCCGATCCTGCGCAAGCACTTTGATCTCTATGCCAATATAAGGCCAGCGCGTTCCTATCGCAGCCTTCCTTGTGTGCATCAGAACGTTGACCTAGTGATCGTGCGGGAGAACAACGAAGGCTTTCAGCCGGACCGCAATGTCGTGGCCGGATCGGGTGAGTTCCGCCCGAGCGAGGACATGACGATTTCGGTGCGCGTCATTACGCGTAGTGGCTCGTCCAAGGTCGCGCGTGCCGCGTTCGAATTGGCTCAAAGCCGCCGGAAGAAGCTCACGGCGGTTCACAAGGATACGGTGTTCAAGCTCGGCTGCGGCATGTTCGCCGAGGAATGCCGGCGCGTCGCCGCAGATTTTCCGGAGGTCCAATATGAGGAGACGATGGTCGATACTTTCGCTATGCGTCTTGCCATGAAGCCGCAGCAATATGACGTCGTCGTCACCACCAACATGTTCGGCGACATCCTCTCGGACGAGGCTGCGGGTCTAGTCGGCGGGCTCGGCATGGCGCCGGGCCTGTGTGCCGGGCCGGATCTTGCCATGGCGCAGGCGACGCACGGATCTGCGCCCGACATCGCCGGAAAAGGCATTGCCAATCCATTCGCGATGATTGTGTCAGGCGCCATGCTTTTCGATTGGCTCGGTCGAAAGAAGCGGGAGCCCAAAGCGATCAGAGCGGCAGCGCTCATACGTCAAGCTGTCGAAGCGATCATCGAAGAGAAACTATTCGTCACCCCCGACCTCGGCGGAGAATCCTCCACGAGTGAGATGGGCGAGGCTATCAGATCGAGGATCAATACGCTGGCATGACGAAGCACTTCGTTTCGGCGATAAACCGATGGCGGAGAAGCAATGCTCTCCGCCATCATTGCATATCTTACCGACCACCTTCGATCTTGCGGTGACGCTGGTTGGTGCCGCCCTTGCCGTAGGGGTAATCCGACGGCTGCGGTGCACTGATTTCATTGAGCCTGTCCATCTCCGCTCCCGATAGCGTCAGTTCCGCTGCACCGAGATTGTCGGCGAGTTGTCCTGGCGTGCGGGCGCCTAGAATGACGGAGGTTACCGCCGGTCGTGCGGCCGTCCAGGCAAGCGCCACCTGCGCCATGCTGACGCCGCGAGCCTTGGCAATCTCTTCAACGGTGGCAATGATCGCCCAGGTCCGTTCCTGTGCATTGCGGGCGGCGTAGGATTCGCTGCCGCGATTGGGGTTTTCGCCGAGGCGAGTCGCTCCTGTCGGCATCTGGTCGCGTTTGTATTTGCCCGTCAGCCAGCCGCCGCCGAGCGGCGACCAGGGTAGAAGGCCTATGCCGGCATCCTGGCAGGCCGCAACGATTTCAAGCTCGATATCGCGGACGAGCAGGTTGTATTGCGGCTGAAGCGTCACTGGGCGCGTATAGCCGCGCGCTTTGGCGATTTCGACGGCCTTGGCGATATGCCAGCCGACATAATTGGAGAAGCCATAATAGCCGATCTTGCCGGCAGAGACGGCATCGTCGAGGAAGCGCAGCGTCTCCTCGATCGGGGTCAGTGCGTCCCAGGCGTGCATCTGATAGAGGTCGATGTGCTCGACACCGAGGCGATGCAGCGAGTCATTGAGAGCTTGGTTGAGGTGCCGGCGTGACAGGCCGATATCGTTCGGTCCGCCGCCCATCGGGAAGCGCCCTTTGGTGGCGATAACCGCCTGTCGCGCCTCAGTCGGCCGCGCTTTCAGCCAGTTTCCAATGATCTCCTCCGACCTGCCGGCGCTGTAGACGTCGGCGGTGTCGATGAAATTGCCGCCCCAAGCGAAATACTCATCCAGCAATCTGTGAGATTCCGCTTCGTCCGCTTCCGCGCCGAAGGTCATTGTGCCAAGGCAATACGCCGTGACGACGGCCCCGCTAGGGCCGAGCTTGCGATAATCCATTCCTGCCTCCTCTGGTGGAGCGCCTGCACCCGAGCCGCAAAGCGGTCGGCAGAGCGAGCGCCCCGTGATCTATAGCGATGTCGTGCTTGAGACGGCCTCCAGCCATCGAATGAGGTTCGGCGCTCCACGCCTCAACGCAGGGCCGTGCCACAACCATAGCCAATCATACCGCTGCGGCAAGTGGGTTTGGAAAATAAGCAGCGCTACTCTGGCTGGAATGGATCAATCGAAGATCTCGGGTCTCTTCGCCAACAGCGAATCGATGGTACGGAACACCTGCTGGAGATGCTTGGCCATATGTTTTTTGGCAACCTTAGCATTGCCGGATTCGATGGCGGTCACGATTGCCATATGCTGCTCGTAGAGCTCGGTCAGGTGGCCCGGCTCGGGCAGGCTCAGAACACGAACGCGGTCGAGCTGGCCTTTGACATTCTGGATGACCTTCCAGGCCCGTGTCAGGTTGACGGACACGGATAGGATGAAATGGAAATTTTCGTCCTCCGCCAGGAATCCATCCAAATCGCCGTTGTCGGCAGCGCGCTTCTGCCGCGCCAGGCTCTCACGCAGGCGGGCGCTGATAGCGGGGTCAGATAGTTCGGCCACGCGCGCGACAACGGAGACTTCCAGCGCTTCGCGAATGAATTGCGCCTCCAGGACTTCCGAAACACGGATTGGTGCAACGAATGTGCCGCGCTGGGGAAAGATATCGACCAGCCCATCCTCGGCGAGCTTGATCAGCGCTTCGCGAACCGGCGTCCGGCTGACGCCGAGCATGAGGGCGAGTTCCTTTTCGCTCAGGGCCTGTTTGGGCGCGAGACGGAGATTGAGGATCGACTGGCGGATATTGCCATAGATCTGCGGCGCCATCGGCAGCTTCGGATCGATCGCAAGCAGGGATGTCGATTGTCTATCGGTCAGAGCCAATGTTGTTCTCCGGTGCATGGTGGAACGCTTCTATCACAATGAAGTGGCAGCGCTCACCGACCAGCTTCGTTGACATATTACCATGGTAGTGTATTTGAATCGAGTGTGAATATTGCCGGGTTCGGTGGCGTCAGTTTTCAAAGGAAAAATCAGGATGAGGCATACGTGGAGATGGTTTGGGCCGATCGACAAGGTCAGCGTCAAGGATGCCGTTCAGGCTGGCGCAGACGGTATCGTCAGCTCCCTCCATCATATTCCGACCGGTGTGGCCTGGCCATTGGAGGAAATCCGCAAGCGGCAGGATGAGATCCGGCAGGGCGGATTGGAGTGGGAGCTGGTCGAAAGCATTCCCGTTTCCGAGAGCATCAAGACGATGTCCGGCGATTGGAAAGAGCATGTGAAGGCGTGGGCCGAGACGCTGCGACGCCTGGCCGAGGCAGGAATTTCCACGGTCTGCTACAATTTCATGCCTGTTCTTGATTGGACCCGTACGGATCTGCGCTGGCCGACACCCAGTGGCGCAAAGGCCATGCGGTTCGATCTCGTCGATTTTATCGCCTTCGATCTGCATATCCTTCAGCGGCCGGATGCGGCGACCGATTATTCCGCGGAATTGGTGGAGGCCGCCGCCCAGCGCTTTGCCGAGATGCCGAAAGAACGGCGTTTGATTCTTTCGCGTAACGTCGGAGCGGGGCTTCCCGGGCAGGCCGAGGCTTATACCTTGCCGGAACTGCGCTCCGAACTCGCGCGCTACAGCGCGATCGATGCCGAGCGCCTTCGCGGTCATCTGATCGACTTCCTGTCCGAGGTCGTGCCTATCGCCGAGGAACTGGGCATGCGACTTTGCGCGCATGGAGACGATCCGCCGTGGCCGCTTCTCGGCCTGCCGCGTATTCTCTCGACCGAAGCGGACTACACGCACATCCTGAAGGCCGTCGACAGCCCCGCCAATGGCGTCACTTTCTGCACGGGCTCGCTTGGCGCGCGCGGCGACAACGACCTGCCGGCGATGATCTGGCGGCTGGCCCCGCGCATCCATTTCCTCCATCTCCGCAATGTTCGCCGCGAGACGACGGCGCAGCCGGGTTCCTTTTTCGAGGACGAACACCTTGAGGGAAATGCCGATATGGTTGCGGTGATCGCCGCGATCCTTTCGGAGGAACGGCGACGGAAGGCCGAAGGGCGTGCGGACCACACGATCTTCATGCGGCCCGACCATGGCCAGGAAATCTTGGATGACTTGGCGCGCGGCGCTCAGCCGGGCTATCCTGCCATCGGCCGGTTGAAGGGCCTCGCGGAACTGCGTGGTATCGAGCGCGCCTTGTCACACCCCCAATACGGATTGGCCCGCTGATGGAACGATTGACTGCTCGCACGCAACTAGATGCTTCAACTCAGTCTCCCCCTTACAATAGGCAGGTGCTGAAGCCGGGGATCGTTCACATCGGCCTCGGTGCCTTTCACCGCGCGCACCAGGCGGTTTACACAGATGCGGCGCTGGCGCATGCGTTTGGAAACTGGGGCATTGTCGGCGTCAGCTTGCGGTCGACGGAGATCGCCCATGATATGCGGGCGCAGGATTGCCTTTATAGCGTTGTTGCGCGTGACCGCTCCGGCGACAATGTCCGGGTCGTCGGCTCGATCGTGGAGGCGCTTGCGGCCAGCGAGGATGGGGAGGCTGTCCTTGCGCGGCTCGCCGATCCAGCTGTTCATGTCGTCACGCTGACTGTCAGCGAAAAGGCTTATGGCATCGATCCCGTTGGCGGCGGGCTTGATCATGCCCATCCGGCAATCGCCCACGATTTGAAATCGCCGACCCGCCCGATGGGCGTCATCGGTTACCTGACGGAAGGGCTCGCGCGGCGACGGGCGGCCGGGCAGCGGCCATTCACCGTGCTCTGCTGCGACAACCTGCCGAGCAATGGACGCATCGTCCGGCGCCTTGTGACCGAGATGGCGGCCGCCCGCGATCCAGGCCTATCGGCATGGGTCGACGAAAACGTATTTTTTCCATGCAGCATGGTCGATCGCATCGTTCCCGCCGCGACGGCCGAGACCCGTGCCCGTGCCGAAAAGCTGCTGGGAGTGGAGGACAGGCTGTCAATCGAAGCCGAGACCTTCTCGCAATGGGTGATCGAGGATGATTTCGTATCCGATCGCCCCGCCTGGGAGGCGGGCGGGGCGCTCTTTGTCAAGGATGTCGAACCTTACGAGAAAATGAAGTTGCGGCTGCTGAATGGTTCGCACTCGCTGATCGCCTATCTCGGGCAATTGCAGAAGCTCGAATTCGTCCGCGACGTCATGGGTGTGCCGGAAAATGTCGCGCTGGTCCGGCGGCATATGCAGGCTGCGGTTCGCACGCTCGATCCGGTGCCCGGCATCGATCTCGCCCACTATATGGATCAGCTTGTGGAGCGGTTCGCCAATCCGGCCATCGCCCATCGCACGCTGCAGATCGCCATGGATGGTTCGCAGAAACTCCCGCAGCGCCTCTTCCAGCCCGCCGTCGACGCTCTTTCTTCGGGAAGCGACGGGGCGGAGTTCGCCTTCGCAACGGCCGTGTGGATAGCCTTTATCAAACTGGCCCGTACCCTCGACGATCCGCGCTCCGGGGAACTCTTGAAGGCCGCTGCGGATGCAGTGCGGACGGACGACGAAACGGCATCCTTCTTTGCTGTGCCGGGGCTTTTCCCCAAGGAATTGCAGGCAAACAGGGTCTGGAGAGACCGGGTAAATTCGCTCCTGAAATCCCTTGTCTAAGGCGAGAGGCACTTTGTCGATCGCATCTTAAAAATGGGCCTTGCGCCTCCCTACGTTCTTGGATACAAGTATGCAAGCTTCACTTTCACCGCTTCTTTGGAGGCGGATTCGTTGGTCGGAGCAGGGAGGATAAATGGTTGCGATAGCGGTACGCGCGCCTCATCGGTTGGCGCTGGAGGATAAGAGTTCTGCTGAAGGATTGGCGCCCGGCGAAGTCACGATCCGGGTCAATCGGGCCGGCATTTGCGGCTCGGACATCCATATTCTGCACGGCTCGAACCCTTTCGTCGTTTATCCCCGCATCATTGGCCATGAATTTGCCGGCACGGTTGAGGCGATCGGAGCGGGCGTATCGCGCCTGGCGGTCGGAGATCGCGTGGTCGCCGATCCCGTTGTTTCCTGCGGAAAATGCCATCCCTGCCGTATCGGTCGGTCGAATGTCTGTGCCAATCTGCAGGTCATCGGCGTGCATCGCGACGGTGGCTTCCGGTCGGTGGCGGTCGTCCCGGAAGACAATGCGGTGAAGGTTTCACCATCCCTCGGCTTCGACATCGCTGCTCTCGCCGAGCCTCTGGCGGTTGCCGCGAACGTGCTGTCGCGCACCGGTTGCGGCCCTGAGGATGTGGTGCTGATCTACGGCGCTGGCACCGTCGGACTGACTGTGCTGCAGGTTGCGAAGATGAAGGGCGCGCGCTGTATCGTCGCCGATATCGACGACAAGCGCCTTGAGCGTGCTCGTGAATTCGGCGCCGACGTCGCGTTTAACTCTTTGGAAAAGTCCGTTCCGGACATGGTTGCCGGAGAACTGGATGGGCTCGGTCCATCGGTCGTCATCGACGGCGCCGGAATTCCTTCGCTGCTGGAGGAGGCCTGCCGTGTGGCGGCGCCTGCCGGCCGGATCGGACTGCTCGGATTTTCTTCTGCGCCTTGCAATGTCAGCCAGCAGGAGATCGTCCGCAAGGAATTGAGCCTCGTCGGCTCGCGCCTCAATCGCCGCTTCATTCCGGAGGTGGTCGGCTGGCTGGAAAGCGGCGCCCTCAAGCCGGCGGCGATGATTACGCAGACCTTTGCCGCCACGGACGCGGCCGCCGCTTTTGATCTCATCGAGCGGCACCCCGAGCAGACACTGAAAGTGCAGCTCGCCTTCGACACCTGATCACCACCGCACCCGATTAGCGGAAACATTCAACCTTATGACCTTGGGAGGGTATATCCATGTTTTTGAGACGCGCATTTTTAGGTCTTCTTGGCGGCCTGGCGATAGCTGCAACCGTTTCGGTTCCGGCCTTCGCGGATTCCGGCAGTATTCTTCAGTCCGTTCTTTCCAACGGCAAGCTTCGCGTTGCCGTGCTCGGTAGCCTGCCGCCCTATGCTACGGTCGGCGCTGACGGCGTACCTGTTGGCTACGACATTGACATTGCGAAAAAACTGGCGGCGGCACTGAAGGTCGATCCGGAATTCGTCGTTACAGATATTCCAAGCCGCGTGACGTCGCTGCAGACCGGCAAGGTCGATGTGACGATCGCCGATTTCACCCGCAACGTCGAGCGCTCGACATCGGTTGCCTTCTCCAACCCCTATGTGGTGACCAATATGCGTTTGCTTGTGCCGGCAAGCGCGCCCTACAAGACGATCGACGAGGCTAACGCCGCCAAGATCCGTGTCGCCATCTCGCGCGGCGGTACGGCGGAGCGTGCCGTGCCGGCCCATCTGCCCAACGCCCAACTCGTCCGTTTCAACACCCAGGCCGACGAACTCAGCGCTTTGTTGTCCGGACAGGTCGACGCGATGGCGGAAGACGATTTCTACAATCGGAAGGCCATCGCCGATAACGCAGGCAAGCTTCGCCAGGTCGATGGTTCGCTCGCGCGCGCCGAAATTGCCATCGGCGTCCCGGCAGGCGACGCCGAATGGTTGCGCGTCGTCAACCTGTTCGTCGACCAGTTCAATGCGTCCGGTGACAACAAGGCACTTTTCAAGACCTGGTTCGGCTTCGACCAGCCTGCACTGCAGGCGCAATATTGATCGGAGTGGGAGCGGCGTAAGCCGCTCCACCATCCCGCAGAGAGAACCTGGCGGAGAGGACCATGCATTATACGCTCCAGTTTCGCAGCATTCGCGAATATCTGCCGCTGCTCTGGGATGCCGCACAGACCACGCTGAACCTTTCGATTCTGGCCATCATCTTCAGCGTGATCATCGGCTGCGGACTGGCGATCATGCGCCGCAGCCAGAGCCGGCTCTCGCGCGTCTTGGCTGTTGCCTATGTCGAGATCATGCGGAATACGCCGCTCCTGGTCATCCTTTATATCGTCTATTTCGCGCTTCCCGCCATGGGATTGCGTTTCTCATCTTTCACCGCCGCGTTGATCGGATTGACGCTCAACAGCGCCGGCTACATGGCCGAGATCATCCGTGCAGGGCTTGTCGCCATCGCGCACGGCCAATTCGAAGCGGCGCGGGCACAGGGTTTCAACCCCGTCCAGACTTATCGCTATATCATTCTGCCGCAGGTCTTTCGTGTCATCTACGCCCCGCTCGGCAATCAGGTGATCGCAGTCATCCTTGCATCATCGCTCGCCTCGGCGGTTGCCGTGGAGGACGTCGCTTCGTGGATGCAGACGGTCGGCTCCACCTCCTTCCGCTTCTTCGAAACCTTCCTGGTGGCGGCGGGCGTCTATCTGGTTCTCTGCCAGGCGGTGAACCTCATGCGCCTTGCGATCGGCCGCATGCTTTTCCGGGATAATGGTGTGCGCCGATGAATCATGACCTGTTTTCGTTTTTGCCGCTTTTTCTGAAGGCCGCCGCGCTCACGATCTGGCTGTCATGGCTGGCGCTGATGATCGGCGCCGTCGCCGGGGGCTTTGTGGCGCTGGCGCGGACGTCCCGCTGGTGGCTGCTCAGAGTGGTAGCTCTGCTTTTCGTCGAATTCTTTCGGTCCATTCCGATCCTGATCGTGCTGTTCTTCGCCTATTTCGGCCTACCGGTCATGTTCGGCGTCGATATCTCGACGTTCACGGCGGCGACGCTTGCGTTGGCGCTGCACGCCACGGCCACGATGTCAGAGGTCATGCGCGCCGGCATCGAGAGCGTCGGGCGAGGACAGTGGGAAGCGGCGCAATCGTCCGGCATGACCTTTGCCCAGACCATGCGGCATGTGGTCGGCCCGCAGGCGCTGAGGGTCGTCCTGCCACCTTCGGTCGGTGTCTATGTGACGACGTTGAAGGAATCGTCGCTTGCCTCGATCATCGGCTATGTCGAATTGACCAAGACCGGTCTTCTGGTTCGCGAAAGCACTGGCGGCAGTTTCGCGCCGCTGCTGCTCCTCGGCGTCCTTTATTTCCTCATCAACTATGGAATCTCGCTGGCGGGAGGCGTGCTTGAGCGGCGCTACAACGTCGGAACGAAGCTTATGCTCGCGGGAGGCGGACAATGACGCAGGCAGTTCTTGAATTCGACAATGTGGTGAAGCGGTTTGGCAAGCGCACCATTCTCGACGGTATCTCCATGCAGGTGCAGCCGGGTGAGATCGTCTGTTTTATCGGCCCCTCCGGCACGGGGAAATCGACACTGCTGCGCTGCGTCAACGGGCTCGAGGATATTCAGGGCGGGCAGATCCGCTTCGAGGGGCGCCCGGTGCTCGCACACGAGCGCAGCGCGATAACGGGCGTTCGCCGTCGGATCGGGATGATCTTTCAGCACTTCAATCTTTATCCGCATCTGACGGCCCTGCAGAATGTCGTGCTCGCTTCGGTCGTCGTACACAAGCAGGACCGGAAAACGGTCGAAGCGCGGGCGAAAGCCCTGTTCGAGCGCGTGCGCCTGTCCCATCGGATGAATGCCTATCCGGCGCAGATGTCCGGTGGCGAGCAGCAGCGCGTGGCGATCGCCCGTGCGCTTTGCGCCGACCCGCATATCCTGTTGTTCGATGAGCCGACCTCCGCGCTCGATCCCGAAACGGTCGGCGAAGTTCTCGGTGTCATGCGCGACCTTGCTCGCGAGGGTCGCACAATGCTAGTCGTCACGCACGAAATCCGTTTCGCCGCCGATGTCGGTACGCGAATGATATTCATGGACGAAGGCAAGGTCGTGGAAGACCGAGAGCCTCGCGCGCTGATCGCGAATCCGAGCAGCGAACGGGCGCGGCGTTTCCTGAGCACCATCACAGCAGAGGCGCATTGAACCGATGGCCGTATCACCAATCCGCCCCAGGATGAGCATCAAGGACCTCTATGACGTCCTCTATATGCGTATTCTGACCGGCGAACTTCGACCGGGCGCGGCGATTTCGGAAACACGGATCGCGGACGAAGTCGGCTTGAGCCGGACGCCGGTTCGGCAGGTGTTTCAAAGACTTGCCGATGCAGGCTTTCTGGTGGTCGTGCCGCAGGTCGGCACCTATGTAGCGCCGATCGAGATCAGCGCGGTTCGGGACGCGCAGTTCGTGCGCGAAATGCTGGAATGCAGCGCCGTCGCCGAGGCTGCCACGTCACCCGTTGCGGATAAGGAAGCGCGGCTGCACCGGTTTCTGGAGGATCAGCGCCGGCTGATCGGCAAGGGCGATCACATCGGCTTTTTCTTGTCCGACGAGGCGATGCACCGCGCGCTGATGGAGATTGCCGGGCATCCCCATGTTTGGGACATGATCGCGTCGGCAAAAGTTTCCCTAGACCGTCTTCGCTATCTTTCGCTCGAGCGGATCGATTGGCTGGAGATGATCTTTCGTCAACATGAGGATTTGGTCAATCGCGTGGTCTCGGGCGATCCGGACGGCGCAACCAAGGTGATGCAAGCCCATCTGCGCACCGCTTTCGCCGCTATCGAGCGCATCGCCGCCGAAAATGCGGATTTCTTCGCGGAATAACCCCGGCATTCAGTCGTCGTTTTTCGCTGCACCCCCTGCGTCTCAAACGCGGGATCGAATGTGCTTTTTTAGTCGATAGAGTAATGCATTAATGCCTTAGCTCTGTCACCAGAGCGGCTGGATGCCGCGATTGGAGGAAGATATGAGTAATGGAACGCATGAGAAGGCCGATGCCATCATGCTGCGCAAGGTGGCGGTGGCCTCCTGCATCGGAACGACCGTCGAGTGGTATGATTTCTTCAGCTATGCCACAGCATCGGCACTGGTGTTCAACAAGCTGTTCTTTCCGAGTTTCGATCCATTGGTCGGCTCGCTGGTTGCGCTTGGAACCTATGCGGCCGGATTCGTCGTGCGGCCGATCGGCGGCATTATTTTCGGCTATCTCGGCGACCGCTATGGACGCAAGAGCGCGCTCGTCACCACACTTATGATCGTCGGCATCGCAACATTCATCATCGGGCTGATGCCAACCTATAATACGATCGGTATCGCCGCGCCGCTGGCACTGTTGTTCATCCGACTGCTGCACGGCTTCGGCATCGGCGGCGAACAAGGCAATGCCATTCTGATCATGTGCGAACACGCTCCAGCCAAGCGCCGGGGTTTCTTTGGCTCCTGGGTCCAAATGGGGGCGCCTGCCGGTTTCATCCTGCCGCTCGGCATCTTCGCCATCCTGACATCGGTGCTGCCGGAGAGCGACTTCCTGTCATGGGGTTGGCGCATTCCTTTTCTCCTCAGCCTGTTGCTGGTGGGTATCGGCATGTATATCCGCTTGTCACTGACAGAATCGCCGCTGTTCCTGGAGATGCGCAAACGCAACGCCGAGGACCCGCATCCGGTTGTCGAAGTGCTGCGCAAATATCCGCGGCTGCTTCTTTTCGGCTGCGGCAGCAAACTCGCGGAGAGCATTACCTTCACCAGTTTCGCTGTGTTGATCGTGGCCTATGCGACGAGCCGCGGTGTGCCCCGTCCGACAATGACGAACGCTACATTGATCGCAATCCTTCTGGAGCTTGTCACCTTGCCGCTCTTCGGCGCGCTGTCCGACAGGATCGGCCGGCGGCCGGTCTATATTCTTGGCGCCGCCTCTGTTCTGCTGGCTACATTCCCGGCTTTTGCCTTCGTCTTTTACCGGGCCGACGATCTCATCTGGATCGCCCTCACGGCCGCGCTCGCCATTGGCCATAGCGCAATGTACGCGCCACAGGCCGCCTTCTATTCCGAGTTCTTTCCGACATCGGTTCGCGCCAGCGGCGTCTCCTTCGTTCAACAGATCGGTGCACTCATCGGCTCCGTCGGCACGCTGGCGGCGGGATGGCTGCTGGAAGTCGGCCATGGCGCCCCATGGGCTCTTGCGGCCTTCATCGCAGGCGGCTGCGTGATCACGATCATTGCGACCGCTATCCTTCCGGAAACGGCGCCGCGCCTCGGCAAATGGAAGGATCTGGTCAGCGGTTTCGTACCTGAAAGGGGGAATTCATTGCGAAAACAGGGTGCGTAACGTAAAGACGTTCGCGCCCCGAATCTCTCTTTCGCCGAATCTGAACGCTTCTCCGCCCATGGACCAAACTCCGACCACTCGTATGCTGGCCTGGGCGCGCAATTCGACGATCTATCGTCTTGAACGCAAGATGATGACTGAAAAGCAGTTGTTCGACGCGATCGCGAGAAAAGCGAAGCAGAAGTTTGAAGGCATCAGCGACGCGCAGATCCAGGCCGTCGCTGATTTCGCCGTCAAATTCGCCTACGACCAGAAGGCGCTTGACGATGTCGCCTATGCCGAAGTCAGCACTCGATCCGCAGTCCGCTCCGGCAAATCGAGGAAGGCCATCGCCTACAAGCTCGCTGCGAACGGCATAGACGGCGATACGGTGGCGACGGCTTTGGATGCGACCAACGACGTATTCGCCGCCGTCATCTTTGCCCGTAAGCGCGGCTTCGGCCCGTTTCGGCGAAATGAGCTCGATGAGAAGCGAAAGGCGAAGGAACTGGCTGCATTCGCCCGTAACGGATTCGGCTTTGAGGTCGGCAAGGCGATTTTCGATATGAGCCGAGAGGAGGCTGAGGAACTCTTGCATTCGTGACTAAAGCCCGATTGAAAGCAGAACCTGCAGCCGGTAGTTTCGCCGCTAACGAGGGCATCGTTTTTGGGGGATTTGCATGGGGGCAGGCGTTCGATTTTGCTTGCTGGCGGCCTTTCTCGTATCTTTGCCGATGGCGGCACATGCGGAATGGCAGGCAGTCGAAAAGGTGAAGATCTATGCCATAACGGGGAAATCCGGCGCCGAACTTTATGAGTCGATCGGTGGACGAGGCCCGGAGGTGGGAAGCAAAGTTCGCGCTATCGCATACACGGGTTTCAAGCTGACCTGGACGAGGAAGTATGAGCCTCAGGAAGGTTCCTGCGTCCTCGTCTCGGCGCAGCCGAAGCTGATCATCACCTATACATTGCCCAAGCCTGCGGAGCAGCTGCCGGCCTCGACCCGGAGAAGTTGGGAGACCTTCATCGCTGGCGTGCGCAAACATGAGCTCGTGCATGGCGAGATGATCAAGGACATGGTGAAGGAGATCGAGGCTGTAAGCGTCGGCCTATCCGCCGCGGATGATCCGGATTGCCGTAAAATCAGGGCCGATCTGACGACGCGCCTGTCCGAGATCTCGAACAAACAGCGGCAGCGAGCCCGGGATTTCGACAAAACCGAGCTCAGCGACGGCGGCAATCTCCAGCAGCTTGTCCTTAAATTGGTAAGGGAGCAGTAGATCTCGTCGACGCCTTATTGTGCGGCGGCCAGATAGCTGTTGCCGATTGAAAGGGCTTCTGCCGTGCGAACGAGCTCTGCGCCCAGAGCCGTCTTATGATCCTCGGAGACATCGATCGGCAGGACGAAACAGATCGTCGCTTCGACTATGCCGTTCGAGTTCCAGATGGGGGCGGCCATGCATTGGGTGAAGCTGTTGATTAGCCCTGTGGTGACGATCAATCCCTTTCCTTTGGCCTCACTGCATTCGCGTGCGAAATCGTCGAGGTCGACCGAACGTCCGTCGGGAAGCGTCAAATCGCCTTCCTCCAGCAATTTGCCGATTTCTTCCTTGGACAGATGTGACAGCAGCAGCCTTCCCGATGCAGTCCAAGGGATCGGTACCTGCGATCCGATCTCAGAGCTGATGCGCAGCGGGCGCGAGCCAGGGGCGGCATGGACGATCGCCTGCTTGTTCCTGTGGCGCACACAGAGCTCGCTCGTTTCGCCCGTCTGTTTCGACAGCCGCTCGACAGCTTCCCTGCCGCGAATAATGATGTCGTTTTCCTGCAGGTAGCGCGTGCCATAGAGATAAAGCAGCTTGCCGAAATAGACCCTATTGTCGCTGCCGTTCGTCTCCAGAATACCCGCATCCGAGAGGATGCCGACGAGGTCATAGATGGTCGATCGCGGCGCGTCGATTGCTTTCGACAGGTCGGCGAGCCGCACCGGTTGCCCGGTCTTGTTCAGATAGGCGAGCAATTTCAAGACCCTATCGATACCGCGCTCACGGGGTCCGTGGGCCTCGCGGGTTTTTCGCGCACCGTCGCCGTTCGAAACCATGCCAGAAATGCTCCATTGCTGCCGCTCTGGCATTGCGCCAGCGCCAAAATCGGTATATCGTCCTAAATATAAGAAACGTGTCTTATATATAAGACAAAAGCTTGGAAAACAAGCTCGATAACGGGAACTCTATCTCAAACGCGGAGGCTTACATGAACGATATTTCGCAGCGTCGTGATTTTTTGAAGCTGGGCCTGGGTGGCCTGGCGGTCGGCACTGCTGTTGGCCTGATGGCCAGCAGCGAAGAGGCGGCAGCTCAGGCCGCCAGCGACAGCCTGCTACGCACTGTGCTCGATCGCGGCCACCTGATTGTCGGCACCGGCAGCACCAACGCTCCCTGGCATTTCGAGAACGATGCCGGCGAACTGGTCGGCATGGACATCACCATGGGCCGCATTCTTGCCAAGGGTCTGTTCGACGATGAAACCAAGGTCGAATTCGTCAAGCAGGACGCACAGCAGCGCATTCCGAACATTGTTACCGGCAAGGTCGACATCACCATCCAGTTCATGACGATGTCGGCGCAGCGTGCGCAGCTCATCAACTTCTCCCGGCCCTATTATGTGGAAGGCGTGGCTCTGCTGACCCGTCCGGATGCCGACAACAAGACTTTCGATAAGCTGCTCGCCGGCGGCGGTAGCACGCGCATTTCCATTCTCCAGAACGTCGACGCGGAAAAAACCGTTCACCTCGTTCTGCCGGATGCGCAGGTCCTGCAGATCGACACACAGGCCAACGTCATTCAGGCATTGGAAGCCAAGCGCGCAGATGCGGCCGCAGTCGATTTGTCGACGGTGCGCTGGCTCGCCTCGCGAACGCCCGATCGTTATTTCGACGCCGGCAAGCAGTGGAACAGCATGCTTTATGGCGCCGCAGTCCGTCAGGGCGATCTCGACTGGCTATATTTCGTCAATACGACGTTCAATACCGCGATGTTCGGCCATGAATCGGCGCTCTATGACGCCGCCTTCAAGGAATATTTCGGCCTGGATGCGCCGGTGCGCAAGCCGGGTTTCCCGACCATCTGATCTGAACGGTGCCAGCGCGGCCTCGGCTGGCGCTGGCACCGCAGCAGATATCGATCGCATCGCGGGAGATAACGGCCGGCATGGGCTATCATCTGAATTTCAATCTTATCTGGCGACACATCGACAAGCTGTGGGGCGGGCTTCTGCTCAGCCTCGAGCTGGCGGTCATTTCCATTGCCATCGGTGCCTTGATAGGGCTCGTCCTCGCCATCTGGTACGTATCGGCCGGCAAAATTGTTCGCGGCTTCATCGCTGCTTATGTCGAGTTCATCCGCAATGTGCCGCTCATTCTGCTCGTCTATCTCGTCTTTTACGGACTGCCGACCGCGGTAAACATTGCCTATAGCGCGACAACATCCTTCGTCATTACCCTGTCGGTCTATGCCGGTGCCTATCTCGTCGAAGTGTTCCGCTCCGGCCTCGAAGCGGTACCACGCGGCCAGATCGATGCCGGCAAGGCGATCGGGCTGACACCACTGCAGCGTCTCCTCTATGTCCGCCTGCCGACGATGACGCGCATTACCCTGCCTGCGCTATCCAACACCTTCATTTCGCTCTTCAAGGATACATCGGTCGCCTCGGTCATTGCTGTTCCGGAGCTCACCTACGGCGCGCAATGGATCAATTTCAACACCTTCCGTATCGTCGAGGTCTATATCATCACGACCGTGATGTATCTCGTCACGGGCTATCTCATCCTGTTCGGCCTGCGTCGGCTGGAAGGTCATTTCAGGGTGGAGCGCTAGAATGGCTGCGATCGTCTATGCTCTGCCGTTCCTCTTGAAAGGCCTGCTGATCACGCTTTGGGTCTCCGCGATCGTCGTCGCGCTCTCGCTCGGCATCGGCATCGTTTTCGGCGTCGGGCTGATCTATGGTCCCTGGCCGGTCAAGCTGGCGGTGCGCTTCTTCAGCGATTGTATCCGAGGCATACCAATCCTCGTCCTCATCTTCATCGTCTACTACGGCTTCCCGGCGCTCGGCCTGCACATCGTCGCCTTCTGGGCCGGTGTCGTCGCGTTGACGCTGTTCAAATCGGCCCAGGTCGTCGAATATGTGCGCGGGGCTGTCCTCTCCATTCCTAGGGGACAGATGGAGGCCGGCATGTCGATCGGCCTGACCTTCGTTCAGCGCCTGCGTTACGTCATCTTTCCGCAGGCGACCCGCCGCTTTCTGCCGCCCTGGATCAATGGTGTGACCGATGCGGTGAAGGGAAGTGCTCTGATTTCGCTGCTTGGCATAGTCGACCTCATGCAGTCGATCAACGAAGTGATCGGCCGGACCTATGAGGCCATGCCGCTCTACCTTCTTGGAGCCTTCATCTATTTCGCGATCAATTACAGTCTCTCCAGCCTGAGCCGGAGAATGGAGCGCCGCTACTCCTACATCAGGGAATGACCGTCATGAACAATACCCAATCGGCCCTGCCGCTCCTTAGAATACGCAATGTCGCCAAAGCGTTTGGACCCGTGCAGGTGCTGCGCTCGATTGACATGGATGTTGCGAAAGGCGAGGTCGTCTCGGTCATCGGCCCTTCGGGCAGCGGCAAGACCACGCTCCTGCGCTGCGTGAACTTTCTCGAAAGCTACGACAGCGGCTCGATCCAGATAGATGGGGTCGAAGTCGGCTATCGAGACGGCACCAATCAGCAGCGCCGCGGCGAGAAGGACCTGGCGCGCATGCGCGCCGAAACGGGCATGGTCTTTCAGAGCTTCAACCTCTTTCCGCATCTGACTGCGGCGGAAAACGTGATGCTCGGCCTTCAGAAGGTCCGCGGCAAGTCAAAGAAGGAAGCGCGGGAGATAGCCGAACATTGGCTCAATCGTGTCGGCCTCGGACACCGCATCGACAATCTACCGTCGGAATTGTCGGGTGGTCAGCAGCAGCGTGTCGGCATCGCCCGCGCGGTCGCCATGGACCCCAAGATCCTGTTGCTTGACGAAATCACTTCGGCGCTCGATCCGGAATTGGTGAACGAAGTTCTCGATGTCGTCAGGCAGTTGGCGGAGGAGGGCATGACGATGCTGATGGTTACCCATGAGATCGCCTTTGCCAGGGATGCCAGCGACCGCATCGTGTTCATGGCCGATGGAAAAGTGTCCGCTCAGGGCGCGCCGAAGGATCTTCCGACGCTTGTGGCGGAGAATGAGCGGCTGAAGGCTTTCTTGTCCCGCTTCCACGCGGCCCCGGCCGTCTGAGATCGAACGGGAGCATGGAGATGACGCCTCACGATCGGTTGAAGGCTCTCGGCCTGGAGCTCTTCACACCACCGACGCCAATCGGCAATTTTCGCAATTTCGTCCGCAGTGGTCCCCTGCTGTTCATCTCGGGACAAGGGCCTCTGGATGCCGACGGCACGCTCCATACGGGCAAGGTCGGGCAAGATGTGGATGTGGCAGCTGCTTACCAGCATGCGCGGCTGGCGGGGCTCAATATCCTGTCGACCTTGTCGGCTGGCATTGGCGATCTAAGCCAGGTCAAGCAGGTCGTGAAACTATTGGGATTCGTCAACGCGACTCCGGAATTTATCGAACACCCGAAGGTGATCAACGGCTGTTCGGATCTGTTCGTCGACGTGTTTGGCGACATCGGCATGCATGCACGCGCGGCAATCGGCGTCGGTTCGCTGCCGAACAATATCACCGTCGAAATCGAAGCAATTATCGAAATTCATAGCTAGAAGGCCCCGATTATATGGTTGCGACTACAAAAGGCTCCGAACAGCCGATCAGAGAACGGCTCAATCTCCGCCCCATCATCAACGTCTCCGGCACGATGACTGCCTTGGGTGCGTCAATCATCGTACCCGAGGCAATCAAGGCGATGAGCGAAATCGCCTCGCAATTCGTGGAGATGGATGATCTGCACCGGCGCGCGAGCGAGGTGATCGCGCGCCTTACCGGTGGGAAAGCTGGTTTTGTCACTGCGTCCTGTGCGAGCGGTATCAGCCTGGCGCTGGCCGCTGCGATCACCGGCGACAACCTGTTGGCAATCGAGAATCTTCCGGACCGGACCGAGGGGCTGAAGACCGAGGTCATCGTCCAGATCGGCCATATGGTCAGCTTCGGCGGCAATATCGATCAGGCGGTGCGGCTCGCCGGCGGCAAGGTCATTGCGGCAGGCACGGTCAGCGTCGTCAACGATTATCACGTCGCCGACGCGATCAACGACCGCACTGCCGCCGCCCTCTACGTGGTTTCGCATCATACGGTGCAATACGGCATGCTCTCCCTGCCGGAATTCGTGGCTATCTGCCATGCCAGGAACGTGCCTGTCATCGTCGATGCCGCATCCGAATATGATTTGCGGATCTTCCTGGAGCAGGGTGCGGATATCGTCGTCTACAGCGGGCACAAATTTTTGGGCGGCCCGACCACCGGTATCGTCGCCGGCCGCAAGGACCTGGTGCGCTCCACCTTCTTGCAGAACCGGGGGATCGGACGCGGAATGAAAGTCGGCAAGGAGAGCATCGCCGGTGTCATGGCGGCGCTTGAGGCATGGGAGCAACGCGACCATGACGGTATCCGCCGCCACGAGCGGGCGGCGCTGGACCTATGGAAAAACACGCTGGAGGGGCTTGCAGGCATCGAAGCCATCATTGTTCCCGATCCAACCAGCAATCCCCTGGACAGGCTGGAAATCAACGTGCGGCCCGAGAGCGGCTTTACGGCGGCCGGGCTTGCCGCCGCTCTTGCCCGGGCTCAGATGCCGATCATTGTCCGCAATCATGAAGTCGAACGCGGACACTTCTTCCTCGACCCCTGCAATCTTCATCCGGGAGAAGCCGAGACCGTTGCCCGCGAACTTCATTCGCTGTTGTCAGCCAGGGAAAAACCGGCCGACGCGATGCTGGTGCCGCAGAGATCGACAAGCAACGTTCGCAAATGGCCGGACTGAGGGGAGGCTTGCCTTAAACGGCATCGGCTCCAATGGCAGCGAGCGCAGCGCGCGCGACTTCGAAATCCTGATCGCCCGTGCCCGATCCGACACCAATCGCACCGGCGAGCCGGCTGCCGAAACGAATGGGCAGGCCGCCCGGCAGGTGCGTGACGCCGCCCTGCGAGGCGATGCCGGCAGCGGTACCGAATTCGAAGGACATGGTACCCGTCGGCGCGTTGCTCGATGCGGCGGTGCGGGCCTTGGCGCGAGCCGTGTGCATGCTCAGATATTTCGCCCCGTCCATCCGGATGCTGGCAATGGTTTCGCCGCTCGCGTCAACAATGAAGACGCACTGCGGGATACCGATCTTCTCGGCGTGGGCGATCGCGGCGGCAAGAGCCTGCATTGCGCCGGCATGGGACAGGATCAGGGTTTCGCGCGTGACGGGCATGGGCTTGCAACTCCTTGATATCAAATTCTTATGGTGAACACAGCCGGTTGGGCACCGCGCCGGTTGTTCCTAGCTAGACCGGCATTCTGCCGATTGGCAACGCGGAGACACGAAGTTGCGCCCGTGAAGTCCGGTGAAACTGATTTTCCAGAAAGGCATAAACCCGTCTACCTGTTGGTCTTGATGGTGTTGGAGGCCGTATCCACGTGACTCGCTCTCGGCGAGCGCGATTGATATTGACGCTGACGGCTTGCCCCGGCGGTAGCGTTTCGCCATTGTCGCCACACGGCAGAAGAGCGCTTCGGGGGAGATGTGAAAACTCGGGCGAGAATCGGAATTCTGGAAGTCGCGCGGCTAGCGGGGGTCTCAGCCGCGACGGTATCGCGCGTTTTGAACGATCGTGCGGATGATGCGCGCATCAGCTTGGAAACTCAGGAACGCGTCAAGGCGACGGCGCGCGATGCCGGCTACGTCGTCAACCGGCTGGCGACCTCGCTCAGAACCCATCGGACGGGCGTCTTCGGTGCGATCGTCGGCAGCCTCTCGGGGCACTACCAGCCACATCTGACCAGTCGATTGCAGGCGGTGGCGCAGCGGCGCGGGGTGGAACTGCTGGTTGCGCAGGCCAAGGCCGATGCCGGCGAAATCGCGGGGCAGCTTCACCTGTTCCAGGACGATTTTTTCGATGGTGTGATTATGGTCAGCGATCTTCCCGGCCATGAAGCTCTGTGTGAGCATCTCGACCGAATGGGCAAGGCGCATGTCACCCTCTGTGGGGGCCTTACCGGCCCGACGCCGGCCGTGCTGACCGATGACCGGCTCGGCATGCGTTTGCTGTTCGAGCATTTGATGGCGCTCGGACACCGCCATATTGCCTTTGTCTACCGTGTAAGCCGGCTCGCCCTCAGTGATCGCCGAACAATTTTCCAGCAGGTGATCCGCGAGGGCTCGACCGGCATGGAAGGGGAGGTCATTTCCTTCGAAAGGGCGGACATCGATCGCGAGGCATTCCGTCGATTGTTGGCAGTCCCGTCAGCACGACCGACCGCGTTAATCTGCGGAAGCGACGGCCTGGCAATCGAGGTCGTGGCGCTGCTGCGGGAGCTGGGTCTAAAGATTCCAGACGATATTTCCGTCGTGGGCTATGACAATGTGCCCGACACGGCCTATTGGTCGCCGCCTTTGACGACGGTGGCGCAACCGACGGATTCTCTTTGCGAAGCTTCGCTCGATCTGCTTGTTGAATTGACGAACCTTTCGGCGGATGCCCGTGCCGCCATGCGACCGATGCGGCTTATTCCGCCTGAACTTGTCATACGTGCGTCATCGGATTTCCCTAGCCTGCAGCACATTCCTCCTGCGTAGTTGAAAAAAGCAATTTTCACCGCAGGTCGTGCTTTTTCTGTTGCGCAAACGTTTGAGCAACACCAACAGGAGAGTCTGCTGATGTCCGAAAACGCGTTCACCGGCCTCTATACGGCCGTCACCCGCCGCACGACCTTGCTCATGGGAGCCGCGGCCGGCCTCTCCGCCTTGGTACCGGCGCTCCCCGCGGCCGCGGACGATGCAGGCGACGTCAGGCCCGAACTTCGCATTGCCGTTCAGCAGAACCCGACCTCGCAAGAGCCGGTCGATGCGGCCAGCAATGTTGCCTTCCGCAACAACTACTCGATCCATGAAACGGTTCTCGCCATCGACATGCGAGGCGATTTCTCCGTAAAGCCCAATCTCGGGACTTCCTGGACCTGGGTTTCGCCGACCATTCTGGAAATGAAGCTGCGTCCCGGCGTGATTTTCCATGACGGGCGGGAGATGACCGCGGAAGACGTCGCCTTCTCGTTTGGTCCCGAGCGCCTGCTCAACAAGAATGCGCCCGGCTACCCGGTCTATCTCACAAGCTTCACCAGCCTCGATCACGTCGAAGTGGTCGATCCGCTGACGGTGCGTTTCATCACCAAGTTCCAGGATCCGATCTTCCTGCAGCGCCTGGCATGCTATGCCGCCGTCGTCATCAGCAAGGATGCCTGGCAGAAGAACGGTGGCAACTGGACGACATGGCGCCAGAAGCCGATCGGCGCCGGTCCCTACAAGGTCGAGAGCTTTGCCACGAACGAAAACGTGGTTCTCGTCTCCCACGATCAGGCTTTCCGGGGCAAGCCGGCCGCCAAGCGCGTGACCCTGCGCATCGTGCCGGAAGTCTCCTCGCGCATCGCTGGCCTTCTCGCCGGCGATTATGACATCGCCACCGACCTGCCGCCGGATCAGCTTTCAGCGGTCACTGGCAGCCCTGGTCACTCGATCGTCGGCGGTCCGGTTCCGAACCACCGCATCCTCTATTTCGACAAGACCAACCCGGCGCTGAAGGATCCGCGCGTCCGCCAGGCCCTCATCCTTGCCATCGACCGGCAAGCCATCGTCGACTCGATCTGGAACGGCCGCACCCGGGTGCCGAACGGCCTGCAGTTCGAGCTCTATGGCCCTGTCTATCTCAAGGACTATCCGGCTTATAAATATGATCCGGACCAGGCCGCGAAGCTCCTCAAGGACGCCGGCTACAACGGCGAGGAAATCGAAGTTCGCTCGCAGAACAATTACTACACGGCGGAAAATCCGGTCACACAGGCCGTGGTCGCGATGTGGCAGGCGATCGGCGTCAATGCCAAGATGAAGTTCGTCGAAGGCGGCAAGCTGTTTGAAAATGCGCCCGGCCGCGCGACCGGCAACTGGTCGAGCACCGCGCAAATCCCGGATCCCTATATTTCCTTCTACACGCAGTTTGGCTCGGCCGGTTCTTTGAGCTCGTTCAAGATCTGGCAGAATGCGGATTTCGACGCTCTCGGCGCCAAGATGGAAAAAGCCGTCGATCCGGCCGAACGCGCCAAGATATTCCGCGACATGCTGCAACTGATCGAATGGAACGACCCGGGCGAGACGGTTCTGCATCAGAACGCCGTCTTCTACGGCATCCGTGACGGTATCAAGTGGCAGCCGTTGCCGGCCTTCCAGATGGATCTCGGCGCCGGCAGCCTATCCTTTGAAGAGCAGAAGAGCTGAGCCGTCCGCGATGGCCACTCCCATCGTCTCGGTCGACAATCTGAGCGTGACCTTTCGGACAAGGGCTGGCCGGTCCTATCCGGTCAACAATGTCTCCTTTGACCTTGCCGAGGGTGAAATCCTCGGCATCGTCGGGGAAAGCGGCTCGGGCAAGAGCGTGACCTGTCTTGCACTTGCCGGCCTGCTAGGGCCAACGGCGAGTGCGACGGGGGCCATCTCATTCGAAGACGCCATGTACGATGTCGGCGAGCTCGGCGGGATGGCGCGCTCGAAACTCCCCTCCATAGGCCTGATCTTCCAGGAGCCGGTCTCCTGCCTCGATCCGGTGCGCACCATAGGTTCGCAGATCGCCGAGGCCGCAATGAGCGCCGGCATGTCCGCGGCGGAAGCGAAGGCCGAGGCGCTGCGGCTCCTTGCGGAGGTCGCCATCCCGCAGGCCGAGACACGCTACAATGCCTATCCGGCGCAGTTTTCCGGCGGCATGTGTCAGCGTGTGATGATCGCGACCGCTCTGGCCATGCAGCCACGGCTGATCATCGCCGACGAGCCGACCACGGCGCTCGACGTCACAGTGCAGGCGCAAGTGGTGGCGCTGCTGGTCAAGGCGGTGCGCGAACGCGGCATCCCCATGATCTTCATCAGCCATGATCTCGATCTCGTCTCCGAGGTCTGCGATCGCATCGCGGTGATGTATGCCGGATCGCTGGTCGAGATCAACGGCACCGAAGACATCTACGACAGCCCCCGTCATCCCTATACGCGGCTGTTGCTGGAAGCGATGCCCGGACACGGAACTCCGCTGGAAAAGCTGGCGGATATTCCGGGCGAGCTAAAACTGCATGATGCAGCACCTTCCGCTTGCGCCTTCGCGCCGCGCTGTCCGCGCGCCGAAACGCAGTGCGCGACGACGGTTCCGCCTTTGATCGCGGGCGCGGCCTCGCTCGCCTGCTTCAATCCATGGAGCGTCCATGATATCTGAGGAAAGATCACCGCTGAATGGGAGTGGAACGCATACCGCTCTCGCTGCCCGTAACCTGCAATTTTCCTATTCGCCCGGCTTTACGATATGGCCACGGCGAACCAAAGGCTTCCATGCGATCAGGGATGTCAACCTTGAGCTGAAGTCAGGCGAGACGCTGGGCCTGGTCGGAGAATCGGGCTGCGGCAAGTCCACGCTTGCCTCGCTTCTCTGCGGCGACCGGGTTCCGGCTTCCGGGGACATCGAACTCTTCGGCCAGTCCTTCGGCAACCTTATGAAGCCGAACCGGCGCGGGCTGGCAAAACATCTGCAGGTGATTTCGCAGGATACCTTGGGTGCGCTCGATCCGCGCCGCACCGTTGGGCATCAGATGCTGGAGACGCTGGCGATCCATGCGATTGGCGACGCCGCAAGCCGCCGCGAGCGCACTGCCGAGACCTTCAAGGCCGTCAGCCTTCCGGTTTCGGCCTTGCAAAAATTTCCTCACCAGCTTTCCGGCGGCCAACGCCAGCGCGTCGCTATTGCCCGAGCCTTGGTCGTCGAACCGCAAATTCTGCTCTGCGATGAGCCGGTCTCAGCGCTCGATGTGTCGGTGCAGGCCCAGGTTCTCAATCTCCTGCTTGAACTTCAGCGTACCCGCGGCCTGTCATTGCTGTTTATCAGCC
The DNA here is from genome assembly GCF_030272705.1 of Rhizobium mayense. Classification (GTDB taxonomy): domain Bacteria; phylum Pseudomonadota; class Alphaproteobacteria; order Rhizobiales; family Rhizobiaceae; genus Rhizobium; species Rhizobium mayense. Next base: position 175,399 of record NZ_JARFYM010000002.1, on the reverse strand, counting down.
ATGACGTCCGGGTCGTCCGACATGTCTCGCATCGGGTGGCGATCATGGAGGCGGGACAGATCGTCGAGACTGGTCCGACGGAAGAGGTCTTTTCAAACCCAAAGCATCCCTACACCGCAAAACTTCTGTCCGCCGTCCCGCGCGGTAGGCGGCAGAAATTGCGTCAGGCAAGCACGATTCTCGAAACGCTCTGAAGGAGATCCGCCATGTTCCAGGCCGTCATGCGCTCTCTCCTCAGGGCTGCTGTCACGCTTTTCCTCGCCATTACTTTCACCTTCATCATCCTGCGCGTCAGCGGCGATCCCCTGCATTCGCTGCTGCCCATCGAGACGCCGCCCGAGGTGGTGGCACTCATGCGTCAGCAATGGGGCCTCGATCAGCCGCTTTACGTTCAGTATCTCTCCTATCTCGGCCATCTTCTGCGTGGCGATTTCGGCACATCGCTGCAGAATGGGCAGAACGCGCTGGTGCTGGTGCTCTCCAAGGTTCCGGCGACGCTCGAACTGATGGGTGCTGCTCTGGTGGTGGCATTCGGCGCGGGCGTACCGCTCGGCATCCTGGCCGCGCAGAACCGCGGCAGCCTGATCGACCGCCTCGTCATGGGGTTGGCGGTCCTGACGCATTCCCTGCCGAATTTCCTGATCGCTATTCTTCTGATCCAGCTCTTTGCCGTGTCGCTGCGTCTGTTGCCGAGCGGCGGCGGATCGACGCCGGCGCATCTCGTCATGCCGGTTCTGGTCATAGGCCTTGCCAACGCCGGCATCATCGCCCGCTTCGTGCGCTCCAGCGTGCTGGAGGTATTGGGACAGCGATACATTCTGGCAGCCCGCGCCAAGCGGATCGGCGAGCGGGCCGTGTTGCTGCAGCATGTGATGCCCAACGCGGCTCTGCCGCTCCTGACCATGCTCGGTTTCCTGGTCGGCGGGATGATCGGCGGCGCGGCGATCGTCGAAACGGTTTATGCCTGGCCGGGCGTCGGCCGCTTTCTGGTTTCGTCCGTGGCACAGCGCGACCTCAACATTGTGCAGACCATCGTCATCCTCATTACCGCCACCATGGTGAGCGCCAATCTGCTGATCGACTTTCTCTATATTCTCGCCGATCCGCGCCTGCGGCATCGGACGGCTGCCTGATCCGCGTTTTCGAAAGGGATGACCATGGCGAATGCAGCGACCGGCATTGACGGTCTGACCGAAACGAAAGCCGATAGATTGCCGCGCAGCGTGCGGCTGGACGCGACGACCGCGATTTGCCTGGTCGTTCTCGTCACCTTCATCGTGCTCGCGATTTTTGCCAATGTGCTTGCGCCCTATGGTTTTGCGCAGATTGATCTTCATGCTCGAAAGGCGCCGCCCTTCCTGTTCGGAGGTACTATCAAGCATGTTCTCGGCACCGACGAACTCGGGCGCGATATTCTGAGCCGCGTCTTTTATGGCGTCCGCACCAGCCTGCTGATCGCGCTCGGCGCCTCGGCAATCAGCTTGATGCTCGGCACGACGCTCGGCCTCCTCGCAGCGTTTCGCCGCGGACTTGCCGATATGCTGATCCGCGTCGCAGTGGATTTCCAGGCCTCGATGCCGTTCCTCATCATCGCGCTCGCCGTGCTCGCCTTCTTCGGTGACAATCTCTGGCTCTTCATGGCGCTGCTCGGCCTCTATGGATGGGAGCGCTATGCCCGGCTCGTCCGCACCATGACTGGCCTGGAGCTGGAACGAGGCTATGTCGCGGCGCTGAAACGCAACGGCGCGAGCACGGCACGCATCGCCGTCATGCACGTCCTGCCCAACATCCTCTCGGTGGTTTTCGTCAATTTGACTGTCGTTCTGCCCGACATTCTGATGCAGGAATCTGCGCTGAGCTTCCTCGGCCTCGGTATCCAGCCGCCCATGGTCAGCCTAGGCAGCATGGTCGGCGCCGGTCGCGACTACGTGATGACCGAATGGTGGATATCGACTTTGCCGGGGATCGCGATCTTCCTGCTGTCTCTTTCGATTAGCCTCATCGGCGACTACCTGCGGGACGCCTTCGATCCGACGCTGCACTGAGTTTCAAAAAGCCTTCCCATAACCTAAGGAGATTTCCCGTGCCTTTGCCTCTTCACGCCGCCCGTCAAGGATCGCTCCGCATTGCCGCCCATCGCGGCTTCAGCCGGCACTTTCCCGAGAACACGATCCTTGCCTATCAGAAGGGCGTGGATGCCGGTGCCAATGAATGCGAGATCGATCTGATGCTGACCCGCGACGAAAAGATCGTCGTCATGCACGATCGCACTTTGGACCGGACGACAAATGGCTGGGGTTTCGTTGGTGATCATGATCTCGATCATATTCTGGCCCTGGACGTGGGTGCGAAATTCGATCCCCGCTTTGCCGGTACACGTGCACCGACACTTGCCGAGGTGGTCGCCTGGGCCAAGCAGACCGACACGCGCCTTGCTATCGAGATGAAGGAGCGGGAGCGCGCCGATCGCCTTGCCGATGTCATGATCGCCACGCTACGTGAAATGGATGCGTTCGGCCATGTTGCTATTTCCTCCTTCGATCATCTTGATCTGCGCCGAGTGAAGGAAATCGAACCGCGCTTGCAAACGGAAGCCATTATCCATCATCGCCCATTGGATCTCGTCAATTCAATGCGCACCTGCGGCATCGACGGCGTTTCGCTTGAGCTCAATTATTTCTACCGCGCCGACGCGGAGGCTCTCCAGGAAGCTGGGATCGCGGTACGTCTGAGCCTACCCCTTCCTGAAAAGCTTGCTGTGTTCTGGCAAAGTGGCCGTGACCGGCTGCCGCTGATCCGTCGCTGCATCAAGGATGGGCTTATCGACGCCTTGATCGGCGACGATGTCGACTTTCTTTGCATGCTGGGCAGAAGCGCCGCAGAACTCGAGAGCTAAGACTGTCAGCTCTGCACGGATTCGTCCGCCAGCGCGGTGAAGCTGTTCAGAATGCGTATGGCGGCGGCGGCGGCGCCATAGCCATTATCGATGTTACAGACCGTGATGCCGGCTGCGCAGCTTGCGAGCATGGCGTTTAACGCGGTGCGGCCACCCTCCGCCGCACCGTAGCCGACCGATGTCGGGACGGCGATCAGTGCACTGGAGACGAGGCCGCCAAGCACACTTGCCAATGCCGCATCCATGCCGGCAACGGCGATCACGATTGGATGGCGGCGGATGTCTTCGATCCGATCCATCAGCCGCCAGAGACCGGCAACACCGACATCGGTAACGATGGTCGCTTCGATCCCTGCGTGGCGCAGCGTACGCGCCGCTTCGCGGGCGACGGGCGCATCCGAAGTGCCGGCTGCGACGATCGCTATCTTGCCTGACATCGCGACCGGCCGGAGCGGGCCGAAGAAGCCGGTGCGGGACAGAGCGCAATAGTCGATCGCTTCCCGCAATTCGGCAGGCAGTTGCGTCAGTCTGTCCGCGTCCAACCGCGTCAGCAGGAGCCCGGCGTCGCGCTCTCTCGCGCTTTCGAGGATGCCGGCGATCTGCCCGGCACTCTTGCCGGCGCAGAACACCGACTCGTCAAGACCGATACGGCCGGCGCGGCCAAAATCGAAAACGACATCCTCGCTGGTCACGATTTCACTCCCACGAAGGCGCTGCCGTTGCGGTATGGCTCGAAGCCGATAGGCTTGCCGGAAAGGGAAGCCGGCAGCAAACCGGCGATGGAACGCGATAGAGTATCGCGTTGCTCGCCATCGGCGTTTGCGAGGCTCGTGGGATCCATTTCGATGACCAGGCCGCTACGACGGATGCGACAACGGACCGTCTTCGGCGCCAGCCTCTCATTGACGAGACGTTCCACGCCATGGATCGCCTTCAGCATCTCGGGATCGATTGCAATCGCTGTCTCCACACGGCTAGAGAGGCAGGGAGAGGCCGGCAGTTCGGCAAGGCCGCCGAGGCCGAAGTCGCGGGCAAGCGCGCGAACCGTCTTCTTGTCGATGCCCGCCTCGAGATAGGGATGACGTACGCCGTGATCACGGGCGGCATCGAGGCCTGGGCGGTATTCGCCGAGATCGTCGGTATTGGCGCCGGAGAGGATCTGCCGATCGGATAGGCTGGCAATCGCGCTATAGAGATTGCTCTTGCAGAAGAAGCAGCGATTGACTGGGTTGCTGAGATAGTTGCTATCTCCGAACTCGCCGGCATCGAGAATGCGCAGCGTCCAACCTTCACGCTTGGCCCAGTCCTTGACGCGTTCGGTCGCTTCTGGCGGCACAGCCGGCGAGACGGCATGCATCATGGTGATGTGCTCATTGCCGAGAAGCCGGTTGGCAAAGACGGCAAGCGTCATGGAATCGACTCCGCCGCTGACGGCGACGGCGGAAGGCCCGAGCGAGGTGAGAACGGCTTCGAGGGCAGCGCGCATCAGTCTTCCTTTTGATCTTTCTGGAGGGCAGTGTCAGCCATATGGCGCAGCGCATTGCGGGCCGCACTTCCGGCTACATCGGTGAGATCGTCGGCTTCCACCTTGGCAGTGCGGCCCGAGGGGCGGTCAACGACTTTCAGCCGCAGCGTCCGGCCGTCGGCTGCGGCCGTCATCGCCTGCCGGGGCAGGGTGCTGCGTTGCACAAGCGAATGACGGATACCGATGGTGGTGGTCTCGTCGAAAATGCCTGCCAGGATTTCGTCACGTGCCGCAGGTTCGGCAAGAACGCGCAAATGCGTCATCATCCGGCCCTTTTTGCCGAAGACCGGCGCCTGGATGATGTCGAGAACGCCTTTCTGACTCCGCAGCCGTTCGACCGCCTGCGCCAAGTCTTCACCCGTCTGATCGTCGATTTCGCATTCCAGAACGGCGATCTGGCTTTCCAGGCCGGTGGCGGGTTCAGCGCTTTTGAAAGCCAGGACACGCAGGCAATTGCTGATGCCCGGCAGCCGCCGCGTGCCGAAACCGTAACCGGAGCCCGTCAGGGTTCGGGGCTTTGGCGGCGGCGATGTCCGGTCGCAGAGATAAGCGAGAATGGCGGCTCCGGTTGGCGTGACGCGCTCGCCGCCGATGCCATCGTCGATCGTGGAAAAGCCCTCAAGCAGGCGGGCTGTCGCCGGCGCCGGAACGGGGAGCAGGCCATGGTCTGTGCGTATGCGGCCGCCACCGAGCGGCAGCGGGCCGACTGTCCAACGGACGGCATCAAATTGCGATATCAGCCATGCGGCAGCAACGATGTCGGCAATCGAATCCCAGGCGCCCACCTCGTGGAAGCTAACGGCATCGGGCTCGACGCCGTGCACTTTCCCCTCCGCCTCAGCGAGCCGCGAGAAGATGCCGATGGCATGCTTTACGGTGTCGCGGTCGAGCTTGGACGCAATCAGGGCTTCGCGGATCAGGCTCCAATGGGTGTGGTGGTGGCTGCCGTGCGCGTGACCATGTTCATCATGGTCGTGATCATGGTCATGTGAATGGTGATGATCGTGGTGATGATGATGCCGTCCTTCGGCGAGGTGCCTGTCGCCGTCGCGACGCACGAGGAAGCGGTGACCGGTCAGCACATCATCATTGTGAGCGGCAAATTCGAATTCCACATCTTCCATCAGCGGGCAGAGCGCAAGCGCCCGCCTCAACTCCGCCTCCAGGTCGGGCCTCAGGTCGAGCAGGGCAGCGGCAAACATATCTCCCGCAATACCACCAAGAGGGTCGAGATGCAGTTCGAGACATTCCGATATCATGGCAGACTCAGGCGGCATAACGGGGAACGACATAGGGTCCCTCCGGGATGATCGCCACATTGGGATCGCCGCTTGCTGCGATGCTGCGGTCGATCGCCGCCTTGATGTCGTCGATCATCGCGACGCCGGTCAAGGTTCGGTCTTCGCCGGCAAGGCCTGTGGTGTAGAGTTCGACCTTGCCGAGCCGCATCGGCTTCAGCTGCATCTCGGTCTGCCATTCGTCGACCTCGGCAAGGCTTTTCGCGGTCAGCGTCGCCAGGAAGCGCTCGGGGCCGAGTTCGACAAGCCTCGCCTGCGCTTTGCGGAACTCCGGCGAGCCAAAGCCTTCGGAACATTCCGAGGCGATGATCAACGTGCCGCCCGGTTTCAGGATGTCGAGCGGCGTCACCATGCCCTTGATCGTCTGGTAATAGGTCTTGTCGAGCGGATAGCCGGCCGACGAGGTGACGACGGTCGAATATTTCCGCGCAAGCGGCACCTGTGTCGCGGCGCTGACGAAATCGACGGCAGCCTGGTGGCTGGCGATGATCTCGCCGAAGGTGACGCAGACGAGGTCGCGGTCCTCGTCGAGCACGGTGTTGAGCGCATAGACCTCGCCGAGCATGCGGACGATCTCCAGCTGCTCCTCATGCAGGGGATTGCCGATCAGATTGCACTGGACCGCTAACGGGTTCTCCATGAAGCGGGCCGAGTGGAAGGTGCGGATGGTCTCGTGATGGGCAACGCCAGGCGCGATCACCTTGCGGCCGCCCGACCAGCCGGCCATGAAATGCGGCTCGACCAAGCCGGTGGCGATCCTGAGATCAGCCTCGACGAACAGCCGGTCGAGCTTGACCGGTGTGTGCCGGGTTTTCGTAAAGCCGAGATCGACGTGGGCGGCCTCGTCGCGGGCATAATGGTTCTCGACGCGGACATTTTCGAGCACCCAGGGATCGCCGACGAGTTCGGAGAGTTCATCGGCGAGGTTCGGCCGGTGCAGGCCGGTCGCGACCAGCACCGAGATGGCCCCGATCGGAATGCCGGCGGCGACCATCGTCTCGATCATCGGCCGCAGGAACAGCCGGTTCGGCACGGGCCGCGTGATGTCGCAGATCAGGATGCAGGCGCTCGCCCGGTTTTTTGCCAGCTCGGTGAGTGGCGGCGAAGCGACTGGCGCACTGAGGGCTGCCGCAATCGCGGCCTTCGAGTCGGGTAGTTTCGGCAGTGCCCGTTTGCGGATCAGCGTAGCCTTCGCCTTTTCCGGCAGTGTCAATGGCAGATGGCCCCGCCCGTAGGAAATGGCGATCGATTCTTCGGTCATAGTGCTCCTCCGCAATGCCGGTAGACCTACCGGTTCAGCAGCTCGTAAGGCACGACATCGGTCAATCTGACGAATGATACGGACTGTTCGACAGAGCGGGATGAGCTGTGGTGAGCTGCGCCGGCGATCGTATAGTCTTCCATTTTCACGTCAACCAGGCTGACCGATCGTCAGCCGCCTTCTGCCGTCGTCGTTCGCAATAGCGACTTCCACAAGGAAGGGCTTGATTAGACGGCGACGCCGACACCAAGCAGCGCTTCGCCCTGATTGACCGACAGACTCGACATTCGGTAGAGGATGAAACCGTCATTTTCAGAGGTGATGGTTGCAAGGACCTTGCCGAAAACATCGCGGATTTCGCCTAGCGTCTCGCCCTTGGCGACAGTCTCGGAAAGCTCCTTCTTCGCATACCACAAGCCGGTGACCGGGGCGGTCGGAACCCACATGGTGAAGATGTTCATCGGTTCCCGCTTGGCAGGCCTGGGCGCGTCGGCGATCATGCCGAGATGCTGCATGACACGATGGATGCCCGCGACCATCAGGCCGACGGTATCTTCATTCCATAGGCCATTGCCGCCGATTTCTGGCAGGATGCTGGGGACGCCGACTTGCCGGGCTCCGTTGACGCTGTTGCCGGGCCGGCTGGAGGCGACGGCGATCGGCAGACCAAAAGCTTCGGCCAACGCCTTGGATTTTTCGCAGCCTGCCGGAAAGATCGTGAATGGCGCAAGGCTCTCGTCCAGGTCGCCACCGTGCAGATCCATATAGGCATTGACCTGGGGATAGACGCTCGTCATGAGCCAGTTCGCCAGCCGCTCGCCGGTCGTCCCCTCGGGATTGCCCGGAAACATGCGGTTCAGGTTTCTTCCGTCCTGAGGCATGACGTAGATGCTGCGCTTGCTGAAACCTTCGATATTGAGGATCGGCAGGACGACGAGCGTGCCTTTGATCTGTTCCGGTTTCGTCTGCATGAGCCGAACTGCGGCTTCGATCGAGCAGAATTCGGAAGCGTGAACGCCAGCGGTGATCAGCAGTGTCGGGCCGGACTCGGAGCCTTCGATGATGCCGAACGGGATTTCGAGATCCTCGATGGGTTTGACATGGCCGAATTCGGCCCGCAGTTTTCCGGTCTTGAAGGCTGGTAATCCATTCATGAATGCACATCCTTTCTGAAAACGTGCCGACCAAGATTTAATCGACAAAAGCATAGCGATACCGCGTCAGCGATCAAATCGTGCGACTTGCGCCGATGCTGAATGAGCTGCCGGATCAGCTAGGAATTCGGCTTCATTGCCCTCCCACTGCGCATCCCAATCATTTTTTCCCCAAGAGATGTCGATCCCGATAAAAAAGTCCGCAATACGGCATGCTTGCGCAAATGTGACACTTCAGTTCACAAAACTGAGATGTTAGTTTCATTTCTATGTTCGATGTTCAAAGCCCTTTCTTGCCGACCGGCATGCCTGACTCGGTTTCGATAGCCGAAAATAAGTTGAAGCATGCCGTCATCTCCGGAGCGCTTACCGCCGGTGAGCGCTTGTCCGAAGTAGAGATTTGCCGGGCGCATGGGCTGGGCCGCGGCATCGTGCGCGCGGCACTTGTCCGGCTGACCCATTCCGGCTTCGTAGTCTCTCAGCCGCGCAGCGGTTGGAAGGTTACGCCGATAACTGCCATCGGCTTGCGCGAGGTGATCCTCGGTCGCCGTCAACTGGAGTCATTGCTGGCAGATGTCGAACTTCCGGCTGAAGAGTTCATGCGCATGGAGACGCTATGCGATATGCAGGCGGCTTTGACGGCCGCGCATGTCGCAGGCCTGGATGAACAGATTGTCCTGGCGCGGCGTTACGAACGGCAATTGAAGCACCTGCTGGCGATGCACCTCAAGGCGCCGCTGATCGCCGGATGGCTCGAAAATCTGTGGGATAAATCGGATAGATATATCGGGTTCCTCGAAGTGAGCGGCACTCAGAAGTTCCCGCTCATCGATTGGAGTGCGTTTGTCGAGGCCAAGCGCGTGGGCCGGATCGAAGCTGCACGCGAATTTCTGGCCGAGGCCTGCGAAAGCTTTGCGAGGTTCGCCCAAGCGCGGTTTCTGGAATCGGACGTTGCGGCCGTCGAGCCTGCGCCAAAAAAATCGAGGGCACCGATGGGCGCTGAGTTTCCCACAACAGTTTTATCCAAAAACGAGCCCAATCCGAAGCGGACGAGTTAGCTCGCCTCGCCGGTTTCTTATGATTTCTAACCGATGGGAGTAAAACGTGCCTGCATTCATCGCCAAGCGTCTGTTGCAGGCCGTGATCGCTCTGTTCGGTGTGGTGACGCTCGTCTTTTTCCTGCAGCGCCTGACCGGCGATCCAGTGTTGCTGCTGGTGCCGCCGGACGCGAGCAAGGCGGATATCGACACCATGCGTGCGGCGCTCGGCTTCGATCAGCCGCTTTATCTACAATATCTGCATTTTCTGGCGGGTCTGCTGCGGTTCGATCTCGGCCAGTCTTATGTTCAGAACCTTCCGGTGCTGAATATCATCGGCAGTCGCGTGCCCTATACATTGTCGCTGGCGGCAGGAGCGTTGGTGGTGGCGCTTGGTCTTGGGGTGCCGATCGGCATTGTCATCGCGGTGCGCCGCCATTCCTGGGAATCGCGCTGGCTAATGAGCTTCGTGCTGATCGGTCAGTCGATGCCGACCTTCTGGACGTCCATTCTTCTCATCATGCTATTCGGCGTATTGTTGCGGTGGCTGCCGACCTCTGGGGCACGCGGCGTAACAAGCTTGTTGATGCCTGCCTTCGCGCTCGGGTTTTTGTCGATGGCGACTTTCGCCCGTGTTGCCCGCACCTCCGTTCTGGATGAGCTGGAGAAGGACTATGTTCGCACCGGCCATGCCAAGGGCTTGTCGCTGACGCGCATCGTCCTGCGCCATCTGCTGCGTAATGCGGCCGTGCCGCTGGTGACGATATCGGCGCTCGAGATCGCCAATCTGCTGACCGGCGCGATCATTATCGAGACCGTGTTCGCCTGGCCCGGTCTCGGCCAGTTGACGATACAGGCAATCAGTGCGCGGGATTTTCCGATCGTTCAAGGTGTCGTGCTGATCGGCGCGGCCGCCGCCATTCTGCTCAATCTCCTCGCCGATATTCTCTACAGTGTCATCGATCCGCGCATCCGTCTTTCCGGGAGGCAGGCATGAGTATGGTGTCTCTCGGCGGATCGGCGAGGCTCGTGCGCAGCATGCCCGCTGGCGTTGTCCTCTCGGTCGTCATCCTGATCCTGATCGTGCTGATGGCGATCTTCGCGCCGTTGATTGCGCCGCACGACCCGAATACGCAAAACCTCCTGGGACGGCTGAAGCCGCCTGGCACGGTGGTGCGCAATACGCTCTATCTCTTCGGTTCGGATGAGCTGGGACGCGACACGCTGAGCCGGCTGATCTACGGCGCTCGGGTCTCGCTGTTCGTTGCGGTTGCTTCGGTGCTGCTCTCGGGCGTCTCGGGATGCGTCATCGGCATGCTTGCGGCTTTCTATCGCGGCTGGACCGAGACATTCATCATGCGTCTGGTCGATATCGTTCTGTCGGTGCCCGCTATTTTGCTGGCGATCATCACGGTTGCGGTGCTTGGGCCGGGCCTTTTGAATGTCGTATTGGTTCTGGCGCTGACCCGCTGGCCGCGCTATGCGCGCGTCGCCTACGGACAGACCCTGACGGTCGCCAATATGCCCTATCTGCGCCTGTCCCGATTCATGGGGGCAGGGTGGTTTCGGGTGCTGTGGCGGCATGTGCTGCCCAACATCGCCGGCGCGCTCATCGTCGTGGCGACGCTTGAATTCGGGCTGATGGTGCTGTTCGAAGCAGGACTTTCCTTCCTCGGCCTCGGGGTGCAGCCACCGACGGCGAGCTGGGGCGCCATGCTTTCGACAGGGCGCAACTATGTTGCGACCGCCTGGTGGCTTTCGGTCACGCCCGGCCTTGCGCTCTTTCTTCTCGTCCTTTCCGTCAATTTCATCGGCGATCACCTACGCGATCGCCTCGACCCACGGAGCAATTGAATCACATGGTTGATTTTTCACCAGACTTCGAAGGTAAGCGCGTTGTCGTCACCGGTGCGGCGGGCATTTTCGGCGGTTGGATCGCGCAGGCTTTCGCAAGCGCCGGCGCCCGTGTCCTGCTGACCGACAAGGACCCGGCGCGGCTTGCGGCTGCGGCCTCCCATCTCGGCGAGGGTAATCATCTGCAATTCGCAGCAGACCTGACCTCCGATGGCGACATCAAGGCGCTGCTCGCCTTCATTGCCGAAAACTGGGGTGCGACTGATGTTCTGGTCAACAATGCCGGCATCTATCCGTCCGGCTTCCTCCTCGATATCAACGCCGACGATTGGGACAAGATTTTCAGCATCAATCTGCGCGCTCCCTTCCTGCTGTCGCAGGGAATTGCGCGCCAGATGATCGATCAGGGCGTCAAGGGTTCGATCGTCAACATCTCCTCCGGCGCATCGCGAAAGATGCGGCGCAGCGTGGTGCCCTATTGCGTTTCCAAGACGGCGCTCGACCGGCTGAACAAGGGCCTTGCCATCGAGCTCGCGGAGTTCGGTATCCGGGTCAACATCGTCGAGCCCGGATTCGCGGCCGGCAGTAAGGTCAGCCATCTGACGCAGGAACACATCGATAATGTGCTCGGCAATATTCCGCTTGGCCGTCCGTCGCAGCCGAGCGATGCGGCGAACGCGGTGCTATTCCTTGCCTCGGATGCCGCCGCCTACATCACCGGAGCGACGCTGGCGGCCGATGGCGGCAATTCCATCGGTTCGCTCGCCGTCTATCAAGATAAGAAGAAGCCGCTGTAAGCTCTTGAGAGGAAAGCGTCATGACGCAGGATGTGGTCGAGCCTCGCAGCAGCTTTTCGCCTTTCCCGGCCTATGAATGGCCGGTCGGCAAGAAAAGCGCTGTGCTCTTGAGCGTCGACGTCGATGCGACCGCTCCCTTTCTGTGGGAGCAGCGGGACGGTATCTCCAATCGCCTATCGCGATTGGAAATCCGCCGCTTCGGCCTCCGAACGGGCATGACGCGCATCCTCGATCTTTTTGCTCGATACAACGTGAAGGCAAGCTTCTATGTGCCTGCAGTCATTGCCGAATCCGATCCCGATCTGTTGCCGGCGCTGATCGAGGCCGGCCATGAGATCGGGCTGCATGGATATTTCCACGAGCTCGTCGGCGACATCGGCGATGAGGAATTCAGTGCTGCGCTGGACGCCAGCCTGACGCTCTTCGTTGCGCAGACCGGGCAAAAGCCGGTGGGTTTCCGCTCGCCTGCCTGGGAAATGACACCGCACATGTTGGCCGAAATCCGCCGCAACGGCCTTGCTTACGATTCGTCTCTTATGGGCTTCGATCATCCCTATGAAATTGACGGGGTGGTCGAGATTCCCGTGCAGTGGGCGATAGATGACGCGATCTTCTTCAAGTTCGAGAATAGCGGCAATGAGCGCTGGGCACCCTATGCCGGCGCTCAGGTGCTGGACGATTGGCTGACGGAATGGCGCACGCTGCATCGCTTCGGCGGGCTGTTCACGTTGACCATTCACGACTGGATATCCGGTCGGGCGCAACGGATTGCCATGCTCGAAAAGCTGCTCGATGCGATCACCGCCGAGCCCTCGAGCTGGGTCGCCACCGCCGCAGACATCGCCCGTCACCATGTAGCATCCCGTAATAAGGGGCGCTTCGCGGTCGAGCTTGCCATTCCCGCCGCAATCGGCCCTTTGCGGTTTGGTCCTCGATCTGGCCCCAATCACTCTGGATTGCGCAAATGAACGAGACCTGGCAGATCGGCAAGCGCGAGACGCGAAGCAAACACGGCATGGTCGCCTGCCAGAATTGGCTTGCGGCGGAGGCAGGAGCAGCTGTGCTTTCGGCAGGCGGCAATGCCGTCGATGCGGCTGTCACCACCGCACTGGTTTTGAGCGTGGTGGTGCCATGGCTATCCGGTATCGGCGGTGGCGGTTTCATGGTTCGAGCCGAGGGCGGCAGCGGTGCGGTCGATGTTCTCGACTTCAACGTGATCTCGCCCGCAGCACTCGATCCCGCCGGTTATCCGCTCGTACCGGGTCGCGACGGCGACTGGTTCGATTGGCCGTCGGTCGAGGGTGACCGTAACCTGATCGGCTATGGGTCGATCTGTGTGCCCGGAGCGGTGGCCGGCTTTGCCGAAGCTCTTTCCCGTTTCGGCACCATTTCCTGGGCTGATGCTCTGGCCCCGGCCATTGAGCAGGCGCATCGAGGCTTACAGCTCGATTGGTATGCCGCGCTGGCGCTGGCGATCGACGGCGCCAATTTGGCGCAGTTTCCGGCGGCGTCAGACTTGTTCTTGCACAACGGCCGCGCACCGCGCGTACCGGAGGGTGGGCGAAAGGCTTTTCTGCCGATGAAGGCAAAGGCAAGGACACTGGAAAAATTGGCAGCGGCCGGGCCGCGCGATTTTTACGAGGGCGAGATCGCCGCACTGCTGGTTGCGGGCCTCGCCGGCGGCGGTTCGGTGCTTTCGAGAGAGGAGTTTGCCGGCTATGCCCCGCGCTGGCTGGCGCCGTTGACGCAGGACTATAAGGGCCTGATCGTCCATGCAATCCCCGGCCTGTCGGGCGGTCCGACGCTTTGCACGGCACTGGCAGAGCTGGACGCCAGCCTGCCGAAGGACGATCCCTTTGGTGGGGCGGCGGCATTGGCCTTTGCCCGCGCGATCCGCGGTGCCAGTGAATATCGCCTCAAGCATCTCGGACATGCCGCGGGCGAAAGCTGCACTAGCCATATCAGCGTCGTCGACGGCGATGGCACCATGGTTGCGCTGACGAATACGCTCCTGTCGCGCTTCGGCTCGAAGGTGGTGGTGCCGGAGGCGGGCTTTGCGCTCAACAATGGCATGATGTGGTTCGACCCGCGTCCGGGCCAGCCCAATTCGATCGCGCCCGCAAGCAGACCGCTTGCCAATATGTGCCCTGTCGTTGCAACGCGCGATGGCGTGCCGGAATTGGCGCTGGGTGCTGCCGGCGGCCGGCAGATCGTTCCGGCCGTGACGCAGATCCTCGCCTTTGTCGCGGCTTACGGCTTGTCGTTGGAGAAGGCGCTGCACAGCCCGCGTATCGATGCCAGCGGCAGGACGATCCGCGTCAACCGGGCTGCAGCATCCGATGTTGCTGCCGCGGTCGGGTCCGAGTTCAACGTCGATATTATCGAAGATACCCTCTATCCCGTCAATTTCGCTGTCCCTTCGGCGGTTCTGCGCCGGGAGGGCGTCAATATCGGAATGGTCCACCCGAAGAATCCATGGGCTGCCGTTCGGGAGGCGAACCCGAGATGACGGCGCCGGTTCTGACCGTGGAAGATTTGCATATCTCAATCGGCGGCAAGCCTGTCGTCGATGGCGTCGGCTTCTCGGTCGGTGCGGGTGAAATCGTCACGCTGGTCGGTGAGTCCGGTTGCGGAAAATCGATGACGGCGTTTTCGGTCATGGGCCTGTTGCCGCGCGTTGCCGCACGAAAAAAGGGCTCGGTCCGGCTGAACGGCAAGGAACTGACCGAACTCGACAGCGCCGCTATGAAGCGCCTGCGCGGCGATGAGATGGCGATGATCTTTCAGGAGCCCGTTGCATCGCTCAATCCGCTGATGCCGATCGGCAAACAGATCGCCGAAAGCCTGGTCGTCCACCGCGGGCTTGGAGGCAAGGAGGCGCAGCGGCAGGCGATCGCCATGCTCGGTGAGGTCGGCATTCCCGAGCCGGCGATGCGTTTCCATCAGTTTCCTTTCGAATTGTCCGGCGGTATGTGCCAGAGGGCGATGATCGCCATGGCCTTGATCACCCGGCCGCGGCTTCTGATCGCCGATGAGCCGACGACCGCGCTCGATGTGACGATCCAGGCGCAGATCCTGGAGCTGATGAAGCGGCTGCGCGCCGAGACCGGCACGGCGATCCTGTTGATTACTCACGATATGGGCGTGGTTGCCGATATCGCCGACCGAGTCGCCGTCATGTATGCCGGCCGGATCGTGGAAGAGGCTTCCGTCGATGCAATCTTCGACGAGCAGAGGCACCCCTATACGCGCATGTTGCTATCGACCATTCCAAGGCTCGATGGCGAGGCCAAGACGCTGTTGCCGACCATCAGCGGAGCGGTCCCGGATATCGGCTTCTGGCCGGAGGGATGCAGGTTTTCGACGCGCTGCCCATTGGCTGATGAGCAGTGCCGGAAAACGCCTCCGCTTGCGGCCGCCGGCACGGATCGCCGCGCCGCCTGCTGGCACCAGGACCTGATCGGGAGGCTCGCATGACTGCGCCGCTCCTTTCCGTACGCGATCTTCGTGTGCATTTTCCGGTCCGCGGTGGTTTCCTCGGCCGGCCGGTCGGTTGGCTGAAGGCGGTCGATGGTGTCGATCTCGATATTGCGGCCGGCGAAAGCCTGGCTTTGGTCGGTGAATCCGGTTGTGGCAAGTCGACGCTCGGCGCGGCAATCCTCGGGATGCAGCCTGCGACATCGGGCAGGATCGTCTTCAATGGGGAGGATGTCACCAGCGACGCCTCGGTGCGCCGCGCCGATCTTTCCAGGGATATCCAGATCGTGTTCCAGGATCCGGTTTCGGCGCTCAATCCCAAGCTCACCATTGGTGAGAGCATTGCCGAACCTCTGATCGTCCACGGCGTCGGCACGCGGGAAGAACGCCGGCGACGCGTCGCGGAGTTGCTGGAGCTTGTCGGGCTCAATCCAAGCCATGCCGATCGTAAGCCCAACGCCTTTTCCGGCGGTCAGCGGCAACGTATCGTCATTGCCCGCGCCATCGCGCTGCAGCCCAAGCTGCTTATCCTCGACGAACCGGTTTCGGCGCTCGACGTGTCGATCCGCTCACAGATCTTGAACCTGCTGCTCGAACTGCAGCAGCGTCTGAGTCTTTCTTATCTGTTCATTTCGCACGACCTTTCGGTCGTGCGCCACTTTGCCGACCGCGTTGCCGTGATGTATCTCGGCCGGATCGCCGAAACCGGATCGACGGCGGAGGTTTTCGCGAACCCGGTTCATCCCTATACCGAAGCGTTGCTCAGCGCCGTGCCGCTGCCTGACCCGAAAGCGCAGCGCCACCGGCAGCGCATCATCCTGCAAGGCGATTTGCCGAGCCCTGCCAATCCGCCGACGGGCTGCCGCTTTTCGACCCGATGCCCTATCGCCGTGCCTATCTGCCGAACGATCTCTCCCGAGCTTGAGGCCCTCCAGCAGGGCGGCCATTTCGCTGCATGCCACGTGAGAGCGCCAAAATCCTAAAGGAGTAGATGATGATGCTACGCAAGGTTATTGTTTTCACAGCCGCTCTTGGCTTTGCCCTTCTCTCATCCGCGATAACGAGCCAGGCTGCCGAAAAGCAGCAGATTGTCGTCGATCTCGTCAACGAGCCGTCAACGCTCGATCCGCAGCTTCAATGGAACCCGGACAGTTACTTCGTCTATCGCAACATTTTCGACAATCTCGTCACACGCGACAACAGCGGCAAGATCGTTCCGGAGATCGCCACCTCCTGGAAGAGCCTGTCGGATACGAAGGTCGCCTTTACTCTGCGCGGCGACGTGACTTTTCACGATGGCACGCCGCTGACCGCCGAGGACGTTGCCTTCAGCGTCAATCGCATCATCGATCCGAAGCTGGCGAGCCCGCAGCTCAGCCAGTTTGCCAAGATCGCAAAGGCCGAGGTTTCCGGTGATCATGAAGTCACGCTGACATTGCAGACGCCATATCCGGCGCTGCTGGCGCAGTTGACCAAGCTTTCCATCGTTCCCGAGCATGTGGTGCAGAAGGTCGGCAATCAGGCGTTCAATCTGGCACCGGTCGGCAGCGGTCCTTATAAGTTCGTCAAATGGGATCGCGGTGTTTCCGTCACGCTTGTCCGTTACGGCGGTTACTGGGGTAACAAAGGTCCGTTCGAGCAGGCCGTGTTCCGCGCCGTGCCGGATGCTTCGACCCGGCTTGCGGACCTGCAGGCGGGCGTCGCCGATTTCGCCCGTGCACTGTCTTCAGACCAGGCGGCGCAGTTGGAAGGATCGCAAACCGTCAAGGCTGTGCCGGTACTGACGGAAAGAATGGCCTTTATCCGCATCAATCCGAACAAGCCGCCTTTCGACAAACTGGAGTTGCGGCAAGCGCTCGCCTATGCCATCGACAAGGAGGGCATTACGCAGGGCATCCTTGGCGGCTTCGACAAGCCGGTCGGTCAGATGATGACGCCCGCGCATTTCGGCTGGAACGACAAGATTACCGGGCTACCCTATGATCCGGATAAGGCGAAGGCCCTGATCGCAAGTGCCGGCAAGCCGGCGAAGTTTCAGCTGACCGTCGGCGCCTTCTTCGACCAACGCGTTGCCGAAGCCATTCTGCAGGAATTGCAGGAGGTCGGCTTTGACGTCGAGATCTCGCAGGTCGACACGCCGACCTTCCTGCAGCTCATCCAGAAGGGCGCGGCAGGTGCTCCGGCCTTGGCGATCAGCACCAATTCCTGCGCGTGCCAGGATGCAGATGGCGTCTTGAATTACTTGTTCCACTCGGGCAGCACCTGGGCGATCGTCGACAAACCGGAGATCGACGCCCTGCTGGACGAGGCAGGTTCTTCGTCGGACGAAAAGAAGCGGTTGGCGGATTATGAAAAGATCGGCCAGTTTGTCGTAGACCAGGTGCCCACGGTGCCACTCTATCAGATGGACGCGATCTACGGCGCAGCCAAGGCGCTGAATTTCCAGCCGACGCCCAATGAAAGCTTCTTCCTGAATCGAATGAGCTGGGCGGGATAAGCCATTCTTATCCAATCATTTCTCGAATCATAGATCCCGCCGCTGCGATTGGCGGCGGGATGTGTTTAGCGCTTTAGCGAAGCTGAAAACGCCGATCAGCGGCCTTTCTGCTTCCGCCACTCGGCGAACTTGGCCTTCGGCTCATCGCTGGTTGCCGGATAGAGGCCGATGATGGTGGCGCCGTTCAGCACTTGCTCGGTGACGAAGTCCTCGTAAGCCGTCATCTCAACGGTCTCATCAGCTATTTCGTCGGCGAGGTGAGCCGGGATAACAATGACGCCTTCATTGTCGCCGACCAGAACGTCGCCGGGGAAAACTGCGACATCGCCGCAGCCGATCGGCCCATTTATTTCTATCGCTTGGTGCAGCGTCAAGTTTGTCGGAGCGGACGGGCGGTGGTGATAGGCCGGGATTTCGAGATTGGCGATTTCCGGGCTGTCGCGGAAGCCGCCATCGGTCACCACGCCAGCCACCCCGCGCACCTGAAGCCGCGATATCAGGATCGAGCCCGCTGACGCGGCGCGCGCATCCTTACGGCTATCCATGACCAGAACCGCGCCGGGCGGGCACGCTTCGACAGCGGCGCGCTGCGGATGCTCCGGGTTGCGGAAGACGTCGAGCGTGTTCAGGTCTTCGCGCGCAGGGATGTAGCGGAGCGTAAAGGCTTGGCCCACCATGTTCGCCTTCTTCGGCGACAGCGGGTGTACATCCTGGATGAATTGATTGCGGAGTCCTCGCTTGAAGAGCGCTGTGGCGATCGTCGGCGTCGCCACGCCCATCAACTTGTTGCGCGTCTCGCTGCTCAACACGTAATTGCTCATGATATCGTCCCTTGTGGTCAATAAATATCGGGTTCGCCGGGCGCCGGCCCGAAGCCGGTTTCCAGAAAATCGAAGTCGCAGCCGGTGTCGGCCTGCGCCACATGACGAGCGAACATCCAGCCATAGCCGCGGCCGAATTTTTCCGCGGGCTTGACCCAGGCTTCGCGCCGCCGCTGCAATTCATCTTCGTCCACCAACATATCGATCCGTCGCGCTTCGAGATCGAGGCGAACGATGTCACCGTTCCTCAACAGCGCCAGCGGGCCGCCGATGTGCGATTCCGGGGAGACATGCAGGATGCAGGCGCCATAACTCGTCCCGCTCATGCGGGCGTCGGACAGGCGCAGCATGTCGCGATGGCCCTTCTTGAGCAGCGCTTTCGGCATCGGCAGCATGCCCCATTCGGGCATGCCCGGGCCGCCCTGCGGGCCAGCGCCGCGCAGCACCATGACGTGGTCGGGGGTGATGTCGAGATTTTCATCATCGACTGCCGCCTTCATCTCCGGATAGCTGTCGAACACCAGCGCCGGTCCCTGATGCTTGTGGAAACGCGGATCGCAGGCGGCCGGCTTGATGACGGCACCGGTCGGCGCGAGATTGCCCTTCAGAACCGCAAGCGACCCTTCATGATAGACGGGGTTGTCGAGCGAGCGGATGACGTCGTCGTTGTAGCACTTGGCGCCCTCCAGCGTTTCGCCGAGGGTAACGCCGGACACGGTCAACGCGGAGAGATCAAGCTTGGAGGAGAGCTTCGCCATCAGCGCGCGCAGGCCGCCGGCATAGTAGAAGTCTTCCATCAGATAGGCCTTGCCGGTCGGCCGGATATTGGCAAGCACCGGCGTGGTGCGGCCAGCCTTGTCGAGGTCGTCCAGCGTGAGGTCGACACCGGCGCGGCGCGCCATCGCGATCAGATGCACGACGGCGTTGGTGGAACAGCCCGTTGCCATCGCAACAGCGACGGCGTTACCAACGGCGGCGGCCGTGACGATCTTCGAGGGTATAAGGTCTTCCCAGACCATCTCGACGATACGGCGACCGACGGCTGACGACATGCGGATGTGGTTGGAGTCGGCGGCCGGGATCGAGCTTGCGCCAGGCAAGGCCAGGCCCAACGCCTCGGCGATTGCGGTCATGGTGCTCGCCGTGCCCATCGTCATGCAGTGACCGTAGGAGCGGGCAATGCCGGCTTCGACCTCCACCCATTCTTTTTCCGAAATCGTGCCGGCGCGGCGCTCGTCCCAGAATTTCCAGGAATCAGACCCGGAGCCCAGATATTCGCCGCGGTAATTGCCGCGCAGCATCGGGCCGGCGGGCAGGTAGATCATTGGCAGGCCCATGCTGAGCGCGCCCATGACGAGACCCGGCGTGGTCTTGTCGCAACCGCCCATCAGCACGGCGCCATCGATCGGATGCGAGCGCAGCAGCTCTTCGGCTTCCATCGCCAGCATATTGCGATAGAGCATGGTCGTCGGTTTGACATAGCTTTCGGACAGCGACAGCGTCGGCAGTTCGAGAGGGAAGCCGCCGGCCTGAAAGATGCCGCGCTTCACGTCTTCAACACGATGCTTGAAATGAGCATGGCAGGGATTGGCATCCGACCAGGTGTTGAGGATGGCGATGACCGGCCTACCCGCCCATTCTTCCGGCGCGTAGCCCATCTGCATGGTGCGCGAACGATGTCCGGAACTTCTGAGGTCGTCGGGCGCAAACCATTTGGCGCTGCGCAATTCTGCCGATTTCCTTTTGGCATTCATTATTTTATGACCTTATATTCAACTATTGGCCGAGGAGACGAATCCGCATGAAACTTCATTCCTTCATGCCCCATTTCTGCAGGGTGTGACGCTCGATCGTTTGGAAAACCAGGTTCTCAACAATGAGGCCGATGACGATGACCGTCAGCAGGCCGGCGAAGACCGACGGTATGTCGAGAAGGTTGCGGTTTTCGAAGATGAACCATCCGAGCCCGCCTTGGCCGGAAGAAACGCCGAAGACGAGTTCGGCGGCGATCAATGTACGCCAGGAGAAGGCCCAGCCGATTTTCAATCCCGTCAGGATTGATGGAAAGGCAGCCGGGATGAGAATGCGAATTACATAGGAAAGTCCGGTTAGCCCGTAGTTGGCCCCGACCATGCGCAGGGTGCGCGAAACGCCGAGAAAGCCCGCATGCGTGTTGAGGGCAACTGCCCAGAGAACGGAATGCACGAGCACGAAAACGAGGCTCGCCGGCCCTAGCCCGAACCAGATGAGGGCGAGCGGCAGCAGCGAGATCGCCGGCAGCGGGTTGAACATCGCCGTCATGGTTTCGAGAAAATCGGTGCCGATCCGTGTGTTGATCGCGACAACGGTCAAAACAGCAGCCAGGACCGTCCCGGTCACGTAGCCTGTCACGAGCACCTTCAGTGTCGTCCAGATGCGTTCCGGCAGCACACCGTCCGCGAAGCGATCATAGAGCGCCGTCAGCGTGTCGCTGAGCGTCGGGAAAAGCAGTGGATTGTCCAGATGGCGCGCATAGGTCTCCCAGATGATGGCCAGGACGACGATCAGCAGCGACTTGCGGAAGAGGCTCGATTGCCAAAGAAGTTCGATGGTGCCGAGCTTCTGCTCGACAGCAGCAATGTGGCCTGCGGGTTCAGCCCTTTCGGCCCCGAGGATGATCTGCGGTGCGCTCATGGCCTATTCCCTATGTCCTGCTTCGGCAAACAACATGTGATGGATTTCCTGCTCTAGCTTCGCCGCTGCGGCAGTGTCGTCGCGGACAGCTTCGACATTGCGGACCTCGGCCTTGACACGGCCAGGATGCGGCGAAAGCAGCAGGATTCGGTTGGAGATCTTGATCGCCTCGGCGATCGAATGCGTGACGAAGATGACGGTAAAACGCGTATCCTCCCAGAGCTGCAGAAGCTCATCCTGCATCTGCCGGCGGGTCAACGCATCGAGCGCCGCAAAGGGTTCGTCCATCAGCAGGATATCGGGTTGCATTGCCATGCCGCGCGCGATCGCCACACGCTGCTTCATGCCGCCCGAAAGCATGTGCGGATAAGTATCGACGGCGCGGGTGAGCTTCACCTTCTCGATATAATCTCGGGCGATGGCTTCGGCTTCAGCGCGCGGTAGGCGGCGGGCGGTCGTCAGCGGAAACATGACGTTTTCCAGGACGGTCTTCCAAGGCAGGAGCTGGTCGAATTCCTGAAAGACCATCATCCGGTCGGCGCCCGGTTTCCTGACTGGCTGCCCCTTGATTTCGATGCGGCCCGCCGTCGGCGTCAGATAGCCGCCGATGGCCTTCAGCAACGTCGATTTTCCGCAACCGGATGGTCCGAGGAGTACGAAGCGATCGGACCGGGCGACCGAAAAGCTGACCTCTTCGGTGGCAGTGATCAAAAGGTTCGGCGTCTTGTAGCGAAGCGTCACTTTGTCGACGTTCAAGAGCGGTGCGGCGGTCGCTGCCCTTTCCGTCGTCATTGTGTCGGTTGCGATTTTTGCCTGAAGCATCGGCTCCTCCAAGAGATAGATCGAGAGGCGGCATTCGCGCCGCCCTCCGGCTTCAATTGCCATTCAGATCCGCCGCTTCCGGCAGATAGTAGTCGGTCCAGGCCTTGGGCATCGTCTTCAAGGTTCCGATCTTGTAGAGGTGCGCCGCAAATTTCATGGTCCCCTGCGGATCCATGCGGAACTCCATCATGTGCGGCTGGTTCAGGATCGCGAGCAGATCGTCGACACTGGTCTTGTCGCCGCTCACCGTCTTGTAGGCCTCGACTGCGGTCTTGGGGTCCTTCTTGATCACATCGATAGCGTCGGCCGTTGCTTCGCGCACGGCCTTGATGATCGTCGGGTTTGTGCCGGCGAATTGTGTCGTCGTGAAGAAGGTGCCCTGGGTCAGTTCACCGCCGATGATATCGCGCGAATCGACAACTTGATGAACGCCCGGCTGCTTGAGTTCCAGATATTGGAAAGGCGGGGCCGAGAAATGGCTCTTCACCTCATGGTTCTGGTTTGCAAGCGCCGCCATCGCGTCAGGATGACCAAGCTGTACCGTGTTGGCATCGAACTTGTGTACCTGATCGTCACCATACATCTGCGCGGCCGCCATCTGCAGCAGTATTGCCTGCGTCGAAACTCCGACCGTCGGCACGGCGATCTTGTCGCTTGGCTGAATGTCCTTCAGAGATTTGATGCGGGGATCGCGCGAGACCATGATGACCGGCTGGGCGGAATTTGTGACAATGCCCTTGACCTTGCCTCTCGTGCGATCCCAGAGCAGCAGCAGATTGCCGGTACCGGTATTGACGATGTCGACACTGCCCGCGAGAAGCGCATCGGTCTGCGCGCCACCGCCGCTGAAGGTGCGCCATTCGACCTTCACACCCGGCAGGCCGTCGGCCTCGGCGCGTTTCTCGATCAGCTTCTGCGTCTCCATGACGTGGCTGACGAGATAAAGAATGCCTGGCTGACGCGTGATCGAAATATCGGTTTTTTCAGCAGCGCTGGCCGAAAACGCACCGGCCAGCATCATGCCGACCGCGGTCATGCCACGAAGAAATCCTCTCATTAAATCCTCCCAAATGACGCAAACCCGTGAAATCGCGTTTACACAAATTGACTAAAGCACTAATGTATCAGTGCATCAAGCCCTAAATTGTGCTTTATGAGCTGATGCTCTCGATCAGGAAGGTAGCCAGTGAAAGTAAACCGCAAAGAATTCGCCTTGGACCGCTCCCGCCAGGTCGCGCCGCAGATCCTGGAAATCCTGCGATCGCGTATTCTTTCAATGAGTTTGCCGCCGACTACCGTTCTGTCGCGCATCTCGCTTCAGAGCGAATTCAACGTCAGCCAGACGCCGGTTCGCGACGCCTTGATCAGGCTTGAGGAAGAGGGGCTGGTCGAGGTCTATCCGCAATATGCGACTGTCGTGGCGAGGATCGATATCGGCAACGCCGTCGAGGCGCATTTCCTGCGTTTGTCGATCGAGCTGGAGGCCATCCGGCGGCTGACGGCCGAATCGCCTGAGGAAACGGCGGCGGCTTTGCGGCATGTTTTGGTGCGGCAGGAGCATGTCATGTCGCCGGAGACCTACGATCTATTCGACGGTCTCGACAAGGATTTCCACCGCGTACTCTTCGAAAGGGCGGGCATATTGGGACTCTGGGCAACCGTCCGCCGCCAGAGCGTCCATCTCGACCGGCTTCGCATGCTGAACCTGCCGATGCCGGGCAAACAGCAGCAGGTCATCGCCGATCACCATGCCATCGTCGATGCTGTCCAGTCAGGGGATATGGAACAGGCGGTGGCGGCGCTTCGCAAGCATCTTTCCGGCACGCTGTCGATCATCGATCTCATTTGCGAAAAATATCCGGATTACGTTAGCAGATAGCGGCTACTTGATTGCGATCACAGCAACATCGCCCGCAGCACATGCCCAGAGGCGTGCTTTTCCTCCTCCGGGGCCGTCCGTCTGGTCGTCACGAAAACGGAGCGAGGATTGGCTCTGTTCATGACGATCTTGGTTGGATGCGTCACTGGAAAGGATACCGGTTCCAGCGCTTCGCCTGATGGTGCGAAGCGGAGAAGTTGCGATCCACCGACGCCGGCAATCCAGTAGATGCCGTTATCATCGATGAACGCACCGTCGGGCCGGCCTGCGAAATCATGCGTCGTCGCAAAGACGCGGCGATTGCTTGGCGTTCCCGTGGCGAGATCATAGTCGCAGACCCAGATGGTTTGCACGGTCGGATGAGAATCCGAGAAATACATGCGGTGCCGAACGGGATCGAAAGCGAGCCCGTTCGGCGTCCACAGGCCATCGAAAAGCCGGCGGTGGGCAAGATCGGCTTCGATGCAGAAAACGGCTCCTGCGGGTTCCGTGAGCTCCAGGTGCATGGTGCTTGCCCAGAAACGGCCTCTCGGATCTAGCGCGCCGTCGTTGAAGCGAACATCCGTGCGGCTCTCCGGCGAACAGGCCGGATCGAAACGGCCGTTTGCCGGATCGAAGAGAAAAATGCCGCTGGCAAGACCTGCCAACAGGATCCCATCCGGCCGCAGGGCGATGCAACCGACAGCTTCCGGTGCACCCCAAACCTCGGTTTTGCCCGATGCCGCGTCCGTCCGCAGCAGCCGGCAGCCTTCGGTATCGACCCACCAGAGACACTTGCCATCCTCCGACCAGATGGGGCTTTCGCCAAGAAAACCCCATCGGTCGGAGAATATTTCGAATGCTGATATCATTTTGTCTCTTACTTATGCGCGCTGGCCGCGAGCTTCTGCATGATCGCCCGCTGTCAAACCGTCAATGAGGTCTTTCCATCGTCCGAGGCGTGGTGCCGTTTCCGGCAGCGCCGCCGTGCAGGCGATGGTAATAACACAGCCGATCGCGATGAAGCCGGCGAGCGCCCAGGGCGCACCGTTCAGGAGCGCCAGCAGCCAACCGGCGGCAAGCGTCCCGACCGAACCGATCAGCGCCCCGATCTGCTGGATGAAGGAGACGCCGCTGGCGCGGATTCGCGTCGGGAAAAATTCGGCAAAGTAGGCTGCCTGCGGCCCATACATGGCACTATGGCCGATCGCCAGCGCCGCCGTCAGGGCGACCCAGATGTAGTTGTCGACGCGATAGTAAATCAGCGCGAAGGTGGGAAAGCTTGCCAGAAGCACGGTCGCCGCACCCATGATATAGACGGGTTTGCGGCCGATGCGATCGGAAAGGGCGCCCCAAAACGGCATGCTGACCAGTTCCAGCACGATTGCCACGAGCGATGCGGTTGTCATCACCGGCCGCGGCACGCCGCGGCTGGTCGCATAGGCGGTGATCAGCACGGCAAAGCTGGTGAAGGCAACGCTTTCGGCAAACTTGGTGCCGCAGCCGAGGGCGAGATAACGCGGATATTTGCTGACGATCTCGACCAGCGGATGCGGGTCTTCTGCGCGGCGCTTGCGCATTTCCAGAAACAGCGGCGATTCCGTCAGCTGCAGGCGGATATACATGCCGACGCCGATCAGCACGAGGCTGAGCAGGAAGGGAATACGCCAGCCCCAGCTGATGAACGCCTCATCCGACAGCGTCGTCGTCAATACCGCGAAGATGCCAAGCGGCAGAATGAAGCCGGCTGGCGCGCCCGTCTGTACCCACGAGCCGAAATAGCCACGACTTTTGGCGGGCGCATGCTCGCACATGATGAGAATGGCGTTGCCCTGTTCGCCGCCAATGCCGAAGCCATGGAGCATGCGGATGAAAAGCAGGATCAACGGGGCGGCGATGCCGATGCTGTTATACGTCGGCATCAGGCCGATGACGAAAGTGGCGATACCAACGATCAAAAGCGTGGTCACGAGCGCGCTCTTTCGGCCGTAGCGGTCGCCGAGATAGCCGAACAACAGGCCGCCGATCGGGCGCACGAAGAAGCCGGCGGCATAGGTGCCTAGCGCGACAAGCGAGCCGACGAGCGGATCGAAACTCGGGAAAAACAGCTTGTTGAAAACCAATGCCGAGGCCGTGGCGTAGATGAAGAAATCGTACCACTCGACAGTGGTGCCGATGCAGGAGGCGATCGCCACCTTTCGCATCATGGCGGGGCTCGCCTGCTCCCGCATTGCGGTATTGCTCATAATATCCTCCCAAGTCCGGCAAGGCCGGCATCAAATATTCACCCACTAAAGCACTAATGCATCAATATATCAATAGCGCGCTTCCAGTGTCTTTTGCGAGCGCGCATCCCGGCATTGAAGGGGTTTTCCAGGCTCCAAGATGCCGTGAGACGTCCGGTGACCGAACTCTGCATTGGCTTCGGCGGCGCTTCATGCGAGAAAAGATCAGCTCGAAAACAAGACATGGAGTCGCCGTGACCATCGGACTTGCGCATGCCGAATTGATCGCGGTTCTGACGGCCGTCACCGGCGGCGATCCCAGGGTTATGACGGTGCGGTCCGGCGATGCATTGCCGTCGGGACCGTTCGAGCTCGGGCATCGGACATTACAAACCGGTCTTCGCGAATGGGTGCAGGAACAGACGGCGCATCCCGTCGGATATCTGGAGCAGCTCTATACTTTTGCCGATCGCGACCGGAACAACGAGATTCTTGGCGGCAGAACGATCTCGATCAGCTATCTCGGCCTGGTGCGCGAGCAGGCGGCCCCCGGCGGCGGCAGGCCGGGATGGCATGGTTGGTACGAATATTTCCCCTGGGAAGACCATCGCCACGGCCGGCCGTCCGTACTCGACGATATTGTCGGGCGACTGAATATCTGGATCGCCGGCGATCCAGCTCGGCATGAGCAGCGCCGGCGCCGCGCCGATTTTACCTTTGGTTTGAACGGTACCGCCTGGAACGAAGACCTCGTCCTGCAGCGCTATGAGCTTCTTTATGAGGCCGGGTTTGTCCTTGAGGCGCACTGCACACACGAGCGCAATACCGGCCGGCCGATGTTTGCCGACCATCGGCGGATCCTTGCGACCGGTATGGCGCGGCTGCGTGCGAAGATCAAATATCGTCCTGTCGTTTTCGAATTGATGCCGGAGAGTTTCACGCTCCTTCAACTGCAGCGCACCGTCGAGGCTCTGGCAGGCCTGACACTGCACAAGCAGAATTTCCGCCGGCTGATTGAACAGCAGGAGCTGGTGGAGGAAACCGGCGCAACCGAAAGCGAGACAGGCGGCCGCCCGGCCAAACTCTTCCGCTTCCGTCGCGCCGTCCTTGAAGAGCGTGAACTCGCCGGAACAAAATTGCCACTCTCCCGCAATTGACATATGCTCATAACGAGAATATCTATTTGCGTATGATATACTCAAGTTGAGTATAATAAGGAGCCGGTCATGAACTACCCCGTATCCGCATCCTCCCTCTATGATCGTGTCAGCCGCGTCATTCCGAAAGCCGAATGGCTGACGTTTCAGGATGATGTCGAGGCAATTCTCGAGCTGAAACGGCGCCGCAATGCCGTCATCCTCGCGCATAACTATCAGACGCCGGAGATCTTCCACGGCGTCGCCGATATCGTTGGCGACAGCCTGGCGCTTGCCCGCAAGGCGATCGACGTGGACGCCGACATCATCGTGCTCGCCGGCGTGCATTTCATGGCCGAGACCGCCAAGCTGCTCAATCCGGAAAAGACCGTGCTGATCCCCGACATGGCCGCCGGTTGCTCGCTGGCTGAGTCGATCACGCCGGAAGACATTGCCCTGCTGCGCCAGGCGCATCCGGGTGTTCCCATCGTCACCTATGTCAACACGTCCGCTGCGGTGAAGGCGGCATCAGATATTTGCTGCACTTCAGGCAATGCCAAGCAGGTGGTGGAATCGCTCGGCGTTCCCAAGGTGCTGATGATCCCCGACGAGTATCTGGCGCAGAACGTGGCGCGCGAGACCAATGTCGAGATCATCGCCTGGCATGGACATTGCGAGGTCCATGAGCTTTTCACCGCCGACGATGTGCGCCAGCTACGCGAAAATTATCCCGGCGTAACGGTGCTTGCTCATCCGGAGTGCCCGCCGGACGTCGTCAAGGAGGCGGATTTTGCAGGCTCCACCGCCGTCATGTCTGACTATGTCGGCAAGAAGCACCCGGCGCGCGTTGTTTTGCTGACCGAATGTTCAATGAGCGATAATGTCGCCGTCCATCATCCAGATGTCGAGTTCATCCGGCCCTGCAATCTCTGCCCGCACATGAAGCGCATTACGCTTGGCAACATCCGCAAGGCACTCGAGGAAAACCAGCACGAAGTGACCGTCGATCCGACAATTGCCGTCGCGGCCCGTCGCGCCGTGGAAAGGATGTTGGCGATATGACCGAGGTTCTTCACGAACTCGCAGATCGCGTGGTTATCGTCGGCAGCGGTCTCGCCGGGCTGATGGCAGCGCTGACACTGGCGCCGCAACCGGCCGTGGTCGTCACCCGCGCTGCACTCGGCGCCGAGACGTCGAGCGCCTGGGCGCAAGGCGGCATCGCCGCCGGCATGGGAGCGGATGACAGCGCGGAGCTGCATCTGGCCGACACGCTCGCCGCCGGCGACGGGCTCTGCCATCCGGCAGTGGCCGCAAGCATCATCGCCGAAGCACCGGCGGCGATTTCAGCTCTAGAGCGGGCGGGTGTCCGCTTTGATCGAAATGGCACAGGTGAGCTGTCGCTTGGCCTCGAAGCCGCCCATTCGCGCCGCCGTATCGTTCATGCCGAAGGCGACGGCTCCGGCGCGGCGATCGTTCGGGCGCTGGTGCTGGCCGTCGCCAACACGCCGTCCATTACAGTGCTTGAAGCCTATGAGGCGCGGCGGCTGCTCGTGGATGGCGAGCGGATCAGCGGCCTGCTATGCGCGACACCGAAGGGGATGGCCGTTCTGCCCACCTCCCACGTCTTGCTCGCGACCGGTGGCATTGGCGGCCTCTTTGATGCGACAACCAATCCCGTCGGCAATTTCGGTCAGGGAATCGCACTTGCGGCGAGAGCTGGGGCGCTTCTGGCCGACATGGAATTCGTGCAGTTCCACCCGACGGCACTTGCTTCCCGCCGCCGGCCGCTGGCACTGGTTAGCGAAGCCGTGCGCGGCGAAGGCGCCTTGCTCGTCAATGAGAAAGGCGAGCGCTTCATGGCGTTGGTTCCCCGTGGGGAACTGGCACCGCGCGATGTCGTCGCCCGAGCGATCAGTGCGGAAATCGCGCGCGGCGGCCGTGTTTTTCTCGACGCCCGCGAAGCACTCGGCAGCCGCTTTGCCGCCCGCTTTCCCGTCATCGATGCGCTCTGCCGCGAGGCCGGCATTGATCCGTCGCGCGAGCTCATACCAGTGCGCCCCGCTGTTCACTATCACATGGGCGGCGTGGCGACTGATGTGAACGGCCGCAGCTCCGTCTCCGGCCTCTGGGTGGCGGGGGAGGCCGCATCAACCGGCCTGCACGGCGCCAATCGACTCGCCAGCAATTCATTGCTGGAGGCTGCTGTCATGGGCATACGCGCGGCGCGGGACATCGCCGGCGTCCCGGCAAGCCCCGCAAACGCGCCTTCGGACCACGCCCGTTCGCCGGCTCCGGATGCCTCGCTTGTTCGGCCGATCGTCTCGCGTCATCTCGGCGTTCTTCGCAATGCCGGCGCCATTCAGGGAGCGATTGCTGCGCTTCTGCCGCTTGCCGAAAGCGAGGGGCCGGCCGCCGATCCCGCCATCGTCGCGTTGCTGATCGCTGTTTTCGCCAGCCTGCGGACGGAGTCGCGCGGTGCTCATGCGCGAACGGATTTTCCGCTGAAGCTGCAGCAGACGCAACGCCGGACGATGCGCCTCCCAGACGTGTTGGACATCGCCCGGTCCGTCATTCCCTATTCCTTCGCCAGGAGCGCCTGATATGACCCTCATTCCCCTTCCGCGCCTCGTTGTCGAGCCGCTGGTACGCAATGCCCTGCTGGAAGATCTCGGCCTTGCCGGCGATATCACGTCTGCCGCCGTCATCCCGGAGGATCATCGCTCCAGCGTCGCCATGGTGGCCCGTCAGCCGGGGGTGATTGCCGGACTTGATGTCTCGGAGCTCGCCTTCCAGCTTGTCGATCCCGGAACGGTCATGACCCGCCACCTTCACGATGGTGCAAGGGTCTATGCCGGTGACTTGATTGCAACGATCGAAGGCCCGTCCCGTGGCCTGTTGACGGCCGAGCGCGCGGCGCTGAACTTCCTTGGCCATCTCTCCGGCATTGCGACGGTGACGGCCGGTATCGTCGAAGCCGTCAGCGGCACGAAGGCATCGATCGTCTGCACCCGCAAGACGACCCCAGAGCTGCGAGCCCTTGAGAAATATGCGGTCCGGGCCGGCGGCGGCATGAACCATCGTTTTGCGCTCTACGACGCGGTGCTGATCAAGGACAATCATGTCGCGATCGCCGGTGGCGTCGCAGAGGCGATCCGGCGCGCCAAGGCCGGCGTCGGCCATATGGTCAAGATCGAGGTCGAGGTGGATACGCTCGAACAGCTTCGCGAAGCCATGGATGAGAACGTCGACGCCGTGCTACTCGACAACATGACGCCCGATCAGCTGCACGAGGCTGTGAGAATCGTTGCCGGACGGGCAATCACCGAGGCGTCAGGCCGTGTCACGCCTTCGATGGCTGCGGCAATTGCTGCCTCCGGCGTCGATCTGATCTCCGTCGGCTGGGTGACGCATAGCGCACCGACCCTTGATATCGGGCTTGATTGGAAATCAGCTGCGTAACAGGGAGCCGCTGTCAGACCACAGTCGGAACCTGCGCCCCATCCATGCTGATCACGACGCCGGTGACATAGCTTGCCCTGGGCGAACTCAGGAAGGCGACGACATTGGCGATGTCTTCCGGACTTGCCATGCGGCCGATAGGGATGCGGCGCAGGGCGGCGGCCAAGGCATCTTCCTGGGTGGCGCCGGCGAGCTTGGCCTCGGCCTTTATGCCCTCGGCAACGCGTTCCGTCTCGGTGAGGCCGGGGTTGAGGCCGACGACACGCACGCCCTGGCTGGCATAGGCATTGGCGAGGCCGACACTCGCGAGCATCAACGCGGCATTGGCTGCACCGCCGGCGAGATGGGTCGGCGAGGCGACTTTGCCGCCATTGCCGATGATATTGACGATTGTGCCCGAGCCGCGCGTCGCCATGCGCTTGATGACCGGGTCCAGAACGTTGATGTAGGAAAAATACTTGGCCTCCATTGCCGCCCGCCACGCGGATGGGGTCAGGTCCTGCGCCGGCGTGCGCATGGCGGCACCGGCGCTATTGACGAGAATATCGATCGGACCGACGTCGTTTTCGACCTTGTCGACGACCTCCAGGGCCTGTCGGTCGGAAGTTAGGTCGGCGGCATAGCCATGGGATGGGCTCCAGGAAGACGGGAGAGAGCTGCGTCAATATTGGGTTGCGCTCGCGAGCAAATGGCGACATGTGCGCCCTCGGACTGGAACAGGCTGGCGCAGGCATAACCGATGCCCTTCGACCCGCCGGTAATCAGAACGACCTTGTCGCCAAGACCCAAGTCCATGGGAATTTCTCCAGATAGGTTGCAATCGGGGCCGGAGGCTATGTCCTGGGGATCGCGGAGTACAGCCCGCATCTTCCCGAGCCGGGTAACGATATCGTTATGGAAATTGCGCCGTGGCGCTTGCGTATCCTTCGCCTTGCTGGTCAAAATCTACGGGGTTTCATCATCATTCACGGGACGCGGCAGACAGTGACCAAAATTATCGATTATGTTTTTTCCATCGGCTCGCCCTGGTCGTATATCGGCCTTGAGCCATTTCTCGATCTCGTCGAAAAGGCGGGCGCGGAAATCAGGCCTTATCTCACCACCGTCGTCGAAGAGAATGGCGGCATCTTCTCACGCAATAGACCCGAAGCCCGTCGGCAATATTGGCAGCGGGATCTCAAGCGCTGGGCCGGTTTCCGCGGCAAGAATCTGCTTCTGGAAAATCGCCCGCCGCTTGCCGATCCGGCACCGGCAGCGTTTATGGTCATCGCCGCCTATCTCGACGGCGAGCCGTGGCTCGACTTGACCAAGGTCCTGCAGGAAGCGTTCTGGGGCCGCGGCGAGGATATCGGCAATCCCGAAGTGCGCAAGGCGATCGCCACCGCTGCGGGCTTCGATGGCGACGCGCTTTCGAAGCGGGAAGGTGACGTCGATGTGCGGGGCAAGTGGGCGGCGGATCGTGAGTTTGCCATCAAGAACGGCGTCTTCGGCTTTCCGTCATTCCTTCATGATGGCGAACTCTATTGGGGACAGGACAATCTGCATTTCCTCGAAAGCCATCTCAACGGCGTCAAGCCGTAAGCGGCAATTGTCCTGCGTATAACTCCGGAGATTGAAATCGATTTCGCGGAGCTTTGCGCCGATTGAAAGTATTTTTGTGTGCATCGCACCTAATTCTGTGCGGTGCAGTAATCTCTCGTTTTGGTGGCAAAGT
Source organism: Rhizobium mayense (assembly GCF_030272705.1). GTDB lineage: Bacteria > Pseudomonadota > Alphaproteobacteria > Rhizobiales > Rhizobiaceae > Rhizobium > Rhizobium mayense. Next base: position 142,895 of record NZ_JARFYM010000002.1, on the reverse strand, counting down.
CTGTAAGAGCATTTGTTCTACTTTACAGCGGGCTATTTTGCCATTTAACTGCGACACTGGATCGTTAGGCGAGGCTAGGCTGCAAAAATTTAATGATAGACACTCGGTTTCCGACGGCATTTCAGATGGTATTGACTATAGCCGTTCACAACCGGGACGGCCTACGGTGTACAAGCTTTGAATTGGCCGCTGGTCTCGGCTCCAATCCCAGTTTTGTTCGGAAATTGCTCGTGCCGCTTAGCCAAAGCGGAATATTGATCTCGTCGGCTGGGAAGAATGGCGGCATCCGTCTAGGACGACCGGCGAACGAAATCACCCTTCACGACGTCTATAGCTCAGTCATTTTCGACAAACGGCTATGGGCCGCACGCGATGACGTGCCGTGCCGCTGTCCTGTGAGCACACATATCGCGGTGCTATTCGAAAGTGTGGCGCGCCGGGCGGAATTTGCGGTGATGGGAGCGCTCAACGGCTTGACGATCGCGGACGCGCTTTCTCAATTGAAGGAAATCGAGCAGCAGGAATTGCATGCGGCCGATTTCTGTCCCAAGGCTGCCAAGAGCCTCGAAACACTGCAAAGCTGAAGTGTCCCTCAACCTGCGGCAAGGAAAGGTCCGGCAGGGAAACCGGACCAATCCCCATTTACTGATCGGAGGTCAATCTGATCAGAAACTACGCTGGAAGCGCAGGATACCGGCCCACTGATCTTCGTTGATCGAATCCCAGTTGGTGTAAGACACTTCTGGTTCGATCAGGAGGTTCTTAACCGGATTGAACTTCAGGTTCGTGGTTGCGGCGAAGATCTTGGAGTCGGTATAGGCGACCTGCAGGTTCCACTTCAGCTTGTCGTTGAAGGGAACCGAGACGCCGCCCCAGGCAGCCCAGTCACCCCAGCCGCAAAGATCGCCTCGGCCCGGAGGGCAGGAATCTTCCGACAGGTTGGAGCCGGCATACTGGTTCAGCTTGTCGCCGTCGGTGTTCCAACCGCCCATCAAGAATGCCGAGAAAGCGCCGAAGTCGGCGTCGACGCGGGCCTTGATGGCACCTTCTTCGACGATCGAGTCATAGCCGCCAACAACCTTGACGCCCCAGATGCCCGACTTGTAGCCAGCACCGGCAACGACGTTCGGAGCATAGTGGTTGGCCTTGGACGTGACCCAGGCGCCGTCGAAGGCATCGCTGTCGCCGGCCGAGTTGGAATCTTCGAGCGAGATGACCGCCGTGAAGCCGTTGCCGGCGTCGTAGTTATAGGTCAACTGGTTGAGTTCGTATGGGCCGTCCCAGATCACGTCGTCGTTGATGACGTCGCCGGCGTAGCCTGCATAGAGGTTGTACTGCGAATCGAGCTTGCCGACGGTGAAGCCGCCCAGGCTGATATTGGCAAACAGCAGTTTCGTGGCGGTGGTGCCGCCTTCCTGCCAGTCCCAACGTAGGACCATGTTGGTCTTCAGCGGGCCGTATTCGGTATCGGTTGCGGTATCGAGATTGAGTTCGGCGCGGGTATGCCACAGCGTGCCGACGCGGTTCGTCGGGCTGTAAGCGTCATACCATTCACCTTCGGAGCGAACTTCGCCGCCGACCTTCAGGCAGGTTTCGGTACCCGGAATAAAGAAATATCCCGTGCCATAGGCATCGCAAATGCGAACGTACTGAAGAGGCTCCGGTTCGGCCGCAACGATGGCGTCGGCGGCATGCGCACCGGAGGCGGCGGCGAGCGCCGCCGCGGAGCTGAGAAGAAGCGTTCTAATGTTCATAGTAAGTCCAATCTATTCTCGATTGGGCACGGGTTGTCGCGCCGAAAAATCGACGTCCCCACCCCGGTCCCGTTTCGTAAACCCTTTCGGGTAGCGGTCCCTAACCGCGACCTGGAATATACAGATTCTCAATTTTGCAACAATGATAGATACAGTAAAATGACAATCATTGCGCGCAACAATCGACTATGTTGCGGGAATGTCACTGCAACCAAGGTTATGGTTGCATTTTAATAAGTATCAATTTTAAATTTCAATCGACGGGATCTGCCCGATAACTTGCCTGGCCGTATAGAGGTTTTCTATGACAGTTGCTTGGCCTTCAGCACCGAGACGGCCGCTTCGCTATTATGTACGTAATCGTTGGCGTCGGGCTGCCTCTGAATCAAAAGGATGAACAGCAGGTCGGTCAGCATCAGTTGGGCGTCGCGCGCAGTGATGGCCGAGGAGCGGACGCGGTCTTCATCGCCGACAGTATAGAGGCGGATATCGGCGACATGGGCCAGCGGATTGTCTTGAAGACCGGTCACGGCGATGACGGTCGCGTTTCGCTGGCTGGCAAGTTCTGCGATTCGCAGCGTTTCGATGCTGGTGCCGGAATAGGAGAGAGCGAACAGGAGGTCGTCGGCGCCAAGTGTCGAGGCATTGGCCATCTGCACATGGCTGTCGCTGTCGTGCAGCACATTGCGCCCGAGCTTCATCAGCTTATAGGAAAAGTCGCGAGCGACCAGCGATGAGGCGCCGACGCCGGCGAGATGAATGCGGCGCGCTTCGTAAAGCGCCTTCAGCGCCTTGTCGATATCGAGTTCGTTGTTGACGGCAATCGTCTGTTGCATGGCCTGCAGCTTGCTGCCAAGCAGTTTTTGCAGGATGGTCAGATAGCCGTCGTCCACTTCGATAGTCCCGTGGATCATGCCCGTTGGGGCCTGCCATTCCTGGGCTTTGGCCTCGCTGACTGCGAGCTTCAGCTCCTGGTAGCCGGCGTAGCCGAGTTTCTGGCTGAATTTGACGACGCTCGACTGGCTGCGACCGGTCTCGGCGGCAAGCGCAGCGGACGACAGACGCAGCATCTGGTCGGGATTTTCGACGATGAATTGCCCGATCTGACGATCGGCAGGCGCCATGCCTTCGAGCTTCGCGCTGATTTTCTTTAAGATAGACATCCGCCCCTTCAGGCCGTGGAGGCCGGTTCACGCGTCGACACAATCGAGCCACAAGATATCATCCGGCCGAGACTGGGCAACCATGCTTTCGCTCCGTCGGCCATGGACCTTATAGCAGAGAACGATTGGAATAAAAAATTCCAATTTACGTTGACATGGCGGAATGACCGAATAATCTTGAGCCAGAAGCAGAGGGCTGACGTCTGCTCCTTCACCCCTCTCCTTGACGGGTTTCACATCATGGACAGATTGCGGATATCAGGCGGAAACAGGTTGCAGGGCGCTGTGACGATTTCCGGCGCAAAGAATGCCGCCTTGCCGCAAATCGCGGCGGCGCTGCTCAGTCCCCATCCGCTGGAATTGACGAACCTGCCCGCTGTAACCGATGTCGAGAACATGCTCGGTGTCGTCACGCTTCATGGCGCCGTCGTGAACCGTGCGGCGCACGGCACGATCATCGATACAAGCGCCATCGTCTCGAAGGAAACTTCCTACGACACAGTGAGGCGTATGCGGGCGACCGTGCTGGTGCTGGCACCGCTGCTGGCGCGCTTCGGGCATGCCCGCGTCTCCTTGCCCGGCGGCTGCGCCATCGGCGCCCGGCCGGTCGACATGCACATCAAGGCGCTGGCGACGCTCGGGGCTGACGTTGCGATCGAGAATGGCCTAATCGTCGCATCGGCCCCTGGCGGGCTGAAGGGCGCGCGCGTTGTTCTAAGCTCCCCATCTGTCGGCGCGACCGAGACGGCTATGATGGCGGCATGCGCGGCCAAGGGCGAGACGGAGATCTTGAATGCGGCGCGCGAGCCGGAGGTGGCCGATCTTGCTGCCTGTCTCGGCGCCATGGGCGCCCGCATCGAGGGCGCCGGCACGCACCGCATCCTGATCGAAGGCAGCACGACGTGGCAGCCCGCCAAGCATCATGGCATTTCCGACCGGATCGAGGCCGGTACCTACGCAGTTGCAGCCGCGATCACTGGCGGCCAGCTTGAACTGATCCACGCCAGACTGGAGAACCTGGCTTCGGTTGTGCAGGCGCTGGAGGCCATGGGCGTCAGCGTCTGGCCGAGCGACCGCGGCCTGGTTGTTTCGAGGGATGGTCCGCTCAAGGGCGCCGATATTACTACTGAACCCTATCCCGGTTTTCCGACTGACCTGCAGGCACAGTTCATGGCGCTCGCCTGCTGCGCTGAAGGCGCCTCGCTGATCCGCGAGACGGTGTTCGAAAACCGCTTCATGCATGTGCCGGAATTGATGCGTCTCGGCGCCAACATCAAGCTGCAGGGCACCACGGCGTTGGTGCGGGGCGGCGCGCCTCTTCGAGGCGCACAGGTCATGGCGACCGATCTGCGCGCCTCTGTCTCTCTGGTGCTCGCGGCGCTGGTGTCGGAGGGCGAAACCATCATCAACCGCGTCTATCACCTCGACCGTGGCTATGAGCAACTGGATCGCAAGCTCCGCCTATGCGGCGCAGATATCGAGCGGCTGACGTCATGAGCGCGCGCTATTTTCTTGGTATCGACGGCGGAGGCACTGGTTGTCGCGCAAGAATCGAGGATGCGGCCGGCACAGTATTGGGTCAGGGACTGTCCGGCCCCGCAACCACCCGTCTCGGAATAGACGAAGCCTGGGCTTCCATTGCGAGGGCCTTCGGAGCGGCTATTGAGGAGGCCGGTCTTAGCGCGCCCGAGGTCAAGCGGATTCACGCAGGCGTTGGGCTCGCGGGGATCGGGCGGAAGGGCGCGCTTGAGGCATTGCGAGGCATAAATCATCCTTTTGCCAGCATCGATTTCGTCAGTGACGGCGAGGGCGCCTGTCTCGGCGCCCATTCGGGTCGTGACGGCGCGATCGTCATTGCCGGGACGGGATCGATTGGGCTCGGTTTTGTCGAAGGGCGCCACCTGCGGGTCGGCGGATATGGCTTTCCGATCTCCGACGAGGGCAGCGGCGCATATCTCGGACTGAAGGCGGTGCAGCTTGCACTGCGCGCGCATGACGGTCGCCAGGAGAAGACGGCCCTGCTGGCCGAAATCATGCAGCGCTTTCAGAATGATCCGATGGAAGCGGTCGCCTGGATGGACCGTGCCTCTGCAACGGACTACGCCGCTCTGGCGCCGATGGTGATGCGCCACGCAGACCAGGGAGATGCGGCCGGGCGGCGCATCGTCCAGAGCGCGGCCGAACACGTTGATACGCTGATCCGCACGCTTTTTGACAAGGGCGCACCTCGCGTTTCCCTGCTTGGCGGCTTGTCGAGTCCGCTCGAGCCGTGGCTCGCACCGGACGTCCGCCGCCGCCTGAAACCCATCGACGGGGATGCCGTCTTGGGCGCCATCATCCTTGCAAGGAAGTCGGTCTGCAGCCGCTGAAATGGCGGTCGCGCGCATCACCGGTTTGACACATCGAATTTGGAATATTTTATTCCTACAGCGATTGACGATCGGAATAAATGGACATAATGTTAAGAAAAGTAAACAGGGAAACTCGCAGCGAACGAGCCGCAAAGGCCGGCTGCGTGGGCTGATGACCAGCTTTCTGTTGCGTTGAAAATTAAAGCTGCTGCGGCCTGCCCGATCGTCATCGATCGAGCTTGCCATCCCTGATTTGTTGTATCGAAGCACAATTTCGAGAGCAGGCACATGAGCGAACAAAGGTTGATATCCGAACTGGAGCAGTTGGTTTCCGAGGGTCGCAATCCGAACACGATGCACATCGATCTGTTGTCGACCTTCGATATCCTGCGCGAAATCAATTATGAGGATCAGACCGTCCCCACTGCGGTCGAGAAGGTCATTCCGGCAATCGCCGCTGCCGTGAACCAGATCGTTGCGGCCTTCCAGAAGGGCGGCCGCCTGATCTACATGGGCGCCGGCACCAGCGGCCGGCTTGGCGTCCTCGACGCATCCGAATGCCCGCCGACCTTCAGCGTGCCGTCAAGCATGGTGATCGGCCTGATCGCCGGCGGCCCGGCTGCGCTGCAAAGCTCAATCGAAGGAGCCGAGGACGATCCGGAGCAGGGGCGGCAAGCCTTGCAGGACATTGCTCTGACCGCTGCGGACGTTGTAGTTGGCATTGCCGTCTCCGGTCGCACGCCTTACGTCATCGGTGGGTTGAACTACGCGAAGAGCGTCGGTGCGGTCACCGTCGCTCTGTCCTGCAACCCTAATTCCGTTATAGCCGGAATTGCCGATCTTGCGATTTCTCCCGTCGTCGGTCCGGAAATCCTGACGGGGTCGACCCGGCTGAAGTCGGGTACGGCGCAGAAACTCATACTCAACATGCTGACGACGGCGAGCATGATCCGGATCGGCAAAAGCTATCAGAATCTGATGGTTGACGTGCATGCGAGTAACAAGAAGCTGGTCGCCCGTGCTTCCAGGATCGTCATGCAGGCGACTGGCTGCACGCTGGAAGAAGCACGCCGAGCGCTCGACCAGACAGGCAATGATGTCAAACTCGCCATTCTCATGGAAATTACCGGGATGGGCATTGAAGAAGCCCGCGCGGCATTGCAAAACGCTGGTGGATTTCTGCGGAGGGCAATCAGCGCGAAGACCGCATGAACTTACGTTGCGGCAGCAACGGTTTTAATGAAAGCGGCCAAAACCGGCCGGGGAAGCGTTAAGACGCTCAGAGGGAGAAAAGAATGAAAAGGCATTTTGCAAGGAAGTTGATTTCGTGTGTCGCGGTGGCGGCGGGTCTCGGCATGGCGTCGGTTTCTACGGAGGCATACGCGGCAACGCTGCGCCTTGCATGGTCCCAGGACGCGACCGGGCTTGATCCGCACAAGCAGACTGCCTTTTCCTCGATTCGCCTGCTGGAGCTGATCTATGAGCCGCTCGTCCGGCTCGACAGCAATCTGCAGATCGTGCCCGCCATTGCCGACAGCTGGCAGTTTTCGGCTGATGGCAAGGAGCTGACCTTCAAGCTCAATCCGAATGCCAAGTTCCAGAACGGCGCTGCCGTCACTTCGGCTGACGTGAAGGCATCGTTCCAGCGCATTCTCGATCAGGCGACAGGTGCCGCCGCCCGCGCCAATTTCCTTTCGATCGCCAGCATCGATACGCCCGATGCGACGACCGTGGTCTTCCATCTGTCGCAGCCTGACGTTCCGATCCTGACGTCGATGACCAGCCTCAACGCCGCCATCGTTCCGGCAAGCGAAATCACCGCCGGCTCGATCGGTACGAAGGCGATCGGTTCCGGTCCCTTCAAGCTCGAGAATTGGGTTCCGAATTCCAAGGAAGTCCTAAGCGCCAACAAGGCCTGGGCCGGCGGCACGGTAGGCGTCGATGGCATCGACGTCAGCGTCCTCCCGGATGAAACGGCAATCCTGGCATCGCTTCGTACTGGCCAGATCGATTTTGCGCTTCTGAACGACCCGCTGGTGGCGACGCTCGTTCCCAAGGAGCCGAAGCTGCAACTAACCCGGACGCCGGTGCTTTCCTATAACGTCCTGCAGCTCAACCCGTCGCGCAAGCCAATGGATCAGCTTGCCGTGCGTCAGGCGATCTCCTGCGCCATCGACCGGCAGGACGTGCTGGACACGGCAGCGCTCGGCGAAGGCAAGGTGACCGGCCCGCTGACTATGCCCCTCTATGCGACTGATCCGAGCCAGCTCTTCTGCTACAAGCGCGATGTCGAGAAGGCAAAGAAGCTGATGGCCGACGCGGGCTTTGCTAACGGCTTTTCCGCAACCGTGATCGCCGCCACCGGCGAGCCGCCGACGGCGACCGCCGAAGCCCAGGTCATCCAGTCGCAGCTCGCCGAAATCGGCATCAAGCTCGATATCAAGGTGATGGAACTCAACGTCTATGTCGACGCTTGGCTGAAAGGCAATTTCGACATGGCGGTGGCGCTGAACGGCGGAAGCGCCGATCCCTATTCCATGTATAACCGCTACTGGACGAAGACGGGCAACCTGCAGAAGGTCGCCAACTATATCGACGATACGCTGGACGGTCAGATGCAGAAGGGCCGTGTCGAAACCGATCCGGCGAAGCGCAAGGTCATTTTCGCCGACTTCGAAAAGCATATTGCCGAAGTCTCGCCCTGGATCTGGCTCTATACGGCATACGGCTACACGGCCGAGCAGAAGAACGTCGAGGGCTTCGTGCCGACGCCGACGGGCTCTCTCTTCGGTCTCAGCAAGGTATCCATCAAGTAACGGATACCAGGTTCTAGAGCGGTTCAACTTTTCATGAAGTGCAGAACCGCTCTAACCTTTTGTTTTTACGCAATTCCGGACAGAAAACCGCTTCGCACTTTTCCTGGAATTGCTCTAGAGGACGTTCCATGGGTTACCTGACACGCCGGCTGACGACATTCCCACTGATCATGTTGGGAGTGTCCGTCCTCGTGTTCGTCGCCATCCGGCTGGTGCCGGGTGACGCGATCACAGCGATGCTGGGAACCAATGCCGGCCTGCTGACGCCCGAGCAGCGGCAGGCCCTCGCAGTCTATTTCGGCATCGACCAATCATGGTTCGTGCAGTACTGGCATTGGCTGTTCGGCGTACTGCAGGGCAATCTCGGCATTTCCGTCACCTACGGCAAGCCGGTGCTCGACATCATCCTCGAGCGATTTCCGCTGACGCTCGAGCTTGCGCTGCTCTCCATGGTGATCGCCCTGCTGATCGGCCTGCCTGCCGGCGTCTTCGCTGCGACACGAAACGAAAAGCTGTCCGATCTTGCCGTGCGCATCGTCGCCATCGTCGGGCAGTCCACACCGAATTTCGTCCTCGGCCTTCTTATCATCTATGCGCTTTCGGCGGGTTTTGGCGTCTTGCCGACCATGGGCGCGTTCACTCCGTTCCTGCAGGATCCGCTCGGCAATCTCGGCCAGATGATCCTGCCGGCGCTGACGCTCGGCTTTGCCTTTGCAGCCTCGGTCACACGCGTCGTACGCTCGGCAATGCTGGACGTTCTGAGCGATGACTATGTCCGCACCGCCCGCAGTCGCGGCGTGCCGTCCCGCGGCGTCATCTGGCGCCATGCGCTGCCCAACGCGCTCATTCCGGTCGTGACGCTGAGCGGCGTGGAATTCGGTTATCTTCTCGGCGGAGCCGTGCTCGTCGAGCAGATCTATGCGCTGCCCGGTCTCGGACGGTTGGTGCTGGATGCGATCCAACAGCGTGACTATGCGCTGGTCCAAGGCTGCGTCCTGTTCATCGCTTTCAATTTCATGATCGTCAATCTTCTCGTCGACCTTGCCTATGTCGCGGTCGATCCGCGCGTTCGTCTGGGAGAGGGTTGATGCGCATTGGAAAGGCCATTTTCGGGCATACGAGCGGCCGCATCGGTGGCGTGATCGTTGGTGTCTATGTCATTCTCGCCATTCTCGGCACTCTGGGGCTAACGCCGCACGATCCGGTGATGCGGAGCCCCTTGAACCGCCTTCATGCGCCAAGTTTCGCATTTTGGATGGGCACCGATCTGCTCGGGCGCGATGTGATGAGCCGGCTCATGAGCGGCATTGGCGAATCCTTCATCGTCGCCTTCCTCTCTGTCGCGGTCGCAAGCCTCATCGGCACCGTGCTCGGATTGACGGCCGCCTGGTTCGGAAAGCGATGGGACGGGCTGATCATGCGTACTATGGACGTCCTGCTGGCATTCCCGGCCATCCTCCTTGCGCTATTGATCATCGCCATCATTGGTCCCGGCACATGGACCAGCGTTGCCGCTATCGCCATCGTCTACACGCCGATCTTTACCCGCGTGGTGCGCGGGCCGGCGCTATCATTGAAATCGCGCGATTTCGTCGATGCGGCCCGCACCTTCGGCAGCAGCAAGCCTTATATACTGACACGGCATCTGCTGCTGAACCTTGTTGCACCACTGACCGTCCAGATTACCCTGGCGCTCGCCTGGTCGCTTCTAACTGAGGCCGGTTTGAGCTTCCTGGGCCTCGGTACGCAGCCGCCGGCCTCTTCGCTTGGACTGATGCTCAGCGACAGCCGCAACCTGATGGAGACCGCACCTTGGCTGCTGATCTTCCCAGGCCTCACCATCATGATTAGCATCCTCGGCTTCAATCTGCTCGGCGATGCGCTGCGTGATATTCTCGATCCGAAGATGCGGAGGTCCAATCCGTGAGCCCTCTGCTTTCTGTTTCCGATCTGCAAGTGGGCTTTGGCCGCAATCCGGAGGCCAACAGGATCGTCCACGGCGTCAGCTTCGATCTTGCCGCCGGCGAGACGCTGGCGATTGTCGGCGAGAGCGGCTCGGGGAAATCGGTGACCGCGCTGTCGATCAACCGTCTCGTCGATTTCGGCGGTGGCCGCATCATCGGTGGCTCGATCAAGCTAAAGCGGACCGATAACAGCGTTCTCGACCTGACGACGGCAACCGAAGCGGAATTGACGAAAATCCGTGGCGCCGAGATCGGCATGATCTTCCAGGAGCCGATGACCTCGCTCAATCCTGTGCTGACCATCGGCACACAGATCGAAGAGTGTTTCCGCCTGCATCGCGGCTTGACCGGCCGTCAGGCGACCGCCGCCGCAAAGGATGCGCTGGATCGTGTCCGAATCCCCGATGCCACGCGGCGGCTGAAATATTGCCCGAACCAGCTTTCCGGGGGCATGCTGCAGCGTGTGATGATCGCGACAGCGCTCGCCTGCAATCCGCGCCTGCTGATCGCCGACGAGCCGACCACGGCGCTGGATGTGACGGTGCAGGCGCAGATCATGGCGCTTCTTGCCGAGCTGAAGCGCGAGACCGGCATGTCGATGATTTTCATCACTCACGACATCGGCCTCGTTGCAGGCATCGCTGATAAGGTCATGGTGATGCAGGCAGGCCGAGCAGTCGAACAAGGCGAGCTAAACCAGATCCTCGATAAGCCCAGCCATCCTTATACGCAGCATCTCCTCCATTCCGTCCCCCATTTTTCGGCGGGCCGCGCGGCGCGCTCGGATTTCAGCCGTGACGACTCCGAGAAACCCACGCCGGCGTTAAAGGTCGATGGGTTGACTGTTCGCTTTCCGGTATCGGGCAGCTTTTTCCGCCGTCCGACCGGCGAGGTGCATGCGGTCGAGGGCGTCGGTTTCGATCTGCTGGAAGGCGAAACGCTGGCGATTGTTGGCGAGAGCGGCTCGGGCAAATCCACCACGGCGCGGGCAATCCTCGGATTGGTGAAGTCGACCCGCGGGACGTTTACTGCGAGTGCCGGGAAGACGGCTGATCGCACGAGTGCCGTGCAGATGGTGTTTCAGAATCCCTATGCCTCGCTCAACCCACGACTTCGGGTCGATAGCATCCTGGCCGAGCCCATTATCGCCGCCGGCGGCCGTGCATCGGGCGAAACGCGCAACAGAATGGTCACGTTGCTGAAGCGCGTCGGCCTGCCCGAGAATAGCCTTGAGCGCTATCCACATGAGTTCTCGGGCGGACAACGCCAGAGGCTGTGCATTGCGCGGGCGCTGATGTTGAATCCCTCGGTTCTTGTGCTGGACGAGGCCGTCTCGGCGCTGGACGTCTCCGTTCAGGCGCAAGTCCTGGACCTGTTGATCGAATTGCAGCGCGAGTATGGGCTTGCCTACCTTTTCATCTCGCATGACATGGCCGTCGTCGAGCGGATCGCACACAGGATCGCGGTGATCTATGCCGGCCAGATCGTCGAGATCGGCGATGCCGCGTCGGTGCTGTCGCAGCCGAAGCATTCCTACACCAAGCGGCTGATCTCGGCGGTTCCGACGGTCGACCGCCGGCGGGAGAGTTTTGCGCTGGATACGCGTCAGGTCCCCTCACTGGTGCGCCCGCTCGGCTTCGAGCCGGCTGCGCCGGAATGGCGCCGGTTTGCTCCGGATCACATGGCCCAGGCGGAAGCTTGAGAGAGACGCGACGGGGAGGGGAGCATGACGGCAGCGGGAAATATGGAATTCGTACAGCGTTTCGATCAGGCGTTCGCGCCGGTTGAAGCCGCCGTCGCGGCCGGACGCATTCCCGGCGGCGTGCTCGGCATGATCGATCGCGACGGCAACCGGATGGTCCGTGCGGTTGGCTTGGCACAGAAGATCCCGGTCACGCGGCCAATGTTCGCCGATACGTGGTTCGATTTGGCTTCCCTCACCAAAGTCATCTTCACAACGCCGCGCATTCTAGCTTTGGCGGAAGCGGGTACGATCGATCTCGATGCACGGCTGATTTCGCTGCTGCCGGATCTGCGCCAATATGATGCGGCTGCCTGGGAGCGGAAGGTGACGTTTCGCCAGTGCCTCGGCCATCAGACGCCCTTTCCCGCCGTCGAGCCGCTTTATACCTACGGCCGCGATCCCGACCTGCTGCGCGCCTTCATTCTGCAGCGTGAGTGGCGGGCCGGTCCGCCTGTTTATTCTGACATCAACTTCATTCTGCTCGGCTTTGCGCTGGAGCGCCTGACGGGTCAGACGATCCGCGACATGGATGCGGGACCGGGCTTCGCCTTTTCTGCCGCGCCCGATCAGGCAGCCGCGACGGAGGATTGCACCTGGCGTCACCGTGTTCTCTCGGGTGAAGTCCACGATGATAATTGTTCGGCTCTGCAGGGCGCCGGTCATGCCGGTTTGTTTGGAACGGCCGGCTCGATCCTTGATTTTGCCGAGGGGTTGCTCGCTGGGACCGGCGCCGCCGAACGCTCGATCGCTTTAATGCGCACGCCGTTGTCGGCGACACGCACCCATGGATGGGAGCGGCCCTATGACGGCTGGTCCGGAGGCAACTTTTGCTCGCCAGGTACGATCGGTCATACGGGCTTCACCGGTACTGGTCTCTGGATCGATTTCGATCAGGGCAGGGCCTGGACCTTGCTCACCAACCGCATTCATCCGACCCGCCATTTCGACAGTGGGATCGCGGCGCTTCGCCAAACCGTCGGCGATCTCGTCAATAGAGCTTAGGAGCTTGATCATGGAACCAATCTGGGCAGTCGGTCTGATGACCGGAACCGTTCTCGACGGCAATATTGATGTCGCCCTGCTGAAGACGGATGGCGAGCGGGTCGAGGAGTTCGGTCCTTATGTGCTGGCGCCTTATCCGGAATGGATCAGGACATTGCTGGAAGAGACATTGGCGCAGGCCCGGATTTGGAATTTCAACGGGCTTGAGCCGGAAATCTTCAAGCGAGCCGAGGAGGCCTTGACGCGCGCGCAGTCGGCCGCTGTCAAGGAACTTGTCGAAAGCTATGGCCTGACCATGGCCGACATCGGGGTAGTCGGTTTCCACGGCCAGACCGTGCTGCATCGGGCACCGCAGGAGGGTCGCCTCGGCGATACGCGCCAGCTTGGCGACGGCGAATTGATGCGCTCCATCCTCGGTACCAAGGTCGCCTATGACTTCCGTTCCGCCGACGTGCGCGCAGGCGGTCAGGGCGCGCCCTTGGCGGCTGCTTATCATACCGCCCTGCTGCGCCGCGCCGGAGCTGGAGACGATACCGCCATCCTCAATCTTGGCGGCGTCGCCAACATCACCTGGTCGGACGGCGAAGGCAATTTCGTCGCCTTCGACACCGGGCCGGCCAATGCGCCGCTCAATGATTTCGTTGGATCCCACGGCCTTGGCGAGATGGACAGGGACGGTGCGCTCGGCCGGGCTGGCACGGTCGATGAGGCAAGGCTCGCGAGGCTGCTGCAACACCCCTATCTCAGTGCAGCCTATCCGAAATCGCTGGATCGTTTCGACTTCGGCGCCTCCATGGCTGATGGGCTCGGCCCAGAAGACGGCGCGGCGACGCTGTCCGCCTTCACCGCGTCCGCTGTCGGCAAGGCGCTGGACCTGCTGCCCCGTCGCCCGAAAAAACTGGTGGTCAGCGGCGGCGGCCGCCGTAATCCGACCATTATGTCGATGCTCAAGACCCGAGCCGGCGTGGAGCCGATCTCGGCGGAAACGCTTGGCTGGCGTGGCGACGCTGTCGAAGCCGAATGCTTCGCGTTTTTGGCCGTGCGAGTCTTGAGAGGCCTCCCGATCAGCTTCCCGGGAACAACAGGCGTACCGACGCCGATGTGCGGCGGACGCCTCGCCGAATAGGCCAGCTTCAGCGGAAATCATACTTCGATCCTAATCGAACCATTGCCGAGCGAAAATCGCTTATGGTGGTCTCAACGCATCCTGTTTCAGGAGGACGAAGTGAGAACCGTTGAGCCAAAAATTCTCTATTTTGGGACCCCTGTCGCACTGATCAGTAGCTTGAATGAGGATAACTCGACGAATTTGTCGCCGATTTCATCATTTTGGGCGCTTGGCTGGACGATGTCGCTTGGCCTGCTGAATGATGCCAAGCTCGCGGAGAATCTCGCGCGGCACGCGGAATGCGTCGTAAACCTTCCTTCTCCCTCAATGTGGCAGATGGTCGAAAAGCTCGCACCGCTGACGGGTAGAGACCCCGTACCCGAACTGAAATCTAAGCAGTTCAGGACCGAGAAGGACAAATTTGCTGCTGCGGGATTTTCCAGGCTCGACAGCGAGTCGGTTCGCCCTGTGCGGGCCGCAGAATGCCCCGTTCAAATGGAAGCCCGCGTCTTGTCGCTCCACGAAATGGGCGGAAAAAAACTGGCGGAACTTGGAGGCGGCCTCGTTGCTGTTGTCGAGATCTTGCAAGTGCATGCCTCGGAAGAGTTCTTGAAGGACGGTAGTGATCATATCGATCCGAACAAATGGTCACCATTGGTCTATAATTTCCGTCACTATTACAACTTGTCCGACACCGAACTCGGGAAAACCTTCCGGGCGTAACAGGCCCTAACGCTAAGCCTTTGCCGCTACATAGCTGCGCCAGCCGCCAGAATTGACTTTGCGGCGCCGGCGCATAGATCTGTATGCTATAAATCGGGGCAAGTGCATCGCGGTGAAGCAGGTCAAGCGCAGAGAAATCGTCAGAGCCGGAACGACCGTCGAACAGATGGTGCGGGCAATTGCCGATATGATCGTGACCGGTGCGCTCGTTCCCGGGGAGAGACTCGACGAAATATCGCTGGCAAGCCGTTTCGACGTATCGCGGACGCCGGTGCGAGAGGCGCTGCGTGAGCTTGGCGCCATGGGCCTCGTCGGCCGCGAACCCAACCGCAGCGCTGTCGTGACGAATGTGACCGGTGCCTATCTGCATTCAATGTTCGAAGCGATGGCGGAACTCGAGGCCATCTGCGCGCGCCTGGCAGCAGAGCGAATGACCGTCGATGAGCGTCGCGCCCTCGAGCTTGAGCACCACGCTTCCCTCCGGCTCGTGCATGCCAGAGCCGCAGAGGATTATGCCGCCTACAACACCGAGTTTCACACCCAGCTCTATCGCGGTGCTCACAACGACCATATTTTCGAATTGGTGACGCAAACCCGGGCCAGGCTTGCGCCGTTTCGCCGTGCGCAGTTCCGGCTTCCGGGCCGGCTTTCCATATCCTTCGAGGAGCACGACGTCATCGTCGCCGCCATCCTGCAGGCCGATGCCCAAGCGGCAAGTCAGGCCGCCTATTCGCATGTCGCCACTGTCAGTGATGCCAGCATCGTTTTTGCTGCGCCCTGAAGCGGATTACCGAGATTGCTCCAGGCGCTCCGATCATTGAGCTGGGAAGCCTCTCACAGCCTTGGTGGTTTTCGTGATCGCTCGTAGATGCTATCAAGAGCGGCACTCTAGAGTGACGTGCGTTCACTTGAACACACAAAGGTTGCTCTAGTCGTTTGAAACTAGAGCATCTTATCCGCTTTCGGGTGGTTCCACCCGAAAGCGGATAAGATGCTCTAGCGATTTGACGGTGTCCAACGGGTTTCGCACGGATGGCAGGCAACCAGCATCGGCCCAGCCTTGTCGGAAAGGCCACAAATTTCATCATTGCATTCGGCTTCGTGGTTGTGGCCGCTTGTCCCGCGAGTGCCCAGCCCGAATGGAGCGTTGCGCCGCCGGCCTGCATTTCCGGACCTTTGGTAACCAAGACCGGCAAAACACTTTGTATTCGCAAGGAAAGTTACAATCGCGATCTCTGTGACGCGATCGACTATTTCGCCCGTGCCAATCATCTGCCGCCGGATTATCTTGCCAGGCTTATCTGGCGCGAGAGCACGTTTCGCCCCGATGCCGTCAGCCCGAAGGGCGCGCAGGGCATTGCCCAATTCATGCCGGGAACGGCAAGACTCCGCGGTGTTCAGGACAGCTACGACCTGCTGGAGGCGCTGGGTAAAGCGGCAGCTTATCTGGACGAGTTGCGCAACCGTTTCGGCAATCTCGGCTTGGCGGCGGCGGCCTATAATGCCGGCGAAAACGGCCTCGCAAATTTTCTCAGCTCCGGCAACCTCCCCTACGAGACGCGCAGCTACGTGATTGCCATTACGGCGCATACGGTCGAGCAATGGAAGGATGACCCGCCTGATACGGTCGCGCTGGAACTCGACAAGGGCAAACCTTTTGCACAGGCCTGTATGGCGCTTGCCGGCAGCCGCAAGCTGAAACAAATCGCCTTGGAACAAGAGCGGCCCTGGGCGCCCTGGGGCGCTCAACTTGCAGAGAATCTCCAGCTCGGTACCGTCCGCGACCTTTTCTCCGAGAGCGTCGCTAAGCTTCCAGCACCGCTGAGTGAAGAAAAGCCGCTTATCGTGCGCCAGCGCAACGCCGATTTCGGTTTCCGCATCCGATATGCGGCGCGCATCGGCCGGCAGACACGTGCCGAGGCGGATGCGGTTTGCACTCAAGTCCGCCAGAACGGCGGAGCTTGCCTTGTGTTCAAGAATTGAGCGTTTGGCTCCCGGCGGGATGCAGCGGTGCGCCAGCAACGCGGCCTAGCCCGCCCTCAAACTTTGCTGCCGCCGACCCAGGTGGCCGCGATGTTTGGCCTCGATGCGGTATAAATAATTTTCTGCAGAATGCGCTCGCCTTTGTCGCGGTCTTCGAACAGCCGCACTGTGCCTTTCTCGGCATCGGCATCGATCAGCACGGCGTCGAACTGATAGCCGGGCGTGAATTGCCCGACGGGTAGATCGAGCGCAACGCCGCCGCCTGTCGTCGCGATATGGAAGGCATCGCGGAAATCGATCTGTGCGGGCCCGAACGTCGCGCGTGCAGTGGCCGGAAGGTTCGGGTCGACACCGCGTTGCAGCATCCTCGATGCCAGGATAGCGCCTCGGGCGTTCTCTAGCATCGAAGCGCTGGGGCCGCCGGAAATATCCGTGCCGAGACCGACATGCAGCCCCTTTTCCAGCGCGGCGCGCAGCGGAAAGACGGCATTGGCGAAATACGCATTCGAAAGCGGGCAATGCGCGACGGCGGCTTTGCGCGCGCGGACTGTTTCCATATCCTTCGCCGTCAGGAAATTCGCATGCGCCAGGACCGTCTTGCGGCCGAGGAGGCCGAAGCGATCGAGGCTGTTCGTATCCGTCATGCCATGCCGGGCAAGCACATAGCCTTGCGCCCAGTCGCTTTCCGAGCAATGGGTCTGCACATGGCAGCCGCATTCCCTGGCGACAGCGCCGAGGCCTTCAAGCGTCGCATCGGTGCAGGAGGGAATGAAGCGCGGCGTGACGACCGGCAGGACGCGTCCCTCGCCATTTTGTGGATGTCCACGCACGTAGTCGATCAACGCGCGCGTGCCGTCGAGCGCCTCTTCCGTCGATCGGTCGCGGTAGTAGTCCGGACACTCGTCGGTATTGTCCATCGCCACCTTGCCGATCAGGGCGCGCTGGCCCTTTTCCACGCAGATATCGACCAACGCCCGCGTCGCCTCCTGGTGGATGGTGGCGAAATAAAGCGCCGTCGTCGTGCCGTTGGCAAGAAGGTCATCGACCAGCAAACGATAGATGCGGCGTGCGAAGGCGTCGTCCTGATAACGTGCCTCCAGTGGGAAAGTATATTTCTGCAGCCAGACTTCCAAAGGTACATCGAGCGCATCGCCGAGCTGCGGGTATTGCGGCGCATGCACGTGCAGATCCACAAAGCCGGGCAGGATATAAAAGCCGGCCGGAAGGGTCACGAGTTCGCCGGATGCATCGCGGGCGTCACGAATGGTCCGGTAATTCGGATCGCCGTGACGGTGAAGGGCGGTAATCACACCCTCGGCATCGATCTCGATCAGCACGTCATCCAAAACGTCGATGATGCCGCGCTTTGGTGAATGAAATCCCGACGCGCTGAGCGTCCTATTACGCAAATTCATCACTATGCTCTTTCAGGCGGCCATGATCGTCGTGCCTTATGCGACGCCCTTTTCCTTCAGCCGACGGCCGGCAACGATACCATCGGACTAGGAAGGGACGAAAGCAAGCGTCCGTTTCTGCCCGAGATCGGGAAACGAGCTCATCCGCCGATTTCGAACGCATTGGCGGACTAAACGCTTGTGCTCGCCCGGCAAATGGTTCTTGTTCTACTGTTGCCTTTTCGGCAACTCATCTAGCGAATAATTGTTCTTTATTAGAACGCGAAAATTGCTCATCCTCCTGGGCATTCGGCAAAAGAGCTGCGGTAAACGATGATAAAGTCGGGCCGAGGGAACAAATAGGGGAACTATTATGTCTCATTTCATGATGAATCGCCGTCGCTTCATGTCCAATGTCGCAACGGTGGGCGGCCTGGCCGCAGCACAAACCTTGATCGGCGTCCGCGCGGGCCTTGCCCAGGACGTCGCGCAGGTGAAAATGCAACTGGGTTGGCTGGTGTCCAACGGCGTGATCGGCGAAGTCGTCGCGCAGAAGAAGGGTTTCTTCAAGGAGCAGGGCGTCGAGTTGGAGATCGTTCCGGGCGGCCCCAATGTCGATGGTGTGGCCGGTGTCGCCGCGGGTCAATCGACGCTCGGACAAATCTCTTCCAGCCCATCGGTGATGCTGGCGCGTTCGGCCGGCATTCCGGTCAAAGCCTTTATCGCCGGCTTCCAGAAACACCCCTTCACCTATTTTTCACTGAAGAAAGCGCCGATCCGCGAGCCGAAGGACTTGATCGGCAAGACGATCGCCACGCAGCCGACGGCCTTCATCCTGCTTCGCGCGCTGCTTGCCAAGAACGGCATCGCCGAGGATCAGGTCAAGATGGTCAATATGGGTTCGGATATGAACCAGCTCCTGACCGGCCAGGCCGACGCCGTCACCGGCTGGGTCACCAACACCAATGCCCTTTCGGTCCTGGGCGACGACCGCGTCGATATGATGCTCTGGGACGCCGGGCTGCAGCTCTATGCCAACGTCTACTACACTACCGACGAACAGCTCGACAAACATGCCGATGTGCTGGTGCGCTTCACCACGGCAGCGGCCAAGGGCTGGGGCTATGTCCGCGACCACCCGGAAGAAGCCGTCGACATGCTGGTCGAGACTTATCCCAACCTCGACAAAGCAAGCGAACTAAAAGCTGTCGGGCCGATCGCAAAATTCTCCTTCGGCGACACGACCAAGCAATTCGGCTGGGGGGCGATGAACAGGGACAATTGGGCAGCACAGATCAAGGCCTATGCCGATCTCAAGCAGTTCACCGGTACGGTTCCTTCTGTCGACGACGTCGCGAGCTTTGCCATTCTCGATGCGACGGCCGATATCCGCAAGCAGGTCGGGTGAACGGTCATGACCGCCGCCGCCACCATCAAACGGCCCGATCCGCAGCCAGCCGGATCGCCGCTCGCCGTATCCGTCGCCAATCTGGACATCCGCTTTGGCGACAAGGACAACGAGATCACCGCTCTCTCCAACGTGTCGGTGAATATCCCCGAGGGGGCGTTCGTGACGATGCTCGGCCCCTCAGGCTGCGGAAAGTCGACGCTGCTGCGCTGCATTGCCGATCTCGTGCATATCAGCAGCGGCTCGATCTCGGTGCTCGGGCGCTCGCCGCGCGAGGCGCGCGAAGGCCGCGATTTCGCCTTCGTGTTCCAGGACGCCACCCTGCTGCCCTGGCGCAGCGTCATCGACAATGTCCGCCTGCCGACAGAGGTCGGCAGGCATGCTGCTGGCGATTTCGCCGACCCGGCGGAGCTGCTGGCGATGGTCGGTCTCAAGGGGCGCGAAAACGCTTTGCCGCACGAGCTTTCGGGCGGCATGCGCCAGCGCGTCGCCATCGCCCGGGCGTTGGTCACCCGCCCGCGTATCCTGCTGATGGACGAGCCCTTCGGCGCGCTGGACGAGATCACGCGCGACAAGCTGAATGAGGAACTGCTGCGGCTCTGGCAGGAAACGGGTACGACGATTGTGTTCGTCACTCACTCCATCCCTGAAGCGGCTTTCCTTGGCCAGCATGTGCTGATGCTCCAGGCGCATCCGGGGCGGGTGAAGGAGTTCATGAAGGTCGATCTTCCCTATCCGCGGTCGCTCGCCATGCGGGATACGGTGGAATTCATTCAGGTGACGGCGCATTTGCGCGCTCTGCTGGAGGAATGCCTATGAGCAATGTGGTCTCTTCCGGCGCCCGCTCCGAGCCCGCATCCACGCCGCGCAAGGTGGTCATTCTTGACGCCACCGTTGGCACCCTGTCGAAAAACCTGCCGGCGATCCTGGCTGGACTGGGCCTCGTCGTGCTCTGGCAATTGGTGATCTGGATATTCAAGATCCCGACCTTCATGGCACCGAGCCCGGCCGATGTCGTGTTCGCATTCCGCGACAATGCCGCAACGCTATGGCGGAACTTCCTGCCGACCCTACTCGAGGCGGCCCTCGGGTTCCTGTTCGGCAATCTCGTCGCCATCCTGCTGGCGGTGTGGTTCGTGCATAGCACGACGGCGGAAAAGGCATTTTATCCGATCGCCGTCTTCATCAAGGCGATCCCGATCATCGCGCTTGCGCCGATCCTCGTGCTGATCTTCGGCAATGGTCTGGCGCCGAAGATCATCATTGCCGGCCTGATCTGCTTCTTCCCGACGCTGGTCAACATGGTCCAGGGATTGCGGGCTGCGAGTCCTGCCATGCTCGACCTGATGCGGGTTCTGTCGGCCACCAATGCGGAGATCCTCTGGAAAGTCCGCTTTCCGAGCTCGCTGCCCTTCCTGTTCGCCGCTCTGAAGATCGCGGCAACCAGCAGCGTCATGGGCGCGATCGTTGCTGAATGGATCGGTTCGAGTTTCGGCCTCGGCGCGCTGATCATCGAGGCCACCTATAATTTCCGCTCGCCCCTTCTCTACGCAACCGTTGTGATCGCAGCCCTTCTGGCGGTGATCCTCTTCGCCCTTGTTTCGGCCGTCGAGGCAAAGGTGGTGCGCTGGAAGCCGGCTGGATCTCATTGAGCAGGCGCAACTAGGAGGAAACGACAATGATTGAGACAATCCATCAGCCTGCGCGCGACATCAAAGTGGTCGATCGCTCCGATGTCGTCGTGGTCGGCGGCGGGCCGGCCGGGATCTCGGCGGCAGTATCGGCGGCCCGCAATGGCGCCAGCGTCACCTTGCTGGAACGCTATCCCTATGTCGGCGGTCTCGCTGCCGGCGGCATGGTGCTGGTGCTCGACGATATGATCAATGAGCTCGAAATCACCGTGCGCGGCATCTGCATGGAAATGATCGAGCGCATGAAGGCCTGGGGCCTGTGTGTCACGCCGACGGATCGCGATCGCCTGATCGAATTCCGCGATACTCCGGAAGCATGGCAGCGCTGGGCGCGCTGGGGGCTATTCGACTTCCATACGCCATCCATGCCGCATCCGATCTGCTTTTCCGCTGCTTTCGACCCCGACGGCTTCAAGCGTGCCGCCTACGACATTCTGGCTCTTGCCGGCGTCAAGCTCAGGACTCACAGCTGGTTTTCTTCGGCGATCATTGAAGGCAAGACGATCAAGGGCGTCATCTGCCAGACAAAGGCAGGCATGGAAGCGATCTTGGGTGATGTCGTCATCGACACGACAGGAGACCTCGATGTCGCCGCCAGCGCCGGCGCTTCGCATGTCGAATCCAACTTCATTCTGACGACGGTTTCTCGGTGGGGCGGTGTCGATACCGACGCTGCCGAGCGGTTCGAGCGTGAGGACCCGGAAGCCTTCAAGCTGGTCGATCATGAAGCCAAGCGTCTGATCGGTGGGTGCTGGTCTTTCTGGTGGTTGAAGACGCCGCTGCCTGGTGTCGTCTGGCTCAACTGCCCGCATATGCCGAAGCTGAGCGGCCTCAAGGTCGAGGATTTGACCCAGGCGGAGCTGGAGGGACGGGCCCGCATTGCGCGCCTGCTGGACTTTGCGCGTGAAAAGATACCGGGCTTCGAGAATGCCTATGTCGTCGATTTCGCACCGCAGACCGGCGTGCGCCAGACCCGGCTTTTGGAAGGCGACTATGTCGTGACGAAAGACGATGTGATGACCAGGCGGCATTTTGCCGACACCGTCTGCCGTGGCCGCGACTACTACACGCCTTACCGGGCAATGCTGCCGAAGGAGATCGACCAGTTGATCGTCGCCGGCCGGCATTATTCGGCAACGCCGCAGGCGCAGAAATCCAGCCGCGAAATTCCGCCCTGCATGGCCATGGGCGAGGCTGCAGGCGTTGCCGCCGTTGTCGCACTCAATGCCGGGACGACCGTACGCGAGGCGGACGTCAAGGCAATTCAGAAACAAATGCGGGCGCAGGGGGCCGATCCCGGCGACGTACCGTCCGAAAATGCTACCTATTTGGAGGCCGCAGAATGACCACTCTTCCCCTCGACGGCATTCGTGTCATCGATTTTACCCAGGTCATGCTGGGACCGTCCTGCACGCAGGTATTGGCCGACTATGGCGCCGAAGTCATTAAGGTCGAGAAGGAACGTATCGGCGATCTCTCCCGCTGGTCGCTCGGCTCCGACCCGGACGGCCTCAATAACCCGGTCTTCTGCTCGTTGAACCGCAACAAGAAGAGCCTGGCGCTCGACCTCAAGCAGCCGGAAGCGCGCGATACCGTGCTCACGCTGCTGGAAACGGCCGATGTCGTCGTCAACAACTTCCGTCCGGGTGTGATGGAGCGCATGGGCTTCGGATTCGAGGACCTGAAGAAGATCAACAAGCGGCTGATCTACGCCGTCGGCACCGGTTTCGGACTGACTGGCCCCTATCAGCACAAGGGCGGCCAAGACGTGTTGGCGCAGGCCGTGTCAGGCGTCATGCGCCGCAAGTCGGACAGCAGCCACCCGACCTCGATCTACGCCACGCCACTTGCCGATTATTCAGCCGGCATGCATCTGGTTCAGGGCATTCTTCTGGCGCTGCTGCAGCGCGACAAGACCGGCGAGGGCCAGCAGGTCGCCGTCAGCCTGTATAATTCCATGCTCGCCATGCAGATGCAGGAGGGGACGACGCATTTGATGCGTCAGAGAGACCTCAACTGGGGTGCCTTCCCGTTGACCGGCGTGTTTGAAACCACCGACGGCGCTATCGTCATGGTCGGCGCCTTCAAGCAGAATCCGCTGCAGGATATTTGCAACGCGCTGGAAATCGAGGATCTGTCGCAATTGTCGCAGTACAAGGATTTCGATTCACAGATGGCGCGGCGGCCGGAGCTGCAGGCGATTTTCCGCGAGAATTTCGCGAAGAACACGACGGCGCATTGGCTTGAGCGGCTGGAAGGCGTCGATATCCTCTGCGCGCCGGTGCGTTCGCTTCCCGAGGCGCTAAGGGACGAGCAGACGATCATCAACAAGATGATCCTCGAGGCTGGCGAAACGGCAGCTGGACCAATCCGCCTCATTGGCTCGCCGATCGACATGTCGGCGGCGCAGGTGAAAGTGCGTATAGCACCGCCGCAGCTCGGCCAGCATAATGACGAAATCCTCGGCTCTCTCGGCAGGCTGCAGGGAGATGCGGCATGAGCGTCGGGTTTTCCGTCGAAGATCGCGTCGCGCGAGTCACGCTGGATCGTCCCGACCGCATGAATGCGGTCGACGCTGCGACGGAGCAGGAGCTGGAGACGATCTGGCGCGAGATCGAAGCGCGCGACGACATCAGTTGCGTCGTCCTGACCGGAGCGGGAGAAAAAGCCTTTTGCGCCGGCGCCGATCTGAAGGGCGGAAGCGGTAGCTCCGGCCTCGACTATTGGGCGGCGAGCCGGGTGAACGGTTTCGGCGGGTTGGCGTTTCGCCGGTCTCTCGATGTGCCGATCATTGCCCGCGTCAACGGCTTCGCGCTTGGCGGCGGCTTCGAGATGGTGCTCGGCTGCGACATCGTCATTGCGGCGGAGACGGCGCGCTTTGGCCTGCCGGAAGCCCGCGTCGGGCGCATGCCGCTGGATGGCGGCATGGTGCTATTGCAGCGAAAGATCGCTTTCAATCGGGCGATGGCCGTCATGCTGACGGGGCGCCAGTTCAGCGCCTCCGAAATGGCAGGCTTCGGGGTCGTCAACGAGGTGGTTCCGGTCGTCGAACTCGATGCGGCCGTCGATCGCTGGGTTGCGGACATCGTTGCCTGCGCGCCGTTGTCGCTGCGCGCGATCAAGCAGACGGTGAACCGGACCGGTCATCTGAGCCCCGCAGAGGCACAGGCGTTGCGCACGCCCGCGCTCATCAAGGCGCTGCAAAGCGAGGACGCGTTGGAGGGAGTCGCCGCCTTCCAGCAGAAGCGGGCGCCCGTTTGGCGGGGACGATGAGCGTGATATAGCTTCCGGCAGATCGAGGGGCTTCCATGCACGCTAGCATCTTGAAATACTTCGCAGAAGTTGCGCGTTCGGGCTCGATCCGCAAGGCGTCGGACGAGCTGCATGTCGCGACTTCGGCCGTTAGCCGGCAAATCAAAAAGCTGGAGGACGAGCTCGGAACGCCCTTGTTCGAACGTTTTTCCGACGGTCTGCGATTGACGGCGGCTGGCGAGATCGTCCTGAAGCATGCCAAGGATACGCTGCTGAAATACGAGATCATGAAATCCGATCTCGGGGATCTCCAGGGCAAATGCGCCGGCCGGGTCCATATCGCCTCGCTCGACAGTCTCGCAGTGCAGTTCCTGCCGGAATTCGTCATGGGCTTTCACAAGCGGCACCCGGCGGTGGATTTCCGCATCCGCAACGACAATTACACCAGCATTTTCCGTTTCATAGCGGAAGGCGACGTCGATATCGGTGTCACCTTTGATCTTGCCCGGCCCCACGACATCAAGCTGGTCTACGGCGTTCCGATGCCGCTAATGGCGATAGTGTCGCGCAATCATCCGCTGGCGCGGCAGAAATCGGCCACGCTTCAGGAATGCGCGCAGTTCAAGCTGCTTTTGCAGCTCGACAATGAAGTCATGAGCTCGATGATCGCCGTCGAGCTCGGTGCGCTCAACCGCGTTGGCCGCACGCTGGTCGCGACGAACAATCAGATGATGCTGAAACCGTTGATCCTGTCAGGTGAGGGCGTTGCCTTCTTCACGCCACTTGGCCTTCTACAAGAACTCGAGGCCGGCGAAGTGGTTGCTTTGCACATCGCCGGTTCTCAATTGCACAATTTGCAGGTCGGTATCGTCGTGCCGCGTCAGCGCCAGCTTACCCATGCGACTGAAGTGGTGATCGAGTCGATGAGCGTCGAGCTGAAGAAGTTCAGCGACAAGATCCATGCCGTGATCCAGAGGTAAAGAAAATGACGACATCGGCCAGGCTGCTGCTTCGTCCCGGCCACGAGATTGCGGCGCGATTTGACGGTGCGACACGGTTTCCCGCAGGCGCGGACGGATCGCTCGCCCTTGGCCCGGGCGATCTGGTGATGCCGGCGCCTGTCAACGCTCATGATCATGGATATGGCATCCGCACGCTCGATTTCGGCGCCGTCGACGACGCCCTGGAGGCCTGGATCCCCGGCATGCGTCTGCGACCGCGAACTGATGCCTATCTGGAGGCGTTGGTGGCATTCGCGCGCCTTGCGCAAACGGGTGTGGGCGCGACGATGCACTGCCACAACTCGCTGAATATCAACCGGCTCGGCGATGAAGCCGCCGCTGTCATCCGCGCTGCGGGGGATGTCGGCATACGTTTGGGCTTGTCCTGTCCGTTGCTTGATTTCGATCCCTGGGCCTATGGCGGCGGGCCGGAGAAATTGAAGCCGTTGCTGAGCGAGGACGATTGGCGGGCCTTGTCGCCGAGCATTCCGGCCTATGCGCCGATTGCAGAACAGATCGCCGTCGTCGAGGCTGTGGCCGCGGCAAATTCCAATCCGATGGTCGATGTCCAATACGGGCCGATTGGCCCGCAATGGTGCTCCGACGCCATGCTGGAGGCGATCGCCGAGGCGTCCGCGCTCAACAATCGGCGCATCCACATGCATCTTCTGGAAAGCCCCCGGCAGCGGCAATGGCTGGATCGCCGCTTTCCGCAGGGTGTCGTTCGTTATCTCGATGAAATCGGCTTTCTTTCGCCGCGGCTAGCGGTGGCCCATGGCGTGCAGTTGCAGCCGGCGGAATGTGAGCTGCTAGCGGAGAGAGGCGTGCAGCTCGTCAGCAATCCCTCAGCCAATCTGCGCCTGCGCTCAGGCATTGCGCCGATCTCGCTCGTGGCTGACAACGGGCCGGCCCTTGCCATCGGCCTCGACGGCACCGGCTTTGACGACGATCAGGATCTCTGGCGCGAGATGCGGCTCATCTATCTTCTGCATGGCGGGCGAGAGCTGACGCGCCGGTTTACCGCAGATCAAATTTTCGATGCCGCCATTCATATTGGCGCCAGGGTGGTCAACGCACCGGCATCCCAGGATTTTGTGGTGATTGATTATGAGGCCCTGACGGCGGATTGCCTGTTCGACGATATCGACGAGGCGGAGGTGCTGCTGACCCGCATGACATCGTCCTACGCCAAAGGGCTATTCGTCGGCGGGCGCGAGATCATGCGCAACGGTCGTCTGACCTCCGTCGATTTTGAGGAAGCGCGGCGGGAACTGCGCGAGCAGGCGAGGGCCGATCTGCCCCGCGTTCAGCGCGAAAGGCAGCTCGCCCGAATATTGTCGGCAGCAATCCGCCGTTACTATTTTCAGTGGTGAGAAGGTCGGTTGTCTAGCTCGCGCTCGCGAGCTCAGCTGCAATTGCATCCAGCGTGTCCAGACGCGCGGCCTCAGTGATCGTCAGGTGAGGCGGCAATACATTGTCCCACACCGCATTCCCCGTCCGCTTGCCGACGAGATATTTGACCGCTGGAATGAGCGGGTGAGCGGTGATCGCCTGCCTGAGATGCCTGACCTTATCGAGTGTCGCGGGATCGCTCCGGTTCTTCCAAAGCCGCGCCGAGGATTGCGGGTCGATATTGACGGTCGCGGAAATACAGCCAGCGAAATTGTCCTTTTCCGGGCTCGCAAGTGCGGCCTCATTGCTCGGAAAGACCGCAAAGCCGGGAATCTGGGCGAGTTGACGAGCATAGTCCAGATTGCCGGAACTATCCTTCGCCCCGCGAATGCGCTCGTGAAATTTTTTGATGAGTTTTCCTGCAAGGGTGGGGGAGAACTCTATGCCGGTTAACTGCGGGAAATTGTAGAGATAAACGGCAATGGGCGTTTCAACCGTTTCTTGAATGACTTTGGCGAACCAGGCGAAAAGCCCTTCGTCCGGAACTGGCTTGTAGTAGTAAGGCGGCAGGATCAGCGCGGCAGCGTAGCCCAGCTCGTATGCCTGCCGCGTCAGCGCGATCGTCGTTCCGAGGTCGGGCGTACCGGTGCCGACCATCATCCTGTCGCCGTCGAGGCCCGCTGCCGCGGTCGCCATGAGTGCGCTTCTTTGTGGGAAGGAGAGCGAATTCGCTTCGCCCGTCGTTCCCAGAACATTGAGAAGGTCGCATCCTTTCGCCAGGCACCAGCGACCATGTTCCAAGAAAGCGTCCGTATCGACGGTTCCGCTATCGGTGAAGGGGGTGGGTACGGCTGCGATGACGCCACCGATCTTTGCTGCTGTCATGTCGGTATCCATTCTGGATGCTGGCGCCTGTCTGGATCAGGCTCTTTCATAGGCGGCGACAAGCGGGTGATCTCGATTTGTCGTATAGTTCTTGTCCCAACCGCCGGGTGAGCCCCAGTCGGTGACGTCGGGGCCGAAGAAATCCTGATTGACGGCCTTGAACTGCATCCGCTCCTGCGGGATTTCCTCGTCCCAGGAAATTGCATCGACCGGACAGACCGAGAGGCAGAGGCCGCAATTGATGCATTCGCCAGGGTGTATGTAGAACATCCGCCCGCCCTCATAGATGCAGTCGACGGGACAAGCGACCGTGCAATCGCCATCCTTAACGTCGATACAGGGATCGGTAATGACATAGGCCATTCGTCGGCACCTCAATCTCGGCTTGAGGCGAGTATGGCAAAGCATAGCGTTGCGAAAAAGCGCCGATTTTCGATGTTTCGATTGCCGAAAAGGCAATGGTGCTACTGCGTAGAATGAATTAATTCTGCTATCAAGCCATCAAATGCCATCTTGATGGCTCCTTGGATGAGGCTTATATTGCTGCCATAGGAGATCAACATGGCTGAACCGCAATTGTCCGTCCGCAGTGCCAAGGCGCGTGACCTTGCTCATCGGCTCGCGCGCCGCGAAAATCGCACGATTGCCGATATCGTTGAACGCGCACTCGAATCTTACGAGATTCGAGAGGCTGGTCGTGAGCCTGCATCGTCGTTTTACGCTCGGATGGCCATGGGTGACGACGATGATATAGATTTGGAGGCTGTTATTCGCGAGGGGCGGCAGGTTAATCACGGAATTGATCTGTGATCTTTCTCGATACTAATGTCATATCGGAGACGCTTCGAAAGATTCCCGATCCTGCCGTTATAGCCTGGCTCGAGCGGCACGACGCTGAGATTGCCTTGCCCACCGTTGCTATTGCCGAAATTGCTTTCGGTATTCAAAAGATCGTGCCCGATCAACGTGCAGTGCGCTTGGAGCAGCGATTGTCCGAGTGGCGCCACCGGTTTGCGAATCGGATTTTCGGCCTCACCGAGGAGGCCGCATTGGCTTATGGCGAGATTATGGGGGTTGCGAAGCGACTAGGGCGGCCAATGTCGACAGCGGACGGCATGATCGCCGCCATAACCCGTGTCAATGGCGGCCGCCTTGCGACCCGCAATTTGCCCGACTTTCAGACAACGGAGCTCGAACTCGTGTCTCCTTGGGAATTCTAGTGGCGAGCCAGCTTCAAAGAGCCTTCCCGATCATTTCTGCCGCCTTGGAGCCGATCGCCATTGCCGGGGCATTGGTATTTCCCGAGGGGATGAACGGGATGATCGAGCAGTCGATGACTCGCAGGTTTTCGATGCCGCAGACGCGCAGCTTTCTGTCGACCACCGACATCGGATCGTCGTCCGGTCCCATGCGCAGGCTGCCGGAAGGATGATAGTTCGTCTTGACGGTCTGACCTGCGAATTTGGCGAGCGCCTCGTCATCCTGCAGCGCCTGACCGGGTAGGATCTCGTCGGCGATCTTCGATTTGAACGGTTCCGTCTCCAGCAATTGCCGGGCGACCTTCAGCGAGGCGAGCGTCAGGCGCAGATCGTCGGGATCGCCGAAGAAATTGCAATCGACCAATGGCTGTTCCGCAGGATTGCCCGAGCGCAGTTTGACACTGCCGCGTGCCTTCGGGCGCAGCAGGCAGGAGGTGAAGGTGACGCCGTAGGTCGGCTTGGCGGAGGAAACATCGCGATCGAGATAGACGATCGGGGCGCAATAGAGCTGGATCGACGGCCGTTCGCTGCCGTCCGGGTCATAGAATAGGCAGGATTCGATGCCGGTCGTGGTGACGGGACCGGAGTTGAAGAGGAGATATTGCAGCCCATTGCGAAGCATGGGCCAACCCTTGTCCTCACCGAAATAGCCGGATTTGGCTTTAGTCGTGGCGATGACCGGGACTTCGTGATGATCCTGCAGATTCGCGCCGACGCCAGGAAGATCGAGAGCGACGGCAATATCGTGTTCACGCAGATGATCGGCCGGGCCGATACCGGACAGCATCATCAGTTTGGCGCTGTTGTAGGTGCCGGCGGCGACGAGGATTTCCCGCTCGGCGTGGATGGTGTGGCTTTCTCCGTTGCGGGTATAGGTCACACCGGTCGCACGGCCGTTTTCGATGACGATGCGGTCGACACGGGCATTGGTGATGATCTCAAGCCTTTTATCGCCGGCGAGCGGGTCCAAGAATGCCTTCTTGGCGTCGGAACGCTCCATCTTGCCGTTCCACTGGCCGTAGGTGTGCTGCATGATGCCGACGCCGTTTTGCCTGACGCCGTTGAAATCGGGATTGTAGGGATGACCGAGGCCCTGCGCAGCCAGCAGGAAATCCTCCGTCGTGTCGGAGATGTATCCCGGCTCGGAGATGCGCAGGTTGCCGGATATGCCGTGATATCTGTTGTTGAAGCGCGTATTGGCTTCGATCCCTTTGAAGTGGGGCAGCATGTTCGTATAGGACCATTCTATCCCATGGCCAAGATGGGCGGCCCAGCCGTCGTAATCCTCTTTCTGACCGCGCATGTAGACCATGGCATTGACGGCGCTGCCGCCGCCGAGCGCCTTGGCGACCGGAACGATTGGTCCGCGGCCACCGAGTTGCGGCTGCGGAACCGTATGATGCATTTCGAGGAAATCGTCGCGGGCGAGATATTTCATGTAGCCGGCGGGAAAGGACATCAGCTTGGCTGTCTTGCGCGGGCCACGCTCGATGAGGAGGACGGAAAAGCCGAAATCACGCACCAGGCGCATGGCAGCGACGCAGGCTGCTGAGCCTCCGCCGGCAATGATGAAATCATAGGTCTTCGCCACCAAAGCTCCCCCACTTGGCCGATATTCACAGTCTCAAATTGATCGGATCATGCCCCCATCGACCCTGATCCGCGCCCCTGTGATGTAGGATGCCCGCTCGCTGGCGAGGAAGGCAACGACGTCGGCAAGCTCCTCCGGCCGTCCGTAACGTCCTGTCGGTATGGTGGCGATCGAAGCGGCGCGGACCTGATCGACCGTCATGTTCTGCCGCTGGGCTGCGGCCAGGTCGAGCTGGTCGACGCGGTCGGTATGAATGCGACCCTGGACGATGACGTTCACGGTAACGCCTGCGGAGGCGACTTCACCGGCGAGTGTCTTCGACCAACCGAGAACGGCTTGCCGCAGTCCATTGGAAATCGCCAGTCGCGGTATCGGCACTTCGACGCCGGAGGAGGTGAGCGTGACGATGCGTCCCCATTTGCGCTCGATCATCTTGGGCAGGAACTGCTGCGTAAGCCCGATCAGGTTCGTCACCATGCCATCGAATGCGGAGACCCAGATGTCGGGTGAGACCGTCTGCGCTTCACCGGGTGCGGGCCCGCCGGAATTGTTGATCAGGATATCGACGCCGCCCTCGGCCAGGATGGATTGCGCGAGAGCGGAAACGCTGGTCCGGTCGTTTAGATCGACGTGCATGGCGCGGATTTTGCCGATTGCGCCAGGCTCCAGCTTGCCGTTGAGTGCATCGATCAAGTCATTGCTGCGCGCCGCGCCGATGACATCAGCGCCTTCATTGGCCAGTGCCAAAGCGCTCGCAGCACCCAATCCCTTGCTAGCGCCGAGCACAAGCGCCTTCTTGCCTTCCAGCCCGAGCTTCATGCGCCGATCTCCTGAAGACGGTGCGCCTGCCGCGCGAGCAGGCGTTCGACGTCCTCTACATCGAGCGGCGAAAGCTTGGCGCCGGGCTTGCGCAGCGCGGCGGATTTGATGACGCCGCGTTTGGCGAGAACATATTTGCGGGCGGCGAGGCCTATGCCCTGTTGCTGCTCGTAACGTGCGAGTGGCAGATAGGCGTCGAAGATTTCGTGCGCCCGGTCGACATTTCCCGCAGTATAGGCCTGTACGACACCCACCATCATTTCCGGATAGCAGAAGCCGGTCATGGCGCCATCGGCGCCGCGGCCCATTTCCTCAGGCAGGAAAAGCCCGCCATTCCCGCAGAGGATGGAGATGCGCCGTGTCTCACCCTTGTCGCTGGAGGCGCGCAACGCGGTAATTTTCGACAGGCCTGGCCAATCCTCATGCTTGAGCATGACGCAATTCGGCACTTCCTTGATGATCCGATCGATGACCTTCGGTGCGATGGTGACGTTGGTCGTCAGCGGATAGTCCTGTAGCACAAACGGCGTATCGCCCAGCACTTCGCCAACCGATTGATAGAAGGCAAAGGCCTGGTCATCCGTCTTGATCGTCC
The DNA here is from genome assembly GCF_030272705.1 of Rhizobium mayense. GTDB lineage: Bacteria > Pseudomonadota > Alphaproteobacteria > Rhizobiales > Rhizobiaceae > Rhizobium > Rhizobium mayense. Next base: position 111,000 of record NZ_JARFYM010000002.1, on the reverse strand, counting down.
AGGGCGGCGCGACCATCACGCCCGCCGCTCCCTGGTCCATTACGGCCTCGGCCAGTTCCCGCATCGGTGCAAGCCCCGGCGCAGAAACGCCGACGACGACCGGCAGGCGGCCATTGAGGCGTTTGAGTACGCGCTCGACGACGGCGCGCGATTCATCCGCCGTCAGCTTCGGCGCCTCGCCGAGCTGACCGAGCACCGTCAGTCCCGTCACCCCAACGCTTTCGTAGAAATCTACCATGGTGTCGATGCTGGCAAAGTCGAGCGCGCCGTCATCGGTGAAGGGTGTTACGGCGATCACATAGACGCCTTTGGCGCCTTCCGTCAGTCTGGCCATTTAGCCGCCTCCAAATTCATTCGTCGAAACAGATGGTCCGGCGCTACCGGCAAACATCGTCATAATTTTTGTTGTTCGTCAAATGATTAGGCAACATCGCTTTGAAATGATGCTTCAACGGAGGCGATTTCCCTGTCCGTCGAAATAGCGGCGTCTTTCCGGCGCGCAGCGCAGATAGAGCGCATCGCCGCGCTGAACATCCGGACCCTCGCGATATTCGGCGATCAGGCTCTGGCCGTCCTCCGTCTGGCAATAGAGATAGCGCGTGCCTCCGAGATATTCGTCGAAATCCACGGTCACGCGGATCGCATCATGGCCATCGGACACCACGACCAGATGTTCCGGGCGCATGCCCAGCATCAGCTTGTCGCCAAGCGCGAGGCTCGCCTGCCGTATATCGGTCTTGATGCAACCGCCCGGGACTTTGGCCGAACCATCGGAGGCCCATTCGGCTTCGATCATGTTCATACGCGGCGAACCGATGAAGCCGGCGACGAAGATATTTGCCGGATCTTCATAGACCTCGCGTGGGCTGCCGACTTGCTCGATGTTTCCGTCCTTGAGCACGACGATCTTGTCGGCGAGCGTCATCGCTTCGGTCTGGTCGTGCGTCACATAGATCATCGTGTTGCCAAGCTCGCGATGCAGCCGGGCGATTTCGATGCGCATGGAGACGCGCAATTCCGCGTCGAGGTTGGACAGCGGCTCATCGAACAGGAAGACATCCGGCTTGCGCACGATCGCCCGGCCTATGGCGACACGCTGCCGCTGGCCACCGGAAAGCTGGCCGGGACGACGGTCGAGCAAATGATCGATCTTGAGGATCGCCGAAGCGGCTTTGACGCGCGCTTCGATCTCGGTGGAATCGGTTCGGGCCATTTTCAGCCCGAAACCGAGATTTTCGCGCACACTCATATGCGGATAAAGCGCATAGGATTGGAAGACCATGGCGATGCCGCGCTCGGACGGGTCGAGATCGGTGACATCCCGGCCCTTGATGGCGATCTCGCCATCAGTCACTTCCTCCAATCCGGCGATCATTCTGAGCAAGGTAGACTTGCCGCAGCCGGAGGGGCCGACGAAAACAACGAAAGCACCCTCCTGCACATCGAGATCGATACCGTGAATGACCTCCAGCCCGCCATAGCTCTTGCGGACGCCGGTCAGTCTCATGCTGTTCTTCGCCATATCAGGCTCCGTGTTGCATCTGGTCGGCGCGGATCCAGACCAGCATCTCTCCCGGTTCACGATTATCCCATAGATGATACGGAACGAAACGGGCGGTGGCAGAGCGGCTCTTCGGGGGCGCCGTTCGATAGAGGTCCGATCCCCAGTCAGCCTCATCGCGGGTCACCGGAATGTCGAGCGCGACGGCACCCTCTAGCGCCGCAATTTCTGCAGTTTTCGCCGATGCCGGATCGGCGGTGAGCGAGATACTGTTGAGATCGCGGCCATTGTCGGTGGTTTCGACGCAATAGACCAGCGGCCCGCGCATCAGTGCCGCGCGTCCTGCATCCTGGCGCACTCTTGGATTGGCGAACAGGGTGCGTGGGATCAGCGGAATGTTGAGGTCGACTTTATCGCCGGCCTGCCACCCCCGCTCGATGCGTGCATAGCCGTCGACGGTGACTGACGAGAGATCGGCGGGAGCGCCGTTGATGGCAAGCGTTGCGCCCTTTGACCATTCAGGGATGCGCAGCGACAGTGCGAAGCGGGCGCTGCGGTCCGGATTGACCTCGAAACGGATGGCGCCGTCCCAAGGATAATTCGTCTTCTGCGTCAATTCGACCGTGACGCCGCTTGCGAGCGGAACGCGGGCCTTGCTCTCGCCGTAGAGATGCACCGCGATTTCGTTGTCGGCAGCCGCGTACATGTAGGAGCCGACCGAGGCGAGCAGGCGGGCGATGTTCGGCGGGCAGCAGGGGCAGTTGTGCCAGGTCCAGCGGTGATGCTTGCCGGCGCTTTCCAGCGGGTTTTCGTAGAAGAAGGTTTTTCCGTCGAGCGAAAGCCCGGCCATCGCGCCATTGTAAAGGGCCTGCTCCATGATATCGGCATAACGCCGATTTGGCCCGCGCCCCAGCATGCGGTTCGCCCAGAAAACCAGGCCGACCGAGGCACAGGTTTCCGCATAGGCGCTTTCGTTCGGCAGGTCGTAATAGTCGGTGAAGCCTTCGTTGGAAGCGGCCGGCCCGATGCCGCCGGTGACATACATCTGCTTGGTGGTCAGATCGTCCCACAGCGTCTCCAACGCCGAGGTCAGGCTGTCATCATTATATTCCGTGGCGATATCGGCCATGCCGGAATAGAGATACATGGCGCGCACCGCATGGCCGACGACCTTTGTCTGCTTCCGCACCGGCTGATGGGCCTGATTGTATTCATAGGTCTTCTGCACGAATTTTGCCGGATCGCGGCCGTCACGCAGTGCCTCCTCAGTGAAGAAATGCGGCTCCTGACCGCGCTCGTCGACGAAATATTTGGCGAGATCGAGATATTTCTTCTCGCCAGTGACGCGACCGAGCTTGACCAGTGCGAGTTCGACCTCCTCGTGGCCGCAATAGCCGCGAAGCTGACCCTCGCCATGGCCGAAAACGGTGGTCATGTAATCGGCAAAACGGCTCATGACGTCGAGCAGCTTGCGCTTTCCTGTGGCCTGGTAATAGGCGACGGCGGCTTCGATCAAATGTCCGGCGCAATAGAGTTCGTGGTGGTCGCGCAGGTTGGTCCAGCGGCGGCCAGGCTGCACGCGCTGGAACCAGGCGTTCAGATAGCCGTCCTCCTGCTGCAGCTTTTCATACATGTCGATGATCGCGTCGGCGCGGGCCTCAAGCTCCGGATTCGGGCGGCGATAGAGCGAATAAGCAATCGTCTCGATTGACTTGCCGAGATCGCTGTCCCAGAACATCTGCGTCGAGCCCGACCAAGTCTGCAGCGGGATGACGATGCCCGGGCTCGGCTGGTCGACGTCGATTGCCTTGATCATGCCGGCCTCGACGCAGCGGTCGAGCAGGGTGGCGGCCGTCGAGTTGCAGATCGCATCCTGCCGGGCACCGAAAAGGCCGTGAAGTTCGACATTTGGAACGGGCAGGGGGCGGAACTGGCGATTTTGCTTGTCTGACATGGCTTTCATCCGTTTCGTTTGAGGTTCATTTCACCGCGCCGGCCATCAGACCGCGCATGTAATAGCGTTGCAGAAGCAGGAAGACGATGACGCAGGGTATGGTCATGACGGCGATACCGGCCTGGACCGCACCCCAGTTGACGGCGCCGAGCCGTCCGGTTCGGACCGCAATCATCAGCACCGGCAGTGTGAATTTCTCATTGCTGGAGAGCAGCACCAGCGCTGCCAGGAACTCGTTCCAGGCATTGAGGAAGGCGAAGATCGCAACGGTCGCAACACCCGGCAGCACCAGCGGGAATAGAACGCGAAAGAGGAGTTTCAGGTCGCGCGCGCCGTCGATGCGGGCTGCTTCCTCGATCTCCTTCGGTACGGCGTCGAAGGCGTTGCGCATCATGAAGACCGAGAAAGGTAGCTGAAGAGTGACATAGACCAGCGTCAGGCCGAGCAGCGAATTGTTGAGGCCGAGCCTGGCGAGGATGATGAAGAGCGGCGTCAGGATCGACTGGAATGGGATCATCAGCGTTGCGATGATCAGGATGAAGAAGGCACCCTTGAACGGAAACTGATAGCGCGAGAAGCCATAACCGGCGAGCAGGCTGACCGTGACAGTCAGAATGACCGTCGTTACCGAAACGAAGAGCGAGTTCAGCGTATGCTGTACGACGCCGGCGCCGAAGCCGTCGAGCGCACGGTAGGCATCGAAGCTGAAGCCCGATGTCGGCCAGGGCGGCAGGGGTGGAAGGCTCGCCTCCGTACCGTGCCGGAACGATGACAGCAGCGCGATCGCGAAGGGCGCGAAGAAAAAGATGACGATGATGACGCCGACGCCGTGATAACTGACGGCACCCCACATTTTCCGCCGGGCCCGGCGTTCTCTAGCGGTTCTCACCTTTGTGGTGCTCATGTTCGCGATGCTCACGGACGATCCTCCCCGACGCGCAGCAGCCAGAGCTGGACGATGCTGATCAACACGAGAATGACGAGCAGGGCGATCGACAGTGCCGCGCCATAGCCGAGATTGAAGGACACGAAGGACTGGTTGAAGATATAATAGACCACTGAGATCATCTGGTTTTGCGGTCCGCCGCTGGTCATGATGTAGAACTGGTCGAAGGCAAGCACCGAGCCGGTGATCGAGATGATCAAGGCAAGCGCGATCGTCCGGCGCATCAGCGGCAGAGTCAGGAAACGGAAGCGTTGCCAGCGCCTGGCGCCGTCGATACGGGCGGCCTCTGTCAGCTCGGAGGGGATCGCCTGCAAGCCGGTAAGCAGGATGATCATGGTGAAACCGGCGATCTTCCAGACTACCATCACGATAATGGTCGCGAAGGCGGTGTCGAAGTCGGCAAGCAGGTTCGGCCTGCGGTCGATCAGCCCGAGCGCCTGAGCCGCGGGCACGAAAAAGCCGCTGTCGACATTGGCGAGCCAGACCCAAAGTAGCGAGGCAGTCGCCAGCCCGACTACGACAGGCAGGAAGATGATGGTGCGGTAAAAGCCGACGAGAGGCCGTTGCTTTTCGACATAGAGCGCCAGGGGAAAGGCGATGGCGAAAATGGCGATGGTGACGATCACGGTATAGTAGGCGGTGAAGCGCAGGGCCGCCATGAAGCGTACGTCCGACACCATCCTGGTATAGTTGCCGAAGCCGATCCAGCGCGGATTGCCAAGCAGCGGCCAATTGTGCAGGCTCATCCAGCCGGTAAACAGGACGGGCAGGACGAAGAAGACGAGAACCAGCGCCATGGCGGGCGCGATATAGAGAAATCCGTGCCAACCGGCACGTCGCCGCCGCTTGCGGCGGCGCAGTGCTCCAATAGCTCCGGGACCAGCCATGGAATGCTCCTGATGTTTTGATGGGGAGGACCGGGAGACCCTGGGTCTCCCGGTCTGCTGTGGTTTATTGCTGCTGCGCGTTGTCGATGATCGACTGCATTTCCGACTGAGCATTGGAGAAGGCCGTATCGACGTTGTCTCCAAAGATTGCTGCGTTGGTGAAGCCGGCCCAGGGGCCATTGGCGCTGTTGATCAGGTCGTTGAACTGCAGCGTATAGGGCGTCTTGGCGATGGAGATGGCTTTCAGGCCCACCTGCATGCGCGGGTCCAGGCCTTGAAGCACTTGGTCGGCGATATCGCCACGCGTCGGCAGACTGCCGTATTTCGCCATTATCTTTTGACCATCCAGTGAATAGGTATATTCCAGGAACTTCTTCACCGCGTCGAGCTTCTTCGTGCCCTTGGTGATGACGAAGTTATCGCCGCCGGCGAAGGAGGACGTATTGCCGTCGACACTGGGGATCAGCGTCACACCGAAATGAATATCGGAATATTGCGTGATCAGCGTGCCGATCGAGAAGGCACCGATGCTCTGCTGGCCGATCTTGCCGTTGCTGATGCTCAGGAAGTTGGCGCCGGTGTCGCTGGCTGCGCCCGCCGGTACCAGATCCTTCTTGACCATGTTGCGGTAGATGTCGACCGCCTTGCGCATCTCAGGCGTATCGAGGGTCGCCTTCTTGCCGTCGGCCGAAAGAATGTCGGCGCCTGCGCCCCAGACGAGCGGCGTGAAGGTGAAGATCATGCAGCCGCCGCAGCCGCCGCCGGAGAAGTAGAAGCCGTAAGTGTCGCCGCCGAGCGCGCGGATTTTTTCGGCATTGCTCGTGATTTCGTCCCAGGTCGTCGGCGCTTTGTCCGGATCGAGACCGGCTTTCTTATAGAGGTCCTTGTTCCAGGCGAAGACGGAGGTCTCGACCGAGAGCGGCAGCCCGTAGATGTGGTCCTGATAGGTTCCGAGCTTCACATGCGACGGTGAGAGCGAGTTGAAATAGGGCAGGCTCTTGGCCCAGTCGGTCAGGTCTTCCAACTGGCCGGCGGCGGCAAAGGCGGGCGTGTAGATCAGGTCCATCGACAGAGCGTCGGGTGCCTGTCCGCCGGCAATCGCGGTCGCATATTTCTGCACGAGTTCCGAGAAGGGCACCTCCGTGATGGTGACCTTGTCGTCGTGGCTGCCATTATAGGCTTCGACGACCTTCTTGAAGGAATCGCCGATGCCGCTACGCACCCACATCGTAATATTTTCGGCGGCGGATGCGCTGGACATCAGGCATAAGGATATGAGGCCGGTCGCGGCCAGAAGTCGCTTCATCATGTTTCTCCTCCCATGGGGCATTTCCTTCCGCCCCGCTTCCTCAACTAATGATCGGGGTTTCCCCCACACGACTGCCGCACGACCAATTCGCACGGCAATGTCCTGATCCCCGGTTCGACGGCGCGGCCTTCCGCCAGCGCCAGAACCGTTAGCCCGGCCTCCCGCCCGAGCGCCTTGAGATTCATATCGACCGTCGTCAACGGCGGCCGCGTCTGGGCGGCGACGATCTCCCAATTGTCGAAGCCGACCACGGAGACATCCTGCGGCACGCGTACGTCGCGCTCGCGCAGGGCATCGACCACGGCGCGGGCGATCTGGTCATTGCCGCAGAAAATCGCATCCGGCTTCGGTCCGCGCGTATCCCATATTTTGGCAACGGCCTCATGTCCCCAGGCCTCCGACCATGTGCCATACAGAACCGGCAGCGCGTCGCCGACGAGGCTCAGATAGGCTTTGGCGCGCTCGCGCACCGAAACGAAGCTTTCCGGACCGGTGACATGGGCGATCCGGCGGCGGCCGAGACCCATCAGCCATTCGACGGCCAGAGTGGCACCCTGAAAATCGTCGGCGCAGAAGGTGACGCTGCCGGGCGTCCCTTCAGTGAAGGCGTAGACGACCGGCACGGGCAGGTTGGACAGATCCACCGGCAGCCGGCGGTCGATCCTCTTTCCCGAGGCGATGATGCCATCGACACTCTTGTCCAGCATGGCGTCCACATGAACCTTTCCGAGCGCAGGATCGTCCTCGATCGTGCAGAGAAACACCGAAACCCCGTGATCGACGAGCGCTTCGGTAATGCCGGCCATGACAGGGAGGGTGAAACGGCCGTAGGTATCGTTGGTCAAAAGACCGATGGTGAAACTCCGATTGCTGAGCAGACCCTTGGCAAGTGCATTCGGCCGGAAACCGATCTCGGTTGCGATCCGCTTGACCCGCTCCCTGGTGTCGTCGCCCATCCGCCCGGTATTGTTCAACGCTTTCGATGCGGTCGAAATGCTGACACCTGCGGCAGCGGCAACATCGTGAATCGTTACCCGACCGTTTCTAACTCGCTGATTTTCCAGATGTCCTCTCCCGAACATATTTGTCGTGAGAAAAGCTTTTCTCATCCTGGGAGTCAAGATGGGAAAAGCTTTTCTCAAAATTTTTTGATCATGCCCGCTTATCGATGTCTTTGGCTGTAAACGTGCCGAGTATCCGCGCGACTTTTACTGTCGGTCGAAAGACCAGCGGTTCACCATGTAGGTGCGTGGTGAGGTCCCCAGCATGCGCCGGAACATTGTGGTGAAGGCAGCGACACTTTCATAACCGGCCTCAAGCGCGACGTTGGTTACCGGCTGTCCCTCCGCAAGTTGAGGCAGGCATGCGAAGACGCTCGCCTGCTGGCGCCAGGTGGTGAAACTGATGCCGGTTTCCTTGCGAAATTGCCGGGTGAAGGTCCGCCGGCTCATTGCCAGCTTTTCGGCCCAATTGTCCAGCCGGGCATTCGGCGTCGGGTTTGCAAGGTAGTCGCGGCACAGCGCGACCAGCCGCCGGTCGGACGGGAAGGGGAGACCGAGTGGACGTTCCTCCAGCGTTGAAATCTCTTCGATGAGGAGGGAAAGGACAAGTTCGGCCTTGCGATTTCCAATAGGAGCTTCCCGCAACCGGATGGCTTCAAGCAGCAGACTGCGTGCGAGATCCGTCACTTCGACCACGCGAGGCGCCTCGTCCGACAGCGTTGTATCGCGCGGTGTCACATAGACCGATTTCATGCTGACATCGCTCAGCATCTCGACGGAGTGTTCCAGGCCGGCAGGGATGAACAGTGCGTGACCGGGCGGCACCATCCATCGGCCTCGGGTCGTCAGGATCAGGACGACGCCGGCAAAAACGCAGAGCAACTGTGTGCGGCGATGATGATGCCAGGGAACAGTGTAGCCTTGTGGCGGCTCCGAGCTATGGACAAGCACGCCGGCATTCGATTCCTCCATCCAGAGCATATTCTGCTCGTGATCCTTTTCGAGTGTTGCCAGCAGCTGAGGAGAAAGCGTTTCCATTTTTGGCCCGATCGCGAAAGAACTGGACCAAAACACGAAAGAAGGTCACCCGCAAGCCGTGTAAAAGGCAGATCAAACAGCACGGTTGAAAGGAATCAGCCGGCGCAGGAAGGAATCCTCAATGGTTGCGGCATTTTCGGGTACGCAGGCCCGATTTGAGAAGACAACAATTTCAATCGTGGTGGCGGTCAGCGTCTGCCATCTTCTGAACGACATCATGCAATCGCTGCTGACGTCGCTCTACCCGATGTTCCGGGAGAACTACGCGCTCGATTTCGTTCAGATCGGCCTGCTGACGATGACGTTTCAGATTACGGCATCGTTGCTGCAGCCGATCGTCGGCATCGTCACAGATAAGTGGCCAATGCCCTATTCCTTGCCGGTCGGCATGGTCAGCACGTTTTCAGGGCTGATGCTTCTCGGTTATGCCGACAGCTTCGCCATGCTGCTGGTCGCAGCGAGCCTCATCGGTTTTGGATCCGCGGTGTTCCATCCGGAAGCCTCGCGCGTCGCGCGGCTGGCTTCTGGCGGTCGCCATGGCCTGGCGCAGTCGCTTTTCCAACTCGGCGGCAATGCCGGCTCCGCCATCGGGCCGCTGATCGCCGCCTTTTTCGTGCTTCAGCACGGGCAATCGAGCGTCGCCTGGCTTTCGGTTCTGGCTGTGATCGGCTTTATCGTCCTGAGTTGGGTCGGCACCTGGTACATCAGCCATCGCCGCCAGCATGCCGCGCGCCCGGCTCCCAGCCGCACCTTGCCGATAGCACGCAACAAAGCCATGTGGGCGCTTGCGATCCTGATCCTGCTGACGGCAACGAAGAACGTGTATATGGCGAGCATTTCCAGCTATTTCACCTTCTATGTCATCGACAAGTTCCATCTCGACGTTCGCGATGCGCAATTGATGCTGTTCCTTTTCCTCGGTTCTGTCGCGGTCGGAACGATCATGGGCGGCCCGGTCGGAGACCGTCTCGGAGCCCGCTTTGTGATCTGGTTCTCGATTTTGGGCGTCATACCCTTCGCTCTGATGATGCCTTACGCAGACTTGTTCTGGACTTGCGTGCTGACGGTGGTGATCGGGCTGGTGTTTGCATCGGCCTTCCCGGCTATCGTGGTTTTCGCGCAGGAATTGATCCCCGGCCGGGTTGGGCTGATCGGAGGCATCTTCTTCGGCTTCGCCTTTGGGGCGGGGGGACTTGGGGCGGCGTTCCTCGGCGATTTTGCCGATACGCACGGGATTTCCTTCGTCTACACCGTGTGCTCGTATCTGCCGCTGCTGGGTCTATTTACGATCTTCTTACCCCGCATTCCGAGACATTGAGAAATAGCGGCGGGGTGGTTTGCCGCCCCGCCAGCACGATTCCGTGGCGGCTCTTCGCATGGAGAGCCAAGCCCTAAATAATCGCTTCCATTTTTGACACTGGTCATCGGCCTGTTCTTCGCCGTAGTCTGTGCCTGCTTCACGCAGGAGGAGGAACCCGTCGAGTGAGCGCAGGGCACGTAGGCCCCGGCAGAGGAACGCTTCTCTGGCGGCACTTCCCATCTGCTTATGCCAACACGCTCGTCTGATCCCGTCGGACCGTTATCATCCTACTTGCTTTGCAATGTCTGTTTCTCGACGCCACGACCGCCGGTGCGGTCGTGGCCTGACATCAACCATGTAGGACCTGCCATGCAGCTCACCATCGCCCAGCGCCTTGACCGTCTTAAGGTACGCACCGCAGAGCTCAGCCATTGGCGCGAACGCGCTATATTTCCGCTCCGCAACTGGACATTCGGAGGCGAGGATATCGCCATCGGCCAGGCTTGGCCGGATCGCAAGGGCGTGGTGCATTTTGCCTCGCAAGCGAACGTACCCGCCGACTGGCCACTGGAAGAAACTCGCCTGCAGCTCGATCTCGGCGGCGAAAGCCTGATCACGCTCACCTATGAGGGAGGCGGGAGCGAGAGCTTCGGCCTCGATCCCTACCACCAAGAATTCCCGCTGAAGGGCCACAATCTCTCGATCACGACGGATAGCGTTGCCCGCTTTCCGTTCGGCGAACCGAACCGCCAGCCAAAGTTAAATCGGGCGCGGCTCGCCTGGCAGGACATTCCCGTGCATCGACTGAGCCTTTTGTTGCGGCAGATAGTGGAGGCGATCGAGGCGCTTGACGGTCACGATGTGGTGCCGCACCTGCTCGACGCCGCTGAGACGGCGCTGCGCAGTCTGGACTGGCCTTCCGCCACGGCTTCCTATGTTTCGCGCACCGCGAACGCCGAATGGCAACAGAAGATCTGGGAACTGCCCGAGCTGATCAAAGCCCGCCAGGCCTTTCGGAGGATGAGCGCGCAACCGTCGTTGCAGCCTATGACGGCCTGATTGCGCGCCTGAAGGCGCTGCAGGGACGCTATCCGCAAAACGGCGAATTACTGTTGACCGGCCATGCTCATATCGATCTTGCCTGGCTGTGGCCCTATGACGAGACACGCCGCAAGATGCGCCGAACTTTCCACACGGCGCTGTCACTGATGGACCGCTCGTCCGATTTCCGCTTCAACCAGTCGACGGCGCATTATTATGCGCAGATAGAGGCCGACGATCCGCAACTGTTTGCGCGCATCAAGGAGAAGGTAGCGGAGGGCTCCTGGGAAGTGATCGGCGGCATGTGGGTCGAGCCGGACACGAACATGCCGACTGGCGAAAGCCTGGTGCGGCAGATCCTTTACGGCCAGCGCTATTTCGAAAAGACTTTCGGCGCCCGTCACACTGTCTGCTGGCTTCCAGATTGTTTTGGCTTCTCCGGCGCCTTGCCGCAACTGTTGCGCCAGGGCGGCATCGACAGTTTCTTCACCATCAAGGTCAATTGGAGCGAGACCAACCGGTTCCCCCACGATCTCTTCTGGTGGGAAGGTCTGGATGGCAGCCGAGTGCTGGCGCACACCTTCGACAATCCGATGCAGGGCTATAACGGCTTTGTCCAGCCGGATTGCCTCATGCCGACCTGGAAGAACTTCCGGGCGAAAACTGTGCACGATACTTCGCTCCTAGCGGTCGGCTATGGTGACGGCGGCGGCGGCGTGACGCCGGAAATGGTCGAACGTGAAGTGCAGCTGCGCGATTTCCCCGCTATTCCGAAGGCGCGTTGGGGCAAGGTCGCCGATTTCTTTTTGAGCGCCCATCGCACGGCGAAGGAAAAGCGTCTTCCGACCTGGTCCGGCGAAATCTATCTCGAACTTCATCGGGCGACGCTGACCAGCCAGAGCGGCGTCAAACGGCTTCACCGCAGGGCAGAGCGGGCGCTGATCACCGCCGAAACGCTTGCCTCGATCGCTCATATGATCGGTGGCGTTGCGCCGCGGAGCCTCGAGGCGGATTGGCGGGTGACACTGAAAAACGAATTCCACGATATCCTGCCCGGATCGAGCATTCGTGAGGTCTATCAGGATGCCGGGCGTGAGCTTTCCGGTGTCATCGATCACGCCAAGGTCGTTCACAGGGACGCTGTGGCCGCCATCGTTTCGGCCCTACCGAAGGGCGGGATTGCGGACGCTCTGGTCGTCGTCAATCCGTCGCTGGATGCGCGGCCGTTGCGCGCGGTTCTTGCCGACGGCACGGTCCTTTCCACCGGCGATATCGTCTCGCCGCTCTCCATTCATGTACTCGACCGAGCCGCATTGAAACCGGCCGGCGGCTTGCACGCCGACGCGAGCCGACTGGAGAATGATCATTTCGCAGTGACCATCAGCGCGGATGGAGCCGTGCAGAGCCTCGTGCACAAGGCGACCGGCCGCGAAGCGCTGGCGGAACCCGCCAATCAGCTTTGGGTCTATCCCGTCGACAAGCCGCGCAATTGGGACGCCTGGGACATCGACGCCGATTATCCGGAAAAGGGTATCCGTCTCGACAAGCCGGAAAGCATCGAGCTTGTCGAAAACAGTCCGCATCGGGCGGCGATCAAGGTCGTCTATCGCTATCGCGACTCCAGCGTCGTGCAGCATTATGCGCTGACGGCTAATGCCAAGCGGCTGGATATCGAGACCGAAATCGACTGGCATGATCGCCGTACCTTCCTGCGCTCGCTGAGCCCGGTTGCGACGCGAGCGCGTACGGCTACGTTTGAATGCGCTTACGGTGTTGTCAGCCGCCCGACGCATACCAACACAAGCTGGGATGCCGCCATGTTCGAGGCGGTCGCCCATCGCTTCATCGATCTCAGCGAGCCGGATTTCGGCGTCGCTTTGCTCAACGACGCGAAATACGGCCATAGCGCTCGCGGCAACGTGCTCGGCATCAGCCTGGTGCGCGGGCCGATCTATCCCGATCCGCTGGCGGATGAGGGCGAGCAGCGTTTCACCTATGCACTCTATCCGCATACCGGCGAATGGCATTCGGGCCGGGTGCGCGAAGAAGCTGACGACCTGAACCAGCCGCTGGTCGTGGCGACGGCCGCCAATCTCGCGGCAACAACGCTCGCGCCGATTGCGGTCACGGGCACGCCGGTGGCACTGTCGGCGATCAAGCCGGCGGAGGAAGGCGCCGGGCTCGTGCTGCGCGTCTATGAACCAGCCGGCCGTCGAGGCAAGCTGAGCATAGCGCCCTTAAGCGGTTGGACGATCAGCGAGGCCGTCAACCTCATGGAAGAACCGGCCCAACGCGATGCTGATCCGGACATCCTGCCTTTCGAGGTCAGGAGCTGGAAGATAAAGCGGACCTGAGATTTCCGCTGACCTCGACGGTCGAATAGGGAGCAGTCGGCGCCCCACGGACAAAGATAGGAGCAGCAAATGAGTACGAAAACGCTACGTTTGCAGATCCCCCAATGGCAGGGAGGAAATTTGGAGGCCTATCATTTCGGGGGGCAGTTGCTGGCTTGGCTTGCCCCGGCTGCCGCGGGGCCGGTCGCAACGGTCGAAGTGCCCGAGCCCGATGGCTCCGAACTCCCTCTCGAAGACGGCATCGTCGCGCGGAGCGCATTGCTGCGACAACTGTATTCGACGGAAGAGATCCTCAGGAAGGAAATGCCGGATAGGATTGTTGTCCTGGGCGGCGACTGCCTCGTTGATCTCGCCCCGTTCGCATACCTCAACGAGCGGTATGAGGGTGATTTGGCTGTGCTCTGGGTTGATGCTCATCCCGATGTGATGACGCCACAGCACTTCGTGCATGCGCACGCGATGGTTCTGGGCAATTTGATCGGAGAGGGCGATCCGGATTTCACGCGGAGAGTTGCCCGGCCGATCAAGCCTGAAAAGGTGATGTATGCAGGTCTCTATGATATGTCGCCTACGGAATGGGAGATTGTTGAAAGACTTGGGCTCCGCATGGCGACGCCCTCTCAATTGATCGATTCCAGTCAACCGGTGATCGATTGGCTTCGTTCGACGGGCGCACGGCATGTTGCCATCCATTTTGACCTTGATGTCATCGATCCCGTGCAGTTCCGTTCCCTCAACTTCTCAATGCCGAATGCGCCTCCGGATGCGTTCGCGGGAGTTCCTCGAGGGAGAATGACCATGGCCCAAGTAGTCCGCCTCTTGAATGACGTAGCCGAGCAGGTTGACGTGGTAGGGCTAGGAATAACCGAACATCTGCCATGGGACGCCATCGCCATCCGAGATATGCTGCGAGGGCTTCCACTGATCGGGGAAGGGCGCGCCTGAGAGCGACTACACCTTCAGGAACTGAGAGGACTTATCGAAGCTCAGGCCAGGAAAGATCTTGGAGGTCAGGTCGCCGGCGCCGACATCGAACTGACGGCAAAGCATGGCGGCTGCGATCTCACGCACGTCCGCGGTGGGCATCAGATCGCGGTCCTCGAAGAGCTGCTCGTCCTTGATCCCCGGCCAGCTGCCGAGCACGCGGCCGCCATTGATGGCGCCGCCCGCCAGCAGGCAGCAGCCACCGGTGCCATGATCCGTGCCGCCCGAACCGTTCTGGCGGACGGTGCGGCCGAATTCGGTCATGGCCAGGACCACCGTCGTCCTCCAGATATCCGGGCCGAGCGTATTTTTCAATGTCAACACCGCCTGTGTGAGATCACCGGCCGCTTTGCGGAATTGGGCCGCTTGCTGCACATGGGTGTCCCAGCCGTTGATGGAGAAACTGGCGATGCGGTATTCGCGCAATAGCATCTTGGCGGCAAGCGCCGCGACATCGGTTATCTGCTCGCCGCGTTTGGTGCCTGGTTCCTCGCCCATCTTCGCCGATTGGTCGGCGCGCGTCGCCTCGTCCATCGCCTTGGCGAAAGCGGGGTCGTTTGCATAAAGGCGTGTTAGGAACTGCATCTCGTCCGCCCCCATGCCGAAATTGGAATTCGACGCCCAGACATCGACAAGATTAGGTCCGGACAGGATCAATTCGGTCGAGGTGTTGATGTCGATCGCTTTGCGTGCCGTCGAGCGCGGAATGGTGGCGAGTGCGCGGTTGAGCCAGCCTGTCTTTTCCTCAGCGACGTGATCGCCGCCCGATTCCAGCATGTCCTGGCCGTCGAAATGGCTGCGAGCGTCGCGATAGGGCGTCGACACGGCGTGGACGAAGGCGAGCTCCTTGGCCTTCCAGAGCGGAAGGAGGTCCGCGGCCGCTGGATGCAGGCCGAAGAAGCCGTCGAGATCTGCCAGCCCCTTGTCAGGGGCAAGTGCGATGTCCGGACGCAAGCTGACGAAAGATGGTTCGCCATATGGCTGCACCAGATCGAGGCCATCCATGGCGCCGCGCAACACGATGGTCACGAATCGGTTATCTCCGGGCATGGCCGCGAAGGTCACCGGCGTAAAAATCGGCGCAGCCGCCAGACAGCAGGCGGAAGCAAGGAAACCGCGGCGGGAAAGCGAGAAAGCCTTGTCGTCTGCCATGGGGATGCTCCTCGCTCTAGCGACGATTGAATTCGGGCGAAGCAAGCACGAGCGTCAGGCCCGTCATCTTGTTCGGCGCCTGCGATACGACCCGGATCGTGTCATCGCGGGCAGCGTCCGCAAGCGTCTCCTTGAGGAACTGCCGCGGATCCTTCTGCTTGCCGTAACGACCGATGGCACGCCGCACCCACGAAATCCGCTCGGAAAGCTCGCCGGCATTGATCCAGGCATCGAAACCCTCCGGAAAACCAGCCGGGCTCGGCGGCCGCCAGACCGGCTGCCCCATGCGCCGCAGCGCGTAGATGCCGAGACCGCGTGGCACGTAGAAGGTCGCGTCGATCGCGGCCTGCCGGCGTTTTGCTTCCTGAGGATCAAGCGTAGTGTCGGGGGTGGCGGAACTATTGCCTGGCGTTGGGGGACTGTTGCTGGCCATGGCCTGCACCCCATCTTCATCATCGGCGAGCGGATCGACAATTGCTCCTGCCGCGGCGTTCTTGGGAAGATCGAGCGCGCGCAGGCCGGCCACGACGAAGTCGAAAGGCTGCCGGGCCTTGGTTCCCTCATTCGTCCAGGCGGCCGGATGATCGAGCATCGCGTCATAGACGGCCATCAGGTCGCCATTCGTCTTTCGCCACGCCTGGGTCATGACATCGATCATCGCTTGTGGAGGCGTATCGGAAATGAAGTGGATAGCGAGCTTGCGGCTGATATGTGCCGCGGTTTTCGGGTTTAGCGCCAGATCGTCCAGCATCTGCAGGTAATCCCGCTCGGTCCGTTGTGTTCGGCCATAGCTGACGCCCAGCACCTGGTGGCTACCAGGCTCTGCAGCGGCCTTGCGGAAATCGGCCTCTACAGCCTGCCGATCGACCGTAATGCCCGTCAGTACCATGGCGGCGGATCGCACATCGTCTTGCGTATAGCCGCTTCCGGCGCCAAGCGTATGCAACTCCAGCAGTTCGCGGGCGAGGTTCTCGTTGAGCCCTTTGTTGCGTCTGATGCCGGCGGGGGAATCCGGCCCGAGCGACTGCGCCTGATCGAGATAAATCAGCATCGCCGGATGCTGGGTGGCGCTGCGCAGCAGATCCGGAAACGTCCCGCCAATATGAGGCCGGATCGCCTCAGCCTCGAATAGAGGGACGATGAGTTTCATCGGCTGGGTCTTGTCGACGCTCACCGAGAAATGATTCGTCCAGAAGGCAGCCAGCCGCTCTTGAAAGCCGTTCGGTGAGAAGACCGCCTGGGCGATGCGTGCATCCGCATCGCGTTGGTAGCTCCGCTGAAGCTCCTTGAAGACAGTTTTCTGTTCATCGCGCTTGGCGGCGTCATCAATATTGCTGGCGCGGATGTCGCGAAGACGGTCTATCACACTGCCGATCGCCTGGCGGCGTGCCTCGATGCCGCCGACTGGAAAGAGGCAGTTGCCGTCCCTGACCCGCATCGGGTCGAGCAGGGCGTCCTTGTCGGCCGGCGGCGCTTCACCGGGACGGAAGCCGTAGCCGAACCGCAGCGCTGCCAGGGTCTGAAATGAAAGGCTCATCGCTTGTCACCGCGTCACCGATTTCAGACACGCTTGCAGGCAATTGTGACAAGAAAGTTCGGAAATTGTGGCTTTTTCCCGACATGGACAATTTGTAATCCCCACAGGGGGTAGGGTTCTCCGCAGGGGGGCGATCCGTCCCTAATTCGTTCCTAATTTCTCTTCTATATGATCAAAGGAAATGAGGTGGGCTATGGTTAGATTTATTTATCGGAACATCGTGTTTTTACTGGCAACGGCCATGACCGCGCTCGCCATCGTCATGTACAACTTGTTTTTGCTCTTGGTGAGGCATCACCACACAGTGCTGCATGACATCCGTCAAGGCGTCTTTGTGGTTGTTCTCTTCGGCATTTTTTATGGCATCGTGCGTTATATTCAAGCAATACCGGACGACGCCGACTAGAATTCTTCAAAAGCTCCGGCCCCATATCCGAGTTCTTCCAGCTCCATAGCCGTCAGCGAGCGCACGCTCCCGTTCAACAAAACCAAATGCGTCTCTTCAATCCGGCTGCGGCGGACCGGCACGCCGGGGATCGTTTACTCGCGTGGAGCATCGCCTCTTTGCTTTTCGTTTTCTTGTCGACATATTGCCTACAGTCGCATTAATGTCGATCCAGGACGCGGCGCGAGCCGCGGGAAAATTACAGACAACGAGAACTGGAAAGCAAGATGACATGGTCCCACCCCGTCGCCCTCATCACTGACGATGAACGGCAACTCCGGCTGGCGCGGTTGAGACAGGCGCTGGAGGCTGAGCAGCTCGCTGGAATACTCCTGGGTTCGACGGACAGCCTGCGCTATTTCACCGGTCTCGTCTGGCATCCGAGCGAACGGCTCCTCGGCGCCCTGGTCACGCCTACGGCACTTTACTATATCGTCCCGGGCTTCGAGCGCAGCCGTGTGGAAACCCTGCCGCATCTACCTGGCGAAATTTTGGTGTGGGAGGAAGAGGAGAACAGCGCCGAGCTCGTTTCACGCCTGCTGGGTCAAGCCGGTTCGCTCGCACTTGACGACGAGCTGCCGCTTTTCTTCTACCACAGGCTCGCGGCGGCTTTCGGCGCCGGAAGATTGACGGACGGCGGCGTCATCATACGGAGCCTGCGGCGCATCAAATCGTCAGCCGAGATCGCTCTTATTCAATACGCCATGAACCTGACGCTCGACATCCAGAAGCAGGCGCATGCGCTGATGAAGCCAGGCATCAAAGCTTCTGAAGTCGTCGACTTCATCGACCGCCGGCATCGCCAGGTCGGCGCCGATGGAGGCTCGACCTTCTGTATCGTTTCCTTCGGAACGGCGACTTCGCTGCCGCATGGCGCCGAAGGTGATCAGACGCTTGCGAAAGGGGACGTCGTGCTTGTCGACACGGGTTGCCAGATCGACGGCTATCATTCCGATCTTACCCGCACCTATGTATTTGAAGGCGGCAACAAAGAATTCGAAGCGGCCTGGGCGATCGAACGCGAGGCCCAGCAGGCGGTCTTCGATGCTGCCAAGCTCGGCGCGCCCTGCTCGAGCCTTGACGATGCAGCGCGTAGGGTGATTGCAAAACATGCTCTCGGTCCCGACTACCGCCTCCCCGGACTGCCTCACCGCGCTGGCCACGGCCTCGGTCTGCAGATACACGAAGAGCCCTATATCGTCCGCGGCAATGCCACGCCGCTCGCCGCCGGCATGTGTTTTTCCAACGAGCCCATGATCGTCTTTCCCGACAAATTCGGGATTCGACTGGAAGACCATATCTACATGGCAGCGGATGGTCCGCATTGGTTCACCACTCCCGCCCGAGGGCCAAGCGAGCCATTTTCGTAATCGCCAGGCCGCATCAGCAGGGTGACAGCAAGCATACATTCCGAATTGTCGTGACGACCGGCTTTGGCTTTTCGGTCGCACGCGAGCCTCGTTGTCGCGGTGATGAGTACGGTCATGGTTAACGATCCATTGCCGAAGAAAGCGCATATGAATCTGCATTTGCATTATATCAAAATAAACATTGAGTTAACGGATTTCGAGTTCGGCGCGGAGAGATGTATTCGAGCTTGAGCGAATAGAAACGCAAACGTCCGTAGGCAGCTTTTGATCAGGGTTCCGGGTCTCTGAGGGAACTAAACCGGGTTCCGACAGTTTAGTGACGTTTAGAAACGTCAGAGGACAGTATCACCGCCAAGGTGAGGCGCACGCGGTTATCGATGCGATTAGAAATGCGGAGGGCGATTTGCTGGGATTTGCAAAGATTACGCGCGATTTTTCCGAACGAAGAAGGGCGGAAATTGAACTCAGGCAGAGCGCGGAGCAGTTCCGCATCCTCGTTCAGGGGGTTGCAGATTACGCGATCTACATGCTCGATCCCGAGGGGCATGTCTCCAGTTGGAATCCGGGAGCCCAGCGTATCAAAGGCTACACACAACAAGAAATACTCGGCCAGCATTTCTCCCGCTTCTACACAGAGGAGGACCGCACGGCCGGGCTTCCCTGGAGAGCGCTCGATATCGCCGCCAAAGATGGACGATTCGAAAATGAAGGCTGGAGGGTCCGCAAGGATGGGTCCCGGTTTTGGGCGAGCGTCGTCATAGACGCCATTCGCGGAGATGACGGATCCCTTCTGGGGTTCGCAAAGGTCACTCGCGATATCACTGAAAAAAGGGATGCCCAGCGCAAGCTGGAACAGGCGCAGGAAGAATTGTTCCAGGCGCAAAAGATGGAAGCCGTCGGCCAACTGACCGGTGGAATGGCGCACGATTTCAACAATCTGCTGATGGCCGTTCTCGGCAGCCTGGAGATCATGCGCAAGCGTATCGCCGACAATCCCAACATCACGCCGTTGATCGATAACGCCATCCAAGGCGCGCAGCGTGGCGCGGCGCTGACGCAGCGGATGCTTGCTTTTTCTCGACGTCAGGAACTCAAGCTCGAGGCGTTCGACGTGATCGAGCTGGTTCGCAATATGACGGACTTGCTGCAGGGCGCGATGGGTCCATCGATGATGATCGAGACACATTTCCCCTTAGGCCTTCCGAGAGTGAAATCCGATCCGAACCAGCTTGAGAATGCTCTGTTGAATCTGGCCGTGAACGCGCGCGACTCCATGCCAAGGGGCGGTTCCCTCGTCATTGCCGCAAGGTGCCAGGAGATTACCAAGGGTGAAGCGCGCGGTCTGGAAGCAGGGTCCTATATCTGTCTCTCCGTCAGGGATGAGGGAGAGGGGATGGACGAAGAGACCCTTGCCAATGCAACGACACCATTCTTCACGACCAAGGGGGTGGGCAAGGGAACAGGCCTGGGACTGCCCATGATTCAAGGGTTGATGGCACAGTCAGGAGGCAAATTGGTCCTGAAATCGTGCAAGGGCGAGGGGACCACCGCCGAGCTTTGGCTTCCTGTCGCGGCGGAGACAGACATGAGGGCGGATGAGCAGGTCGCGGAAGCAGCACCTGCAGGCGGCGGGTCTTTCAATATTCTGGCTGTGGACGATGATGCGCTGGTCCTGATGAATACAGCGTTGATGCTGGAGGATCTTGGCCATACCGTTCTGCAGGCCTATTCAGGGGAGGAGGCGCTGAAGCTGATGGCTGATCACGACAACATCCATCTGGTCATCACCGATCATGCCATGCCAAGGATGACAGGCTCTCAGTTCGCCGCGGCGATCGCTGAGCGCCTGCCCGACCTGCCGGTCATCCTCGCGAGCGGTTATGCCGAGCTGCCGGCCGGAAGCAACAACGATTTGCCCCGCCTCCCAAAGCCGTTCAATCAGCAACAGCTTGCCGCGGTGATCGCCAAAGCCGTGGGAGCTGGCCCCGTCGCCAATATCACGGTTGCCGACGGGAAATAGCCAACGTCTCTCCCGTCACGCATGTCCATAGATGAGCTTCGGATACCAATCCCTTGCCCGTCCCTCGGGCGTCATGTCGAGAATCGTCCATAGCGGCATAAGGTCGGGAGCGCCGCGTGGATCCTGGCCGGGGTCGGCGGTCACCGGGCCCATTTCCTCGCTCCAGAAATGCCGGATCGTTCCGTCCCGGCGGGTAAAGACATTGATGGCCGCATCGTCGCTGCCATTGGTGCCGAGCGCACGATAGTCGCGGCTATATTCGCCGGTCGGGTCGGAATAGAGCGGCAGATTTTGCCAGCGGCGTTCCCGCTGGAAATCGAGCAGTCTTTCGATTGGCGACCGAGCTACGACGGCGATGGCCATTCGCTGTTCGATATCGAGCACTTCACCGTCCAGCGCCGAAAGGAACGATGTGCACATTGGGCATGGCCGCGCTCTCTCCGGTCCGAACATGTAGCTGTAGATCAGCAGGGTTTCCTTGTCGTCGAAGAGATCGGCGAAATCGATCGGACCGTCCGGGGTGATGAACTGATAGTGCTTTTTCACCATGCCACCCGGCGGCAGCGCACGCCGTTGCGCGGCGACGCGCTCGATATGCCGCCGAAGCTCGATCTCCTCAGCCAGCAGGTCGTTTCGAGCCTGCCGGTATTCATTGCTTTCATTCGGAAACCTGGCGCCGTTCCTTTGCGCCAGTTCAGCAGCCGGTATGTATCCATCTTCGTTGATCATGGTGTCCTCCCTGTGCGATCCGCGGCCCAGTACTGGTCGTATGGCGCCGGCGGATTTCGACAATAACGCGGAGGAAAAACCCGGTTGCCGGTCGAAAGTTCCCGCGTTTCACGGAGGCTTTTGATCGGCGGGAATCACTGGGCGGCAGAGCGGGCCTCGGGCGCGTCGTCCCATTCGACATCAGAAGTCGGTTCTTCTTCCTCGAGCATCGGTGTGTCCATGACATAGAGATAGCCTTCGAGCATGTCGCAGGCGCGCTCGGTGGCGTCGATCTTTGCTTCCGTTTCGCTGATCGCCGTCGCAATGGCCTTTATACGGGCACGCAGCATATGGCCTACGACATCCTTGCCGGGGCGTTTTCCCAGGCGATCCAAATGAAGACGGATACGGTCGGAATGACGCTCCAGTTCGCTTTTGCTGAAATTTGCCTTGCGGATTTCGTCCATAAGACTGGCGCGCATATGGGCGACGGGATCGAAGGTTCCGGGTTCGCGCTCGTCCAGAACCATATCGGTGATGAGCTTCTCGATGGCGACCAGCGCCTGTAAATCTACAGCGTCAGTCAGTTCGACGTCGTAGCCGGTATCGTCGAAGAGCTTTCGGCGCACGGGGTCCAGAAGCAGCTCATAGGCCTTCTGTAGCCGCCCGAAAGTATCGACGTCGCCGCCGGAATCGGGATGCGCCGTCTTCGCCCTCTTGCGGTAGGCCGTCTTGATCTGTTCTTCGCTCGCATCGCGTCCGATGCCGAGAATCTCGTATGGATCGGTCACTCCAACTCCTGCTGTCGCTCAGCCCCGTCCAAAGTCCTGAAGCCTTTATGCCGTCGATGGTATCGGCAGAACGCAAGGCCCGCCGACGGGCGGTTCCTATCCGTCCCCACGCTCTTCTCTATCATCACCACGGCAGAGTTTGGACAAAAACTATCATGATTCAACGCAGAAACGCCCCTTCTGTTGGAAGCCGCGATCCTTTAGCAGATTTTTATTTTACGCCGTGTTTCCCACAATCGAAAAACTATGCCGGTCCTTCTAGCCTGATCTCGACGGTTGTCGCCCGCGACATCCGTTGTCAGCAAAAGGATCAAAGCGATGTACGCTCGTTACGGCATTCAATATCTCGCTCAGCATTTGCAGCAGGAGCAGGAACTTCGCGCCTCCAGGAGATACGATGGCGCCGGGGAAATCGATCAGGCCGCGCCCCATTCCCATGATGTCAGAATTTTCGTGCGGCTCGCCTGCGTCATCGCCGTCTTCTCCGTCGGCGCCGCCGGCGTCACGCAATTGATGCATTGATTTCAGAAAAAAGCTGCCGCCCATGGCCATCGAGCTGGACCAGACATCACGCGATACCGTCAATCGGTTCGTGATTAAATGCGTTGTGGCGATCGTGATATCGCTATTTGCCCGGTCGAACTATCTTCTCTCCGCAGCGCGCTGCTTCCAACTCTACGCGCTGTTGATGGGGCTGATTGCGGCTTTGACGCGACAGCGCTATTCGGCTCACTCCTTCAATCACTGGAGCGAAGCTCTGTGGCTGGCCTTTATATCCGCCGGCCTGCAGGTGCTGTCCCACCCGACTGCCTGAACGAGGTTAAGACGGCGGAAAACCGTCTCACACGGCAGATGAAGGTGAGATCTAGACCTTAACACCGCTCCCGCATCACGCGCGTCATCTCCTCCGCCGGGATGGGCCTGCTGAACAGGTAGCCCTGGATGGCATGGCATCCGGCCTCCGACAGGAAACGGGCCTGCTCCTCCGTCTCCACGCCTTCCGCGATCACGTCCAACGCCAGTATCCGCGCAAGCGAGACGATTGCGGAGGTGATTGCCATATCGTCGGCATCATCCGGAATATCGGCGATGAAAGATCGGTCGATCTTGAGGCGCGACAGGGGAAAGCGTTTCAGCGTGCTCAGGCTCGAATAGCCCGTGCCGAAATCGTCAATCGCGAGGCTGACGCCCAAGGCGTTCAGTTCATGCATCTTCATGATCGCCCCCTGCACGTCGCGCATCAGAAGGCTCTCAGTGACCTCGATCTCGAGCCACTGCGGTTCAAGACCACTCTCTGCGAGGGCGGTGGCCACATGCCGGATCATGCCAGGTTCCTGGAATTGCCGGGCCGACATGTTGACGCCAATCTTCACGGGCGGCAGCCCCAGTTTCTGCCATTTTTTCGCCTGACCGCAGGCCTTGCGCAGGACAGCCTCGCCAATCGGAACGATGAGGCCGGACTCCTCGGCAAGCGGAATGAATTCTCCGGGAAAGACGAGCCCGTCGGTCGGATGGTTCCAGCGCACGAGCGCCTCCACGCCAATGATCTCGCCCGTGGTCATGTCTTTCTGCGGCTGGAAGTGCAAGACGAACTCGTCCCGCTCGATGGCGCGCCTCAGTTCCTCTGAACGTCCGAGTTTTTGCCGTGCGTTCTCCGCCATAGCTGGGTCGAACACCTGGATACTGTTCCGGCCGTTCTCTTTGGCGCGATACATCGCCATATCCGCGTTGGCGAACAGTTCGGTGGCCGTTTTGCCGTGTGCGGCAAAGCAGGCCATTCCCATGCTGCACGTGAGCTGCAGGTTCATTCCTGCCAAGGTAAGCGGCCGTGCGATGGCCTCACGGATGCGCGCCAGCCGCGGGACGAAGTCTTCTTGGGTCTGCTGGAGAGCCAGAATGAACTCGTCACCGCCGATGCGCGATACCAGATTGTCTCGTCCGATCTCCTCGGTGATCCGGTTCGCAACGATCTTCAACAGCTCGTCGCCGGCCGCGTGACCGAGGCTGTCGTTCACGAGTTTGAAGTTGTCGACGTCTAGGAAGACGACCGCGACTCTCCCGGAGGTTTCGCCGGCACGCCGCAGCATATCATCGAGCTTTCGGTCGAGCAGCGCGCGGTTTGGCAATCCGGTCAGGGCGTCGTGTTCAGCAAGGAAGGTGATGCGCTCAGCGTCATAGTGACGGTCGATCGCGATGCCGATCGTTTGAGCGACGCCGGTCAGGAACTCCCACATACTGGCTTCATGGCTGGAAGATTCTTGCACGGCCAGCACGCCATGCTGCCCGCCATCACCCGACGAGATTGCGAGGCAGCGCCAGGATGCCGGGTTGTCGAAGATACCTGCCGGCGACATCGAAATGGCGGCTGCCGATTGGGACGCCGCTGCGACATGAAGTTCCTCAGCGCCTTCGTCGTGCAGCAGCACGGCGGCGGCGATACCGGGGATGACCTCTTCGAGTAGATCGGCTACGTCCCGCAGCAACGCGTCAAGACGCACTCCCTTAGCCACCGCCTTGAGAAGTTGCGCCTGAGCCTTCATCAGGCTTTCGCTGCGTTTGCGGGAAGAGATGTCCCGCGACGCCCCAACGACGCCGATCACCTTCCCAGCTTTGTCCCTGAGCGGCACGCGCGACATCATCAGCCAGCCGCTGCCTCTCAAACGGCGTTCTTCCAATCCGAGATCGGGTTCGCCGCTCTCCATGACGTGTCGTTCGACGGCGGCTATGCTCTCAGCCGCGGCCGATGGATGGAGGTCGTAATCCGTCAGCCCAACCATGTCCTCCACGCGCTCGAGCCCATTGTTCAGGACGATGGCCCTGTTGGCGAACAGGAAGCGCCCCTCCAGATCCTTTGCATAGATATAGTCGGGCACGTGGTTGATCATGGCCACGAGCCAGTCGTAGCGCTCGGCGAGACTGGGTTCGCGGGTCTGCGGGATCTCTTCCGTCGAGCGCGGGCGCGCGATCATTTGGTCGGCATCCACAGGTACCGACCCCAAAATCTGTTCTCCCACTGCCTTACGCATGTTCCCCTCGCAATCCACGCTACGATACAGTCTGAGCAAACAGTTATGTATCAGTGAAAGGCCTGTTGTGGGAGTGTTGCGTGTCGGTCTTCTCTGACGACATCGTAAACCAGTCGTTGACAAGTGACGTTTTCGTTAAAAATTGCCCTGCTCGCGACAAGTGCGCGCAGGCGCATACATCATCCCCGGTCATCGCCGCACTCTCGTCCAGACACACCTGCGCCCCGCCTCCAGTGACAGAGACGAGGCACAGATGTCCTACAGCAGTTGTCCTTTAACGGATGCTTATGCTGCTGCGAATGGCACAGCCACGAAGGTCTTGTTGCCGTCGCGCTGGATCAGCAGCAGGACCGATTTGCGGCCTGCCTTGCCGGCTTCTGCGACCGCGCTCTGGACTTCATGGGCATCGTGCACCGGCTTATCGTTGACCGAGACGATGATATCGCCCGTCTGGACGCCGGCGGCGGCTGCCGGCTTGTCGGGATTGACGCTGGCGACAACGGCGCCCTCGACATTGCGCGGCAGGTTCATCTGCTGGCGGAGATCAGGGGTCAGGTTGGCGAGACCGACGCCGATGCTCGGCTGGTTGGACGGCTGAACCTTGCCGTCACCCTTGTCATTGGCCGCCTGCTTACTGTCGTCGTTGCCACCGATGGTGACGTTCACGTCGACGCTCTTGCCATTGCGCCACACAGTGACCGACCGCTTGTCGCCCGGAGAAAGATCGGCAACGAGGCGCGACAGATCCTTGGGCGTCTTGACGGTTTCGTTACCGACGGCGGTGACAATGTCGCCGCTCTTGATACCAGCATCAGCAGCCGGCGTTCCGTCGGTGACGTTGGCGACCAGGGCGCCCTGCGGCTGCGACAGGCCAACGGCATCGGCTACATCATTCGTCACCGGCTGAATGGCAACGCCGAGATAGCCGTGATCGATCGAACCGTTCTTTTCGAGCTTTGCAACGATCGCCTTGGCTTCATTGGAAGGAATGGCGAAACCGACGCCGACGCTGCCGCCATTCGGCGAATAGATGGCGGTGTTGATGCCGACGACATTGCCGTCGCGATCGACCAGCGGGCCGCCGGAGTTGCCGTGGTTGATCGGGGCGTCGATCTGAATGAAGTCGTCATAAGGGCCGCTGTGGAGGTCACGTCCGCGAGCCGAAACGATGCCGGCGGTGACGGTCGTGCCGATGCCGAAGGGGTTGCCGATCGCCAGGATCTGGTCGCCGAGCTTCAGCTTGTCGGAGTCGCCCCAGGCGACGGTTGCAAGCGGCTTCGGCGTCTGGATCTTCAGAACGGCGAGGTCGGACTTAGCGTCGGCGCCCAGAAGCTTGGCCGGCACTTCGGTACCGTCGTCGAGCGTCACCTTGATGTCGGTGGCATTCTCGATGACGTGGTTGTTGGTGACGATGACGCCATCTGCGCTGATAACGAAGCCGGAGCCGAGCGCCTTGGCACGCTGGGCCGGATTACGCTGCGGCGCCTGCTGCTGCGGGAAGGGGATGCCCTGGTTCTCGAAGAACTGACGGAACTGCTCGTCCATCGGAGAATCGCCGGCATCAGCGCCTGCGTCGGCTGCCTTCATGGTCGTGGTAACGGTGACGACGGCCGGTTTGTCGGCGTCGACGATCGGCGCAAAGGAGCCGCCGGGGGCAATGATGCCGCCGGGTTCGTTGGCGGCCATGGCAGCGGGGCTGGTGAGGGCGAAGGGCAGGGCACCCGCGCCGACGATGATGGCCGCACCCACGATGGCTGCGGTGCGATGCTTGCGAAGTAGAGATGACATGGCAAATGTCCCTTACGAGAACGTTGGCGATATGGCGTCTTGGGTCCATGTCCAGGACCAGGCGTCAAACGGAGTCCACTTCTATTCTTTCCCAAGAACTTTGATTGCCCGAAGTTACTGCAGAATTTGCAGCGGAAAGAAGAATTGGCGCTGTTGATTTATATGGCTCGCCTGGTAACTTTTACAAATTAAATATTGATCATGTTTATATTACAATATTGCAAGACATTACTAGAATTTAATGTTTGGCAGCCGGAATTTCTCCATATTTATTGCTTAGGCGCCATCCGTTGGTGGCCAGCGCTTCAGCGCCTCAGCACCAAGTTCGGTCAGGGCGTAAATGCCGCGGTCGACGCGTTCGAACCAGCCATATACATTGTGCTGCAGGATTTTGGCGGCCTCAGGGGCATTGGCGCGAATATCTCTGGGGCGCTGCTGGCCATTTTGGATCGCAACTGCGCAGGCGAGTGCCTGTTGGCGATAGGCGGTCATGATCGGCGCTCGCGTGCTGCCGCCGCGCGCAGGATCGCCCTTTCGCCGCCTGTGTTCCTCGACGAGGCGTGATCGTCGGCGCGTGTTCTTGCGGGGCATGGGCGCGACGGGGCTGACGATGACGTCGACGGTGCCGCTGTCGGATACGGCCAACATGCCGAAGCCGAGGCGGCGGCAGAGGTCGCGAAACCGGCGGTCGCCTTCTCGCCCCTTGCCCTTCGCCGAGACGCGGGCGGCAATCCAGACCTCATCGCTTGCCGCCGCCCGATCGACCGCCTGCAGCACAAGCTCCAGATTAAAGGTCAGCTTCAATTCGCAGATGACGACGACAGGCGGTTCGTTGCTGCTCAAGCCGACAAGATCGCAATTGCCGATCTCGCCCTTTACCGTGTAGCCGGCTGCTTCCAGGAAATTCTTGATCGGAAGATAAAGTGCCGTCTCCAAATCCTGCCCTCTGCTTATCGAATGGTCATCGCTGTTTTACGTGATTCGCGATGCCAGAAAGTCGATAAAGGCGCGGATACGGGCGGCAAGATGATCGTGGCCGGCATAGACGGCATGGATCAGCTCGATATCTCCCGCATTGAAATCCTCCAGCACCGGCACCAGCGCACCGGCCTCGATATCCGGCTGCACGTGAAAATATCCGACGCGGGCAAGACCAAGCCCGGCGAGACAGAGGCTGCGCACCGTCGGCCCATTATTGGCTTGGAGATTGCCATAGACCGGTTTCACGAACTCCGATCCCGTTGCAGGATCGCGAAAGGGCCACCCCTCGGCGGTCGGGCGGAAGTTGAAGGTCAGGCAATTGTGACGGTCGAGGTCGTCGGGGGTTGCCGGCATCCCGTGTCTAGCGATGTAGGCCGGTGAAGCAACGATGACACGTCGCCTTTCGAGCAGCTTGCGGGCTTTCAGCGAACTGTCGCGTAGCGGTCCCGAGCGAATGGCGACATCGGCGCGTTCGCCGACGATATCGATGATGCTGTCGCTGAGCGAGATATCGAGTTCGATTTCCGGGTAGAGTGCCAGGAAATCCGGAATAAGTGGCACGATGCAGCGCACGCCAACGGCGACGGATGCGCTGACGCGCAGAGGCCCGCGCGGGACGGCAGCGCCACCGGCTGCCACGATACGCTCCGTCTCCTGTATTTCGGCGAGGATACGTTGAGCGCGTTCGAGATAGACCTCTCCCTCCGGCGTCAATTGCAGCGAGCGGGTGGTGCGCACGAGAAGGCGCGCGCCGAGCCGGTCCTCCAGCCGGGTGACGAGCTTGCTGACGGCGGAGGGGGACAAGCGCAATTTCCGCCCCGCCGCCGAGAAGCTGTGAAGCTCAGCCACCTGCACGAAGACGTCCATTTCACCGGCGCGATTATCCACCACGTTCTCATCTTTTGAATCAAATTCACAAGTGTTGAGTTTATGTAGCCGATTATCGATTGAATGTCTTGAGGCCATATTCTGCCCGAACAAGAACCAGCGCAGCCGGACGCGCTTCCGGATGCTTTTTCGATCGGGTCATCTTATGCCATCAGCTCTTTTTGCCCTGACGATCGCGGCCTATGCGATCGGCACCACCGAATTCGTCATTGTCGGTCTGCTGCCAACCGTTGCCACCGATCTTCATATCACCCTCCCGCTCGCAGGCCTCATCGTCAGCGTCTATGCGCTCGGCGTCACCTTCGGAGCGCCGATCCTGACGGCACTCACCGGCCGCATCGAGCGCAAGCCGCTGCTGCTCGGCCTGATGGCGCTCTTTGTCGCCGGCAACGGCATGGCGGCTCTAAGCTCCGGTTACGAGCTGTTGCTTGTCGCCCGGGTGCTTTCGGCCTTCGCCCATGGCGTCTTCTTCTCCGTCGGATCGACCATCGCTGCCGATCTGGTGCCGGAAAATCGGCGGGCCTCGGCGATCGCCATGATGTTCATGGGGTTGACAGTCGCGATCGTCACCGGCGTGCCGCTCGGCACGTTCATCGGCCAGACCTTCGGCT
Source organism: Rhizobium mayense (assembly GCF_030272705.1). Classification (GTDB taxonomy): domain Bacteria; phylum Pseudomonadota; class Alphaproteobacteria; order Rhizobiales; family Rhizobiaceae; genus Rhizobium; species Rhizobium mayense. The sequence goes on along the minus strand of NZ_JARFYM010000002.1, from coordinate 81,368 downwards.
GGCGTGCCACCTTCGCTGCCGTCGCTGTCCTCGGCGTCATCGCTTTTGCCGGCATTGCGCTGCTGCTGCCGTCAAACCTGAAGAAGGCGCCGCCGGCGGGCATCGGCGAGCAGATCCGCGTGCTTGCAAGCGGTCGCCTGCTGATCGTCTTCGCCATGACGGCGCTGGGCTATGGTGGCACATTCGTCACCTTTACCTTCCTGGCCTCGATCCTGCAGGAAGTGACCGGTTTTGCGGCCTCCGCCGTCAGTCTGATCCTGGTGCTCTATGGCGTTGCCATCGCTGTCGGCAATGTCGTCGGCGGCCGCCTTGCCAATGGCCATCCGGTCAAGGCACTGACGGGACTCTTCGTCGCCCAGGCAGTCGTGCTCGTGCTTTTCAGCTTCACCGCCGTTTCGCCCTGGCTGGCAATACCGACTTTGGCCGCCCTCGGTTTCCTTTCTTTCGCCAATGTGCCGGGACTGCAGCTCTATGTCGTCCAGCTTGCCCGCCAGGTGCGCCCGGCGGCTGTCGACGTAGCCTCCGCGCTGAACATCGCCGCCTTCAACCTCGGCATTGCGGCGGGCGCCTGGATCGGCGGCCTGGTGGTGGATTCCTCGCTTGGCCTCGGTGCCACGCCTTGGGTCGGTGCCATCCTGGTCGCGGTCGCCCTTATCCTCACTCTTTGGAGCGGCGCGCTCGATCGCCGCGCGGCCTTTATCGTGGCGCCCGGCGCGGCAAGTGCTCGAACCTAGCCAGGAGGTGGCTGCAGCCTCAGTACGACGTTTCACCTAACCCTTGGTATGGCTTCGTCTAACCAATGGCAGTGCGCGGACAAACACTGCGCATAATTGGCTGGCTCATCTCAAATTGGTACCCCTTGGTTGCTCGGGACTTAGCAACTGGAAGGTAGCGATTATGGACGTGTATGAGGCGGTCAAAAGCCGACGGGCGGTGCGCAGGTTTATCGACCGGGACGTCCCGAAGGAGGTGCTGGAGCGCGTGCTGCTTGCCGCGAGTTGGGCGCCGTCCGGTTCGAACATCCAGCCATGGAACAGTTATGTGGTGACCGGCGCGCCGCTTGCCGAACTCAAGAAGCGGGCCGGAAAACGTGTCGCTGCACACGGCCCCTGGGACGAACGGGAATACGAAATGTATCCGCCCGCAATGAAGTCTCCGTATCGCGAGCGCCGATCCGCCTTCGGCCATGAACGCTACAGCGCGCTCGGCATTGCGGACGGCGACTGGGAGGCAAGTCAGAGAGCCGCTTCCGCGAATTGGGATTGTTTCGGCGCGCCCGCCGCCCTGTTCTGCTACATTGACCGCGAGCTGGGTCTACCTCAGTGGGCCGACGTCGGCATGTATCTTCAGACTGTCATGCTGCTGCTGCGCGGCGAGGGGTTGCACAGTTGCACCCAGATGGCTTGGTCAGTGTATCGCAAGACTGTCGCCGAGATCCTGTCGCCGCGGGAAGGGCTCGTCCTGTTCTGCGGCATGTCGATCGGCTACGAGGACGTCACGGAGCCTTACATCCGCACCGGCCGGGCGCCGCTCAATGAGACCGTCACGTTCGTCGGCTCGACTTCGCAACTATTGGCGCAAGCCGCGCAGGACGCTTCGCTGCTGGATATCTGAAACGATGCGTCCACTGCAAACGCACATCTACGATTGAACAACCAGGAGGACTACGACAATGAATTCAAATTTGCTCAGGCTATTGGTGTCGGCGACAGTTTGCCTCTTTGGCACATTGTCGGTTGCGGCGGATGACACTGCACATGTCACACCGCTGATGCAAAAGGACCTCCCAAATTATCCCGGCAAGGAGGGGCTGATGATATCAGTCGAGTATGGACCGGGAGGTTCTTCGCCCATTCACAAGCACGAGGCGAATGCATTCGTCTATGTTCTGGAGGGCGCGGTCGTAATGCAGGTCAAGGGACAAAAAGAGGTCACCGTGTCGGCCGGAGAGACCTATTACGAAAGTCCCACCGACATCCACCTGGTCAGCCGCAACGCAAGCGATACTAAGCCGGTGAAATTCATCGTCGTGCTGCTCAAGAACAAGGGCGCCCCGGTCGTCATGCCCGTGAAGTGACATCGGGTGAGATCGGTGGGCCGCTCAGTCGGTCAGAAGGCGTTGGCGACGGTTGCCACACAACTGCGCAAAACTGGAAGGGAGCCGCAATAAGCGGCTCCCTTCGCGTCTAGGCTTCGAAATTCAGTTCAACTTCAGAAACGGCAATCGATGCCGGCAATAGCGGCTTACGGATACGTTCGCCGAAGTGCCGTTTGAAGCCGAAGACATTGTTGATCAGGCTCCTCGTATAGAGGCCGGGGCCGCTCGAATAGATGCGCCAGCCACCATCAACGGCAATATTGCCGGCCTTGACGCGATCCCAATCATCAGACGCGTGATAACGATCGGCGAAAGCCGCGTCGCTGCTGCTGAAATAGGTGTTGCGCTGTCGCAGCGATGCCTGTTCGAGCCGACCGGTGACCGCGATCGGATTGGCGAGCGCCAGAGCGTTCCAGACACCTTCGGCATCGCTGTCCAGCGCCAGCGCCTCGCAGTAACGCAGATGCGCGTGCACATACATCAGCCCGATCTCGCGCCCGAAGAAGGACGAGGATTCGGCGCGGCGGAACAAGGTCTCGGGTCCGCCGGCATAGGTCGCCGGCTTTTCCATCAGCCTCACGCCATCCGGGAACAGGAGGTTGTCCTTGATCAGCTTCAAGTGCGCATGCCTCTGCTCCGGCGTGAAGAGACCACCCAGCATCGGCTGCGTCATCGCGATCAGCGAATAATGCAGGCCTGTGCGGGTGTCTTGCGGATGCAGCAGCAGCTCGACGCCGTCATGGCTCGGATCGAACACGCCATAGCCGGCGACGACGCCGTCGCGCATCAGGAGGCGGTTGAAATCGTCGCGCATGGCGGCGGCGGTATCCTTGAGCGTCTGCGCCTCCCCGGCTCGGCAGACCAGCGTCAGGATCTTGGCGTAGCGCACGAGTTGCTCGTAGAGCAGCGAGACCGTCCAGCTACTGACCATCCAATCTCGCAGATGCGGATCGGCGGGCTGCAGGCTGTCGTTCCAATCGCCTTCGCCATAACGGATCAGGCTGGTGCCGGGCACGAAACGGCTTCGCACGGTGTCGAGCAGCTTGTCGACATGTGCGGAGATCGTGGCCGTCTCCTCGGTTCGCTGCATGGTGTCGTCGGCACGCCATGGAACGGTTTCGGCCAAGAAGGCAAGATCACCGGTGGCTTCGAAATAGTCGCACAGCGCCTTCAGCGGCCAAACGACAATATCGCCATGGCTCTCACCAGCCCGGATATTGGCATAGGGCTCCAGCATGAACCATTGCGGCCAGTCGCCCCGGTCCCGATATTGCTCAGAAAAGACGGTGCGCAGGACCTGCTTTACTTCGGCGTCGTGTTCATAGGCGAGCAGGAATTCCACCGGTCCCTGGCAGACGTCGCGCGTCCCCCAGGCAGCGCCCGTATATTGCTCGAGGCCGTGCGGCACGCTCAAGTGAACGATCGCATCATGTGCAATCCAGGGCAACATCACAGCCTGTGCGGTGACATCGGGCCCGTCGCCTTCGATGCGTATGCTGCGCGTCACATGGTTCCAGAAACGATGTGCAGGGGTAAGCATCTCTTCGCTGCTGACGCCGGCCTTGTAGCGTTCGGCAAGACCTTCGCCTGCCGCTGCGTCGGTCATCGATCCGGTGACCGCAAAGCTGAAACTTTGCGTCTGATACGACTTGAGCGCGATGAAGGGGCCGTTGCGAGATACGCCGTCGCTGTAGAGAAGTTCGTCGCCGCCGATAACCTCGAAGGCATCCGGCGTCGAGGTGACGAGATGATAGGCGGCATGTGGATAGCGATCCCAAAGCCAGGACGGCTGAGGGCGGAACGATATCTGCTTGGCCGCTGCGTCGATCTCGATGTTCGCGACTGCTTCATAGTCACGTTCGCCGAGCACGATATGGCCGAACACCAGGAAACGGCAGGCGGCGCCCTCGACCGTGACGTTCCACTGCATGGAGGGATCGTCACCGGAGGCGATAGCCGACACAGTGATGGTGCGGCCGGCGAGCCTGTAGGTCCAACGGACGTCGCTAAGCCCCATGTCGAAGGCAGCGGGGACGCCAAGCAGGCGCCAGCCTTCGCCAAGATCGACGAGGATGCGCAGGCCGCTCGCCCGTGTCAGATTGTAGGGGTCGCGGGAAACGGAGAACAGCTTGTGGAAAGACGTATTGCCGATCGTCAACTGGGCGGCGAAGATGCCCTGCATCCAGCAGGTTGCGGCCAGTGTCTGGTCGTCCAGCAGCATGTTTTGGCCACTACGGATAATGGCGCCGTGACGGCGGGCGACGACATGTTCTTTCTCACGCAGCACGATATGGCGGTTGAGCGAGCCGTCGGGCACGAAGAAGGAATAGAGCTGGCCATCGATACGCTCTTCCAGCATCCGCTTCGAATATAGCCGATTGATCGTGGCTTCGTCCAAAGGCTCGGTTACGAACAGGGGCGCGTCCTGCACCAGGCTGCGGACCGGCAGGTCGTCAGCAATATCCGTCGCCGCCAGTTGGCTGAGCATCTGCGGCAGGGCGTCAAGGAGTGCAAGGTCGGCATCGCTGGAGGCCGCGGGATGATCGGCAACGAACAGGCCAAAGAATGTTGTGGTCACGGCAGCCCCTGGCGCGAGCGCGAGTGGCTTCGACTGGATCGCCGGGCAGGCGACTTCGTGCTGCCGGCGCGTGCCCGGCAGGCTTTCGCCAAAGCCCGGCACCATTTGTGCGTCGCCGCCGCGGGCCGGCACCACCAACTGGATCGCGTCTGTGGCATAGGCCGCTGCCCCATCAAGGCAGCCCTGTGCGAGCCAGGGATTGCGCCCGCCGCCCTGCTTGAGGTTCTGCCGGTTCATCACCACGGGACCAAAGGCAGAATGATCCGCAATATGATGGTCGATATACTGCGAAGCATAGGCTTCGCTATTCATCAGGAAGCCGCGATCGCCGAGGCCGACATCCTGGATCAGCACGAGATCGGCCGAGAGTGCGTCGCCAGTCGTATTTTCAAGCGACACCCGCCAGAACCACGCGGTGGTTTTGGGATCGAGCTGCAGCCGGACTTTATGCCTGATGCCACCGGTCTCGCCGCCCCAACAAAAGCCCGTCTCGTCATGGCCGAAACGCACCGCGGCCTTTGGGCCGACAATTTCAGCGACCGCAGGCTGCGTCCCGCCGGTGCGAAGATAGAGGCGCCCGATGCCGCCGTAAACGGGCGATCCCAGCACCTGGTTGATCATGACGCCGCCCTGCTGGTCGGCGAAGTCTATGGCAAACAGCGTACCGTTCGGTAGCGCCGATACAGATAGGCCGGCGCCGCTTGTAAGTGTGGAAAGATCGAGTTCTTCGCGCCGTGGCGTCTGAAAGCTGCGATTGGGTTCCGAGGACATAGCCGGTGTCTCGCTGATTCATGGGTCGGATGATTGTACTAGATCACAAGCCGCCGCGCGATCATAGGAGGCAATTTGCCGTTTCCGATTGCAATCCTTCACGAGATCCGCTTCGGCCTGTGAGTGGCAAGTTCCGTCACCACCGAACCCGGGATATGCGCGATCTGATTGGCTGTGCGCACAATGGAGAAAAGATCGGCATCGTCCCAGGCCTCCTTCGACGGGCCCCTTATGTGGAACGTCTTGCTTTCGCCCGGCATCAGGTTGACTAGCATGTCGTCGACCTCGGCATTCGGGCTGATGCGATCGGCAAACAGGCAGAGATCGCGCAGGAAGGATTGTGCCGTGATCGTCACGGCTACCTCGTCGGCGATCTGTTCGGCCTCAAGCTCGAACCGAGGCTGCGGATATTGCAACTTCATATCCTTCTCGAAGAACCACCAGGCTTCGGCATCGCCGAGGCGGGCTCGCAGGAACTCGCGCTCAGGATCGCCCGGCGTCGCCACATCCTTGGGGATTGATATCTCGGCATTTTCGAAGCGGTCGCAGAGGATGCGCCAAACAGAATGGCGGGCGAGAAGAGTGCCGCTGAAATCGAAGCGCTCGATGGTGAAGGGGACGCGCCAGAACAGGGCCGTATCGTTGACGGCGACGGCGGAGAGACTGTTGCCACGCGGCTGGATGGTCAGGAGATGCGGGGCGTAGCTGTTGCGGAGCGCGTACCAAAGAGGCTTCTTTCGTCCGGCACCGTCGACCGCCGCCCAGGAGGTCACCGGCCAGCAGTCGTTGAGTTGCCAGACGATCGTACCCATGCAGGTGGGGCGATGCGATCGCATATGATCGACGCCGACGCTGATGGCGCGGGCCTGATTAAGTTGGGTTACGAAGAGCCAGTCGTCGAAGCTTTCCGGGGTCGGAAACCAGCCTTCCAATCCCTTAAGCAGCTTGTCGTTGCCGCTGGTTGCCTTCTGATGATGCAGAACGCCGGGGGAGGCGGGCGCTCGATCTTTTTCACGCACGGATGCGGCAAGCGTGGCGTAGGTCGGCGGTGCCTGCCAGCCGAATTCGGAGCAGAAACGCGGAATATAGTTGCGGTAGGTCTCGTATCCGACCTCGTTCCAGACGTCCCAGATGTGTTTGCAGCCATGCTCGTCGGCATTGGGCGCAATATCCATCGAGCCGGAATAGGGGCTTCCGGGCCAATAGGGCCGCGTCGGATCGATCTCGGCGACCAGTTTGGGCAATAGGTCGAGGTAGTAGCCCGCGCCCCAGGGTCGATTGGCGAGCACATCCTGCCAGCCCCAGTCGAAATAGCCCCAAATATTTTCGTTGTTGCCGTTCCAGAGCACTAGTGAGGGGTGCGGCATCAGCCGGCTGATCGCCTCGCGCGCCTCCGCCTCGATCTCACTATAGACCGGCTCGTCCTCTGGGTAAGCGGCGCAGGCGAACAGGAAATCCTGCCAAACCATGATGCCGGCGGCGTCGCATTCGTCGTAGAAGGCATCGGTTTCGTAAATACCGCCGCCCCAGACGCGGAGAATGTTCATATTGGCATCCCGCGCCTGAGCGATCCGCTCGCGGTAGCGTTGCCGCGTTACGCGCGGAAGGAAGCAATCCTCCGGTATCCAGTTGGCGCCGCGAGCAAAGACCGGCACATCGTTGACGACGAGGCTAAAGGCAGAGCCGGTGTCGTCCGGCGCGGTGTCGAGGCGCACGGAGCGAAAGCCGACGCGGCGTTGCCAGCGGTCGAGGGTTGCACCATCGGAGCCTAGCAGGTGAAGATCAAGATCGTAGAGCGGTTGGCCCCCAAACCCGTGAGGCCACCAGACTTGCGGATTGTCGATCCGGCATTCCACCAGGGCATGCGTCTCGCCTTGAGCAATCCGCATTTCCGAACGCTTGCCGCCGATCGACATCACCAGAGCTGCGCTATCGATCCCCTCGGCGGCCCATTCGATCTCGATCCGCAACCGCGCGACGCCGTCGCCGCCCTGCAGGGTGATTTCAGGGCGAACGGTGCTCAGACGGGCCTTCGACCAGCTTTCGATGGCAATCGGCTTCCATATGCCTGAAGTGACGACGGTCGGACCCCAGTCCCAGCCGAAATTGCAGGCCATCTTGCGGATGAGGTTGCCTGGCCCCGGATAGTTGGCCGGGATGTCTGCGGCCGAACCGAGTTCGCTGCGAACCGCCTCGCCATGAGCATAGGCTGAATCGAAGTCGACGATGAGCTCGTTCCGGCCTTCCTTGAGCTGCTCGCGAATATCGAAACGATAGCTGCGATGCATATTGCGCGTTTCCCCGAGCAACACGCCATTCAGTTCCAGACGCGCCGCCGTGTCGAGCCCGAGGCAGGAGAGATCGATCCGATCCGCCTCGTGGTCGTCCCAGTCGAAAGCCAGCCGGTAACGCCAGGCTGAGCGGCCGATCCAGTCCTGGGAGATCTCGTTGACATCGAGATAGGGGTCGGTGATGAGCCGGGCCGACAGCAGATCTAGATGCACATTTCCCGGCACCGCGGCGGGGATCGTCGCGGGTAGCGAGGGGGCCGTCGAAGGTGCCTGAAGGCGGGAAACGGTCCAGCCGGTATCGAGTGCCAGTTTCTTCATGGTCGTCGGTCCGTCATGAAATGGATCGTGTCAAATTTGCCGCGGCTCTTTGGTAGGCTCTATGAATTGCAGCCCGGCGTGAAGATGACGGTTCATGTGATAGGCATAGGCGATGCGGTCCCGCTTTTTCAATGCGGCGATGATGTCGCAATGCTCGTCATAGGAGCTTTCCACAGCCACGCGAGAACGTTTGCCGGCCTCCATCAGCCGCTGCAGTAGCGGCCGCAGAATGCTGTAGACCTGCGATAGCGTGCGGTTACCGGCAAAATTGACAAGCTCGGCGTGGAACTTGAAATCGAACTCGGCAGCGTCGGAAAGTTCCGGTGCCCGCTTCATGGCGTCATTGATCGCTTCCAGCCGCGCGATGCCGGCCTGGTCGATATCTTCGAACAGAAGATCGGATAGATTGACCTCGATCAGCCGGCGAAAGCCTTGAATATCCAGGAAGCTCTCGGCGGAAATGTCGATCGAGAAAGAGAACAGCTCCATCAGCGCTTGTTGGCGGCGATCGGTGATGACGGCGCCGACCTTCTGTTTGCTTTCGACGATGCCGTAGGCTTTCAGAATGCGGATCGCTTCGCGCACGGTATTGCGGCTGCTGCTGAACATCGCCGCCAGCTCGATTTCCGACGGAAGAGCGTCGCCGACCCCAAGATTGCGCTCACGCATCATCTGGCGAATCGCATCGACCACGTGGTCTACCGCCGATCCCTTGTCCTCGACCTCCGCGGTTTCCATTGCCATGCCTCCTCCAGCTGAAAAGAGGATATTGTTGGTCAATAATGGATGTCAAGCGTATGCAAGGCAGCTATTGAATGGACAATTATCGATTTGGCGATATGTTGACCAACAAATATGGGAGGCATTGCATGGAAAGCTGCTGGCGCTGGTTTGGGCCGAGGGATCTCGTTCCACTTATTCACGCACGTCAGGGCGGGGCAACGGGCATCGTGACGGCGCTGCACGAAATCTCCTATTCCCGTGTCTGGACGCCGGGAGAGATCGAGGCGCGCAAGGCCATGGTGGAAGCTGCGGGCATGAGCTGGAGCGTCTGCGAATCGATCCCGGTCCCGAGCGCCATCAAGCTCGGTGGTGCCGGTGCCGCAGAGGCGATAGGCATCTGGAAGGACACGCTGGTCAATCTCGCCCGATTCGGCATCAAGACGATCTGCTACAACTTCATGCCGGTGGTCGACTGGACGCGCACGGACTTGCGCTTCGAGATGTCGACGACGGCGCTTGCCCTCCGTTTCGACATGGTGGAATTCGTCGCCTATGACGCCTTCATTCTGCGCCGGAAAAGTGCCGAGCCGAGCTATTCGCTGGAGCTTTTGCAGCGTGCCGAGGAGCGGCTGAAGGGCCTCTCGGAGGAGGCGGTCGGCCGGCTGGAGAGCAATATTATCGCAGGTCTTCCGGGCGGTGAGGACAGTTATGGCCGCGCGGCCATTCGCGCAGCCATCGAGTCCTTCGAAGGAGTGACGACGGAGGATTTGCGATCGAGCCTCGACAATTTTCTGCGTGAGGTCGTGCCGGTCGCTGCCGAAGTTGGAGCGCGGCTCGCCATTCATCCCGACGATCCCCCGATTTCGCTCTTCGGCCTGCCGCGGGTGGTTTCGACGGCAAGGGACCTGCGTCGTATCATCAGCAGTGTCGATCATCCCGCCAATGGCCTGACGCTTTGCGTCGGATCCCTCGGGTCACGTGCCGACAACGACGTGCTCTCCATCGCGCGCGAATTCGCGCCGCGCATCAATTTTGCCCATTTGCGCGATGTGGCGATCGAGCCGGATGGCTCTTTTGTCGAGGCCGCGCATCTGGAAGGCCGTAGCGATATGTACGCGATCCTGCGCGCGCTTCTGGCGGAGGAGGCGCGTCGCCGCACCGAGGGCCGGCCGGATCATCTGATTCCGATGCGCCCCGACCATGGGCATTTGATAGGCGATGATGTGGATAAGCCGACCAACCCGGGCTATTCGCTGATCGGACGGTTGAAAGGCCTGGCCGAACTGCACGGCGTCATCCACGCGATCGGCAAAACCGACGAGTACTCGCGATACTGGAAGAGCTTTTAGGGATTGAAGAGACCCAGCTTCGGCCAGGCTGAAGCTGGGGCTGGACGCCGGCCGGCCGGCTTATAGCGAGGACTTCGTGATCCTTTCACATTGCGGTCGCTCACGATGGTCCCGCTCGCGTCAAAGTCTCAGAGATGCCAGCTAAGACGATGCAACAGTTGCTCTATCCCGATTCCGAGTGACGTTCAGCAATTTCGACAGGCGTCTTCATGATGATCTCGCGATGCGGGAAGGGGATCGAAATACCTGCTTGCTTGAAGGCGTCCCATAGCGCCATCAGTACCTCGCCGCGAATGTTGGTCAGCCCATTGCTCGGATCGGAAATCCAGAATCTCAACTTAAAATCGAGAGAAGAGGATCCGAACGCCGTCATCCAGCACACCGGTGCAGAGTAGCTATTTGCGATGCGAGGAATGCTCTTTGCCGTTTCTATGGCGATGCGCACAACATCATGCGGGTCGCTATCATAGGAAGTTCCGAAGTCGACTTCGATACGGACGAAGTCGCTGGAAAATGACCAGTTCACCACTTTCTGGGAGATGAAGTCCTCGTTGGGGATAAGATACTCCTTGCCGTCTCTGGTGATCACTGAGACGAAACGGGAGCGCAGATCTCTGATCGAACCAAAAGTGTCCCCGAGCGAAATCGTGTCTCCTGGCTTGATGGACTTGTCGAGCAGGATGATCACGCCGGAGATGAAATTCGACACGACCTTCTGCAAGCCGAAACCGATACCGACGCCCACCGCGCCTGAAAACACGGTGAGGGCCGTAAGGTCGATCCCCGTAGCCGATAGTGCGATCGCGCCCGCCAACACGATCAAGCCGATCTTGATAAGTTTGCTGATGAGTACCTTGAAGGAGGGGGAAAGGTCAGGGGACCGATGAACCCAGTGAGAGGAAACGTTTCCAATCAGTACGGCGAGCCAGACCAGCGCAACCACCAGAACGATGGCTTTTATGATCAAGAGCAGTGAAAGCTTTACCGCGCCGATCCTGACGGCAGCACTGTCGAGACCCTCAAGGACCGCGCTATCGAGCCCGACAGTGTAAAGGGCAATGTAGCACCAGCTCGCTACCGCGACCACGCGTGCGAGGGTCTGATTGCGGATGATCCTCGTTAGCACCGCTATGACGAACCATGCAGCCGTGAGTGTCAGCGCGGTTTCGACAAGCCACCGGTGAGAGGGCCACGCATAGCGCGACAAAACCCCTTCCACCAGCCACAACCACACAATCAGGAAGAGCCAGCGCAGGCGTCTCAGGAAGGCGACAATAACGCGCAGCAGGTCCGGGTTTCCTTTGATTTTACGCGCGCGCGCTTCGAAGAATGGCTCTACTCGTTTTGCGGCAAATGACGAAAGCAGGAAACCGAGGGCGATCAATCCACACTGGTAGAGTGTCCACGCATTAAGAAAAACAGTCTGAACCCAAGCCTCAGTTTCTCTGAAGATTTCCTCGAAACCCACTGAACTGTCCCCCGATAATCGGCGACCGGTGATTGTTCACTGTGAATCATAGCACCTGCGCAGCCACAGCGCTGTAGCACTTTGAATTGCTGCATGTTTTTAGCGTGAGGCAGAGGTAGTATACTTGCGTTATCGAAATCGCCGCCGAACTTCGTGTTATCGAAGCGGGGTGAGTGGGGTGGTTGATCCATACCCTTCATGCAAGACGACTTTGATAGCGTCGTTCGGTGCCGGGCGAGCGAGACGCTGAACTTCCTCCCATGGGGCGTTCAGCTTGATAGGTCAACAACAAGACGCGCATTGCCTTGTCGTGAATACCTGTGAGGAGAAGCAAAATAAACGCTATTGTGCAGGGCGCGTCGCCAGACCGCGAGACTATAGTTTCCGCTCGATGCGAAATCGAATAACATCTCTTTATCAAAGATTGTCAAAGAGGGCAGTGAGAATGTCTTTGCAGCCGATCCAATACGGACTCATGAGGGCAGTTGCCCTTGGCATTCCGATTATTCTTTCGGTTGTTTTTTTGGCCTCTTGTTCGACAGCCGGCGGAGCTGGAGGCCGATCTGCTCCTGTAACCGCAAGCAAGTCAGCAGCCTCCGTCAACGACAAAGCGGCCGCCCGTCGGCGATGGGCGGAGAGAGTGCAACGAGATAACCAGTTAGCTCCGAGCGGGTCGCAACCAGGTTCCTATGGGTCTTTCGGCCGTCTTTTCAGTTGGTGATCAGTGGCTGTTCGTGCCTGACTACTGTTGGTCTGCAATCCTCGGATACCGACGTGTGCATGTGCCGATCAGGCGCGAGGGATGGGGGGCAGCCATCAAAGGAATAACACTTGCCTTTTAGCCGACGAGCGGTGATTGCCCATCACCCTCCGGGCGAAGGCGGTCAAATTATGCGCCCGCCTTTCGCACTCTCTTCGCAAGTTCAATCAAAAGCCGGCGACATGCTGTGGCTTGTAAGGGGCCTCAAGCGCTTTGATCTCATGGGCGGTGAGGACAAGGTCGTCCGAGGCGATCGCGTCCTCCAGATGGCTCATCTTGCTGACGCCGACGATCGGCGAACTCACCTCGGGCTTCTGCAGCACCCAGGCCATGGCGATTTGCGCCATGCTCGTGCCACGGGCTTTGGCGACGGCTTCGACAGCCGCCACTATTTCGCGGTCGCCGGTTTTCTCGTACATCGTCTTATTGTAGCGGTCGGTGGTGGCGCGCTTGGTTTCCGTGCCCCAGGGGCGGGTCAGCTTGCCGCCGCCGAGAGGGCTCCATGGCAGGGTGGCGATACCCTGGTCCTTGCAGAGCGGCAGCATTTCGCGCTCCTCCTCGCGGTAGACAAGGCTGACCTGGTTCTGCATCGAGACGAATTTGCTCCAACCATTCTGCGCTGCGGCATGCTGCAGCTTGGCGAATTGCCAGGCCCACATGGAGGAGGCGCCGATATAGCGTGCCTTGCCGGCGCGAACGACGTCGTTTAGGGCCTCCATCGTTTCCTCGACAGGCGTGAAGGGATCGAAGCGGTGGATTTGGTAGAGATCGACATAGTCGGTACCGAGGCGCCGCAGGCTGTTGTCGATTTCGCCGAGAATGGCGGCGCGCGATAGACCCTGACCATTCGGACCGGGACGCATGCGGCCGAAGACCTTGGTCGCAAGGACGATTTCCTGACGTGGCGCCAGCTCTTTCAGCAACACGCCGGTGATTTCCTCGCTCGTGCCCTGCGCATAGACGTTCGCCGTGTCGAAGAAATTGATGCCTGCGTCCCAGGCGCGCTTGTATAGCGGCCGCGCTTCGTCGAGACCAAGCACCCAAGGACGCTCATCCGTCTGCTTGCCGAAGGACATGCAGCCGAAGCAAATGCGGCTGACCTCAAGTCCTGTCTTGCCAAGTCTTACGATTTTCATGGTCTTTCCTCCAAGTTTCGCTTTGAAACAATCGTGGGTGGGATCGGCTGTCAGAGAGGCAGTTCCGAAGGGCGTTCCGGAACGCGTGGAAGCATCATACCGCTGGGTTTCCCTCCGCTCGGCACGGGAGGGGATGTAGAGGGCGCGATAATGATTGCCAGAAAGAAGTGGAGCGTCAGCTTTGACGGCAAGCCACGGTTCTTGTCAAGATATCCGATCGTATTTTCAGAATTGCCGTTTCCCGACAGAACTGATTGAGATGGGGCGACAGGGAGAACTTTGGCTTAAGAAGGCGTCGACGAACGAAGATGATCCCGTGCTTCAATAGGGTGATGGTCGGATATGATGGCCTGCGGCCTAACAGGAACTCATGCCGGACGAGACATGGCTGCCAAGAACGCACCCGAATTCGTCACTATCGTATCGCCCATGAAGCGCAGGGATTCGACGGAGCGTCTTCCTGCCTCCACATCTCCATGGCCGCATGCGTCTTCGATCAAGATTGGAACGATCCCTAGGTCGGCCGCATGGCGGCAGGTCGGCTCGATTCCGATCTCCATGGCAATGCCGCAGATCGCCAGCGCCGAAAGACCGGCATCCCGCATGGCGAGCTGCAAGGGCGTCCCTTCGAATGCAGACATCCCCAGCTTGTCAAACACGAAGTCCCCCTCTTGGGGTCGCAGCTCCGGAACGATTTGAACCGCTTCGCTGTCTCGCAGGAACCAGGGTTTCACCTTCTCAGGATCGTCGGTGCATTGCCATGCCATCGCCATCCGGGTTGCAAACAAGCCCATCCACGGCTTCGGCAGTGAAAGATGACGACAGAAAGCGATCCGCATGCCCGCACTACGGGCAACGGCGACAATTTTTGCGATCCGATGGATCGTTTCATCCGCGCCTTTGACTTGTCGGGCTATGCCGATCTGCATGTCGTAAACCAGCAGGGCGGCGCGATCAGGAGAAAGCCAATCGGCAACGGTTGCAGGCATGGTCATAAGCGAAGCATCCCTGACAATGAGCGACGACCCGTTCTAAAACATGGTTGTCCATTTGCATAGCATCGAACGGTTGTTCAACGGTGATGGACCTGCTGGTCATTCGGCAGGACCATCACCGTTCAGGGTCAAAGCGGCGGCCCGACAATGTCGATCCCGTTTCGCGCGCAGCAGCGGGCAAGTTCGTCGATCATGGCTGGCGTCGGCTCGGAGCGCGGCGGAAGCGAGCGGCTCTCGGCTGGGCGGCTGCACTCCAGAAGCATTGATTCGAAGTCGTTGCCGCGCGTGATCGTCAGACACCGAGTTCCCTGTTTGCCCTCTGCGCGGTAGCTGTGCGGAATGCCCTTAGGCGCCAGCACCGTGTCGCCTGCCGCGGCGATGATGTCCTTGCCGTCGACACGGAAGCGCATCCTTCCTTCGAGCACGTGGAAGATTTCGTCCTCGTTTCGGCGGACATGCATCGGTGGCGAGTCGCCGAACGGCATCCAGTGCTCGACGAGCGATATTCGATCTTGTCCTTCTCCTGAGCCAACTTTTATGCTGACGAGCGTATTTCCGAACCAGCGTAGCCATGCATCGGGCTTCACTGAAGCGATGTCCGTTGCCATTGCGTTTTCCCTTCATCGTTGCGAATGTGTTGGAAGTATCTACCGCAGAGCAGGCGCATTTCGCCAATCGCATGTTGATATCGAGGCTATTGACGGCATGAATTTCAACGCGCTCGATTTGAACCTGATCCGCGTCTTCGACGCGCTTGCGCGGGAGCGGAGTGTCACCCGCGCCGGCGACAGGATAGGGCTTAGCCAACCCGCGGTCAGTTCGGCGCTCAATCGCCTGAGGCATGTCTTCAACGATCCGCTGTTCGTAAGGCAGGGAAACGAGATGCTGCCGACGCCGTTGGCAGGCGAACTCGCTGAAAGGGCGCGGCTGGTGCTGGGCGAGATCGAAGAGATGGTTCGAACCCGCCGCGGGCTGGAACTTGCTGAACTGGATCGAACCTTCACGTTGCTCGGTGCCGACTTCTTCTCGATGCTGCTTATGCCTCGCCTGTCGCGCGAGGTATCCCGGCATGCTCCGAACGTGCGCCTGCGGCTGCTCGACAGCGCCCTTGGCGATGTCGCGAGGCTCCTCCAGAAAGGCGGGATCGACATGGCGCTCGAGCGGCCGTTGGAAGTGCCGGACTGGATATCGAGCAGGCTGCTGTTCAAATCTCCATTCGTGCTGATCGCTTCCAGCGGCAACCAGGCTGTCGCCGCCCTTCCCGAGAACGGGCCGATGCCGATGCAGATCTTCTGCGCATTGCCGCATGCGCTGAGATCAATCGACGGGAGCATGTCGGGCATGGTCGACGACGCGCTCGCAGCAACGGGCCTTAGGCGGCGGGTCACGCTTGCGCTGCCCCACTTCCAGGCCGTGGCGCTTGCCGTCGCCTCGGGGCGGCATATTGCGGCAGTGCCGTCACAGTTCGCTGCTGCGGTGCGCCACGACCTAAAGCTGCGTGTCTTTGCTCCGCCGCTCGACATTCCGGTGCCGGATGTCCGCCTCTACTGGCATGCCCGCCATGATCAGGACGCCGCGCATCGGTGGATGCGCGAGCAGGTCATAGAGGCGGTCGAGGAGCTTGGCTGGGGATCGGCGCAGCGCGAATAGGCGGACCTGCCGGTTTATGTCATCCGTCTAGGGTTCGCTGATTTTTGGCGAGGCGCATCCGGCAAACATGGTCGCCGTCCGGTGGATCGAGGCGGCAGTCACAAATTATACAACTGTCGTCGGCGTCGATTGATGTGGGAAAATCGGCAATCAAAGCTGACGTCACCTGTCGGAAATGATCATCGTCAACCGTCCTTGGGATAGCCCGTTCTATGGGCGCAACGCAAAAGTCCGTTCCTAGGAGACAATCATGACCGATGCAGAACAAGCGCAATCACAGCAGCCCAACGTGCCGGTGCTTGGCGGCCTGGTACCTTATTTGACGGTGGACGGTGCCGTAAAGGCAGCCGAATTCTATAAGCGCGCCTTCGGCGCCGAACAGGCTTTCATGTATCCGCTCGATGAGAAGGGCCGGACGATGCATCTGCATCTCTACATCAACGGCAGCTCGCTGATGCTGGGCGACGCCTATCCCGAATACGGGCACGCGTTCGAAAAGCCACAGGCTTACGCCCTGCAACTGCTTGTCGACGACATTGATGCCTGGTGGAAACGGGCCGTCGATGCCGGCGCCGAGGTCGTCGTGCCGATCGACGTGATGTTCTGGGGCGATCGCTGGGGCCAACTCCGCGATCCCTTTGGCGTCACTTGGGCCATGAACGCGCCCGTCAAGAAATAAACTCTGCACGAAAGGCCCTGGATTCGCACGCCTCGAATCTGGGGCCAATCCTCTGAAATGTCATTGCGAGGAATGCTAACCGGCCGCCCCCTTCTTCACGCCTTGCAGCCGGATAAGCCCGTCGGGGTAGGGGACGAAGCCATCGATATTGCTGCGGGCGGCCCAGAGTGATTTGTAGTGATAGAGGACGATCAACGGCATGTCGGCGACATAGAGATCGATGGCGTCGGCATAGAGTTTCTTGCGCTTGGCATCGTCCGTCGTCTGCCGTGCCTCGGTCAGGATCTTGTCGAGATCCTTGTTGCTGTAGTGGCCCCAGTTCAGGAAACCGTCGCTGGCGATCCACGGGCTGATATTGCCGTCCGGATCGGGGCGTCCGCTCCAGATCGCCATCGAGGCCTGATATTTGCCGGCATCGGAATTGGCCGCCAGTGTCGAGGACTCCAGTGTCTGGATCTTGATGTCGAATCCGGCCTCGGCGGCCATCGACTGGATCATCTGCGAGACCTGGGCCAAGATCGGGCTGTTGGCGACGGCAAGCGTGAAGGAGGGATGAGGTGTGCCGGCCTCGCCCAGCAGCGCCTTTGCCTTGGCGACGTCGCGCTCGGGCACCGGATGGGCTGGATCATAGAACTGCGTGCCGACCGGCTCCGGTTGGTTGCCCGGAACGAAGAGACCGTCATAGGCCACCTGGTTGATGGCATTGCGGTCGAGCGACAGTTCGAAGGCCTGACGGACCTTCTCGCTTTTGCCGAGCGGATTGTTGGCGTCATCGCCATGATTGGTGTTGATGGAAATAAGGTCGAAGGCGGTGGAGGGGCCACCGATCACTTTCAGGTTCGTGTCGCTCTTGACGGTCGAAATATCGCTTGGCGACAGGCGCTCGATCAGATCGAGGTCGCCGGAGCGCAGGCTAAGCAGCCTCACGCTGTCGTCGGGGATCATCCGGTAATTCACCGAGTCGACCAGAATCGCATCCTTGTTCCAATATTGATCGAAACGCTTCAGCAGAATGTGATCCTGTGAAACGCGTTCGACGAATTGGAACGGCCCGGCACAGACGGGATGATCGCCGATCTTGGCGCCTTCCTTGGTGAGCGCCGCCGGCGACATCATCATGCCGGCGCGGTCGGACAACACGCTGACGAGCGGCGCATAGGCATGGCTCAGCCTGATGTTGACGGTCAAGGGGTCGACGACCTCGACGCTGGCGACCGGCTTAAGCTCGGTCTTGCGCTTGGACAGCGGATCGGTGCGATAGCGATCGAGATTGGCCTTGACGGCGGCGGCATCGAAGGGCTGGCCGTCCTGGAACAACACATGCTCACGTAGCTTCAGCGTCAGGGTCAAATTGTCCGGTGACCAAGACCATGCGGCGGCAAGTTGCGGCTGGTATTTGCCGTCGGCGGTGATGTCGATCAGCTTGTCGCAGAGGGCTGCAAAAACGACGCGGCCCGCAACCGAAGTGCCCTGCGCTGGGTCGAGGACATCAGGATCGGCGCGCAAACCGATGCGAAGATCGGCGGCCATGGCGGATGAGGAAAGCAGTGTCGCAACCAGAAATGCCGAGCGCATACAGAGGCTGGCCCAGCTCGTCAGTGAAGTCATCGACGGCATCCTTTTCGACTGAGAACGCGCTGTCTGCGCGCCCTCGGCAGTTTTTCGGATGGGACTGTGCTAGCACAATATAACGCCTCTGCACAATATAGTGCAGAGGTTAAAATCTAGGCGGAAGTCACTTTTGGCAATATTAGATTTCTCTTTACGAAATGGCCTCCGCGAGAGAATAACTCCTCGCGAAGTTCGATGCGCGGTAACGCCGAGATGTCATCTGTTATATAGATCTATAACAGATGCGCGTTCAGATGGCCGGTCTCGTGTAGGCGGCGAGCGCCGCCTCGACGCCAAGGGCGATTTGCAGCAGCTTGGCGTCATTACAGAATGAGCCGGTGAGTTGCAGACCGAGTGGTAAATGTCCGTCCATGCCGCAGGGAAGGCTGATGGACGGTTGACCGGTCATGTTGGCGAAGCCGCTCGACAGCATTTCACCTTCCTCGCCCTCCTCGGTGAATTCCGGATCTTCGATAGGGGCGGGAAAGGGAACGCTGGGACTCAGCAGCACATCGACATCGGCGAATTGGGCCTCGACCGCGTTGCGAAGCCGCAGGCGAAAATCCTGAGCTTGCAGGTAATTCACCGCGCTGACATCGAAGCCGGCCTCGATTTGCGATCGAGTTCTCGGCGCATAGCCTGCAGGATTTTCAGCATAGAGTTCTCTATGGATAAGGGATGCCTCCGGCTTGATGATCTTTCGCAGCTCCGAATTCGCGGAGGCCAACAACGGGATATCGATCGTTTTGACGCTGGCGCCGCGTGCCTCCAGCGTCTTGATCGCCTGCCTGAGGTTTTCCGCCACGGCTGGGGTCAGTTCTCGGCTGTCGGCGTGGTAGGAAAGAACGCCAATAGTGACGCCTTCCAGCGATGGCCGCGACAGACGGAACGGTTGTCCGCAGAGATATTCCAAGAGGATCGTGGCGTCCGTGACGCTGCGGGCAAGCGGCCCGACATGGTCGAGCGTTTGCGACAGAGGGAAAACACCGTCGACCGGTACCAGCCCGAAGGTCGGCTTCAATCCGACGATCCCGCAATAGGAGGCGGGGATGCGGATCGATCCGCCGGTATCCGTGCCGACGCCCAAGGGGACGATGCCCGCCGCGACCACGGCTGCGGAACCGCCGCTGGAGCCGCCCGAAGTGCGGCGTGTATCGTGCGGGTTGTTGGTCTGGCCAACATCCGGATGGGCGATGCCATAGGCATATTCGAGCAGATTGGTCTTGCAGAGGATGATGGCGCCAGCCTCTCGCAGCCGCTTTACAAGCTCCGCATCGTCAGCCGCTATTGCGGGCGGGCGGACGCGGCTGCCAAAACCGGTCGCTACGTCGCGGACCTCGATCAAATCCTTGATGGCAACTGGAATGCCGTGCAGCGGCCCGAGATCGCGCCCGGACCTGAGGTCGGCCGCTGCGCGGGCTGCTTCCTTCAAAGCTGCATCGCGCATGACATGCGCAATGGCGTTCAAGCTTGGTTCGAGCCTTTCGATGCGCTCCAACGCTGCAGTCACGACATCGACGGGTGACAGCGAACCGTCGCGGAAACGGCTGCCAAGCTCGCCCACGCTCAGAAATCCGATGTCGTGTTTCATTTCGTCGCTATCCTGCGGTGCACTCACGGCTATTCCCCCCTTTGTTGTATTCCAACGGTCTCACTGCTGCCTGCAAGCCAGCATAAAGCAGGAAAAGCGGTGCTGCTTGCGCAGCAGCGGCATTGTCTGGAAGGCCGGCCAGGAGAATGCGTTCACCGACGACGTTCGGCAAGCCTATTGTTATGCTGCCGCACGCGGAGTGCCAGCCATGCGTCGCGCATCGAAAATCGCGGCGGTTTATTCGGAAAGCAGGGTCCGCGTCAGCGGGTGCATGGCATCAGTCAGACCGTCCAATACTGTGAAATGATTTTGGTCCGGTTCGACGACGGCGCCGGTTGGCGCGCCAAGGCCGGTCCAGATATTGGCGAGCAGGGCATTCTGGCGGATGAATTCCGCCCGCTCGGCACCGCCGACCCAGCAGGTGAGGCGGATATTTTCAACGGGTTCCAGTAGCGCCGGGCTTTCGGCCATGGCTTCCGCAGCATCAATGCGCAGGTTCTCGTTCATAGCCCTCCTCATGATCGGGCGCAGATCGTGCACGCCGGAAATGGCAAGCACATGCTGGATGCGTTTAAGAGCCGCATCGCCGAGCGGTGAGGTCTTCGTCATCATACGGGCGACAAGCTGACCGCCAGCCGAATGCCCTGTCAGGACGATGGGGCCGCCCACCATTTCGGAGGCTGTCGTGATCGCCGCTGCGATTTCCCTGCCGATCCCGCTGATGCGATTGTTCGGGCAGAGCGTATAGGAGGGGATCGCAACGGCATATCCAGCCGCAATCGAGCCGGCGGCAAGGTGCGACCAATAGCTCTTGTCGAGTTCCAACCAGTAACCGCCGTGGACGAAAACCACCAGCCCCCGAGGTTGGCCTTCGGGCAGGAAGAGATCGAAGCGATTGCGCTCCGCCGGACCATAGGCAATATCGAACCTTGCGTTTCCCGCCGCAGCCAGGTTGTCGCGGTAGGTTCTTGCCGGCTCGACCCAGGCTGCCGGCCATTGATCGCCGTTGACGATATAGGCGCCATTGGTATAGGCGCTCTCCCAATCGGTAACCTTGAAATAGCTCATCTCAAACTCCCATTGTTCCGGTCGCCGACATTCGAAGTCAGGTCACAGTCGACCGCACGGCAAAGCGTGCTTCCTTCCACGATCCGCTGCGCAGAATATCCTCGAGCACCTCCGCGGCCTGCCAGACATCGCGGTAGCCGACATAAAGCGGCGTGAAGCCGAAACGCAGGGTGGAGGGTGCGCGGAAATCGCCGATGACGCCGCGTTCGATCAAGGCCTGCATCACTTCATAGCTGTTGCTATGGGTGAAGGAGACTTGGCTGCCGCGCCTTTCGCTGTCGCGCGTGGTTTCCAAGACGACGCCATATTGGCCGCATTTCGCCTCGACCAGTTGGATGAAGAGATCTGTCAGCGCAACGCTCTTCCTGCGCAACGCGTTCATGTCGACCTCATCCCAGACGCCTAGCACGCCCTTCAGCGCTCTGAGCGACAGGATCGGTTGAGTGCCGCAGAGGAAGCGCTTGATTCCATCTCCGCCGGCAAAATTCTGCTCGAAGGCGAAGGGACGGGCATGACCCCACCAGCCGCTGAGCGGTTGGGTGATCGAGCCGTGGTGGCGGTGCGCGGCGTAGATGAAGGCCGGCGAGCCGGGGCCGCCGTTCAGGTACTTGTAGGTGCAGCCGACAGCGAAATCGGCATTGGATCCATCCAGATCGACAGGCAACGCGCCGGCGCTGTGGCAGAGATCCCAGATCACCAGTGCGCCAGCGTCATGGATTTTGCGAGTCAGCCGCGCCATGTCGCGCAACTCGGCGCTTTTGTAGTTGACGTGGTTGACCAGTACGACGGCCACCTGGTCGTCGATCAAATCCTCGATATTGTCCGCATCCCTGCCTTCGAGGCGAAGGCTAACGCCCGGCCGCGTCGAGGCAACGCCTTCGGCCATGTAGAGGTCAGTCGGAAAGCTGTCGCCTTCCGCAACGATAACGCTGCGGCCCGGGCGCATGGCAAGTGCGGCATGCAGGGCCTTGTAGATGTTGATCGAAGTCGAGTCGGTGACGACGGTCTGGCCCGGTACCGCGCCGGTCAGCCGGCCGATGCGGTCGCCGAGCTCGAGCGGTAGCTGGAACCAGCCGGCGCTGTTCCAGCTACGGATGAGGCCGTTGCCCCACTCTTCTGTCGCGGCATGCTGCAATTCGGAAAAAACATCATGCGATGCGGCGCCAAGCGAATTGCCATCAAGGTAGATGACGCCCTCGGGCAAGGCGAAGCGGCTACGGAAAGAACGCAGCGGATCGGCCGCATCCATAGCCTCGACAGCGGCGAGATCGGGAAGGCTGGTCATAGTGTCGGGTCTCACTTTATTCGCGAATGGTTTCCCGGGCGGGCGCCCCGCCGCGGCTGCGCTTGATGCTTGGCAGGGCCAGCATCAGCAGGACGAAGAGGCCGGTAGCGAGCTTCAGGTTTGGCGGTGGCATACCGGCGGCAAGGCAGAGCGAAACGAGCTGGTAATAGATGATCGAGCCGACGAAAGGGGCCAGTAACTGCCTGAGCACCGTCTGCTTGCCTGTGAAGGCCTCGCCGATCATCAGTGCGGCCAAGCCGTTGATCAGGATGCCGATGCCCATGTTGACGTCGGCAAAGCCCTGCGATTGCACCATCAGCGCGCCACTGGAAGCGGAAAAGGCGCTGGCGAAGCCGACGCCACCGATCGTCGCGGCCCAGACATTGATGCCCTGCGCCTCGGCCATTTCCGGATTGGCGCCGACCGCGCGCATGGCGGTGCCCTTCTCCGTCTTGAAATAGAGGTTCAGCGCGACGAGGACGATCAGGGCGATCAAGCCGGCGACGACGATCTTGCTTGCCGGAAAGCCCGGTTGGGTCAGCGGTACCCAGTCGAATACGGTTGGCTGGCCAAAGACCGAGAGGTTCGATTTGCCCATGATGCCCAGATTGACGCTGTAAAGCATGGTCGACATCAGGATGCCGGCGAGCAGTGTGTGGATGCGGAAGCGCAAGTGAATGAACGCCGTGCAGCAACCGGCGGCGAGACCGACGACGAAAGCGGCGATGATCGCGAGCGGCGGCGCCACGCCCGCTGCGAGCAGGATGCCGCAGACGCAGCCGCCGAGCGGAAAGGCGCCTTCGCTGGTCAGATCCGGAAAGCTCAGCATGCGGAAGGGGATCATGATGCCCAGCACGACGAAGCTCAGGATGAAGCTCTGCGCCAGCGTGACCGGAATCAGCGAGACGAAACTGGAAACGGTTTCCTGAATGAAATCCATGATGTCAGCTCACCAGCAGCATGCGGTCGGTCTTGACGGCGAAATGGCCGATCAGCTCAGGAACGGTAACCTTTCGCTTTCCCTCGCCGGTGATTTCGAGATGGACGCGGCCGGCATCGAGCATGATGATACTGTCACCGAAATCGACGGCGTGCTGCATGTTATGCGTCACCATCAGGGTCGTAAGCTTTAGCGTTTCTACGGTTCGCACAGTCGCCTGCATGACGATATCGGCCGTCCGCGGATCGAGGGCGGCGGTGTGTTCGTCGAGCAGCAATACGTCGGGCGAACCGCCAACTGCCATAATGAGGGATAGCGATTGCCGCTGGCCGCCCGAAAGGAGCTCCACTTTGGTGTCCAGACGGTTCTCGAGACCCAGCCCGAGAACGGCGAGGCGTTCCTTGTAGGCAGCGAGACGCGCGCCATTCAAGCCGGGCCGAAGTCCCCGCCTCTTGCCGCGCAGCTCGGCGAGCAGCATATTTTCAGCGACTGTCATGCTGGCGGCGGTGCCCTTCATCGGGTCCTGGAAGACGCGAGCGAGCCGCGCCGCGCGATTATGGACCGGTATGTTCGTGACGTCGTTGCCATTGATGAGGATCTGGCCGGAATCGAGGCTGAGGGCACCGGAAATCGCATTCAGCATGCTGCTCTTGCCAGCGCCGTTTGAGCCAATGACCACACCGAATTCGCCGGTCTTGAGGGAGAGCGTCAGGCCGTCGAGCGCGACCTTTTCGTCGGGCTGGCCTCTGTAGAAAACCTTGCGCGCGGATTTGATGTCCAGCATCCGTGCCTCCCCTGCAGTGTAGGGTTATCAAATGGCGGCGCTTTCAACGCCGCCATGGATCAGATTGATCTCTCGAAGATGCCGCCGATCACTTCGTGAAGCAATTGCAATCGGCAAGCGAGGCCGGAACGTCGGCGCCGAAAGCCTTCAAAACGGCCTTGTTGATCAACGGAGCATGGTCCTCATAGGCAGGACGCGATGGCGCGATCGTCTTGGGATCGCCACCCTTGAGGATCTTTGCGGCGATCCTCCCGGCATTTTCGCCGACCTGCTCGTAGTTGACGGCGAAGCTTGCCGGAACCACACCGCTGCGAACTGCGGCGTCGTCGGAATTGACGATCGGGATCTGGGCCTGGCGGGCGGCTGCCGCAACGGCGGTGATTGCCGGCTGCAGAAGGTTGGAGGCGGGCGTGTAGATCACGTCTGCCTTGCCGGCGAGCGATGCGATTCGCTGCTGGATGTCGTTGACATTGTCGACGCCGACCGGGACCAGTTCGAAGCCGGCGGCCGGAGCGGCTGCCTTAACCTTTTCGATCAGGGCAGCGTCGTTGGCCTCGCCCGGATTGTAAGGCACGCCGATGCGCTTGGCGTTCGGAAGCAGCTTCTTGGTGAAGGTCAGGATGGCGGCGATATCCTGCAGGTCGCTTGCGCCAGTGATGCCCTCATCGCCGGCATCCCAGGAGGGAACCAGCTTGGCGGCGACCGGATCGGTCACGGCCGAGAACACGATCGGAATGCCGGACCCGGCGAGCGCCTTCTTGGCGATCTGCGAGACCGGCGTCGTGATGGTGTACATCAGCTTCGGATGGTCCGACTGCAGCTTGGCGATCATCTGCGGCACCAGCGAGGCGTCGAAGCTGGTGTTGCTCTCGGTGTAGACAACATCCTTGCCTTCGACGAAGCCGTTGTCGGCCAGCGCCTTCTTGAAGCCGGCGATCGACGCATTGAGTTGCGGATGTTCGCCGAAATTGGCAATGGCGATCTTGATCGGCTCGGCGGCTGCAGTGACGACACTCGCCATGAACGCGCCAGCGAGAACCAGTCCCGACAACCACATGGATGTGGATTTCTTCATGATTTCCTCCCGTATTTTGGAGAGAGCCTTGCTCTCCCAGCTTTGTTGCCTGGGATCATAGCGGCTACGTTGGCCCTGTCAATTTGCGATATATGATATGCCCCATCAACGCGTATGATATATATTTTTGCCCCGTGTTGGTTTTATATATAATCCTAAACTCGGTGACCTGGGAACGGGGGCTATGCAAGACAAGGAACCTTTGACGAAGACTGAAGCGGCCTACTGGCTGCTGCGGCGGGATATTCTCAACACCAAGCTCAGGCCCGGCGCATCATTGAAGCTGAGCGCCTTGCGGGATGCCTATGATGTCGGCTGGACTCCCTTGCGCGAAGCGCTGTCGCGGCTGGAAGCCGAAAAGCTGGTGACAGCCATCAGCAATCGTGGTTTTGCCGTCGCCCCGGTTTCCCGTGCCGAGCTGGAAGACCTGATGCGGGCGCGAATGGTGGTCGAACTGCCGCTGCTGCTGGAATCGATCGAAAAAGGTGGGCCAACCTGGGAATCCGCCGTGGTCACCGCGCATTACCGCCTCTCGCGCTGCAAAATCGTGCCCGATGACGCTTCCGAGGAAATGGCCGACGAGTGGGATGAAAAGCATACGGCATTTCATGCCGCGCTCTTGAGTGCTGCCACATCGAGCTGGCTCCTGCGCTTTCAGGGTACGATTTCCGACCAGCTTCGCCGTCATCACCGCTTTCTCGGTCTGGCGCCGACACAGCGCGCCGCCGCCGGTCTGCAGAGCGGATATGAAAAGGCGGTCGCCGCCCTGCGCGACGCGATGGCGATCGAGCATCATACGGCGCTGATGGAGGCCGCTCTGGACCGCGATATCGAGCGCGCCAGGGTGCTGATGACCGAGCATATCGGCTATACGCTGCAGGTCTATATCAGGTCCGAGGATGAGGACGGCGAGCCGTCAAAGTTGCGAAGAGGCGCCTAGTCGCAAGAAAGTCTCCGTCAGCTTCCGTTTGGGGATGACAAGACGGCGCATGCTCCTATTCTTTGAGAGGATCATTTTCTTCGCGCCGGGTTCCGGCATCATCCGATTTTAGAAAATATACTTGGGAGGACATCATGACGCGTGCAGTGGTCATAGGGGCAACCGGCCATGTCGGCACTTATCTCGTGCCGCGGCTGGTGGAAGCCGGGTATGAGGTGGTGACGGTGAGCCGTGGTCAGGCAAAACCCTATTTGCCGAACCGTGCATGGGATGCCGTCGAGCAATTGACGATGGATCGCGCCGCGATGGAAGCGGACGACAGTTTCGGGCGGGCGATCCGCGCTCTGAAGGCCGATATCGTCATCGATATGATCTGTTTCACCCTAGACAGCGCCAAGCATCTGACCGAGGCTCTTTCAGGCCATGTCAGCCATTTCCTGCATACGGGCACGATCTGGACGCACGGTTTTGCGACCGTCGTGCCGACGCTCGAGGAGACGCCGAAGCGACCGTTCGGCGAATACGGAACGCAGAAGGCCGCCATAGAGAGCTATCTGCTGGGAGAGGCACGCACCAAAGGTTTCCCGGCGACATTGATCCATCCTGGCCATATCGTCGGCCCAGGCTGGGGACCGCTCAATCCGGCGGGTCATTTCAACCTTGCGGCTTTTTCGACGCTGGCGCGGGGTGAATCGCTCGTATTGCCGAATTTCGGCCTGGAAACCGTCCATCATGTCCATGCCGATGATGTCGCCCAGATGTTCATGGGCGCGATCGCCAATTGGCGCGCTTCGACCGGCGAGAGTTTCCATGCAGTGTCGAGTGGTGCGCTGACACTTCGGGGCTATGCCGAGGCGATGTCGCGCTGGTTCGGCCATGAGCCGAGACTGGAATTTCTTCCCTACGACAAATGGGCCGAAAGCCAGACGCCGGAGGATGCCAAAGCGACGTGGGAACATATCGCCCGCAGTCCGAATTGCTCGATCGCCAAGGCGGAGCGGCTTCTCGGCTACCGGCCGCGCTACACCTCGCTGCAGGCGGTGCAGGAGTCTGTGACATGGCTGATTGCGAACGGGCGGATTGGGTGACCGCATTCGGTTACCGTTGTAGCCAGGTCTCTATTCCTTTGGCTGCGGCGCGTCCGGTGGCGAAACAGGCGGAGAGAAGGTAGCCGCCGGTCGGCGCTTCCCAATCGATCATCTCCCCGGCGACGAACACGCTGGGAAGGGCCTTCAGCATGTATCCGTCGTCGACGCTGCTCCAGCGGATGCCGCCGGCCGATGAGATGGCTTCGGCGATTGGCCGTGGGCTCAGAAGCGGGATCGGTAGGGCCTTGATCAGCTGCGCCAGCCGATCCTGATCTGCAAGAGTGTCGGAAGGAGCAAGTTCTCGCAGCAGAGCCGTTTTGACGCCTTCGATCCCTGCGCCTTTGCGCAGGCGATTGGAGAGGCTGGCTTTGCCGTCTTGTCGGGCCAGATCGCGCCACAGCCGTTCTGCTGTCCTGCCGGGCGCAAGATCGACAATGAGCGCGGCGTGGCCGTCGCTGGCAAGCCGTTCGCGCAGACTGGCGGCATGGGCATAGACAAGGCTGCCTTCGACACCGTGCTGGGAAACGACGAATTCGCCGGGAAAGGTGCCGGCATCAGACGTCAAGGTCACCGCCTTCAGCGGCTCTCCGGCGAAGCGCTCCTTGAAGATTTCGCTCCAGGCGACATCGAAGCCGCAATTGGCGGGCTGGAAGTCGGCAATCTCCACACCTCTGTCGCGAAGCCAGGCGATCCAGGCGGCGTCCGAGCCGAGCCGGGGATAACTCGCTCCGCCGAGCGCGAGGAGAGCTGCGTCGCATTGAATGATTGTTCGTCCTGTCGGCGTCTCGAAGGCGAAGCCGCCGTCGGCAAAACCGGACCAGCGATGCCGTGTCAGAACCTTGACGCCTCGCGTCTCCAGCCTGCGGAGCCAAGCACGCAGCAGCGGCGAGGCCTTCATCACCTTTGGAAAAATACGGCCCGAGGAGCCGGTAAATGTCTCCGTGCCGAGCCCCGCCGCCCAAGTCCTGATATCGTCTGGCGTAAAAGCGTCCAGGGCCGAACGCAACAGGTCGGAGCTCGGACCGAAACGATTGGCGAAGCGGATGTAATCCTCCGAATGAGTGATGTTGAGGCCGGATTTTCCCGCCAGCAGGAATTTGCGCGCGACCGTCGGCATGCTGTCATAGACGGTGACTTGGTGGCCGGAGACAGAAAGCACCTCGGCCGCCATCAGGCCCGCCGGCCCGCCACCGATGATCGCGATCTGCTTTCCTGTCATGAAGCCGTCCGGTGTTGAATTGTTTTTGTCCTCTTGGGCCGAGCCGGCGTTGAAAGCAAGGTGCCTTGGCGACGAGTGTCCGATCGTCAACTATGGAGTAGCTGCCTCCCTAGCCAAGGCTGCCATCGCGCCTAAATCATAGGTTGACTTTCTATACCGTCGGGAATGCCGTCGTGAAGGGCCGGATCCATCCTTTCGACTGCGGAACGAGCAATTCTGCTGAGTCATCTGCATGCGTCCAGTTTCACAATCTTTGTCTTCGTTTTGAACCTCTAAATACAGGGAGCCCCACATGAGCAACAATCGGGTAGAAGGCACAACCGCGAGCGAGGCCTCGACAACACCGACGGTCGCTCTGAAGATTGAGGTCGCCGTCCTCCCTGTCGCAGACGTCGATCGCGCCAAAAGTTTCTATGAAAGCCTCGGCTGGCGGCTCGATGCAGACTTTGTTCGAAGTGACGGATCTCGCGCCGTCCAGTTCACGCCTCCTGGCTCACCATGCTCGATCCATTTGGGCTCGACGTCCACCTTCTTCCTAGTCGTATCCGATATCGAAGCGGCCCATGCGGAACTCGCCAAGCGCGGTGTCGAGATCAGCGAGATATTCCACCGCGGCGAGGGACCGGGCCGTGTGAGTGGGCCGGATCCTCAGCGCCGCAGCTACGCCTCGCTTGCATCATTCAGCGACCCGGATGGCAACAACTGGCTGCTTCAGGAGGTTACAGCGCGATTGCCGGGGCGCGTGGACACGAATGTCACATCATTCTCCTCGCCGACCGAGCTTGCGGCCGCGCTCCGGCGGGCGGCAGCAGCTCACGGCGAGCACGAGAAGCGGGCCGGAGGCCAACACGATGAGAATTGGCCGGACTGGTATGCCGAGTACATGGTCCGGGAACAGGCCGGCGAGGAACTGCCGTTGTAAGTGCGGGCTGCCTGCAAGCGTCTAAAAACTGCCGACTCTGCTCGCCTGGCGAGGGTATGGTCTGTGTTAAGCACCACGCTTCGGCTTGGCGCCAAGCTTGCATTTCTAGCGATACTGCTTTTATATAACTATATAGTTACTATAGCCTTCGATTTTCAGGGGGCTGTCAACTTGTGCCGTGATCAGGTACTTGTCGACGGTTAAGGGGCCGCATGGGCCTTGCCAAACGCAATCGGGAGCCGCGATGAGCGAAGCCAAAATCACCAAGGGCCGATCGAGGAGCCCGAAGGCTGAAACTGCGGTCGAGTCAGCGGACCGGGCGGTGCCGCGTTCAACCGCCGAACGGCCGCGTCTCAGGGATGCGGAGCGCACGAGCAAGGCGATCCTGGCTGCGGCGACCAAGGAATTTGCCGAGCGGGGCTATGGCGGCGCCCGCGTCGACGCTATAGCCGAGCGCGCCAAGATCAACAAGCGCATGCTCTATCACTATTTCGGCGGCAAGGATGCGCTCTATGTCGCTGTCCTCGAAGGCAGTTATGTCGCTATTCGCTCGGCGGAGGCGAGGCTCGATCTTTCGCACCGCAGCCCTACCGAAGGCATGCAGGAGCTTGTTGTTTTCACATGGAAATATTTTCTGGATCATCCGGAATTCCTTGGCATTCTCAGCACTGAGAACATGCATAAGGCCCGCTTTCTGAAGCGGTCGGCGCGGATTTTCGAGCTGCATTCGCCGCTGGTTGCGGAGATTTCCGGTCTGCTCGATCGCGGTGCAGCAGCGGGCGACTTTCGCCCGGGCTGCGATCCCGTCAAGATCTACATGAGCATCGCGGCCCTCGGTTCCTTCTTCCTGACGAACCGCTGGACGCTATCGACGATCTTCCAGCGAAACCTTTCCGACAAGTCGGAAATCGATTCCTGGGGCGAGCACATCGTCGACGTCATCTTCGCCTATCTGCGTCCTTAGAGCGGTTCAGCGTTTCACGGAATCGCTTTCCCGCTCTATCCTTTTGTTTTTACGCATTCCGGACGGAAAACCGCTTCGCACTTTTCCTGGAATTGCTCTAAGCTCAAAACGCCTCCTGATCCCACCAGAATCCGCGCACTTGCCGTAACGGCTGTCGATAACGGCCGTTGACAGCGTCGCTTCGCCATGTCAGTTATGTAACTATATAGTTATTTACGGGAGGAGGAAGACATGGTGACGAAACAGATCGGCATCATCATGCACGGCATCACCGGCCGCATGGGTTACAATCAGCATCTCGTACGGTCGATCCTGGCGATCCGCGAGCAGGGCGGCGTGCAGCTTGCTAATGGCGACAGGTTGATGCCGGATCCGATCCTGGTCGGCCGCAACGCCGACAAAATCGCGGAAGTCGCGCGCAAGCACGGCCTGGCGAAAACGACCACCGATCTCAACAGCGCTCTTACCGATCCTCACAACACGATTTTCTTTGACGCCGGGTCGACGCAGATGCGCGTCTCGCTGCTGGAGCGAGCCATCGCGGCGGGCAAGCATGTCTATTGCGAGAAGCCTATCTCCGAGACATTGGACGAAGCGCTTAAGGTCGCCGCTTTGGCGGAGCGTCATGGCGTCAAGAACGGCGTGGTGCAGGATAAGCTTTATCTGCCGGGCCTGCGCAAGATCGCCATGCTGCGCGACAGCGGCTTCTTCGGCAAGATCCTCTCCGTGCGCGGCGAGTTCGGATACTGGGTTTTCGAAGGCGACTGGGGTGTGAAGGCACAGCGTCCATCCTGGAACTACCGCAAAGCCGAGGGCGGCGGGATGATCCTGGATATGCTGCCGCATTGGCGCTACGTGCTCGACAATCTCTTCGGCGAAGTCAAAGCCGTCAGCTGCTACGGCGCGACGCATATTCCGAGCCGCGTCGATGAAAACGGCAAGACCTATGTCGCCGACGCCGACGATGCGGCCTATGCCACGTTCGAGCTCGATGGCGGCGTGGTTGCACAGATCAACTCCTCCTGGGCGGTACGCGTGCGGCGCGACGATCTCGTGACGTTCCAAGTGGACGGAACGCATGGTTCGGCGGTCTGTGGACTGATGCGCTGCTGGACGCAGCACCGCGTCAACACGCCGAAGCCCGTCTGGAACCCGGATCAGCCGCAGCCGATCAATTTCTTCGAGACCTGGGACGAGGTGCCCGACACGCAGGCCTTCGAGAATGGCTTCAAGGCGCAGTGGGAGGATTTTTTGCGCCACGTCGTTGACGATACGCCTTGGAAGTTCACCTTGCGCGAGGGCGCCAAGGGCGTTCAACTCGCCGAGCTCGCCCAGAGGAGCTGGGCCGAGCGCCGCTGGATCGACGTTCCCTCGCTTTCTGCTCTCTAGGAGGTTTAAGAGCATGATGAAGACCCTTCGTTTGCCCGCGGCTGGCGGCAAGCTTGCCGAATTCACCGTCGCCAACACGCCGCTTAGCCCTCCGGAACGTCCGACCGGCGGCCATCGCTTCAATCGCGTCGCCTATGCCGCCGCCCACGTGGTCGTCGATCCCCTGGCCGACAACGATCCTTGGCTCGATCGCAACATCGATTGGGAGCGGACCATCGCTTTCCGCGAATATCTCTGGGATCTCGGCTTTGGCGTGGCCGAGGCCATGGACACGGCGCAGCGCGGCATGGGCCTCGACTGGGCCGGCGCCAGGGAGCTGATCACGCACGCACAATCGGCCGCCCGTAATCGCTCGGACTCGCTGATCGCCTACGGCGCCGGCACCGATCATCTCGCACCTGGTCCCGATGTTACCATCGATGACGTCATCCGCGCCTATGAGGAGCAGGTCGCCTTTGTCGAAGGCCAGGGTGGGCGCATCATCCTGATGGCGAGCCGCGCGCTTGCAGCGGCAGCCAAGGGGCCGGACGATTATGTCCGCGTCTACAATCGCATCCTCGAGCAGGTCCAACAGCCGGTAATCATTCACTGGCTCGGCTCGATGTTCGATCCGGCGCTGGCCGGCTATTGGGGTTCGTCCGACGACATGCGCGCCATGGACACGGCCGTCGCGATCATCAACGACAACGCCGCCAAGGTCGATGGCGTCAAGATCTCGCTGCTGTCGGCGGAAAAGGAGATCGTCATGCGCCGTCGCCTCGATCCGGCGGTGAAAATGTATACCGGCGACGATTTCAACTATGCCGAATTGATCGCCGGGGACAGCCATGGCTATTCGCATGCGCTGCTCGGTATTTTCGATGCGATCGCGCCGGCAGCGAGCGCGGCTCTTTCGAAGCTTGCCGAGAACAATCTCGACGCCTTCCATCAGATGCTGGCGCCGACCGTTCCGCTGTCCCGCCATATCTTCAAGGCGCCGACGCGCTTCTATAAAACCGGCGTGGTTTTCCTCGCCTATCTCAACGGCTTCCAGGATCACTTCCAAATGTTGGGCGGTCAGCAGAGCACGCGCTCTATCGTGCACTTGTCGGAGCTGTTCCGTCTGGCTGACACTGCGCGTGTCTTGAGGGATCCCGACCTCGCCGTGCAACGGATGACGACGATCCTTGCCACGGTCGGTGTCGCCTAATCGGAAACAGGATCTGGGAGGATCATCAGAATGGCTTTATCCGGCCTTTCCATCAATCTTGCGACCGTGCGCCAGCAATATGACATGCGCCAGGCGGTCGAGGCCTGCCTGAAGCAGGATATCGCCGCGATCGCCCCCTGGCGCGATCAGGTGCATGCGATCGGCTTGGCCGAAGCTGCAAGGATTGTGGCGGACAACCGGCTGAAGGTCACCGGCCTTTGCCGCGGCGGCATGTTCCCGGCGGCCGACGCCGAAGGCCTGAAGGCCGCGATTGATGACAACAGGCGGGCGATTGACGAAGCGGCGGCGCTGAATGCCGATTGCCTCGTCCTCGTTGTCGGCGGTCTGCCCAAGGGTTCGAAGGATATCGTTCACGCTCGTGAAATGGTGGCGGACGGCATTGCTGCGATCCTGCCGCATGCTCGCAGCGCTGGTATTCCGCTGGCGATCGAGCCGCTGCATCCGATGTATGCCGCCGACCGCGCCTGCGTGAATACTCTCGAACAGGCGCTCGATATTTGCGACCTGCTGGGCGAGGGCGTCGGCGTCGCCGTCGATGTCTACCACGTCTGGTGGGACCCGAAGCTTTACGAACAAATCACTCGTGCCGGCGCCAAGGGCCAGATCCTGGCGCACCATATCTGCGATTGGCTGGTACCGACGAAGGATCTGCTGCTAGATCGTGGCATGATGGGCGACGGCGTCATCGACCTGAAGCGCATTCGCGCCGCTGTCGAGAAGGCCGGCTTTTCCGGTCCGCAGGAAGTTGAAATCTTTTCGGAGGCGAATTGGTGGAAAAGGCCGGGTGAGGAGGTCCTTTCAACCTGCATCGAACGCTTCCGCACTGTTTGTTGAAGGGCGCAACGCGAGCCTGATCAGGCAGGCATAAAAATGCCGGGCCACGAATGGCCCGGCAAAGACTTGAGCCAAGCGGCTTATTCGACCGGGACGATCTTGCCGGCATCCCACTTGTAGAGCGAGAAGCTCTGCGAGGTGAGGTCGCCAGTTTCGCCATAGGTGACCTTGCCGATGGCAGTCTGGATCGGTTCGCCACTCTTCAGCGCGGTTGCGACGGCTTGCGCGTCGTCGGCGCTGCCAACCTTTTCAATGCCGGCCTTCAGCACCTGCACTGCAGCAAAGGCATTCAGAGTAAACGCTTCGGCCGGGATGTTGCGCTCCTTCAGCGCCGCGGCGGCGGTCTGGGAATCGGGGTTCTTCAGTGCGTCAGAGGCGTTGGTGAAGATCGTGCCTTGGGCGGCTTCGTTGGCGATTGCCCAAAATTCTGTGTTCGACAGGCCATCGCCGCCGATAATCTGCGCTTTGACCGAGATGTCATGCAACTGACGAGCGAGGAGGCCACCCTCGGGATGATAACCGCCAAAATAGATGAGATCGATGCCGGCTGCCTTGAGCTTCGACGTCAGAGCGCTGTAGTCCTTTTCGCCGGGGGTCAGGGAATCGTTGATCACTTCGGTCACGCCGCCAGCATTCAGCGTCGCCTTGAAGGCATCCGCCAGGCCTTTGCCGTAGGCGGCCTTGTCGTTGAGGATGGCGATCTTCTTGTCCTTGAAGTTCTTCAGGACGAATTTCGCTGCAACGTCGGCCTGCTGGTCGTCACGGCCGCACGTGCGAAGAATATTGGTGAGGCCGCGCTTGGTCAGATCCGGCGCAGTCGCGGTCGGCGTTACCATGAGGATGCCGTTTTCAGCGAGCGCGTCGGAGACCGGAATGGCGACACCCGAGGTTACCGGACCCACGACGAAACGAATGCCCTGACCAACGAAATCGTTGGCGACGGAGACGCCTTGCTTCGGATCGCCGGCATCGTCTCCAAGCTTCAGCACGACCTTCTGACCGAGGATGCCGCCGGCCTTGTTGATCTCGTCAACGGCGGTCTGTGCGCCATTCTTGACCTGGTCGCCGTAGGCGGCGACGGGGCCGGTAAGCGGCGCGATCAGACCAATCACGATATCTGCATGGGCGAGCGGCGCGAAGGCCAGCGAGGCGACAAACGTCGCGGCCGTCAATGTCTTCAGACTCATTTTCGTTCTCCTTGGATGGGCGCGGCAGCGCCCTTTTAACCTGCCGCAATGGCCTGTCATGACGCGCGAACTGCCGTAAGGCGCCTGAAAACGGAGACAGGAGATGACATCGAGGCCGATGATCGCTTTCGGACATTTTTGACCTCAAAAGCGTTCATAAGGGCAGTTTCTGTAGAAATATTACTGCGATTCCGCAAGAAAATAACTGTGGTGAGGACAATTTTAACGATTTTTCAGAAGCCGCGATCGAGGGAGCGGCGCCGGAATTTGGCGGGCGTGAGGCCGTTCTGGGATTTGAAGGCCTTGCCGAATGCGGCTTCGGATTCATAGCCAACTTCCGCGGCTATATCGGCGATGCCGCGCCTTGTTCCCCGCAATAGATCGCTTGCAACCGACATCCTCAGCGCCGTGAGGAAATCGCCGACCGTCATTCCAGCACGGGCCATGAATTGCCGTGCGTAGGTTGCACGCGACATTGCCGAGAGGTTAGCGAGCCCTTCGATGGTCCAGTGGTTCCCCGGCGCTGCCATTGCGGCTCTGACCGATTTGCCCAGGCGCGGATCAGCAAGCAGGGCAAGAAGACCCGGGGTACGGTCCGGCGCAGTGTCGCGTGTCCGCAGCGCCAGGATGAGCAGGGCGAGACACATGCCGGTGACAATCACCAGTGCTCCTGGCTGCTGAAGTGCCGTTTCCTGACGCAAAAGGTCGACGAAAGTTTTGAGCATGTCGCTGTTTTGAAGGCTCGCCAGGGACGCGTGGAACGGATCCGGCAGGGAGTCGAGCAGCAAGGCAGACGATCCCGGCGCGCATGTGAAGTGACCGCAGAGCAGGTCGACATCGGCGGCCAAGCCGTTTTGCCGCAACGGCATTATGCCGTCGTGCGATAGCGTGAGTGGTGCGGCTGGTTCGCTGGCGTCGCCAAGATTTCTGAGGATATGCGCGCTGCCGCGTGGAAAGAGCAGGAAATCACCGGCTCGCAGCACGATTTGTTGTGCGGAGCGCAGCCTGATGGTGCAGCTTCCATCGAGGACGAGATGAAAGGGAAGCACACCCTCCTGTGCCGGCTCATGATCGATACGAAACACGCCCTCCAGCCGGCAGCGAATATCGAGTGTCGGCTGCAGATGCGAGAGTTCGACAAGGCGGCTCAATGTATCCATGAAATGAGACGATCGCGCTAGGGGATGAGCGTTTGGAATATACAACGTATCACCGATTGGAGGCATAGTCTTTTCCGACAGCCGAGGCAATCACGCCGCCGCTGGGATCGCGAAGGAGATCGTCATGTTGAACTGGAAGGAATATCGCTCGCAGTTGCTCGGTCGCATCGGCGAGATCGCCAAGGTCGTGCCGGAAACGGTCAGGGGTTACCAGACGCTATCGGCGGCCGGCCAGAAGACCAATTATCTCGACGCCAAGCAGCGCGAACTGATCGCCCTTGCCGTCGCTGTCACGCTGCGCTGCGACGGCTGTATCGTCGTCCACACCACCGAAGCAAAGAAGCATGGGGCTACCAAGGAAGAGATCGCCGAAGCCCTCGGCGTCGCCATCTCCGTCAACGCAGGCGCCGCCTTGGTCTATTCGGCCCGCGTCATGGATGCCGCCGAGGCCGTTGCCAGCTAACGCCTCACGGAACATCCACCAATACAGAGAGGCTCAATCGCAAAGCGAGCCTCAACATCCACGCAGAAGGAGATTGAAGCGCCCGGCTGTTAGAGCGCGATGGGCACCGTGATTTCGAAGGCGGTGCCAGCGCGGCTGCCCTCCATTAACCTGATCGAACCGCCGTGCGATTGCAGCATCGCGCGGGTGATATCGAGTCCCATTCCTGTTCCGCCGACGTCCCGTCGCGTGGAAAAGAACGGTTTGAAGATCAGCTCTTTGTTGCCTTCGGAAATGCCGGAACCGTCGTCGGCGACGACGACGATCATCCTGTGCCCATCCTTCGATGCGGTAATCCATAGATGCCTCGCGCCATGCTGGGCGGCATTGTCGGCCAAGTGGCCGAGAATGATCGTGCCCGCCTCAAGGGAAAGTGCGAACCTCGTTTCCGTGTCGCCTTCAGCGGTTGCGACCAGCGTTAAAAAACGATGCTGCAACTCGTCGACGATGTTAGCTAGACAAGTCTCTCCGGCGGTCATCGGTAGCTCGGCATAGGCAAGCTCACGCAGCCTGTTCAACAATACGTCCAGCCTGTCGGCATCGGCGACGATGTTGTCGAGAAAATGTCGTCGCTCTTCCGGTGTGATGGGCTTGTCGGCATCATCGTCGCGCAGCAATTCCGCCGCACCCTTGATGGCCGTCAAGGGCGACTTCAGCTCATGCGAGACATGCGCTGCAAAAGACCGCATATATTCCGTGCGATCGACGAGCCGCGTGGCAAGGTCGAGGAAGCTTTGCGAAAGCGTTGCGATTTCGCGCGTGCCGTAGGTTTTGAGTGGCTGAATGGCTGCGTGCCCACCCCTGCCGATCTCTTCGGTTCGGGCGATTAGGGCGTCGATTGGTCCGGTCACTGTACGTGTCAGTATATAGGCGACCGCAAGCGTAATTCCGAAGGCGACGGCGAGGGCGGCAAATTCTACCGGCCCCATCTGGCTCGTCGTTCCGTTGAGCGCGCGAAACCAGATAACGATCGCTGTTGGCAGAGCGAGTACAGCAATCAGCACTGAAAACACGATCAGACCGAGTGTCGGCCGCCATTTCCGTCGGACCCTGGGGCCACTCATCAAACGCGCTCGTTGGCATTGGGATTGAAGAGACCGGCATTGAACCTGAAGCCAACGCCATGAACGGTCGCGACGACGCCATCGCAACCGGCAGTCGCGAACTTAGCGCGAATGTTGCGAATATGGCTGTCGATGGTGCGATCGGCCACATAGATGCCGGTGCCGTAGGCTGCTGTCATCAACTGCTCGCGACTGAACACCATGTTCGGCCTCCCCAGCAATGCAGCGAGAATCGAGAATTCCAGTCCGGTGAGCCCGACCTCGTTGCCATGAATCGTGACGACGTGACCGTCGCGATCAAGCCGTATCGGACCATGCGACAGAACGGGTAGTTCCGTCTTCGATGCGCTTGTATCCATGCGCTTCAGGATTGCTTTCACGCGTGCCACCAGTTCGCGCGGGCTGAACGGCTTGGTCACATAGTCGTCGCCACCAATTTCCAATCCAATAATCCTGTCGATCTCCTCGTCGCGGGCGGAGAGGAACAGGATGGGCAGCCCGGAGGTTCGCCGAATCTGCCGACAGACCTCCAGTCCATCCATCTCCGGCATGCCGACATCGAGAATGATAAGGTCGATATCGCCACGGCGAAATGCCATCATCGCTTCAGTGCCGTTGCGGGCCGTGCTGATTGTCATGCCAGCACGCTCCAGGGCAAAGCTGATCACGTC
The DNA here is from genome assembly GCF_030272705.1 of Rhizobium mayense. GTDB lineage: Bacteria > Pseudomonadota > Alphaproteobacteria > Rhizobiales > Rhizobiaceae > Rhizobium > Rhizobium mayense. The sequence goes on along the minus strand of NZ_JARFYM010000002.1, from coordinate 43,048 downwards.
CCGAATGTGGGGTTCGTCATCGACGATGAGAATACGTTGTGGCATTGCTCGTCCTATTGGAGGTGATCGCTGTCGCTGTTCCCCATGGGCGGTATAGCGGCGCGATGGTGTTCGGCAATATAGATGTCAATCCGGTTGTCTCGATAGTTCCAGCTTCGCCAAGTGCGTGACCTGTTTTCAAACTCATAGGCCATCCAAAAGCGCAAATCCATGGCGCGCAGTTTGTCGGTTTCCTGTCCTTTCTTGAGCGAGCGGATGTAAAGATCAATTGCGGGAATTGCCGTCGGACCGAGGTCCTTCAGGTAAGGGAGATCGAGCGGCATACCTTCGCCGGTCAATTCAAGGCTGTGCTCCACGTTAAAGCGGGCGATGACTGCGGAAAAGTCGACAAATGCCGAGGTGTAAAGCACGAGCATTAACGTCGCGAGGTTCATGCTGATCAACCAGGCGTTGGTGCGATGCAGCAGAATGCGGAGCAGGATTAAACCCAAGCCGACCGCGACTAGAATCATCCAGATGCCCGCCGCCACCCGAAGCTCGGTCAGCGCATAAACATCGACGTAGAGATCGAGCCGGAAGATGGAGGAGACACAGAGCAGAATGTTCTGAATGATCCAGAGATAAACCAGATTGCGGATCAGCGGACTTTGCTCGCCCGGCCCGTTGCGGCGCATCGCCCAGAGTACGAAGACGGCGGCAAGCAGCGCGGTCAGGATCAGCGGATAGGCACCGCGATGAGCATAGTCCGCATGGCTCATACCATCCGGCAGGGTCGCGCCACCCCAGAGATAGGCGAGGTCTAGCAATGTCTGCACGGCAAAGAGCGCATTGAAGATCAATAGGGAACGCAAGATCGACGCATGGCCGAAAAGGATGCTCTCTCGCGCCGCTTCGGTAATTTCTGCCACGGCAATTGTCCGTTTGCGCCGGCGTTTGAGACGCGGCAACAGTAACGGCCAGACGAACGCTGCGACGGCCAACCAAAAGAGCGCGCGCGGCAGGTTGAATAGATTGAGAACGGCCGCCAGATCGATCTTATCCAGCACCGCCTCGATCACCGGATTGGCTGAACGAAATAGCGCAAGAAAGATCGCCGCGGAAATTACCGGGATGATCCAGACGATGGCGCCATGCGACAGCCGCTCCAGAATACGCTGTTCAGTGCCGCGGATGGAGAGTCGGAAAACATCGATCAGGAGCCGAGAGGGTGCAATGACCGCAAAGCGAAGAAATATTGCCGGCCATCGTGTTGGCTGCGGCGGCAATATTCCTGAGCCCGAAAGGCTCAGGACGACGAGGCCGAAAAGGGCAAATAGCATGCCTGGCGCGGTGGGCGCTTCCACCAGGGGCATCGCGGCTGCCACACTGGCGCCGAGCCCAGCGAAAATGGCGTGAAACAGAAAGCGCCTTGCCATCAGCACTATGCCGACTGCAATGACGAGAACGCAGTAAAATAAGTTGATGCCTGGTGTCTGATCATAGATCAGAAAATCCGCCGATATGATCGTTGCCAGCAGCACGAATGCCGTCCGGCCGCCGCGACGCCGCCTATGGTCTGAAGGCATCGCCTCTGTAATTTCGGTCAATTATATTCTCCTTTGCCACCCTCAATGATCTTGAATGCACGGCCGGCATTCGGACGCACCAATGTCGGGGGCAAGGCCGGACTATCCTCCTCCAGCCACCAGCCATCCCTGAGGAGGCGGTTCGGAACTTGGATCAATCTGCTTGGCGTCGGGGTGTCGGTGTTGTGCATGCGGACAAGATGCCGATGCCAATTGCAGATTTTGTGCAGAGGCGGAGGAGTAATTCAGGAGAATGGCAGGGCAAGCTACCGGAAGCCGGTACGGATCAGCAGATCAGTGTTTCATGCTCGCCAACAGGTGCAGTCGGCGTTCGGGACGGTCATTGATCGAGACAAAAGACGCGCTCTCAACTAGCGTCGTATCGGACACGTGCTTCCTGGATTACGTGCTGATTAGCGTCCGCCCAGGTCACCAAGGCCATAACTGGAGCTAGCAGTGTCCGCCCCGTCTCTGTCAGATCATAGTCCACGCGTGGCGGAATTGTGGGAAACAATGTTCGCGTCACCAACCCGTCGCGTTCCAGTCCACGGAGCGTCAGTGTCAGCATTCTCTGCGAAATTCCGTCGATCCGCCGTCGCAATTCATTGAAGCGGACGGGTCCGTCCTTCAGCGTTGCAATGATATAGAGGCTCCATTTATCGCCCACTCGATCAAGGATATCCCGCACCATCCGACAGTCGTCGATGTGGGGGATAGGAAAATCGATGTCACTGAGTGCCATGAATGTGCCTTCTTGCGGAGAGTGATATAGTCACATTAATAGTGTTGGTCACAATTAATTACCACTTCGTTCTCCTCAGGAGCAAGCATGACCAACATTCTCGTCGTTACCTCGAGCCTGCGCGGCGCTGAAGGACTCTCCACCCGTTTCGCGACTGAGATCGCGGAAGGCCTGAAGGCCCGCTCGGGCGGGATGCTGACCACACGCGACCTCTCGACAACGCCGCTACCGCATATCACTCCGGCCTACACTGAAGGCCGCATGGTCCCTTTGGATATCCGAACGCCGGAGGAGCAGCAGGCCGTTGCGCTTGCGGAGACACTGGTCCAGGAGATCCGGGCCGCGGATGTGATCGTCATTGGCTCGGGCATGATCAATTTCAGCTTGTCTTCCCAGCTCAAGGCCTGGATCGATCATATCGTCTGGCCGGGCGTCACCTTCGCCTATGGCGAAGCCGGCGCGAATGGATTGCTGACTGGCAAGAAAACCTATCTTGTGACGGCCAGCGGTGGCGTCTTCTCGGAAGGAGCCTACGCGCCGCTAGACTTCCAAACCAACTATCTCGTCCGCTTGCTCGGCTTTATCGGCCTGACCGACGTCGAAACTTTCCGCATCGAAGGAACTGCATACGGTCCCGACGCGGCAAATGCCGCCATTGCCGCAGCTGAGGCGCAGATCCGCTCCGCGATTGAACGCGCCGCCTGATTGTTCACAACTATTCCCCTGCGGCAAGAGCTAGCGGCTGGACGCGATAGCTCTTGCCCGTCAACACACCGATCTTAGGAGTAAATCCATGACCGACAAAAAAACGATCGCCATCTTCGGTGCCGGCACCGGGCTCGGCGCCTCGCTTGCCCAGCGCTTTGGACGCGAAAACTATCGAGTTGCGCTCGTGGCCCGTCGCGCCGCGCCGCTTGAAGAGCGGGTGGCCGAACTTGCCCACGACGGTATCGAGGCGGCAGCGTTTCCGGCCGATCTTACCAATCTCGATGGTATTCCCGGACTTGTGCGCTCCATCGAGGAACGGTTTGGCTCGATCGACGTCGCCATCTACCAGCCGGTCGGACATGTCGGCTTCGTGCCGGCGGCGGAGCTTGATGCATCGAAACTTCAATCGATGGCAGGCATTTTCGCATTCTCGCCGATCGAGGTGTCGCACGCGGCGCTGCCCGGCATGCTGGCGCGCGGCGACGGTGCAATTATTATCGTCGGTGGGCTAACGGCTGTGGTCCCGATGCCTGGTCTGAGCGGCGTCGGCCCGATGATGGCGGCCGCGCGCAACTATATTTTCACGCTCAACGCCGAGGTGGCGTCCAAGGGTGTCTTCGCTGGCACGGTCAACATCGGCGCCGTCATCGATCATTCGGCGGGTCTTCGCGCCATGACGTCCGGCGGCGTGATGCTCGACCCGAGGTATCCGGTGCTCGACCCCAACGATATCGCCGAGGAGGTGTGGAGCCTGGTCACCGAGCGTGACTGGGTCGAGGCGATTGTCCCGCCGCTACCCGGCGCGTGAGGGATGGCGCTGTATTGCAAATCGACTTCTACGCGGAGATGACTCGCCCCTGGTCTTCCCAGCGACCAGTCCTCAGCAAGCTGGGCGACCAACCATCCTGGCGAAATTGCCAGCGCAGCGGCAAGGCTCCCGGACGGCGGACGATCTGCCGAGGCGTGAAACGCCACAGCCGCTCCGCACCCTGAAAGGCGGCGATCTCCGGCGACTCCAGGATAACCTGTGCGTCGCCGGTCAGTTGCAGTAGCTCGCCGCTGTCGAAATCGGCAAAGACCAGCCCCGCCTTCGTGTTGACGAGGAAATTGCCGAGCGTGTTGAAGAAGAGATTGCCGGCAAAATCCGGAATCGTCAGCACGCCGTCGCTGCCGATGCGCACAAAGCCGGGCTTGCCGCCACGATGCGACACATCTACCTGCCGCTGCCCATTCTCTCGGTCGGCATAGGAGGCGACGAAGAAAGTATCGGCACTCGTGATTATGTCTTTTGCCCTGCTGTCGAGTTCTGTGAGGTGTAGCGCCTCGTGATCCGTCCTTTCGGACGGATCACCGATGAATTCGAAATCCCGTAGTTGGATATATTGCGGACAATTTCCGTAGGACTGGCCGACCGTGACATCGAAGCCGTCATTCCCTTGCCGGCGGATCGTGCCGTTCAAACGGTTGCGGCGGCGGGTATGAAGCTCGATACCGAGCATGCCGATAGCATCGCCGTCGTTCATGCCCGCGTCGGTGGGATCGGCCGGATCGCGGCCGAGATCGACACTGAGCGTGTGGATATCGGGGCTATGCAAGAAACCGGGATGGGCGGCGCGCAGCGTTGCCCAAGCATCGCCTGCTGCATCGACCGCGCCCAGCACGATAAAACGCAGTTGCCGATAGAAGTCGCGGTGCTGCTCGATCAGATAATTGCGCAACACGCGCTCGCCCACTTCGCTCATCCGCTCCGCCACCCCGGCCTTTTTCTGCAGAGCGACTTCGCCAGCATGCCAGGGCGAGGCATTTTCGGTTCTGTTCATGGTCAACATGATCCGGCCTTTCGAGGAAGGGAAGTGTTGGTTCCAGGAGAAATGTCAGGCAACGTCAGCGATGCCGATTGGCGTCTTTTGGAAGGCGTAAAAACCCGGAAGAGCTTCGACGCGGGCAAGCCAGGCGCTAACCTTGCGATATTGGAAACGGTCGACATTGCCCTCAGGCGAGCGGGCAATGTAGCTATAAAGCGCCACATCAGCGATCGTCGGATGGTCGGCGGCAATCCATTGGCGCGTTGCGAGCTCGCTGTCGATCAGCTTCAAGATGACATGGGCGCGGGTGATCACCTCATCCGCGTTGAATTTGGCGCCGAAGATGGTGACGAGGCGTGCGGCGCAGGGACCATAGGCGATTTCGCCGGATGCGACCGAAAGCCATCGCTGTACGGCCGCAGTACCCACGGCATCGTCCGGCAACCAGCTCTTCTCCGCGTATTTCTTGGCAAGATAGACCAGGATCGCCGTAGAGTCGGCGATAATGGTGCCATTGTCGTCCAGCACCGGAACCTGACCGAACGGATTGAGTGCCAGGAACGCCGGCGTCTTGTGCTCGGCCTTGGGTAGGTCGACTTCGACGATATCGACGTCGATGCCGATCAGAGACGCGAACAGACGGGCGCGGTGGGAGTGACCGGACATAGGGTGGACATAGAGCTTCATCATTTTGGTCTCCGGATGAGCGGTTATCCCCTCCAAAAATGATTGTTTCTCAGGAAAACAGAAGTGCGATAATGAACAAGAAACTATTCCGATGCGTGGAATAATCGACGGGAGAGGTCGGTTTGGATAAGCTGCAATGCATGAAGGTGCTGGTGAAGGTGGCCGAGACCGGCAGTTTCGCCGATGCGGCGCGACAATTGCACATGAGCCCGCCGGCCGTCACCCGCGCCGTGGCTTTTTTGGAGGAGGTCACCGGTGCGCGCTTGTTTTTGCGCTCGACGCGTTCGGTGAAACTGACCGCGCAGGGCCACCACTATGTCGAGGACTGCAGCCGGGTCCTCGCCGACATCGATGAAGCCGAGGCGTCCGCCGGCGGCTCCTATGCGACGCCCTCCGGCGTGCTCACCATTACGGCGCCGGTGCTCTTCGGGCAATATTATGTCATGCCCATCGTCACAGAGTTCCTGGCGCTGCATCCGGCGGTCACCGGGCGCGTGCTGCTGTTCGATCGCATCGTTAATCTGGTGGAGGAGGGGATCGATGTCGCCGTCCGTATCGGCCACCTGCCGGATTCCAGCTACAACGCGACCAAGGTCGGCACTGTGCGCCGCGTCGTCTGCGGCGCGCCGTCGTATTTCGAACGCCATGGCGTGCCGCAGACGCCGGCCGATCTCGCAAGCCATACGATCATTGCGAACACAGGATCGTCGGCGCCGCTCGATTGGCGGTTCGGTCCCGAAGCCAAACTGTCTCCCACCCTTCATCCGCGCCTGTTCTGCAACACGGTCGACGCTTCGATCTCGGCGGCCTTGAGCGGCTGGGGCCTAGCTCGCCCACTCTCCTATCAGATCGCAAAGCCAGTTGCCGACGGCCGGTTGCGTATCATTCTGGAGGAGTTCGAGGAGGAACCACTGCCGATCCACGTGGTGCATCCCGAAGGCCGGCATGTCTCGGCAAAGACGCGCGCCTTTGTCGATTTCGCCGTGGGGCAGCTGCGAGCAGTGCCGGCGATCCGTTAGCGATTGGCCGATCCTCCGAACGCTTCAGCTTTCCTGGCACATCTTGCTAAAGCGGTTGAATGCGGTCCTCAGTTGCGGAACGGCCTCATCGACAAAGGCGCGGACTTTCGGAACGGAAAGACGGCCTTCGGGCACGACGATGTGAACCGGCAGCGGCGGTGCTTCATCCTTTGCCAGAATGACCGTCAATTCACCACGGCTGACTTTCTCGGCGATATGGTAGGAGAAAACACGGGTGACGCCGTGGCCGGCCGCGACCGACGCGATCACTGCGGCAATGCCGTTGACGACAAGCCGCGGCGAAAAATGCACGAGGCGTTGGGCGCCGTTCGGCGAGGTGGCTGGAAAGCTCCAGCTCGTTTCGCCGAATTGAGCAAGCGCCACGCATTGGTGATTGGCGAGATCGGCGGGCTCCGTTATCGGCGGATGGGCATCGAGGTAGGATGGTGCCGCGCAGATCACCCGGCGCACTTCGCCGATCCTGATGGCCACCATACTGGAGTCGGAGAGATGTGCGATCCGCAAGCCGACGTCGATACCTTCGTCCACGAGGCTGACGGGGCGGTCGAGCAGCAATAGTTTCGCCTTGACCTCTGGATTGCGGTCGAGAAACGCATCGAGGATCGGCTGCACGATCGTTGCGCCGGCGATAAGCGGCGCGGTTATGGTCAGCAAGCCGCGCGGCGCCTTCGTTTCCCCCGCTGCCAACAGATCTGCTTCCTCCATGTCGGACAATACGCGCCGGCAGGCGGCGGCATAGCGCTCGCCGGCCTCGCTCAGCCGAATTGCCCGGGTGGTCCGATGCAGAAGCTGGACACCGACATGGTGTTCCAAGGATGTGATGGCGCGTGTGACTGCGGCGGCCGAACGCCCGAGCTTACGGCCAGCGGCGGCCAGACTTCCTTCATCCAGCGCCGTAACAAACACCTTCATGGCCTCGATGCGATCCATATTCCTCCTCAATCTGCAATACTGACTTCCGATTGGCAATTATTCCGCCGATCTCTGCAATACATTATCTCATTTGCAAGCGAGGCGGGAGTGCTTCGCCGGCCCCTCAAGGGCAATCGCAACATCGAAAAGAAATTCAAGGCGTGCGGAGCAAACCGCCACGGCGCAGTTGCCTGCGCCCTGCCAGCGGGGCCGCCCACGAAGGAGAAAAGGTAATGAGTAACGAACAGAAGGTCGCAATCATCACTGGTGCATCGCAGGGCATCGGCGCCGCGCTTGTCACCGCCTATCGCAAGAACGGCTACGCCGTTGTCGCCAACTCCCGTTCGATCAAGCCATCCTCCGACCCTTCCGTCGTCGCTGTCGATGGCGATGTCGGTGACCGAGGCGTCGCCGAACGCATCGTCAAGGTGGCGCTGGAGCGGTTCGGCCGCATCGATACGCTGGTCAACAACGCCGGTATCTTCATTGCCAAGCCGTTTACCGAGTATACGGTCGAAGATTTCCGGAATGCCATTGCCGTCAATGTCGAGGGCTTCTTCCATATCTCGCAATTGGCCGCCGCTGAAATGCTGAAGCGCAACAGTGGTCACATCGTCCAGATCACCACCACGCTGGTCGATCAGCCGGTTGCCGGGGTCCCGGCCGCGCTTGCCTCATTGACCAAGGGCGGGCTCGACGCCGTCACACGGGGCCTCGCCATCGAATATGCCAAGAGCGGCATTCGCGTGAATGCGGTTGCACCCGGCGTCATCAAGACGCCGATGCATGCGCCGGAGACACATGAATTCCTGGCGGCCCTGCACCCGATCGGCCGCATGGGGGATATTGCCGACATCGTCGATGCCGTTCTTTATCTCGAACAGGCCGGCTTCGTCACCGGCGAGACCCTGCACGTAGATGGCGGCCAGCATGCCGGTCGCTAACAGACCGAATTCCAAAACGAGCGGCGCCCTAATGTCGCCGCTCCAACGAGGAGCTTAATCATGCCCTATGTAAACATCCAGGTAACCCGCGAAGGCACCGCACCGGGCGCCACCCAAACCACCGCCGAACAGAAGGCGGCCCTGATCAAGGGGGTCAGCGACCTTCTCTTTGACGTTCTCGGCAAGCCGCAGAACACCACTTTTGTTGTTATCAATGAGGTGGAGATGGATAGCTGGGGCTTCGGCGGTCTGCCGGTTGAGGAATATCGGCGGCAGCTTGCTGCGTCAGGCGGCAAATAGCGGCGCGGCAGTTGCGCTTTCTATACCGCGACGCCCGATATCGATTATACCGCATTCCGTTGCCTATCTGATTGGACGGAGTGCGGTTTCGATGCGATCGGTCGCGATGATCATTTTTCCGGAGGTGCAGGCCCTCGACGTCTCCGGTCCGCTGGACGCATTCGTCGAGGCGAATGCGTTCATCCCTGATGGTGAAGGATATCGCGTGACTTTGATCGGCCCCGAGAGACAGCCGTTTCGCGCCTCGAATGGCATGCTCCTGGTGCCGGACCTTACCTATGAGGAGGCGAGGCCCAGCTTCGACCTGGTCCTGGTCGCTGGAGGGCCGGCGCTTCCTGACGCTGCACCCGATCTGCGGATGATCGCCTGCCTGCACGCCATCGTCGGCGCGGCCGCGCGTTACGGCTCGGTCTGTACCGGCGCCTTCGCGCTTGGCCACGCGGGCCTTCTTGATGGCCGGCTGGTGACGACACACTGGCAGAACGCGCCGGCGCTGGCGCGGATGTTTCCTGAGGCGAATGTCGATTTCGATCGCATCTACATCCGCGATGGCGCGCTTCTGACCTCGGCCGGCGTCACGGCGGGCATCGATCTCGCCCTTGCAATCATCAATGAGGATCATGGTGCGGCCGTCGCGCTCGCCGTTGCCAAACGCCTCGTCGTCGTTGCACAGCGTCAGGGCGGTCAGTCGCAGTTCAGCCCTTACATTGCGGCGCCGGCGGAAGAGGGCTCACCGATCGCTAGGGTCTATCAGCATGTCATGGCGCATCTGCGTGACCGCCTCTCCGTTGCCGATCTTGCGGAGCAGGCCGGCATGAGCCCGCGGAATTTCGCTCGCGCCTTCGTGCAGCAGGTTCACGTGACGCCGGCCGAGTTCGTCGAGCAGGCGCGCGTCGATGCGGCGCGTAATCTCCTGGAAGGTAGCGATCTTGCGCTGAAAGCCATCGCCTTCGAATGTGGCTTCGGCAACGTCCAGCGCATGCGACAGGTTTTTGCGAAACGCCTGGGTGTGACGCCGAACCAGTACCGGGCGAGCTTCAGGCGGAGTTAGGCCCAAAGGTGAGGCCCGCCGACATCATGTCCGGCGAGCCTTCGGTTGGAGAGATCAGCTATCCCAGGCCGAATCCATGATCATTTCTGCGAAATTCAGCCGCTTATAGGTCGGGTCCATGCGCTCCAGCACGTCGGCCTTGACGTTGCCGAAGGTGGATTCCGGCTTCTTGATCGTGCCGTAGCAGAAGGCGGAGAGAATGCCGTGCTTGAATTTCAGGCCGCGCGGATGACAGTTGCAGACCTCATGGCGCTGCTCTTCGGTGAAATCGTGATACGCAATGCCCAACACGTCCATCTCGACGCCCGCCGTGACGAGAGCGACTGTCGGTCGCTTGTGCTGCGGAATGCCGGGCGTCGTATGCAGCGCGATCGAATCCCAGACATCGTCGATATCGCGCTCAGAGACATCATAGGCTTTTAGAAAATCGCGGGCTGCGTTGGCGCCGTCGACCTCGAAACGCTCGGTCTCGCTGGCGTAGGAGTCGAACAGGCCCATATCGTGGAACATGGTGCCGATATAGAGAAGTTCCGGATCGTACTTCAGCTTCTTGCGCTCGCCCGTCAGTGCGCCGAACAGGAAGACGCGGCGGGAATGGTGATAGAGCAGGTCGGTTTCGGTGTCGCGCACCAACTCCGTCGCTGCCTTTGCCATCTGGCTGTCCGGTATCCTGATTCCGGCGATGATTTCGCTTCCCTGGGACATGGTCAAATCTCCTTATCGTGCCAATCAGCGGATACGGAGATGATCGTGAAAGGGGCCTTTCATCGCAATTGAAGCGATGCGTGGAATTCGGACAAAGGAGGCGTTTATTCTGCCAATGCCTGGTGCCAGGCTCGCCTATAGTCTCGCAGGCCCGGCAGATCGGCCCGGATAGGCACATTTTCTGACGGAGCCGTCGGCTTGATGCCGGTTAACAGCGCCGCACCTTGGCTGGTACCCGTCGAGCCGGGCAGCGCGATAACGTCGGATCCCGTCAGTGAAGACAGCGCGGCAAGATAGGCGCGATTGAGTGCAAAAGGCCCCTCGACGAAAATAGGGCCTTTGGCGCCGATCAAGCCAAGGCAAGCCTCGGTCATCAACGCCAGATAGAGGCTGGCTGCGGCCAGGCGTTCCGCTGAGCTCGCCTGCGCCTGCCCGATCCAGCGCATCTTCTTGCCCGGAAAAGGGCCGGAGCCCTCGACCACGTTCGGCAGCAGCATGATGCCCTTTTCGATCACGGTTTCGAGCGCCTTTTCGGCTGCGTCCGGTGATGCAGTCCCGATCTCGGCCGCCAATATTTCGAATTCCCGCCCGCCCATGAAACGGGAGGAAGGCACCGCTCGGCCGTAGGCATCGACGTTGGCCAACGCATCGCGCGCCGGATCGAGATGATCAAGGTCGCCGCCGACGGCGAAGTTGATCACCCAGGTGCCGGTCGACACGACGGCGAAGGGCGCCTCGTTCTCCACGAGATGCGGTAGCAGCGAGGCATTGGAATCATGGATGCCGCAAAAGACTGGGACCGGGGCGTCAAGACCAATCTCCGTCACGATCGTTGGCAACAAAGGCCCGAGCGCATCGAAGGCGGAGCGGATGGGGGCCATCAAGGCACGAATACCGAGCGTGTCAACCAGCGAGGAATAGGCACCGGCGGACGGGTTCCAAAGATCCGTGTGGCAACCCAGCGAAGTTACCTCGTTAGCGGCGACGCCCGTCAGCCGAAAGGCCCAATATTGCGGATAGGTCAGAATTTTGCTGACGCGGGCGAAATCGCTTGGAAATACACTCTTTTGATAATGGATTTGCGCGCCGACATTCAGGCCGCCCGAGAGCCTCGGCGAAAAGGTCTCGCTGAATGGCGGGCGAAGGCGTTCATAGGCTTCCTGCACGGCTTCGGGATAGCAATGCTCGTAATCGAGCACCGGCAGGACGAGGCTGCCATCTTCGCCAAGAAGAACGGCAGAGGCACCGTGGGTGGTAATCGATATGGCATCGAAGCCGGGTGCGGTAGCGAAGCCCTTCAGCGCGCCGATGATAAAATCCCACAAGCGCTCGATGTCGTAATGCGGATAAGGGCCGCTCCTCAACGTCGTATTGGAGGTCCGCACGGCGGCGATCTCGGCGCCGGTTTGCGCATCGAGCACCACGACCTTGGCATTGGTCTTGCCGATATCGAGGACGGCGATGTGGCGATAGGTCGACGTAGCGATCATGGCAGATGGAAGACCGTCACGAGATCGCTTTGAACGGGCGAATTGTCGGGATTGGTTGCCATGATATCGGCCATATGCGCCCACCATTTCTTCATGACGGGATGATCGGGAAGGCTGGCCATCGTGTGATCCTTCGGCCGTGTGAGAACGCCGAACAGCGTGTTCGTTTCGCGGTCGAGATGGATGGAGTAGTCGCTGACGCCGGCTTGGTGCAGAAGCTCGACCAGTTCCGGCCAGATCTCGTCATGACGCCTTCTGTACTCGGCCTCCATGCCGGGATTGAGTGTCATCTTGAAGGCGTGGCGTTCGAGGGGAGCAGTCATTTCGAACTCATGGCTTTGATGCGACGTGCCACGATCGGCAGCGCGATGGTGATGATCAGGAGGAGGCCGATGAAGATCGACATAACGATGCCCGGCACGTTGAGAAGGCCGAGACCGAACGTCACCAGGCCCATGACGAAGGCGGCAATGACGACGCCACCGATGGTGCCGGAGCCGCCGAGGATCGATACGCCACCGAGCACCACCATGGTTACCACTTCCAGCTCCCAGCCGAGTGCGATCGACGGGCGTGTCGAGCCGAGGCGCGAGGTCAGGCAGACGGAGGCGATGCCGCTCATGATGCCGGTCAGAAGGAACAGGATGAATTTGACCCGCTCGACGGGAATGCCGGAGAAGCGCGCCGCAAAATCATTGTTGCCGATCGTATAGACCTGCCGGCCAAAATTCGTCGCATGCAGCAGAATAGCGAAGGCGATCGCCAGCACGATGAAGAGGACGAATTCGAAGGAGAAGACCCAGAAGACATAGCCCTGGCCGAAATAGGCGAAACTATCCGGATAGTTGCCATAGGCTTGGTCACCGAGGACGATATAGGAAATACCGCGGAACAGGCTCATAGTGCCGATGGTAACGACGATCGACGGCAGTTTCAGCGCCGAGACAAGGAAGCCGTTGAAAATGCCGCAGACGAGCCCGACGCCTAGTCCGATTGCCACCAATCCTACGGTGTCGACGCCAACCTGTGCTGCGGCGCCCATAGCGGTCGACGCGAGAGCGATGATGGCGGCGACGGACAGGTCGATTTCGCCGGCGATCACCAGCAGCGCCATCGCGAATGCGATCATCGCCTTTTCGGTGAAATTGAAGGTCGCGTCCGAGAGATTGTAAGGGTCGAGGAAATAGGGCGAAGCCAATGAGTTAAAAATGAAAATGGCAATCGCCACGCCAAGCAGCAGCACTTCCCAGCTCGCCATCACGCGCTTGAAGGGCGTGCCCAGGCGGTCGGGAATGCTGCGCTTTTCCGGCACGGTTTCGGATAGGGTGCTCATGCGGTGACCTCCTTGCCCGAGGCTTCCTTGGCGGCCTGATCCCTGAGGATGATGCGGCCGCGATTACGCTCACGGCGGGCGTTGAATGCGACGGCGAGGATGATGACGGTGCCGGAGATCGCCATCTGCGTGAACGGCGAAATGCCGATGACGGGCAGGGCATTCTTGATGACGCCGAGAAACAGCGCGCCGAGCAGGGTGCCGGCGACCGAGCCGACGCCGCCGGCGATCGAGATGCCGCCGATGACGCAGGCCGCGACGCTGTCGAGCTCGAAACCGTTGGCGATGTCGACATAGGCGACCGCATAACGCGACACCCAGAGATAGCTGCTGAGCCCGGCCAGAGCGCCCGAAAGCACGAAGGCGAGAAAGCGCGTCCAGCCGACATCGATGCCCGCATAGACGGCCGCTACGGGATTGCCGCCGCTGGCATAGGTCGAGCGGCCGAAGCGCGTGTAGCGCAGCACGAAATACATCATGACCACGATGGCTATGGCGATCCACGAGAGCACCGGCAGGCCGAGGAGCGGCGTGCGGGGGACGTTGAGGAAGATCGGCGTGAACTGATGGGCATTGACCCAGGCGCCGCCAGACAGCACGAAGGCCATGCCGCGATAGATGGTAAGCGTGCCGAGCGTGACGACGATTGGCGGGATTTCGAGAGCCCAGACGAGATAACCGTTGATGGCGCCGAGCACCGCGCCCATGATGACAGCGGTGATCACGAGCACGATCAGCGGAAGATCGGGATAGGCGGCATTCAGCATGGCGATGGCCATGCCCGTAAAGGCGAGATTGGCGGCGACGGAAAGATCGATCGATTTCGTCAGGATGACGGTCATCTGCGCCAGCGCCAGGATGATCAGGATCGACGTATCGTTGAAGATATTGGCAAGATTGGCGGGCTCGGCAAAGCCGGCCGCACGCGTTGCAAAACCGGCGATCATCACGATGATGATGACGAAGAGCAGCGTCTCGCGTTTTTTGAGTATGCGTGGCATCCGGCCCTCCCTATGCATTGCCCGTGGCGGCGCGCACCAACGTTTCCGGCGTCAGCCCTTCGCGCTCGAACAGGCCCGCCGAAAGGCCCTCCTTCATCACCAGCACGCGGTCCGACATGCCAAGGATTTCAGGCAGTTCGGAGGAGATCATGATGATGCTAAGGCCTTCGGCTGCCAGTTCGCTGATGAAGCCGTGCACGGCAGCCTTCGAGCCGATGTCGATGCCCTTGGTCGGCTCGTCGAGAATGATGATCTTCGGCTGCGTCGCCAGCCATTTGCCGATTACCACCTTCTGCTGGTTGCCGCCCGACAGCGTGCCGACCGGCACAGAAAGGGCCGCGGCGCGCAGGTCCAGCCGCTCGGCATATTTGCGGGCGAGCGCGAACTCGTTGGCGGCCGTCAGAAAGCCTTTGCGCGAGGTGCGCCCGAGCGAAGGCAGCGACATGTTCTGATAGATCGGCATCGGCAGCGCCAGGCCATGACGCCCGCGCTCCTCCGGCACATAGACGATGCCGGCGCGGATCGCGTCATGCGGCGAATGGATATGGATTTCCTGACCGTTCAGCGTCAGCCGGCCCGAGAGCGGCCTGGTAATGCCGAACAGCGATTGGCACAGTTCGGAACGACCGGCGCCAATCAGGCCGTAGACACCGAGGATTTCGCCGCGTCGGAGCTTGAAGGAGATGCCGCGGAATTCCGTGCGGTGGCAATAGTTCTCGACTTCGAGCACGACGTTGCCGATCGTGACGGGCACCTTCGGGAAAGCATCCTTGACGTCGCGACCGACCATCATGCGGACGATCTCGTCTTGCGGCGTCTCCTTCAGCCGGCCGTGTCCGACGGCGCGGCCGTCGCGGAAAACGACGAAGTTATCGGCGATTTCATAGAGTTCATCGAACTTGTGGCTGATGAACAATATCGCTTTGCCCTTGGCCTTCAGACCTTCGACGATACGGAAGAGGTCATCGATCTCCTTGCGGGAGAGAGCCGCGGTCGGCTCGTCCATGATAACGATGCGTGCTTCGATAGACAGGGCGCGGGCAATCGCCACGAGATGGCGCTGTGCGATGGAAAGGTCCTTCAGGCGGATCGACGGATCAATGCTGCTTTCCAGCGATTCCAGCAGCAGCCTTGACCGGCTGTTCATCGTCTTCCAGTCGATGGTGCGGAATTTCGTGCGCGGCGCATGGCCGAGAAAGATGTTTTCGGCAACCGTCAGCTCGTCGAAGAGCACGGTCTCCTGATGTATGGCGGTGACGCCGGCGTCGATCGCGGCCTGGGCGCTGTGAAACGTCACCGGCTTGCCGTCGACGAGGATTTCGCCCTCGTTCGGACGATAGATGCCGGTCAGAATCTTGACGAGCGTCGATTTGCCGGCGCCGTTTTCGCCGATCAGGGCGGTGACCTTGCCTGGATAAAGCGAGATACTGACGCCATCGAGCGCCTTTACACCCGGAAATATCTGCGAAATGCCGCGCATTTCCAGAATGGCCGTATTGCCCAAGCTTGGCATGCCCATGGCGGGTCGTTGAAGGACTGTGGTCATCAGCAATGTACCGGATAAGTTAACCAAGTCCGGCGGCCGAAGCCGCCGGAAAGCTGCGAATGGGTCTGCTGATCAGAAGACCTTGGAGAACTGATCGATATTCGAAGCGTTGTAGACGAAAGGATCAGCCATGGCGGCTTCGCCGTTGTCTCCAACCTTGATCTTGCCCATGCGACCGGCATTGATCTCGCTGCCCGGCTTGCCGTCGGTTTCACCCTTGACGAGACGGTAGGAGATCTGCGTTGCGGAATAGCCGAGGTCGATCGGGTTCCAGATCGCAAATTCCTTCGTGGCGCCCGACTTGATGGCGCCAGCCATTTCGGACGGCAGGCCGAGACCGGTTACATAGACCTGGCCGATCTTGCCGGCGTCCTTGACGGCCTGCGACGCGGCGAGCACGCCGACGGTCGTCGGAGCGACGATGACCTTGACTTCCGGATGCGAGGTCAGGAGGCCCTGGGCTTCGCGGTAGCTCTTGTCCGAAAGGTCGTCACCGTAGACGGTCGTAACGAGGTTGAGGCCCGGGAAATCCTTGAGCTGCTTCTTCATCTCGCCGATCCAGATGTTCTGATTTGTGGCGGTCGAAGTCGCCGACAGGATGGCGAAATTGCCCTTGCCGCCGTCAAGATGGTCCTTGGCGAGCGTCAGGCACATCTTGCCGATCAGCTCGTTCGAAGACGGATTGAGCTGCAGGATGCGGCCGGCCGGAGCCACGCCGGAATCCCAGGAGATAACCTTGATGCCGCGCTGCGTGGCTTTCTTCAAGGCTGGCACCACAGCATCCTTGTCGTTGGCGGAGATAGCAATGGCGTCGACGCCCTGTGCGATCAGCGAGTTGATCACTTCGATCTGGGCTTCGGCGGTCGGCTGCGTCGGGCCGGTGTAGATGACCTGGACGCCGCCGAGTTCCTTCGCGGCTTCCTGAGCGCCCTTGTTGGCCGCTTCGAAGAAGCCGTTGCCGAGCGACTTCACCACGAGGCCGATCTTGATGTCTTTCGCACTTGCCGTGCCGGCCATCATTGCGACGGCCAGCGCTACGCCGATCGCCAATTTCTTTGCAATATTCATGTCTCTTCCTCCCAAAGTTGCCCAAAATTGATAGGCTATGCTCACCCCGCCACATCTCATGCGACTGACGGGGAATCCTCCCTCTCGGCCTGCGCCGTGACGCTCGTTATGATCAGCGATACGCCGGCATCCTCGATCATGCGTACAGTCTCCGCCGAAATGCCGTCATCGGTGATGATGGTGGTCACTTGTTCGAGCGGACACAAGATCAGGCTGGAACGCTGATGGAACTTGCTCGAATCGACCATGACGACCAGTTCGTCGGCTTGGCGCATCAGCTTCTGTTCGCTCTGGATCACCAGGGCATCGGCCTCCATGATGCCGAGCGGGCCGACACCCTGCGCGCCGATGAACATGCGCCGCGCATAAAAGTTCCGGGTCGTGTCATTGTCGAAGGGAGACAGGATCAGGCTCTGCTCGCGATAGATCGCGCCGCCCGGAACTGTCACCGTATTCTTTGAGTGCTTGACCAGATGTTCGGCAATGGCGAAGGAATTGGTCATCACCTGCAGCCGGTAGGCCGAAATATAGTGGACAAGCTGGAACGTCGTCGTGCCGCCATTGATGATGATGGCATCGCCCTGGCCGCATAATTCGGCCGCCTTGCGCGCAATTGCGCGCTTTCTGTCGATATTGACGCCTTCTGAAACGCGGAAGGGGCGTCCGGCCAGATTGCCGAGCTGCGGAGGATGGATCGATTCGGCGCCACCGCGCACGCGCCGGATCTTTCCCTGCACATGCAGGGCCGCGATATCGCGGCGGATCGTCGCTTCGGAGGCCTCGGTCAATTCGGAAATATCCTGAATCGTCACCACAGGCTTTTCCTGTACGGCGCTCAAAATGATGCGATGGCGTTCACGTTCGTGCATCGGCTCCTCCTTCTCGGGTTATTTCGTAAATGTGACAAGGTGTCAATCACAAACGCTCAGAAACTTTCATATTGCATCGCAGCATTATCAATTATGATCGTTTTCGATTGACAAGGCGACCGTGCGTGAGCGATATCGTGATGGTAAAGGGCGCTGAAGACGTTTTCGGCTGCCTCTGAGACATGACCTTATGGGAGGATGACATGGCGGCTGAGGTTCGGCTTCTGGAGAATCGTTGGGATGATGCATACGCGGCCCGCTTGGATGAACCGGGCAAGCTGCTCTACCGCTCGAATTTGCTCGGCGCCGATAAGCGTATCACCAATTACGGTGGCGGCAATACGTCAGCCAAGGTTATGGAAACCGATCCGCTGTCCGGCGAAAAGGTCAAAATTCTGTGGGTCAAAGGCTCCGGCGGGGATGTCGGCACCATCAAGCTCGACGGTTTCGCCACGCTTTATCAGGACAAGCTCGAGAGCCTGAAGGGCATTTACAAGGGCGTTGCCGACGAGGACCGCATGGTCGGCTTCCTGCCGCATTGCACCTTCAATCTCAATGCGCGCGCTGCGTCGATCGATACGCCGCTGCACGGCTTCGTGCCTTTTACCCATGTCGACCACATGCATCCCGACGCGATCATCGCGATCGCTGCCTCGAAGAATTCCCGCGAGCTGACGCGCGAAATCTTCGGTGAGGAAATCGGCTGGCTGCCCTGGAGGCGCCCCGGTTTCCAGCTCGGACTTGATCTCGAAGCCTTCGTGAAGGCGCATCCGAATGCGAAGGGCGTCGTTCTCGAAAGCCATGGCCTCTTCACCTGGGCGAACGATGCAAAGGCCTGCTACGAACTGACGCTGGCGATCATCAACAAGGCAATTCAATGGTTTGCGGAGAAAACTGAAGGTAAAACAATCTTCGGTGGCGCGGCCGTGCGGAGCCTGCCGCAGGCGGAACGCCGCGCGATTGCCGCCAAGCTAATGCCGGAAATTCGTGGTCGCATCGGCAAGGCTGAGCGCAAGCTCGGTCATTTCGACGATCAGGATGCCGTGCTCGAATTCGTCAATTCGAGCAACCTCCGTCCGCTCGGCGCGCTCGGCACCAGCTGCCCGGACCATTTCCTGCGCACCAAGATCCGGCCGCTGATCGTCGACTTCGATCCGGCAAAGCCCGACGTCGACGCTGTCATCGCCGGTCTCGACAAGGCGCTGGAGGACTACCGCGCCGACTACGCCCGCTATTACAATGACTGCAAGCACGACAATTCGCCCGCCATGCGCGATCCCAACCCGGTGATCTTCCTGGTGCCGGGCGTCGGTCTGCTCTCCTTTGCCCGCGACAAGGCGACCGCGCGGATTGCCGGCGAGTTCTACGTCAACGCCATCAACGTCATGCGCGGCGCGTCGACGGTGTCCGAATATCAGGGCCTGCCGGAGCAGGAAGCCTTTGATATCGAATATTGGCTGCTGGAAGAAGCGAAGCTGCAGCGCATGCCGAAGCCCAAGAGCCTGGCCGGCCGCGTTGCTTTCGTGACCGGCGGCGCCGGCGGCATCGGCCGCGCCACGGCGGCGCGTCTGGTGGGCGAGGGCGCCTGCGTGGTGCTGGCCGACATCGATCAGACCGCTCTTGAGAGCACGCAGGAGGATTTCGCCAAGAAATATGGTGCGGACGCGGTGCGGAGCGTCAAGCTCGACGTGACCAAGGAGGACGCCGTGATTTCGTCCTTTGCGGAAGCCTGCGTAGAATTCGGCGGCATCGACATCCTCGTGTCCAACGCCGGTATTGCCTCTTCTGCTCCGATCGAAAGCACGGAGCTTTCGATGTGGAACCGTAATATCGACATTCTCGCCACCGGCTATTTCCTCGTCTCGCGCGAAGCCTTCCGGCTCTTCCGCCGTCAGAATCTCGGCGGCAACATCGTTTTCGTCGCGTCGAAGAACGGTCTTGCCTCGTCTCCGAACGCCGCAGCCTATTGCACAGCCAAGGCTGCCGAAATTCATCTGGCACGCTGCCTGGCGCTCGAGGGTGCGGAGGCGGGCATTCGCGTCAACACCGTTAATCCCGATGCAGTCCTGCGCGGCTCCAAGATATGGAACGGCGAATGGCGCGAACAACGCGCGGCCTCTTCGAAAATCGAGGTGGACGAGCTGGAGGAACATTACCGCAAGCGTTCAATGCTGAAGTTGAACGTCTTCCCGGAAGATATTGCAGAAGCTATCTATTTTCTCGCTTCTGATCTTTCTGCGAAGTCGACCGGCAACATCATCAATGTCGATGCCGGCAACGCGCAGAGCTTTACGCGGTAATGGATGCGTTTTCCCTTCTCCCCTCGGGGAGAAGGTGGCCCGAAGGGTCGGATAAGGGGGTGGCGCCGCAAATGCGGTACTATCTTTCGCTTACGCTCAAGATGTGAGTCGCTATGCTCCTCACTCCCCCCATCTGCCCGTTGGGCATCTTCTCCCCGCTGGGGAGAAGAGGGAAAGTCGAGTCATCGCAACGCCAGAAATTGCATAACCGGGAGGAAAGAATGGCCGAGTTCAGAATTGCGCCGGATCTGGTCGCTGCGGAAAACGACAAGCGTGCTGCTGCGCTGAAATCC
Source organism: Rhizobium mayense (assembly GCF_030272705.1). Taxonomy (GTDB): domain Bacteria; phylum Pseudomonadota; class Alphaproteobacteria; order Rhizobiales; family Rhizobiaceae; genus Rhizobium; species Rhizobium mayense. The sequence goes on along the minus strand of NZ_JARFYM010000002.1, from coordinate 22,689 downwards.
GATTATGAGGCGCTCGGCGCCACACTCGCCCGCCGTGGCGTCGATATCGAGGCGGTGACGAAGAAGGTCTCCGAATTCTTTGTCGCCGTTCCATCCTGGGGTGTCGGCACCGGCGGTACGCGCTTTGCCCGTTTTCCGGGCACCGGCGAACCACGCGGCATTTTCGACAAGCTCGACGATTGCGCGGTCATCCATCAGCTGACGCAGGCGACGCCGACGGTTTCGTTGCATATCCCCTGGGACAAGGCGGATGCCAAGGAGCTGAAAGCAAAAGGCGATGCGCTCGGCCTCGGCTTCGATGCCATGAATTCCAACACCTTCTCGGATGCTCCTGGCCAGGCGCATTCCTACAAATACGGCTCGCTCAGCCATGTCGACGCGGCAACCCGCGCTCAGGCTGTCGAGCATAATCTGGAATGCATCGAGATCGGCAAGGCGATCGGTTCGAAGGCGCTGACGGTCTGGATCGGCGATGGTTCCAACTTCCCCGGCCAGAGCAATTTCACCAAGGCGTTCGAGCGTTACCTCGCCGCGATGGCGGAGATCTACAAGGCGCTGCCGGATGACTGGCGGCTATTTTCCGAGCACAAGATGTACGAGCCGGCCTTCTATTCGACCGTCGTGCAGGACTGGGGCACAAACTATCTGATCGCGCAGACGCTCGGGCCCAAGGCTTTCTGCCTGGTCGACCTCGGCCACCACGCCCCGAACACCAATATCGAGATGATCGTCGCCCGCCTCATCCAGTTCGGTAAGCTCGGCGGCTTCCACTTCAATGATTCGAAATATGGCGACGACGATCTCGATGCTGGCGCGATCGAGCCCTATCGCCTGTTCCTCGTCTTCAACGAATTGGTCGACGCAGAGCATCGCGGGGTAAAAGGCTTCCATCCGGCCCACATGATCGACCAGTCGCACAACGTCACCGACCCAATCGAAAGCCTGATTTCCAGCGCCAACGAAATCCGCCGCGCCTATGCACAGGCATTGATTGTCGACCGCAAGGCGCTGGCAGACTATCAGGACGCGAACGACGCTCTGATGGCATCCGAGACACTGAAACGTGCCTACCGCGCCGACGTCGAGCCTATCCTCGCCGAAGCCCGCCGCCGCACTGGCGGTGCCATCGATCCTGTCGCAGCCTATCGCGCGAGCGGTTATCGAAAGAAGGTTGCGAGCGAACGTCCGGCCTCTGCAGCGGGCGGTGGCGGGATTATCTGAGAGATCAAAGTTCGAGAAGCCGGCAGCGCGCCGGCTTTCTCACCGGAAGGTCGTCCTCTTCAAGCGGAGCGGTGGTGAGCAACCAACCGAGAGATGGAACCGCTTGCTCCAGTCTTCGATACTCGTTGTAGGATAAGATCACTGCGGCATGTTCACCGTGACGTGTGATGACGCAGCGGTTTCCATTGAGCGCATCGTCGACCAAAGTCGTGAGGACACTTTCCGTGTCGTCGATCTCAATCGTTTTCATCAGGTCACCCATCGGCAGATACAGCTATAGGATGCGTTCAAGCTGATGTCCCGTCAATGCGCCGCCAGGCTTTGCCCTGGAATCGCGGACAGCAATTCCCGTGTATAGGGATGCTGCGGGTCGTTGATCAGCTCGGCTGCCGGCCTCAGCTCGACGATTTCGCCGCGGCGCATGACGGCGATGCGGTCGCAGACCTGGGCGGCGACATGCAGATCGTGGGTGATGAACAGCATGGCGAGGTCGAGGCGACCTTTCAGCTCTTCCAGTAGTTTCAGCACCTGCGCCTGCACGGTGACATCGAGGGCGGAAACGGATTCGTCGGCGACGAGCACATCGGGCTTCAGGGCGAGCGCACGTGCAAGGCCGATGCGCTGGCGTTGGCCGCCGGAGAATTCGTGCGGCAGACGATCGACAGCACGCGGATCGAGACCGACGAGGGTGAGGAGCTGACGAGCTTCCTGCAGCGCTTCGGCATGGCTGACGCCGTGCGCGAGCGGACCATCCGCAATGCTAAGGCCGATTTTGCGGCGCGGGTTGAGCGAGGCGAACGGGTCCTGGAAGACCATCTGGATGCGCTTGCGCGCCTGCCGCAGTTTCGCGCCTTTGAGCTTGGTGAAGTCGTCATTTGCGAGCATGACCTGGCCGCCGTCGGGATCGATCAGCCTCGTCACTAGGCGAGCGACCGTGGATTTGCCGGAACCGGATTCGCCGATCAGGCCCAATGTTTCACCGCGCCGGATTTCGAAGCTGACATTGTTGACTGCCTGGGTCCGGCGCTTCGGCTGCAGGAAGCCACCACCGGAAACATAGGTCTTGCACAGCTTGTCGACGGAAAAGGCGATCGGGCGTGCGTCGGTCGAGGGGCGTTCCGGGGGCGTTGCCGAAGGAACGGCGGCGAGCAGTGCCTTGGTGTAATCCTGAGTCGGATGTTTCAGCACGCTGTCGGCCGTGCCCTGCTCGACCATCAGGCCCTTCTGCAGCACCAGCACCTTGTCGGCAATATCGGCCACCACACCAAAATCATGGGTAATGAAGACCACGGACATGCCGCGCCGCTGCTGGATATCGCGGATCAGCCGCAGGATCTGCGCCTGCGTGGTGACGTCGAGGGCAGTTGTCGGCTCGTCGGCAATCAGCACTTTCGGTTCCAACGCCAGAGCCATCGCGATCATAGCGCGCTGGCGCTGGCCTCCGGAAAGCTGGTGCGGGAAGGAGTGGACGATACGCTCGGGATTGGGCAGGCCGACTTCGGTCGCGAGCGTTACAGCTCGCGCCGACCGTTCCTTCTCGGTCAGCAATCCATGCGCTTCAAACACCTCGGCGATCTGGTCGCCGATGCGCATCGAAGGATTGAGCGCCGTCATCGGCTCCTGGAAGATCATGGAGACGCGCTTACCGCGCAGATCGCGCAGCACGGATGGCGGCGCGCTGATGATATCCGCGCCCTCCAGCAGGATTTCGCCCTTCTCGATTCCAATCACCTTGGGAAGCAGGCCCATGATCGTCTGGGCACAAAGGGATTTCCCCGATCCGGATTCGCCGACGATGCAGAGGATTTCTCGTTCCGCCAGGTCGAAGCTTAGGCCTCGCAGCGCATATTTCCGGTCTCCGCCCAATGGGAGCGTGAGGGTCAAGTCGCGGACGGAGAGAACGGAAGCAGACGTCATCGTTTCAATATCCCAAACTCAACAGCCAAGCGCGATGCCGTCCTTGCGATGGTCGGAGGCGCCGAGCAGGACGCCGCGCTCGTGATCGATCAAGATCGCCTGCGCGCCGCCGATCGGCTCATCCGCCCATTCGGTAACATGGCCACGGCGTTCGAGGTCCAGCTTGATGTCTTCCGAGATCGTCGGCTCGAGCGACAGCTTGCCGCCGTAGCAGAAGCTGCGCGGCTGGTCGCTTGCCTGCTGCGGATCGAAATCGCGATCGAGGATCTGGCTCAACATATGAGCATGGCCGACAGCTTGATATTGCCCGCCCATGACGCCGAAACTCATGCGCGTCTTGCCATCTTCCATCAGCATGGCCGGGATGATGGTGTGGAAGGGCAGTTTAGTAGGGCCGATGGCATTCGGATGGCCTTCCTTGACGACGAAGCCGGAGCCGCGGTTCTGCAGCAGCACGCCGGCGCGCGGCGCATAGATGCCGCTGCCGAAAGCGAAGAAGATCGAGTTGATCAGTGAAATCGCATTGCCGTCGCGATCGACAACGGAGACATAGACCGTATCCTTGTGCGTCGGCCCATCCCATGTCGCAACGTCAGCGGCACGTTCCAGGCTGATCTTCGCGCGCATGGCCGCAATCGACTGGTCGGATAGGAGTTCGTCGATGCTGAAGGTCAGGTGGTCCGGATCGCTGATGAGCTGGTCGCGCTTGGCGTAACCCGCTTTTGTCGCCTCAGCGAGCAAATGGATGCGGTCGGCTTCGGTCAGCTTGGGATCGCGAAGGTTGAAACCATCGAGAATGCGTGTGATCAGAAGAGCGGCTAGGCCCTGGCCGTTCGGCGGGCATTCTAAGAGGTCGCGGCCGCGATATTTGCCGGAGATCGGCGTGGTCTCGAAAGCCTTGTAATTAGCGAAATCAGTTTCTTCATGCAATCCGCCAAGGGATTGCAGAAGCTGGGTAATTTCCTCGGCCACCTTGCCGCGATAGAACGCGTCGCGGCCGTCCTTGGCGATGGCCTTCAGCGTAGCAGCGAGGGCAGGGTTGGCCATGCGTTCACCGGTGCGCGGTGCGCGGCCATGCGGCAGGAAATAGGCGGCGGAAGCCGGGTATTTGGCGACACGGTCGCTGTAGCGGCGCCAGTCGAGTTCGACGCGCGGCGTAATGCAATAACCGTCTTCGGCGGCTGCGATTGCCGGCGCAAGCACACGGCCCATGTCGAAACGACCATAAGAGCCGACCAGCCGGCACCAGGCATCAACAGCGCCGGGAACGGTGACCGCATGCGGACTGTCGTCGGGAATGGCCGTGAAACCCTTCTCCAGGAAGTAGTCAAGCTTCGCCTTTTGCGGCGCGCGGCCGGAGCCATTGAGCGAGACCGGCGTGCCGCCGGCTGGGCTATATAGGGCAAAGCAGTCGCCGCCGATGCCGGTCATGTGCGGATCGATCACCGACTGCAGCGCGACCGCAGCAACTGCCGCATCGACTGCGCTGCCGCCGGCGCGCAAGATATCGACCGCCGCGAGCGTTGCTTGCGGATGCGAGGTTGCCGCCATGCCCCTGTCGGAAATTGCGACCGAACGGCCCGGCTTGAAAAAATCCCGCTGCTGCATGTTTGTCAATTTCCTCCATATGCCTGTTGTCGTCCGCGTGTCTGCTGCGGGGCCTCAATATCGTTTTACGGCGTTTATTCCGCCAGGAAAGCCATGCCGAGATCCACGCGCCCTGGCATTTCAAACAGCGTCTCGCGAAACTGGTCAAGCGCGATGGCGATGGCGCCGAAAAGGCCGGCCTGGCTGCCGAGCGGGCTGATGGTGCAGGACAGGGGCACTGGCACGCAACGCGACAGATAGAAGCTGATCCGCTCCACCAGTTCGGGCCGCGCCCCAACGCTGCCGCCAAAAATCACCACCTCGGGATCGACGACCGCGGAGATGGCAACGAGCGAGGTCGCGACGACGCGGGCCACTTCATCGATCACCATGCCCGCCGCCGGGTCATCCCTGCGCTCGAACAATTCGCGCACGGTCAGGCCCGGTGTGCCGCCGAGCGCTTCATACCGGCCGCGGATGGCGATGCTGCCGATAGCCGATTCCAGCGCGCCGGCCATGAAGGTACGGGAATCGAAAGGATCGGCCCCGATCGGAAGGGTGGCGATTTCGCCGGCTGCGCCACGGGCGCCGCGGACGATGCGGCCCTCGTTGACGATGCCCATGCCGATGCCGGTGCCGAGCGCGACGAAAACAAAATTGTCGATACTGCGGCCGTTACCCAGCCATTGCTCTCCCTTGGCGGCCATATTGACATCGTTCTCGATGAGGATGCCATAGCCGAGCCTGTCGCGAAGCAGGTCTTCAAAAGCCAAGTCCGTCAGGCCGGGGATATTCGGCACCATGGTCAGCCGCCGGGTCTTTGGATGAACGGCGCCAGGGATGCCGATCGCACCCATCTTCACGGACTTCTTGGCAATGCCGGTCTTTTCCAGCAGCGCGTCATGCACGCGCACGATCTGGTCGACCACGCGTTCGCCGCCGCGCGAGTCGGTGCTCTCAATGAGTTCGCCGACGATTGCGCCGGTAAGATCGGCGAGCGCGGCATGAATCTTGGTGCCGCCGATGTCGACGCCGAAAACGAAGGCCTTGCGCGGTTCCAGTTCATAGGTCACCGCACTTCGGCCGACCGCGCCCTGTGTGCGGCCGGTTACGCGCAGCCAGCCCTCATCCTCAAGATCTCGGACGATCTCGGACATGCTTTGCTTCGAAAGCCCCGTCAGGCGCGCCAGCTCAGCGCGCGACACGGGGGCGTTTTCGAAGACAGCGCGCAGCACGGTGCGCGATGTGATCTGCCGCGTGAGGGGAACGGATGTTGAAATGTCGATCATGGCCTAATTTTTTGTCAGCTTCGCGAACAAATTATCCAATGAAGGAGGGGCGTCAAGTGGAATTTTCGGTATAAATGGTCGATTTTTAATCATTGACTATTGTTGGGTCAAATATTTAGTCAGGATGCTTTACAATCGCGAAAAACCATGCATCACTTACGGCTGTATAAATTCTGGGCAGGTGGGCAGACCTTTGACGGGTTAGCCACAGGGAGATAATTTATGGGAACTTCATTCAAGGCGCTTTTGATGGCGTCGGCCATGGCGGTGACGATTGGATCCGCGCATGCTGCAACATTGCGCGTCGGACTGCAGGATGATCCGGATTCGCTCGATCCGGCGACGAGCGGCACCTATACCGGCCGCATCGTTTTTGCCGCCATGTGCGACAAGCTTGTCGATATCAACGCCAATCTCGATATCGTGCCGCAGCTGGCAACCGCCTGGGCGTGGAACGACAAGGGCACGGACGTCACCTTCACGTTGCGCAGCGGCGTCACCTTCCAGGATGGCACGCCATTTGATGCTGCCGCTGTCAAGTTCAACATCGAACGAATGAAGACGCTGAAGGAATCGAACCGCAAGGCCGAGCTTGCGCCGATCGATACCGTCGAAGTGGTCGATCCAACCCACGTAACCTTTCATCTGAAGGGGCCGTTTGCCCCGCTGCTCGCCGTGCTCAGCGACCGCGCCGGCATGATGGTGTCGCCGACGGCTGCCCAAAAGGGCGGTGAGTTCGCGACCAACCCGGTCTGCTCCGGTCCCTATATGCTGAAGGCGCGCAAGCAGCGCGACTCCATTACCCTCGACAAATATCCAGGTTACTGGAACGCCGCCGCTATTGGCTATGACGAGGTCCAGTATCTCATCATTCCTGATTCCACCGTGCGCCTGTCACGAGTGCAGGCCGGCGATCTCGAAGTCGCCGAGCGTATCGCGCCGACGGACCTCGCCACCGTGCGTTCGGACAACAAGTTGGCGCTGCATTCCTCGCCAGGTCTTGCTGTTTCCCATCTGATGATCAATGTCGGTAACGGCGACAAGGCCAAGACGCCGATCGGCACCGATCCCCGCCTGCGCAAGGCCTTGGAACTGTCGCTCGACCGCAACGTCATCAACCAGGTGGCTTTCAATGGCGAGTTCATTCCCGACAATCAGATGATTCCGTCGTCGAGCGCCTTCTACAGCAAGGCGCACCCGATGCCGGCGCGCGATGTCGACAAGGCGAAGGCGCTGATCGCGGAAGTCGGCGGTCCCGCACCGAAGTTGGAAATCACCTATGAAAATTCGTTGACCGACGGGCGCGTGGCGCAGATCATTCAAGCGCTCGCCAGCGAAGCCGGCTTCGACGTGCAGTTGCTGCCGCTCGAGACGACCTCCGCCATCCAGCGCTACCTGGCCGGAGACTTCCAGGCCTATATCGGCAACTGGAGCGGCCGCGCCGATCCGGACCCGACGCTTTATGCCTTCTTCGGCTCCGACGGCAGCCAGAACGTCAACAAATACAAGAATCCGGAGATGGACAAGACGCTGGTCGACGCCCGCCAGGCATCGGATGAAGCAACGCGCAAGCAGCTCTACGAGAAGGCGACGGACATTTACCTGACCGACCTGCCGACCATTCCGCTCTATCACCCGAACTGGTTCTATGCATCGAGGGCCGATGTGACGGGCATCACGATCTTTCCGGATGGCATCCTGCGCCTGCAGGGCGTAAAGCCCGCTAAGTAAGCGATCATTCGCTGAGGATGGCGCGGGGCTGCCGCGCCATCCGTTTTCCGGTTTTGCATGATCTCCATCGAAGACCGAATTGAAGCTTTCGGGATCATGCAGCGAGAGAAAAGCCATGTTTCTTTTTATCCTGCGCCGCCTGGCGATCGCCATTCCGACCCTGCTGCTGGTATCGATCCTGGTTTTCGGCCTGTTGAAGCTTCTGCCCGGCGACCCGGCGATTGCACTCGCCGGCGAGGATCGCGATCCCACCGTCATCGAGTTCCTGCGGCATAAATACATGCTGGATCAGCCGCTCTACACCCAATATGTCCATTGGCTCTGGGGCATCCTGCAAGGCGATTTCGGCCTGTCGATCCGCACGAAGCTGCCGATTGGCGAGATGATCCTCGAGAAATTGCCGGTCACCATCCAGCTTTCTGTCATGGCGATGATCCTGGCGCTGGTCATCGGTATTCCAGCCGGTGTCATTGCGGCGCTGAAGCGCGGCACGCCGGTGGATTACGGTGTCAGCATTCTCGGATTGGCTGGTCTTTCGGTTCCAAGCTTCTGGCTAGGCATCATGCTGATCCTAGCCTTTGCGGTAAAGCTTGGCTGGCTGCCATCGGGGGGCTATGTCGGTTTGTTCGATTCTCCGCTCGACAATCTGCGCTATATGTTGATGCCGAGCCTCGTATTGGGAACGGCGGCTTCCGCCATCGTCATGCGTCATACGCGCAGCTCCATGCTGCAGACGCTGCGGCAGGATTATGTCCGAACCGCCCGCGCCAAGGGCCTGAAGGAGCGCATCGTCGTTATCAGGCATGTGCTGCGCAACGGCTTGATCCCGGTGGTCACCGTCAGCTCGCTGCATTTCGGCGAGCTTCTGTCCGGCGCGGTGCTGACCGAACAGGTCTTCGGTATCCCCGGCTTCGGCAAGATGGTGGTCGACGGCGTGTTCGGCCGTGACTATGCCGTAGTCCAGGCCGTCGTTCTGTGCTCTTCGGCGATGTTCCTGCTGCTCAATCTTTTCGCCGATATCGCCTATGTCATTCTGAGCCCGAGGTTGCGCGGATGAACACGACCGAAACCACGCTCGCCATTCCCGCCGCTTCCGGCTATCGCAAATCCGCACTGAGGCGCTGCCTCAGCCAGCCGAGTGCCATCATCGGCGGCCTCATTGTCCTCTTCTTCGTGGTGGTGGCGATCCTTGCGCCTGTCATTGCACCATTCCCGCCGAACGTATCGAGCTGGCTGACCGTCCGGCAGGCGCCCTCGGCGCTGCATTGGTTCGGCACTGACGACCTCGGCCGAGATATCCTCTCCCGCGTCATCTTCGGCGCACGCGCTTCGTTGCTCGTCGGTCTCGTTTCGGTGGTGATCGCCATCGTCATCGGCGTGCCGCTGGGCCTGATCTCCGGCTATTTCGGCGGTATCGTCGATGTCGTGATTTCCCGCTGCACGGATGCGCTGCTGTCATGCCCCTTCCTGGTACTGGCAATCGCATTTGCGACCTTCCTCAATCCCAGCCTTGAAAATGCAATGATCGCCATCGGCATTTCGGCAATGCCGATCTTCGTTCGCCTCACACGCGGGCAAGTGCTGACCGTCAAGACCGAGGACTATATTGCTGCAGCGCGCCTGCTCGGCGTGCCCAATATCAAGATCATGGGCGTCTATGTCATGCCGAATATCCTTGCGCCGGTCGTTGTACAGGCCACCATCACCATGGCGACTGCGGTGCTTGCCGAAGCGAGCCTTGCCTTTCTCGGCCTGGGTCAGCGTCCACCGGACCCGTCCTGGGGTTCGATGCTCGACACGGCCAGGCAATTCCTGCAGCAAGCGCCGTGGATGCCGATCTGGCCGGGCGTGGCGATCATCGTGCTGGTCATGGGCTTCAACCTGCTCGGCGACGGCCTCAACGACGCGCTCGATCCGCGCCAGGATTGATTTCAAACCTGGCAGCCTTTTAGGAACACCTCCGCGCAAATTCGCGCCCGCCGATTGATCTCCGCGATGTTGGGGGCAGGGAGCTGGCGCAGGATCGCGGCGCGTTGCGGCTCCATGATCATCATTCCGCGCAGCATGCCGGAGGCCATATGCGGGTCTTCCAGGCGAATGAGCCCGCGTTCGCACTGAGTCGTCAGCCAATTTTCCATGAAGGCATTCGAGCGAACGATCGCCTTTTCATAGAAGGATGTGGCGAGTTCCGGAAAGCGATCGGATTCGGCAATGACAAGACGCATCATATCAACGGTGTCGTCCGACATCGTGAGCATGCCATAGGCCGTCAGCAGCCGCTCGAGGCCCTGTCGCACATCCATCGTCGCTAGCGTCGACTGATCCAGAGCCACGAAAAACCGGCTTATGCGGTCGGAAACGATGCTTGAGAACAGATCGGCCTTGGTCGGAAACAGCCGGTAGAGCGTTTTTGTCGAGACACCGGCGGATTGGGCGATCGCGTTGATGCTCGCCGCCGCGTAGCCGTTTTCACGAAACTGCACGTCGGCGGCCTCGATAATCACGCTTTTCGTATCATCGTCGCAGCGAAGTTGGGGCCGTCCGCGGGGGCGCTTCTCAATAATGTGAATTTCGACCATTGTGATTTTCCAAATTCCTGTTGACTTCCCATTTATAGCGCATATTTTGGAAAACAACAAGTTTCCTAAATATCGGACCGGGGATTTTTACGGGCCATCCGCCCTTCCAAGACAACCTGTCCATCAGGAGAGACAACAGTGGAAAACAAGGTTCATATACTGAATGCCGGCAAGCAGGCACCGGGTGCCGAGGCCCCGACAATGGATGCCGGCAAGCCGGATGTGTCCGTCGAACTGGCACGCATCGCCGTCGAGGAAAAGCCGGCGGCGAAGAAGCGGGGCAAGTCATTCCTGCTCGGCGCTACGGCGCTCGTCGTGATCGCCGCCGCTGCCTACTATGGTCATAACTACTGGACGGTCGGCCGCTTCCAGGTATCGACCGACGATGCTTACGTGCAGGCCGACAACAGCGCCATCGCGCCGAAGATTTCCGGCTATATCACTGATGTCGTCGTCAACGACAACCAAGCGGTCAAGGCGGGGCAGGTGCTTGCACGTATCGATGACCGCGACTTCAAGACGGCGCTCGATCAAGCTAAGGCCGATGTTGCCGCCGCTCAAGCGGATGTCGAGGCCAGGCAAGCGTCCATCGAGATGCAGCAGTCATTAGTCACGGCTGCCCAGTCGACGGTCGAAGTCGATAAGGCCAATGAAACGTTCGCCGAGCAAAACGACAAGCGCTATGCGAACCTTTCGGTCAACGGATACGCGCCGGTGCAGACCGCACAACAGGCCGCGGCGCAGATCGCCGCCGCCCGCGCCGCGATCGATCGTGACACGGCATCACTCGCCGCAACGACCAAGCAGGTTGATCTGCTGAAGGCGCAACTGGCGCAAGCCAAGGCAACACTTGCCCGTGACCAGGCCGTCCAAAACCAGGCCGAGCTTAATCTATCCTATACAACGATCATCGCGCCGCTCGACGGTGTCGTTGGCAACCGCACGCTCCGCGTCGGCCAATATGTGCAAGCGGGCACGCAGTTGATGTCGGTGGTGCCGACATCGGCGGCCTATATCGTCGCCAATTACAAAGAGACGCAATTAACCGACGTGCATGCCGGCCAGCCGGTCGACATCGAAGTCGATATGTTCCCTGGACGAGTCTATCACGGCCATGTCGACAGCCTGGCGCCTGCCAGCGGCCAGGAATTCGCACTGCTGCCGCCGGACAACGCCACGGGCAATTTCACCAAGGTCGTACAACGCATCCCGGTCAAGATCGTGCTTGATAGCGACAGCGCCGCTTCCGGCGATCTGCGCCCTGGCATGTCGGTACAACCGAGCATCGACATCAAGACGGCCGACCAGGGCCACGGCGCTTGAACGGTGAAGGATGAGGAGTATCGAACCATGTCCACCACCACAGCCACCGCCATCCAGCAGCGGAGCGCGCGAGCAAGCACCACAGAATGGATCGCCGTGCTTGCCGCCATGATTGGCGCCTTCATGGCGATCCTGAACATCCAGATCACCAATGCCTCGCTCCTCGATATTGAGGGCGGCATCGGCACGGGCGTCGATAACGGCGCCTGGATCTCCACCTCGTATCTGATCGGCGAAATCGTCGTCATCCCGCTGACGGCTTTCTTCAGCAACGTCTTTTCGTTCCGCCGTTATATTTTGGCAAACTCTATCCTGTTCCCCTTGTTCTCGATCGCCTGCGCTTTCGCGCACGATCTCGGCACGATGATCGTGCTTCGCGGGCTGCAGGGCTTTGCCGGCGGTGTGCTCATCCCCATGGCCTTCACGATGATCCTGACCAAGCTGCCGAAGGTGCAGCAGCCGACCGGGCTTGCGATCTTCGCGCTTTCGGTCACGGTAGCCCCGGCCATCGGCCCGACCATCGGCGGTTACCTGACCGAAAATTATGGCTGGCAGACGATCTTCTTCATCAACGCGCTGCCGAGCGCCATCATGGCGATCGCGCTTGCGCTGACGCTTGAAAAGGGACCGCTGCAGCTTGGCCTTCTGAAGCAGGGCGACTGGGCTGGCATCGTGACGATGGCAATCGGGCTTTCTGCGCTGCAGACCGTGCTCGAAGAGGGCAATAAGGATGACTGGTTCTCCTCGCCCTTCATCCTGAAGCTCAGCGCCATCGCTGTCGTTTCGCTCAGTGCCTTCATCTGGATTGAGCTGACCGTCAAGAACCCGCTGGTGAAGCTGCGGCTTTTGAAGCAACGCAATTTCGGCATCGGCGTTCTCGTCAACGTGCTGGTCGGTTTCGCGCTCTTCGGATCGGTCTATATCCTGCCGCAATATCTCGGCCAGGTGCAGCGATACAATGCCGAGCAGATCGGCAACGTGCTGGCCTGGACAGGCCTGCCGCAACTCATCCTCATTCCGCTTGTTCCGATGATGATGAGGCGCTTCGATGTCCGCTATATCGGCTTCCTCGGCATTGGTATCTTCGCCATAAGCTGCTTCATGAACGTGACCCTTTCCGCCGACACCGCGGGTGATCAGTTCTGGATACCGAATATCGTGCGTGCCATCGGCCAGGCAATGGTCATCACCCCAATCACCGCCATCACAACGGCCGGCATCGCGCCCGCCGATGCCGCCGCGGCATCCGGCCTGACCAATATGCTGCGAAACCTCGGCGGTGCGGTTGGAACGGCGACGCTTGGCACGGTGCTCACCAAGCGCGAGCAGTTCCATTCCAATATCATAGGCCAGTCGGTGACCCTGTCACGCGACGAGGTGCGGGAGCGCTTGACGCAGGTGACCAATTATTTCCTGTCGCATGGCGTATCGGATCATGCCCTTGCCACGCAGAAGGCGACAGTCGCCCTCGGCAACATCATCAAGCGGCAAGCGCTGATCATGGGTTTCAGCGACACCTTCGCCGTCATCGGTATCCTCTTGGCCACCGCCGCGGTCGCCACGCTCTTCGCTCGCAAGCCCCAAGCCGGCGGCGGCGCCGGTGCCCACTAACCGGCACCGGCTCTCGCGAAACGATCTTGCCCCCTGGCCGGGCGCAAATAGACTTCCTTCGATGGCTTCATATGGGCCGCGACAAGCTCCGTCAGCTTGCCGCGGTTGCCCGCCAATTCGATGACGCCGCCCGAATGCAGTTGCTAACCGCTCGGCTGAGCGCATGACCAAAATCTATCGAGCCGATCACAGATAGATTGCGTTCTCTCCTCGAACGAACACCCGATGGCCGCGTTCCTCGATCACGCCGCCCCTCACGGCGATGCCAAAATGCCATCTCCCAACGAAAAACGGCCCGGCAGAGCCGGACCGTTCGATGTTTTTACCTGAAGAAACAGCTCTTACCAGGATGCGATCACGGCGCCCTTGAACTGCTCGTCGATGAACTTGCGGATGCTTTCATCGTGGTAAGATTCGACCAGCGTCTTGGCCCAGGGCGCGTCCTTGTCAGCAGCGCGGACGACGATGACATTGGCGTAAGGCGACTTTTCGCTTTCGATGGCGATGGCATCCTTCTTCGGATTCAGGCCGGCTTCCATGGCGTAATTGGTGTTGATGACGGCGGCATCGACATCTTCAAGCGAGCGCGGCAGCTGCGCGGCGTCGATCTCTGCGAAATCGATGTTTTTCGGGTTTTCGACGATATCGGCGACCGTCACCTTGATGCCCGCGTTTGCCTTGAACTTGATCAGGCCCTTGCTGGCCAAAACCAGAAGCGCGCGGCCGCCGTTGGTCGGGTCGTTCGGGATAGCGACGGTGGCGCCTTCCTTCAGCTCGTCGAGGCTCTTCACCTTCTTGGAGTAGACACCCATCGGGGTGGTGATGGTGGTGCCGATGCTGACGAGGTCGAACTTGCGGTCGGCGATCTGGTTGTCGAGATAGGGCTGGTGCTGGAACGAGTTGGCCTGGATGTCGCCATCGGCCAGCGCCTGGTTCGGCACGACATAGTCGGAGAATTCGACGATCTCGATGTTGAGGCCTTTCGTCTTCGCGACTTCGGCAACCTTTTCCATGATCTGCGCGTGCTCGCCCGGCGTGACGCCGACCTTGATATTCTCGGCGAAGGCAGAGCCGGCGGCAAAGGCCGCAATCGCGGCTGCGATGATGAACTTCTTCATTGGTGTCTCCTTGGTATTTCTATTGGTTATGCGTGTAACAGATCAGTTCTTCCGGTTGCGCTTGTCGAAACGCCGGGCGAGCCCGTCGCCGGCGCTCTGCACCGCCTGCACCAGAACGATCAGCACTATGACGACAAGCACCATCATCTCGGGATTGAAGCGCTGGTAGCCGAAGCGGATGCCGAGGTCGCCCAGACCGCCGCCGCCGACGGCCCCGACCATGGCCGAGTAGCCGATCAGGCTGACGATGGTCATCGTCAGCGCCATCAGGATGCTGGGCCGCGCCTCGGCGAGCAGCACCTTGAAGACGATCTGGAATGGCGTCGCCCCCATGGCGCGGGCGGCTTCGATCAGGCCCTTGTCGACCTCGCGGATCGCGGATTCGACCAGGCGGGCAAAGAACGGGATGGTGGCAATGGTGAGCGGCACGATCGCCGCCCAGGTGCCGATCGACGTGCCGGTCAAAAGCCGCGTTAGAGGCACGATGGCGACGACCAGGATGATGAACGGTGTCGAGCGCGCCGCATTCACGATGAGGCCGAGCACGCGATTGGTCGTCGGCGCCGGAAACAGCTCGCCCTTGCCGCTGGTTGCCAGAAACACCCCGATCGGCAAACCGATGATCGAGCCGACGATGCCGGCGACGAAAACCATCTGCAGGGTCTGTATCAGCGCCTTGGAAAGCAGGTTGAAGAGCATATCAGGCGACATAACCGAGCACCTCCGTGGAAAGACCCGTTTCGGCATAGAAGCGATTCGCTCGCGCGACGACATCGGGCTCGGCCGAATAGGAGACGACAAGCGAACCGAAGGGCTCGCCTGAGATCTCCTCGATCGCGCCGGCGAGGATATTGACGTCCGAGCCGAGTTCGGCGACCAGCCGACCGGTCAGGGGCTTGAAGGCCGTGTCCCCGAAGAACACCAGCCGGACCAGTATCCTGTCGCCGGCCGACGGCTCCGGCTTGACGACGGAGCGCAGCCAGTGCGGCAGTTTCAGGGCCGAGGCAAGCAGCGTGCGTGTCGTGTCGTGCTGCGGATTGGTGTAGACATCGAAGGTCCGGCCGGCCTCGACGATGCGGCCAGCGTCGATGACAGCCACGTGGCTGGCGATGGTTTTCACGACGTCCATCTCATGCGTGATCAGGAGAATGGTGAGACCGAGCTCGGCGTTGATCCGCTTCAGGAGCTCAAGGATCGACTGCGTCGTCTCGGGGTCCAGCGCCGAGGTCGCTTCGTCGGAGAGCAGCAGTTTCGGATCGGTGGCCAGCGCGCGGGCAATGCCGACGCGCTGCTTCTGGCCGCCGGACAGCTCCGACGGATAGCTGCCGGCCTTGTCGCCGAGACCGACGAGATCGAGCAGCGGCCCGACCTTGGTGCGGATCGTCCTTTTATCGACGCCGGCGATCTCCAGCGGCAGCGACACATTGTCGAAGGCGGTGCGCGACGACAGAAGGTTGAAATGCTGGAAGATCATACCGATCTGACGGCGCAAACCTCGCAATGCGTCCTCGCCGAGCCCGCCGACGTCGACGCCATCGACGAGCACCTTGCCCGACGTTACGGTCTCGAGCCCGTTGACCATGCGGATCAGCGTCGACTTGCCGGCGCCGGAGCGGCCGATAATGCCGGTGATGGCGCCGCGTCCAACAGTAAGATCGACGCTCTCGACGGCGGTGAAGCCGCCTTCGCCGGCGGGTCCGTAACGCTTCCCGGCACCCTGGAAATCTACCATCGGCACCGAATGCGCGGTGCCCGCCGGCTCGCTTCCGAGCTGACCGTTTGTCGCGGCGCTGGCAGCCGTTTGCTGGCCCGCGTTTTGCGTTGTCATGCTATGCTCTCAAGTGTTGGTCTTCACAAACTAGCGGCTCTATAACCGCAATTGAACAGATTAGCCAATCAGGCTGCACATTCGAAGACAAACAAGCGTTTGGCGCATTGAGAGAGCTTTCTTGGCGAGCGGTCACGAGGGGGATCCGTCTGCCTCCGGCGAAACTTGCTGGTGAAATTCTATCTGGTATGCAAAGGTATCGGACCACTTGTATGGTCGAGTCTGACGACAACTTTCGACCCGCGCTTCGAAAGGTTTTGATGCCAGATCCCGTCGCCCCGCACGACCCTCCGCCCAGTCCACGGGCATGCGCGTCAATCCCCACGAACCTCAGGTGCAAGCCGACCGCAAAGCCTCGCTGGTGGAGGGCGCCTATCAGACTCTGAAGGCTACGGAGTGGCTTTGATATGACAGACGCAGCCGGCTTCGCCTGACGGCGCGCCGGGCATGACATGACTGGCCGATAGGAGCGGCTTTTATCGATGGAAATGACTCAATATCCGAGCCTTCGTAACCGAACGGTCGTCGTCACTGGCGGAGCGTCGGGGATCGGCGAGGCGATCGTTCGTGCCTTTGCCGCCAACGGCGCCCGTATCGCTATCCTCGATATTCAGGAGGAAGCCGGCAGCCGGCTGGTATCGGATCTTTCGAGCGGGCAAACGAAGGTTGATTTCTATCGCTGCGATCTCACCGATATCGAGGCGATGAAAGCCGCTTTCGCCAGGATCAGGCGTGAGATCGGCCCGGTCGCCGTCCTTGTCAACAATGCCGCCAATGACCGCCGCCAGGATTTCCTTGATGTCTCTGCCGAAGAGTTCGATTGGATGATGTCCGTCAATCTGCGCCACGTCTTTTTTGCCGCACAGGCGGTGGTGCCGAACATGCGCGAACTCGGCTACGGCTCGATCATCAACATGACGTCGGGCGCCTGGATTCGCGGTGCGTTGGACATGCAGGCCTATTGCACCGCCAAGGCGGCGATCGTTGGTTTCACCAATTCGCTTGCTCGCCAGGTTGGCCCGGACCGCATCCGCGTCAATGCCGTGGCGCCGGGCATGATCATCACCGACCGGCAGCGCGCACTATGGTATCAGGATGAAAACAAGATCGCCGCCGGTCGCCAGATGCAATGCATCCCCGATCCGGTCGAGGAAAGCGACGTGGCGCGCGTCTGCTTGTTCCTCGCCGCCGATGACAGCAAGATGATCACCAAGCAAGTGCTTCTGGTGAATGGCGGAACGGTCTGAGGCGGCCGAGAGGAGGGGTCTGCGTGAGCAACATGGAAGCTTCCGTTCCACAGCGGAAATACAGGATTGCCGCCATTCCGGGAGACGGGATCGGCACGGAGGTGATTGCGGCCGGATTGGAAGTGGTGGATGTGCTGGCAGCGCGTGACGGCGGTTTCTCGATCGAGGTCGATCACTTTGATTGGGGCAGCGAGCGCTACCGCAGAACCGGCGCCTTCATGCCATCCGATGGACTGACGTTGTTGAAGAAGGCGGATGCGATCTATTTTGGCGCCGTCGGCGCGCCGGATATCCCGGACCATGTCACCTTATGGGGACTTAGGTTGCCGATCTGCCAGCGGCTCGACCAATATGCCAATGTCCGCCCGACCAGGATATTCCCCGGCGTTACCAGCCCGCTGCGCGGTGTCGAGCGGGGTGATCTCGACTGGCTGATCATCCGCGAAAATTCCGAGGGCGAATATTCCGGCCATGGCGGCCGCGCCCATATCGGCCTGCCGGAGGAGGTGGCGACGGAAACGTCGATCTTCACCCGCCGCGGCGTCGAGCGGATCATGCGCTTCGCTTTCACTGAGGCTGCGAAACGTCCGCGCAAGCATCTGACCGTCGTCACCAAATCGAACGCACAGCGCCACGGCCTGGTGTTGTGGGACGAGATCGCCGCCGAGGTCGCGGCTGATTTTCCCGATATTTCCTGGGACAAAGAGTTGGTCGACGCGATGACCTTCCGCATGGTCAGCCGGCCAAGAAGCATCGATACGGTCGTGGCGACCAATCTGCATGCGGATATTCTGTCGGATCTCGCCGCTGCGCTCGCCGGCTCGCTCGGCATTGCACCCACAGGCAATATTGATCCCGAGCGCCGGTTTCCTTCGATGTTCGAGCCGATCCACGGTTCGGCCTTCGACATCACCGGCAAGGGTATTGCCAATCCAGTCGCGAGCTTCTGGACCGCCTCGATGATGCTCGAGCATCTCGGCGAGGCCGCCGCCGCTCATGCACTGATCACGGCGGTGGAACAGGTTTGCGCGGCCGGCATTCTCACTCGAGATCTTGGTGGCAAGGCAACGACCGTGGAGGTGACACGCGCAGTTTGCGACGCGCTTCGCGGCTCCAACTTCGCGCCGGGGGAGGCGAGCATTCCCGCCTGATCGCCGGCGCCATTCCAAATGGGAGGATCACGATCATGTATCAGCGTCTTTCTGGTCACACGCTCCGTCGCCCGGAGCTTTTTCGCGAGGCCAACTACATCGGCGGCAAATGGGTCGCTGCCGATGGCGGCCGGACCTACGATGTCCTCAACCCGGCAACGGGCGATATCATCGGCCGCGTGCCGTCCATGGGCGCGACGGAGACCAACCGCGCGATCGATGCCGCCTACAAGGCGCAAAAGGCCTGGGCAGCGTTGACCGCGCAACAACGATCCGACTATCTCAAAAAACTTTGCTCGCTGATGCTCGAAAACACCGAGGATCTGGCGGCGATCATGACGATCGAACAGGGCAAGCCGCTGAGTGAAAGTCGAGGCGAGATCGCCTATTCGGCGAGCTTCATCGAATGGTTCGCGGAGGAGGCCAGGCGTGTCTATGGCGATGTGATCCCGGCGCCCGTCGCCGGCCGGCGGCTGATCGTTCAGAAGCAGCCGATCGGCGTTTTCGCGGCGATTACGCCCTGGAATTTCCCTTCCGCCATGATCACACGCAAGGCCGGCCCCGGCTGGGCCGCGGGCTGCGCCGGCGTCATCCGACCGGCGAGCCAGACACCCTATTCAGCCTTGGCGATCGCGGTTCTCGCCGAAGAGGCCGGTTTTCCCGCCGGTGTTTGCAACGTCATCACCGGCCCTTCGTCGGAAACCGGCCCGGCGATCACCGGAAGTCCGCTGGTCAGAAAGCTCTCCTTCACCGGCAGCACCGCTGTCGGCGCAAGATTGCTCGCCGAGTGTGCGCCGACGATCAAGAAGACGAGCATGGAACTCGGCGGCAACGCGCCCTTCATCGTTTTCGACGATGCCGATCTCGATGAAGCCGTGAAAGGCGCGATCGTCTCGAAGTTCCGCAATACCGGTCAGACCTGCGTCTGCGCCAACCGCATCCTGGTGCAGGACAAAATACATGACGCCTTTGCCGAAAAGCTCAGTGCGGCCGTCGCCAAGCTGAAGCTCGGGAACGGCATGCAGGATGGCGTGACGCTTGGCCCACTGATCGACGAAGACGCTATGCGCAAGGTCGAGGCGCATGTCGGCGACGCTCTGGAGCGAGGCGCCAGACTGGTTTCCGGCGGCAAACGGGACGGTCGCAGCGGCAATTTCTACGAGCCAACTATCTTGGCCGGCGTCTCAACGGCTGCGGATATTTTCCATGAGGAAACGTTTGGGCCTGTCGCACCGTTGTTTCGTTTCGAGACCGAGGAGCAGGCGATCGAAATGGCAAACGACACGCCGTTCGGCCTTGCTTCTTATTTCTATGCGCGTGATGTCGGCCGTATCTTTCGGGTAGCCGAGGCGCTGGAATTCGGTATTGTCGGCATTAACGAGGGCCTGATATCGACAGCCGTTGCCCCCTTTGGCGGCATGAAGCAATCCGGCATCGGTCGCGAGGGCTCGAAATACGGCATCGAGGAATATCTTGAAGTGAAATATCTTGCCCTTGGCGGGCTTGGTGGTTGAGGAAAAACATATGACGACTGATATTGACGGTTTCGCCGGGCGACTTAAGCGCCGGGAAAATGGTGGCATGATCGCAGCATGGATCGGTACGCCCGACCCGTTGCTGGTCAACCACCTGTCGCAAGAGGCCTTCGACGCCGTGGTGCTCGATATGCAGCACGGGATGTGGGACATGGCCTCCGCCGCCAATGGCATCGCCCAGGTGCGCCTGACCGGCAAGCCAGCGATCGCACGCATTCCGGTCGCCGATTTTGCCTCGGCCTCGCGGCTTCTGGACGCCGGGGCCTCCGCCATCATTGCGCCGATGATCAATTCGGCCGATGACGCTCGCGCCCTGGTCAAAGCAACGAAATATCCGCCACTCGGCGAGCGCAGTTGGGGACCGTCGCTTGCGCTTAATCATTTCGGGATTGCCGCTGACGAATATCTGCAGGGTGCCAATGGACTGACCGTCACCATCGCCATGGTTGAGACCCGTGCCGCGCTCGATGCCATCGATGAAATCCTCGCCGTCGACGGCATCGACGGCATCTTCATCGGTCCGTCCGATCTCTCCATCGCGCTCTCGAATGGTGCGCGCCTCGCGCCCGACAGCGCCGCGATCGACCAGACATTGGCGCATGCGGTGGGGCGTTGCCGCGCCCATGGCAAGCTGATCTGCGCCTTCGGAACAGACGGTGATCGGGCGGGGCAATTCCTGAAGCTCGGTTTGGATCTCGTCATTGCCGGCGGCGAAACAGGGCAGCTCCGCGCCGGCGCTCGCGCCGCGATCACCGCTGCCCGCAAGATTGCTGATAGCTGATAGATCTCTGCTTTCGGAGCCAAGCCGTGCGCATCATCAATGGTGCCGCACGGCTTATCGCCTCGCTCCGATCGCCTAGGCAGCGCGGGATGGAACGGTCACGCCGAGATTGGAGATATTGAGGTCCTTTAAGGTGCGAGCTTAACGTAGCAAGGATTATACATATTGTAGCCGCAGCCGTTGCCGACGGCTTGGGCAGGCGTAATGAAATTCTGCAGCGCGATCACTACCAGTGCGGCGGCTATTACAGTCAGAATCGTCTTCGCATATTTGTCCATAATATTCCCCTAAATATACAACCTATGCGGATATATCTAGTGTGATTCTCGCGAGATTGCGAGGGGCGGAGGGGAATGCGAATTGAAATCTGTCGTTGGTCCTGAATGGAAAAATCACTGCCCGGAAATCAGAACCGATCGTGCTCGTAAACCACGTCAGCCCATGTCCCCGTCGCAGTCGACTCCAGGCAAGCATCGATAAAGGCCAGACCATCAACACCGGTCCAGGCATTGGGCGTCAATTGGGCCAGCGGATCAGGTTCGGCGCCGGCAATGCGGGCGGCAACCAGTTCGGCGAAATCGGTATAGATATTGGCGAAGGCCTCAAAGAAGGCTTCGGGGTGGCCGGTGGGCAGGCGGGTGGCGCGTTGGGCGTGCGGATGTAGGCTCGGCAGGCCGCGCGTGCGCACCTCGTCGGCGCGGTTCAGCCGCATGACGCGCAGATCGTTGGCTTCTGCTTGGTTCCAGAAAATGCCGCCGTCTTCGCCATAGGCTTCTATGCTGACGACGTTCTGCGCGCCCGTCGCCACCTTGCTGACCAGCATCTGGCCCCGCGTGCCGTCATCGAATTTCAGGATCACCTGCGCCGTGTCATGTGCCGTGCGGCCAGGCAGCGACGGGCCGACATCGGCGAGCACGGCGGCGATGCGGCGGCCACAGACAAAGCTCATCAGTTGATGAGCATGGACGCCGATATCGCCAAGGACATGGCTCTTGCCGCCCTTGGCCGTATCGAGCCGCCATTTGGTGCGCGGCGCCATCTTGTCCGGCTCGGCCTCGACGGGTCGGCTGAGCGAGCCCTGCACATAGCGGACATTGACGAGACGGAGTGCGCCGATCTCGCCGCCGGTGACGGTGGCACGCGCCTCGCGCACCATGGGATAGCCGGAATAATTATGGGTGAGCGAGAGGATACGGCCGCGGTCATGCGCCTTGCGGGCGAGCGCCAGCGCGCTGTCGTAATCGTTGGTCAGCGGCTTGTCGCAGATGACGTCGAGACCGGCGTCGAGAGCGGCAGCAGCATATTCATAGTGGCTGTCGTTCGGCGTCATGATAGCGACGGCGTCGATGCCGTCAGCCCGCACGGTTTCGGCCTCGATCATGGCTTGGACATCGGTATAGCCGCGCTTGATGCCGAAGGCATGGGCGGAGTTCAGCGACCGCTCCGGATCGGAGGAAAAGACACCGGCGGCGAGATCAAAGCAATCGTCGAGGCGCGCGGCCGTGCGGTGCACTGGGCCGATGAGCGAGCCTTGTGCGCCGCCGATCAGGCCGAGCCGCACCCGCCTGCCGAGAAGTTTGAAGACCACAGCCTGCGACATGGGAAACTCGCCCTTCATACTGACCGATGAGAGAAATTAGATAGCGCAACCTTAGCAAGAGCACAGCGCCACACTAGAGCGTTTCTGATTATGTTTGAATCGCGGATTCCCTTTTGATGTCGAATGTGATTCAAGATGCTGGCTGAGAGGAGGTCAGCATCGATGGTCGCA
>NZ_JARFYM010000001.1 GCF_030272705.1 Rhizobium mayense | reverse complement strand
TTCATTGCCTTAATCTTTTTCAAAGGATCTTAGGCTAACTAAAAATAGTGCTTTTACTAAATCATTTTATGGAGTTCGCCGATGAGTACGGTAGTTGCGCCCAAGGCGCAAGTTCCCGACGTGGCAGGACAGATTACCTATGCCATGCGATCCATGGGGGTCGCGCCGATCCCGCGCAATTATGAACTTTTCTACGAAGCCTATATTGGTTCCAACCCTGCCCTGACCCGCGAGCTCGCCGCACTCGGCAGCAACGCTACCCAAGAAGAACTGGACGCACTTGGCGCTCAGTATTTCGACCACCATGCCAGCCGCGTCTTCGATGACGCGCACGCCCGCCTGATCGCTGAACTCGACGGCGTGCTGCGCACGCTGCGACAAGAACAAACCTCGCTGGAAAGCTACAATCGGCTGCTCGGCGAAACCTGCGAACGCATCACGTCCAAGAACAACAACAGCGTCGACCTGCTACGCAGCGCCATCGACTTCCTGGCGGAAGCGACCGGCGACACCATGGCGCACGGTGAAAAAACCGTCGAGAACGTCGCCCAGCGCAGCCACGAAATGGACCAGGTCCGCAAGGAACTGGATGAATATAAGCGCATCGCCAATACCGACTCTCTGACGCGGCTCTCCAATCGCCGCGCCTTCGATGATCGACTGGCCGCCATCTTCGACAATCCGATGGCCCGGCCCGTGACGGCGCTGGT
Organism: Rhizobium mayense; assembly: GCF_030272705.1. GTDB lineage: Bacteria > Pseudomonadota > Alphaproteobacteria > Rhizobiales > Rhizobiaceae > Rhizobium > Rhizobium mayense. The sequence goes on along the minus strand of NZ_JARFYM010000001.1, from coordinate 539,138 downwards.
GCTGGCCGATATCGATCATTTCAAGAAGATCAACGACACATACGGTCATCCGGTCGGCGACAAGATCCTCGCCACCGTCGCCTCCCTCATCCGCGCCAATGTCCGCCGCGAGGCCTTCGTCGCCCGCACCGGCGGCGAGGAATTCGCGCTGATCCTGGAAGGCAATACCTCGGAAGAGGTCATGGCGATTTGCGAGCGCATCCGCCGCACGCTGGAAGCAACGCCGTTTAAGAACTCCCGCACTAAGGTGAATTACGGGCCGATCACCATCTCGATCGGCATCTGCATGGCCTCGGAAGCCGCGGACCCCGGTGAACTCTACAGCAAGACCGACATTGCGCTCTATTGCGCCAAGAATGCCGGACGCAACTGCAGCTATATCTATCAGGACGGCATGCAGAAAGATTTCACCAAGAGCTGGCTCATCTACAAGACCTGAAATCGCAGCCGATACTAATCCGCCGGCGCCGCCTTCCTTGGGCACGCCGGCGGATATTTGTTACCACATGCTGTTGGCGGCTCGCGCCGGCCATTCACGATCATAGGTCTCGTGATCGAAATCTCCCCTCACCGCTTTCGACAGCATACCGGGCGTCGGGAGGCTTGCCGGATCGACAAATGTCTCCGCCTTCCAGAGTTCGGCACGCATCACCGCCCTCCCGCATTGAAAATAGACCTCGTCGATGGTGATCACCACGACGCTGCGCGGATGCTTGCCCTCCATCTCGAAACTCGCCAGCAGGCTCTCTTCAATGGAGATGACGGCACGGCCGTTGACGCGCATGGTGGTGTTCGAGCCCGGGATCAGGAACATCAGTGCAATTCGGGGATCACGGACGATGTTGGCCAGCGAATCGACGCGATTGTTGCCGCGCCAATCGGGAAGCAGCAGCGTCTTGTCGTCTTGTACGCGCACGACGCCACCGATATCGCCGCGCGGTGAGCAATCCAGCCCTTCCGGACCGACCGTCGCCAGCGCCACGAAAGGCGATGCTTCGATCATCTGGCGATAAAGCGGTGTCAGCGCAGTCGTCACCTTGGCGATCGCTGCCTCGCTCGCGCCTCCATAGAGCTCATTCAATTCTTCAACGGAAGTGATGATCCGCATGTTCCCTCACGTCTTTTGGATCCAGATATCGGCGGTTAGACGCAAGGCGCGATGCGGCTATGACACGCGTCGCACCGACGTCCGACGAAACGATATCACCGATTCGCCGTTAGTTTCGAGCGCATTTTCTCGCCCTGCGGACGCCGGCGCTTCCGCCAGGAATTCGCCGATTGCCTCCAGCACGGGGGCGGCGCTGACGATGCGGCGATGGCCGAAGCCGTTCGCCCAAAAAAGACGAACATGATCGCCGGCGGCGGCGTAGGCTCGGGCATGATTGGAACTGACTTCCTTGTCGTCCTCGGCGTGAATGACAAGCACCGGCCTACCGAGGTCGCGAATGCCGCGGCTGGCGTCGTACTCTTGGAGTCTCCTGCCGGTGATACGACTAACCTCCGCCTCAAGTGCCGCCTGCGTCGCTGGATCGAGCTCCATCAGCCTGCCGAAGTCGGTAAATAGCCAAGCCATCGCGCTCGGCGCGCCGATCAGCACAAGGCTATCCGGCAGGACCGGCTCGATGCCGGGCAGAAAACCGGCCGCGGCAATGGCGATAGAAGCGCCCCCGAAGGAATGGCCAATGGTCGCATCGAATGCGCCGAATCGCTCCTTTGCCGCGGCAATGGCCAAAACGGCGAGGCGCACATTGAGAAAGCGCCCAGGCGACCGGCCATGACCCGGCAAGTCCAGCGAGATCACCTCGGCACCTGTACTCGCGAGAAAAGCGGCGAGTTCCGACATATATTCACTGCTCGAGCCCCATCCATGAACGACAAGGAAGCGCTTGCGCCGGCCCTTGGCGCCGCCGTTGAAACGATAGGTCATTGCCTGTCCGCCCTGAAAGGAGAGCATGATCTCCTCGGCGGAACTCAGACGCGCCCTACCGGCAGCAAACGCGGCCTCTGCCTTGGCGCCCGAAGGCCCACGCGACGGCGTCAGACAGAAGAGCTTGAAGGCAGCCTTGCCGGTAAGTCGCGGTGAAATGCGGCTAAGGCTGGACAACCCCAGCCGAGTGACCTTAAGCGCAAAGGATGGCATAGTGGGAATCCAATAATGTTCAATCATGAACAATAAAGTACAACGATGAACAAAAATCAATCCCTGCCCTGGGACCATCCACGCTTTCGCAGCTGGATCGCTGTTGCCCGCGCCTGCCAACTCATGCAACAGTCGCTCGGCCGGGCGCTCGTCCATCTCGACATCAAGCCGCCGCATCTCGACATTCTCGTCAATCTCTTCCGCTTCGAAGGCATTTCGCAGCGGGAGTTGGCCCGCAAGCTGCTGGTCGGTCGCTCCAACATGAGCATGCTGTTGCCTCAAATGGAAAAACGCGGCCTGATCGAACGCCGCGGCGACAAGCACGACAAGCGCGTGTTGCGGCTTTATCTGACCGAGGAAGGCCGGCGCGTCACGTTAGAGGCCATGGCCATCCAGACCGATCTGATCGACCGTATGCTCTCGGACGCACCGCTCGACGAATGTGACATTATGACGGCGCATATGGAACGCATCGTCAGCCTGTTGCTGCAGGAAGAGCGCGAACCTCTGGAAGTAGCTGAAGATCAGTGATTGCTCGGCGGCCTGGCCAACGGCACGGCGCGGGTCAGCGAGGCGAACTCCCAGATCGCCACGACGACAAGCACGGCTGTTGCAAGGATACCCAGCTGGTAGACATCGATCTGGGAGAGCGCAAGAAGCAGCAGCGCCAACCCGGCAAGGCCGGCGAGATGCGACAGCGGTGGCCGGCCGGTCGTCGCCCCTTTGAACCAGAGATTGCCGATTAGGAATACCGCCGGTCCACCAAGGATCGCTGCGCTCGCATACAGATCGGCTTGGTCGTGGGGATGCGAGAACAGAAACTCATCGCCGACGACGCTCAGGATGATGCCGGCAAGAATCGGGATATGCGCATAGGTGAAAGCTTGCCGCGCCAGGCTGCCGGGCGTCTCGTCCTGTTCGATGCGATGTGCGGCACGTTCATGGCCGAACTGGAAATAGATCCACCACATCGCGACGGTGCCAACGAAGACGGTAATAAATACCGTGACGATCAGTGGTGAGAGCGGCTGTTCGGCAAATGTTTTACCCGCCTGCAGGATCGCTTCGCCCAGACAGAGGATAATGAAGAGCGCGCAGCGCTCGGCAAGATGCGCGCCGGAAACATCCCAATCCGCCGCGGTCGACTTGCCAAACCCGGGAACAGCAAAGCCAAAGGCGGGAGCAGCATATTCGATGGCCAGTGCGGCCAGCCATAGCGATACGCGTGTCTCGCCTTCCATCACAGCGCCGGCGATCCAGAAGATGCCAGACAATACCAGCCAGCAGGTGATGCGAATGAAATTGCGATGATTGCCGGGGCTGACATCCTTGAGAGCATAGACCGTGAATAACGAACGACCAACCTGCATGAACACATAGGCGCCAGCAAAGAAAATAGCTTTCTCGGCAAACGCACCAGGAATCGACGCTGAGAGAACGAGTCCGGCAAACATCAGGACGAAAAGCATAATACGCACTGGCATACGGTCGGGATCGAGCCAGTTCGTTACCCAGGCGGTGAAAATCCAGACCCACCAGACGGCAAAAATCAACATGCAGGCTTCGAGCGCGCCGAGGGGCGTGAAATGATCGGCGAGCGCATGCGAAAGCTGCGAGATCGAGAAGACGAAAACGAGGTCGAAAAACAATTCGACAAAAGAGACCCTGCTTTCGCTTTTGCTGCCTTTGGCGCGCAGCCAGCTTCCCGGATACCCGCCTGCCATGCCTGTCCCCCTGTGCTGAAAACGCTAATGCGGTTTGCCTGCGACGTCGCGGCTCAAGCCCTTTTCTTTCAGTTCAGCCTCATAGGCCGCGAAAAGCTCCGGACCCTTCTCGCCGAGTTCACGCAGATAGGCCCAGGTGAAAATGCCGGTATCGTGCATGTCGTCAAAGCCGATGCGCACCGCGTAGTTGCCGGTGGGCGTCATCGACATGATCCCGACATTGCGTTTGCCCGGCACGGTGATCTTCTGCCCCGGTCCGTGCCCCTGCACCTCCGCTGATGGCGAGAGGACGCGCAACATTTCCGCCGATAGATCGAATTTCGCGCCGTCGCTGAAGCTCACCACCAGATGATGGCGGTCCTTCGATACTCTCAATTCAGTTGGCCAGACGTCGCTCATCGATTTCCCCATGCGTTTCAATGCGTATCCGGAGAAGTAGGCCGCGACCCTTTCACGCGCAAGTGCCTTCGAAAATGCATTTCCCTTGACGCAACAATCGCCTATGCACACATTAACATGACAACGGAGGTTTTCGTGAACAGCATTGTCGGCACGATAGGCAACGGATCGCCGCTGGTGGCGGATACATCACCGATGATCGACCCTTTCGGGCGCGCGGTCACGTATTTGCGCGTCTCCGTGACCGATCGCTGCGATTTCCGCTGCACCTATTGCATGGCGGAACATATGACGTTCCTGCCGAAGAAGGATCTGCTGACGCTGGAAGAGCTGAACCGGATCTGTTCCGCCTTCATTGCCAAAGGCGTCCGCAAGATTCGCCTGACCGGCGGGGAGCCGCTGGTGCGCAAGAACATCATGTTTCTGGTGCGCGAGCTCGGCAAGCGCGTTCAAAACGGCGACCTCCACGAGCTGACGCTGACCACCAATGGCTCGCAGCTCTCCCGCTATGCCGAAGAACTCTATGATTGCGGCGTGCGCCGCATCAACGTCTCGCTCGACACGCTCGATCCCGATAAATTCCACGCCATCACCCGCTGGGGCGATTTCTCCAAAGTGATGGAAGGTATCGACGCTGCGCAGACGGCCGGCCTGAAAATCAAGCTTAATGCCGTGGCGCTCAAGGATTTCAACGAGGCCGAGATACCGGAACTGCTGCGCTTTGCACATGGCCGCGGCATGGATTTGACGGTCATCGAAACGATGCCGATGGGCGAGGTCGAAGAAGATCGCACCGATCGCTACCTGCCACTCTCCAAATTGCGCGCTGATCTAGAACAACAATTCACGCTGAACGACATCCCCTACAAGACCGGCGGTCCAGCCCGTTATGTCGAAGTCGCCGAAACCGCCGGTCGTCTCGGCTTCATCACGCCGCTCACCCATAATTTCTGCGAGAGCTGTAACCGCGTGCGCCTGACCTGCACCGGCACGCTTTATATGTGCCTCGGCCAGAACGACGCCGCCGACCTGCGCACGGCGCTGCGCGCCAGTGAAGACGACGCGCTCGTCTACGCCGCCATCGACGAGGCCATTACCCGCAAGCCGAAGGGCCACGATTTCATCATCGACCGCACCCATAACAGGCCGGCTGTTGCACGACACATGAGCGTCACGGGCGGCTGATTTCGGCCGAAATCACGACAAAAACGCCAGGCGACAAGCCCGGCGTTCCAATTATTTGTCACAGCTATCTAAAGTAATGCCTTAGGCAGCGCGGTACCGGTCCATGCCGTCGCCGTAGGACTCGTATGTTTCGTCGCTATCGCCCGTGCGGAAACGGTCGATCTTGTCGGAGAGCATGTCGACGCGTTGGCGCAGACCATGGATTTCGGCGTTGTTTTCTTCGACCATCGCCGCATTCCTCTGCGTGATCAGCTCGACTTCGCCGACAGCTCGCGTCACCTCCTCGATGCCGGTCGACTGCTCGGTCGTTGCGGCGGAAATGTCGGCAACCAGCTTCTGGACGCCAGTCACGTGCGCGATGATCTCGGTCAGCGCCGCGCCGGTCTGCTCGACCAGATAGACGCCATTCTGCACCTGCGCGGAACTTGCCGAAATCAGGCCCTTGATCTCCTTGGCCGCATTGGCGCAGCGTTGTGCCAGTTCGCGCACCTCTTGCGCGACAACCGCAAAACCACGACCGGCCTCGCCGGCGCGAGCCGCTTCGACGCCGGCATTCAGCGCGAGCAAGTTGGTCTGGAAGGCGATTTCGTCGATGACGCCGATGATGGTGGCGATCTTTTCCGACGAGCGGTTGATCTCGCTCATGGCGCCGACGGCCTTGGCGACGACTTCGCCGGATTGGGTCGCATAGGCCTGGGTCTCGTTGACCGAGACGGCCGTCTGTTTCGCGCGGTCAGCCGTGGAGCGCACGACGTCGCTCAAGCGATGCAGCGCCCGTGAGCTTTCCTCGAGGGCCGCGGCCTGCTGTTCGGTGCGGCGCGCAAGATCGTCGGCAGACGTGGCGAGATTGCCGGTACCGCCCTTGATCTCCTCGGCCGTGTGGCGGACATCCGTCAAGGTCTCGCGCAAGGCTTCGACAGCGTGATTGTAGGTGAATGCCATTTCGACGAAATCGGCGGAGAGGTCTTCGCGCATGCCCTCTTCCAGATTGCCGTCGGCAAGCTTGGCCAGAACGTCAGCCAGCGCATTCAGCGCCTGCTTCTGCTCCGCTTCGATACGGGCGCGATCGGCCGCGCGGCGCGCAGCCTCCTCGGCCGACAGAGCGCGAGCACTCTCGGCCTCCCGCTCCAGCCGCACGTTCTCCAAGGCAGCATCCCGGAAGACGGTGACGGAGCGCACCATGTCACCGATCTCGTCGCCGCGATTACGGCCGTCGATCGCCACTTCCAGATCACCGCTTGCGAGCCGCGTCATGATCTCGGTAACCCGCTTCAACGGCCCGCGCAGCGTTTCCACCAGCATCAGACCGCCGACAATGGCAAGCAGCGTACCGAGGATCATGGCAATGACGGAGACATTGGCGGAGCGCTCGCTGTCTTCCTTGCCGATCTCCTGTGCCTGCGCAACGAAGCTGCGAAGCGACGTCATGGCATCCGCAAGCAGGCTATTGGAATCGACACGCGTCTTTTTCCAGTCGGCCGCAGTCTGCAGCAGATCCGCCGAGCCCTTGGTTAGGTTGTCGATCAAAGGCTGAGTATGGGCGCCAAAGTCGCGCATTGTGGCATTGGTCTGGCCGAGCGCCGAAATCTTCGCACCAACGCCCTGCAGGTCCTTCAAATCCGCGATAACCGCATCACGCGACGCGGCGTCACGGACATTCTCCATACGTGATGCGTGCAGCGTCAGGCGATCGGTAATGCCGAGCGCTTCATCGACGTGATCCAACAGCTCCTTCTGGCCGTCGATGATCTTGTCGAGGCTGACGAAGCGATCGGCGGCAGTGTCGCTGTTTTTGGCCGACTGCAGGGTCATGTCCCCTTCGATCTTCACGAAGCTCTGCAGGATGGGCCCCATGGCCTCGACCTTCTGGTCGGACGTGCCACTGCCCTTGAGGACGGCATCGAGCTTATCGGCCGCCTCGGCCGCGCTGTTGACCAGCCCGGCGCCGCGCTTGGAGACCAGGGCTTTCGAGGTCGCGACCTGTTTCAGGATAGCATCGGTGTAGGTCCGCGCATCGGAGATTTCCTCGTCGGAATCGGCTGCCATCTGCACCTGGATGCGCAGGTTGCTCATCTTCTCCGACAGGCCCTTATAGGCGGCGGCATCGTAAAGCAGTTCCTTCGCAAAGGTCTCCTTGTCGCTGAAGTCCTTGCGGATGATATCGATCTGCTTGCCGGTCGCCTTCGCGCCGGCTTCAACGGCCAGCACCGCCTTCTGGATCGAATCGACATCGCTGTCCTGCTTTTGCTTGATATTCCAGAGGGTGGCCGTCTGAGCGTGCATCTTGCCGGCCAGGTCGCTGACCCCGGCGATCTTGGCGCGCTGATCAGCGCTGAGCAGGCCGCTCAGACGCTGGACGCCGGCTGCCTGTGCATCGATCTTGCCGGCCAGCGCATCGCGCGTCTCTTCGGACGGCGATGTGGTGAACTCCTGCAGAGCGGCCTGCAAATTCTCGAAATCGCTGATGTTTTCGATCGTTGCCCGCGTCACGGTCATGTGGCCGTTGAGGATATTGGCCGTGTGGTAGCCGACCAGGCCGACGCCGGCGATCAGCACCACCAGCGGCACGACGAAGATCAGAACCTTTGTCACTATCCGGCGACTTTGCAGAAGACGATCAATGAAGAACATGCCACGCCCCAATCAAACTGGTATCCGGCGAAGGCGGGACAGTCATTCCTGCTGCGCTGCGGTATGTGCTTCTGCCTCATGCAAAACCGCGGGAAAGCCTCGGGAAATAAGATTGAATAAGAATTAATCGCAGACACAAAAGGTTGCATCGCCCTCGAAAAATCAGCAATTCTGTCCCAATCCGCGATTTCGGCGCGAGTTTCGCGCCCTCAGCTCACACATTCATTGCGGCGCAAAACCGAATTTGACCGGCGCTACACCACCAATGATTCCAATTTACCGAAAAGCACAGTAGATCGAGCTGATATATCTAGGGAATCGCTTTTATGCCGCGGACGAAGAATACGCAGGGTGCGCTCTACATGGCCGCAGCAATGGCCGGTTTCTCCTGCAGCGATGCATTGTCCAAATCGGTCATCGTCGTGATGAACGCTGGCCAGATCATGTTTCTACGCGGCCTCCTTACCAGCATCTTCGTCTATCTGCTTGCCCGGCATATGGGCGCCTTGCGCTCCTGGAAAGTCATCCTGCAGCCGATGATCGCGCTGCGCGTCGTCTGCGAAGCGATTGCCGCGGCAACCTATATCACCGCGCTCGGCATGATGCCGATCGCCAACGCCTCCGCCATTCTCCAGGCTCTGCCGCTCGCCGTGACCCTTGGCGCGGCCCTGTTCCTGAAAGAGCCGGTCGGCTGGCGGCGCTGGACGGCAATCGTCGTCGGCTTTGTAGGCGTCCTCATCATCATCCGCCCCGGCCCCGATGGTTTTACCACGGCGGCCCTTCTGGTCGTGGCCAGCATGTTCGCCACTGCCGCTCGCGATCTGGCGACGCGCTGCGTCAGCAAGGATGTGTCGTCGCTTATGGTCACGGTGTGCACCGCGATCTCGATCTCCGTCTTCGGCGCCCTGTCGATCGTCCCGCTCGGCGGCTGGCAGCCGGTCAGCCTCACCTCATTCTCACACATCCTGCTCGCATCGATCCTCGTGCTCGTCGGCTATCAATCGGTGATCCAGGCGATGCGCACCGGCGAAATCTCCTTCGTCGCGCCATTCCGTTATCTGAGCCTCATCTGGTCGGCGTTGCTAGGCTTGCTGTTTTTCGGCGAGATGCCGGATGCCTGGACCATGATCGGCTCCGCCATTGTCATCGCCTCCGGTCTCTATACATTCTACCGCGAGAGCAAACGGCAAGCGGCCGAGCATGTCGCCCAGGAATCAGAGCCGCGTGTGCCCGCCTGAGGTCGCCAGCATGCCCGGCTTCATCACCGATCCCGCCGATGTCCCGCCCTATCTGCTCGCCGGCGGCCGCTCCAGCCGTATGGGCACGAACAAGGCGTTTGTCCTGCTCGGCGGAGAAAGACTTCTGAGGCGCATTGCAGCCCGCATCGGACAACAGCAGAAGATGCCGGTCGCCCTGAATGCGGATACAGATTGGCCGGATACGATAGGGCTTCGGCTGGTTCCCGACGTGACTTCCGGCAAGCTAGGGCCGCTGGCCGGCGTGCTCACCGCAATGCGCGATGCAATGGTGAAGCACCCGCATGCATCCCATATCGTCACCGTGCCGGTCGACAGTCCGTTTTTCCCCATCGATCTGGTCGCCCGGCTGGCTCAAGCGATCGCAGGCCGAGACGAAATCGCGATTGCCGCGTCGCTCGGTCGCGATCATCCGGTGTTCGGCCTCTGGCCCGTTACCATCGCCGACGACCTCGAGACCTGGCTTCTCAAGGACGACAAGCGGCGCGTCCGGGATTTTCTCGCACGCCATACGGTCCGAACGATCGACTTTGCTGCGATCCAAACGCCGATCTGGCCCCTCGATCCCTTCTTCAACATCAACACGCCAGACGACCTGATTGCCGCGGAGACATGGCTCGCGGCATTGGAGCAGACGCCATGACCACGAAACGACCCAAAATCTTCGGCATCGCCGGCTGGAAGAATTCCGGCAAGACCGGGCTTGCGGTGCGGCTCGTCACCGAATTCACCCGTCGCGGCTACAAGATTTCGACCATCAAGCATGCGCACCATGACTTCGACATCGACAAGGTCGGAGCCGACAGTTTTCGCCATCGCGAAGCCGGAGCGCATGAAGTCACCATAGTCTCGGGCACGCGCTACGCCATCATGCACGAACTGCGCGACGAGCCGGAACCGAGCTTCGAGGAAATCCTTGCGCGGCTCGCCCCGTGCGATCTCATCCTGATTGAAGGCTACAAGCGCGAACCGATCCCGAAAATCGAAGCCCGCCGCCTCGAGGCTGCCAACCGGGTGCCGTTGGCGCCGCAAGATCCGCACATCGTCGCCATTGCCGCCGACCATCCGGTGGAGGATGCCGGCGCACTGCCCATCTTTGATCTCAACGATACCTTGGCGATCGCCGATTTCATTGCCGCTACAGTTGGCCTTGGCAAACCGGTCAAATGAGAAAGGCCGCCGGTTTCCCGACGGCCTCACACGTTTGAGACACGAAGAACTTACTGGGTCGAAGCGACCGGGCGCACCAGCGCCGTAACACGGCGGATGGTAACGCGGCGGTTTTCCTGCTCCGGCCCCTGCGTGTTTACCTTCAGATATTGCTCGCCGTATCCCTGGGTCACCAGGTTTTCTGGCGGAATGCCGTAGACATCCGTGAGCACGTTGGCGACGGATTCGGCACGCTGATCCGAAAGAACCAGGTTGCTTTCCGGAGTACCAACGGCATCCGTATGGCCCTCGATCAGGAAGGTCTCGGTCGGGTCCTTCTTGACGATCTTGCTCATGGCGTCCGCAACGCCGCGCAGCGTGCTCGCCTGCGACATCGGAATTTCCGCACTGCCGGTCGCAAAGGTGATCGTATCGAGGTCGATACGGCGCACCTTGTCGCGGATGCGGGCGGAATAACGCACTTCGTTCAGCGAATAGACCCGCTCGACCGGCTCGACCGGCGGTTCGCGCAGGAAGTCGTAGTAATCGGCCTCGCGATCCGTGCCGGTGTCGACGATGTACTGGTTCACCGGGATGCGCAGGCGCATCGGCGGCAACTCGTCGCCGGGATCGCGGAAATAATCATCATGGTCCGGCTGATCCTCCAATTCCGGCGAATAGAACAGCACATATTCGCGTCCACGCGCATCGATGCGCGAGCGCTGAATGACGTCGCCATAGCGGTTACGCACGGTGATGATGCGATCGCCATCCGGACGATCGATGGTTTCACGGTAGCGATCGCGCGGAAGCTGCTCATAGATCGGACGTTCGCCGTCGCGGACGAAGCGCTCGCTGTCGTCATGACGGACGACGTAGGTGTTGTCGATATTCAGGATGACGCGACCGCCCTGATTGCCACTGCCGTTCGGCTGGACTGCGACGCCTTCGGGTGGCGCGAAATCCGGCCGGCGGTCGAGCCGTCGGCCCTGCTCGCTGGTTATGGCTTCCATCCTTGGAGGCTGTTGCTGCTGGCCGCCGAGCGCGCGTTGCGCTTCGGCATCGGACGTCGGTGGCTTGCTGTAGGCGGGCTGCGGTTGCGGCTGGGCGCTCTGGCCTTGCACGGCCTGCCTCTGCATGACCTGTCCTTGTCCAGTCTGTGTCTGGCCCGACTGGCCGCCGGGAGCTTGGCCACCCTGACGAAGGCCGCGTCGAGCCGTATCCTTGTCGCTATCAAGCACGGCAGCGCCATTCTGCACCGGCAGAATAACGGTCTCATTGCTGGCCGCCGGATTTTCGGCGACTTTCTTCCGGCGCTCCAATTCCTGCAGCGAAACCTGCCCGCCAGCAACGGGCGCGGCCGTCTGGGCGCCCTGCTGCACAGCGCCATTAGCGGGTGCCTGTGTCGCATTGCCCTGCGCCGGCGCGGCGGTTCCTACATTCGGCTGCTGTTGTTTGCCCATCTGCGGAGCCGCCTGGTTCTGCGGCTGAGCCTGCTGACCCAGGCTCTTCTGAACCGGCTGCTGTCCTGGATTGGCTGCAGGCTGTTGCCCGCCCTGCTGTTCATTCGGCAACAGCTTGGGTTTCTGTCCCTGCGGCTTGCCAGGCTCGGCCTGCTGCGTTGCCGGCGCCTGTTGTTGAGCTGGCGCAGTCTGCTGCTCCGCCGGTTGCTGTGCCGGTGCCGCCTGCTGCTTCTGGTGCGTCTTCAGTTCGGGCTGGGCTGGAGTCCCAGGCTGAGCCTGCTGCGTCTGAGGTTGTTGCACGGCCGGCGCCGGCTGTTGAGCCGGGGCAGCCTGCTGTTCAGCCGGTTGCTGGGTCGGTGCTGCCGGTTGGCCCTGCTTCTGGTGTTTCTTCAGTTCAGGCTGGGCCGGAGCCTCGGGCTGAGCCTGCTGGCTCTGAGACTGTTGCGTAGCCGGCGCCTGTTGCTGCGCGGGCGCGGCCTGCTGTTCCGCCGGCTGCTGCTTCTGATGCTTCTTCAGCTCGGGCTGCGCCGGCGGCTGCACTTCCGGGGCTGCTTGTTGCTGAGCGGCCTTCGTCTGCGGTGCTGCCTCCGGCTGCGGTGCTGGCTGTTGGGCGGCGTCCTGCTTGTGCTTCTTTTGCTCTGGTTGAGCCTGCTGGGTCTCCGGCGCCGCCTGCGGCTGCAGCGCCTTGGGCTGCTGTGTTTCCTGCTGCTTGCCCGGCTTCGGCTGTTCAGGCTGCGCTTCTGGCTGTGCGCCCTTCATCTTAGGCTGCGGCTCGGCTCCGCCCTGCTGCGCCGGCGCGGCCTCATGCTTCTGGCCCTGCGGCTCGCCCTGCTCTGCACCGCCTGGCTTCTTGTGCTTTTTCAGCTCCTCTTCGGACTGCCCGTCCAGGGCTTGCTGCGCTTGCGCAACTTCGAAACTTGCATTGCCGTTGGCGACGACCGATTTGGCGGCATCATTGCTTATTGGCGCGATGGCTTGTTCGCGCAGCGCTGTGGCAGCGGCCGGCTCGAATGCCAGTGATAAGGACAGCAGCGGAAATGCTGCACTGGCAAATAGTCTGGATCGCTTTCCCATAGGTAAAGTCTCCTTTTCTTATCGTTATCCGCCGGATCACGGACCTCAGCCCTCGGAGCTGATGCCGCGCAATGCCGGCCGATTTTCGGTGCCGTTAGGGCCGAATCGCGGCAAGCAGCGATATCTTCAGAAAGGATTAGCCAAGCTGAATTAACCCTGCCTGAACGCGCCAGACGGTTGCCATTCAGGTTTGCGGGTTAATGCGAGCCGCTCGGGCCACTGCGTGCGGCGCAAATATGCCTTCGTAATTCCAGTTGCAATTTCCGAAAAAAAAGTACGATTATCTCAGCCAAGCGGGCCACTCACCCGCTCCATTCCGGCCGGCCGCCAATCAAGAACAACAGCCGCCGGCTGCCAACAGAGAGGATAAAAATGCGCATCTCCACTCGTCTTTTTGCCGCTGCGTCGCTCGCAGCGATGTCGCTCTTCGCCGGCGGCGCGCTGGCTGCTGGCGATACGATCGTCATCGGCACCGACGCCACCTATCCGCCATTCGAATCGCTCGACGCCGCCGGCAAGTTCGTCGGCTTCGACATCGATATCGCCAATGCGCTTTGCGATCAGATGAAGGTCAAGTGCACCTTCGTGAACCAGGATTTCGACGGCATCATTCCGGCCCTGCAGGCCAAGAAATTCGATGCCATCGTCTCGTCCATGTCGATCACGCCGGAGCGTGAAAAGACCATCGACTTCACCAACAAGTACTACAACACCCCGCCGGCCATTGCCGTGCCGAAGGATTCGACGGTGACCGAAGCGACCGATGCGGCCCTGAAGGGCAAGACCATCGGCGCGCAGTCTTCGACGACGCACGCAAACTACGCCACCGCGCATCTGAAGGATGCCGAGCTGAAGCTCTATCCGTCGCCGGACGAATACAAGCTCGACCTCGCCAACGGTCGTATTGATGCCGTCATCGACGACGTCGTGGTTCTCTCCGAATGGGTCAAGTCCGATGCCGGCAATTGCTGCAAGATGCTCGGCACGCTGAAGATCGATCCGGAAATCAACGGTGTCGGCGCCGGCATCGGCCTTCGCAAGGGTGACACCGCGCTGAAGGACAAGTTCAACGCTGCGATCGCTGCGATTCGCGCTGACGGCACCTACAAGAAGATCCAGAACAAGTATTTCGACTTCGACGTCTACGGCGAGTGATCGCCGTCGATTCCTTGGGAAAAGACGACGGCGGAAGCTTGCTCTTCCGCCGTTTTTGTTTGACAAAGTATATAAGAACAAGAGAAACGCAGCAGAAGCTGCGAGGGGAAATATGGTATGGGCGGATTGTTTTCCGCGATTGGTTCCTTATGGGTCTGGCTCGAAACCGTCTTCGATCCACTGTGTGGCCCGGCCGGGCTCTTCACCCTGTTCGGCCAGAACACCGTCATGGCCTGCGGCGATACCGGTTGGGGCGACGAGATCGCCGGCGGCCTGAAAATCACCATCACAATCGCTGTCCTGACATTACCGCTCGGTTTGGTCGTCGGTTTTCTGGTGGCGCTGGCGCAGCAATCGGAGGAGCAGTCGTTGCGGCTCGCCGCCGGCGTGTTCACCACCATCTTTCGCGGCCTGCCGGAACTCCTGACCCTGTTCATCATCTATTACGGCATACAGATCCTGCTGCAGACAGCCCTTGCATACGTGGGCTACACCGGACAAGTCGAGATCAATGCTTTTGTCGCCGGTATGATCGCCCTTTCGATCGTCTTTTCCGCCTATTGTTCGGAAGTTTTGCTGTCAGCCTTCAGGGCGATTCCCAAGGGGCAATATGAAGCAGGCGATGCCCTCGGCTTTCACCGCGCCCGCACCATGCGCCTGATCATCCTGCCGCAGTTGATCCGCATTTCACTCCCCAATCTCGGGAATCTCTGGATGAACCTGCTGAAGGACACGTCCTACGTTTCCGTCATCGGGCTTGCCGACATCATCCGCCAGACGGGCCTTGCCGTGCGGGCGACCAAGGACCCGTTCCGCTTCTATCTGGTGGCCTGCGCCCTCTATCTGGTGCTCGCCATCATTTCCTCGGCTGGTTTGTCTTACCTTGAACGCTGGGCCAAACGTGCGGAGTTTCGCCGATGAGCTACGCTGAAGCTTTGATACCGGCGCAACCGGCACCGCCAGAGGCAATGAAGGGTGTCTCGAAAGCCCGCATTGCCGGTTATTTCTTCCTGGCACTGTGGGCACTGCTCGGCATCGCGCTGATCGCGATGATGATCACCAACTGGGACAACGAAAAATTCTTCCGGTTCGGCCCCCGCCTGCTGCATGGTCTTTGGATCACGGTGAAGCTGGTCGGGCTTTCTTTCATTCTCGGCGCGATACTCTCGATTCCGCTCGCTTTCGCCAGGATGTCGACGAACAAGATCTTGAGGAGCCTGACCTATGGCTACGTCTATCTGTTCCGTGGCACGCCGTTGCTGGCGCAGATATTCATGGTCTATTACGGCTTTCCTCAGGCGCGCGGCTTCTTTGAGACTATCGGTCTCTGGTGGTTTTTCCGCGATCCTTTCTACTGCGGATTGTTTGCGATAACACTGAACACGGCCGCCTATCAGGCCGAGATTGTTCGCGGCGCCATTCAGAGCGTCCATCGCGGCCAAAGCGAGGCTGCAGCTTCTCTCGGCCTTCACAAGCTCGTCACCTTCTACAAGGTCATCTTGCCGCAGGCGTTGATCGTGGCGTTGCGCCCCTACGGCAACGAGATCATCCTCTTGATCAAGAGCTCGGCGACCGTTTCGATCATCACTGTCTACGACCTTATGGGCGAGACGCGCTATGCCTTCTCGCAGACCTACGACTACCAAACCTATCTCTGGGCAGCGATTTTCTACCTGTCCATCGTCGAGATCATGCGCAACGGCTGGGCGCGCATGGAAGCCTATCTGACGCGCCATCTGAGACGCTGATCTTCACCTGGACGGCGTCTCCTTTCGCCGTCAGGGCCATTAGCAGCACTCGCCTCACAACGCTGCTATCACATTGATTTTTTGGAAAAAAAATCTTTTTGTGCAACACTTTTGTGAAGCTTGGGTTTACCATGAGGTGTTTCCATTTTCCCGTGACATCAGAGTCACGAAGAACAATGGGAACGGAGAGAGAGACCTCATGGACAACGACATGCAAAAGCAGATGCAGGGCTATGGGCTGACCACGGCGCAGATCCTCTACCGACTGCCCGATCATCCGCAATTTCTGCAGACCTATATCTGGCAGGACTACGATCTCGCCCCGAATTTCCCGGAGATGCGCGGCTTCCTGAAATTCTGGCAGGAGAAGCTCGACGGGCCGCTGCATTCGGTGCGCTATGTACACCGCCGGTTGATCTCCGCGACCGAATGGCGGGCGATGAAGGGAGAGTTCATTCTGCACTAGCCTGGTTTTGCCAAGCCATCAGACATGTGCTTCGCCATGGACGAAATCGCCATCGTCCGTCCTGCGGCGTAGTGTGCTATAGAGAATGACGGCGTAGAACAAAACCACGGCAGCGATCACCACCCAGCCGGGGACCGGTCCAAGTGCCGCATTGTCGACGATGTAGGTCCACGAATGCGCCAGGTTTTGCGGCGCGCCTTCCGTTTGCAGCTTCGGCGTCGAGATCTTCAGGATCCATGCCAGCAGCAGGATCGCATACATCCAGCAATAGTTCCGCCGCAACCGCCGCTGCATAGCCTCGAAATAGCCGAGCAGAACCCGCGGCGCACGCAGGCTCTTGGCAATCGATAGCGCCCAGTCGGGATTGAGCTCGGCTTCGGGCGCCAGGATCTGCGCAAAATAGCTGCGTTCCAGCTGCCGCACGCGCGCCCGATAAACATCGAAGAAGCGATAGCGCCGAGCCTCGATCATCAGCAGCAAGGTGATCAGCATCATGCCGAACAGCAATACGCCATGATGCGACGTCGGCGTCGACAATGATACAGAAAGCAGCGCCGCCACAACGGTGATCGCCCAGTTCGACGTTCGGTCGATACGGTCCCGCCAACTGGTCATCCGCGCGAGCTCGCCGCGGTAATAATGGTTCAGCGTGTTGGTGATTTCCCCTGTCGTCTGGGGTAGCGGCGGCCGTTTGATGTCCGTGGCGCTGTCTATGAGATGGGATGTGGT
The DNA here is from genome assembly GCF_030272705.1 of Rhizobium mayense. GTDB lineage: Bacteria > Pseudomonadota > Alphaproteobacteria > Rhizobiales > Rhizobiaceae > Rhizobium > Rhizobium mayense. The sequence goes on along the minus strand of NZ_JARFYM010000001.1, from coordinate 522,019 downwards.
GAGCTCGGCGGCCATCGTTCTTTTCCTCCCTTTTTCCTCTTTCGCGCAACGGCCTTATGGCCCGCAGCTGCTGCAGATGAATATTTTGCTCCTTCAAAGCAGCCATTGCAAAAGCCATTCAAGCGCCTTAATGCCTGCTTGACGAATGGAAGGGCTGGCACTCATGGCGAAGAAAAAGATCGACGAAGACGCGCTGGCGGAAGCCTATAATCGCGCTCTTGCGCTGGAAAAAGCCGGCGATATCGACGCGGCGGTCAAGGCCTATGAGGATGTGCTGGCGATCGATCCCGAGGACCATGGCGGCGCAGCCGTACGCATCGCCTCGATGGGCCGTGGCGAAACGCCGGTGAAGGCGCCGGACGCTTATATAGAGACCTTGTTTGACCAGCATGCCGAAGTTTTCGAGGACGTACTCGTCGAGCAGCTCGGCTATCATGTTCCGGTTCTCGTGCGTCAGCGGCTGCAAGCGCTTGGCCTCGGCCCCTTCAAGCGCATGCTCGATCTCGGCTGCGGCACGGGCCTGACCGGCGGCACGCTGCGCGATATCGTCGAGGACATCACCGGCATCGATATTTCCGAAAACATGGTCGAAGTCGCCCATGAGAAAGATCTCTATGAGACGCTGTTCGTCGCCGAGGTCGAGGATTTTCTCGACGACAATGACGAGGAGCCATTCGATCTGATCACGGCAACCGATGTCCTGCCCTATCTCGGCGCACTGGAGCCGCTGTTCTTCGGTGCCGCCGACAACATGACACCGGGCGGTCTCTTCATCTTTTCCTCGGAAACCCTGCCCGACAGTGCGCTTGCCGGCCGTCCCTATATGGTCGGCCCGCACCAGCGCTTCGCCCATGCGGAAAGCTATGTGCGCGAGCGTCTGACTGCGACCGGCTTCGAGTTGATCGAAATCACCGACATCAATGTTCGCATGGAAGACGGCCAGCCGACGCCCGGCCATCTAGTTATCGCGCGTCTCGCCGCGGAATAAGACTGCCTATATGCAGGAGGCCTGAAATAGTTATCCAACTGGGTAACTATCCCTTGCCTTATGACCTTCGATCTGTTACTTAGCCATTTAGATAAGTTTCAGCACGAAGCCTCGATATGGGAAAGGTTCTTTGCATGTCCCTTATTCTCTACCAGCATCCGCTTGCCTCCTTCTGCCATAAGGTTCTGATGGCGCTTTATGAGAACGGCACGCCCTTCGAAAGCCGCGTCATCGATCTCGGCGACGAAGAGTCGCGCGCCTCCCTTCTGCTGCTTTGGCCGATCGGAAAATTCCCTGTCCTGCGCGACGAGGCGCTCGACAGCACGGTTCCAGAAACCAGCATCATTATCGAATATCTCGACCGGCATTATCCCGGCCCGGCGCCGTTGCTGCCGCTCGATCCGACGGATGCGCTTTGCGTCCGCCTCTGGGATCGCTTCTTCGATCTCTATGTCCAAGGACCGATGCAGACGATCGTTGCCGACAAACATCGCCCCGAAGGCGCGCATGATCCCCAAAGCGTCGCGCAGGCGCAGACGCTCTTGCGCACCGCCTACGGCATGATCGAACAACAACTCGCCGAAAAACTCTGGATCGTCGGCGACGCTCTGACGATGGCGGATTGCGCAGCGGCCCCGGCGCTATTCTACGCGGAAACACTTGTGCCCTTCGGCGCACAACACGTCCGGCTGAAGCAATATTATCAGCGCCTGCTCTCTCGCCCGTCCTTCGCCCGCGTGCTCAGGGAGGCGATGCCCTACTTCCACCTCTATCCCTTTCATGAAAAGCTGGCCGCCGAGTTCCGGCCGGAACGCCAGCATGCTTGAAGAACCCTTCGCACTCGACCGCATGTTCCAGGCTTTGTCGGATCAGAGCCGACGCGGCATGATAGACCGCCTCGGCCACGGTCCCGCCTCGGTAACCGAATTGGCGCAACCGTTCGCCATGGCGCTACCGACTGTGATGAAACATCTGCATGTGTTGGAAACGAGCGGTCTGGTGCTTTCGGAAAAGACCGGCCGGGTGCGAACCTATCATCTGCGAAAGGAAGCGCTGGCATCGGTCGAGCGCTGGATTGCGGAACGCAAGTCGGGCTGGAACAAGACCTTCGATCGGCTTGATCAGTTTCTCGCCGACAATTCCGAGGAGACAGTTGTGAAATGATTGAGAGATCGACGGAACACACGACCCTCACCATAGAGCGCCATTTCAAAGCGCCCTTGCCGCGCGTTTTTGGCGCCTGGGCCGTGGCCGAGAACAAACGCCAATGGTTCGCCTGTCACGGGGATTGGACGCCGCTGGAATTCCAGCTCGACTTCCGTCCCGGCGGCAGCGAGAGCAATCGCGTCGCCTCGACGGACGGCGTGGTTCACGCCTATCAGGGCCGCTATATCGACATCGCGCCGAACGAGCGCATCATCTATGCTTTTGACATGATGCTCGACGAGAAGCGCATCTCGGTGTCATTGGCCACCGTCATCTTCGCGCCGGAACCGGGCGGCACGGCGATGTTTTTTACCGAGCAGGTGGTTTTTCTGGACGGCTACGGGGACAATGGTTCGCGGCTGATGGGCACGGAAATCGGCTTCGACAATCTGCGGCTCTATGTCGAAGGCGACGAAACCAGACCGAATTAGCCTACTCGCGCGTCACCAAGGATAACCGCCAGTAACTGACCGTCAAGTTCGGCCAGCGCCGGATTGTCATGGCGGCGGGGATGCGGATGGCGAACGGCGAGTTCGAGCGCGATCCGCCCTTCATCCAGCACGACGACCCGATCGGCCAGATGCACGGCTTCGCTGACACCCTGTGTGACGAGGCCGGCGGCGAAGCCGAGTTCGCGCCAGACGCGGTTCAATAGCTCCTGCATGCTGATGCGGGTCGGCGCCTCCAACGCGCACTGATATTGTAAATTTTCACAATCGAGACGAAATTCGATTTCTGTAGAACATCGAATTGAGAAATTATCCTCCAAGACACACGGGGCCGCGACAACTTCGCCGACAAATCAGTCTTCCGTCCCCCTCGCCTTTCCGCTAAGCCTTGAGGCAAAATTTTTGGAAGGAGTCTCGCGAATGGCAAAGGTCGCATTCATCGGCATGGGCGTCATGGGCTACCCCATGGCAGGGCATCTGAAGGTCAAGGGCGGTCACGACGTCACCGTCTATAACCGCACCGTCGCCAAGGCAGAGGCCTGGGCGAAACAATTCGACGGCAAGTTTGCCCCCACCCCCGCCGCTGCGGCCGAAGGCGCCGATTTTGTCTTCACCTGCGTCGGCAATGACGACGACCTGCGTTCGGTAACGATCGGCAAGGATGGCGTGCTTTCCGGCATGAAGGCGGGCGCGATCCTGATCGACAACACGACCGCAAGCGCTGAGGTCGCCCGCGAACTCCATGCCGCAGCCAAGGAAAAAGGCGTGGACTTCATCGACGCCCCCGTTTCAGGCGGCCAGGCCGGCGCCGAAAACGGCGTGCTGACCGTCATGTGCGGCGGCGATGAGGCAGTGTTCGGAAAAGCAAGGCCAGTGATTGACGCCTATGCCCGCATGGTGGGCCTGATGGGCGCTGTGGGCGCAGGCCAGCTCACAAAGATGATCAACCAGATCTGCATCGCCGGTGTCGTCCAAGGCCTGGCCGAAGGCATTCATTTCGGCAAGCAGGCCGGCCTCGACATCGAAAAGGTCGTGGAAGTCATCTCCAAGGGTGCGGCCGGTTCCTGGCAGATGGAAAACCGCCACAAGACCATGAATATCGGCAAATACGACTTCGGCTTTGCCGTCGACTGGATGCGCAAGGACCTCGACATCGTGTTGTCCGAAGCCCGCCGCAACAAGGCCAAACTGCCGCTGACCGCCCTCGTCGACCAGTTCTACGGCGACGTCCAGGCCATGGGCGGCAACCGCTGGGACACGTCGTCGCTGCTGGCAAGGCTGGATAAGAAGTAATTTAAAGCGATCCGTCCAAAAGACGATTCTTTACGGAGCGCTATTGCCAAAAATGGCGCTCAATCGTCGCTCGATTTCGCATTCTCCAGCATCATGTAATCGAGCGGCAGTTCCGTCGAATACTTGATCTGTTCCATCGCAAAGGCCGAGGAGACGTCGCGGATTTCGATCTTGGCAATCATGCGCTTGTAGAAAGCGTCATAGGCCGCGATATCCGGCACGACGACGCGCAGGAGATAGTCGACGTCGCCGCTCATGCGATAGAATTCAACCACTTCTGGGAAGTCGGCGATCACCTCAGAAAAGCGCTTCAGCCATTCGATCGAGTGGCTGTTGGTGCGGATCGAGACGAAAACGGTGACTTTGGTGTTGACCTTTTCGGGATCGAGCAGCGCCACGCGACGGCGAATGACGCCATCCTCTTCCATCTTCTGGATACGGCGCCAGCATGGTGTCGTCGACAGCCCGACCTTCTTGGCAAGATCGGCCACGGCCAGAGTGGAATCCTCCTGCAGCAGGCGCAGGATTTTGCGGTCAAGACGGTCCATTTCGGTTGCCCTTTCGAATTATATTCTCTCTATAGCGCATTTTTGCTGGAATAAAAGAAACTTGTTTCAAGAAACAAGGCTTTTTACGCGCTCTCGCAGTACCGGCAGCAGATCCATTTCAAACCAGGGATTGCGTTTCAGCCAGCCGCTGTTGCGCCAACTCGGATGTGGTAACGGCAAGACGGCGGGCGACCGATTGGTAAAGAGGTACCGCCGCCATTCCGAAACCGTTTCCGTCATCGATGCCATTCGTGCGGCGCCGAGATGCCAAGCCTGGGCGTACTGGCCGATAGTCAGGACGAGCTCGATTTGTGGCATCGCATCCATGGCTCTCTGCCGCCAAAGCGGCGCACATTCCCTGCGCGGCGGCAAGTCACTACCGGTAGCGTTATAGCCAGGGAAGCAGAAACCCATTCCCATGATCGCGAAATGCTCAGTGTTGTAAAAGCTGTCTCGGTCGACGCCCAACCATTGCCGCAGCCGGTCGCCGGACGCATCGTTGAACGGCAGGCCGCTTTCATGCACCCGTAGCCCGGGCGCCTGTCCGGCGATCAGGATACGCGCCGTCGCCGACAAAACAGCGACCGGTCTCGGTTCATGCGGCAGCCGATCCGCCTCCCCACGCATCGGCGCATCCCGGCACACGCGGCAGGCGGCGATGGCCTTGCCCAGCGCCTGCAATTTTTCCTCCTGCGCCATCACCGATCCCATCCGACAAATCGTCGCAAATAGTCGCCCAGCCCGGCCAGCGGATCACCGCCGCGCGCGCGTTCCGCCTGCTCTTCGCGCCGATAGTCGCGCGGCTGCTCGAAATCGCTGGCCCAAAGCCCCGCTTTCGCCTGACGCGCCGCAGCCTCTTCGGCGGCGTAACCGCCATAAGACACAGCCATGCCACTGCGCACCATCGCGCCATTGATGTCGACGTCACCAGCTTTGCAGGTCACGAGCAGCCGGCCGTAGCGATCATGCTTGCTCCCCCGGCATTCGACCGCACCCGACTTCATCAATTTATCGAGTGCCTTGCGCGCCTCCATGCCGCACGCCCAGTCCGCATGATCGCGCTGACATTGCTGCCGATATTCCGGTGCATCGATGCCGACCAGGCGCAGGCGATCGCCGTCCCGAGCGAGCGTATCGCCGTCAACGACATAAAAACGTCCGGTTTGAATGAGTTCTGGGCGATTGTTCATCTTCAATGCCAGCAGGCCGATCAGCGCCAGCAGCGCGAATGTGGTTACGCCGTCACGAAACAGGCGGCCGAACCGCGTCACGCTTTTGCCTCCTTAAAGAACAAACCCTTGGCAAAGATGGCAAACAAATCATTTCTAAGCAGCATCTTCTTAAGGTTTGGCCGCTAGTCTGTAACCCTCGGCAGGCCAAGTTTCAACGTATCCATGAGCACCGGCGTCAGCACATCGACAGATAAAATCATCGTCGACCGATCGCGCAGTCACCGTAACCGGGCTGTGTCGAAGGCGGTACGGCAGACTCGCGAGCGCTTGCAAACCGGTCATAGCCGGAGCTTCGACCGCGAAGTGATGATGATGCATGTCGACACCCTCCTGCAGGGTGCTTCAGTCATGCCGATCTTCGTCATCATCGTCGCAGCACTCGGCGCCTACCTTACACGTGATGTTCAGATTTTCATTTGGGCCATCCCGACCCTGTCGGCCCATGCCATCAACATGCTGCTCGGCCGCCGCGCGAAGAAGCGCGAGATGACAGCCGAGAGCACCAGGAAATGGCGTCAGATCCTGTTGCTTGGCCAGTTGCTCATCGGCTTTTGCTGGGCGTTCTTCGCCATGCAGAGCTGTTCGACCTGCGGCGGCGACAGCTTTGCGCTCTATAAGAGCGCGACGCTGCTGGTGGCGATCTGTATTACTGCGATGGCAAATTTCATGCTGCCGCGTGCCGTGCCATTCTCGTTTGCGCCGGCAACCGTCGCCCTTGCCGTTAAAGCGGCGCTGATGCGCAATCCGCTAGACATCGCCCTGACCGCCGCCGTGGCGGTCGCCGTTGTCTTTTTCACCTTCATCACCAACAGGATGTTTCAATCGAATTTGAAGATCCTCTCCTTCCAGTCGGAAAAGGATGATCTGATTGCCGAGCTGGAAGTCGCGAAATCCATGTCGGATGAAGCACGCCGCCGCGCCGAAGAGGCCAACCTCGCCAAATCCCGCTTCCTGGCCTCGATGTCGCATGAGCTCAGAACGCCGCTGAACGCCATCCTCGGCTTTTCCGAGGTCATGTCGGCGGAGGTCATGGGGCCGCTGAACAATGCCACCTATCGGGAATACACCACGGATATCCATCGTTCCGGGCAACATCTGCTCAACCTGATCAACGAGATCCTCGACCTCTCGCGCATCGAGGCCGGCAAGTATGAGCTGAACGAGGAGGCAATCTCGCTGCTGGATGTGGCGGAAGATTGCATCGGCATGGTGCAATTGCGCGCGCGCGGCAAGAACATTTCCATCTCGCCGCAGTTCGAGCCAGAGCTTCCCTCGGTCTGGGCCGATGAGAAATCCATGCGCCAGGTGATCCTCAATCTCCTGTCGAATGCGGTGAAATTCACACCGCAAGGCGGCGAGATCACTGTCAAGGTCGGCTGGACTGCCGGAGGCGGGCAATATGTCGCCATCAAGGACAATGGTCCCGGCATTCCTGAAGAAGAGATACCGGTGGTTCTTTCTGCCTTCGGGCAGGGTTCGATCGCCATCAAGAGCGCCGAACAGGGTACCGGCCTTGGCCTGCCGATCGTTCAGGCGATCCTCGCCAAGCATGACGGCCAGTTCATGCTGAAGTCCAAGTTGCGCGAGGGAACGGAAGTCATCGCCATCCTGCCGGCCAAGCGTGTGCTGCAAAGCCTGCCCGCCATCGAGGACGCGCCTTTGGTCGAGCGCCGCAAGAAGAGCTTTGCCTGACGATTAGGCCATGAAAAACAGATGGCTGCCGATCGTGAAAAGCAAGTAAAGGCCGGAAGCGACCAGCATGCAGAGAACTGCGAAGGAGCCAAGATCCTTGGCATGCTTGCCGACGTTGGAAATCTCCGGCGAAATCCGGTCGATGACTTCCTCGACCGCCGTGTTCATCGCCTCGACGGCAAAAACGCCGAGAAACAGCACGATGGCGATCATGATTTCTGCAAGCGTTGCTCCGACGACGACGAGGAGGATCAATCCGGCGGCTGCGAACAAAAGCTCCTGCCGGAAAGCCGATTCCTGCAGCAGGCGCTGAAAACCACCCCAGGAGTAGCCGGCGGCCGCAAGGAAATGCCGGACCCCGGTTTCCTTATTTACTGCTGATTTCGAAAACTCGGCCATCCCTGCCCCGCTTGCAATGTCCTAACCGCAAATTAGCAGCCTTGCGAATACCGTCTCGCCATTCTCAAGGCAAGCCGACGACTGAGTCGGCCGAAGAAATAATTACAGATTTATGACATAAATCGAAAGTCGGTCGGAATTTGGGAGGCGGAGCGCTTAATCGCTGCGCCCCGCCGTTTCATCAGTCAATGCTTGTTGGTTACCCCGGCACTCTCGAAGGTCGCCATGCCGGAATGGCAGGCGGCGGCGGCCTTGACGATACCGGCGGCAAGCGCTGCACCCGTACCTTCGCCGAGCCGCATGCCGAGCGCCAGAAGCGGCGTCTTGCCGAGCTTGTCGATGGCCTTGAGATGACCGGGCTCGGCCGAAACGTGACCGATGAGGCAATGGTCCAGCGCCGAGGGGTTGGCGGCCTTGAGGATCGAGGCAGCGGCGGTTGCGACGTAGCCATCGATAATGACGGGGATACGTTCCATGCGGGCAGCGAGGATAGCGCCGGCCATGGCCGCGATCTCACGACCACCGAGGCGGCGCAGCACTTCCAGCGGATCGGAAAGATGGTCGCGATGCAGCGCCACAGCATTTTCGACGGCGGCGATCTTGCGCTTCAGCATCTCGCCTTCAGAGCCAGTACCGGGACCAACCCACTCCGCCGCCGTGCCGCCATAGAGCGCATAGTGGATAGCAGCGGCGATCGTGGTGTTACCGATCCCCATTTCGCCGACGCAGAGCAGATCCGTACCGCCGGCAATGGCTTCCATGCCGAAGGCCATGGTTGCGGCGCAATCGCGTTCGCTGAGTGCCGGCTCTTCGGTAATGTCGGCGGTCGGAAAATCCAGCGCAAGGTCGAATACTTTCAGGCCGAGATCATAGGCGACACAGATCTGGTTGATCGCAGCGCCGCCGGCCGCGAAATTCTCTACCATCTGCTGCGTCACAGCCGGCGGAAACGGCGTAATGCCCTGCTTGGTGACGCCGTGATTGCCGGCAAAGATCGCCACCAGCGGCCGGTTGACCGCGGGCGGCCGTCCGGTCCAGGCGGCTAGCCAGAAGGCAATCTCTTCGAGGCGACCAAGGGCGCCCGGCGGCTTGGTGAGTTGCGCGTCACGCTCGCGCGCCGCCACCAGCGCTCGGGAATCCGGGCCAGGAAGGTCGCGCAGCAGCGTGCGGAAATCGTCGAATGGCAGACCGGTAACGCTCATGAATCCCGTTCCTTGTTTTTTGATCTCAAATCAGGTTTTTTGCGTGCGACTCTATTAGTCGCCGGCACCGTCGCGAACAACTCCAAAAACGCCCGATGCTGTCGCAGGAATGACGGGGAGTGGATGAATATTAGCGAATACACAAGCGATATAGCGCGCGCCGTCGCCTTCTTGAGTCGTATTCCAGTGCCGTCTTCTTTCTTCGAAGGTTATGACGGCAGGCTCGCCCGCGTCTCCCGTGCCTTCCCTCTCGCCGGCCTGCTGATTGCCTTGCCCGCCGCAATCGTCTTCGCCGTGCTGCTTGCCTTCCATGCCGACCCGTTGATGGCGTCGCTGCTGGCGCTTGCCGTCCAGACGATGGCGACCGGCGCCCTGCACGAGGACGGCCTCAGCGACACGGCGGATGGCCTTGGAGGCGGCAAGGATCGCGATAGGGCGCTAGCGATCATGAAGGATAGCCGCATCGGGACCTACGGCGCGATCGCATTGATCCTCTCTTTCGGATTGCGCGCTGCAGCGCTTGCCTCCATCGCCAGCGACCTTGCGCCCTTTGTCGCAGCCCTTGCGCTGCTGGCTGCAGCCGTACTCAGCCGCGCCGCCATGGTCTGGCATTGGTATGTTCTGCCTGCCGCCAAGCCGGACGGAGTTGCCGCCTCGGCCGGCAAGCCGGATTACGGCGCAATGCAAATTGCACTCATTGTGGCGCTGGTGCTTTCTGCTTTTCTGCTCTGGCCGAGCCTCAGGCTTCCTGGCTTTATCCTGTGCCTTTTTGTCACCGCGGCCGCGGCTCTTGTCTTTACCCGGCGCGTGCGCCAAAGGCTTTCCGGTCACACTGGCGACACCGTCGGTGCAACGCAGCAGATTTGCGAGATCGCCGTCCTCTGCACCCTTGCCATGTGCGTGTGAAGCATCGATATATGCTCTTATGCTAACACCCTGCATTCTCGTTTGCTCCATCGATACGAACACCGGCTATTGCTTCGGCTGCGGGCGCACGCGCGAAGAAATTGGCGCGTGGATGACCTACAGCGACGACGAGCGCCAGGACATCATGGCGGTATTGCCCGAGCGCCTCACCACCGTCGAACGCAAGCCGCGCCGTGAGACCCGCCGTCAGCGGATGGCACGGGAGCGCAGCGCCGTATGAACCGCCTGAACATCGCGCTTGCTGTCATTGGTATCGGCCTGGCGCTCCTCGTGTTCAACAATAGCAGTGGCACGACCTTGGGCATGGACAATAAGGCCTTCGCCCGCGTCATCTATCTGGTACCGCTCGCCCTGGTCATCGGCGCAGGCGTCTGGGCCAGCCGCCATACGGCCAGCCAATCCCTGCGCAGTCTGCTGATCTGGCTGGTCATCATCATGGCGCTGGCGACGGCTTATATCTACCGCCGCGATGCCCAGCAGGTCGGCGACCGACTGTGGGCGGGCCTTGTGCCTGGACACGCCGTCGTCGTCACGACCAGCGAAGGTGGCCAGGAAGTCATCCTCCACAAGCTGCTGAACGGCCATTTCGAGGCGCAAGTGATGATCAACGGCCAGCCGATCGACATGCTCGTCGATACCGGCGCCAGCACCATCGCATTGTCGCAGAGAGATGCCGAGCGCGTCGGCATCATCCCGGAAAACCTCACCTATTCCATGACGGTCGTCACCGCAAACGGCCGGACCAGGGCTGCTCCCGTTGAACTTGGTTCCGTCGCCATCGGTCCGATCCAGCGCCGCGACGTCAAAGCGACCGTCGCCGAAGACGGCAAGCTCGACCAGAGCCTGCTCGGCATGAGCTTCCTGGAGACCCTGGGCTCGATGCAAATGCAGACCGACGAACTGCGGTTGAGGGATTGAAGGTGACATTGAAAGTCAAAGCATCATACTTCGATCATGCCCGAAGCATTATGCACCAATTGGACGCTAGGACGGTGACGCAAATTCCATCATCGACCTCGAAAGTTCAGTCTGATGTCACCGACCAAAGCCAACACGACGACGGAGCTTATGCTCCTGCTCACGCTCGCGACTTTCTGGGGCGCCTCCTACACCTTCATCAGGGTCGGCGTGGCGACGATCCCGCCGATCACCCTGATCGCCGCACGCACGCTCATCGCCGGCGGCATATTATTCGCAATTGTCCGCTGGCGTGGGATAACGCTGCCGCGCGATCCGGCAATGTGGTGTCGTTTCCTCATTCAGGCCTGCCTCAACAGCGTCATTCCTTTTACGCTCATCGCCTGGGCGGAGCGTACGGTGGACGCCGGTCTGGCGACCATTTTGAATTCAACCACGCCGATCTTCACCTTCCTGCTGGCTGCCACCCTATTTCGAAACGAGCTCGTTACGGCACGTAAACTGTTCGGCATCGCGATGGGGCTGACGGGCATCTGCTTCATCATCGGCTTCAACGCCTTGAACGGTTTCGGCCAGCAATTGCCGGCACAGCTTGCGGTCGTGGCGGCGTCGATATGCTATGCAGGAGCCGCCTTGTTCGGTCGCAATTTCAAAGGTCTCGATCCGATGATGCCTGCCGTCAGCTCCCTTCTCTGCGGCGCCGTCGTTCTTATCCCGGTCAGCCTCGTCGTGGACCAGCCATGGACACTTACGCCATCGATGCCGTCGATCGCCGCTCTCTTGGCGCTTGCAATCCTGTCGACCGCCATTGCCTTCTCGATCTATTTCCGGCTGCTACAGACCCTTGGTTCGATTGGCACGACCGCGCAGGCCTATCTGCGCGTGCCAATCGGTGTCGCCATCGGCGCCGTCTTCCTCGCCGAGCCCTTGACCCCGACAGCCGGCATCGGTCTTGTCTGCGTCATCGTCGGCGTGATGGCCATGACGATTGCACCGCGAAAAAGGGCCGTCAGCGGATAAGAAGCCAGTGGGCCTACATCAGCAACGACAGATCATCCCACGCGACGACAATGTTATCGGATCGCCAGATTGGCCCGGGATCGGTATAGCGCCCAATCATCCGTCCACCCAGCGACTGATAGAATGCGATCGCCGGATCGTTGCCGGCGACGACACCCAGCGCGGCGCCGGGATACTGCAGGGCGGCAAGGTGTTCTGCCAGTTTTCCCATCAGACGACGGCCTAGACCCCTGCGCTTGATGGCGGGATCGACGTAAAGGGACCGTATCTCTCCTCGTCCTTCGAAGGCGGTCTGCGATGGCGCGCCGACCGCGCCGATGCCAACCAACCGATTGCCCTGTTCGGCAACAAGCACCAACTGATGACGATCGGGGTTGGCCAATGCAGCCGCCCATTTGTCCTCCCGGTAAGCTTCGTCGAGCACGCGGAACGCTTCTATAGGTGCAAGCTCGCGGTAAGTGTCACGCCAAACGGCCACATGCAGCCCAGCGATTGCCGTTGCATCAGCCATTGTGGCCGGTCGTATCCTGATGTCCTCCTGCTCGGCCATCAGTTCCGCAACCGATAGCCCGTCTTGAAAATCCAGCCCAAGGTCGCGAGGCAGATGACCAGGAAAAGCGTGATCATGCCGAGGCTCAGCACCGGATTGACATCGGCGATGCCAAAGAAGCTCCAGCGGAAACCACTGACGAGATAGAGCACGGGATTGAGGTGACTGACCGCTTGCCAGAAGGGCGGCAGCATGTTGATCGAATAGAAGCTGCCACCAAGGAAGGTCAATGGCGGCACGACCAGCATGGGAATGAGGTTGAGCTGCTCGAAATTCCCGGCCCATATGCCGATCATGAAACCGAACAGGCTGAAACTCACCGCCGTCAGCACGAAGAACAGGATCATCATGAAGGGATGTTGAATGGTGATATGCACGAAAAAGTTCGCCGTCAGCAGGATGATCAGCCCGATCAGCATGCCTTTGGTTGCGGCGGCGCCGACATAGCCGAGGATGATTTCCGCCATGGCGACAGGTGCGGAAAGCACCTCGTAGATCGTGCCGGTGAATTTCGGAAAATAGATGCCGAAGGAACCGTTGCTGATGCACTGGCCGAGCAGCGTCAGCATGATCAGGCCCGGCGTGATGAAGGCGCCGTAAGAGACGCCCTCCACCAACTGAATTCGCGAACCGATCGCGGCACCGAAGACGATAAAATAGAGCGACGTGGAAATGACCGGCGAAACGACGCTCTGCAGCAGCGTGCGGCGCGTGCGCGCCATCTCGAAGGCATAGATGGATTTGATCGCCTCGAAGTTCATTTGTCTTCTCCCACCAGCGATACGAAGATGTCTTCAAGCGAGCTCTGCCGCGTCGACAGGTCCTTGAAATGAATGCCCTCAGCCGCCAGGCGCGACAGCAGCGCCGCAATGCTCGATTGCTCGTGCTCGGCGTCGTAATCGTAGACTAACGTCGTGCCATTCGGCCCCAGCGACAAACCATTGCCGTCCAGACAGTGCGGAACGGCGTCGAGCGGCTCCATCAGGTCGAGGATCAGCTGTTTGCGGCCGAGCTTGGCCATCAGGGCCTTCTTCTCCTCCACCAGCAGCAGCTTGCCGTCATTGATGACGCCGACGCGGTCGGCGATCTCTTCGGCCTCTTCGATGTAATGCGTCGTCAGGATGATGGTGACGCCGGAAGCCCGCAGCCGTTCGACGACATGCCACATATCCTTGCGTAGCGTTACGTCTACGCCCGCCGTCGGTTCATCCAGAAAGAGGATTTCCGGTTCGTGCGACAGGGCTTTCGCGATCAGGACGCGCCGCTTCATGCCGCCGGAGAGTTGCCGCAGCATATTGTCCCTCTTGTCCCAAAGCGACAGGTCGCGCAGCACCCGCTCGATATGCGCCGGATTCGGTTTCTTGCCGTGCAGCCCGCGCGAAAAACTGACCGTGTTCCACACTGTCTCGAACTGGTCGGTCGTCAATTCCTGCGGCACCAGGCCGATCATCGCGCGCGTGGCGCGAAACTCCCTGACCACATCATGACCGCCGACAGTCACCGTGCCGGTGCTCGGATTCGTGATCCCGCAAACGATGGAGATCATCGTCGTCTTGCCGGCACCATTCGGACCGAGTAGTGCCAGAATCTCGCCCCGCTCGACATCGAGATCAATGCCTTTCAGTGCCTGAAACCCGTTGGAGTAGGTTTTGGTGAGGTTACGGATAGAAATGATCGGGGCCATGATGCAGGCGAAGTCCGGCTTTTCTGATTAGTTTTGCGGCGTTTGCCCGCTATATAGCCGCTAGGCCGCTTTTACCACCCCGCGGGAATGGAACAGTGCGTTCGCCTAGAGACAAGAAACAGTACGAAATCTGTCATCAAATCGTGACCTTCGTCGGGCATATCTTTCCTTAGGTGAGCAACGACTGTCGCATTCCGCCCAACGCCTCTTGGCGACAGCGCCGGCGCCTCTGATACTTCAATATTGATTGCCTTCGCATCTATATTGCACATGTCATTGCAACATGAAGTTTCTTTTCCGGAGCCAGCAAAGATCCCCTGTCGTTGCTGAGCGCCACTCCAGCCGGCCCAAGGCCGGCTTTTCTTTTTGCCGGCTACAGATCGGGAAATTACCAGTTGCCTCTGCAATTTACCAATTGCCGTTGACGCCGCACCCTGCCGGCGGCAGCGTCCTGTTTTCGAAGCGCGCCTTCAGCATCGCGCATCCTTTTTCGCGGATCGGGCCTGGCATCATCGAGTTGAGGCCAATGCCGACTTCATCGAACGGGTTGTCGGCATAGGCGACATAGGCATACCAGCGTCCGCCGATCACGAGAATGATCGCCACGAGAGCGACGATCAGCGCCTTCCCCAGACCTCTTTTCTTTCTTGGCGTTTCTGCCATGCAATAGGCCTCCCGTCTCGGCAACCGACGTTAACTGTGATTCCGTCCGGAGGTAAACCGGTTGCACCCCCGGTAAGTCTGCTGCATTACAGGCTGCAGTAGCGCCGCCCGCCCCTGCGATCCCTGAGATCGAAGTGGAAATGATTCCAATGCTCGGCGTTGCTGCCTGGGCCGAGCACCGTGTCGAAATAGTTGCAACTATCGCTGCGCACCGCCTTCAGCAGCCGGCCTTCACGGAAGGAAAACAGCCCTTTCTTGCGGACATCGATGACGTGGCCGTTCTTCAGGATGAAGGTGCCGACATCGATGGCATTGCCATGGGCGTGCTCCGACATTGGATTGTAGCGTTGGCGGCTATTGTTCATCCGCCGGCACGAATAGCCGCCGAGCGGCACGATGGTGCCGATGCCCGTCCAATAGCGTGTCCGGGCCGCTGGCGCCAATTCGTTCTTCACCCATTTGGCAAAGGCAAGCGTTACCTGGCAGTTCAGCGTCACTGCCGGCTTGACAGCGATGTTGCCGGAAAGCCCGCTCAAGGAAATCGGGTAAGGAACCTGGCAGGCTGGCCCATTGGAAATCGCCGGCTTGTCGTTATAGACGACACCCATCCGCTGCAGCTCCTGCCGGCAGGCAATCTCCGAAGCAGGCATCGCGCCGCCGGGCAACGATTGCGGCACCTCCTCTTGCTGTTCGATCCGCGGCATCGGATTGCCGACGCGTGGCAGCATGGCGACCTGCGTGCCCGATTGCTGGCGCCGGATCGGCGACTGATTGAGTTCAGCCTGCGCGGTCGGGCGTTGAATGATGGAACGGTTGGCCTGCACCGGTGTATCGGAGCCGATGCCATCGACGACGGGTTGGTCGGTCTCGCCTTCCGCGATATTCTGCTCTTCCTCCTGCGCCAGTCCGACGACCTGTCCGGACTGCGCTTCCTCATTCGGCCCGACGCCGAGCTCGGCGTCCATGTTGACACCTTCGGAGGGCACGTCCGATTGCTGCGCCAAGCCTTGCTGCACGTCGGTGGTGGTCACGGCCTCATTGCCGCTGCCCGTCGGCAAGCGGCCCTGCTTGTAGCTGTTGGCATAGTTAGCGGAGGCGGAATTAACGGGGGCTTGGTCGCCCTGATAGGTGAACTGCCTCGACGGCACACTACGATGTGGCGTGATCGAGCCGACGCGTGCGCTACTGTCGATGTTCGAAGGCGGTACGAGGCTATCGGCCGTACAGGCGACCAGTGTCGACGACACCAGCAACGGCAATGCAGCCCGCCGCAGAAAGGACAAATACGCCATACTCTAGATCCGCTCCTGCTGCCCCAGCCACGGTCGGCAACTATTACGAATCTTAAATAAAAACGGTGAATGAATACTTACCACCCAATGGAAGGCGGACAGCGCAGGCAGTCCCGAAGAGCGCGGAGCGTCTCGAAAAAGACCGTCTTCAATCGCGAGACCTGTTGTCGAATGAAGACGAAGTCTTCCCCATCGCGGCTCGATTGCGTAGGCTCAACAGCGGAATCAAGGACTTTGTCGATAGGAGCGAGTGAATGAACGACAGCGTCAGGCCGAAAGGCGAGTTGACATTGCGCACGCTGGCCATGCCTGCCGACGCCAACCCAGCCGGCGACATCTTCGGCGGCTGGGTCATGGCGCAGATGGACTTGGCGAGCGGCATTCGCGCCGCCGAGCGGGCTCGTGGCCGCGTCGTAACCGCTGCCGTCAAGGAAATGGCTTTCGAGCTTCCGGTGAAGATCGGCGATACGCTGAGCGTCTATACCCACATCGAGCGCGTCGGCCGCACGTCCATCACGCTTAACGTCGAGGCCTGGGCGCACCGTTCGCGCTACAACAAGCTTGAGAAGGTTACGGCCGGCACCTTCATCATGGTGGCACTCGACGAGAACGGCGCGCCCAAGCCCGTCCCCTCGGAGAGCTGACAGGATGGAAGCTGCACGCACGCCCGAGGTTTACGTCTATATCCGGACGGTCATGAGCATGGTCATCGGGCTTTCCCTCGCCCAGCTCCTGATGCGCCTCGCCGGTTTCGTGCAATCGCCCGGCAAACACCGCGTTTATCTGGTCCATATCGGCTGGATAGTGTCGATGTTCCTGTTCATCATCCATTTCTGGTGGTGGGAATATCGGCTACAATCCGTGGCGGAAATCGGCTTCGGCGTCTATCTTTTCCTCATCTGCTTCTGCTGCCTGTTCTACTTCCTCTGCGTGCTGCTGAACCCTCCCTCAATCGAGGACTATGGCGGATTCGAGGAGTATTTCATCTCCCGCCGTCGCTGGTTCTTCGGGCTCCTCGCCGTGACCTACGCCGTCGATCTCATCGATACGCTGCTGAAGGGCGAGGTTTATTTCCGCTCACTCGGCTGGGAATACCCGATCCGCAACGTTGTTTACATCGTCCTGTGCATCGTCGCCGCCATCACGGCCAATCGCCGCTTCCAGGCTGCCTTTGTAGCGATCGGGCTGATCTACCAGGTTACCTGGATCTTCCGTCTCTATGATGTGCTTTCGGGTTGATGGACAGCCGGCCACGCCGGCAACGGCGCCGAGCCTGACAATGTCGGTAAAATTGCTGCCATCTCCATGTTCTACAACCCTTGAATATCAGCTTGCAGGCGGGAGGACGTAGCTTTGCAATATGGCCTGAGTTACCGGGCGGCCAACGGCGACGGCCCGATCAACAACATTAGCCCGGAACCCATCAACACGAACGGGCAGAGCGAAGCGCTGGGTTGGGTCATTCTCCAGTTGCTGACGACGCTACGGCCATAAGCCGGTAACTTTGCCTGCAGGGACGTCTTGCTCCCTCGACCGGCGCATTATTTAGTATTCGCATATGAAGAGATCACGAGTTGAGGGATAGATCGTGCATTTCAAGAGGATGGCCATCGGACTGGTTTTTGTGCTCGCGGGCATCGGAATTGCGCATGCCGATCTCGGACAGGACGCCTATGATCGGGGCGACTACAAGGCGGCGCTGGACTATTGGCGCCCGCTCGCGAAAAAGGGCGATGCTGCCGCGCAACTGAAACTCGGCGAAATGTACGAAGAAGGCGACGGCGTCGAGAAGGATCTCACGCGAGCCCTCAACTGGTATCGCAAGGCGGCCGACCAGGGTAACGCCCAGGCCGAGTTCAACGTCGGCACCATGTATGACCAAGGCGAAGGTGTCGCAACCGACGACGCTCAGGCCGTCGTGTGGTATCGTAAGGCCGCTGAGCAAGGCTATGGCGACGCCCAATACAACCTCGCTTTGATGTACGACAATGGCGAAGGTGTGCCCCAGGACAAGGCGCAAGCCTTCATCTGGTACAAGAAGTCAGCCGACCAGGGTGACGCCGATGCGCAGTTCAACGTTGCGGACATGTACGACAACGGCGAAGGCGTGAGCCAGGACAAGACCGAGGCCATCGTTTGGTATCGCAAATCCGCCGATCAGGGCAATGCCGATGCGCAATACAATCTCGCCATCATGTACGACGAAGGCGACGGCGTCCCCCGCGACGATTCCCAGGCCGTGGTCTGGTACCAGAAGGCCGCCGACCAGGGCAAAATCGAAGCGGAATACAATCTCGCTATCATGTATCGCGACGGCGAAGGTGTGCCCAAGGACGGCAATCAGGCCGCCTCATGGTTCCGCAAGGCAGCCGATCAAGGTGACGCTGACGCGCAATATAATCTCGGCAGCATGTATGCCGATGGCGACGGAATTGCTGAAGACGATGCTGAGGCCATTGTCTGGTTCCGCAAGGCGGCGGATCAAAACGATGTCGAAGCGGAATACAATCTCGGCGTCATGTATCGCGACGGCGAAGGCGTCGCCAAGAATGGTCCCGAGGCGATCGACTGGTTCGAGAAAGCAGCCGCCCAGAACTATGTCGATGCTGCCTTCAACCTGGGAGTCATGTACCGCGATGGCGACGGCGTGCCGGTGGATTGGGCAAAATCTTTCGAATGGTTCCGCAAGGCCAAGGCCATGGGCCATAACGACAATGAACCCGATGACAATGAGGACACGCCGCCGCAGACGAAGAGCATCCCGATTTGAGATGAGCGGATAGACGCCGCCGCTCAGTGCCTTGAACCAGCCACTCCAGTAAGCTTAGGTCTTGGTCCGACAGGAATCACGGATGGGAGATTGCCGGATGCGGCTTAGACAAATAAGCCTTGGACTGACGCTGGCGCTCTCGATTGCCTCTCAGGCGCATGCCGATAACGGGCAAACCGCCTACGACAAAGGTGATTATGTCGGCGCTCTCGCCTATTGGCAGCCTTTGGCGGACAAGGGCGATGCGGCGTCGCAGGATGGTCTCGGCAGCCTTTATGCACTCGGAAAGGGCGTCCCGCAGGATTATGCCCAAGCCATCGCATGGTTTGCGAAGGCCGCCGGTCAGGGCCTGCCCAAGGCACAATTCCATATTGGTTTCGCTTATCTCCGCGGCGACGGCGTCACCAGAGACCGCAGCATAGCGATAGGCTGGTTCCGGAAGGCTGCCGCCCAAGGCTACCAGCCGGCGCAAAGCATTCTCGATCAGATGAATTGAGCGGGAACACTAGAGCATATCCCCCAAGCTCCAATGATTGCTCCAGCGGGCGTCGATTTCGTCCTCGACATTCTGATAGCGGATATCGGTCGAAAGCCGCAGGCGGCCGAGCGGGTCGCGATTGGTCGTGGAAGCATGGATCATATAAGGACTGTGCAGCATGACATCGCCGGCCTCGTAATCTGCGGCGAGCCAGCGCGTTTTGAAACGCTCCGCCATGTCGGGCAGATCCTTGGAAACCCAGCCGCCCTCGGTCATGTTCTTGTTGAAGGCGCTGATGCGTTCCTCCGGCGTGAGTGACGCACCCTTGATCGCGAATTCCTTCTCCATATCGGCGCCGATCCGGTGCGATCCCTCGAGATAGACAAGGCCGCCCATGTCGACCGGGATATCGCCGATCGGAATCCAGGCCGTGACGATGCGGCTCGTGCCGCCGCGCAGATAGACCAGATCGTAATGTGCGGGGGTGACGACGGCGGTATTCGGCCGGGTAAAGCGCATGATCTTGCGCTTGTGCAGATAGGAGATGCCCCGCAGGAATTCGTCCATGAACGAAGCCAATCGCGGCTGCGTGCAGAAACCCTCATAGGCCACCGAACGCACCAGCGCCATCAGCCTCCGGTCGGCCAGCGCCTTGTCCGCTTCTCCCTTGGCGGCAAGGCCGGTCAAGGGGTCGGAGCCGGGTTGAAGAAGCCCCGTGTCCATGAGATGCGCAAACACCCAGGCGCGGAAATTGAGCACATCCTGTCGCTTCAGAAATCCCTTGAGCCAGAGATAGCCATGCTCCTGATATTGTTCGCGAAGCTTGGCCATATCGGTCGCTGCATCGGTAGGTTCGAGATAGCCGAAACGGTTCTGCGCCATTGACAGGATCTTGCCATTAGCCTCAAGCGGCGCCAACCCGGACGCTGCTTCATCCAGCACTGAACCTAACATCTCCGCCCTCCCAGAATTTATCACTCGCCAGTGACCTCTCCTCAAAGGCTGGACCGGCATTATCTAATTCATAAGATGAATGGATACCGCTGCCTAGCGCCTTTCTTCTCTTTGGCCTCATCTGGAGGATCTATTCTCTGATCGTCTGACGCGGCAAAACGCCTTATGACCACTTCAGCGACTGCAAAGTAGCGAGGGGCGCGATCGCCGCGCCTCATCTTTGCCGCAGACGCGGGATTGCTACATCGGCTGGAGACATGGAAGAGTACGGCAAATAGCCTCCCATTTTATCTGTCAAGGATCGACCGTCGTGATCAAAACATCCCCGATATTGCCCTCTTCGCTCCGCCAGTCGCTGCGCATGGGGTTGTTGGCCGCTGCCTTCGCCCTGCCGCTTTCGCCCCCACCCACAGCCTCCGCACAGGCCGAGAGCGCTCCTGGGTCCTGCTGGTCGCTGCTACAAAGCAAGTTCGGTCCCCAGATCGAAAAATCGATCAATGAAGCCGACCCCTGCAAGAAGCTGCCAGGATTCGACCACAAGGAGAAATTCGAGGTCAAATCGCTCGATGTCTGCAGCGCCGGCGGCGGCGTGCAGATCAACGCCCGCGCCGATCTCGCCTGCAAATCGCACGGAATCGTCCAGGCGACCATGAAAGGGCAGCTCGAGGCCTCGGTGACCGTCGATGCCGGCGCCTGCAGGATCACCGATTCCCATGTCGGCGTCAGCGGACCGATCGGCGACCTGATCTCCCAGGTGGGTGGGATACAGGAACTGGCCCGCGGCTTTGCGCAGGCCAAGATTTCCGAAATTTGTGGCAAGTAAGGCCGGGGGCCGGCGGCTCATCACCGCCGGCCATGCTTCGACGAGGGCTGCGATCAGACTGGCATCGCGCCGCGGGACTCCTCCGTCCCCTTCCCGCCGAAGCGAATATCCTTTTTCTCGAACCCGAAGCCGGAAAACAGCGCCACGACGGCAGCGACGATGACCAACACGATCAACAGCGCAAAGGCATAGTCGCCGTTCCAACGCGCCGCCAGGCCTGCCTGAATGGTCGCATTGCCGGAGGCCAGCAGATTGCCGAGCTGATAAGAGAAACCCGGAAACGTCCCGCGCACCTCGTCGGGTGATAATTCGTTGAGATGCACCGGCACGATGCCCCAGGCGCCCTGCACGAAGAACTGCATCAGGAAAGCACCAACCGCGAGCAGCACCGGCCCAGGTGCATAGACCCACAGCGGCGCGGCCGGGATCGCCAGCACCGAAGCGATGACAATCGCCCGCCGCCGGCCAATACGCTGCGACAATGCCCCGAAGAACAAGCCGCCGATGATCGCGCCGATATTATAGACGATGGCAATGGCGCCGACCGTGTAGCTGCTATACTGCCGCTGGACCTGGAGGAAGGTCGGATAGAGATCCTGCGTACCGTGACTGAAGAAATTGAAGGCGGTCATCAACACCACCGCCCACAGGAACAGCGGGATGTTCTCGCGAAGTACGGTGAGGAATGGCCTTTGCGGTGCCGCCTGCCGTTGCAGGAAGGCCGGCGATTCCTGCACGCTGCGGCGGATGTAAAACACCAGCAGCGCCGGCACAGCACCGACCATGAACATGCCACGCCAGCCAATGATCGGGAACAGCAGGAAGAACAGGATCGAAGCCAGCAGATAGCCGGAGGGATAGCCCGCCTGCAGGATGCCGGACACGATGCCGCGCGACTCCGCGGACACGGTTTCCATGGTAAGCGACGCGCCGACACCCCATTCGCCGCCCATCGCGATGCCGAAGAGTGCCCGCAGTATCAGGAACATTGTCATCCCGGTCGAAAAGCCGGTGAGAAACTCGAACAGCGAATAAAGCAGCACATTCGCCATCAGTGTCACCCGCCGGCCGAAACGATCGGCGGCAAGTCCGAAAACCAGCGCACCGAGCGCGCGCATCGCAAGCGTCAGGAAGATCGCCACCGACACTGCCGGGACATCGGTGTGAAATTCCTCTGCGATATATTTGAGAACGAAGACCAATATGAAGAAATCGAATGCATCCAACGTCCAGCCGAGAAAGGCGGCGAGGACGGTGTGGCGTTGTTGTGGGGATAAAGAGCGCAAACTATCCAATGCTGACATCATGGTCCTCCGACCGGATGGCGGCGAGGCGGGCAATTCCGGATGCCGTCGAAGCAAGGTGGGACCCGACACTGCGGCCGGGCTGGTTCGACGCTGCGAAGGGCTTCCGCTCCGATACGCGCAAAAAGAGTGTGGCGGATGTCTTGGGCAGCTTTTTTCAAACGAATCTATCTTGTGCCGGTTCCATCACATTTCGCGTGATGGGAAGCGGAAAAATCTACTGTCTGTTTCCCTTTTGTACTCTTCCCCCCTTCACATCGGCGCTGACTCCCTCCATATTCCGCCCATGGCAAAATCACCGAAAAAATCCCCCGCCCCTACCGGTTTCGAAGAGGCGCCGCAGGCACCGTTTGAAGGTGCGCCACTCAGCGGCAGCGTCGCCGATTGGGTCAAGCAGCTCGAAGCGGAGGCCGAGGCCGGCGGCGTCGAGAGCCAGCGCGAGATCGCCTCCAAGGCCGGCAAGCACCGCAAGAAGGTGGAGATCGCCGCATCGAAATCGGCGCGCGGCACCTCCATGGGCGGTTCTACCGACCCGAAAACGCGTGCCGCCGCCGGGCTCAATCCCGTGGCCGGCATGGACACCACGCTGGAGGAAGCCGTCAATGCCGGCACGGCCGTCACCGCAACGGTCGAGGCGCTGTCGGCGCTGATCGAGAGCGGCAATCCGCTGCACAAGAACGGCAAGATCTGGACGCCGCACCGCCCTGCCCGGCCGGAGAAATCCGAAGGCGGCATCACGATCCGCATGAGCTCCGACTACCAGCCCGCCGGCGACCAGCCGACGGCGATCCGCGACCTCGTGGAGGGCCTGGAAAACGGCGACCGCAGCCAGGTTCTGCTCGGCGTCACCGGCTCCGGCAAGACCTTCACCATGGCCAAGGTGATCGAAGCGACGCAGCGCCCGGCTGTCATCCTGGCGCCGAACAAGACGCTGGCGGCGCAGCTCTATTCCGAGTTCAAGAACTTCTTCCCGGACAACGCCGTCGAATATTTCGTCTCCTACTACGATTATTACCAGCCGGAAGCCTACGTGCCGCGCTCGGACACCTATATCGAGAAGGAATCCTCCATTAACGAGCAGATCGACCGCATGCGCCACTCGGCGACGCGTTCGCTGCTGGAGCGCGACGACTGTATCATCGTCGCCTCGGTCTCCTGCATCTACGGTATCGGCTCGGTCGAGACCTATACGGCCATGACCTTCCAGATGAATGTCGGCGACCGGCTGGATCAGCGCCAGCTCCTCGCCGACCTCGTGGCGCAACAATACAAGCGCCGCGACATGGATTTCATCCGCGGCTCCTTCCGCGTGCGCGGCGACACCATCGAAATCTTCCCGGCCCACTTGGAGGATGCCGCCTGGCGCATCTCCATGTTCGGCGACGAGATCGACGCCATCACCGAATTCGATCCGCTGACCGGCCAGAAGACCGGCGACCTGAAATCGGTGAAGATCTACGCCAATTCGCACTATGTCACGCCGCGCCCGACACTGAACGGCGCCATCAAGGCGATCAAGGAGGAGCTGAAGCTCCGCCTCGCCGAGCTGGAAAAGGCTGGCCGACTGCTGGAAGCGCAGCGCCTGGAGCAGCGCACCCGCTACGATGTCGAAATGTTGGAGGCCACCGGCTCCTGCCAGGGCATCGAGAACTATTCGCGCTATCTCACCGGCCGCAACCCCGGCGAGCCGCCTCCGACCTTGTTCGAATATATCCCCGACAACGCCATCATCTTCATCGACGAAAGCCACGTCACAGTGCCGCAGATCGGCGGCATGTATCGCGGCGACTTCCGGCGCAAGGCAACGCTGGCCGAATATGGCTTCCGCCTGCCCTCCTGCATGGACAACCGGCCGCTGCGCTTCGAGGAATGGGACGCCATGCGCCCCGATACCGTCGCGGTGTCGGCAACGCCGGGCGGCTGGGAAATGGAGCAATCCGGCGGAGTCTTCGCCGAACAGGTCATCCGCCCGACCGGCCTGATCGACCCGCCGGTCGAAGTCCGCTCCGCCCGCACCCAGGTCGACGATGTCCTCGGCGAAATCCGCGAGACAGCCGCCAAGGGCTATCGCACCCTCTGCACCGTGCTGACCAAGCGCATGGCCGAGGACCTGACGGAATATCTGCATGAACAGGGCGTGCGCGTCCGCTACATGCACTCCGACATCGACACGCTGGAGCGTATCGAGATCATCCGCGACCTGCGCCTCGGCGCATTCGACGTGCTCGTCGGCATCAACCTGCTGCGCGAAGGCCTCGACATTCCCGAATGCGGCTTCGTCGCCATCCTCGACGCCGACAAGGAAGGTTTTCTGCGCTCGGAAACGTCGCTGATCCAGACGATCGGCCGCGCAGCGCGTAACGTCGACGGCAAGGTCATCCTCTATGCGGACACCGTCACCGGCTCGATGCAGCGGGCGATGGAGGAAACCAGCCGCCGCCGCGAAAAGCAGATGGCCTACAACGAGGAAAACGGCATCACGCCGGAATCGGTGAGGGCGAAGATTTCCGACATTCTCGACAGCGTCTACGAGAAGGACCATGTCCGCGCCGATATCGGCGGGGCCTCCGGCAAGGGCTTCGCCGATGGCGGCCACCTCGTCGGCAACAACCTGCAGGCCCATCTCAACGCGCTGGAAAAACAAATGCGCGACGCCGCCGCCGACCTCGACTTCGAAAAGGCCGCGCGACTGCGCGACGAAATCAAACGCCTCAAGGCCGCCGAACTCGCCGTCATGGACGACCCGATGGCGCGCGAGGAGGCAAGAAGCATCGAGAGCAAGGGTGGCCGCCCTAATCCTTCGAGGCTCCGCCCTTCGGGCTCCGCACCTCAGGATGAGGACGGAGCGGGCACCGCATCAGCACACCAAGGCACCCCTCATCCTGAGGAGGGAGCGCAGCGACCCTCGAAGGGCTACTTCGCCAAGCCCAACCTCGACGAAATGGGCCCCGGCAGCGACGCCGGCACGCCCCTCTTCCGCAAGAACACACTGGACGAAATGACCGTCGGCCGGACGGAAAAGCCGGTCCTCGGCAAGGTGCCGGACAAGCCGATCATTCGGGCAAAGCCGGGGGTCGGGTCCTATGAGGATGCGGTGGATGAGAAGCAGCGGAAGGGCCGGACCAAGGGGAAGACGGGGCGGCCTGGGAGGTAGGGCGGGAGCGAACTAAAGCAAACTTAGTTGAGCTTGAGAAATTCGGGCATCCCTAAGCTGATAGTAGCTTCTCATAGACGCAAGAAATTCGGTTTGCCCTCCGTAACTAGGATGTCGGACCGCCAAAGCGTCTATGTCTAATGTTGAAAGTGCTAATTGCGCATCGCGCCCAATCGCGATTATCTGCGCAGGCGCGAGCCGATCAATGAGCCAGTCGAGGAGAAATCGACAAGATTCAGCTTCCTTACGAGTATGAGCCCTGTTGCTCATCCGGTCATTGGACTCGTAAGGGTGAAGTGGAAAAACATTCCATAAAAATATCGGTTGCCTGACAGATTCAAGTATACTCCAGATGACTTTCGCTGTTCGCTCACCCTGTGGCGTGCCCTTTGTAGCTCGCTTAAGCGGGCGCGTGCCCATCAATTCAGCGTGCGCGGCAAGATGCAATTCGTCGGTTAGCGCAAGACCAGTTCGGCGTCCGCCGCGATAGCCCAAATCGCGCGCAATCCAAAGCGACGAAACGCCCTGATTTAGCGCTGCATATAACACTCTGAGTAAATTATCCCGCCGTATCTCAGGCGCATGTGCCAGATCAAATTCAGAGCAAATCTCGCTGTAAGGATTGAAAGCATAATCGAAACCCAAGGTCGCCAACACATCGACAAAGTCGCCAGCCGTCTCGATTCGCATATTCTTTCCCCTTCTTATCCCCAATCTGCGGGGCGTCCGAGCATCGAAAACAAGAGATCACCATCTTGGGCCGACGACGGGAAGGCTAAGTCCTTCTCCATCTTATCCCACGCGGACGCGCACCCCATTCTTTGCTATAATCTCAAATAGCCAAGACAGCTCCCAAGGCACGGCCAAACCTGATCGATAGCCGAAACGCAGGTGCCACATGACCGACATTCAGGAACGGCTCCTTGAAAGCAAGATCACCGAGATCGAGCAGGCCCGGTCCTGGAGTCCCCGGGTTATCTCCAATTTCGAAACACTGATCCGCAGCGGCGACGACCTGTCCCTCTACCGCGTCAATCCCCTCGCCTTCGCTCGTGACCGCGCCATCGCGGAGGCAGAGAGCATCGATCTGTTTCTCCATGCGACCCGAAGCGGCTTGTTCGAGATGAGCTGGGACGTGGTGTGCCCGCAATCCGGCATGGTGCTCGACAGTTTCGGCGCCTTGCGAACGTTGAAGACCCACTATGTCTGCGGTCTGTGCGATGTCAGCGGCGAAACCAATCTCGACGATTTCATCGAGGTCACCTTCACGGTGTCGCCGCACCTCCGCCGGCTGCCGTTTCATGATCCCGCCTCGCTCTCGGTCGAGGATTTTCACTGGAAGGCGCACTTCCTGAGCGACGCGCGGATACCCGGCCAGCAGATCCGCTTTCTCGACGTCCTGCAGGGTCTGGTTCGCGGCCTCTCTTTCCTTCCGCCCGGCTCGGTCACGACGCTAAGGGCGGAGCTCGGTCCCGGCGCCCTGGCGGGGGTCAATGTCCAGACCCAGGCCGGTTTCGCGTTACCGGTCGCGGGCGAGCCCGTGACAGCACCGACGCACCTGCGGATCGGGTATGACGGGCAGCGGTTTTCCGCTTCGCCGCCGGCAGTGCCACCAGGCCCTGTCATCATCGACGTGCAGAACTCCGGTGCCGTACGCGGCTCGCTGCTGCTGATCAATTGGCCGCCTGAAATCCTGGCGCAGACGATCAAGCCAGCCCTCGACTTCGCTCCCTACATGTCGGGCGGGATGCTGCTTGCCCGGCAGACTTTTCGGCGCCTGTTTCGCTCGGAAAACGTCGACGAAAAGGAAGGTCTGGGTATCCGCCAGGTGACCCTGCTGTTCACGGACCTCAAGGGGTCGACCGCCATGTATGAGCGGCTTGGCGATCTCAATGCCTATGCGCTGGTTCGCGAGCATTTCGCGTTGCTCGGCGCGACGGTGCAGGAGCATTCGGGCGCGATCGTCAAGACAATCGGCGACGCCGTGATGGCTGCCTTCTCCTGCCCGGCGGATGCTGTCTCGGCTGCGCTGCACATTCTGGGGGTAATCGCGCGCTACAATGCCGCGCATGGCGAGCCCAGCCTCATCCTGAAGATCGGAGCCCATTGCGGCCCCTCGATCGCCGTAAGCCTGAACGAAAACCTCGATTATTTCGGCCAGACCGTAAATGTCGCCGCGCGCGTGCAGTCGCTGGCTGACGCGGGGGAAATCTGCATTTCGGAAGCGCTGTTTTCGGCGCCGGGCGTCAGCAAGCTCCTCGCCGGCCACAGGCTGGTTGCCTTCGAAGCTCCTCTTCGGGGCGTCGAGGGAACTGCGTGCGTGTACCGCGTGATGCCCGATTAGACATCGTGGAGGGGCAACAGGTCTTCGCCAATTGTGCAGCGAAGGAGCCTGCTATCGGGCGGCCGCGGAAGCGCGGCGGCAG
Organism: Rhizobium mayense; assembly: GCF_030272705.1. GTDB lineage: Bacteria > Pseudomonadota > Alphaproteobacteria > Rhizobiales > Rhizobiaceae > Rhizobium > Rhizobium mayense. The sequence goes on along the minus strand of NZ_JARFYM010000001.1, from coordinate 494,047 downwards.
CCCCTTCCACGTCCCCGCCCGCATCACGAGGAACACAGCGGGGGTATGCGCCATGTCGAAGCCGCAGCAGCTGGGAGAATCTGCTATTTTGGATGAACGCAAAGCAAACAGGCGGCGCCAAAGCCAAGCCATCATCTCTGCTCCGTCATGGCACACCATGGCATCGCGACAACGGATCATTTCCAACCCCTTGAATTTCCCGCCCTATCTCGCACTGTTCTCGCTTTACCCCAATATTGCCCCTTGCCTTTTTATGCAAATCCTGTCACCCATATGCCCGCTCGGGCATTTGCATGCCGGTGACTGGACTGATTTGGCAATGCCGACTGCGCGAGGCAGCCTCAGAGGTTTATCCTCTGCGTAGACGTTCTTTCCCCGTACGTGACTTCTCGACTGGTCTTTGCGTAGGGCAAAGGCTAAACCGCTCGGGGCAGCCCGGGCAGACATCAGACTGAAGGGAAAAGGACTATCCCAATGGCCACCAAGGGCATCGTAAAGTTTTTCAACCAGGACAAGGGTTTTGGTTTCATCACCCCGGACGGCGGCGCTAAGGACGTATTCGTCCATATTTCCGCTCTCCAGGCTTCCGGCATCCAGTCGCTCCGCGAAGGCCAGCAGGTCACCTTCGACACCGAGCCGGATCGCATGGGCAAGGGCCCGAAGGCTGTCAACATCAAGGCTTCCTAAGTCTGAGTTGATACCTGGCTAAGGTTTCGAACGGCGCGGTGAAAACCGCGCCGTTTTTGCGTTTTGGGGTAGCCCAAACGAAGGCCAGCCGGTGCGGCAAGCGCGATGGCCTATCTCGCCCTTGGCGGGCGAGAAAGCAATTTCACTGGTTTAGGAATTGCGACACCGCAGCGTACCACAAGGTCAGGAGACCAACGCAATTTCTAAGCCATTGAAATTGCAAGAGAGGGGGTACCTTCTTGCGTTGATATGCAGAGAATTCGGTGCGCCCATGCCTACCCCCCTTGCAAAAACTAAGGCTCTGTGCCCTCACGCACTCACGCGCTCGCCCTCGCCGGCAAAATCCACCGCCGCAAATGCCGCCGCGATCACCTCCGGCCCTGCCCCCGGCTTGCTGGCGTCGGTGGAGAGGATCTGGCGGTAGCGGCGCGCGCCCGGCAGACCGGTGAAGAGGCCGACCATGTGGCGGGCGACATGCTGCAGGCGGCCGCCATGGGCGATGTGGCGCTCGGCGTAGGCCATCATCCGGTCGCGCAGGTCGTTCCAATCCGGCTCGACAGACGGTTCTCCATAGAAGCGATGGTCGACATCGGCGAGGATGGCGGCGTTCTGATAGGCGGCGCGACCGAGCATCACACCGTCGACATGGGCAAGATGCGCCTCGGCCTGATCCAGCGTCTGGATACCGCCGTTGATGCCGATGAAGACACCCGGCCAGCGCTCTTTCATCCTGTAGACGATGTCGTAATCCAGCGGCGGGATCTCGCGGTTTTCCTTCGGCGACAGGCCCTTCAGCCAGGCCTTGCGGGCATGGATCCAGATCGCATCGGCGCCGGCATCGAGCACGCGGGTGATAAGGTCGGGCAGCGCCTGTTCCGGTTCCTGCTCGTCGACGCCGATTCGGCATTTCACCGTCACTGGCACGCTGGAAACCTTCTTCATCGCCGCAACGCAATCCGCCACCGTCTCCGGCGTCAGCATCAAGCAGGCGCCGAACGTACCGGACTGCACGCGATCCGACGGGCAGCCGACATTGAGGTTGATCTCGTCATAACCATAAACTTCGGCAATCCGCACCGCTTCCGCCAGTTTGGCCGGATCGAAGCCGCCGAGTTGCAGCGCCACAGGATGCTCGCTGGCATCATGACCCAACAGCCGGTCGCGTGGCCCATGGATGATCGCATCCGCCACCACCATCTCGGTATAGAGCAGCGCATGCCGGCTGATCTGCCGGTGCAGATACCGACAATGCCGGTCCGTCCAGTCGATCATGGGAGCGACGGCGAAAACCGGCTTGCGGCTGTAAAGGTTATTCGCCAGCACTTCGGGCTTTTCCGCCGATTTTGTCATGTCTTATCTGCTCGCATAAACATTGTTCTGGCCCGCTCGAAGCGTCTGTTGCTGTATCGAAGCGACCCTAAAGGCGCACAGCAGCAGGATGGGCACGATTTCGAGAGGCGATATACAGCAGAGATAGGAATAAAGCGAGATGGCGTCAAAGTTCAAACGAGGCCGCAAGTCCTCGTCCGGAACAGCGTGGCCCTGACGACCAGCGACGTGACCGCAAGCCTCAGGGCTTCGCCGCCGCCAGTTCGGTCCTCGGCTTCAACAGGGTGACGAGAAGCAGGCCGACAATAATGATCGCCGCGCCTTCGAGGTGATAGAACTGCAACTGCTCGCCGAGCAGCAGATAGGCGAGCACGGCCGTGAAGATCGTCTGGAGGTAGAGCAGCACGCCCGCCCGGGCCGCACCCAGCGCCTCGACGCTGCGATTGAAAAGATAATAGGTCAGCGCCCCGCCAGGGATTGCCACATAGGCGAGAGCGATCAGCCCGTTGCCGTTGAGAGCAGAGCGCTCGTCGGACGCAAGCTCCCAGAGGTAAAAAGGCAGCGCGGTGAGCACCGCGGCACCGAGCAGCAACACCAGGAGCGGAAGGCGCTCTATATCGAATTTCGCGCGGCGGAGCAGGACGGCATAAAGACTGAAACAGAGGGAGCCGGCGACGATCCACAGCTCCCCTGGATTGATATCGAGTCGCATCAACGCGGCCGGGCTGCCCTTGACGACGATGACCACGATGCCGAGGAAAGCGATGATCGATCCCGCCACCTGCCAGGTTCCCATCGGCTCGCCCAGAATGAGGCGGGCAAGGATCATGGTGATGATGGGGATCAGAGCCATGATAATGCCGGCCGTCGTGACATCCGCATGCTCCAGGCCGGTGAAGAGCAGGCCCTGGCAGATCGCAAGACCGACGCCGCCAATACACAGGAGTTCAAGCGGACGAGCCCTCGCAAGCGCAACCATGGCGCCAAAATGCCGGCGCACGATCGGCAGCAGGATGGCGCAAGCGATCAGCACGCGCCAGAAGCAGAGCGCCCAGGGCGGCATTTCGTGAGACACCCATTTCGCGGCAATATAGACGCCAGCCGACAGCAGCCAACAGAGAACCGCCACGGAATAGGCCGACGCAAGCGAATTGCCCGCCGCCTGTCCCGTCCCGACGTGATCGGTGTGGACCCCCAAAACATTTATCGCCATGGTTTAGTTATGCCACAATTCCCATCATCTGCACAGATGGACGCGATCCGCAGTGGCCACGGCAAAATATCCCGCCATCGATCCTCAGGGCGTCACCACACAAAGAAAACCCTCTACCCTGCGCTTTATATCAAAACGATTCCGAAGGTTGGTTTTCTCCTCCGCTCCATTGGTGCTAGGTTGCCGTTGGAGTCGGAAGGCATGGATCTTCTGGCAGCAGACGAACTATTTGAGAGATTGTCATGACCGAACAATTTGCCACCGTCATTCCCCTGCCCGCGCCTGTCCTCCTGCCGATCGAGGGCGAAACCGCATCCTTCCCCGTGCGCCGCGTCTATTGCGTCGGCCGCAACTATGCCGACCACGCGATCGAGATGGGCCACGACCCCAGCCGGGAAGCGCCCTTCTTCTTCCAGAAGAACCCGGACAATCTGTTGCCGAAAGGCGATTTCCCCTATCCGCCGCTGTCGTCGGATGTGCATCACGAGGTCGAGCTGGTGATTGCACTGAAAAGCGGCGGCGCCGACATTCCGGCCGAGAGGGCACTCGACTGCATCTACGGCTATGCCGTCGGCATCGACTTCACCCGCCGCGACCTGCAGGGCGAAGCCAAGAAGCTCGGCCGCCCCTGGGAAGTCGCCAAGGCCTTCGAACATTCCGCCCCCGTTTCCGCGCTCGTCCCGGCAACACGCGTCGGCCATCCGGACAAGGGCGCCATCTGGCTGATCCGCAACGGTGAGTCGGCGCAGAGAGGCGACCTGTCGCAAATGATCTGGAAGGTGCCGGAAATCATCGCCGAGCTCTCGAAACTGTTCACGCTGGCGCCCGGCGATGTCATCATGACCGGCACGCCGGCCGGCGTCGGCCCTGTCTCGCGCGGCGACAAGATTACCTGCGCCGTAGATGGCGTCGCAGCCTTGACGCTAAACGTCGTTTGATCGGGGAGAAACGAGATGCCGCTTTATGCCCTTGCAGGTCTTGTGCCCAAGACGCCCGATCCCGGCCGCTATTGGATAGCGCCCGACGCAAGCGTGATCGGCAAGGTCGAGCTCGGCGAAGATGTCGGCATCTGGTTTGGATCGGTCCTGCGCGGCGACAACGAGCCGATCGTCGTCGGCAAGGGCACCAATATCCAGGAAGGGACGATGGTGCATACCGATCCCGCTTTCCCGACAGCGATCGGCGAAGGCTGTACCATCGGTCACCATGCGATCATCCACGGCTGCACAATCGGCGACAATTCGCTGATCGGGATGGGCGCCACCATCCTGAATGGCGCGAAGATCGGCAGGAACTGCCTCGTCGGTGCCAATGCACTGGTGACTGAAGGCAAGGAATTTCCGGATGGCTCCCTGATCGTCGGCGCTCCGGCCAAAGCGATCCGCACGCTCGACGCTGCCGTTATCGAAGGCCTGCGCCGTTCCGCCCGCAACTATGTCGCCAACTGGCAGCGCTTTGCGCGCGACCTCAAGAGACTGGATTAGGCGGCGTTCCCGACAGCCCGCGGCTTTAGGGATAAAGCCTCACTGACATTCAAGCGGCGCAGCTGGCGCAATGGCCGCGGATTTCGATGGTCGACTTCTCGGCCTTGAACTTATGTGATTTCAGCCAGTGCATCAGCCGATGATCCACCTCATGATCATGGAATTCGATCACCTGCCCGCAGCTTTCGCAGATGGCGAAGGCGACGAGGCCGTGGCTGTGGCAATTTTCGTCCGGATGGGCGCAAGCGACGAAGGAGTTGATGCTCTCCAGTCGATGGACGACGCCATATTCCAGCAGCTTGTCTAGCGCCCTATAGACCTGCAACGGCGCGCGGAAACCATGGTCGCGCAGCTTGTCGAGGATTGTATAGGCGCTGAGCGGCGCCTCCGCCTTGGTCAGGACATCGAAAACGAGTGACTGATTCTTGGTAAGTATCGGAGTGGTCATGATTCCTGTCCTCCCTGATGCGCCGCCGGCGCGCCGGCCCTGCGGGCAAGGGGCAGCAGACTGATGATAAACAGAACGAGCGCCGCCACCACGATCGACGGACCGGAGGGCGTATCGTAACGCAGCGAGCCGAACAGCCCGCCGACGACGGCGACGGCACCGATCAGCGAAGCAAAGACAGCCATCATCTCCGGTGTCGCGGCAAAGCGGCGAGCGGTCGCAGCAGGAATGATCAGCAGCGCGGTGATCAGCAGGATACCGACGATCTTCATGGCGATGGCGATGACGACGGCCATCAGCAGCATGAAAAACAGCTTCGCCCGCTCCGGCTCCAGCCCTTCCGCCTCGGCCAGCTCCGGATTGACGGTGGAGGCGAGCAACGGCCGCCAAAGCCAGGCAATGGCTGCCAAAACCAGAATGCCGCCGCCCCAGATCAGCGCGATATCCGAACGATTAACGGCGAGAATGTCGCCGAAGAGGAAAGCGATGAGATCAATCCGTACCCAGCTCATGAAAGCGACGATGACAAGGCCGATCGCAAGCGTCGCATGCGATAGAATGCCGAGCAGCGCGTCCGCCGACAGCGCCTGGCGACGCTGCAGGAACAGCAGCAGGATCGAGACGGCCGCGGCAACGGCGAAAACGGAGAGTGTCAGATTGAGCTGGAAGAGCAGCGACAGCGCCACGCCCAGCAATGCCGAATGCGAGATCGTATCGCCGAAATAGGCCATGCGCCGCCAGATGATGAAGCAGCCGAGCGGCCCGGTGGTCAGCGCCAGCCCGACACCCGCGACCACCGCGCGCAGGAAGAAATCGTCAAACATGACGTTCTCCTGCGGCGTGATGATCGTGATCGTGGTGGGCATGCTCGTGATCGTGCCCAGGATCATGATCGTGAACGTGATGATGGTCATGGCCGTGATGACCGTCGTCAGCGCGGCAATCATCGGTGATCGAACCATCGGCGTGCTGCACACGGCCGTCAGGCAGATGCGTATGGTCGTGATGATGGCTGTAGATCGCAAGCGATTGTGCCGCCCGCGTGCCGAACAGCCTGACATATTCCGGGCTCTGGGTGACCGCCTGCGGCGTGCCGCGGCAACAGACATGGCCATTGAGGCAAACAACCGTGTCAGTCGCAGCCATGACGACATGCAGATCATGCGAGATCAGCAGAATGCCGCAGCCTTCGGAATTGCGGATCGATTTGATGAGGTCGTAAAGTGCGATCTCGCCGCTGAAATCGACGCCTTGTACCGGCTCGTCCAGCACCAGCAGGTCCGGCTTGCGGGCAATGGCGCGCGCCAGCAAGGCTCGCTGGAACTCGCCGCCTGACAGATGCTGCACCTCCGCCTTGGCGAGATGGGCGATGCCCACGGCCTCCAAAGCCGCCTTCAGCTCCGATTCGCTCAACGGCCCGGTCAAGGTCATCAAACGATGGACGCTCAGAGGCAAGGTCCAGTCGATGGCGAGTTTTTGGGGCACATAACCGACCTTGAGACCGGCAATACGCTCGACGCGGCCTTCATTCGGCTTCAGCACGCCGATCGCGGTCTTGGCGCTCGTGGACTTGCCGGAGCCGTTCGGGCCGATCAGGGTGACGATCTCGCCGCGGCTCACTGAAAAATCGACGCCGCGCACCAGCCAGCGGCCGTCGCGGCGAACGCCAACGTCATGGAGCGACACTAGCGGTCGGCTCTTATTGTCCACGGAAGAAAGCATGAGATTTCCATTTGTGCTGTTGCGCCTTGCTATCGCACACGTTATAGCATAACGCAATTGATGTAATAACATAACAGAACCCGTTCAAGGTCAGTATCGCATGCCCCTGGCAAAGGCCATTCTCCCCCTCACCACCTCTTTGTTGCTTTTCGGGCTTTTCGCCAACCCGGCACCTGCCGCCGACCCGCCGGAGGTGGTGGTTTCGATCAAGCCGGTTCATTCCCTCGTCGCCGCGATCATGCAGGGCGTCGGCGCACCGGATCTGATTGTCGATGGTGCCGCCTCGCCACATACTTATGCGCTGAAACCCTCAAATGCGCGGGCACTGGAAGGGGCCAAGGTGGTCTTCTGGGTCGGTCCCGGCATGGAAGCGTTCCTGGAAAAACCACTCTCGGCCCTCGGCTCGAACGCCCTCGTCGTTGAGCTCGATAAGGCGCCGGGCATCACCAAACTGAAATTCCGCCAGGGCGGCGCATTCGAAGCGGATAACGATGGCGACGAACCGGCAGCAGATGCAGCCGATTCGCACGATCACGGCGCGTTCGACACACATCTCTGGCTCGATCCACACAACGCCAAGGCGATGACGGCCGAGATCACCACTACATTAGTCGCAGCCGATCCCGCCAACGCCCTGACATATGAAGCGAACCAGAAGGCACTGGACGACAAGCTGGACGCGCTCGACGCGGAAATCGCCTCAACCGTCGCGCCCGTCAAGGACAAGCCCTTCGTCGTCTTCCACGACGCCTATCAATATTTCGAGCGCCGCTATGGCGTGCATGTCGCAGGCTCGATCACGGTCAGCCCGGAAAGCATGCCGGGCGCGCAACGGGTGGCGGAAATCCACGGCAAGGTCGCCGATCTCGGCGCCACCTGCGTCTTCGCCGAGCCGCAATTCGAGCCAAAGCTGGTCAATGTTGTTATCGAGGGTACATCCGCCAAATCGGGCGTGCTCGATCCGGAAGCAGCGACGCTGCCACAAGGGCCGGATCTCTATTTCAACCTGATGCGCGGCATCGCCAATTCACTGAAAACCTGCCTCTCCTGATACACGCAATCATCGACGATGAGAACGAGCCATTTGCTCGCTTTTTTCACCACAAAATCTTAAAAATAACAGGCTTCGCTGCCTTTCCTTCGACTGGAGGCGGAGGACAGCGAAACGAATTCACCGAAAGAGGCTCGACGGCCGGTTTCTCAGGACCTGCGATGACGAGAAGGACAATAGCTGCGCGCCCACACATTTGCGCACAATCGAACCTCTCTTGTTCGGATGCTGAAACGGCCCGTCAGGCCACCAGCATATTCCTCGGAACGACGCCGACTTCATGTACGACCAGCAGAGCGCCGATCACTTCGTCTCTCGACTTGGTGGCGCGCAGCGGCGTCATCCGGCAATGCAGGGTCTTATTGGCATCCGTCGGGTGATAGGACGGATAGAGGCAATCAACCGTCTGACCGGCAAAGCACGCGTCGAGCTTGGACTTGACGCTGTTTTCAAACCGTTCAGGACCGATGAATTCGGAAAGATGGCGACCGACCAGCTCGATCGGTTTCGATTCCAGGAATTCGGAATTGGCCGCATTGCTGTAGAGATAGCGATAATCGCGCGTGATGACAGCGACACGGTCCGGCAGGCTGTCGAGAATGACATCATTCAAAACGTTGTCGTCGTCGAAGCCGGCGACCTCGCCTACCGGCTCGTTTTTCTTTGCGGAAAACGCCATCAGCACTTCAGCCGCAGCCTCGCTGGCACCGCCGAAATAGCGATCGATCAGCGACGACAGCGATGCAGAATTACGCACCACCCGTGAGCGATCATCCGATTCCTCGCGGATCAGGTTGCTCATGAATTGCAGCTGCATGTACATTTCGAGAAGGCTGGTGGCTTTATAGGACAGGATCGCTGCTACGAGCGGCTCCAATTCGCGATCGAGTGAACCAACCAGTTCATCATCACCCAGTTTGATCGCCCGTTGAATCTGGGTGCATTTCATGGAGAAGGCATGAAAGAGTGCCAGCAAATTGCCCTCCTGTCCTTGCCCATAGTTCAGCCTCGGGCCTCAACCCCGACGCTACTGTGAACAAGGATCTTCAGCCTGGCGTCCGCTATCTCGCCAAACTTTCTTGCGGTTGAAATAACATGACTTACCCTCACATTCAATCCTGATAGATTGAAGTTCCCGGGAAAGGCGAGTTTTTCGAAAGGCAAGGCTTACCTAAGGTCAAATATGGAAGCTCGTAGGCCTTGAATTGATCCGTTCTGCTACGAACGGCTTTATTTAAGTAACCTCTTTAAAAGACAGACTTTTTGATATTCCAGCGGTCGTGATACCACAGCCATTGCTCGGGATGTTCTCTTACCCAGCTTTCGACCTTGTCGTTCAGCAACTGCGCCGTCGCGGGCAGGTTGAGGTTGCCGCGCTCGTCGCGGGGCATCTCAAGTCGCGGCTCGATTTCCAGCCGATAACGGTTACCCGGCAACCGAATACAGCGAGCCGGATAAACCTCGCAATCAAACTGGCGGACCAGCTTCGGCAACAGCGGATTGGTCTTCACGTCGCGGCCGAAGAACAGCGTCTTCAGCCCCTTGCGAAACTTCTGGTCGACCAGCACACCGACGCCGCTGCCGGCCTCCAATTGCCGGGCCAGGGCGAAAGACGATCCCGCATGCGAAGGCACGAGGTTCCCCATGCGCTTGGCACGAAAATCGAAAACCTTCTGTGCCACATAGGGATTGTTCGGGGGGCGAAAGAGCACGGTGACCTTCAGCCCGAAAGCCGCACCCGCTACCGGCAGCAGCTCGAAATTGCCCGTGTGTCCCGTAAAGACGATGAACGGCCTCGGATTTTCCATGAGGTCGACAAAGATCGGAATGCCGGATACCTCGATGCGACCCGGCTTCTCGCTGTAAGGATCGAAATCGAACAGCCGATCGAGGAAGACATATTCCGCTGCCAGCCGCCCCATATTGCCCCAGCTTGCCAGCGCGATCTCGGCGATCTCCGCATCACTCTTCTCGGGAAATGCGTTGTGCAGGTTCGCCAGCATCAGCTTGTGCCGACGCATGCGCGGCCCGATCTTGCGGGTCAGCCAGTCAGCAAAGTTGATGCCGCCATCAGCCGGAAACAACTTCAGGAAGTTCAGAAAGCCGAAGATGATCTGCGCGGTCAGCCATTGCTGGAAATGCCGGACGGCAAGCACGATCCGGGTGATGACGAGCTTCACGCCGGTCAATCCATCTTGAGGATGATTTTGCCGAAAATCTGGCGCGATTCCATCCGCTCCAGCGCCCGGTCGATATCGCCGAAGCTCACTTCGGTGTCGATCACCGGATGCACCAGCCCGCGGGCCATCTTCTGCATGGCATTCGCCATATTTTCCATGCGGCAGCCGAAAGAACCCAACAGCTTCAACTGCTGCTGGAACAGCATCATCAGGTTCATGTCCGTAGAGACGCCGGAGGTCGAGCCGCAGGTGACGAGACGCCCGCCGCGCTTCATGCACAGCATCGAACCGGCCCAGGTATCCTTGCCGACATGTTCGAAGACGACGTCGACACCCTTCTTCTTCGTCAGCTTGCGCACCACGCCTTCGAAGCGGTCGGTACGATAATTGATGACGTGGTCGGCGCCGAGCGCCTTGGCCTTCTCGATCTTGTCGTCGGAGCCGACGGTCGTGATGACTGTGCAGCCGATCTTCTTGGCAAGCTGGATGGCAGCCGTGCCGATGCCGGAACCGCCGGCATGGACGAGGATCGTCTCACCCGGCTCTAGCTTGGCGTTGTCGAACAGCATATGCTCGACCGTGCCGAAAGTAACCGGCGCCAGCGCCGCACCGATCGCATCGACACCGGGAGGAGCCGGAACCAGCAGGCGAGCCGGCAGATTGACTTTCTCTTGCGCGAAGCCGTCGAGATGGAAACCATGGACGCCGCCGACATGTTCGCAGAGATTGTCGCGGCCTTCGCGGCAGTGACGGCAGAGTCCGCAAGTGCGCGCGCCATAGATCGACACGAGCTGGCCCGGCAGCACATTGGCCACTCCCGGCCCGATCGCTTCGACGACGCCGGCGGCCTCTGCGCCGATGACGAGCGGCATCTTGCGCTTGGCGAACGCCATGCCGCGCCAGCCCCAGACATCGATGTGATTCAGGGCGACCGCTTTGACGCGCAGGGTCACCTCACCCGCGCCCGGTGCCTCGGGCTCCGGCAGATCGGTGATCTCAAGTTTGCGGTCGTCGACCAGTTGCAAAGCGCGCATAGCAAAGTCCCTCGCCCCTCGGGCGCAATTATATTCTGTTTTTCAGACGTCCGATTAAGCCGGTTCAAGCGCCATGACAAGGCTGGCGTTCTGCCCACCGAACCCGAAAGAGTTCGAAAGGATGGCGCCCACCTGCTTTTCGCGTTTCTTGTTCGGCACGACGTCGAGAATGATCGACGGATCAGGATTGTTGTAGTTGATGGTCGGCGGCAGCGTGCCGGTCAGCATCGTCTGCAGCGAGAACACCGCTTCGACCGCGCCAGCCGCCGTCAGCGTATGGCCGATCATCGACTTGTTGGACGATACCGGGATGTTGGGCAGCCGGTCGCCGAAGACGGCGGACATGGATCCATATTCCATCTTGTCGTTTTCCGGCGTCGACGTGCCGTGCGCGTTGATATAGCCGATATCGGTCTCGGCCATCCCAGCATCCGCCAGAGCAGCGCGGATCGTTGCGATCGCCGGGCCGCCGTCCGGCGACGAGCGGGTACGATGGAAGGAATCGGCCTTGTCGCCGGCACCCTTCATGATGCCGAGGATCTTCGCGCCGCGGGCAACCGCCGCCTCCAGTGATTCCAGCACCAGCGTCGCGGCGCCTTCTGCGATGACGAAGCCGTCGCGGTCCTTGCTGAAGGGCTTGGATGCCTTGGTCGGTGGGTCGTTCTGCGTCGACAGCGCTGAAAGCAGCGAAAAGCGGATCAGCGCTTCAGCACTGAGCGAACCATCGGTCGCCACCGTCAGCGCCCGCGTCGTACGGCCCTGCCGGATTGCCTCAATGCCAAGCTGGATCGCGGTCACGCCCGATGCACAGGCGGTGGACAGGGTCACAGGCAGGCCGCGTGTGCCGAAACGGTCGGCAAGCCGCTCTGAAATGGCGCCGAACAGGGCTGCCTCATGGAAAGCCGGATCGGGGCGCTCACGCATCGCGGCGAGGAAGCGTTCATAGGCATCGCCCGGATGATCGGCCGGCGGCGAACGGTCGGCCAATTCGAAACGCGCGCTCCATTCCGGTTCGATCGGCGGAGCGGCAAGGAAAAGCGGTGCATTGAAATCGCCGGAAATGCCGGCCTGAGCGAGCGCCTCGATCGTGGTCTCGCGGGCGAAAGCATAGGACCGCTCGACGGCGTTCGGCACCGGGATGTCGATGAAATCCACCGTACCGGCAATGCGCGTCGAAAGACCATCGGTCGGGAAACGAGTGATACCGTGGATGCCCGACGTGCCCGATGAAAGCGCGTTCCAATTATCCTGCAGTCCCTGGCCAAGCGAGGTGATGATGCCCATGCCGGTAACGGCGACGATCGGGCGGCCAAGATGATCGTTGTAGGCGGATGCGGTCATGATCTTAACTCCTCACGCTTCGGCGGAAAGTACGGCGACACCTTCACCGCGCGCATGACCGACGGTGGTCACAACAGCTTTCTGCGCACCGGTATTCATCGGCTTTTCATGCGTGGCGTCAAAAGGCGGTACCTTGGCCTTATTGGCGACCGCGAGCGCCGCCAAGGCAAGTCCGAGCGGAAACTGGCTTTCAAGCCCGTGGCCGGAGACACCCGCATAGCCGCGAATGGCCGATGCCGGCAGCTGCGCCTCCAGCACGGACTTTTCGCGCGTCGCGAGATCGGGAATTGCCGTCGTTCCACAGAAGATGACGGTGCCGTCGCCCTCAGCGCGCTTGGCAGGTTCGAGCAAACGCTCCAGGCGCGCTTCGAGCTTGCCGCTGTCGCGGCTGCCGCGATCGCCTTCAATGGCGTCGATCGTTGCGTAAATGCGTGCGCCGCGGCCTTCGGCATGGGCACGCGATTCAAGCACGAGGAAGGCGCTGAGCGAACCCATGATCATGCCGCCGCCGTTTTCCGACTTGCGGGACCAAAGTGGGTGCCAATCGCCGATCGCGTGCGCGTTCACCGATTCGATCAGCAACACCATGTCGAGGCGCTCCGCAGAAAACGCGCCACCGACCAATGCGTGGCTCGATTCGCCCGATTTGATTCGATGGAAAGCGGTCTCGACGGCCGAAATGCCGGAAGCCTCCTCGCCCATGAAAGTGCGCGACGAACCCGTGACCTTATGGACGATCGAGATATTGCCGGCGAGCAAATTGGAAAGCTGCGCCAGGAACAGCGTCGGACGAAGCTCCGTCGTCAACTTCTCGTTCAGCAGCAGTTCGCGATCATTGCGCTTGAGGCCTTCATTGACGATCAGCGTATCGACATTGATGTCGCGCTCGCCGCCGCCGGCCGCAACGATCATGTCCATGCTGCCGCAAGCCTCGAGATCGTCCTTGAAGCCAGCGTCATCCAGCGCCAGGCCGGCTGTAAAGACGCCGATGCGCTGCCAGTTTTCCATCTGGCGCTGATCACCGCGCTTCGGGATCTGCTGTGACCAGTCGATCTCCGGCAGCGGATGCACGGGATAGGGCTTGAATTTTTCGGTTTCGACGATGGTCGGCGGCGCCTGTTCCGAAGTCAGCAAGGCGACGTGCGCATCCTTGCCGACACCCTGACAGGTGACGATGCCGATACCCGTGATCACCACATCATTCTGAGCCTTGCTCATTCATCAATCCTCTTAGAATGCGGCGCCATGCAAGCCTGAAACGTCAGCCATTGGCGGCGATGGCATCGAGAAGCCCGACCTCGCCCGCGCGCTTGCGCACGATATCGGCGAGCGGCACCTCATTAAACGGCATGGTGCGCAGCTTCAACTGCGCATCGCAGATCTTCTTCCCGGCTATGGTGATCCGCGCCTTCGTCACCGCAAAGCCCGAACCGTCATGCTCCAGTTCCGCCTCGATGTCGAGTTCGGCTTCCGGCTCGACGAAAGTGCGCATCTTGGCACCGTCGACCGACATCAGGAACGGCATATAGGCAAATTTCGTCGCCGCGAGCACAAGCATGCCCGACGCCTGCGCCATGGTTTCGATCAGGAGGACACCAGGAACAAGTGGCATGCCGGGAAAGTGGCCTTCGAAAACAGGGCTCTTTGCCGGGACGACCGAATGCGCCTTCAAAACGCCCTTGGATAGATCAACCGACTCGACCCGGTCAATCATCTGGAAATATTCCAGCAGCATCAACGCCTCCGATCCGACCCCGTAACGCGCTATGGCCCGGGCAGGATACGATAGTTAGGAACAAAACCGCCCGGCCGCCATATTCAGGGGCGGCTGGGCGTCAAAAAAAGCAAAGACGTTGCTTAGCCCTTCGCGGCGCGCAATTCGTCGATCTTGGCGCAGAGATTCTTGAGGACGAAGTATTCCTCGGTCGAAACCTTGCCTTCGTTGACTTCTTGCGTCCATTGTTCCAACGGAATCTTGATGCCGAATTCCTTGTCGATGGCGAAGACGATGTCCAGGAAGTCAAGGCTGTCGATGCCGAGGTCGTCGATCGTGTGGCTCTCTGGGGTGATCGTTTCACGGTCGATTTCGCTTGTTTCAGCGATAATGTCGGCAACTTTGTCGAATGTAGCAGTCACGCCCATACCTCTTGAAGTGATAATTCAACCCTCCTCATAGGGAAATCCATTCCAAAAGCCAATGGTTTCCGCCTGAGACCCCAGTAATTTGACGAAGCACTGTTGCTTAAACAGCAAAGATACTTCCGGTGCACAATTGCCGGAATAACGGCCGACATGCGAGCAAGATGCGGCAGTATTGCGGCTTGAAGGCAGTGCCGAGCAAATTAACCACAACCTTGCGCAGACCGTGGGAGCAAGGACCCAGCGACGATCATTGGCTGATAACGATGCGAGTATTGCGCAGCCCCGCCTCCGACGCCATAGAAAAAAATGTCGCCGCGTTGCGCGGCTCGAGACGTACGCAGCCATGGGAGGCCGGCCGGCCGAGATGTTTCAGCTCATAGGTGCCATGCACCGCATAACCGCCGTCGAAGAACACCGCATAAGGCATCGGCGCATTGTCGTATTTCTTCGAGCGATGATCGCGCGACAACCATTTCGCCGTATAGGAACCGGTCGGGGTCACATAGCCCGGGCGTGCCGTCGATATCTTCCAGCGATACTTGAGGACGCCATCCTCGGAAACGGTCATCGTCTGCGATCGAAGATCAATATTAGCAAGAACAGTTCCAGCCTGCGCCGAAGCGACATGAAGCTGCAGGCATAGACATGCGGCAGCGGCCGCCAATATTCGTTTCATCTTGTCCCCTCCATCGCTTGCTTCTTTTCGAAACAATTTCGATGAAAGGCAAAACTACCAGCTCTCAGATTATACTAGATTAATACAGATAGTGAGCGATTCGTTAACGAGGACCGACCGCTTACAGCAGCAACAGGAAGACGACGAAAGCTACCAGCGTCAGCATCGTGCATGCCGCATGGAAGATCGAGATACCGGCCTCGACATCGCTGACGGTGGCGGTATCGCGGCCGGAACCATTGATCATCGGTTCGAGCACGATCTCGCCACCATAGACGCGCGGCCCGGCAAGCTGGATATCCAATGCGCCCGCCATCGCCGCTTCCGGCCGGCCCGAATTCGGCGAGCGGTGCAGCCCGCCGTCGCGGACCGCAACGCGAATCGTATTGCCGAGCGCCGAAATTCCCTTCTTGGCGAGTGCGCCGGCGGCAATCAACAGGATCGACAGCCGCGCGGCCGGCCAGTTGGCGACGTCGTCCAACCGAGCGGCAGCCCAGCCGAAATCGATATAGGTCTCGGATTTATGACCGATCATCGAATCGGCGGTATTCAGCATCTTGTAGACAAACAGGCCCGGCAGACCAAAAATGGCATACCAAAGCGCCGGCGCCACGACGCCATCGGAAAAATTCTCGGCAAGACTCTCGATCGCGGCGCGGCAAACGCCGGGCTCATCCAGAGTTTCTGGGTCACGACCGACGATGCGCGATACGGCACGGCGTCCACCGTCCAATCCTTCGGTGCGCAGCGCCTTCGATACTTCGCCGACATGATCGGCCAAGCTCTTCTGCGCCAAAAAGATCGCCACCAGCCCTGCCTCGACCAAGATGCCGAGCCAGCCGAAAAAGACGAGCAGCCCATGCACGGCGAAGCCGGCTATGACCGCTCCGAAAAGCAGCGCAACGATCGACATCACGCCGTTGCGACGACGCGCGGGACCCGGCAGGTCCTTGGTGTTGAAATGGCGGTCGAAGAAGGAAATCGCCTTGCCGAACAGCACGACTGGATGCGGCACGCGCTGCCACAGCCAATCGGGGTCGCCGATAATGCGGTCCAATAGCAACGCCAGTATGAGGATGAGCAAGTGTAAGTCGATTGTCATATCGAATAATCCTCGAGCGCCCCGGCAAGCCTGCGATCGGCGTCCTCGTCTGGAGCAAGGCCGAAACGCAGCCAATTCGGCGCATAGTCGAACTTGCGGACGAGAACATGATGACGGCAGAGATGCGAATATATGTCGCTAGCATGGTCATCGGCAACCAGCGCGAACAGCCCCGTGCCTCCGATCGTCTTGAGTTTGGCTTGGCGAAGTACCGCATCCAGCGCAGATCTGCGATCGAGAACGCGGTTGCGAACGGTTGTCGTATCACCGGCCATAAGGGAGGCGGCCAGTGAAAGCGCAGGCCCGGAGACGGCCCAAGGGCCTAGCCAGTCTTCGAAACGCCCCAAGATCGAGGCTTCCGCGATCACGAAACCGAGGCGCAGACCGGCCAAGCCAAAAAACTTTCCGAAGGAGCGAAATATGATGAGGTTCGGCATGGAGGCAGCGTGCGGCGCAAGGCTGCTTTCGGGTTCCATGTCCCCGAACGCTTCGTCGACAACGAGCACGCCGCCGCGTTCCTGCAGCCGATCATGTAATTGCCGGAGGCGGGACACCGACAGCGTCCTGCCATCCGGATTGTTGGGATTGACGACGATGACCAGCTTGTGTTCGGGGGTAAGATCATCGATCTCGGCAATCCCAGGGGCCGGCAGCCCGGCGAGCGCAAAGGCGCGGGCATATTCCCCATAGGTCGGCGACAGGATGGCGGCATTGCCGGCCGATCGAAGTCGCGGCAGAAGCTGGATCACCGATTGCGTACCCGGGACGGGCAACGGCTGGACATCGCCGGTGCGATAATAGATCCGCGCGGCCTCCCTCGCTCGTTCCACGAGATGCTGGTCCGGCAGCCGATGCCATGCGGAAACTGGGATCTCTGGCAAAGCGATGGGATTGGGATTGATGCCCGTCGACAGATCGAGCCAGTCCTCCGGTCGCCCGCCATAAAGGCGAGCCGCTGCCGTGATGCCGCCTCCATGCGCAATTCTGTTGGTCATGCATCGTCACCGGCAAGGTCGATCAGGTGCATATAGGAACCGGCGACATTGCCGCGCTGCAGGCCCGCCGTGCCGAGATCGGCCCCGAGCGCGTCCTTGACCGCAAACAGCCGATCCGCCTCGCCTTCGGAGACGATGGTGGAGTAATGAAATTCGTGCGCGGTCATCGGCCGGTCGAAGAAAGAACCGGCAAGCGGCGCCACGCGCCGGTAACCGAGATGCCGCTGGCGCTTCTCATAGCTGGTGACGACCGGCAGCAGGCCGAGCATTTCATGGCGTATACCGGCGGCATCCACCAATCCATCGCCAAGCACCATATAGCCGCCACACTCGCCATAAATTCGCGCACCGCGCTCGGCTGCAGCCTGTATAGCCCCGTGAAAATGAGTCGCGGTCGCAAGCTTGCCTGCATGCAGTTCCGGATAGCCGCCGGGCAAGTAGATAGCGTCCGTGTCCGCCGCCGGAGCCTCATTGGCAAGCGGCGAAAAAAACGAAATCTCCGCCCCCCGCCGCCGCCAGCCGAGCAGCATGTGCTCGTAACAGAAGGCAAAAGCGATATCGCGCGCCACGGCGATGCGCTGTCCGAACGGCATCAGCCGGGCAATGTTGGCGGCCGATGGCCGCACGATATTCTGGTGTGCGGCACGCAGCAGCAATCCGAAATCACACGCTGTGGCCAGCGTCTCCGCCGCGTGTTCGATGAACTCTTCCAGCCCGTTGTGTTCCCCAGCCTGCACCAGCCCCAGATGCCGTTCAGGCAGCGTGAGCCCCTTGTCGCCGCGAATGACGGCGGCAACGGGAATGCGCACGGCCTCCAGTGCCCGGCGCAACATCGCTTCGTGCCGGTCGCTGCCGACGCGGTTGAGAACGACACCGGCGATGCGCACATCGGCGCGGAAATTAGCAAAGCCGCTGACGAGAGCGGCAACCGACTGGGACATGCGCGAAGCATCGACCACCAGCACCACGGAAAGCCCAAGGAAAGCGGCAAGATCGGCCGGTGTGCCGGAACCATCAGCCGCTCCGTCAAACAGCCCCATCATGGCTTCGATGACCAGCATCCGTCCGCCGGCGCGATGCAGCGCCGAATTGGCGGAAATCAATTCGGGTCGCATGGCCCAGGGATCGAAATTGAGGCAGGGCGAACCGCTGGCAGCGGCGAGGAACGCGGGGTCAATATAGTCAGGGCCGGCCTTGCCCGGCGCCACCGCGATTCCTTTTTTCCGTAACGCCCGCAACAGGCCGAGCGTAACCGTGGTCTTGCCCGAGCCCGAGGCCGGCGCGGCGATCAGCAGGCCGCTCATGCCGACACCTTGTGAGCCGCCGCCGCCCGCACCTCCGTCTCCGGCAGGAGCTGACGGCCGGACAGAGCACCCAGCCAGTCGAGGGAAGGCCGCAACCGCACAACATCACCGACCACGACGATCGCCGGCGGCTCCAGGCCGGACGCCGCAACATCGTCCTCAGCCCTCCCGAGCGTCGTCTCCAGCACCTGCTGCGCAGGCGTCGCGGCATTGCAGACGAAAGCGACCGGTTCATCGGCCGAGCGGCCGGCGGCAATGAGGTTGGCGCTGATCTGAGCTATATGCTTCATTGCCATATACATGACGATGACCGGCGAGCCCTTGCCGACCGCCTCCCAATTGATCGCGTCCGGCACAACGCCGGAGGAATCATGGCCTGTCAAAAAAGTAACAGCATGATTGACGTCACGATGAGTGACGGGAATGCCGGCATAGGCGAGACCACCGATACCGGCGGTGATGCCCGGCACGATGCGGAATGGAATACCGTGTTCGACCAGCGTCAAGGCCTCTTCGCCACCGCGCCCAAAAACAAAGGGATCGCCGCCCTTCAGCCGCAACACCCGCTTGCCCGCACGCGCCAGCTCGACAAGACGCAGCGAAATATCCCGCTGCCTGGCCGACGGCTTGCCGCCGCGCTTGCCTGCATATTCCAGCATCGCACCTGGATTGGCGAGTTTCAGGCAGTCCTCGTTGACGAGCGCGTCGTGCACGATGATATCCGCCTCCGCCAGTCCTTTGGCCGCAAGCAAGGTCAGCAGCCCGGGATCGCCCGGCCCGGCGCCAACGAGCCAGACGGAGCCCGGCTCGAGCGCCGGCAGATTGGAAAATGCGGTATCGTTCATCCCACCTGTCCTATGCCCGGATGGGCAAAATTGCAATCTTGAGAATGGGATAAGGCGGCTTCGGCTCGCCCCCCATTTCTATCCCAGGATGATAGGACAGAGCGGGTCTCTGCAGCAGCGACGCTGCGCTATTCCCTTTTCCCAAGGCGACGAAGACGCCGGAAGGAAGAAGACGATTCACTGCTTTAAATGTCTGAATCTAATTCTCTGAAAGCCAACACAAACATTTGATAATATTATAAAACAATTTGCCTTGAGGAAGAGGCATTTTGGAGAGGGCAGCCGAGCTGCCCTCTCCAAACCAACCTTAGTGGTTCACCTTGCCGAGAATCACATCGCGGATCAGGTCTATAACCGCTTTCGAGCGAATACCGGTGCAGACGATCTGGCTCGGCAAATTGTCCCATTCGCTCGGCGGAAAGCGTCGTCCGTTCTGCTTGACGATCGTCTGGCCGTCGGCAATACCGCCACAGACGACGCGCACGGAACCCTCGATCGTATCGAACAGCTCCGGTGCCACGACATAGACGCAGGCGCAGCTATCATGCACCATCATGCCGTCGTCCACCGCATGGCTGTAGAAATCGATATAGGACTGCGAAAGGTCCGACAGCAACTGCACGGACGGGCCGCCGGCCTTCGCCATGTCGGCAAGATAGCTGCGGCTCATCGTCGTGATCGCGGTCACGTCGAGACCAACGACCACGACTTTCCAGGATGCGGTCAGGACGGCATCGGCGGCTTCCGGATCGCCATGGATATTGGCTTCGGCCACGGGCGTCACGTTGCCCGGAACATAGAAGTTGCCGCCCATGATGACGACGTCTTTCACCAGCTTGGCGATCTCAGGGTCGTGCTTCAGCGCCAACGCCAGATTGGTCATGCGGCCGACGGCGACCAGGGTCACCTCACCCGGATTGGCGCGGACGGTATCGATGATGAACTGATAGGCCGGGCGCGGATCGGTCGGCAGATCGATCGTCGCCGGCACCTCGACGTCCCCTAGGCCGTTATGGCCGTGTACATAGGTCGGCCAAGGCCGCTCCTTCCGCGACGGATCGAATGTGACGCTGGCGCCACGGGCAACCGGGCACGGGATGTTCCACTCGCGCTTCAGGAACAGCGCATTGCGAGTCGTCGTATCAACCGAAGCGTTGCCGAATACCGTGGTGACGCCCAGCAGATCGATATTCGGATGACGGTGCAGAAAGAGAAGTGCCATAGCATCGTCGACGCCAGGATCTGTGTCGTAAATGATCTTGTGCATGATTTTTCCTTGTTATCCTTTTGATTAAGCTTGATCTTATCCAAAAGCCGCGCAACACTTTTGGGGGATCATGTGTGCGAGGCTGCCGGGAGATGCGAGAACCGCGATTGGCGAAATCGCCACCATAGCTACGGCCGCCAGTTCCGCAATATCGGATGCAATCTCGCGTGAATTCGCCACAGATTGCGACAAATCGATGCCGGCGAACCGAAAATTCAACCGATTTTCGCAATTGCTGCGGTGGAAAAGCCGGATTTGATTTTCGGAAGCACGAGTTCTGCAATGGGTCCGGCGGCAGCCAGCGCGGCGGCCTCAGCGACGCCATGGCAGCCGACGCGAGAAAAGACGAGTTCGGACGGATTTTTCAAACGCGGCGTCTCGCGCTCCAGCGTTGCGGCGTCGAAAAAACGCAGCGGCAGGCGAAGATGAGCAGCCGTCTCCAGGATCGCCGGCTCGTTGCTACGCGTATCGATCGAGGCGATCGCAAGGATCTGGTCGGTCGCTATCCCGCTCTCCCGCAAGGCCCTTTCAGCAAGCAAGCGCATATCGGTCCAGTCCGTACCGCGCTCGCAGCCGAGGCCAAGGATGTAGCGGCGGGTCATAGGATCAGGAATCGTCATGGGGCCTCAGCGACGGCGGTTATGATTGGCACGTTCTCCGTTGCTGCGCCCTTGTGCCTAGCCCCTCACCCTAGCCCTCTCCCCGCAATGCGGCGAGAGGGAACTACAGCGCCTGAGACTCCTGCTCACCATCGAGTGACAAGGACCTGTTGGTTTGCTCCGTCGTCCCCTCTCCCTGTTCCAACGGGAGAGGGCTAGGGTGAGGGGCCATGCACAATGCTGCGGCAAAAACGCACTCACCTAATCACTTACAGAACCATCCCACTGCCCGTCAATTTCGCCGGGTGTGTCACTATGGCAATTGCCCTGATGCACTCGCAGTGCCAGAAGACGTCTCAATTTCACGCCCGAGTTCCCGCCTTGCAAGACATCACCCTTCATCTGCTGCTTCTGCTCTTCGCCGCCGCCTTCTTCGCCGGTTTTGTCGATTCGATCGCCGGCGGCGGCGGACTGATCACCGTGCCTGCCATGCTGCTTGCCGGCATCCCGCCATTGCAGACGCTCGGCACCAACAAGGTGCAGTCGATCTGCGGCGCCGCATCCGCGACCATCGCCTATGCCCGCCAGGGCCATGTGCGGCTGCGCACGCAATTGCCGATGGCCCTGATGGCGGTTATCGGCGGCATGCTGGGCGCAGCACTGGCGACGATCATGCCAGGCGATGTCCTGCGCATCATCCTGCCATTCCTGCTGATCGCCATCGCCCTTTATTTCGCCTTCAAGCCCAATCTCAACGATATGGAAAAACACGGCCGCATGAGCGCAGCGCTGTTCGGCTTTACCTTCGTACCGCTGATCGGCTTCTATGACGGCGCCTTCGGCCCCGGCACCGGCTCGTTCTTCATGCTCGCTTTCGTCACACTGGTCGGCTTTGGCATGCTGAAGGCGACGGCTCATACGAAGCTATTGAATTTCGGCTCGAACCTTGGCGGCCTGATCGTCTTCATCTTCTCTGGTGTCATCCTCTGGAAAGTCGGCCTCACCATGGGTCTCGGCCAGTTCCTCGGCGCCCAGGCCGGCTCACGGCTCGCCATGCGCATTGGCGCAAAGCTGATCAAGCCGCTGCTGGTCATCGTCTGCATCGCCTTCGCCATCAAGCTGCTGGCCGACCCGACCAATCCCGTTCGCGTCTGGCTGGCGCTCTGATCGCGGGGGCTTTGATTACCTGCGACGTAATTGATAGTGCCGAGGGGCTCGCCCATGATCGCCTTGCCTGAACGGTTCAGGCGATCCAAAGGAGTTGACCCGATGACCGATGCGACAACCATTGCCGAACGCTATCTCGCCGTCTGGAACGAGACCGAAGCCGAACGCCGCCGCGCCCTCATCACCGAGGCCTGGACGGAATCCTGCAGCTACGTCGATCCGCTGATGCGTGGTGAAGGCCACGAGCAGATCGATGCGCTGGTCGCCGCCGTGCATACTCGTCTCCCCGGCTTCCGCTTCAAGCTCGCCGGCCTGGCCGATCGCTACGGCGACAACATCCGTTTCTCCTGGAGCCTCGGGACGGAAGGCGAAGAGCCTCTGATCAAGGGCACGGACTTCGCCATTCTCGACGGCGAACGGCTGAAAACGGTTCACGGCTTTCTCGACCAAGCGCCGGCGTCCCTATGATGATGCCAGCCCGCTCTCTCGGCAATTTTCTGCGCGAATGGCGGCAGCGCCGTCATTTGAGCCAACTCGAATTCGCCCTTGAAGCCGAGATATCGCAACGACATCTCAGTTTCATCGAGAGCGGGCGCGCCCTTCCGAGCCGCGACATGCTGATACATCTCGCCGAGCGCCTGGGCGTGCCGCTCAGGGACCGCAACCCGATGCTGCTGGCCGCCGGTTTTGCCCCCGGTCTTCCCGGAACGCTCGCTGGACGATCCGGCGCTGGCTCCCGCGCGCCGGGCCATCGACGTGGTTCTGAAGGGCCATGAACCCTTTCCGGCATTGGCGATCGACCGGCATTGGACCCTGATCACAGCAAACGCCGCTGTCGCGCCCCTGCTCTCCGGCGTCGCGGATGTCACGCTGATTGAGCCGCCGGTGAATGTCCTGCGGCTCAGCCTGCATGCGAACGGCCTTGCACCGCATATCTTCAATCTTCCGGAGTGGCGGGCGCATTTGCTGGAAAGGTTGCGCCAGCAGATCACTGCCACCGGGGATGCGGTGCTCTCCGATTTGCACAGGGAAATCTCGGCCTACGCCGCACCCACAGCGCATAAACCAAGCTCACCCAACCGCGATTTTGCGGGTATCGCCGTGCCTTTGGAACTCATCATCGACGGCGCACGCCTCTCGTTCATTTCGACCACGACTATCTTCGGCACGCCCGTCGATATCACCCTGGCAGAGCTTGCGATCGAATCCCTTTTTCCTGCGGATCAGGCAACCGCCGAGGCGTTGAAAGAGATGGCGGCAGTCGTGCGGGATAGCTGAGACAGGCTAGGCGCGTTCAAATTCCAGTAGCGCGTCCGACACCAGGCTAGCATTTTCAGCCGCTAGTCCAGCACGAACTCCCCAACTTGCATCGCGACACCATTCACCATGGCTTCGACCCGATGGAGACCGGGAT
This sequence comes from Rhizobium mayense, assembly GCF_030272705.1. Classification (GTDB taxonomy): domain Bacteria; phylum Pseudomonadota; class Alphaproteobacteria; order Rhizobiales; family Rhizobiaceae; genus Rhizobium; species Rhizobium mayense. The sequence goes on along the minus strand of NZ_JARFYM010000001.1, from coordinate 470,047 downwards.
AATGTTTCCGCGTCGTCAGATCGTCCAGGCGCAACACCTTTGAGAATTGGGCGGTTTCACCGGGTGCCAATGAGACCGACGTCAACTTGAACACCTTTGGCTTTGCCGAGCCGTTCGCCTTGACGAAGTGCACGGCAAAATCGACCAGCAGAGACTGCGCAGCTTGTCCATCATTGACAAGGGAAAAGCCGATGCGAACGACATCGCCCATCTGCGCCTTCGCTGGCATTATCTCCGCGCTGCCGACGCGAATGCCTTCTGCCGCGGTATACCCCATGGCCCCGATCGCATCGGCTTCGCCACGCTTGACGGCGGAGCGCAGCGCATGACGGATCAGGCGCTGACGCTCCTCGGGCGCATCCACACTCCAGCGGCGTACAGTATCGATGAGAAGGCCGGGATGATCCTTGCCGATATCGTTGAGATTATTGGCGACGGAACGACGAACATAAAGCTCCGGATCGTCCTTCAGCAATTCCAGCAGCTCAAGCACAGGCGCTGGATCGGCCTGGAAAGCGCGAAGCCGCTGTGCCCATGGAAGACGTGGCCGTGTACCTTCAGACACCAGCCGCCGGACATGCACATTGGCGTCGCGGGCCCAGATGCGCAGCCGCTCCAACGTCTCCGCCTGCCTTTTGTCGAGAAAGGTGCGGATGGAGAATTCGGCGGTAAAACGCTTCGTCAGCTCATATTGCGCCCGCATGGACGGCTCGAAGTGATTGATCCCGTTGTCGGCAACGAAGATCGTGTGCGGCAGATAAAGAAACGGCGTCATGCCGAAATTGTCGCTGCCATCCATTTCCGGCCCAAGCGAGCGAATGAGAATATCGACCGCCTCGGGATATTCCACGGGCAAAAACGCCTTGAGCTTGCGCGCAATCGCTCGCCCGCGGTCCATCAGCTCCAACGGCTCGTATCCGTCGAGCGTCGCCGCGATGAAACCTTTCCGGTCGAATGCCGGATGCACCGCCCCGATCATTTCGGCGATGCGGGCCGGCACCTCGGCGCCGAAACGATCCTTCAGGCGTTCAGCCATTGTATCCCTCAAAAGCTCCGCAGTTGTTCGAAATGCAGTACGCTGGTGCCGGCATTGACGGCATCGATCTGCATATGATCGAAATAGTCGAGGCAATCCTTGCTCGCATGCACCTTCGGCAGAGCGGCCACCGCGTCAGCATGAGAGCGCCACCAGATGACATCGACATAGGTGCCATCATTGCCGCGCACCAGTTCGCGGTTGAGATAGCCGGGCTGCCGCCTCAGAAAACGATCCTGCATCCTCGCAGCCGCTTCGAGAAGCGCGCCTTCGGATACGTCGGCGCGAAGCTTGAACGGCGCCCATTCCATAACTTTTCCCGTCATCGTCTCTTCCTCGGGTTCGGTCGGATGGCGGTGGTCTATTGCCTAATAGGACAGATAACGACATATTTCAGCCATGGCGCGCACGGCAGATGGAACAAGGCTGAACAGGCTGGAGGAGCTGAAAGGGCTGCTTCGCGAACGTGAGCACGCGACCGCCGCTGAACTTGCAGCCGAAATGGGCGTCAGCCTGCGCACCCTCAACCGCGACATTGCGCTACTGCGCGAAAGCGGCCTGCCGATCGACGCCGACCGTGGTCGTGGCGGCGGGATGCAGTTGCACCGTAGCTGGTCGCTCGGCCGGCTGCATCTCGATCATCTCGAAACCATCGACCTGCTGCTCAGCATCACCATTGCCGAAAAAGTCGGCTCGCCTTTGCTTTTGCAGCATCTGACGTCGATAAAACGCAAGGTGTCTGCCGCCTTCGCGGAAGGCTATCAGGGCCGCATCCGCGACCTGCGCCGCCGCATCATCGTCGGCGCGCCGGCAACGCTCAACGTCGTCAACAGCTATGTGCCGCCAAGCCGCGCCAATCTTGCGCTGATATCCCAGGCCTTCTTTGAGCAGCGGCAGGTGATCATCGATTACGAGGCCGGCGACGGCGTTGTCACCAGCCGCCGGATTGAGCCGCAGTTCCTCTATTTGAATGCGCCCGTCTGGTATCTCATTACCTGGGACCATCTGCGCGGCGACATCAGAACCTTCCGCGTCGACCGCATCCGCACGGCCGAACTCCAGCCGGCAACCTTTCGCGTCGGCGATCCGAAGATCTACATCGCCTCCGCGGACCGAAGTGCATCGCTGCTCTAATTAGAACTCGACGCCCGGCTGCCCCTTGATGCCGGAGCGGAACGGGTGCTTGATCAGCTCCATTTCGGTGACGAGATCGGCGATCTCGATCAGCTCTTCCTTGGCGTTGCGGCCGGTCAGGACCACATGCGTCATATGTGGCTTCTCCGTTTTCAGGAAGTCAAGGACGTCTTTGATATCGAGATAATCGTAACGCAGCGCGATGTTGATCTCGTCGAGCAGAACCATCGAATTGCGTTCGTCGCGGATCAGTTCCTTGGCCTTTTCCCAGGCAGCACCAGCCGCGGCGACGTCACGGGCACGATCCTGCGTCTCCCAGGTGAACCCCTCGCCCATGGTGTAGAACTGGCAGATATCGGAGAAATGCTTTTCGATCAGATCGCGCTCACCGGTCCACATCGCGCCCTTGATGAACTGCACCACCGCACAGGGCTTCCCGTGGGCGATATGGCGGAAAATCATGCCGAAGGCGGCCGACGACTTGCCCTTGCCCTTGCCGGTATGGACGATGACCAGGCCCTTTTCGTCCGTCTTCGTCGCCATGATCTTGTCACGCGCGGCCTTCTTCTTGGCCATCTTGTCGGCGTGGCGTGCGTCATCGTTCGCCGGTGCCTCATTGCCTGATTCGACCGTTTTTTCGCTCATTCTTGTCTCCCTGCAATTATCGATTTCTGTGCCAGCGGTCCGCCACGCCAAAGATAGAGCGCCACCAGCGGCGTCCCCTCGGTTCGCATGGCATGGCGAATATTGGAGGGGTGGTGAATGATCTCGCCTGTCCAGCGCGGCAGGAAGGCTTGGCTATCCTTGCTCCACAACGACCCATCAGTCAGCGGAATATAGATTTCCTCGGCTAGATGATGATGATCCGGATAGTGCACATCCGGTCCGAGCAGCAGGAAGCCGCCGGCGATTTCGTCGCTCACGAAGTGGCCGCGCGTACCAAAAAGCTCGACCCAGCCGTATTTCTGCAGAAAATCGGCGCCGAAATCGGCGATACTATAGGTTTGAGCCCAGTGCAATGCGCTGGCAGCGCCCACGAGGCTGGAAAACAGTTCACCCTCCGCAGCGTCGGCCGGCTGGCGGAGCCCCTTCAGATAGTCCACAACCGGCAGACTGTGGGCCGCAAGCATCCGCTCGTCCGTCCGCCAATCGACACCCTCGACGAAACGCCGCAGCGCGGGATCGCTCCGTGAAGTGATGTAGTGGTGAAAAGCCCGCCGAAGATCATCGATCACACTCACGCCAGGACCTCCCTATCCCCAGTCAAAGCCTGCAGATCGAATTGTGCCGAATTGCTGCGTGGCGTCCATAGCTGACGATCGATCGCCTCCAGCAGGCGCTCTTTCAACTCCTCCAAAGCCGCCGGATTCTTCTCCGCCATGAAATCACGCACCAGGGGATCGACGACAAAGGCCTGATAGACCGCCTCGAAATGATGATTGCGCACGGCACCCGTCGTCGCAGCGAAGGCGAAGAGATAGTCGACCGTGGCTGATATCTCGGAGGCACCTTTGTAGCCGTGGCGCATGACTCCATCGATCCACTTCGGATTGACGACGCGGCCGCGCACGACACGGCCGATTTCCTCTTCCAGTGAGCGGACGACTGGCTTTTCCGGCCGGGAATGGTCGTTGTGATAGATCGCAGGCCGTGCGCCGGCAAGCTGCTCGGCCGCGGCCGCCATGCCACCCTCAAACTGATAGTAATCGTCGCTGTCGAGCAGGTCGTGCTCTCGATTGTCCTGGTTCTGGACCACCGCCTGGATCGAGCGCAGCCGCTCCTCGAATACGCCGCGCTCGGCTTTACCGTCCTCGCCGGCACCATAGGCATAGCCGCCCCAGACGAGATAGGCCTCGGCCAGATCGGCGCGCCGCTCCCAACCCTTTTCGTCGATCAGCGCCTGCAGACCGGCCCCATAGGCACCGGGTTTAGAGCCGAAGATGCGGTAACCGGCGCGCCGGCTGGCCGAAACCGCGTCCAGTCCGGCAGCTTCCAGCCGCGTAATCTCGCCCCGCATGCGCGCCGCGATGGGATTGTCGATGGCATCCTCATCCAGCGATCCAACCGCGCGGATCGCCTTGTCGAAAAGCGCAATCTGCTCTGGAAAGGCATCCCGGAAGAAGCCGGAAATCCGCAGCGTCACATCGACGCGCGGCCGGCCGAGCTTGGCCGGTGGAATGATCTCATAGCCAGTGACACGCCGCGACGTCATGTCCCAAACCGGCTTGACGCCGATCAGGGCCAACGCCTGGGCAACATCGTCACCGCCGGTACGCATATTCGACGTGCCCCAGGCTGTCAGCCCGAACGAAACCGGCCACTCGCCGTGATCCTGCACATAGCGGCGGATCAGCAACTCGGCCGACTTCTTGCCAAGCTCATAGGCCGCCGGCGTCGGCACGGCGCGGCTGTCGACGGAATAGAAATTCCTCCCCGTCGGCAAGACATCCGGCCGCCCACGCGTCGGTGCACCAGAAGGGCCTGGCGACACGAACCGGCCATCGAGGCCTTTTATCAAGGCGGAGATCTCGGCATCTCCGCAGGCGAGAATCGAAGGTTTCAGGCGGGTTTCGATTTCGGCAAGAACGGAGCTGGTTTGCAGCCAGCCCTCGGGACAGGCGATTTCGCCTGCCACGAGTTTCGCAGCCAGGAGTTCGATACGCTCGACTGTATCGCCCAGCGTGCGCCAGGGAGCGTCGGAACTATCAGCGAGAATGTTGGGGCGGTGGCCAGTCCATGTTGCGGCCATATCGCAATCCAACGGATCGAATGGCGTATGCGGAGGAATACCCCCCTCTGTCAGCTTCGCCGACATCTCCCCCACAAGGGGGGAGATCGGTGGGAGTATACCGCTCTGCTTTCCCAAATCGCCCCGCACTGCATCAACGGATGCAATCTCCGTTTGATACGAGGAAACGCCTTGGGCGAACGATCTCCCCCCTTGTGGGGGAGATGTCGCGAAAGGTCCGAAGGACGAGGGGGGTATCGGAGCCTCCGCTTTCTCCGGTCCGAACGCATCCCGTGCAATCGCCCGCTGCAAGCTCTGATCGCCACCCTCGCCGAGTCCTCGCGGCACACGCGCCAGGGCCACCGTCAAATCCGTCAGCAGCCTTCCGGATGGCGAGACGCCGAAGACATGCAATCCGTCGCGGATCTGCATTTCCTTGAGATCGCAGAGATAGGCATCGAGTTTCTTCAGCGCCTCATCCTCGCCTTCGCCCTTGGCAATGCCGGCATCCTGATCGAGGCCGATATCGGCGACCAGATCGAGGATCTGCTTGCGCAGGAGACGAATGCGGCGGGGATCGCCGCCAGAAGCCTCGTAATATTCATCCACCAGCGCCTCGAGGTCCTTGAGCGGACCATAGCTTTCGGCGCGGGTCAAAGGCGGGGTCAGGTGGTCGATGATGACTGCGCTCGCGCGGCGCTTGGCCTGCGTGCCCTCGCCAGGATCGTTGACGATGAACGGATAGAGATGCGGCAATGGCCCGAGGATCGCTTCCGGATAGCAGGTCTCCGACAACGCCAAAGCCTTACCCGGTAGCCATTCGAGATTGCCGTGTTTGCCCATGTGGATGACGGCATGCGCGCCGAAAGATTTGCGCAGGAATGCGTAGAAGGCGAGATAGCCATGCGGCGGCACGAGGTCCGGGGAATGATAGCTTTCTTTTGGATCGATATTGTAGCCGCGAGCCGGTTGAATGCCGACCAGCACATCGCCGAAACGGGTGAAAGGCAGGGCAAAAGCATCATCGCGAACATAGGGGTCGCTCTCCGCATCTCCCCAACGAGCAGTGATCTCGTCCTGAATCTGAATCGGAAGAGACGATAGGAAATATTTGTATTCGCTTATAGAAAGCGTCTCGTGAACGACCTTACCGTCGTGGCCGGAATTGGTCGGCCCGTCCATCAAACGACGCATCAGCATATCGCCGTCAGCAGGCAAATCGGCGACTGGATAGCCCGCCGCCTGCATCGCTCTCAGCACTTCCATCGTGCCCGCCGGCGTATCGAGCCCGACGCCGTTACCGAGCCGTCCGTCGCGATTGGGATAGTTGGCCATGACCAACGCCACCCGCCGATCTCGCGGCGGAGTCTTGCGCAGATGCGTCCAATTGGCCGCCAATCGTGCGGCATAGCGCATACGGTCCTCAGCCGGCTCGCTCGCAACGATGTTGGCCTCGACGCGATCATCATAATGCGCTGCCGCCTTGAACGAGACGGCGCGGACAAGCACGCGCCCATCCACTTCCGGTAGCGCGACATTCATGCCGAGATCGCGCGCCGATAGCCCCTGCGACGAGGCTTCCCAAGCCTCCCGGGAGGAGGCGGAGAAGATCGCCTGCAGCACGACAGCGTCGCTCGCCTCCAACACGGTCGGCTGGCGATCAGCCCCCGGCGCCGAAACCGCAAAGCCGGTCGTGTTGACGACGACATCCGGCTTCAGCTCGGCGAAAACGCTTTCGAGAATGCCGACTGAGACGGGGTCCTTGAGGCTATAGGCAAACACCGGCAATGGCCGCATGCCTTCGGCGATGAGCGCCTCGATCATGGCTTCGACGGGTTTGGTTTCGCCGCTCTGCACGAGAGCGCGGTAGAAGGAAATGGCGACCGTCGGGGGTTCGATTGCCGCTGCGCGCGACGAACCCTGTATCGCCCCCTCACCCGGCGCTGACGCGCCACCCTTTCCCCGCCGGAGCGAAGGTATAGATACTCCGCTCTCGATTTCCGCCTTCTCCCCTCGGGGGGAAGGTGCCCGAAGGGCGGATGAGGGGGGGTCCCCATATGACGCAGAAAGTCTCCTCCACTCCTCAATCCCGATCACACCCCTGCCCGGCCACCAGATCCCCGCCTTCATCAACGGCGCTGCCGGCGTCGGTTTCTCCGCTCCCGACAGCATCGCCTCGGCGTAAGCGAGAAATGCCCGCGAATTGGCGTCGCCCCCTTCGATCAGATAGGACCACAGCGCATTTAGGTCCTCGAGCGCGACATTGGAAAACGGCGTGAGCCCAGGATCGGGTTTCGAATCCCCGGGCAGCACTGCGATGAGCGCGCCGCTACGAACAGCGCAGGCATGCAGCGCCTCGAGCGCATAGTGAAAATAGCTGGCCCCGCCGAGCGCTCGGACGATGATCAGCTTCGCATGACGCACCGTCCGTTCGACATAGGCGTCGACGGACATGGGATGCTTGAGACTCATCAAGCTCGCAAGTCGCAGCGAAAAAGCAGCTTCCGCCGGCCTATGGGCAGTGGCTATCGCCGCAAGCTCGGTATCGGCCGCTGACAGGAATAGGATATCGCCCGGCGACTGGCCGAGATCGATCGCCTCCTCGCCGTCGCTGATTGTTCCCTTTTGGGCTAGGAGGAGATGCATGGCTTCGCCTTAGACCAACGCTTCTATCGCCTTGCGCACGATCCCCTCATCCATCTCGTGCAGACCAATCACCACGAGCCGCGTCGCGCGCGCTTCGCCCGGCGTCCAGGCGCGATCGAAATAGTGGTCAATGCGGCTGCCGACGGCCTGGATCTGCAGGCGCATCGGCTTGCCGGGCACATCGACGAAGCCCTTGAGGCGCAGGACATCGTGTTCAGCAATCACGCCCTTCAGCTTCTCGATAAAGACGACCGGATCGGCGATCGGGCCGAGCTCGACGACGAAGCTGTCAAATTCGTCATGATCGTGCGGTGTGCCGTCCTCATGCTCCAGCTCGTGATGCGATTTGCGGTTGGCAATGTCGCCCTCTGTGCCGATGCCTAGGCCGAGCAGGACGGCGGCCGGAACGACGCCGTTCTTCGCTTCGATAATCGTCGGCTTGCGGGTAGTGCGGGACGCAACTTCGGTACGGACGCGACCAAGGCCGGCGACATCGATCAGGTCGGTCTTGTTGAGGACGATGAGATCGGCACAGGTCAACTGATCCTCGAACAGCTCCTCGATCGGGCTTTCGTGATCGAGCGATTCGTCCTCTACACGTCTGGCTTCGACGGCATCATGGTCATCGGCGAAACGGCCGGCGGCAACGGCTGCGCTATCGACCACGGTGATGACGCCGTCGACGGTGACCTGGGTCCGGATATCCGGCCAGTTGAAGGCGGCGACCAGCGGCTGCGGAAGAGCGAGGCCGGAGGTCTCGATGACGATATGGTCGGGACGCGCTTCACGCTCCAAAAGCTTGGCCATGGTCGGGATGAAATCGTCCGCGACCGTGCAGCAGATGCAGCCATTGGTCAGCTCGATGATATCGTCCTCGGTGCAGTTCTCCGCGCCGCAACCCTTCAGCACGTCGCCGTCGACGCCGAGATCGCCGAATTCGTTGATGATCAAGGCGATCTTCTTCCCGCCGGCGTTCTGCAAGAGGTTGCGGATCATCGTCGTCTTGCCGGCGCCAAGGAAGCCGGTGATGACGGTGGCGGGAATCTTTTCCTGGTTCATGCGGATCAACCCTTCATTTTCAGCGGCAGTCCCGCCGCGATAAAATAGACTTCGGCGCTCGCCGCCGCGATCATCTGGTGCAGCCGGCCGGCATGATCGCGAAACTCGCGCGCCATACGGTTTTCGGGCACGATGCCGAGCCCGACCTCGTTGGAAACGAGGACAAGGCGCGCCTTTGCGCCCGGTAGAAATTCGGTGAGAGCGGAAAATTCCGCCGCGATATTGCGCTCGGCCATCATCAGATTGGTAACCCAGAGCGTCAGGCAATCAACGAGAACAGCGCGGTCTTCGCTGTCGATTGCCGCCAGCCGCGCAGTCAGATCGAGCGGCTCCTCATGCGTCGTCCAGAGCAGATCGCCGCGATCGGCGCGATGCTGGGCTATACGATCGCGCATTTCGTCGTCCCAGGCCTGGCCCGTCGCCACATAGTGACGTTCCAGGCCGGTGTCCGAGATCAGCGATTCGGCGAATCGGGATTTGCCGGAGCGTGCGCCGCCGAGAACAAGAGCGGCGCGGGACGATGAGGATAGCATCGGCTATATCCGTCCCAACACAAAAGCGACGGCCGGCGCGACGCTGCGGAAGCCGAAAGGCAGGCGCTTGCACGCCAAAAACTCGTTTCGCGCCATGACAACCTCCGTGCTGGCAACGGGACATCCGTCCCTGGGGTGGGCCTTGTGCCCGGCACGTATGGCAGGTCTCCTGGCTCGCGGATGAGGCACAGCTAGCGGGGGCGGACCGAAATCGATCGCCCCCGATCCTGCACCAGCGGATCTCCCTCACCTTCCCGGCAAACATCATGAAAAGGCGGACGATTCGTAGAATTAGAGGCGTCCAGCCCTGGTTGATCATGATGCCACACCAGTGGCTTTTCCGGCTCGAAGCTGCTTTCGCCTGCCCGCACCATGCAGCGCCATCAGCGAAACACCCTCAGACCGGATGGAAGACCCTGACCGCTCTACAGTCGCGGGGTCGGCTGTGATGAGAACGCCCGAGTTGGGTCCGCCCCTTCACATTCCCTTTTCATCCCATGCGGCAGATCGCCGCTCGGGAACCATTCGTTATGCCGTAATGATTAGGCTTTCGGCCTGCGCAAGTCAATCAAGGCGGCAGATACGACATCGGCTGTCCCGACAGCGAAATTGGCGCAAAAGTCGTGGGTTTCTGCGATCTTTTTGCCGTATTTCTTTGATGTTAGGAGTTTATAGAAGCTTAGCGTATACACCTGAGCACAAAACTGTCGTCCGTTCCCCATGTTGCAGAAATTCCAGCCGCGCCGTCTAGGCGTTCTCTCCGCCTTTTTTAGCGCTAGCCGGCTAAGGGCGCTTTTCCGTCGTGGCGAACTCGGTCTCGTCATTGCCGGCGCCTTCGTTGGTATCACCTCCGGCTGTGCTGTCACGGCGATGAGCCTGATCTCACGCCAACTGCACAGCCTCGTCTACGGCATCGCCGATGACGACCGGTTGAGCGCGGCCGCCGTGAACATCACCGACAAATCGGTTCTGCTGATGGCCCCGATCGCCGGCGGCATCCTGCTCGGCCTCATGATCTTCATCCTGTCGCGCACGCGAAAAAAGCCGATGGTCGACCCGATCGAGGCCAATGCCTTGCATGGCGGTCGTCTGTCCTTGACGGACAGCATCCTGGTGGCGGTGCAGAACCTCCTCTCCAATGGTTTCGGCGCCTCCGTGGGATTAGAGGCCGGCTACACCCAGCTTGCCGCCGGTATCGCTTCCAAATTCGGCCACAAGCTGCAGTTCCGCCGCGCCGACCTTAGAATGTTGGTCGGCTGCGGTGCTGCCGGTGCCATCGCTGCCGCCTTCAACGCGCCGCTCACCGGCGCCTTCTACGCTTTCGAGCTGATTATCGGCAGCTATTCGATCCTGACCCTGACGCCCGTCGTCGTCTCGGCGCTGATCTCGACCCTGATCGCCCGCCTGTTGGCCGGTGATGATTTCGCCATCGATGTCGACCGATTCGGCGCTGTCGTCCCCGCCGACTACATCCCGGCGATACTGCTCGGCGGTTTCTGCGCCGGCGTCGGCATCCTGATCATGCAGGGCGTCGCCTTCATCGAAGAAATGGCGCGCAAGAGTTCGATCGCGCCGCCCTTCCGCCCGGCGCTCGGCGGGGTTGTCGTCGGGCTTCTGGCAATGATTTCGCCGCAAGTTCTCTCTGCCGGCCATGGCGCCTTGCATCTGAACCTTGCCAACGAGGTCACCCTGTCGGCCCTTGTCGGCCTGTTCCTGCTAAAGTCGCTTGCCTCAGCGGTGTCGATCGGTTCCGGCTTCAGAGGCGGTCTGTTTTTCGCTTCGCTGTTCATGGGCGCCTTGCTCGGCAAAATCTTCGCCTATTGCGCACCCTATTTCGACCATGCCACCCTGACGCCGGTCATCTATGCCGTAGTCGGCATGAGTTCGCTTGCTGTCGCTATTATCGGCGGGCCGCTGACCATGACCTTTTTGGCGCTCGAAATCACCGGCGATTTTCCGATCACCGCGCTGGTGCTTGCTGCCGTTATCACCTCGTCGCTGGTGGTGCGCACCACCTTCGGCTATTCGTTCGCCACATGGCGCTTCCATCTGCGCGGAGAAAGCATCCGCAGCGCCCATGACGTCGGCTGGATCCGCAACCTGACGGTCGCCCGCATGATGCGTCCGGATGTGCATACGGCCGGTGTCGGCATGAGCATCGAGGAGTTTCGACAGCGTTTTCCGATCGGCTCGGCCCAGCGCGTCATTCTCATCGACAAGGACGAAAAATATGCCGGCATGGTGCTTATGCCGGACATTTACGCGAGCCCGGTCGAGAAGGACGATGAAGAACACGGCCTTGCCGACTTCATCCGCCATCGCAACGACTTCTTGCAGCCACAGATGAACGCGAAACAGGCAGCGGCCTTGTTTGACCAGACCGAAAGCGAAGCATTGGTGGTGATCAACGACCTGATCGAGCGCAAGGTGATCGGTCTGCTCACGGAAAGTTACACGCTGCGCCGCTATAGCGAAGAACTCGACCGCCGACGCCGCGAGGTCTCGGGCGAGCTTTAAAGCATTTTGAGGGAAAGTGCGACGCGGTTTTCCGTCCGGAACCGCGAAGGAACAAAGACAGAATGGCTCTGCTATTCCGGGAAAAGCCAAGCCCCTCTAGTGTACCAGGCTGTCAAGCCAGGCCGGATCGAGCACCGCTTCCAGCTCTGCCGCAATCTCGTCCAGTGCTGCCTCGACGCCGGCGCGGTAATCCAGCCGCTCGCCGGTCAGGCCGAAACTCGCCAGCAGTTTTGCCCGGTAGGCATCGCTGGTGAAAAGCCCGTGCAGATAGGTACCCATGATCAGGCCGTCGCTGGAGAGCGCGCCATCCGGCCGACCGTCGATCGTGGTCGAGGGCCGCTCGCAATCGGTGCCGCGTGTCACACCGAGATGGATCTCATAGCCCGAAAGCGGCGCATTGTACTCCCGGGAAAAAGCCACGCTATTGCGCACGGTCTTTTCCGGCGCCATCTCGGTCTCGATATCGAGCAAGCCGAGCCCCGGCATGTCCGTCACCGAACCCTCGATGCCAAGCGGATCATGCACCATGCGGCCAAGCATCTGGTAGCCGCCGCAAATGCCAATAACGCGGCCGCCACGGTGGGCGTGAGCCGCGATGTCCTTATCCCACCCCTGTGCCCGCAGATCCATGAGATCGCCGATGGTCGACTTCGAGCCCGGCAGAACCACGAGTCCCGCATCCGCGGGTATCTGCTCTCCGGCACGAACGAAGACGAGATCGACATCCGGTTCGGCGCGCAACGGATCAAAATCATCGAAATTGGCAATACGCGGCAGGACTGGCACGGCGATCTTCAGCGCGGCGTCCGAGCCGCGCGCCAGCCGTTCGAGCACAACCGAATCCTCGGCCGGCAACCGGCTCGCTGCCTTCAGCCAAGGCACGACACCATAGCAGGGCCAGCCAGTGAAGCCGCCGATCGCATCCACTCCTTCGCCAAACAGCGAGAGATCGCCGCGAAACTTGTTGATCAGGTAGCCGCGGATCATCCGCCGGTCTTCATCCGGCAGGATATGATGCGTGCCGACCAGCGAAGCGATCACGCCGCCGCGATCGATATCGCCGACCAGCACTACGGGAACGTTGGCCCGGGTCGCAAACCCCATATTGGCGATGTCACCCTTCCTGAGGTTGATCTCGGCTGGCGAACCGGCACCTTCGACGATCACCAGGTCGGTTCCGGCACGCATGGTCGCAAAGCTTTGTAGGACGGCACCGAGCAGCTGCGGTTTCAGTGCCTGATAGTCCCGGCCCTTTGCCTGCCCCCAGACCTTGCCCTGCACGATGATCTGGCTGCCGGTCTCCGATTGCGGCTTCAGCAGCACCGGGTTCATATGCACCGACGAGGGTACCCGCGCAGCGAGCGATTGCAGCCATTGCGCCCGGCCGATCTCGCCGCCATCCTCGGCGACCGCCGCGTTGTTCGACATGTTCTGCGGCTTGAACGGGCGCACACGAACGCCTCGGTTGGCGAAAAGACGGCAGAGCCCGGCGACCAATACCGTTTTTCCGACATCTGAGCCGGTCCCCTGCAGCATGATCGCCTTCGTCATCCCTTATCGCTCCGATATGGCACTACCGCCAAAAACCCCGGGGTTCGCCTTGATTCCGCCGCGATGATTAACGGCAAAAACCGGATCTCCGGGGCAAAAAAGCATCACTTGCTTATATACTCCATTTGCGACATCCGATGACGACTCCATCCATTGTTCGCAATCCTGAAGATGATTATCTCAGCGCCAATTCAAACAACGCCCGCCGGTCGATCCGGCCCGAGGAAACCCCGATGCTCTTCATCTTCAACAACAAGAATTCCATCCAGATCGCCTGGAATTCGAAGCTGCCTTCACGCCGCCCTGAGAGCCGCCTGCAGCAGCTCGATACCCGCTTCGGCCCCATCGGCTTCATCCGCACCTATAACGTCGGTTGATGGGCCGTCAAGCCGCCACCCCGCCTCACCGCAAGCCGCCATGCGACCGCATCGGCGGCTTTGCTGTTTCCGCCATTCAGATGCGCGCCTGTATCGGGTGCCGTGGGCACCTAACTCTCATCTTATATCGATTCTCGGTGAGGCCGTAACGACAAGCCATAAAATGCGAAAACCGCGTGATCCGTGGATCATCGCGGTTTGCCAAAAACGCCGGCTCGCTTGCATCTTACACTGCAAGGCTCGCTTTCTCCGGTACGCACAACCTGATCCGGAGAGGCAGCGGTGTCCCCCGCCACGCTCTGATAGATAGCCGGACATCGTTACCGGAGGGTTATTAATGCCTTAAATAAGGGTGAATCCGAAAATTTTTCGAAAATTTTTCTGGTTTATCTCCAGGGCCAAAAACGACGCGAATGGAATATAAAAAGTCTCCGTCGGACGCGATATTTTAGCAATCGTTAATCTCACCCCACTCGGAGAGCGCAGCCCGCGCCTTCAATGCCCATTTTACAGCCACGAATAGCGGAAAATGGGCCAATTCAAGCGCTTATATAAGCTTTTCGACAAGCCGGAGTAAGTCCGTTCGCTTGGCGACCGGTTGATTTCTTCACTTAAATCCTTAGGCTGCTTGCCGTCGATGCGAAAAGAACACGGCTGCGACAGGGTTCCGCCGCCGCCCAAAGAGGGAACGCACGGCAGCAGGCAGGGGACCGGGCAAACGTCGTCAGCGGCGGGTGAACGGTTGCGGTTCGACCACGCTGACGGGAATCGACAGGCATCTGCCTGGCGTCGATACTGGTAACTTAACGGGAAACTGGGAGACATTATCCAATGAAGAAGCTTATCGCTTCCGCCATCTTCGCACTCGGTGCCTACGCTTTGGCTGGCTCGGCACATGCTGCGGAATGCGGCGACGTTTCGATCGCAGAAATGAACTGGGCGTCCGCCGGCGTCGCCGCGCAGGTCGACAAGATCATCCTGCAAAACGGCTATGGCTGTAACGTAACGCTCGTGACTGGCGACACGCAGCCGACCTTCACCTCCATGGACGAAAAGGGCGAGCCTGACGTCGCGCCTGAGCTATGGGTCAACGCAGTGCGCACGGCGCTCGACAAAGCCGTTTCCGAAGGCCGCCTGATCGAGGCAGCCCCCCTTCTCAGCGACGGCGGCGTCGAAGGCTGGTGGATTCCGAAGTTCCTCGCCGATGCCCATCCGGACATCAAGACGGTCCAGGACGCATTGAAGCATCCGGAGCTCTTCCCTGCCCCGGAAGATTCCTCGAAGGCCGCCATCTACAATTGCCCGTCGGGCTGGAACTGCCAGATTTCTACGGCCAATCTCTATAAGGCGCTTGGCGCCGAAAAGCTCGGCTTCACGTTGGTAGACACCGGTTCAGCCGCCGGCCTTGACGGCTCGATCGCCAACGCCTTCGAAAAGAAGACCGGCTGGCTGGGCTACTACTGGGCTCCGACCGCGATCCTCGGCAAATACGACATGGTGCGCCTGAGCTTCAACGTGCCGCATGACAAGAAGGAATGGGACGCCTGCACAGCCATCCAGGATTGCGCCAATCCGAAGCTTAATTCCTATCCGGTTTCGGACGTCTACACCGTCGTGACCAAGGCCTTTGCCTCCAAGGCGGGCATTGCCATGGATTACGTCAAGACCCGCAAATGGGACAACGGCACGGTCGGCAAGGTTCTCGCCTGGATGACGGACAATCAGGGCACGAACGAAGACGGTGCAAAATACTTCCTGAAGACCTATCCCGACATGTGGACCAAGTGGGTTTCTCCGGAGGTAGCTACCAAGGTCAAAGCTTCGCTTTGATATGAGACACCGGATTGGCGACTGGCACGCTGCCGGTCGCCAATCCCCCGCATTCACAGCGGCTGCGGTGACACTCATACCGACAGACCGGCGCGGCTCCAAGTCGCAACAAGTGCAGAATGGCGCCGACGATTGGTGTAAGAATAGAGTGACGCAGCCTGACGAACCGGTCGCAGTGCTGCCTACCATCCGCGCGTGACGGCCACACGCACCGGCTGGGCAAAACCGGACAAGAAGGGGAAGTTCATGGCTATTCAATGCAGTTTTTTGCCGGATGTTCTGTGTAATTTCCCGGCGATCGACGACACTCTCATTCGCGCTGCGCGCAAGAACATCGATGACGGCTTCAGGGGGATGGTGCGCGCCTATGGCAATGTCATCGACGCCGTGGTCCAGCCGCTGCAATGGTTCTTGAACTACCTGGAATGGCTTTTCACCAATACGCCCTGGTTCGTCGTGCTGCTCGTCATGATGATCGTCGTCTATGCCGCCAGCCGCAATATCAAGATCGTCGCCGGCACCGCCATCTCCATGATCCTGATTGGCGTCTGCGGCCTGTGGGGCGACACCATGGTGACGCTTGCCATGGTGACCGTCTGCACGCTCATCGCCATCGTCATCGGCTTGCCCATCGGCATATTGATGGCCCGTTCCGACCGACTGCAATCGATCATCAACCCGATCCTCGACGTTATGCAGACGATGCCGAGCTTCGTCTATCTTATCCCCGTCGTCGTGATCTTTGGCATCGGTAAGGTCCCCGGCCTCATCGCCGTCGTGATCTACGCCGTCCCGCCGATGATCCGACTGACCAATCTCGGCATCCGCCTCGTCGATAAAGAGGTGCTGGAAGCGGCCGACGCCTTCGGCTCGTCTCATGGGCAGAAACTGTTCAACGTACAGATTCCGCTTGCCTTACCGACCATCATGGCCGGCATCAACCAGACCATCATGATGTCGCTCGCCATGGTCGTCGTCGCCTCGATGGTCGGCGTCGGCGGGCTCGGCAAGAACACGCTGCAGGCGATCAACAACCAGTTCTTCACCGTCGGCTTCCTCAACGGCTTCGCCCTGGTCGCCATCGCCATTATTTTCGACCGAACGAGCCAAGCCTATGGCAGACGGCTCCAGAAGCACTCGGAGGTCATCCATGGCTAGTCACGCGATCCAGATCAAAAACCTTTACAAGATCTTTGGCCCTCGCGGACGCGACTATGTGGATGCGGTTAAGAACGGGATCGGCAAGGCCGAGCTCAACGAGACGCATGGCCACGTGCTCGGCCTGCAGGATATCAGCATCGACATGCCGGCAGGCGCCATCACGGTCGTGATGGGTCTTTCGGGCTCCGGCAAATCCACGCTGATCCGGCACATCAACAGGTTGATCGAACCGACCGTCGGCGAAGTGCTCTATGATGGCGTCGACGTCTGCAAGATGGGCGAGAATGCCCTTCGCGAGTTCCGCCGCCACAAGACGGCGATGGTGTTCCAGAAATTTGCCCTGCTGCCGCACCGCACGGTCATCGAAAACACCATCTACGGCCTGCATATTCAAGGTGTGGCCCGGGCCGAAAGCGAGAAGAAGGGCCATTACTGGATCGAGCGCGTCGGCCTGAAGGGATTCGAGAATCATTATCCGAATCAGCTTTCCGGCGGCATGCAGCAGCGCGTCGGACTTGCTCGTGCACTGACCAACGACGCCGACATCCTCCTGATGGACGAGGCCTACTCCGCGCTCGACCCACTCATCCGCGTTGACATGCAGAGCGTGCTTCTCGATCTGCAGAAGGAACTGAAGAAAACCGTCGTCTTCATCACCCACGACCTCGACGAGGCGCTGCGGCTTGGCGACAAGATCGCCATCCTACGCGACGGTAAGGTCGTGCAGCAGGGCAGCGGTCAGGAAATCGTGCTGAGACCCGCGGACGACTACATCACCGCCTTCGTCAAGGAAGTGAACCGCGGCCGCGTCATCCAGGCCCAGACGATCATGAAACCGATTATCGGCGAGCCGCACGGGGTCCGCGTATCCGGCGACATGACGTTGGAAGTGGCGGCGAAACAGATGACCGACGGCGGACACACCGCCGCCGCCGTTACCGATGCCGCCGGCAAGCCAATCGGCATGATCGATCTGCAAGGCATCATCGCCGCCATGGTGACGCCGACGACGCATGAGGCGGCCGAGATGGCAGCCGCCTAAAACGAGCATCCATCGTGGAGCGAAAAAGCGCCCTGTCCTGGGCGCTTTTTTCTCGTCCGTCGCATTATCGAGCAACCTCTGCCTTTATCCCGGCATTGTGCTCATATAAAGAAATGTTTATATCTGCATTTCTATCCGATCTATCCGACCCATTCGAGGAGACGCCATGACCGTCACAGCCAATCCCCTGACCGACCTTCTTGCCGAAAAGGGCGTGCTGCTCGCCGATGGCGCGACGGGCACCAATCTTTTCGCCATGGGTCTGGAGGCCGGTGAGGCGCCGGAACTCTGGAACGAACAGCATCCCGAACGCATCACCAAGCTGCACCAGGATTTCGTCGATGCCGGTGCCGACATCATTCTCACCAACACCTTTGGCGGTACGCGTCACCGATTGAAGCTGCACCATGCACAAGACCGCGTCCACAGCCTGAACAGAAAGGCCGCGGAGATCGCCCGTGCCGTCGCCGACAAGGCTGGCCGCAAAGTCATCGTCGCCGGCTCCGTCGGACCCACCGGCGAGCTGTTGATGCCGCTTGGCGCGCTGACCTATGAGGACGCGGTTGCTGCCTTCGCCGAGCAGATCGAGGGTCTGAAAGCCGGCGGTGTCGATGTCGCCTGGATCGAGACAATGTCCTCGCCGGAGGAAATCCGCGCTGCCGCGGAAGCCGCCGTCAAGGTCGGCCTGCCCTACACTTATACCGGCTCTTTCGACACAGCCGGCAAGACCATGATGGGTCTGCATCCGAAGGACATCCACGGCGTTGCGAAGGATGTCGGCGAAGGTCCGCTCGCCGTTGGCGCCAATTGTGGTGTCGGAGCATCGGATATCCTCTCCAGCCTGCTCGACATGACCGATGCCGATCCGGCCGCCATTGTAATCGTCAAAGGCAATTGTGGCATTCCGGAATATCGCGGTGCCGAGATCTACTATTCCGGCACACCGCCGCTGATGGCCGATTACGCCCGCCTTGCCCGCGACGCCGGCGCCAAGATCATCGGCGGCTGCTGTGGCACCTCCTGCGGCCATCTCGCCGCCATGCGCCAGGCGCTCGACAGCTACACGCCCAGCCCACGCCCGACCTTGGAAACGATCATCGAGCGGATCGGCCCGCTACGCAACAAGACTGCCAATGAAGGCGGAGCCGCGCCCTCACGCGAGCGCCGCCGGCGGAGCTAGAAACAATCAAGCGGGATGTCCTGTGATAGGTCATCCCGCTCGACAACTTGACAAAGGCTGCCTCGTCCAAGGAACGCCGATCTATGGCAAAACGGCGCCGGTGAAACTCAGTCCGCCTGTCTATTTCTCGCCGCCAATGGCTTGTCCCTCGGCAAAATGCGGAACGACACGGCTCTCGAAAGCCTTCAGGGCCGCACCGATGGCCTGATGCATATCGAGATACCGGTAGGTGCCGAGCCGCCCGCCGAAATGGACATTCGTTTCAGCTTCGGCGCGCGCCCGATATCGCAGGAAGACGTCCTTGTCCTGCCGCGTGTCGATCGGATAGTAGGGCTCGTCCTTCCGCTGCGCCGAGCGTGAATACTCCCTCACCACCACGGTCTTTTCCGTCTGATAGCTTCTCTCGGGATTGAAGTGGCGAAACTCGAGGATGCGCGTGTATGGGATGGTCTCGTCGGCATAATTCATGACTGCCATGCCCTGGAAGTCGCCGGTGTTGAGGGTCTCCTTCTCAAAATCGATCGTACGCCAGCCGAGTTCCCCTTCCGAATAGTCGAAATACCGATCGATGGGGCCCGTATAGACGATGGGAATCCCCGGCGGTACGGAAGATTTCAGCGAAAAGAAGTCGACGCCGAGCGCGATATTGATCTTGGGATGCTTCAGCATCCTCTCGAAGATCGCCGTATATCCGTCGATCGGCAGACCCTCGTATTTGTCGTTGAAATATCTGTTGTCGAAGGTGTAGCGGACGGGCAGCCGCGTAATGATATGTTCCGGCAGATCGCGAGGATCCGTCTGCCACTGCTTGGCGGTATAGCCGCGGATGAACGCCTCGTAGAGCGGACGGCCGATGAGCGAAATCGCCTTTTCTTCCAGGTTCGCTGGATTGCGCCCCGACATTTCGGCTGCCTGATCCGCGATCAGCGCTCGCGCCTGGTCCGGAGAAAGACGCCGGTTGAAAAACTGGGAGATGGTGCCGAGATTGATCGGCATCGAATAAACCTGATCCCGATAAGTCGAATAGACCCGGTGCTTGTAATCGGTAAATCCGGTGAATCTGTTCAGATAGGTCCAGACCGTTTCGTTTGGCGTGTGGAAAAGATGCGCGCCGTAACGGTGAACCTCAATTCCGGTCTCGCTGTCGAATTCGCTATAGGCATTGCCGCCGATGTGACTGCGGCGATCGATCAGGAGAACATTCTTTTGCAGCTGGTTCGCAACCCGCTCGGCAATCGTAGCGCCATAAAAACCTGCGCCGACGATAAGCAGGTCAACGTTGGAAAAATCGATCATGAAACTTTCAGGTCCCCGGGATTGGAAAGGAAATCAACCTGCTGGTTTGGTGGCGCCCTCGATAGATCGCCCGCAACGCCGGCGCGAAGGTCCGCGGCATAGACCACCCCGATCTGCAGGATGCAGATCGGGTCAATCGGCGAAGCATGACGGATGCTAGCTGGCGTGCGGCTCGATCGGCTCAAACCATTTTTCCCATTCATTGCCGGCCGCCGGCTTCAATTCATTGCCATTGCGAATGGTCCAGCCCCTCACGCGCTGCGCATTCTTCGACAAAAGCTCCAGGTAGGAGGATGTTTTTCTGCCGCTGCGGGCAACGAGGTGCACTTCGCAAAGAAAATCCGGATGAAGCGCCACACCGCGCATATCCTCGGTCTCGTGATCGCAAGTGACGAAAATGGTTGGATCGCGCTCGCGCCCGGCAACCGCCAGGATGAATTCCACCAGCCCGTCCGGCCGGTCGGTATCCACAAGATAGATGATCGATGAGCTATCCGCCGCGTCTGATCCGAGGAGCGAGAGCGGGTATATCGAAGACAATACCTCGTCCTGCTTGGTTGAGCTATCATAGCTTGAACCGGTGCCGGCTGCCGATTGGGCATAAATCGACGAACGCGGCACGTCTATCGTCTGCAGCCAGCCATCCTTTCGCGGCACGGCATAGGCCGGAATACTCTGGCGGTATAGATACTCGGCGAGCCAGATGTCCGCCATGTTGCGGTGACGAAAATCGGCGAGCTTCATTTTCACCAGGCTGGAATGGAAGGCACTGGTACCCGTCGCCGCCACGTGGACCCGCCGGCGCCGCATGAGACTACGCTCATAATGAAAGACGGCGCGACCGCGGTCTTTGTAGTAGCCACGGCTCGGCTGCAGGATGATCGAGCCATGTACGCTGACGACCGCTCGACCACGCAGTTGTGCCAGTTCGCCGATCATGCGTGCAACGAAATCGTCGGGGTAGATGATGTCGTCGTCACAGGTGACATAGATCGCATCCTCAACCTGCTCCAGTCCCCAGAATTTTCCGGCATCGCCATAACGGCTGCCATCGGTATCGATGAAATGCCGGATCTTCTGATGCTCGGCAATGAAGCGCGGCGCCTCGGTAAAGCCGTTGAGATAGACATAAAGCCGATCGACCTGCGGCAGCAGCGACATGACCGCCGCCCGCAGCGCGATCTCGTTGCCCGCTACCGTCGCCATGCCGGCCACGATCGCTTTCGTCGGCGGCAGGGCGGCAATATGTGCGGGTTCAATCGCCTGAATTCGATTGTCCGGATCAAGGTCCGCAAATTTCATCTCAAACAAATAGGTCGGTGTCTCGTTGTATACCTTGATCTTGCGATAGCCGATCGGCCGCAAAATGGCCTCCACATCTCGCAAAGCTTGCGCTGTCGCCGCCTCGACGAGCAACCTCGGTCGGCATCGCACCATCGTGCCCATGGCACCGCGCAACACTTCGGTCTCCATGCCTTCGACATCGATTTTTATCAGGTCGACATGCTGCTCCCGAACGACATCGTCAAGACGCGCCACCGGAACCTGGCCGTCGGCTGCAAGCCTGACGCGGGCCATCCCCAACTTGGACGGGTCTTCCTCGACAACATCCCCCATGCCCGCTTCGGCACCCAGCGCTATCGGCTTGACGTCGACGCGATCCTGCAAGCCGTTCAGGCTTATGTTCGCGCGAAGAATGCGCAGCGCTTCCGCATTCGGCTCGATGGCCAGCGTCCGAGCGCCGACCACTGCGCTGAAGAACAGCGTATGATTGCCGATATTGGCACCGACATCGACCACGAAAGCATTTTCAGGCAGGGACGACCCAATATCCTCCAGCATGGCGCGCTCGTAAAAGGCTCGGCTTTGCAGGATGATCCTCTGGATATGATCGTTCGGATTGGGAAGGTGGAACCGGACCGGAATCCGGTAGCTGTTCACTTCACAGGCGACCGTGGCTTGCAGTGTCATCGCGGCTCTTTCCAATATGCAGAGGTTTATCACGGAGGCTTATCGGTGATGCGCTGGCGCGGTCGGGAGCATCGTCAGCGGCCGCCGACGACCATCAATCCGCTACCGCCTATGGCATCGAGACAGAATTTCAGGCCCGTACTGACACTGGCCCAACGCTTGGCGGCCAACTCTTCGATCGCGCGGTCCTCGGCGAAAACGCATAGATTGAAACCGAGAGGCGACAGATTGTTCGCCAATGCCGGCAGCGCAAGCAACGCGCTCTCGGCCGGATAGGCCGTGTTCCGCAGATCCACCACGACCAAGTCGAACTTGACGTCCTCGCTGATCTGTCTTGTGTCCGGAAAGATCGCGGAAACGTCCTCGAAGCTCACATTGGTAGCCTCTGTCTCCATGATGGAAATCCTGTCCGTCTGACCGCTGGCGATGAAGCGCGCTTCGATGTCCCCAACCTGTTCCGGCGAGATACACAGGCAGTTCAGCCCGGCATCGAGACCGGAAATAAGGGATGCCAGCACCAAGGCGGAGCGCGGCGCACCGATATGGAGAATATTCGGCGTTTCGCTCCTTTCGAACGTGGCGCGGCGAAGCGCCCAGATCTGCATCGGCGTCAACGGATCGCGACCGGCGACCGATTGAGCGTCGAGCAAAGTCGGATAGCCGGCGATAAGGATTTCGCTGGCCATCTCCTGCCACGCCTGCCCGGCTCCGGCAACTGTGGCGAGCGGGCGGCTCTCGACGGACGCCGGAGCAACCACCCGCTCCGCCGCCGCATTCTTTGCCGGGCGGGTCAACGGCAGAGGCGGCTTGTTGAACACGTCCTGCGCCGAGCGCTGCTGCGCGGTGGAATTCAGTCCACGCGACTGCGGGTCGAGATTGTGATGAGAATAGGGATTGGTCGCCGTGTACCGATGCGCGTTGACCGGAATGAACTCGTAGCGCCGCGTCTGATCGAGAATAGGCAAGGCAAGCGCGATGTCGCAGGCTGCCATGTACCACTGGCCGGCGCTATCGCGCAAATAGCCCTCGGGAACATTGTCCAGCAAAGACGCACGGAAGCTGAAGAGATGGCTGGTTTTCCAGCCCTGCCGACGCGGCGAAAGGTTGGGATCGAGAGCACCGTTACCACCAATCCCGCCGCCATCGGTGATGAAGTTCGTCCAGACGACATCCTGCCCGTCTGTATAGCACTGCGACATCCGGTCGACGATGGTCGGAATGATCACCTGATCGTCGCCATCGAGGATGACGATAAACTCGGCCATATTCGTACGCGGCCTCAGATGCTCCCAGACGTTGCGCGACTTCCCCCATCGCGCATCGTTGCGAATAAAGGTGTGCCGGTTCGGAAAGAGATCGTTGAGGAGCGCCGCCGCAATGATACCAGTGTCATCCTCGGAACAATCATCGACGAAAAGGACGTGCAGATCATCGTGCGTTTGCCGCGAAAGGCTCGCCAGGGATTGCCTCACATACATTTCGCAATCGCGCGCCGTCATGAAGATCAGAGCCTTTGCCCTGTTTGCAATTTCCGTCATCGATGTTTCGAAGCCCCAATCCGACACTGCGCATCCGAAGGACCTACAATCCTCCCGCTACGTCCATTAGCGAATGTGGCTGGCTCCAACCTTGCGGGCTGCTGAGTTCACTGCGGCAGCGACTCCGTCACGGCGATGATCGGGCCGAGCGGGAACTGTCCGTCCCGTCTCTGCCATTCCGGTATGTCGAGGCTAGAGATACTGCCGTCGAGGAAGAGCGCATTGGCGCAGCCGAGATCGTCGCGGAACAGGGTCGCAAAATCGTGGAAGCGGACGGCGCCGTCGGACGCGGCGAAGATCACCTTGCCGTCCGCCGAGATGCCGACTCCGTTGCGTGTCTTGAAACTGGTGCTGTCGGCGAGAAACGATGGGTGCAGCTTGCCGTCGATCACCAGCATCGGGCCGGATTGCGTCGCGTAGAATGGCTTGATGCCAGAAGCGATGAAGGCTTTGCTCTCCATGATGCCGGCATGGCCTGGCAGGATGTAGAAGACTCCGTTCGGCAGCAGATGAAAATTGCCCCATCCCTTGTTGGTGTTGATCGCTCTCTGCTCCCTACCATTTTCGATATAGAGACCAACGGGCGACTGATCGTCCCTGTACATTCCGCCGTTCATGGCGAAGCGGACGTAAATGCGGTCTTGCATCAAGTCGCTCTCCAGCGCCCGGAAGGAGCCATAGGGTTTGCCGCTGCGGTCGTTCTGGTAAAGCTGGATGCCATCAATGGCGGGATCGAAAGTGCAGACTGTATAGCTGTCGCCGAGATGCAGGACTTTGCGGCAGGCTTCATCAGCAAAGGCCGTGCTAGCGCAGGCGAGAAGGGCAAGCATGGTCAGCAATCGAATCAAACACACAACTCCGGAGCGGATTTCGCGAGCCTTAGAGCGCAGGGGAAATAGGGCAAAAGAAGGAAATCCCTCACCCTTTCAAGATTGAAGTGCCGCCATGTGAAAGGCAAGCTGCGCCCTCGAATAACGATAAGCGGAACCCACCGGACAGGCATTGCGCGCCAGACAACCGCCGATCATGCAGCCGGCCCTTCCCGCCTCGGTACAGAGATGCGACCGACAGCCGGCAGCATCGAAGCCGGTGGGCGCGACGGCATCGACAGGACAAGCGGTCAGGCATGGTTTTTCGGCGCAGTGATCGCAGGGGTGTGAAACAACCGCGCGTGGTGGTCCAGTTTCTCCGATCGCAACGGCAAACCCCAGGGCGCCGCGATAGCCGTGCCATAGGCCGTAGTCCGGGTGGATCAGGATGCCGAGCGGCGATGCCTTCAAACCTTCCGCCCGCATGGCCCAACGCTGAAACGGCTGCCACGGCGGATCGGAGGGAAAATAGGCTGTAGCGTCGAACGCCACGGCGAGAGGCCGGATGATCCCCTTCGACCACTCGTCAAGCGGATCGTGGCGAGCGACATTTTCGGATGACTGCCGCCACCGGGAAAACGGCTCCCAAATCGAACCGCCGATATTGCCGACCAGGATTACGCTCCGAGCCGGCATCCCATCGGCCAGTGCCGGTCCCTCGCCCTCATCAAATAAGACGATCCCACGAATAAAAACTCCGTGCGGAGCAAGCGCCGCACGGAGTCCATCAACAATGACAGAGCCGCCGCTCATCGCGGCCCCTTATATTGATAGTGCGGCCGCCAGACCTCCTTCTGGATGAGATCGGCGACGCGTATCGCACCGCCTTGCTCCCTGGCGGCCTCGGGCTCTCTTCAAGTGAAAGCGTCCGGCATCGAATCCTTGCGCTTCTGGATATAGGCCAGCAGCGCCTCGTCGATCGCGGGATCCAGCGGCGGTGCTTCATAATGGTCGAGCCAGGAGCGGCAAAGCGCATTGGCGCGCTCCTCGATACGTTTCTGGCCCTCGATCTCCCACTGCTCGAAGGAGTTGTTGTCGGCGAGCGCCGAGCGGTAGAAGGCTGTCTGGAAATTCGCCTGCGTATGGCCGCAGCCGAGATAGTGGCTGCCGGGGCCGACTTCGCGAATCGCGTCCAGCGCCTGGCCGTTTTCCGAGAGATCGACGCCCTCGGCCATCTTCTGCATCATGCCGAGCTGATCCTGGTCGATCATGAACTTCTCGTAGGACGAGACGAGCCCGCCTTCGAGCCAGCCGGCCGCATGCAGCACGAAATTCGTGCCGGCGAGCAGCGTCATGTTCAGCGTATTGGCCGATTCGTGTGCAGCCTGCGCATCCGGCACCTTCGAGGCGCAGAGCGAGCCGCCGGTACGGAACGGCAGGCCGAGACGGCGGGCAAGCTGGGCTGAACCGTAGGAAACCAGAGACGGTTCCGGCGTACCGAAGGTCGGCGCGCCCGACTGCATCGAGATGGAGGCGGCGAAGGTGCCGTAGAGCACCGGCGATCCCTTGCGGATCAACTGCGTGAAGGAAGCACCGGCGAGCACTTCGGCCAGGATCTGTGCCAGCGTGCCAGCGACCGTCACCGGGCTCATTGCGCCGGAAAGGATGAAGGGGGAGACGACGGAGGCCTGGTTATGCCGCGCGTAGACCTTCAATGCACCGAGCATGGTCTCGTCGAATACCATCGGCGAGTTGGCGTTGATCAGGTTCAGCGTGACGCAATTGTTTTCGACGAACTCGTCGCCGAAGACGATCTTCGCCATCGCGATCGTGTCTTCCGCACGTTCCGGCGCGGTCACCGAGCCCATGAATGGCTTGTCGGAATATTTGATATGGCTGTAGACCATATCGAGGTGGCGTTTATTGACGGGGATGTCGACCGGCTCGCACACCGTGCCGCCGGACGAATGCATCGACGGCGCCATATAGGCGAGCTTCACGAAATTGCGGAAATCCTCGATCGTCGCGTAACGGCGATTGCCTTCGAGATCACGGACAAAGGGCGGGCCGTAGACCGGCGCGAAGATCGTCGCCTTGCCGCCAACATGGGCGTTGCGGGCGCTATTGCGTGCATGCCAAGTGAATTCCTTCGGTGCGGTCTTCAAAAGTTCGCGGCAAAGCCCCTTCGGGAAATGCACCCGCTGTCCCTTAACGTCGGCGCCGGCTTCCTTCCAGAGTGCCAGCGCTTCCGCGTCGTCGCGAAATTCGATGCCGATTTCCTCGAGCACGGTATCGGCATTGCGCTCGATAAGCTGCAGGCCTTCCTCGTCCAGCACCTCATAAACGCCGATCTTTCGGACGATATAAGGAAGCGATGGACCGGGTCCGCCGCCGCTGCGCGATGCGCGCCGAGCGGCCGCACCTCTGCCCTCGCCGCGCGAACGCCGTCCGCCACCATCACCGCCAGCGGCCGGTTGCTCAATGTTATCGTCCATGATGCTTCCTCACTCCTGCGCATGAATGCGTCTGTCATTGCCCCATGCTATCCGATTCCGTCGCACGGACGTTTCTTTATGCGCCAGCGACTAGCATAGGACAGACATGGGCAAGGCGAAATTGCTTCGTTTCTGTGCGTCGCGATTTATCTGCGCTACGTCGCTTTCGAAAAGGGTTTTGTCAGGCTTCGGGTCTATCGGTAAAGGCAGTACTGTTTTATACAAGCCTCTGATGCATCGCACGAAAACGGGATGGAGCGCATGTCTGACGACGAAATCATTCTCGCAGAACTTTCGGATGAGGAACTCGTGCAGCAGATGCATGATGACCTCTATGACGGACTAAAGGAGGAAATCGAGGAAGCGACCAATATCCTCCTCGAACGCGGCTGGACGCCTTACGATATCCTGACCCAAGCGCTTGTCGAAGGCATGCGCATCGTCGGCATCGACTTTCGCGACGGTATTCTCTTCGTTCCCGAAGTACTGCTTTCCGCTAATGCGATGAAGGCCGGCATGTCGATCCTTCGCCCACTGCTGGCCGAGACCGGCGCGCCGAAGCTCGGCAAGATGGTGATCGGCACCGTTAAGGGCGACATTCACGACATCGGCAAGAACCTTGTCGGCATGATGATGGAAGGCGCCGGCTTCGACGTCATCGATCTCGGCATCAACAATCCGGTCGAAAACTATCTCGACGCCATCGAGCGCGAACAGCCCGATATTCTCGGTATGTCGGCGCTGCTGACGACGACCATGCCCTACATGAAGGTCGTCATCGACACGCTGAAGGAAAAGGGCATGCGGGACGATTATGTCGTTCTCGTCGGCGGTGCCCCGCTGAACGAGGAGTTCGGCAAGGCAGTCGGTGCCGACGCCTACTGCCGTGACGCAGCCGTGGCGGTCGAAACTGCCAAGGATTTCATGAAGCGCAAGCACAACAGCCACGCCGCCAACGCCTGATCGCGACGAATGCCAAGGCGGGCGGCAGGGGTTGCCCGCCCGCCGATCGGCATCCCAAATCAGTTGACGACCGCCCTCTTTACCTGATGACCGGCATTCTCGGTGGCGTTGACGGCATTGGCTGTATCCCTGCCCACGCCGCGAATTGTGTTGGCGCATGAAGCGAGTACCATAACCACTGCGCAAGCGGCGGCGATTTTGGTGAGTGTCGGTGCGGTCATGATCGGAGCCCTCTCGGAATGGATATTGATCGGCAAAAGGCGAAGACGAATACTTCGCCCAATGAACGCATAATCGCACAAAAAGTTCATGTGATCGCGTGCGGTGCAATCGCGCGCGAGATACTGGCGATCACCAGGATCAATAGCCTCGATCATATCGACCTGCACTGTCTTCCCGCCATCTTCCACTCCTATCCACAGAAGATCGCGCCGGCCCTCGAAGAGGCTATAACGGACGCGCGCTCGCGCGGCTTCGAGAAGATTTTCATCGGTTATGCCGATTGCGGCACCGGCGGAGACATCGACAAGATCTGCGAGCGCGAAGGCATCGAACGCCTCTCCGGCCCGCACTGCTATTCCTTCTTCAGCGGCAACAACGCCTTCGCCACTCGGGAAGACGACGTCACCTCGTTCTTCCTCACTGATTTCCTGGCCCGCCAGTTCGAAAGCTTCGTCATCGTACCGCTCGGCCTCGACCGGCATCCGGAGCTGAAGGAAATGTATTTCGGCAACTACCGCAAGGTCGTCTATCTGTCGCAGGAAGAGGATCCGGCACTGCAGGAAAAAGCAAAAGCAGCGGCAGCCTATCTCGGCCTAGACTACGAATACCGCTTCACCGGCTACGGCGATCTCGGCCGCGAATTACTGGCCGTCTGATTACGACATCATCGCCTATCTCCCCACTTGCGGCAGCCACGGGACACGGCCATGCTGGCTGTGCTGAAATCCCTGAATCGCAGCGAAAAACAAGATGATGTCACTCGGAGGTGACTAAAGGCGACGGTTGCGGGGGAGCTTTCTGCATCGCGTCGTTTTTCGGCATGGGCCGCGTCGCCGCAAGCGCAGTCCCGGGGTCGGCGGACGTGCATTCTTGATCAAAGAGGAGAATTTGCATGGCGGATCGCATTGTCGTCTATTGGCGGGACATTCCCGCCCAGATCATCATCAAGAAGGGACGGCAGACAGCGAAGCGCGAACTGTCGCTCCGTTTCACCGAGGCGATCGACATGTGCGCCATGCGCACGGGTGCCGCGGAAACGGACGACTATCTGGCCGAATGGCGCAAGGCCGATCCTGTAGCGGTCTCTGACGATCTTGAAGCAGAAGCCGACAAGGCCGCAAACGAACTCGAAGCCGCCTATGACCGCGAGCGCTTGGTCGCGCTGGTCAAGGCCGGGGGCCGCGATAATGGCTGATGCCGTCCAAAAACCGGGTAATGCCGCCGCGGGCGCGAAGGCGGCCAGCGGCGCCTATACGCCATCAGGCGTTTCGCCGAACCGCCGCGCCCGCCGCAAATACACCGTCCGTCTCTGGGCCGTGCGTCATTCGCGCTTCCTTGAATGGTTTTATCATCGCTTCGCAGACGCCTTCCTCCTGCTACATCCGCTCTGGAAGTCGATCGGCTATGCGCGCGTCGAGCGACCGATCACCGTGATCGAGCGCAATGTGAAGGGCTTTCTCTTCGACTGCCGGATGTGCGGCCAATGCGCCTTGTCATCGACCGGCATGTCCTGTCCGATGAACTGTCCGAAGCAATTGCGCAACGGCCCCTGCGGCGGCGTGCGGGCCAACGGCAATTGCGAAGTCGAGCCCGACATGCCCTGCGTCTGGGTGCAGGCCTGGAACGGCTCGCGCAATATGGTCAACGGCGATGCGATCTTGAAGGTGCAGAAGCCGGTGAACCAGTCGCTGCGCGAAACATCCTCCTGGCTGCGCGTGACGGCGGAGGCCGCAGCGGCGCGTGAAGCGGCGAAGAAGGAAGCTTGATTGATGGCGCATATCGATGAAAATCCGCTTGGCGCGCATCTGCCGCTCGATCCCCTGCCCGGCCATTTCTCGCTCGGGCGGCTGGAACGCGTGCTGCGTCGTGGCGAGTTCGCCGTCACCGCGGAGCTGAACCCGCCCGATAGCGCCAACCCCGAAGACGTCTACGAACGCGCCTCGATCTTCGACGGCTGGGTTGACGGCATCAATGCGGTCGATGCCTCCGGCGCCAATTGCCATATGTCGTCCGTCGGCATCTGCGCGCTGCTGACGCGCATGGGCTATGCGCCGATCATGCAGATCGCCTGCCGCGACAAGAACCGCATAGCCATCCAGGGCGACGTGCTGGGCGCTGCTGCCATGGGCGTCTGCAACATCTTGTGCCTGACCGGCGATGGCGTACAAGCCGGTGATCAGCCGGGCGCCAAGCCAGTTTTCGATCTGGACTGCATGTCGCTGCTCGAAACCGTGCGCATCATGCGCGATAACGCCAAGTTCCTCTCCGGCCGCAAGCTGACGACGCCGCCGAAAGTCTTTCTCGGCGCCGCCATCAATCCGTTTGCGCCGCCTTATGACTTCCGGCCCTATCGCCTGGCCAAGAAGATCGAAGCCGGTGCGCAGTTCGTCCAGAGCCAATATTGCTACGACGTGCCGATGTTCCGCGACTATATGAAAAAGGTCCGCGATCTCGGCCTGCATGAGAAATGCTTCATCCTGGTCGGTGTCGGACCCCTGGCTTCGGCAAGAACTGCGCGCTGGATGCGTTCGAATGTGCCGGGCGTGCACATTCCGGACGCGATCATCAAGCGCATCGAAGGCGCCGAAGATCAGAAAAAGGAAGGCAAGCAGCTCTGCATCGACATCATCAACGAGGTGAAGGAAATCGAGGGCGTTTCCGGCATCCATGTCATGGCCTACCGCCAAGAAGAATATGTCGCTGAGATGGTGCATGAATCGGGCGTGCTGAAAGGCCGCCAGCCATGGAAGCACGAAGCGAACCGCACCGACGTGCTTGTCGCCGAGCGACTGGAACACATCCGCGGGGGCATGGAAGAGAACCAGCAGCAAATGGCCGAAGCCGCCGCCCATCATCCACCGCACCAGACGCATTGAACCTGAATATTCGCAACAGGCAGGCGGAGGAGCCAGCCTGGCTTGTAACCCAAATCATCGCACGATAGATCAACTCTATCGGGCAAACTGACCAAAGGATCAGATATGACGCGCACCATCGTTGCTTCAGCCACTCGCGAAATCATCATCGGTTTCGACCAGCCCTTTTGCGTGATTGGCGAACGCATCAATCCGACGGGGCGCAAGAAGCTGGCCGCCGAGATGATTGAGGGTAATTTCGATACCGTCATCAAGGATGCGCTGGAACAGGTGGCCGCCGGCGCGACCATGCTGGACGTCAACGCCGGCGTCACGTCGGTCAACCCGAACGAGACCGAACCCGGCCTGCTGGTGCAGACGTTGGAAATCGTCCAGGGCCTCGTCGACGTGCCGTTGTCGATCGACAGCTCGGTAACGGCAGCCATCGAAGCGGCGCTGAAGGTCGCCAGGGGCCGGCCCTTGGTCAATTCCGTGACCGGCGAGGAGGAAAAGCTCGAAGCCATCCTGCCGCTGGTGAAGAAATACGATGTGCCCGTCGTCGCAATTTCCAACGACGAGACCGGCATTTCCATGGACCCCGACGTCCGCTTCGCCGTCGCGAAGAAGATCGTCGAACGCGCCATGGATCACGGCATCAAGCCGCATGACATCGTCGTCGATCCGCTCGTCATGCCGATCGGTGCGCTGGGTGACGCCGGCCGTCAGGTCTTCGCGCTGCTGCACCGCCTGCGCAACGAGCTGAAGGTCAACACCACCTGCGGCCTCTCCAACATCTCCTTCGGCCTGCCGCACCGCCATGGCATTAATGCCGGCTTCATCCCGATGGTGATCGGCGCCGGCATGACCTCAGCGATCATGAACCCCTGCCGCCCGCAGGAAATGGAAGCCGTCCGCGCCGCCAATGTGTTGAACGGCACCGATGCCAATTGCACCAACTGGATCATGACCTATCGCGACTACAAGCCAGCCGAAGGCGGCGCAGCAGCGCCAACGTCGACTGCTCCCGCCGCTGGTGGCGGACGTCGTGGCGGTCGTGCTGCCCGCGCCGGCGCGGGAGCTGCGAGGGAATAGCGATGTATCCGAGCCGCCGTCTTTCCAACGATCTCGCGACGCTCTGGTTTCAGGCGCCGATGGTGATCGCGATGCGCACACAACAAATGTGGATGGCAGCAATGACCGGCGGTGCAGTGAACACCGCCGAACTCAACCGGATGGTCTCGGAGAAGATGATGGCTGCGGCGGAAAGTGCCGTCGCGGCCAATATAGCCATGGCCCAGCAGAACATCACGGCAATAACGGCAATGGCAACGGGTGGCGGCACCTCATCGCGCCGCGCCGCCGACGCCGTCGCCCGGGCCACCGTCAAGCCCTACAGCAAGCGCGTCCGATCGAACGTGCGCCGCCTTACCAAACAGAAAGGCTGATCCGTGGCCGAAGCCAGCGACAGCACGAATCCTCTCGTCCTCTTCATGCCCTCCGGCAAGCGTGGCCGTTTTGCAGTCGGCACACCGGTGCTGGAGGCGGCACGGCAGCTTGGCGTCTATGTCGAGAGTGTCTGCGGCGGTCGTGCGACCTGCGGGCGTTGTCAGGTCTCGGTGCAGGAAGGCAATTTCGCCAAGCACAAGATCGTCTCCGCCAACGACCATCTCTCACCGATCGGTCCGAAAGAGCGGCGCTATGCCGAAGTGCGCGATCTTCCCGAGGGACGACGCCTCTCCTGCTCAGCGCTCATCCACGGCGATCTCGTCATCGACGTACCGCAGGATACCGTGATCAATGCGCAGGTAGTGCGCAAGGCCGCAGACGAGCGCGTCATCGCCCGCGATACGGCCGTGCACATGTGCTACGTCGAGGTCGAAGAGCCGGATATGCACAAGCCATCAGGCGATCTCGACCGGCTGAAAGCCGCATTGGCCGCCGACTGGAAATACGACAATCTCGAAGTCGATTTTCACATCATCCCGCAGGTGCAATCGATCCTGCGCAAGGGCGAGTGGAAGGTCACCGCCGCGATCCACCGGGATCATGAGGGCGACCGTCCGCGCCTGATCGCACTCTATCCTGGCCTGAAGAACGAAGCCTATGGCATCGCCTGCGACATCGGCTCGACCACGATCGCCATGCACCTCTCTTCGCTGCTGTCGGGCCGCACGGTGGCGTCGGCAGGCGCATCCAATCCGCAGATCCGCTTCGGCGAAGACCTGATGAGCCGCGTCTCCTATGTCATGATGAACCCGGACGGTCGCGGAGCCATGACCAACGCCGTGCGCGAAGCGCTGAACGGACTGATCGACAAGGTCTGCGCCCAGGGCGGTGTCTCGCGCCAGGACATTCTGGACTCCGTGTTCGTCGGCAATCCGATCATGCATCATCTCTTCCTCGGCATCGATCCGACTGAGCTCGGCGGCGCGCCCTTCGCGCTTGCCGTCTCCGGCGCCGTGCATCTGACCGCGGCTGAAGTCGGCGTACCTATGAATGCCGGCACACGCGTTTATATGCTGCCCTGCATCGCCGGCCATGTCGGCGCCGATGCCGCCGCCGCGACGCTGGCCGAAGGGCCGCACCGTCAGGATGAAATGATGCTGCTGGTCGATATCGGCACCAATGCTGAAATCGTGCTCGGTAACCGCAACCGCGTTGTGGCCGCCTCCTCGCCCACCGGCCCCGCCTTCGAAGGCGCTGAGATTTCCAGCGGCCAGCGCGCCGCCCCCGGCGCCATCGAGCGCGTGCGCATCGACCCCTTGACGCTCGAACCGCGTTACCGTGTCATCGGTATCGAGCCATGGTCAGACGAGCCGGGCTTCGAAGAGGCTGCCGCCACGGTCGGCGTCACCGGCATTTGCGGCTCGGCCATCATCGAGGTAGTCGCCGAGCTGTTCCTGACCGGCATCATCTCCGAAGACGGCGTCGTCGACGGCGGCATGACGGCGCGTTCGCACCGCATCCTGCAGAACGGCCGCACCTACTCCTATCTGCTGCGCGACGGCGCGCCGCGCATTACCGTGACGCAAAACGACGTGCGCGCCATCCAGCTGGCAAAGGCCGCCCTTTATGCCGGCGTCAAGCTGCTGATGGACAAGCAAGGCATCAGCCATGTCGATCGCATCGGCCTTGCCGGCGCCTTCGGCACGTTCATCGATCCGAAATACGCGATGGTGCTTGGCCTGATACCGGACTGCACCCTCGACAAGGTGAAGGCGGTCGGCAATGCGGCCGGCACCGGCGCGCGCATGGCGCTCCTCAATCGCGGCCATCGCCGCGAAATCGAGGAAACTGTTCGCAAAATCGAGAAGATAGAGACGGCGCTTGAATCAAAGTTTCAGGAGCATTTCGTCTACGCCATGGCGCTGCCGAACAAGGTCGATGCCTTCCCGGAACTCTCGAAGGTCGTGACATTGCCGGAGCGCAAGCAGCTTGCCGACGATGCAAGCGGCGAAGGCAGCGGCCGCAGACGTCGCCGCAGCCGCGAATAACTGCAGGCGCGCGGCCGTCAAGCTGCAGCGCGTGCAATCTCCACGAACGCATTGCGGATACTGTCCGCCACAGCCTTCATCGGACCGGTCATCTGCGATGCCGTCAGCAGGCGTATGTCGAAGGCGGTAAGTTCCGGCAGCCCTTCGTTCGGGCCGAGGACAGTCATGTCATCGGTGACATAGGAGCGCGGAAACGGCGCAATCGCCAGGTCCGAGACCACCGCGGCGCGCTGCGCCATCGTATGGGCGCTAAGGTAGGAAACACGGTAAGGCCGCTTCTGCCGCTCAAGCTGCGCCAAAGCCTCCGATCGCCAGATACAGCCATCTTCCCAAATCGAGATCGGCAACGGATCGCGGCGATAGGCCGTCCCGCACTTTGCGCCGGCCCAGACCAAGCGCTCAGTATAGATAACCTCGCCATCTGTCGGGAAAGGCCGCGTCGCGCAGTTGATCAGCGCCAGATCCAGCCGCTGCTCCTCGATGCGCTTCTTCAATTGCAGGCTCATGTCGACGGTCACATCGACCATGATGCCCGGATAACTCTCCGAAAAACTCTTCAGAATGCTCGGCAACAGACGCTCGCCGATATCATCAGGCGCACCAAGCCGCACAACGCCGCTGAGCTCGGGCATGATGAAGCGCGACACGGCCTCATTGGAGAGCGCCAGGATGTTGCGGGCGTAGGAAAGCAGCATCTCGCCATGCTGCGTCAGGTTGACCGAGCGGGCGTCACGCAGGAACAACGTCACACCCAACTGCTCTTCCAGCTTCTTGATCTGCATCGAGACGGCAGAGGGCGTGCGGTAAACCGCATCGGCGGCCGTGGAGAAATTACCGGTCTCGGCGATGGCGACAAAGGTGCGCAGAACTTCATTGTCGAGCAGCGGTATGGGCCGGCGGAACGGTACGGTCATAACGGTGTCCTTCAATTTTTCTGATTTTAAGCACCATATCATTTCATTTGTCTGAATGTCAACGAAGCACCATATTAGTCCTAACGAAATTGATAGAGGCAGCCGAGAAGGAGTAACGACCATGGCTGGCACAGCGCTTCGCGAGGCATCTCGCTTGTTCAATCTCATCCGCGCCCGCGAAATTCAGCGCACGGCGCAGCACACGCTTGACGAAATTGCAACGCGGTTTCCGGCGCATCTGATCGATGACGTCAACGCCCGCGGCCTGCCGCCGGATAGTGTGCTCTCGGCCCTCGAACGAAAGCCCGCCAACGTGCGATCGTTCAAGAATACTAATGGCAGCTATAAGATCTATTCGCTTGATTGATGCGTGAACCACACCCATATTAGCTCGTAAAGGTCGCGACCTTTCGGGCATCGGAAAAACCGGAAGGAACCTGGAAATGACCACGATTACCTACAGAGATAGCGGCAGGATGCGGACCACGCTTCCATCGGGCAGCGGTTTTGTGCAGTTCGCCACCCGGATTGCCGATCGTTGGCAGCGGTGGCGCACCGAGCGCGAACTCGAGTCCCTTTCAGACGACATGCGCAAGGATTTGGGCTGGCCGGCCGTTGACGAAACCAAGAACCCCAAGGCTACCCGATGATTGCGATATGCCATAAATCCTGAAGGCGGCGCTCAATCATAACGAGTGTCGCCTTTCGGACATTTTTGCTTCTGAGTGCGTATTTGTTTTTATCTTGATTATTAACCGCATATATATTTGGTTGCTTCTGGAAATTGCTTACCCGCCCCGCCTGCTTTCTTTATAGCGACAATTTTAGTGAGCCCGCACAAATATCCCTTTGCGGCCGCTATTATCCATGCCAATGTCGCTATTAGACCATCGAACCGACGCATTTGACGCAAGGTATATAGATGGTGGTGGAGGTGGATTTTTCTGATATGAGCAAGACTCCGATTAAGACGCGTTCCCTGGTTTTCTTTCTCGTTCCCCATTTTACCATGCTGCCGTTTTCCGCTGCGGTCGAAACGCTGCGGATTGCGAACCGCATGCTTGGTTATCCCGCCTACACGTGGCGGCTGGCCTCGACCGACGGCCAGAAGGTCTACTCCTCCAGCGGCATCGGCCTCGAGGTCAATACGTCGCTGGCCGACGAGCGCCGAAATCTCGGCGGCGAAAACCGGCCGAACATGGTGCTCGTCTGTTCCGGCATCTATGTCGAGGAGTTCCACAACAAGTCGGTCAACGCATGGCTGCGCGAGACCTATAATCGCGGCGTCGCTGTTGGTAGCCTCTGTACGGGCGCGCATGTGCTGGCGCAAGCCGGCCTCCTGAACGGCAAGCGCTGCGCCATTCACTGGGAAAACCTTCCGGGCTTTGCCGAGACTTTTCCGCAGGCCGAAGTTTATGCCGATCTCTACGAAGTCGACAGCAATCTCTACACCTGCGCCGGTGGCACCGCTTCACTCGACATGATGCTCAATCTGATCGGGCAGGATTTCGGCGAAAACCTAGTCAACCGCGTCTGCGAGCAGCAGCTGACCGACCGCGTCCGCAGCCCGCATGACCGCCAGCGCTTGCCGCTGCGCGCCCGCCTCGGCGTTCAGAACGCCAAGGTACTGTCGATCATCGAGCTTATGGAAAGCAATCTCGCCGAGCCGCTGTCGCTACTCGAAATTGCCGACGATGCCGGCCTGTCGCGCCGTCAGATCGAGCGCTTGTTCCGCCAGGAAATGGGCCGCTCGCCTGCCCGCTACTATCTTGAAATCCGCCTCGATCGCGCGCGTCACCTGCTCGTGCAGTCCTCCATGCCGGTCGTTGAGGTGGCTGTTGCCTGCGGCTTCGTTTCCGCTTCGCACTTCTCCAAGTGTTATCGCGAACTCTACAATCGTTCGCCGCAGCAGGAGCGCGCCGAACGCAAGCTCACCATGTCGTCCAACCGTACAGGCGTCGTTGTCTGATACTGGCGATAAAGTGGCTTACTCCGCGGCTTCATCCGTCATCTTGATGTCGGAATAGACCTGGTTGCGGCCCTTGTGCTTGGCCATATAGAGAAACTGGTCGGCGGCATTGAGATAGTTTTCGAATGCCTCATAGCCCGCAACCTCGGCGACACCGATCGACACGGTCACCGATAATTCCTCGTCGTCCGCATTCACTTTCAGATTCGAGAGATTGACGCGTACCTCGTCGCAAACCGCGGTCGCGGCGCGTGAATCCATCTCGGTGAACAGTATAGCGAACTCCTCGCCGCCAAGCCGGGACAGCAGGTTTTCGCTGCCTTCGAATAAGGAATGCAGCCGGCCGGCGACGGCCTTCAGCACCTGATCGCCGATCTCGTGGCCGTAGGTGTCGTTCAGATGCTTGAAGTGATCGATGTCGAGGATCGCAACCGAGGTCGGTCGATGATGACGCAGGCATTCGTTCACGATCCGCGGACCATGATCGTAGAAATAGCGCCTGTTATAGAGCCCGGTCAGATAGTCGCTTGCCGCGGCGGCGCGCAATTGTTTGATCTGCATCAGCGTTTCGACATTGATCGCGATGCGGCATTGCAGCTCTTCGGCCACGAACGGGCGATAGATGAAATCGCTGGCGCCGGCCTTCAGAAACGTCGCCGACAGCAGGCGGTCGGTCGAGGAGGATATGCCAATGACCCGCATCCGATCCGAACCATAGCGATGGCGAATACGCCGGGTCAGTTCATAACCATCCATGTCGGGCATATGATGGTCGGTCACGACCACTTCGATGTCGCTATATTCGTCAAGCACCGCCAGGGCTTCGACGCCGGTACCCGCCTCGGCGACCTTGAACTGCTGCGCCTCCAGAAGCTCCACGAGCACGCGCCGTGCGGACGGCAGGTCATCTACCACCAGTACCCGCGTGCTGCGATTGGAGATGGCGCGCCGCACGGTGGAAACGAGATTGTCGAGGGCGAACTCGTTGTCCTTCAGAACATAGTCGACAATGCTGCGCTCCATGATGCGGTTGCGCATGTCCATGTCGAAAGACGCTGTGAAGACGATGGTGGGAATATGGTAGGCGATGGCAACATCCAGCGCCTCGCCATGGGGTGCATCCGGCAAATTGAGGTCGACCACCGCCATGGTGAAACCATGCTCGCCGATCGCCAACGCCTCATTCAGTTGCTTCAGCGAGGCGCAGTGGGTGACGCTCAGTCCGAGCTCAGTTTGGAACCGATGAGACAGGACAGAAGAGAACATGCGCGAATCTTCAACCAGAAGCATCTTCTGGCTGCCACGGCGATGACTATGGCCATCGCTGAGGAAATCCGCGCGGAACACCATTCCCCTTAAGTCCTCCCAGACCATACGGCACGCCCAGATCGGCGTTGCACGTTATGGGCGAAACAACATCGCCCGTCAGATCCATCGTGAACAGGATTCGTGAAGAAATTGGAACCGTAGATTGCAGAAATCTTGCACAAAAGATGAATTATCCTCATATTTTGTATTTCTGAATATCGATCGATCCCTGCTGCTGGCATGTCAGGCGCTCAGCCTTATCTGCCGCATCGATTGAATCTGCAGCAATGTGTCGAGATTTTGGTTCACGCGGCAGTAGAATTCTTCATCAATGAACGGCCGCAGAATGAAATCATTTCCACCCGCCTTGAGAAAGCGTGCCGACAACAGCCGGTTCGTGGAAGACGAGACACCGATGATGCGCAACTCATGCGAGCCGACGCTTGCGCGGATGCGGCGCGTCAGTTCGAATCCGTCAATATCGGGCATGTTGTAGTCGGTGACCATCAGGCCGATGTCGCGATTGGCCTTCAGAATCTCCAGCGCCTTGGTGCCGTTCTCGGCGACGCTGACACGGAAATTATACCGCTTCAGGCGGCTCGACAGCAGCGCACGTGCCGTGGCGCTGTCGTCGACGATCAGCACATGATGACGATGATTGGTAAGGAAGCGGCAAATCGACTCCGCCAGCAGGTCGACGGCGAAGATATTGTCCTTGAGGATATAGTCGACAATGTCTTTCGCGATCAGTTCATCGCGCATGCCTTCCTGGAACGTGCCGGTGAAGACAATCGTCGGAATGCTGAGATCGATCAGATATTCCAGCGCCTCGCCCTTTTCCGCTCCTGGCAGATTGATGTTGGAGATCGCCAGCCGGATCGGCTCCGCCGATTTGTCGTAGGCAAGCTGCAACTCTTCGAAATTCCTGCAGATTTCGATGTCGATGTCGAAGAGTTCTTTCAACTTCTTGCTGATCATCGACGTAAAGACATTCGAATCCTCGGCGAGAAGAATGCGCGCTCCAGCAAGCGAGCCGCCGGAATACTGCATTCCCGAAATACCTAAAAATGGCATGATAAAACCTGCTAATAGAAAATCGGCCCCGTCCTAATTTTCTACAGCAAAGCGCTTGAGTTTTTATTAAGTCGACTGGTTTCCCATTAATGAAAAAGGCGACCGCTGGGTCGCCTCCTCAATACTTATACTCTGAAGGTCAGATATCAGGCGCGTAGCGCCGCATTGTCCGGATCATACGGGCTCTCGCCGACAACGGTGGCGGTATAGATAGTTCCCAAAATCTTGATCTTGAGCTTTGTGCCTTCGACGGCATAGCCCGGCTTCAGCATTGCAAGCGCCAGTGACTTGCCGATGCGGAAACCGTAGGAGCCGTTGGTGGCGCGACCGACAAGTTCGCCGGCTTCGTTATAGATCGCTTCCGAACCGCGGGCATCGACATCGTTGCCGGTCTCGACCACCAGCGTCGCGAAATTCCATTTCAGGCCCTTGTCCTTGTAAGCCAGCAGGCCTTCGCGGCCGAGGAATTCCTTCTCCGGCTTGATAAAGCGGTCGAGCGCCGATTCATAGGCATTGTACTCGATCGACATTTCACGCGGGATCAGCCGGTAGGATTTTTCGACCGACATGGCGAGCATGGCGCGGATGCCGAAGGGTTTGATTCCGAATTCGGCGCCGGCTTCCATCAGCTTGTCGAAGATATAGTTCTGCATTTCGATCGGATGATGCAGTTCCCATCCGAGCTCGCCGACGAAATTGACGCGCAGTGCATGGGCTGTCGCCGCTCCGACTGAGATCTCCTTGCCGGAAAGCCAGGGGAAATCCTTGTTCTCGAGGCTGGTGCGGGTGAGCTTCTTCAGGACATCGCGCGACCGCGGGCCGGCAAGTACGAGAACGCCGAGGCGCTGGGTGATCTGCTGCAGACGAACGGAACCGTCCGTCGGCGCGAGCTTGCGCAGATAGTCATGATCATGCGCCTCATAGGCACCGGCCGAGACCAGGTAAAAGCGGCCCGGAGCCCATTCATAGACCGTGAATTCGGCACGCACGCCACCCTGCACCGTCAGGAGATGGCAAAGCGCAATGCGCCCGCGCTTCTTGGGGATTGCATTGGCGAAGATCGATTCCAGCCAGGCGCGCGCGCCCGGGCCGGACACTTCCATCTTGGCGAAGGCGGACATATCGAGGACGCCGACCTTCTTGCTGACGTTCAGCACTTCGTTGCCGACATGCTCGAAATAGTTCGAACGGCGGAACGACCAGCGCTCGACGATACGGCCATCTTCCGTGGCCGGCGCGTGATTGTGGTTGGTCAGGACATCGGCGCCAACGCCGAGCTGGTCCTTCGGCACCTCGTAGCCTTCCGGCGCAAACCAGTTGGCGCGTTCCCAGCCATAGACGGAGCCGAAGACGGCACCCATGGCTTTCAGGCGATCATAGATCGGCGTCGTCTTCAGCGGACGCGCGGCGGCCCGCTCTTCGTCCGGATAGTGCATGGTGAAGACGTTGGCATAGGCCTCTTCGTTCTTGGCGATGAGATAGCCTTCGTTCGCATAGGGGCCGAAGCGGCGGGGATCGACACCCATCATGTCGACGGTCGGTTCGCCGTCGACAATCCATTCGGCAAGCTGCCAGCCAGAGCCGCCGGCGGCGGTGATACCGAAGGAATGGCCTTCATTGAGCCAGAAGTTCTTCAAGCCTGGCGCCGGGCCGACGATCGGATTGCCATCCGGCGTGTAGGCGATGGCGCCGTTGTAGACCTTCTTAATGCCGACCTCGCCGAAGGCCGGAACGCGCGTGATCGCGGTTTCGATATGCGGCATCAGACGGTCGAGCTCTTCCTGAAAGAGCTCGTATTCGCTGTCATCGGACGGACCGTCGACGTAGCAGGCCGGCGCACCGTGCTCATAGGGGCCGAGCAGCAAGCCGCCATTTTCTTCGCGCATATACCAGGCGCTGTCGGACTCCCGCAGCACGCCCATTTCCGGCAGGCCCTTGGCCTTGCGCTCCAGGATCGCCGGATGCGGCTCGGTGACGATGTATTGATGTTCGACCGGGATGACGGGAATGCTGATGCCGACCATCTCGCCAGTCTTGCGCGCGAAATTGCCGGTGCAGGAGACGATATGTTCAGCGGTGATTTCGCCCTTGTCCGTTGTCACCTTCCAGAGACCGTCGGGCAATTGCTCGATCGCCGTTACCGTGGTGTTGCGATAGATCGTTGCGCCGCGGTCACGTGCGCCCTTGGCGAGCGCCTGTGTCAGATCGGCCGGCTGAATATAGCCGTCGTCCGGATGCTGGATAGCGCCGAGCAGGCCATCCGTTTCGCAGAGCGGCCAGATTTCCTTGACCTGCTCGGGCGTCAGAATGTTCACCTTCACGCCGATCGTCTCGGCAATCCCGGCGTAATACATGTATTCGTCCCAACGGTCCTTGGTCCGCGCGAGACGAATATTGGAGACCTGGCTGAAGCCGACATTCATGCCAGTCTCTTGCTGCAGTTCCTGATAGAATTTCACCGAATATTTGTGGATCTGGCCGACCGAGTAGCTCATGTTGAAGAGCGGCAGCAGACCGGCTGCATGCCAGGTCGAACCGGAAGTCAATTCCTTCCGCTCAAGCAGGACGACATCGTCCCAGCCCTTGTTCGCCAGGTGATACAGCGTCGAGACACCGACGACACCACCCCCGATAACGACGGCCCGTGCATGTGTTTTCATGGAAAAGCTACCTCTTTAGGATTGAG
The DNA here is from genome assembly GCF_030272705.1 of Rhizobium mayense. Lineage (GTDB taxonomy): Bacteria > Pseudomonadota > Alphaproteobacteria > Rhizobiales > Rhizobiaceae > Rhizobium > Rhizobium mayense. The sequence continues at coordinate 427,659 of NZ_JARFYM010000001.1, read as the reverse complement.
CGACCCCGGCTCCCATCCGGGTGAAATCACCAGTGCGATGGACTATGCAATTCCGACAGACGCGCCAAATGCCTGATTACGACATGGGGAAAGCTTGCCGCGACGATGTGTGGATAGACAAGCGGGAAATCGCTTTTTTCCGCATTTTCATGCGGCTCGGGCAAGGATGGTTCAGCACCCTCGCCCGCTCCAGCGCTATCGAATTGTCGCGATCACGTCACTGGGCAGACGCCCTTCCGCGACGACGGCCAATGCTCTTGGCCCCCTGCGGCAATTCTTCTTCGACCGGAGCGATGTCGGGCACGACAGTTTCGCTTCCGACCTCCGGTCCATCCGCCGAGTCAGCGAGATTGGTGCTTGCCAACAGATCGGTCTGCCTGCCGCGCCTGCTGTCGCGAACGATGTGCAGTTCCTGATGAGGATAGGGAATGGAAATCCCCTCCTCGCGAAAACGCTTCAGGATATCGATGCGCAGATTGTTGCGGATCTCCATGCCGTCGGAAAGATCGGAGAGATAGAACCGCATCTCGAAATCGAGCGCGGACGGACCGATACGCAGGAATTCGACATGCGGCTCCGGATTTCTGAGCACCTTCGGGATGCCGCGTACTAGCTCCAGCAGAATGTCCATCACCTTCTGCGGATCGGAATCGAAACTGACGGAAACAGGGATTTCAGAGCGGGCCAGCCGGTTGCGGTGCGTCCAGTTGCCGACCGAGCCGTTGATCAGCTCGGAATTCGGCACGATGATCGACTGCTTGCGGAAGGTTTCGATCTCAGTCGCGCGCACCGAGATGCGCTTGACAATGCCTTCAGAGGTACCCGAGACGATCCAGTCACCGACCTTGAAGGGTCGCTCGACCAGAAGGATCAGGCCCGAGACGAAGTTCGACACGATATTTTGCAGACCGAAACCGATACCGACCGAGAGCGCGCTGGCAACGAGTGCCAGGCTGGACAGGTCGATGCCGGCCGCTGAAATGGAGATGATCGCCGCCACGGCGACGCCGAGATAGCCGATGCCGGTCTTGACCGAGTTGCGGACACCCAAGTCCACCTGACCGCGCGCCATGACATTGCTGTCCAGCCAGCGCTGGAACCAGCGCGTCACCAAATAGCCGCCGGCAAAGAGCAGGACGCCCGCGAAGATGCCGACCAGCGAAATCGACATATTGCCGATGCGGATCTCGGTGAACAGCCGATAGGCAAGCAGTTCCAGATCCTGAATATGGAATCCCCAGGACAGCAGGATCAGCGGAATCCCGGTCAAAAGTGCGACCGCGTAGGTCGCGAGGCCTGCGCCAAGACCAGCCTGATCGAGCGCGACGTCACCGAGCTCGAAGCGGTTTTCGAGGAAACGCCCGATAGCGGTCTCGGCAAAAACGCCTTGCCGCGATACCGACTTGCCGAGCTGGAAGCCGAGATACATGGTCACCAGAACAGCGCTGGTGACGATCAACTGCGTTGCGATGAAACGCGCCAGGCCGACATAGCCGATAAAAGCCGTGAAGATCAGCAATATGCCGAGGACCCGCAGAATGATCGCCATACCATGCGGCCAGTGACGACCGGGAGCATCGGGATCGCCGTTCTTTGCGAGGATCGGCGTTCCGAAGGAGGCAGCAATCAGGATCAGCCCGATCAGCAGGGCCGCAAAGAAGCTCTTAGCCACCGTGACGACAACCGGAGAACCCATGGATTCGCTGATGCGGTCGAAGACGTAATCAAGACCATTGACGACAGCCATGGCCTGCATGCACCAGGTGAGAGAGCGGGCTCCCTTGTTGGACAGCTTGACGAGCCGCCAATGCGGCCTGAAGGGCGCGAAAACGGCATTGGTTAGGCGACCGACGAAATAGACCAGTCCGATGAAGCCGAAGAGAGCTGCCAGTATCGGCGCGATATCCGGCCGCAGCACGTTGAAATTCGAAAGGAAGAAAAAGGACGTAACGAGAAATGCGACCAGCGACAGCGTGCGGATCAGCGTCGACCAGAAGGCGACCGAGAGGCGGCTGATATAAGGCGGATTTTCGATGTTCTCGTCCCGCAGATAGTACCTGCCGAACAGCCGGTAGCCCCCAGAAAGGAACAGAAACGCCGCGCCAAGCGAAAGGAAGAGAGCGGCCAGGAGCGAACCAAGTTTGGCCTTGACAACGAAGCCGATCCAGCTTGTCACGGCATCGCGGAACTCTACGCTCTCGTTACCGAGTGCGGCGCCCGCATCCTCGAACGTGCCGGCAGAGATCCCCGTACGCTTGAACAGCGTCTCGGCAAACAGTTTGCGACGGACCTCGATGAGCTGCATCGCGACCCGGTTGGCCGCGGCAACCAGATTGTCGGAATCGACGTTGACGGCGCTGATTTGCGAACGTTCCGCGTTGAGACGGTCACGTTCTTGCGTGACGATCGCCGCTTCCGGCGGCTGGCCATCCTTGGGCGGCGGGCCGAGTTGCGTTAGGCGCGCATCGATCTCTGTGGAGCGCGGCTTCAGTCGTGTCGAAATCGCCGCTACGGAACGGCTGAGCTCATCCACCCGACCGGAAAGCGCCACCAGTGCGCTGTCGTCAGCTCCTTGTTCCTTGGCTTCCGCCTCGATCGAGGCAAAGTCCTTCTTGGCCTGGTTGAGGTCGGCAACGGCGGCGTCTAGCAAACCGTTGGCAAGCTGCGGCGACTGCGGCGACTGACCGGAAGGCTGTTGTTGCGTTTGCTGAGCGGGTTGCGCCGCCTGCTGATTCTGCGCAAAGGCGTGCCCGCCCGCCAAAGGGCCAGTCGCCACGGCGGCGCTCAATCCCAAAAGCAGCACGGGCAAAAAACGGAGACGGTGTTTCAGCAGGCGCAAGCAAAGCTCCTCGTCGCAGATAAAGTCGCCGGCGGCTGATTAAACGGATTCGCCGCACGAAAAAATGGAAGAACAGGGTCTTCCCATACTGTGATTGCGAATTTCACATTCCCTACGCGTACGCCTTGTAATGCAAAGAAAGGCGACACAAAGGCATTTACACCTTTATTCCCTCAGAATCCTGCTCCGGGTTTGGCAAGGTAATCTTTCTCAGCCTCCGTCGAAACACGCCCAAGGATAGCGTTGCGATGCGGAAAGCGGCCATAAGCAGCAATAACGGCACGATGCCGGAGCGCATAGTCGATCTGTTCTTCGAGACCGAGCGCGCTGAAAAGAGCGACGGCCCGATCTTGTTCGACAATGTCTTCCGCATGCTCGAACGGCAGGTACAAGAATATCCGCCATTGCGCCGGCAATCCGCGATCCGCATCAACCTCTAGAGCCTTTTTCGCTTCCTGCAGCGCCAAACCATCTGTCGCAAAAGCAAGCGGCGTGCCGCGATAGATGTTACGGGCGAACTGGTCGAGCACGATAATCGCCGCCAGCCGCCTTTCGGGCGTTGTCCGCCAATGATCGGGCACCCCCGCGGCCAATGCCAGATGCGTGTCGCGAAACCGACGGCACATCTCTTCGTCCAGAGCAACGGTCGAGCGGAACCAATCCTCGTTCGTGCACTCCTCGAACCAGAAGCTCAACACCTCTTCAGGCGTACAAACAATCGGATCTGCGGCCATTCCTTCCCTCCCGGATGTCCGTCCGGAGATAGGCCCGTCAGCCGCTGACGGCAATGGTAAAGACCATCCGTTGCTCAGCTTTTTCGCAAAATCAGAATGAAAGCGATGCCCCCGACCAGGCCGGTGACGATGCCGATCGGCATGTCCTCCGGGGCCATGATCAATCGCGCGGCGATATCGGCCCAGATCAATGTCAGCGCTCCGAAGGCGGCGCTCAGCGGCACGACACGCACGTTGTCGCCCCCAACAAACAGCCGGACGAAATGCGGCACCATCAGTCCAACAAAACCGATTGCTCCCGAAAAGGCGACCATGACACCCGTCAGCAGCGCCGTGACAACGAACAGCAGGAAACGAAATTGCGTTACGGCAATGCCAAGCGTCGCTGCCGTCTCGTCACCCATGGCAAGCGCGTTCAGCTCCCGTGATTTCAGCATCAGCACGGAAAGGCAGGCGAAGAGCACGCCGGCCGGATAGATCAGATGCTGCCACTGCGCCAGTCCCAGACCGCCGAGCATCCAGAAGACGACGGTATTTGCCGCCCTGGGGTCGCCGAGAAAAATCAGGAGATTGCCGAGCGCGGTAAAGACAAAAGCGACGGCGACACCCGACAGCACCAGCCGGTCGGCTGAACGTGAGCCCATCAGCTTGGTCACCAGTGCCACGGCGGCCGTGGCGAGCAGCGCGCCGGCGAAGGAGGATAACGGCACGGTCAACAGCCCCAGGACGAGCCCCGTGTGCAGCAGCGCCAGGATCGCGCCGAAAGCGGCACCTGAGGAAACGCCGAGGAGATGCGGATCGGCCAGCAGATTTCGGGTAAGCGCCTGAAGGACCGCGCCGGTGACCGCAAGCCCCGCCCCCACCAGCAACGCCAGAATGACGCGTGGGAAACGCACGTCCCAAACGATGCTTTCCTGTCCGCTGGACCAAGTGACTGGCAACAAGCCGGCATGCAGCTTGTTGCCGACGATCGACCAGACAGTCGCAAACGGGATAGGCGCCGCGCCGAAGGAAACGCCGGCTGTGATCGATATGGCGAAGAAGGCAGCAAGAAGAAGGATCAGAATGGAAAGGCCAAGGCGCATGCGAAAATCCACGAAGCAATCCGTCCAATGATCGACTGGACGGATCGGCATTGTCATTTGTTACATCGCTTCCGGGTGGAATGCCTTCGCCAGAGTAGCGATGGCCTCGATGTTGCGCGGTCCCGGCGTGGCCTCGACATAGGGAAGCACGACGAAGCGGTCGTTTTTCACCGCGTCGATATTCTTGAAGGCCGGATTGTTCTTCAGAAATGCGGTCTTCTGGGCGGCGGTGACTTCGCCGTAGTCAACGATGACAATGACTTCCGGGTTCTTCTCGATCACCGGCTCCCAGGAGACCTCCGTCCAGCTCTTTTCGACATCGTCCATGACATTGGTGCCGCCGGCCGCTTCGATCATTGCCGTCGGGATGCCATAGCGGCCGGAGGTGAAGGGCTTTTCCTCACCGGAATCATAAACGAAGACGCGGGTCGGACGGTCGACATGGCTGATCTTCGACTGGATATCGCCGAGTTGCTTGCGATAGCCGGCAACCAAAGCCTCAGCCCTATCCTCGACACGGAAAATCCTGCCAAGGTTCAGCAGGTCGACGAACATGTCGTCCATTGTGGGCTTGTTCTTCTGCATGACGAAGATGCAGGATTCGGTGAGCTCATAAACCTTGATGCCAAACGGCGCCAAAGTCTCCGGCGTCACTTCGCCGCCCACTTTCATGCCGTAATTCCAGCCGGCAAAATAAAAGTCGGCATTGGCGCCGAGCAGCACCTCCTTGTTCGGATATTTCGGCGACAGTTCCGGCATTTCCTTGATGCCGTCCCGCAGCTTCTCATCCAGCGTCTTCCAGCCGGAAACGCCGGTATATCCGACCATGCGATCCCTTAGCTTCAGCGCCAGCATCATTTCAGTGAGGTTGACGTCGTTGGAGACGGCGCGCTCCGGCACCTTGTCGAAGGTCACGTCGCGATTGCAGCTGCGCACGGTAACGGGTTCGGCCAAAGCGGCACCGGCAACGAGCGCGCCGAATAACAAGGCAGTAGCGGACAATGACATACGGAAAGACATGAATGGCTCCAAATTATCGAAGAGAAAAAGTAAAACGATGGGATGTGTCGCCCGCGGCCTGGCGGCTGGCCTCGACACGGAATGCGGATGAGATACGCTCGGGGGTCAGAACTTCCGTTGGCAGGCCATGGCCGGTCAGGCGGCCGGAATCGAGCACCGCGACATGCGTCGCGAAATCGGCCGCAAGATTGATGTCATGCAAGGTGGTGATGATCGTCCGGCCGAGGCCTTTCAACAACTCCAATATCTCCAGCTGATGACGGATATCGAGGTGATTGGTCGGCTCGTCGAGGATGATCAGCTCGGGTTCCTGCGCCAATGCTCGGGCGACCAACACCCGCTGTTTCTCGCCGCCGGAAAGCGACGCGAATTGCCGGAGCGCCAGATGCTTGAGCTCCAGGCGGACTAGTGTTGCCGCAGTTGCCGCATGATCCTCCTCGCTCCAACGCGCCATCCCCTTGCGATGGGGAATGCGGCCCATCATCACTACATCACGGACGCTGAAGGGAAAATCGCCCGGGGTCTCCTGCAGGACGACGGCGATACGTTGCGCCGCCTCTCGCGGGCCGATCGACCAGAGATCGATGCCGTCGAGACGCACCATACCCCGTTGCGGCCGGACACCCCGATAGAGGCATCGCAGCAAGGTCGATTTGCCCGCCCCATTTGGGCCGATAATGGCCAGCCGATCGCCGGCTTTCACAGACAAGCTGATGTCTCGGATGATCGGCTTGCCCTTATGCGGTCCCCAACTGACGCCGTCGGCTTCCAGTCGCAAGCATTTTTCCAGCATGATCCGCCCCCTAGTGCAAAAGCGTTGCTTGGCGTTCGGCCGAAACGATGGCTGCCGGAATGCGGGCCAAAGTCTTGCCGCTAAGCGCTCTCGGACGTTCGCCTTCCCGCGTCATGCCATCGGGACGATCACGATAAAGCTCAGCAAGGGAGACGAGCGCGCCGATGTCGGCTTCGCCCCCGATGTCGCCGAAGAGGTAGGTCGCTTTCGCGGTCGCCTGGAAAGCGACCGTGCATGGCCGCTCGCAGCCGGCCATGCAGACGCTGCCTTGCAAACTGAAATCGTCTGAAAGTGCCGCGCCAGCGCGGGCGATGGCGGCCTGCAGATGTTTCAGCAATTCGAGACCGGGACGGCACGGCGCCCCGGTGTGGCGGCAATCCGTGCATACGGTGATCCGATGCGTCTGCTCTTTTGCCTTGTCCATGAAATGCCTCCCGGAGATCTCGCCGGAGGCAAAGTCAATATAGGGCCTGCGGACGCAAACGCGCCCTTGCCCAACCACTGAATTTCCATCGGAACACCCCGTCCGTTGCGGTTGACGTTATCGATGGCAGGTCTCCTGGCTCGCGGGTCACAGCCCGTTCGCACCTTCCCGGCATCAAGCCAGTGGCATGTCGCGAACGCGCTCTCCGCTTACAGTTGCGGGGGCAGCCACGGTTTTGGCCCCTGATGGGTAATCCGCACCGTGTTCCCTTTTCAGCCGCCCACCGGATGATTCCGGCGGCAGCACCATCGGCATCGTTCATCTCACAGAAAATCGAAACGGGCAATGGCGGTGTCATCAATGTCCGCACTTGTCCCCGAGCCTCAACTGGCAACAACCAACAGCTAGATTGTTATGTTATTACGTTACGTATTTCAACGAAAAAATCAGATTTAGCTGCGGACAGGAAATCGCGATTACAGGTGAATTCGAAGCCCTATCTCGCCTCTTGACGAGCACCACAGCTCTCGTCAGACCGCTTTGCACTGCGGATAAAATCGCGTTGCTACGCCTTCGGCGGCGGTATAGGCCTGCGTGACGATCTCCGGCACGAGATCGATATCCGGCAGGCTCCCGAGTCCCAGCGGGCCGATGGCAAAAAGCCCCTCGGTCGTGCGGCCATCCACAGATAGCGCACCCGTCGCTTCCACAGCTAGGCCAAGGCCGAGTTCGTCCGGCATAGCGAGGCCCGCGCCGATCAGGCTCCGCATCAATGGCGTGTCGAGATCAGGCTCCTGGCAGCGACAGTCGATCACTTCATCGGCATAGATCTGCTCCGCGCCCTGCTGACCAGTGGGCTTCAGCGTCAATCCGGTCGGCGTGCGCCGCAGGAATTGCCCGCGGCGCAGCAGCGTATTGCCTTCCGCCAGCTCCTGTTTCAGCCGTACATGCAGCGCTTCCGGCAGGCGATTGCGGTGGCTGTCGTAAAGCGCACGCAGATGGCGGTTGAATTGCTGCTTCTGTCCCGCCGGCAGCGAGCGCCAGAGCGAGCGCGCATGTTTGCGCAGGCCGTTCATGACGGATTGCCAGCTTTGCTCGTTCGCCTCGGCATTCTCGCAAGCCCGCCGGATAAAACGTACGATCTCGCTGAGACTGCCGGGCATTGCCTCCGCGGGAAAGACCGGGTCGGCATTGCTGCGGGTATGGCTTTGCGGCAGAAAGCCGTGTTTCGAGACGATGGTGATCTGGCCGCCATAACCATTGTCGCGCATCTGCAGCAGTCGGTCGACCACGCGGAGACCGCTGCCGAGCAATACCGTATGCGGGCGCGACACTAGACGGCGAGCACGAACAGCCGTCGGCGTCGCCACGGGTTCACCGCTATGTGGCGCGCGATCGGACATGCCGTAACCGGTCGCCAGGATCACGGTGTCGAACAACGGATTGGAAGCGCCAGCGCTCTCAACCAGAACGCGGTCGCCATGGCTGCGGCGAAGGCCGATCACCGTCTCTGCACTGACTTGCACCGTAATATCCCGCCGCGAGGACAATGCCTCGGAAAAGCGTTGATAGACATAATCGCTGAAAATGCTCTTCGGCACGAAAATCTGCAGGAAGCCCGGTATTGCGGCCGGCACCGCGCTGCGGAACGTCGCATTGCTGCAGAGCCAATCATTGAAATCGTCGGGATCGCCAGCGGAAACCGAGAGATCGCGGACACGGCTGTTCAGGATTTCGCTGCTGCGGCCAGAAGCCAAGGCCTGACCGCCGCTGACGCTGGAATTGGGATCGAAAAGCTGCAGGTGAAAAGGCGTCCGCACCGTCTTCATCAAGGCGATCGCCATCATCATGCCAGAAAAGCCGCGGCCGATGACAGCGATGCGCGGCATCACATAGGCCTGTGCCGAGGCGGTGCCCTTGGCCGAAAAAAGTCCCTGAACCGTCATATCAACTCCTGGGGCAAGAGGTGGTCGATCATGTTTTTCTAAGGGATACTGATACTTTGCGCGGCCACTTAACGCCTGGCCGCTAGAGGGCCGCGCATAAAATAAACGCATAGGGCCGCTCTGTTTTCTTGAACCCAGAGATCCTCTTCGTTTCGATGTTCCACCTGAAAACGGAATGCTCTGGGCGGCTTCCCCGTCAAGCTAGGAAGCCCGTTACCTTCGTCAACCTGCACGCCTCGATCCCACACGGCCGAGGAATGTCATTATTACTATTGTCTACTTATTTAGTCGTATATGAAAGCGCGAAAATGCGCCCGTAGCAAGCGCTTTCTTGCGACCGGCGTTTTGATGGCAGTTTGTCCCTACGACATCGCAGCGCACGAGATGTTGTGCAGCTGCGGTCTCACCGGCCCCGGCTCCTGATTTTCGACCCTCTTGGCGAACGTTGAAAACAATTGGTAGCCCTGCTCCCAATGGCCGAAACCGCTGGCGATGTTGATGTGGCCGGCATGGCCGAGATCATGAAGTTCGCTGCCCCATCGTGCCGCATGCTGGCAAATTTCTGTGGAATCCATATAAGGATCGTCGCGGCTGCCGACGACAAGGCTCGGAAATGGCAGGGTGCTTGTGGGCATAGCGCCGAAATCGATAGCGCCGGGATGCAATCTCTCCGTTCGTCCGAGATCGCAGGGCGCGACGAGAAAAGCGCCCTTCACATGCCGTGCAACAGGACGATTTGCGAGGTTCGCGGCAAGCAGGCATCCGAGACTGTGCGTGACAAGCCAAGCCTCTCCTATCAGCTCCAACTCGCTTTCCAACGCCGTCAGCCAATGCCGCAGCACCGGTCGCGACCAGGAAGCCTGGCCGACGATCGCGGCAGAGGCGTGGTCGCGCGCCCAATGGCGCTGCCAATGGCCCTCGGCGGAGCCGTTCAAACCGGGAAGGATCAGTGTCGCGACCATGGCGCTCTCCTGGATGGCAAGCGATGGCTGCAGCGAGCCGCACGCTTACAATTTTTCCATTCACCGCCTATTATGGCCGATACCGAAATCTGGATAAGCAAAGAATATCTAATGTATAGTACATCTATAGAAATTGCGCGCTTATCAGTTTCATACAGCTAAGTCACTGATATGCCATCGGCTGATGGAGTGATGGATGGGAACTGTTTCACAGTTGCATGAGCGAACCAGGCCGCTCGCATACCGCATTCAAAGCGACGAGGAAGCGCTGGAGATTGCGCGATCTCTGGCCGCGCAGTTTTCTCAGCAGGCGAGCGACCGCGATATCAACCGCGTGCTGCCCTATGAAGAACTGGAAGCCCTGTCGCAATCCGGACTGCTTGGCATCACAGTGCCAGCCGAATATGACGGCCTCGATATCTCCAATTCCGTTCTCGCCGAAATCGTCGCAATCCTGGCTGAAGCGGACCCTTCGATCGCCCAGATTCCGCAGAACCATTTCTACATTCTCGAAGCAATGCGCATCGATGGCAGCGAAGAACAGAAGAATTTCTTCTTCACCAGGGCACTGGCCGGCGACCGTTTCGGCAATGCATTCTCCGAGGTCGGCACCAAGACAGCGGGTCAATACAATACCCGCTTGACGCCGGACGGACTTGGCCATCGCATCAATGGCCGCAAATTCTATTCGACCGGCGTGCTTTTCTCCGACTGGATCGCAATATTTGCGCTCAACGCGCGGGACGAACTCACCATGTCCCTTGTCCCACGCGGCACAGAAGGCATCCAGGTCATCGATGACTGGGACGGTTTCGGTCAGCGCACATCCGGCAGCGGTACGACCATCCTGCATAATGTCTACGTCAACGCCGACGCTGTCGTATCGCATCACAAAGGCTTCGAGCGAGCGACGACCATCGGCTCGGTCGGACAAATTATCCATGCCGCCATCGATCTCGGCATTGCCCGAGCCGCTTTCTCCGCGACCGTGGAGTTTGTGAAGACCAATGCCCGCCCCTGGATGGACAGCGGTGTCGAGCGCGCGGCCGATGACCCTCTGACCATCGCAAGGATCGGCCAGATCGCCGTCCGCATCGAAGCCGCCGCCGCAATGCTCGAACGCGCCGGCAAGAAGATCGACGTTGCCCAGGTCAACCCGACGGAAGACCATGTGATCGAGGCCACGATTGCGGTGGCGGCCGCGAAGACCTTGACGACGGAAATAGCCATCGAAGCCTCGAACACGCTGTTCGAGCTCGCCGGCACCTCCTCAACGCGCATCGGCCTCAATCTCGATCGCCATTGGCGCAACGCCCGCACCCACACGCTGCACGACCCGGTACGCTGGAAGTATCACATCGTCGGCAATTACTACCTGAACGGCGTGACGCCGCCGAAGAACTGGACGCTCTAACAAATTTTGTAGCAGGAAGGTGGAGAGAGGCCGTGACTGTAGATCGCCGCGCCAGTTTGGAAGAGATACGAGCTTTTCACGCGAAAATGATGGCTGCCGCCAGCAATTCCCCCGATGAAAGGCTTGAGCGGATTTTCGAGCTTGTACCGCGCGAAGCGTTCCTGGGTCCTGGCCCCTGGCAGATAAAGGTCAATCGACGATATGTTGAAACGCCCAGCGCCGATCCTTCCATTCTTTATCAGAATGCGCGCATCGCTTTGGACAGAACAAAAGGCATTAATAATGGCGAACCGTTCCTGCACGCGGCCTGGATCGGCATTGCCGCTCCCAAGTCCGGCGACACTGTCGTCCATATAGGAGCGGGTACAGGATACTATACCGCACTCCTCTCCATGCTGGTGCTGCCAAACGGCCATGTTCATGCATTCGAAATTGAAGAAGATTTGGTCAGCCGCGCGCGCGCAAATCTGGAGCCATTCGAGGGGATTTCCCTCGTACAGGGCGACGCGACCACTGAGGCGTTGCCGAATGCCGATCTCATCTACGTGAATGCCGGAGTCATCGCCCCGCCGATATCGTGGCTTAAAGCATTGCGGCAGGGAGGCCGTATCATCTTTCCTTGGCAAGCCAACAAGAGGGCGGGGATTGCTGTCCTGATCACCCGCACCGAAACAGGCTATGCAGCACGGCCTTTGATGCCGGCGTGGTTCATTCCCTGCGTCGGCGCCTCGGATCTGGCCCAATGTAGCAAATTACCAAGCGGTGACGACGCTTGGTCGATCCAGACGCTTTGGCTCACCGAGGATCGCTCGCCCGATGAAACCGCCGCCGCGGTCTATAATGACCTTTGGTTCTCGAAAGCTGGAGACGGAAAACAATAAGCGTGTCCGGGAACTCTGGGTCAGCCGATATTCGACGCCCGATAGTCTTCCTGTTCCTCGATCTCCAATCCCGATCCGCCGCCGGCGACGAACTGTTCCAGCGTCATGTTGTCGAGAATGGCCGCGATCGCGTCGCGGACTTCCGTCATGGAACGGCGCACATGACAGTGCTCCGGATCGGCGCAATCATCACAGGCTTCATAGGCCGTACGGCTAGCGCAGCGGATCGGCGCTAGCGGGCCGTCGAGCGTGCGGATGACATGGCCGATGCGGATCTCCGAGGCGGGACGCGACAGCGAATAACCGCCGCCCGGTCCCTTCTTAGAGCGCAGCACGCCAGCATTGCGCAGTTCCAAGAGGATAGTATCGAGGAATTTCTTCGGGATATTGTTGCGTGCCGCAATGTCATTGATAAACGCAGTCTGGCCCGGCTCGAGGCGAGCCAAATCCACCAGCGCTTTCAACCCGTATTTTCCCTTTTTCGTGAGCATCGCTGTTCGCTTTACTGCAAGGTCTGTTGTTGGGAACCCGGCATGGTTCGATCGAGACTCGGCCGGACGGTCCTGTTCGTCATTGACCACGGAAGTAGCGCCGTCGCCCTACTCGAACAAGACAATAACTCACAAATTGTATAGTTTATATGAGTAAATTTAGGCAAATGTATCGACCAAGCAACGATTTTGCAGTTTTTTATGCCTTTACGCTACACTGCCATAGAGTTTCGGCCGTCCTGCTTGCGCCCGGCGTAGCCGGCTACGAGTGACGCCACCTGCTCGGCGACGAAGACGGCATGCTCGACCACCTCCGGCAGACCCATAAGCTCGCCGAACGTGCCGCGCGCCAGGGGTCCCGAAATGAACAATGATGGCGCCGCCTTACCGTCGGCTCCGAGCGCCAGTGATGCCGTGTTGCAGGCTAGGCCGAGCCCCGTGGCATCGATGGCAAGATAGCCTGCGTCTGCAAGCCCGCGGATCCAGCTTTGCGACTTCAGAATGCCGCGATGGCCCGGCCCGGTCGTCACCACTACGGCATCGAATTGACGATGGACGCTCTTGCTGGAACGACTGAGGTGAAGGGTGCAGCCGATCATCCCGTCCTTGACCTCTACAGAGGCGACAGATGCCGCGAGTACCTCTAGCCTGCCGGCGCCGATCGCCTCTTCGCTGACTGCCTCCACCTGTGGCGCAACGCGGAAGCGGTGTACATCCCAGAAGGGTCGCAAATGCCGCACCAGACGCCGGCGCTCATTGACCGGCATCGCCCGCCATAAATCCCCTCCCTGCGTGCGCACCTGATCGATAACCGCATGCCAGGTCCACCCCTCGCCTTCCGCTTCGCGAATGGCGGAACGCACGCGCCGCAGAAGGTCGAGCGCCGTTCGAGACGGGTGACTGACGAAATCGCCGAACAATTCCTGCTTGACCGGCGCATGCCCGCGCGAGCGCAGACCGCGTCGGGAAATAGCGGTGATCGGTCCCTTGTGACCGCGCAGATCGAGGGAGGCGATGACGTCTGCGGAGGTCAGGCCATTGCCGACCACAAGCACCTTGTCGTCGACGTGGATAGCGTCGAGCGCGTCCGGCCGCGTCGGGTCCGCGACAAAACGCGGATGGCCGGCGAGCACATTTTGCAGCGGCTGCGGCGGCTGCGGCGACGGATGGCTCGTCGCAATGACGAGGATGTCTGCCTTCAGGCGCCGCCCGGCTTCGCCGGTGATCACCCAGCGTCCGTCCTGACGCCGGACATCTTCGGCTCTCTCCGCAATGTGGGTGACGGCGCCGCTTTCGACGAAAGGCTGAACCATGCTGTTGATATAGTGACCAAAAACCGCGCGCCGCGGAAACAGGCCGCCGTTCGCCGCGACTGCCGTCTCGTCACCCGCCAGCGCATCGTCTTCTTGAAGCCAGCGCTGGAAATGCTCGACATCATCGGGCAGCAGGCTCATCTTCGCCGCCGGCACATTGATGCGGTGCGCTGGATCCTGTGTGTCATAGGCAAGCCCTTTTCCGAGGCTCGCACGCGGCTCGAAAACGAAGAGCTGACCGGGCTGCAGCGGTTCATATTGCAGCAGGTGAAAGGCAACCGCCGCTCCCGAGACGCCGCCGCCGATGATTGCGATGATTGGCAGATCACGCGACTGATCTTGAGAATAAGTGGTCATCGCCAGATCCTTCTAGATCGATCTATTACGCGGTGGCTCGCCGCCGCCATTCGCGCCTGCCCTTACGGCATAGCAATATACTCTATAAATTTTATTGACAATAGAATGCGCACGGCGGCCGGATGGTTCCCGAAAACCAAGCGTCACCATTCAAGCCGATATCGCCTTTGCAAACAAGGACTTGTTTTGTGCCCCGCACAACAGTGTTATTGCACCGCAGGATGTAAAAATCTTGGCATACACCAAACAAAAGCACATACTGAAAATTGTTCTGGTTCATGTTCTCTGGGAGGAGAAACAACATGGAACTACTGCATCTGCTAACCCCCTTCGACTATACGCTGATCCTGGTTCTCGCAGCCATTTTCGTCTTCAGCGTCATGGAAGGCGGCGGGCATAAAAGGCATTAGACACGCGCCGACTCGAGCGGCGGAATGCACCCGAAATGCAACGATGATGAGTTGAAGGTTTAGCACCAGTCAGCGCCACCTAACCCATTTTTCCTCCGCAAATTTTGTTGCTTTGATCAGGCTTGGACAATGGCGATCTGTAGATCATATCGATAAGCAGACCCGCTGACTCTTAATCAGCGGGTCGTTGGCCCATTTTTGCCCCGAACGGATAGCGCCTACAACTCGCGGCTTTGACATCCATAGCTGGAAACCGCGGCTCCGTCATTCGCTCCGTTGCGAGCCGGGATCCCCATATCGATGTAATCCTGAGAAATTTTGGTGATGTGCGCTGGCGAAGCGCCGAAATGTCATTGATGAGCTTTAGCTATAGCACGATTTCGTGAAAAACCGTGGGCGCCAAAGCTCTTGAAACCCACTAGCGTGTGACGTCTCCCAGCAGGCACGTCACCCGTGCTCGCCGCGTCCTAGCAATTCTTCGCTTCTTGTATTAGCATTCAGCATTCGGTTGGCCTGTCCATAAAATGCCGCGCTATCTGGAACCAATTCCGAACTGGACGTCCGACGAGCGGCCGCGAATGGCAGGTTCGCCGTCGACGCCGTACCATTCGCCAGTGGTGAGATTGGCCTACGCGTTCGTGGGGGTGCTTGTTGGCATAACCGGCGGCCTCGGCAATGCTATGGTGTTGGCGAACCTGCCGCAGATTCAAGGCGAACTGGGGCTTACGCCGGTCGAAGGCGCTTGGCTCCCTGCCGCCTGGGTGATGGTCAATGTTTCTTCCAACCTGATCCTGTTCAAGTGCCGTCAGCAATTCGGGATACGCCGGTTCGCCGAACTCGGATTGATGGCTTATGTCTTTGCGACCGTTCTTCAGCTTGCCGCCCACAACTATCCAATGACCTTATTTGTCCGCGCAGTGACAGGGTTTGCATCGGCGCCCATCAGCGCAGTTGCCAATTTCTACATGATGCAAGCGTTCCCAAAAGCCAAGCTTGGAGCGGGCATGTGTATAGCTCTTGGCGTTGGTCAGCTTGCGACGCCGCTCGCGTGGATACTCTCTGTGCCGCTACTCGATGTCGCCGAGTGGCACGTGCTTTATGTTTTTGAGCTCGGCCTCGGTCTCTGTTCGCTTGCCGCCGTCGTCGTACTGAAGTTGCCGCCCGGCATTCGCATAAAGGTTTTCGAGCCTCTGGACGTCTTGAGTTTTCTGCTGATTTCCCCGGCCTTGGCGCTCATTGCCGCCGTGCTCGCGCTAAGTCGTGTTCAATGGTGGCCGGACCAGCCCTGGATGGCGCATGCATTGATAGCTGCTCTGCTTCTTCTTCTGTGCGCATTCTATCTCGAGCATCACAGGGAGCGGCCGCTGGTTCGCACGCGCTGGCTGGGGACATCCGGTACGATACGCTTCACCTTAGGGGCGCTGAGCATCCGGCTGCTTCTGTCAGAGCAGACCTATGCCGCAACGGGATTGATGCGGACCTTGGGAATGGGACCCGATCAACTGCAATCGCTTTATTCGGTGATATTCATCGGAACGCTGACAGGCACCATCGTCTCGGCTCTGCTTTTCGGACCTAAGACGGCGCTGCCCCTGATCTCCGCTTCAGTCGCTCTGATTATCATCGCAGGGCTGATGGACCGGCACGCCACGAACCTGACCCGACCCCACGATCTCTATGTCAGCCAGTTCTTTGTTTCCTGCGCTGCAGGAATGTTCATCGGACCTTTGCTTCTCTTCGGCGTCAATCGCGCCCTGACAGAGGGCGCAGACCACATGGTTACCTTTATCGTGCTCTTTTCGATTACCCAGGGGATCGGCGGATTGGCGGGGCCGGCGCTGTTCGCGACCTTCCAGCAATATCGCGAGCACGAATACTCGGCGCTTATAACTGCCCATACCCAACAGACGGATCCGGCTGTTGCTTTGCGGCTCGCACTCCAGTCGCAGGTCTACAAACCCGTAATCACCGATCCTGCGCTTCGAAACGCGCTGGGTGTGGCCGCGCTCTCGCAAATAGCCACGCGCGAGTCGAATGTTCGCGCATACAACGACGTCGTTGTCTTGAACACGATGCTGGCGGTCATCTTCCTCACTTGGACGATGGCGCGCGCTTTTGTCCTCGCGCGTGTGGCGGCAGGATCCAGCACGGCTTGAATCGAAGGAGCGCAGTCGAGATGAAAGATCACGAACCAGATGCTTTCCAGGAGCGGCCGTCGATGGAACCGTTGCGCGGCGCCCCGGTGGGGCTGGATCCGTCGCCTGATGGCGGCAAGACACCAAACTGGCCCGGTGGCGCGGAGGGTTCCGCAGCGCTGCCGGAAGCAGCCGTCGCTTTTCCGCCGAAGAAGTTGACCCCCAAGCCCCTGACGGTTGCCGCGATGCTTGTGGTGGCGATCGTCGGCGTCACCCTCATCCTTTTCGCGTGGGGGCTGTGGCCCTTCGCATCGAGCATCGTGACGACAGACAATAGTTTTATTCGCGGCAAGATCACCGTCCTGTCTTCGCAGGTGAGTGGCTATGTGGTCGAGGTGCCGGCACGCGACTTTCAAAGGGTTCGTGCTGGCGATACGCTAGTCAGGATCGATGACAGAACCTACAAGCAGCAACTCGAGCAGGCTCAGGCCCAGCGCGATCAGGCGATCGCAAACCTCGCCAACGTGGAACAGACAACGGCGCAAAACCGCGCGGAGATCGTTGCACGCAGGGCGGATCTTCTGCAAGCTCAGGCTGAGCTGCAGCGAGCAACGGCGGATACCACTCGCGTGGAAGCACTTGGTCGCCAGGGAGTTACCCCTCAAGCGCAGGCCGAGCAATCGCAGGCGACCCTAAGCGCCGCCGAAGCGGGCGTTAAGCGCGCCGAGGCCGCCATCGCCATCGCGGAGCAGACGTTGACGTCCACGGAGGTTTCCAAACAGGGACTTCAGGCTGCTTTGAGGATGGCCGACGCGCAGGTCAATGTCGCGAGCATCAATCTCTCGAATACGGTGATCACCGCTCCGAGAGATGGCCAAATCAGCGAGGCCTCGGTGCGTCTCGGGCAATTTGTGACGTCCGGATCGCAGTTGATGTTTTTGGTACCATCGGACCTGTGGGTGGTTGCGAACTTCAAGGAGACCCAGACGAACGACATTCGCGTCGGCCAGCCCGTCTGGTTCACTGTCGACGCGCTCAATCGGGCCCGACTGACAGGCAAAGTGGAAGAACTGTCGCCCGCAACCGGTTCCGAATTCAGCATATTGCGCCCGGATAACGCGACGGGAAACTTCACAAAAATCGTCCAGAGACTGCCGATTCGCATAGCCATCGATCGCGGTCAACCCTTGGCCGAAAGGCTGCGGCCTGGAATGTCGGTAATCACCCGCGTGGACACGTCGGAGCGGTAGACGCAGGCCCGGACGGCTTGCGCGCGCGGCGTGGGTCGATACCTGGCCGGGCGCGTCACGATGATTGTTGACAACTTCCGGGTGCGGCACCCTCCCACAAACCGTCTGGGAAATCACCTCGGGATTTTCGCGGGAAATCCGGTTCGTCACCCGGATGTTTCTGGCCAACTCGCTCGCGTCGGCAACCAACTCTATAGCGGCTAGAAACTAAGTTTTATTCTAGCATTTCAAAGATATTTGGTGGGTGATGTAGGGCTCGAACCTACGACCCGCTGATTAAGAGTCAGCTGCTCTACCAACTGAGCTAATCACCCGTAACCGCTCGCTCGCGGTGTGACCGGGCATATAAATAGGATCGGTTTGATTGTCTAGCGGCCAAATGAATTTTCTTTGGCTATTCGTCAAAAAAATTTTGAAGAACGACAAAAACCTACAAAATCAAAGCTCAAGAATTCCTTTCGCAACGCACACAGCCTGGCCGCCAATGCGGGCGTTGGCGATATCGCCGCCGTCGATGTCGATATGGAGATGGATAAAGGACGGGCGGCCCATCTCGACTCCCTGCTCGACAATGACGGGATGATGGCCATCCGGCAGCCGGTCGAAGTGGTTGATGGCGCCGGAAAGGGCGGCTACGGCCGAGCCGGTTGCGGGGTCCTCGACAATGCCCATCCCAACCGGGAACATCCGGGCGTGGAACTTGGCGGTATGGTTGACCGCACCACGGCAATAGATGAAGGCGGAAGCGAGCGCGCCATCGACGAAAGGCACTGTCTTTTCCCAGAGCTGCGGATCGAACTCCATTCGCTCGGCCGCCCCGACATCATGCACCGGCACCAGCAGGAACGGTACGCCGGCGCTCCAGATCGACGGTACGTGATTCTCGAAGCCGATGTCGGTGATCTTCAAACTGAGCGCATTGGCGATATCGGCCCGGTCGAGTGGCAACATGATTTGCTGCGACTTCCGCGGCAGGTCGAATTCGGCAAAGCTCGCCTTTTCCTGCCGGAGCCGGACAGCGCAACGCACCGGCCCTACCCGCTCGTCCAGCACCGAAACCAGGTCGACGTCACCGCCATGCGTCGCATGCGCCCGTTCAGCCAGCGCGATCGCCGTGCCGACAGTCGGGTGGCCGGCGAAGGGCAACTCGCGACCGGGCGTGAAGATGCGCAGGCTCGCGGTATGGGTCGGATTCTGCGGCGGCAGAACGAACACTGTTTCGGGGAGATTCATCTCCTTGGCGATGTCTTGCATCGCCCGGTCGCTGAGGCCCTCCGCGTCGAAAATAACGGCCAGCGGATTGCCCGCGAGCTTTCTGTCGGTGAATACATCATAGACACTGAAGCTGCGGGCCACCCCTGCCTCCATCACATCACTCTAGACCATACAACCAAGGCCCAATCATACATAACGGCAACACATTTGAGCGCAAGCTAAAGCTATTCCTGACGATCGAAGAACCATGCAAGGATGGGCGGCATGGCCGAACTATAGTGATGCGCCGCAGGATCGGCCGAGCGGATAGCAACCGCGCCGTCGATCTCCTTCTCCTCGTCCACCAGCATATGGGCCTTGATCCGCTCGAGCATTTCCCCGGCTGTCCAGGGAAAGCGGAAAACACGAAACAAGGTGAGGGAGAGGTTCGTATGAGTGGCATAATAGCCCGGCTCCGCGATCGCACCGTGGAGGTCGAGGCCGGTTTCCTCCATGACTTCGCGCCGCATGTTGCCCTCGATATTGCAGCGCCCGTCGACGATGTCGTTTTCATCCATCGACCCCGCCGCGCAATAGACCTGGCCGGGATTGGCCGTGTGCTGCGCCATGCGGATGGCGATGACAGCGCCATCGGAGGAAACGGCGACCGGAAAGGCGAAAACATGGAAACCGCCTTGCCGCTCCCTTTGTTTGCGCCACCAGAGGAATGTCGAGAAAGGGGTAATATAGGCTTCGCCTTCCACGGCCTGCTCGCTGACCGAAAGACGATGCTGAAAGATCATCCGGCCATCGTAAAGTGCGGGATTGGCGGCGATCTCCTTCTTCCAATTCTCCTGCGCCGCCTTGGCCTGGCTGAGATGAAAGGGATGGTCGCCGGCAATCACCGTAAGATCGATTCGGGCGACCGGGAATACGGTGTTTTCCGGCGGCCAATCGGCCTTGTCGTTTTGGAGTTTGAAAGCGGGGGTCATAATAGATCCAATGTCATGACGACGGGGCAATGATCGGAGGCCTTCGGCCTGTCCCAACCGGTGCGCGGATAACGTTCTACCTCTTGGCCGGGCGGAAATATGGTACGAAAGGGCTGTCCGGAGCGAACGATGTCAGGCATGCGCGTCGCGTTGGCCTGCGCCAGGGCCGGAGACAGCCAGATATAATCGAGCTGGCAGAGCCACTGCTCCTGCGGCCCGCGGGCGTGATAAAGCGTCCAGCGGTCCAATATATCGCGCCGGCGCATGATATTTTCGACGAAACCGTCTTCACTGAAGACGTCGAGCGCGCTGGTCTCTTCATCCTGATGTTTGAAGCGATAGCCCGTGTGGCGCGTGCCTATGACGTCCACACGCTCCTGATAGTCGTTCATATCGCCGCAAATCGCGAAATTCTTCCTCGCGGTGTGACCTGCGCCAAAACGGTTCTCGATGATGCGGCGCACAGCCAGTGTCTCGGCGCGGCGAATCGGCATGGTTGAATGGCGCCCATCAAGGCCCTCCCGCATCGGCCCCATCGACTTCAGATGCACGACATACAAGGAGAACGGCACGCCGCCGATGGCCAAATCAAGCTCGAGGCAATCCCGCTTGAAGATCTTGTCATCCTGATGAAGTCCAAGTTCCGCCAGTTCGTCGTTGAAAAGACCGAAATCGCGATATGTCACCATGGCGTGACTTCTGATGTCCTTCAAGACGATCGGCTGACCGTCGCGGGTCTCCTCGCGCATCATCACCGCGACATCGATACCCCTGGCGTCATTGCCTTCGATCAGGAATTTCTGCCGGTAACCATTGCCGACCATGCGGTAGAGATAGCCGTATTCGAAGGCCTGCAGCGCCGCCATGTTATCGACTTCCTGCAGGCAAATGATGTCGGCGTCCGCATCGGCGATCGCAAGCGCCGTCATCTGCCTCGTGTCGTCGGTGGCAGCGACGACACGCGCCGCTTCGAGCTGCTGGTAGATGGCTTCGTTCTGCACATCGAACAGCTTCAACACGCGGTCCTGGCGCAACTGATTGCGGAAACCGGTGTAATCAAACCGCGTCAACAGATTTTCGACATTGAAAGTAGCAAGGCGGAGCGACATCTAGCATTCCGGGTTGTAGCGATATGAGCCGGCCCGCCCAAATCAATTGGTCTTGGCCGCCGTGACGGTCGATTTGAACTTGCCCATAAGATAAGGGCCGGAAAGAACGGGGCCATATTTCGGTTCCTCCCCCAGCGGAAGGCACGACGGCAGGCAGGCGATCTCGGCAAACCAGTTCGGCTGATGAAAAAACGCCAGCGACTGCCGTCGCTGCATGCCGCCCTCTTCCGGTGGCGGATTGACGACACGATGCACCGTCGAGACCCAACGATCGTTCGTCCAAAGCGCCATCAAATCCCCGATATTGATGACGAAAGCGCCCGGTACCGGCGGCACCGGCGTCCATCGGCCGTCCGGCGCGATGATCTCCAGGCCCTTGGACCCCGGTTGCGGCAAAAGGATCGTCAGGCTGCCATAGTCGGTATGCGCGCCGGCGCGCAATTGACCCGGCTGTGGCGCAACACGCTGCTCAGGATAGTTCAGCGCCCGGAGCGCACTGATCGGCGCATCGACTTAACTGTCGAAGAAATGCTCGTCGAGGCCGAGCGCGGTGGCAAAGACCCGCATGATCCGCGCCGCCAGATCCTCCATCGAACGGTAATAGGCCTTCCATGCATCCGCAAAGCCTTCCGGACCATCCGGCCAGATCGTGGCGGCATAGCAAAAGCCGAGCGCTTCCGGATCGGTCATGCCGGCCGGCACGACAAGCGGCCCGCCGTTGAAACTCTCCTTGAGGTCTGGGGGCGTGTCGACATTGCGCGATTTCGCCAGAGCCTCGGTGCCTGGGCCGAGATAGCCATAGGGATAGCCGGGATAAGGCGCGTTTGCCCGTTGCTTGACATCGGCGGGGCGATCAAAAAAAGCGTGCGTCTTGGCCCACACGGCTGCGATCACAGCCTCGTCGACACCATGGTTCGCAATCGCCAGAAAGCCGGTCGAACGGCAGATCTCATCGACCTCAGCACCAAGCCGCCTCTTCCCCTCATCGTCAGCCACCTCGAAGGTGCCGAGATCGAAAATCGGGAAGCTTTGGTCGGACATGGCGCGACTCCCATTCGTGACATCGGGCAACTCAAGCACAGGTGCGGACCGCGAACAACCGTCTTCTCTCGCCGCCCACTACGCCGATCACAGCCGCCATGCCGACCGGATAGCAACCGCATAGACGTCGCCCGGCTTCACCGCATCGCGGCTATAGGCCCTCAACATCTGACCATCGGGCAGCGACAGCCGCAGCGCGTAACGTTCGCCTTCGTAAAGGACGGTGTCCACCCTGCAGGAAATGCCATCAGCCTCGGCGACAACGTCCTCGGGCCGTACGAGGATGTCCGCGCGCGCGGTCTCGTTCCCCTGCTCTCCCCAGATCGTCTTCAACGCCGGCCAATCGATAAGCCTCGGCTTACCGTTCGGAACGGCAAGCGACAGGATCGCGCCCTGCCCCACCAATCCGCCGACCAGCCGGCCCTCCGGCCGCGCATAGATCTCCGCTGGCGCCGCGACCTGCAACAGCCGTCCCTCGGACATCACGGCGACATCGGTCGCCAGCGCCATCGCCTCGCTCTGATCATGGGTGACATAGACCATGGTGGCGCCAGAGCGCTGATGGAATTCACGGAAGGTCTCTTCCATCTCCTTCTTCAGGTGGCGGTCGAGATTGGCGAGTGGTTCATCGAGCAGAACGACGTCAGGCGATGTCACCAGGCAGCGCGCTAGAGCGACACGCTGACGCTGCCCGCCGGAAAGATCCGCGGGCCGCCTTTCGGCATAGTCTTCCAGCCGTACGGTCGCTAGCGCCTCGCGCACCTTCTGGCGATAGCGCTCGCCGGAAATGCCACGCACTTTGAGAGGATAACCCACATTGTCGGCAACGTTCATATGTGGCCAGAGCGCGTAGGACTGGAACACCATCGCCATGTTACGCCGCTCCGGCGGCAGCATATTTGTCGCATCGGCAAGGAGGCGTTCACCGAGATGGATCGAGCCATCCGTCGGCTGCTCGAATCCAGCGAGCATTCTGAGTACGGTCGTCTTGCCGCATCCGGACGGCCCGAGCAATGCCAGGAAACCGCCTTCGCGGACCTCCAGCGACAGCGCCTTGACCGCCGGGCGGCCGCCCGTGCCGAAATCCTTGCTGACGTGATTGAGAATCAGCTTCGCCACGGCACCACCCCTTTCGGCAGACGCTTGGCCAGGATTTCCAACAGTAGCATCATGGCGACGACCATCGCGATGACGATGACCGACATCGCGGAGGCGAGATCGGCACTGCCGCCATCATCGAGATTGTAGATGACGACGCCGAGCGTCTGAGTGCCCGCCGACCACAGCAAAGCGGAAACGGTCAGCTCGTTGCAGGCAATAAGGAAAACCAGGATCACCGATGCACCCGCAGCCGGTGCGATCAGCGGCACGATGATATCGGCAAGGCGGCGGAAGAAGCCGGCGCCCGAGAGGCGCGCGGCCTCCTCCAGCGCTGGATCGAGCTGCAGGAAGGCGCTCATCACCGGCTTGAGGCTGACGGCGAAGTAGGCCGAGAAATAGGCGAGCAGAATGATCCAGATCGTGCCATAGAGCGTGATGTTGAGGACGGGCAATGGTGCGGCAAAAACCAGGATGAAACAAACGGCAACGATGATCCCTGGCAACGAATAGGGAATCTCGATTAGTCCGCCGACGACGCGGCTCAGCATATCCTTGCGTCGCGTCAGCGCGTAAGCCGCCAGGACGGTTAGCGCGAGCAGACCAAGCGCCGTCATCCCGGCGAGGAACAAGGAATTGGAAAAAGCGACGCGCGTCACTGCCTGCCGAAACAGGATTTCGGTGAAGGCATGCAGCGATGCCGTCTTGAAAGTCAGCGGCACGCCGTAGGCCGGCACCAGCGCGCCGGCGACCAGCGCGAAAAAGGGCGCGACCAGCATGATGAATAGGATCGCCCAAAGCAGCGGCAGAGCGGCAAGACGCCAGTGGCCGAGCGCGAACGCGGCGGAAGCGCCGGAAAGGCCAATGACCCGATAATCCCGCCCCTTTAGCGCCTTGCCCTGTACCGCGAGACCGGCAACTGAAATCACCGCGATCATCGCCGAGAGCACGGCGATAT
Organism: Rhizobium mayense; assembly: GCF_030272705.1. Classification (GTDB taxonomy): domain Bacteria; phylum Pseudomonadota; class Alphaproteobacteria; order Rhizobiales; family Rhizobiaceae; genus Rhizobium; species Rhizobium mayense. Next base: position 403,213 of record NZ_JARFYM010000001.1, on the reverse strand, counting down.
CCCCGAAGGTGCGCGGGCCAAAACTGGAGAATTTGGTGAAAATCAGCGTCGACAGCGTGAAGATCGAAGCGGGTATCCCGAGGATAGCCGGGATGCCGAAATTGCCGATCGATGAGACGAAGGCAATGGCCGCGCCGGCAATGACACCGGGCAGTGACAGCGGCAGGATAATGTCGCGAAACACACGAATTCCCGAAGCGCCCGAAAGCCTGGCCGCCTCGACGCCGTCGCGCGGCAGCGCCATCAGGCCGGCCCGCAGCGCCAGATAGACCAGCGGCGCATGCTGCACGCCATAGAGCAGCGCAATGCCGCCGACGGAATAAAGCGGCTGCGGCGAGCCGAGCGGCGGCGCAATATGCAGCGCCTTCAACAGGGGGCTGGATGGGCCGGACATCTGCACCCAGGCGAGCGCCGTCACCTGCGGCGGGATCATCATCGGCAGGACGAAGAGAAAGCTAAGAGGCCCCCTGCCAGGAATGTCGGTCAAAGTCAGCAGGAAAGCGAAGAGGCAGCCGAGCAGCACGGAAATGACCGTACCGAGCACGGCTGTCTCGACCGTATACCAAGCCGCGCGCCAGAGGGCCGGATCGGTGATCAGTTCGTAGGCACCACCACGCAACAGCGCCTCGATGCCAGCCACCGCCAGCCGCGCCAGTGGCAGCACACTGAGCAGCATCACGATGATAACGACAAAAGGAAACAGCCAGGCTGGCTGGCTGTTTCCCTTACGCACATATCCGTACATCGACCGTCCAGATTGGATCACTTCGATCCGTAGTAGGAAGAGAAGGTCTTCAGATCCTGGTCGGTATTCTTCAGAGCTTCGGCCGCATTCAACGGCAAAACCTTGATGCTGTCACGCGCCGGGAAACCGGCGGGCAACTGCATGCCGTTGCGGGCCGGGATATAGCCGAGCTTGAGGAAGCCCTGCTGGCCTTTTTCGGACAGAGCGTAGTCGACGAACTTCTTGGCGGTGTCGACATGCTTGGCGCTAGCGAGAATACCGACCGGCTCGGTCACGGCCGAAACACCTTCGGTCGGGAAAACGAATTCAAGCGGTGCGCCCTTGGCCTTTTCACGGATCGGCATGTAGTCGACGATCATGCCATAGGCCTTTTCGCCCGAGGCGACGGCCTTCAGCACCGCGCCATTGCCGCCGGAAGCGATTGCGCCGTTGGCGGCAAGATTCTTGTAGAAATCCCAGCCGAGGCTGCCGACGCCGGCAAGCGTCTGCGCGTGAATGAGAGCGGCACCCGAGGCAAGCGGGCTCGGCATGGCAACGAGGCCCTTCGCTTCCGGCTTGGTCAGATCCTGCCAGCTGGTCGGCTTCATCGAGGCGGCCGTGTTATAGACGATGCCGGTGGTGATCAGCTTGGTGGAATAGTAATAACCGTCCGCGTCATAGAGTGCCGGATCGTAGTTCACAGCTTCCGGCGACTTGTAGGCCATCAGTTTGCCGGCTTCCTTTAGGCGCTCCAGCGTCACCGTGTCGGCGATCAGCAGAACGTCAGCCACCGGAGCGCCGGCCTGGATTTCAGCCTGCAGCTTGGCAATGATCTGCGGGGTGCCGTCACGAACCCAGTCGACCTTGATGCCTGGATTGGCAGCCATGAAGCCATCCACGGTCGCCTGCGCATCCTCGTTCGGCTGGCTGGTGTAGAGGACGAGATCGGCAGCAAGAGCCGAGCCGGAGAAAAGGGCGACGGCCAGCAGGCCGGCGAGAGCGGAAACAAACGTCTTCATAAAGCGTCCTCGGCTGGGTGATTAGAAAGGTTCCTTAGCCGCGCCGGTTAACATGATTGTGACAATCCGCAATGGTGGACCGAACCGTTCATACTATCATGCGACCTTGACCGTCGACGCCCCGCTCTATCTCTTAGCGCACGAATTTCAGACCTGATTTTGGAGGGTAAATCGAATGGAATATCGTCTGCTTGGCCGCTCCGGCCTCAAAATTTCGACCATTACCATGGGCACGATGACTTTCGGCGGCGTCGGCTGGGCGAAGACCGTCGGCGATCTTGGCGTCAACGAGGCGAAACGGCTGGTCGACATCTGCCTCGATGCCGGCGTCAACCTGATCGACACCGCCGATGTCTACTCGCAAGGCGCTTCCGAAGAAATCCTCGGCGAGATCATCGGCGGCCCGCGCAAGAACGGCGTGTTAATCGCCACCAAGGCCCGCTTCTCCATGGGCAGCGACGTCAACAGCGCCGGCTCCTCCCGCCAGCACCTGATCCAGGCCTGCGAAGCCAGCCTGAAGCGCATGAAGACCGATGTCATCGATCTCTATCAGCTGCATGAATGGGACGGGCAGACGCCGCTCGAAGAAACGATGGAGGCGCTCGACACGCTCGTCCGCCAGGGCAAAGTGCGTTATATCGGCTGCTCGAATTTTTCCGGCTGGCATATCATGAAGGCGCTCGGCGTCAGCGAGCGCGATAAGCGCGAACGCTTCGTCAGCCAGCAGATCCACTATACGCTGGAAGCACGTGACGCCGAATACGAACTGCTGCCGATCGGCCTCGACCAGGGCCTTGGCGTCCTCGTCTGGAGCCCGATCGCCGGCGGCCTCCTCTCCGGCAAGCATCGCCGCAACCAGGCGACGCCGGAAGGCACCCGCCAGTTCGCGGGCTGGACGGAACCGCCGATCCGCGATGAGAACCGCCTTTGGAACATCGTCGATACGCTGGTGGAGATCGCCGATGGTCGTGGCGTCTCGGCTGCACAGGTCGCACTCGCCTGGCTGATCGGCCGCAAAGGCGTGACCTCCGTCATCATCGGCGGCCGCACGGAGGCGCAATTCAAGGACAATCTTGCCAGCGCCGAGCTGAAGCTGACGGAAGAAGAGCGCAAACGTCTTGACGACGTCAGCCTGCTGCCGCTGCTCTATCCCTATTGGCACCAGCGCAACACCGCGAGCGACCGGCTCGGCGATGCCGACCTGTCGCTGATTGCACCGCATCTGGCGAAGTGATGGAAAGCCAAAAACCTTCTCTCCCCGGAGAGAAGGTGGGCAAGAACTGCTGAACGCAGTGAAGCAGTGATTGGCCGGATGAGGGGGAGCTCGTCGCATCGCGGCGAGCGCCTTGAGCGGCTAGCGAAATGCATCCCTCACGGTGCAGCGCCCCTCAACCCGAGCTTCGCTCCACCTTCTCCCCATTGGGGAGAAAGTCAAAATTGAAGCAAAAGCTAAGCCGCCATCGCCCCGATTTCGCTGGCAATCAGCTTGCCGAGCCGGGAGATTCCCTCGTCGATCATCTGGTCATTGGCGCACGAGAAGCTGACGCGGAAGGTGTTCGGGCCGGAGCCGTCGGCGAAGAAAGCCTGGCCGGGCACGAAGGCCACCTTTACCGTCTCCAGCGATTTTGCCAGCAGCTTTGCCCCGTCCATGCCCTTCGGCAGGGTGATCCAGACGAACATACCGCCCTCGGGCTTCGTCCAGCTAGTGCCTTCAGGCATGTATTTCGCAAGCGCCGCCAGCATGCAGTCGCGGCGATGGCTGTAGGTCTTGCGGATCTTGGCGACCTGCGCCTCGAAGCCGCGTTCGGCAACCTGATGGATGGCAATCTGGTTGATGGTCGAGGAATGCAGGTCGGCCGCCTGCTTCATCAGCACCAATTTGCGGATGACGGGCGCATTGGCAACGACGAAGCCCACACGAAGACCGGGCGCCAAGGTCTTGGAAAAGCTGCCGCAATAGATCGTCCGCGTGTCGTTGACGTTGCCCTTCCGGGCGATTTCCAGCGCCAGGATCGGCGGGATCGCGTCGCCGTCATAACGCAACGACTGATAGGCAGCGTCTTCGATGATGGCGATATCCAGCTCATCGGCGAGATCGATCAGCTTTTCGCGGGAGGCGAGATCGACGGTTTCACCGGTCGGATTGGCGAAATCGGCCGAGAGATAGGCGAATTTCACCTTGCCGCCCGCCTGCTCTGCGGTCGCGCGATAAGAGGCCGGCGTGCGGTTGCCGTTCGGGGTGAGCTGATCATAAGTCGGCTCATAGGCATTGAAGGCCTGCAGTGCGCCGAGATAGGTCGGCGCGGTGACCAGCGCCGTATCCTTCGGCGACAGGAAAAGCTTGCCGAGATAATCGAGACCCTGTTGCGAACCGGAGACGATGAAAACGTTCTCAAGCTCGCAGGGAATACCAAGCGCGGCCATCTGGCCGATCAGCCATTCGCGCAGCGGCTTGTAGCCTTCGCTGACCGAATATTGCAGCGCCGCATTGACGGCCGGACCGGAAAAGATGTCGGCGTAGGCCTGCTTGAATTCCTGGTCCGGAAACAGAGCCGGATCGGGAATGCCGCCGGCGAACGAGATGATGTCCGGACGCTCCAGCAGTTTCAGCAACTCGCGGATTTCGGAGGCGCGCATACGGCTCGAGCGTGTCGCAAAGATATTTGCCCAATTTAACATGGGGATTCCTCGTAATTTTTTGTCTTTGTGCCACAAGATCACGCAACAAACGATAAGTCAATAATACTGACCTAATTTGTTTGTAACGATGACATTCTCAAGGCGATTTGTAGTCAAAGGGGTTCAGAACAGTAGCGGGAAAAGTCGAAAAATCGCCGATATCGCGGGTAACGATCGTGAGATTATGAACCGATGCAGTTGCCGCTATCATTGCATCGGCAATCAGCGTCGGCGATTTGCGATGCATGAATTGCGCCCATTGGATCATGCACGGCGCATCTAGGGAAATAACCCGGATCCCGAGCTGCAAACTATCCAGCCAACGCGTGAGTTCTTTTGCCTTTTGGGGATCGGTTTCTCCAGTCAATTCGATACCGCGCTGGATCTCGCCGATCGTGATGGAGGAAATCGCAAGGTCGTCACTCCTGACACTATTTATCCAGGCAAGTACCGCACCATGGGGTTTTACCCTGCGCAATTCCGATACCACATTCGTATCAAGCAAATACAACTGTCAATTCTCACCCAAATTGATGTCCCGCCAGACCCATTCCTTGCGAGACGGGATATCGAGTTCGAATCTCGGCTCCGGTGCGAGAAGCACGTCCTTGGCGGACGGCTTGGCTCGCTTGTTCAGCGCTTCCCACTCGGACACGGAAACAAGCACAGCTTTGGGTTCGCCTCTCTTTGAAACGAGCTGCGGTCCTTCCTCCAACGAGGCGTCAAGCATTTCGCTAAATTTCGCTTTGGCATCCTGAACCGGCCATTGGCGCATGGCGTCCTCCATCTGACTAGATTAAAGACTAGTTATCTTCGAAATGCGAATCAAGATCAAACTTGCGAGACGCGACCCCGCTCCGATACTTAAGTTGATGGCCGAATTGGAACACGCATGACAAGCAATGACCCCACATCCTCATTCTATGACGACAACGCTGCCGTCTACGCAGTGCGCGACCGCAGCCTGCCGCAGCGCCGGCTCGACGCCTTTCTGAATGCACTTCCCGCCGGCGCGTCGATTCTCGAACTGGGCTGCGGCGGCGGTCAGGACGCAGCCTACATGATCTCACGCGGCTTCAACGTCACGCCGACAGACGGCTCAGTGGAAATGGCCAGGCAGGCCGAAAAGCTGATTGGCAAGCCAGTGATCGTTCGAAGGTTCGAAGGGCTGGAAGACCATCAAGTTTACGATGGCATTTGGGCCGAAGCATCCTTGTTGCATGTGCGGCGATCGGATCTTCCCGAAATATTCGGCCGCATCCACAAGGCCCTGAAGAACGACGGCATATTTCATGCCAGCTTCAAGGCGGGAGAAGCCGAGGATTACGATAGTTTCGGCCGATATTACAATTATCTCTCGGCCGGCTGGCTCAACGATCTGCTGATCTCGACCGGATGGAAGGATATTTCGCTCAACGAAACCGATGGCGGTGGCTACGATGGCAAACCGACAAAATGGCTGCGGATGAGAGCCAGGAAAGGCATTTGATCGGCTATGTGGGCCGCAAACACCCCTGAAACGTTCAGGGCCGAGGAAGTCTCCCTCCTCGGCCCTTTTCATTGCGGTATAGACCCAAAGAGGCTTAGTTGACAGCCTTGTCGACGAGCTTGTTCTTGCCGATCCAGGGCATCATGCCGCGCAGCTTGGCGCCGACTTCTTCGATCTGGTGGCTGTCGTTGTTGCGGCGGATACCCTTGAAGCGGGCAGCACCCGAGCGGTATTCCTGCATCCATTCCGAGGTGAACTTGCCGGTCTGGATGTCCTTCAGGACACGCTTCATCTCGGCCTTGGTTTCAGCCGTGATGATGCGCGGGCCGGAGACATATTCGCCCCACTCGGCGGTGTTGGAGATCGAGTAGTTCATGTTGGCGATGCCGCCTTCATAGATCAGGTCGACGATGAGCTTCACTTCGTGCAGGCACTCGAAATAGGCCATTTCCGGAGCGTAGCCGGCTTCAACCAGCGTTTCGAAGCCGGCGCGGATGAGCTCGACGAGACCGCCGCAGAGAACGACCTGTTCGCCGAAGAGGTCGGTTTCGCACTCTTCGCGGAAGTTGGTTTCGATGATGCCGGAACGCCCCCCGCCGACGCCGCAGGCGTAGGAGAGCGCGAGTTCAAGCGCATTGCCCGAAGCGTTCTGATGAACGGCGACGAGGCAGGGAACGCCACCGCCCTTCTGGTATTCGCCGCGAACCGTGTGGCCCGGGCCCTTCGGAGCGATCATGACGACGTCGACAGAAGCCTTCGGCTCGATGAGGCCGAAGTGAACGTTGAGGCCGTGCGCGAAAGCGATCGCAGCGCCGTCACGGATATTCGGAGCGATGTCAGCCTTGTAGATGTCGGCCTGCAGCTCGTCCGGAGTTGCCATCATCATCAGGTCGGCCCAAGCGGCAGCTTCGGCAACGGTCATGACCTTGAAACCATCGGCTTCGGCCTTCTTGACGGTCGGCGAACCAGCCTTCAGCGCGATCGCTACATTCTGCGCACCGCTGTCCTTCAGGTTCAGCGCATGGGCGCGGCCCTGCGAACCATAACCGATAACGGCGACCTTCTTCGACTTGATGAGGTTGAGATCGGCATCACGATCGTAATAGACGCGCATTGTTTGTCCTTCCCTTTGCTTGTCTGGGTACAGATTTCGAATCGTCAGACGGTCGCTGTCGCTTCCGCCAATACCTTTTCCGTGCCGTAAAGCCTGAGGAAGGCGCTGACCGCCTTCTCCGCCTGACGGCTGGTATCTTTCAAACCGGGCTCGCCGAGCAGCATGCGAACGTGCAGATCGGAAACGATGAGCCCATAAAGCGTATGATAAGCCTCGTCGGCATTCATGAAGCGCAGCAGCCCTGCCCGCTTGCCGGCATCGATCAGCGCCATCGCACGGCGGTCGATCTGCCGTCGGCCGCGCTCGAGCAGAAGCTTGCCAAGCTTCGAGCCGTCGCGGTTCGATTGACCGATCGCCAGACGGTTCAACGCCAGCGACACGTCGCCGGCCAAAACCTCCAGAAGATCGCGGGCGAAAATGACGAGATGGTCATGCAGGCTCGCCGCCGTCAAACGCTCGCCGTTGCGCTCGAATGTGCGCACCTTGCTCGCCTGATAGGCAATCATCGCCGATAGCAGACCGTCGCGGTCGCCGAACCATTTATAGAGACTTTCCTTGGAGCAATTGGCAGCGCGCGCGACACCCGAGGTCGTCAGCGCCTTTTCGCCGCCATCGACGAGCAGACGCAACGCCTGTTCCAGAACGGCGTTCTGGCGCGGCGAAAACTCGCTCGACTGTCCTGCTTCGCTGAGCACGATGGCCTCTCCCAAATGCGTACCGTACGGTACGGTTCGCGGCCGGTTATGACTGAGGGCGAAGCAGGCGTCAAGCGGAATTCGTTGCTGCACCGCGTCAATAAGATGAATGGATTATTCTGCGGCGACTGGACTCCGCATGCTTTCGACGTCCTTCAGCGGCGGCAGACCATAGAGGCGGCTATATTCGCGGCTGAACTGCGACGGGCTCTGATAGCCGACACGATGGCCGGCGGAGCCGACATCCAACTGCTCGACGATCATCAATCGCCGCGCTTCATGAAGCCGAAGCTGCTTCTGATATTGCATCGGCGACATCGCGGTCACCGCCTTGAAATGATGATGTAGCGAGGAGACGCTCATGCCGACGCGCTCCGCCAGCTCTTCGATGCGCAGTGGCTGGACGAAATTGCCGCGAATCCAGGCCACTGCCCGAGCGACCTTGTTGCTCTGGCTCTCCGCCATGGCGATCTGCAACAGCCGCGGCCCATCCGGACCTGTCAGCAGGCGATAGAGGATTTCCTGCTCGATCAGCGGCGCCATGGCCGGAATATCGTCCGGTCGGTCGAGCAGCCTCAGCAGGCGCAGTGCGGCATCAAGTAGTTCCGGCGACGCCTGATTGACCGCCAGTCCGCGGATGCCTTCCGTTGTCATTGCCTGGCGCGGAACACTGACGCGCGACAGCAGCTCATTCAGCCGTTCGCTTTCGAGCATCATGGAGAAGCAAAGATAGGGCGTATCATTGGCCACACCGGTAATCTGCGTCGAAACCGGAAGGTCGAGCGCCGTCAGGACGTAGTGGCCAGCGCCGTAATGATAAGTATCGGCGCCGACGGTCAGGCTCTTGCGTCCTTGAACGACGACTGAAAAGGCCGGTCGGTAAGCCCGATGCTCCAACGGGGTCTCCATCGATTGCCGGTGTAGGGTAAGGCTGGCGATCGGCGTGGTTGATTCTCCATCCCGCGCGGCGAAACGGGCAATGATGGACGCGAGTTCCTGATTGGGATTGAAGGCAAGAGTCATACGCAACCAACTGTTTTCGGGGGCTTGTCGAGGCTTATCTAGGTGTCCGTCCATCCCTGCGAAAGGGCGCCCGTCAATCAGATTCGCAGAATCGTACACAAAGCTTGCAGGATCGCTCTAACGCTCTCGCCCGGTTCCGGTGCATAAGTCGGCCACCCACTTTTCCATCCCTCACCCAAAGCCAATCCTAACAAAAAGGAAGTCTCCCATGGCTATTGCAAAGGGCTATGCCGCAACCGACGCGTCCAAGCCGCTCACCCCCTTCACCTTCGAGCGCCGCGAGCCGAACGAAGACGACGTCGTCATCGCCGTCCAATATTGCGGCGTCTGCCACTCCGACATTCACCAGGCGCGCAACGAATGGGGCGGCTCGAAATACCCGATGGTGCCGGGCCACGAAGTCGCCGGCCTCGTCACCGCCGTCGGTTCCAAGGTAACCAAGTTCAAGATTGGCGACCGCGTCGGCGTCGGCTGCTTCGTCAATTCCTGCACGACCTGCGCCACACGCGATCTGGACTATGAACACTACATGCCGGGCCTGGTCCAGACCTACAACGACGTCGAAGCCGACGGCGAAACGCCGACCTATGGCGGCTATTCCGACTCGATCGTCGTCAAGGAAGGCTATGTGCTGTCCTTCCCCGACAATATTCCGCTGGATTCGGGCGCTCCGCTGCTGTGCGCCGGCATCACGCTCTACTCGCCGCTACGTCACTGGAAGGCCGGCCCCGGCAAGAAGATCGCCATCGTCGGCATGGGTGGTCTCGGCCATATGGGCGTCAAGCTGGCGCACGCCATGGGCGCTGACGTGACCGTTCTCAGCCAAACATTGTCGAAGAAGGAAGACGGCTTCAAGCTCGGCGCCAACCACTACTACGCCACCAGCGACGCCGAAACCTTCAAGACGCTTGCAGGCAGCTTCGACCTGATCATCAACACGGTCGGCACCGCCATCGACTGGAACGCCTACCTGAACCTTCTGAAATACGACGGCAGCATGGTGCTCGTCGGCGTTCCGGAACATGCCGTACCGGTTCACGCCTTTTCGCTCATCCCCGGCCGCCGCAGCCTCTCGGGCTCGATGATCGGTTCGATCAAGGAAACCCAGGAAATGCTCGACTTCTGCGGCGAGCACAATATCGTCGCCGAGATCGAGAAGATCAACATCCAGGAAATCAACGAAGCCTATGAACGTGTTCTGAAAAGCGACGTTCGCTACCGCTTCGTCATCGACATCGCCTCGCTGGCCTAAGTCTGATAAGGGTGGCGTCCTGCCGGGCGCCGCCCTTTTTCATTCCTCGCGCATGGTTTCCCTTTGCGTGATCAGCCGGGCGCTGTGCTGACGGCTGATATAGATCCACAGCCAGCTCCAGGCGACGGCGAAGCGCCAGCGCGTCCCGATCAGGAAGTAAATGTGGGCGAGGCCCCAGACCCACCAGGCGATCCAGCCCCTAAGCTTGATCCAGCCGAAATCGATGATTGCAGCACTTTTGCCGATCGTCGCAAGACTTCCCTGATGATAATAGTGAAATGGCCCTGGCGCCGGCTGGCCCGATAGCTTTGCCCTTATCACCTTGGCGACGTAAGCGCCCTGCTGCTTGGCGGCCGGCGCGATACCCGGCACCGGGGTGCCATCCTGGCGCATCACCGCCGCCGTGTCGCCGATGATAAAGATATCCGGCTTACCTGGCGTCCTCAGTTCCTTGTCGACCACGACGCGACCGGCGCGATCGGCGGGAACGCTCAGCCACTTCGCTGCCGGCGAAGCCTGCACGCCAGCGGCCCAGACGATCGTGCGGCTTGGGACGAAGGTCTCTCCGATCGTCACGCCCTCCTCGGTGCAGGATGTAACAGGCTTGCCGGTGCGGACTTCGACGCCCAGCTTTTCCAGCGCCTTATGAGCGTAGGCGGACAGCCCCTCGTCAAAGCTTGGTAGAACGCGCGGCCCGGCTTCGACAAGGATGATCCTGGCCTTTGTGGTGTCTATATTGCGGAACTCCTTCGGGAGAGTCGTTCTGGCCAACTCGGCAATGATGCCGGCAAGCTCGACGCCGGTCGGCCCGGCGCCGACGATGGTGAAAGTCAGCAGAGCGTCGCAAGTGGCGGGATCACTCTCCAGTTCCGCCCGCTCGAAGGCCAGCAGAACGCGCCGGCGGATCGTCGTTGCGTCCTCAAGCGTCTTCAATCCCGGCGCCACCGGTTCCCATTCGTCATGTCCAAAATAGGCATGGGTCGCGCCTGTCGCCAGCACAAGCGTATCGTATGCTATCGTCTCGCCGCCTTTCAGCGTCACCACATGTGCCTGGCTGTCGACCCCGACGACTTCCGCCAGCAGTGTCGTCACCTCCGGACGATCGCGGAAAAAGCTTCGGATCGGCCAGGCGATCTCGGACGTGGCGAGCAAGGTAGTGGCGACTTGATAGAGCAGCGGCTGGAACAGGTGATGGTTACGCCGGTCGATCAGCGTGATGCGGACCGGAGCTCCCTTGAGATCGTTGACGAGCTGCAAGCCGCCAAACCCACCTCCGACGACGACAACGTGATAATCCTGCATAACGACACCCCGCATCCGTTTTATCTTCGCGAACGTAGGGTTGAAGACGATAGCCAGCAACCATCTTTTATGCATGGCACCCGTGCGGGCGCGCGAGCCAAATGACCGGAATTTGGTAGTAGAATGGCGGCTTTCGGGCGCAAAGCGGACAGGTGATTGACTACTCGCAAGTCGGCCATATTTGGGTCCTTCACCGTCGATGTGATCCAAACGATCTGGAATGGGCTCAAATATATACGAGGCAGGAATATGGTACCAAACTACTGAGGCCGCCCAATCGATTGGGCGGCCTCACATGATAGAGCGGCCAAGCTGAGGCAGTTACTTGGCGAGTGCAGCCTCTTCGATGACGGCTGCAATCTCCTTGGGGAATACAACCAGTGACGCATGACTCCCAGGAACCTCGGTTACCTTGGCCTTTATCCGCGCCGCCATCATTCGCTGAGCCTCTGGAGCATTCACGCGGTCCTTCGTGCTGATGACGAAATAGTTCGGCTTGAAGTGCCATGCGGCTGTGTCCACTGGGGCTTCGAACGCCGTGTGGTTCAGAGGTAGCTGATTGGCGGCAAGTTTCTCGGCAATTTTCAGCGGCAGTTCGGGGGCGACGAATTCCGGAAAGGTCTTTTGATCCAGATAGAGGTTACCCTTGTCGTCCGGATGAATGGACTTCGCGCCCTCAGTTGCCGGACCGGACTTGGCGAGCGTTGCAAGGGACTCGCCGACATCCGGGGCAAACGCCGATACGAATACCAGCGACTTCACCTTGGGGTCGTTACCCGCTTCGGTAATGACAACGCCGCCCCAAGAGTGACCTACCAGAACGGTCGGACCGTTCTGTTCTGCTATCGCTTTTTTCGTCGCGGCCACTTCAGCGGCAAGGGACGTAAGCGGATTTTCGACGAGGGTGACCTTATAGCCCTTGGCGGTAAGAATATCGGCGACGGGCTGCCAGCTTGTCTGATCGACGAATGCGCCGTGAACGAGAACGATGTTGTGTGCCGCCCCCTTCGGAAGTTCGCTTGCGGTGGCGGACACGGCAAAAGCAGCGCCGGCGAGCAACGTTGCTGCAGCAGTCATAATGAGAGAACGCATTCTATTTTCTCCAGGAATAATGGAACCGACGCACGCTTCCAGAGGAAACAGGCGTTTCAGCAAAGTCGCGATACTGCTGTTGCGGTCGATTGCGAACTCGATCCAATGAGCGCCGATGCCCGAGACAGAAAGCAATTTTCGTTGTATCGCTACATTTGAGAACTAGAGGAAAATATCTTGTCACCCCATGACGGCAACAACGGAGTTTTTGCTCCAGCGTCCGATGTTGCAACGCCGACAGACCTGTTGTCAGATATCCTGCGTTTCGTGCAACTGAAGGGCGAGCGAGTATTTACAGCCGAATGCGCGCCCGGATTCAATATCGTTTTTCAACCCAGTTCAGCATGTCTCCACGTCGTCCAGGAAGGCGACATTGACGTCTATATCGAAGACGACCCACCGCTGCGATTGTCCCGGGGTGACGTTTTCGTGCTGCTACGTCCGATCAGGTACGCCTTGGCCTGTCCCAGCAAAAGTTGGCGCCAGGCCAGGCATGAACTTGTAGTCGACGGATCGGGCGTAAGAGTGGACGTGCTTCGAGATGGTATCGGGCCAGTGCGTGCAAGAACGCTCAGCGCGACGTTTCAGTTCGAGAACGGTTGTGGCTTGCAGCCTGCCATGAGCTTGCTGCCGAACTATATCCATGTCGAGAAAAACACCGATCAATCCGCCGTTCTCATCCGCGACGTCGCCCAATTCCTGGTTTATGAAAAGGAGGCGCAGGAGCCGGGCGCGGCCCTTATGATCTCACGCGTCATCGATATTCTGGTTATCCGATGTATCCGTACGTGGTCGAAATTACAGGGCGGAAAGCAGGGCTGGATCGGTGCGTTGGCCGATGCCAGGGTAAGCCGTGCACTGTCGGCGCTTCATCGAAACCCAAGCCGACCCTGGTCGGTGGGGGACTTGGCTTCAATTGCTGGAATGTCACGCTCTCGGTTCGCAGAGGTGTTTCTGGCTGCTGTTGGCGAACCCCCTCTACGATACCTTCATGGTTGGCGTCTGGCTGTCGCGTCAGACCTATTGCGTAAATCGAATGTACGCATAGGAGATATTGCTCGCCATGTCGGCTACGACTCCGAGGCGGCGTTCAGCCGGGCATTCAAGACATTATATGGCCTGTCGCCGAGCCATGTGCGTTCAAGCAGAACGAATTGATAGGCTAATGCAGGTGATTGTCCCGTTGCCGAGTAGACTCTCGCACAATGACATCCATCCGCCCGAATGACCGCAATTGGCGCAAAGTTTCCGTCATTATGCTTCGCTAGACTTGGAGGCAGTTGTTACATCGTTCCACAAACGAGATCGCTTCACTATTCGGCATAGCCGACCGGGATCGTTACGCCGCTTTTCAACACTTCCATGGAGATCGACGCTGAAACGTCGAAGAGCTCCACTCGGCGCACGATCTTCTTATAGATGACGTCGTAGTGCTCGACACGCGGCAGCACGATTTTCAGGATGTAGTCGTAATTGCCCGTCAGCCGATGCGCCTCGACGATTTCGGGAATGTCACTGATCGCCTTCCGAAAAATTTCGATCCATTCGTCGGCATGATGCGCGGTCTTGATCAGCGCATAGAGCGTGGTCGGCACTCCCATTTTCTCGCGGTCCAGTACGACAATGCGCCTGGCTATATGGCCGCTTTCCTCAAGCCGTTGGATACGCCGTGAGCAGGCAGAAACCGAAAGCGCCACCCGATCGGCAAGGTCCGTCACCGAGATGCCGGCGTCGGTCTGCAAAAGATCGAGAATCTTCCGATCGCGTTCGTCAAGCATTGGCGCCCATCTCCATAGTGACGCGGAAATTTTGTGCATTATCGCACATATACGCAAAACTTTGCATCACTGATCGAAAGAAAGACAAAGATTGCAAACACCAAGCGGGTGAAATGTCTCAATATTCTGCTATTCCTTATTAAGAACGGAGAACAGCAGCATGCGCACTATCGGCCTGATCGGCGGTATGAGTTTCGAGAGTTCGGCGGTCTATTATCGCCTTATCAATGAGATGGTTCGTGACAGACTGGGAGGCCTCGCCTCGGCTGAAGTGCTGATGTATTCCGTCAATTTCGAAGAAATCGTCGCCCTCCAGAAGGCCGGACGCTGGGACGACGCCGCCGCCCGTCTCGGCGATGCAGCGCTTCGCCTGCAGATCGCCGGCGCCGAATGCGTGCTGATCTGCACCAACACCATGCATCTGATCGCTCCGGAAGTTGCCGCTCGCGTCTCCATCCCGTTGATCCACATTATCGACGAGACGGCCGCCGCGCTGAAAGCCGCCGGCCGCTTCAAGCCGCTGCTGCTTGCCACGCGCTACACGATGGAGCACGGCTTCTACACCGATTGCATGGCCCGCAACGGCGTCTCCGTCATGGTGCCGGGCGCTGAAGACCGAACAGTTACCCACGACATCATCTTCAACGAACTCTGCGCCGGCATCGTCAAGGACGAGTCGCGCCGGAAACTGATGGTGATCATCGAGCGCGCCAAAGCTGAGGGCGCCGATAGCGTCATCCTCGGCTGCACCGAGATCTGCCTGATCCTTGACCCGAACGCGCTCACCCTGCCGGGCTTCGACACCACGGCGATCCACGCACTGAGTGCCGTCGATTTCGCTCTCGGCAGCGAAAAAGCGGCCGCTAGCCGGGCCGCTTGATCAAGCCAAATTTACTTGACTGAGTCAAATAAATGGTGGACATCGTCTCTTATATTTTAAGGAGATGATGTCCATGCTTGATATTATGGAATTCGCGACCATCGACGCAGTCCGCGACTTTAATCGCTTCTATACCAATTTCCTCGGCGTCCTGAACAAAGCCTATCTCGACAGCCCTTACGCCTTGACCGATGTCCGCGTGTTGTTCGAAATCGGTTCCCGTGGGGGCGTCGCCGCCTCGACACTGACGCGGGACCTGCATCTTGACCCCGCCTATCTCAGCCGCATTCTGAAGCGCTTTCGCGAAGACGGCCTGGTCGAAACCAAGCCCGATCCGGAGGACCTGCGCAGCCAGATCATAACGGTCACCGGCAAGGGACGGGCGCAGTTCCATGAATTCGTCCGCCGCTCGCGCGCCGAGATCGCCGGGCATTTCGACGCACTGGCCATCGGTGAGCCGGAACGTGTCGTCGAGGCGATGCAGACGATACGGGCCGTACTCAACTCAAGCGCCAACGCCATGCCCGCCGCCATCATCCGCGCCCATCGTCCCGGCGATATCGGTTGGATTGTGCAAAGTCAGGGGCGCTTCTATTCCGAAGAATTCGGTTGGGATATGCGTTTTGAAGGGTTGGTCGCCGAGGTCGCCGGGAAATTCCTCTCCAATTTCAACCCGCAGAAAGATCGATGCTGGATCGCCGAGCGGGGGGGACTGAATGTCGGCTCCGTCATGGTTGCCGACGGCGGTGACGGGATCGCAAAGCTCCGATTGCTTTACGTCGACAAGGCGGCGCGAGGTCTCGGCCTTGGCAAACTGCTGGTCGGCGAATGCATCCGTTTTGCCCGCGACGCCGGTTATCGCCAACTGTCGCTGTGGACCAACGACATCCTCGACACCGCCAGAGGCATCTATATTCAAGCCGGTTTCCGGCTCGTCTCCGAGGAAAAGCATCGCATGTTTGGCCCGGAATTGAATGGCCAGACGTGGGTTCTGGATCTTTGAACCAGATTGCGCGGCATCACGTCTTGTTGCACTGCAAAAATTCCTCTTGATTTGGAAACGATCATTTCCTAAACAATCTGCATGACGACACACATGCAGGACATTTCCCCGAAGCTTCGCGGTCGCCCGCGGGAATTCGATGTGGACGCAGCGCTCGATGCGGCGCTGCGGGTCTTTTCCGAGCGCGGTTACTATGCCGCCTCGATTAGCGAATTGACCGAGGCCATGGGACTGACCGCAGGCAGCGTCTACAAGGCGTTCGGCGACAAACGCGGCGTGTTCCTGGCCGTGTTCGATCGCTATCGCCATGTGCGCCAGCAATTGATTGATGAGTCTCTTGCCAAGGCCCCAAACGCGCATGAAAAGCTGCGTTCATTGGTGGCGTTCTTCGCTGAGGCTTCATGCGGCGAAATCGGCCGCAGAGGCTGTCTCGTGGTCGGCAGTGCGATCGAGCTTGCGCTTTTCGATAAGGAGGTCGCCAGCCGTGTCAGCGTAGCTTTCGATTTCGACGAGCGGCGCATCCGGGACCTCATTCTTCTGGGTCAGGCGGATGGGTCCGTGTCAAAGCATATCGACCCTGAAAGCACCGCCTGCACCTTGCTTGCCCTTACGAAAGGCATGCGCGTGATCGGAAAGACCGGTCGCAAAACCGAACATATGCTCGCCGTCGCCGAGACGGCCATGAAACTGCTGAACTGATTTTTCACAAGAATTTTGGGGGATCGCCTCCCCTGCCCGCATCAAGGATCATGACATGCCCGCAACCGCCGCCGCCAGACGGGAGAGCGCCTCGCTCCCCGAAAAGACCATTTCGCCGTTGATGACGTTCATGTTTGCCGCCGCTTGCGGGCTGGTGGCCGCCAATCTCTATTATGGCCAGCCGCTGGCCGGCCCGATCAGCCAGGCGCTCGGCTTCACGCCGGCGGCGACTGGTCTGATCGTGACGCTGACGCAGATCGGTTATGGCCTTGGTCTGCTATTGATCGTCCCGCTCGGCGATCTCGTGGAAAACCGCAGGCTGGTGTTGACGCTGATCGGCCTTTCGGCCGTAGCGCTCATCGGCGCCTCCTTCGCGTCGTCACCGTCACTTTTCCTGCTTGCCTCGCTCTGTATCGGCATTGCTTCCGTTGCAGTCCAAGTCCTCGTGCCGTTCGCGGCCCATATGGCGCCGGACGCCAGCCGCGGCGCGGTTGTCGGCAATGTCATGAGCGGCCTGCTTTGCGGCATCATGCTGGCCCGTCCGGCGGCGAGCTTCCTGTCGGAGCTCTCCTCCTGGCATGCGGTCTATATCCTCTCCGCGGGCGTCATGATCGGGCTTGCCGTTATCCTCCGCGCGGTCCTGCCGACCCGCATTCCTCATACCAAGCTGCACTATGGCCAACTGCTCTCGTCCATGGGCCATCTCGCACTGCGCACGCCGGTGCTGCAGCGCCGCGCCCTCTATCAAGCCTGCATGTTCGGCGCCTTCAGCGTCTTCTGGACAACGACCCCGTTGCTGCTCGCAAGCCCGGCTTTCGGCCTGACGCAGAATGGCGTTGCCCTCTTCGCACTCGCTGGTGCCGCAGGCGCGGTCGCTTCGCCGATAGCCGGCCGTGTTGCCGATCGCGGCTGGACCAAGCTTGCCACCGCCTTCGCCATGGTGCTCGCCATCCTCGCCCTCCTCATCGCTCATGCCTCCGGAAGCGGCTCGCTGCTGGCACTTGCGACATTGACGCTTTCCGGCATCCTGCTCGATTTCGGCGTGCAGACCAATCTCGTGCTTGGCCAGCGCGCCATCTTTGCGCTGAGCGCCGAACATCGCAGCCGCCTGAACGGTCTCTACATGGCGACATTCTTTACTGGCGGCGCGCTCGGCTCCGCAATCGGCGGCTGGGCCTATGCCACCGGCGGCTGGAATCTCGCCTCGTGGATCGCCGTCGGCTTCCCTGTCGTGGCGCTGCTCATCTTCTTGACGGAACGGCAGAAGTGATTCGGCAGCGAAAGGGCGCGACCCGGCTCCGATGGGGCCGCGCTTAGTCCTGCGATTGATCGAAACGGACGCGTGCTGCGCGCACGGCGTCGTGGTTGGCTTCAGCCCAATTCAGGAGCTGCGCCAGGGGCCCATAGAGCGAACGACCGAGATCGGTCATGCGATATTCAACGCTTGGCGGTTTGGTCGGAAACACCTCGCGGTCGATATAGCCGTCGCGCTGCAGGTCGCGCAGCGTCTGGGTTAACATGCGCTGCGAAATATCGGGCACCATGCGCCGCAGCTCACCAAAACGGTAAGGACGCTGCGCCAACGCTTCCAGCAGCAGCACCGACCACTTGCCACCGATCTGCGAGATCAAATCCCGCACCGGGCAATTGGTAAAATCGAGTTTGCTGATATCGACGACGCGCGGCGGAGCCTCTGTATTGCGAAGATTGACGACGGTGCGGGCGCTCATGGCGGGGCGGTTCCCTTTTGGTAACGTAGAGCCAAAAAACTGCCTTCTTTACAGGCCGAAGTCAATTCCTATTCTAGCGCTAGTCTCTTTTTGAGAGTAACAAAACCCTCGCAAGTCCGCGGCGGTAGAACAAGGATAAAGACATGAGCAGCACCCTTCTCGTCACCGGCGCCGCGGGCCACCTCGGCCAGCGCGTCATTCATCACCTGCTGGAGACATACAAGCTTGCGCCCGGCCGCATCATTGCCGCCACCCGCAGCCCGGAGAAGCTGGCAAGCCTCGCCGCCAAAGGCGTCGTTACCCGCAAGGCTGATTTCGATGACGCCGCCACCCTGCCGGCAGCCTTTGCCGACGTCGATCGCCTGTTGATCATCAGCACCGACGCGCTCGCCGTCCCCGGTCAGCGCCTGAAGCAGCACACGACGGCCGTCGAGGCCGCTAAGCAGGCTGGCGTTAAACACATCCTTTACACCTCGATGCCGGCACCGGAAAACTCGCTCGTCAGCTTCGCACTCGACCATCTCGGCACGGAAAATGCCATCAAGGCCAGCGGCCTCGGCTATACGATCCTGCGCAACGCCTGGTACTTCGACAACTACTTGATGGGCCTGCCGCACAGCCTCGAAGTCGGCAGGTGGTACACCGCGACCGGTGGCGGTCGCGTCAGCAACATCAGCCGCGAAGATTGCGCCCTTGCCATTGCCGCCGCCTTAGCCTCCGACACGACGGAAAGCGCCACCTATACGCTGACGGGCTCGACCGCCGTCACCATCGAGGACGTCGCGAGCGTCGTCAGCAGGATCACCGGTCGTCCGCTGGAAGTCGTGCAGGTCAATGACGAACAGTTCGCCGCCGGCCTGACCGGCGCTGGCCTGCCGAAATTCGTGGTCGACATGCTCGTCTCCGCGGATGCCAATACCCGCGCCGGCAATTTCAACATCCTCACGAACGACTTCAACAAGCTGACCGGCAAGGAGCCGCAGACGCTGCGCAGCTTCGTCGAGGAACACAAGGCGGCGTTGCTCGGCTGAGTTTTGGAAAGGTCAGGCAAGATGATCCTCGCCGCACCTTCAAGCATGGCCCCTCGCCCCAACCCTCCCCCCCCGAGCGGGGAGAGGGAGTCTCATGCCTCGAACACAGCCCTAACCGAATGTCCGGGCTAATAGTTTTGCTCCGTCGTCCCTTCTCCCCGCGATGCGGGGAGAAGGCTAGGATGAGGGGCCAGGCGAAAGAGCACGGCAAAGGCAAACTCGCCTGACTAGCTGCAGAGCCGGATGCTTAAACCGCCTGCCCACAAGCCCGGCGGAAGCGCCGTACAGTCTCCGCCATGCCATATTCCAGCGCATCGGCGGTCAGCCCGTGGCCGATGGACGTTTCGGCAAGTGCCGGAATGCGCTTGATGAGCGCCGGCAGGTTGGCAACCGTCAGGTCGTGACCGGCATTCACGTCAAGTCCATTGGCAAGCGCGGCATCGGCCGTCTTGCCCAAAGCATCGAGAATGACAGCGGCCCGCTCCGGCGCGTCGTAGCAGCCGCCATAAGGGCCGGTGTAAAGCTCGATGCGGTCGGCACCGACCTCCCTGGCGATCTTCACCGCTTCGGCATCGCCGTCGCCGTCGGCAAACAGCGAAACGCGGCAGCCGATCTTTTTGTATCTGGCAACGACATCGACCAGCAGCTCGCGGTTCTTGCGGAAATCCCAACCGTGATCCGAGGTCGCCTGCGACGGATCGTCAGGCACCAGCGTCACCTGTTCCGGCTCGACGCCGGCGCAAAGATCGAAGAACTCATCGGTCGGATAACCCTCGATGTTGAACTCCGCCTCTGGAAACTCATCGTCGATCAGCGCCCGGATATCGGGCAGATCGGAGAAGCGGACGTGCCGCTGATCGGGCCTCGGATGCACCGTCAGGCCGCTCGCGCCGGCGGCAAGAGCGATCCGTCCAAGCCCGGTTACACTTGGCCAGGGAAGGTCGCGCCGGTTACGCAGCATGGCGATGGCGTTGAGGTTCACGGAGAGCTTGGCGGGCATGATCGAAATCCATGATTTTTAAAGAGGATAATACCCTCCGTTTTATGCGATTGCACGCCGCAAGACCAACGAGATTCGAACATCGACTCATGCAAAAGATTGATGGTCTTCCCCTCTTTTAACGCCCCACCTCACCGACGATACGCCCTTCGGGCAACTTATAATTTCGCCGAAACCGGTTAGCGTCATTGTGTCGGGTGCCCGATTTCGGTCATCCCGGGGGAACGAGGGAGCACAAGCTCACCCAAAGTAAATTTGTCCTTATGAAACCTAAGAATTTTCATCGGCGACATCTGCGTTTGTTGGTCGCGTCATTGTGAAAACGAGTTGGGCGTAGCAGCGGCCTCCTCCTTCAACCACACAAAAGAAGAGACACTCAATCACGGCGTGGGGCGCCGGGACAAAAAGGGGATGGACAGAATTATGGAGGGACTCATGTCTGACGGTTCCAAACGTCTGTTTGCTGCCGCCAATCTTATATCGGAGGCGCACGCCAAGTACCGGTTCTTGCCGGAGTCAGCACTTCCTTCCAACCTGCCGGAAGGGGCGGTCGCCATTGCGGATATGGCCAGCGCTTTCGGAGTCACCCACAGGACGCTGCACTTCTACGAGGAGAAACGACTGATCTCGGCTGACCGCCATGGGCTGATGCGAATCTACGGCACCGACGATGTGCTGCGCATGGCAGTCATCACCGTCTGTCGCGAAACCGGCATGTCGATCGCCGTCATCCAGGAGGTCATGGAAAAGCTCGATGATGCGGAAACGCCTAACCATGCCGAGATCATCTTCCGCACGGCGCTCAACCACCGCAAACGCGAACTCATTGTTGAAATGTCGGCCTTGAACCGGCAGATGCAGAAAGTTGCCGATCTCCTCGACTACGCCAATACCTCCGAGCCCCCCGACGCGCACGGCGACGATCTCTGATCTCGACAAGCGCACTGCCAGTTGCACAGCGGAGCATCTATCCCCATCGACGATACAAGCGTGAAAAACCTTAGCGGACGATCGTCAGCCTCTCGGCCGCGCGCGTGATCGCCGTATAGAGCCAGCGCTCGCGTGTATCACGAAACGCCCAGCTTTCATCGAACAGCACCACATTGTTCCACTGCGAACCCTGCGCCTTATGCACGGTCAGCGCATAGCCGTAATCGAATTCATCGTAGCGCTTGCGTGTCGACCAGGGGATTTCGCCTTCGACATCCTCGAAGGCCTGCTTCAAAAGCTTGATCTTCGCAGCACCCCGATCCATGTCGTCATCTTCCGGCCGCACAAGCAGATTGATGCCGGGCTTGGTCGTTTCCCGGGAAGATGTCATCACCTGCCAAAGTGAGCCGTTAAGCAAGCCCTTGGCGGGATCGTTGCGGAGGCAGACCAGCTTATCGCCGGATTGCGGATACTCGGCCGTAAATCCTTTGAGCTCGCGCAGACGCTGATTGTAGCGCCGGCGGGTACGGTTGGTGCCGACCAGCACCTGATCGGCCTCCAGCACCAGCGGCTGCGTGACCTCGTTCTTCGAAATCACCTGCGCCGTGCCGAAATCGCCGTGCATGATTTCCTTGCCCTCGCGCACGTGCATCGCGAGCTGAATGATCGGATTGTCCCGTGCCTGGCGATGAATGTCCGTCAGCAGATAGTCCGGCTCCTCATTGGTAAAGAAACCGCCGCCTGAGACCGGCGGCAACTGACCGGGGTCGCCGAGTACCAGTATCGGCGTACCGAAGCTCATCAGGTCCTTGCCGAGCGCTTCATCCACCATCGAACATTCGTCGACGATGATTAGCGCTGCCTTGGCGACCGGGCTTTGCCTGTTGATGGTAAACATCGGCGCGATCGATGTTTTGCCGGTCTCCTCGTCCTCGACAGCCTCCTCGCCGCGCGGGCGATAGATCAGCGAATGGATGGTCTTGGCATTGCTGGCGCCGCGCGAACGCAGCACCTGCGCTGCCTTGCCGGTGAAGGCAGCAAACAGCACATCGCCGTCGACATGCTCGGCAAAATGCCGCGCAAGCGTCGTCTTGCCCGTGCCGGCGTAGCCGAACAGGCGAAACAGCGGCGAGCGTCCCTCCTTCAGCCAGTTGGCAACGGCCTTGAGCGCTTCGTCTTGTTGCGGCGCAAATTGCATGGCGCGACTTGGCAGGATTCGGCCGGCAGAAGCAAGCGGTAAAAAAACGGGATTTGCCGGGAATAAAATCGAGGCAAACCGTGTCTCATGTCCGGCAACGCAAAAACGTGGGGCCTGGACCATTGGTGTCTACCACTTCGAGGAGAAAAATCATGAAAGCCGCGAAATTTCTGCCGATCCTGATCATGGCATCGGCTGCTGCGACATCGGCCTTTGCCGCCGCCCCGGTAAAGACCGCCGAAAGCGCCAAGGGCAAGGTTCTCACCGGCGAAAACGGCATGACGCTCTACACCTTCAAGAACGACAAGAAGGATGTCTCCAATTGCAACGACGATTGCGCCAAGGCATGGCCCCCGCTGATGGCCGATAGCAATGCCAAGGCAGAAGGCGCATATTCGATCATCACCCGCAAAGACGGGACGAAACAATGGGCGAAGGACGGCATGCCGCTCTATTTCTTTGTCAAGGATGCCAAGGCAGGCGACGTTGCCGGCGACGGCTTTAAGGGCGTGTGGGATGCCGCACGGCCCTGATCGGACTAACGGGGACGCGGGGGAAGCCACCCCCGCGCCCGACAGCTTCGAGGCTGAGGTGCTGGCGCTCCTTCCCTCGCTGAGGCGCTATTCGCGCAGCCTCACCCGCTCCGACGCCGATGGCGAAGACCTTCTTCACGATTGTGTGGAAAAGGTGCTGGCGCGGCGTAGCCAGTGGCGCGGGCTGAACCTGCGCGGCTGGGTGCTCACCATCATGACCAATCTCTACCGAAACGGTCTGCGCCAGCAAAACGGCCGCAACTTTGTCGATCTCGACGACAGCGCCGATCTGCCGGCAGCAGAAACCAACAATGATCCATTGGAACGCTCGCAACTGGAAGCGGCGCTGAACAGTCTTGGGGAGGATTATCGCGCCGTGCTGATGCTGGTCGTGGTCGAAGGCTACAGCTATCAGGACGTCGCCACCACGCTGGATATTCCTGTCGGCACCGTGATGTCGCGACTGTCGCGAGCGCGCCGGAAAATGACCAGCCTGATGAATGCCGATAATGTCATTGCGCTTCGGAGACCGAAATGAGCGAACGTAACCCGACCGTGACCGAAGCGGATCTCCATGCCTTTGCAGACGGGCTGCTGCCGCCGGACGAGCACGCCCGGCTGGAGGCCTGGCTTGCCGAAAACCCCGAACAAGCGGAGATGGTCGCCGCCTGGCAGGCGCAAAACGCCGGCATTAAGGCGTTGTTTGCGCCATACGAAACCTCGAAGGAAAGCGACCGTGAACTGGTATCGCCTACTCCTACGCCGGCGCCGGCCGCAACGTCACGTCGGCTTCGCTGGCTGTCGACGGCCGCGGCGTCTCTGGCGATCTTCCTGGTGGGCGCCGCCGTCGGCCATTTCGGCCCGCCTCTTCTGACGCCGCTGGATCTTCGCCTGACCGGTATCGAAGCCCTGCCGCGGCAGGCGCAATCGGCCTTCACCGTCTACGCCAGCGATGTCCGCCACCCGGTGGAGGTCGGCGCGGATCAGGAGGCGCATCTCGCGACCTGGCTCGGCAAGCGCATGAATGTCGCCGATCTCAAGGTGCCGAGCCTGCAAAGGCTCGGTTTCCAGCTCGTCGGCGGCCGGCTATTGCCTATCAACGGCACGCCTGGCGCTCTCTTCATGTATGAGAATGCTGCCGGCCAGCGTCTGACCGTGCTTGTCGGCAATAACAGGGAAAACACCACGACGAGCTTCCGCTTCGCCAGCGCAGGTTCGGTCCAGACCTTCTACTGGATCGACGGCCATCTCGGCTATGCCGTCACCGGCGAAATCTCGCGCGACATGCTGAGGCAGGTGGCCGACGAATGCTATAAGCAGTTCTCGTCCTAATGCCTGTCGCGCAAAAGTGTGCGGCGGTTTTGCGAAAACGACATGCACAAACAACGAGCTAAAGCGTCGGAGGGAATCTGAAAGATCGCGACGAGCTTTAGACCGCTCAGCGCTCCGGATCGTTTTCCAGCAAAATCGGCTTGCCGTGCGGCGTCGCTTCCGCCGCGCGCTGCCAGCTCTTTTGCAGATCGAGGATCACGCCAGCATCCGCGATACCGCGACTGACCAGCAGACCGGAAAGTGCCGCTACCCAGCAGTCGAAATAATCACTGCCGTCCTCAGCCCGGCCAGGCCTGTGCAATTCGGCAGAAAGCTGCTCTGCCCATTCGCTCCAACTGAACAAGCCCTTCTCGTGCAGATGCACAGTCATGGCAAAAGCTTCGGCTGCCCAGGGTTCGGGAAAGACCGGTTCTCCATCAACAGATTTCGGCAACTGCGGCGACTGTGCCAGCGGCGACACCGTCTCACACGCGCTCAAGATAGCTCTCCCAGGCATCGATGGAGACGGTCAGCGCGGGATCTGCGCCCTCGCCCCAGATTTCCGGGGCATCGAAAACAACGGTATAGATCCATTGCGGATTCTCGCCCTTGCCGTGCGCGTTGTCATCGGGGAAGACGAACGAGCCCTGTACGGCTTCCACCACGCCCTCCTTGGCTCGCGCGTAGCGTGGCAACCGGGTATGCCCTGTCGGATTGATATTCTTCGTCCGAACGCGATCGCCGGCTGCAAAAAGCGGCGCCGTATCGACCGGTCGGTCACAGGGGCCGCCCTTGGCGAGAGCACCGGCGACCATATCCGCCTTCAGGACGCGCTTCGGCACGGCTCCTTGCTGTAGCGAATGGCCGGATCGCAGCTCCTCGTGCGTTGCAAAACCATGCCGTTCCAGCAGCATCTCAAGCCCACGCGTCCAGATCTCATAATAGCTGGCAGCGAGATATTCGGCGGGACGGATATTTTCGCGCGCGTGCCGGCTTTCATCGATGCTCCAGGCGCCGAAAGCACCGCAGGAGAGCGTAACACCGAGCGCCCGCTTCTCCCATTCCGCATGGAAGACCGGTTCGTCCGGCTCCGGCGCCACCGGACCGAAGCCCATCTGCCCGCCGAGATCGTGGGGGCCGTTCATATCGTCACCTCTGGTGCCTTGGCGATTGCCGTACCGATCATGGCATCGCGGCTGACGAGATCCGCCAGAGCCGACTCGCTCATGCGTTCCGTTCCGGCCGGACGCTCAGGGATGACGAGATAGCGCAGCTCCGCCGTCGAATCCCATACGCGAATCTTCTTGCCCTCCGGCAAGGTCAGGCCGAATTCGGCTAGCACGCCGCGAGGATCGATGACTGCGCGGGAGCGATAGGCCGGCGCCTTGTACCAGACCGGCGGCAGGCCGAGCACCGACCAGGGATAGCAGGAGCAAAGCGTGCAAACGATGAGATTATGCATCTCAGGCGTATTGAACACCGCCCGCATATGCTCGCCCTGTCGGCCGGCAAAGCCGAGGCTGGCGATCGCCGCCGTCGCGTCACGCTTCAGCCACTCCGCAAATTCCGGATCGCTCCAAGCTTTTGCGACCACCTGCGCCCCATTGCGCGGCCCGACCTTGGCCTCATAAGTCTCGACAATGACATCGATCGCCGCCGGATCAATCAGCCCCTTTTCCGTCAGCAACGTCTCCAGCGCCTTCACCCGCGCCTGCATATCGGAATAATGGTTGTCATGATCATGGTGATGATGGCCGTCATGATCGTGCATAAGGAATCTCCCCGTCGAATAAGCCTCAAACCTAAGCCTTTGCCATACCGCCGCCAAGCCTTCTTTGCGGATTACAACCGCAATCAGATGCCGGGACCCTCCCCTTGCCAGCGCTTTTGGATAGTCTGCCCACCATGAAGATTTTGATTCTCGGCGCAACTGGTTTCATTGGCTCTGCGATCGCAGCGCGATTGCGCAGAGACGGGCATATGGTCACCGGTCTCGCCCGCCATCCCAATCGCGCGCGGGTAAAACACCCGTCGATCGCCTGGATCAAAGCCGATTTGGCCGAAATGACCGATCCATCAGACTGGCGTACGGTGCTGAACAGCCATCAGCTTGTCATCAATTGCGCCGGCGCCCTTCAGGACGGGCTTTCTGACGATCTCGGCGCCACGCAGGAAAAGGCGATGCTGGCGCTCTATGCCGCCGCCGCACAATCGGCAATCGAGCGCGTCGTGCAGATTTCCGCCCGCACGGAAGGCGGAGGCCAGGACCAGCCGTTCCTGGTGACGAAGCGCAAGGCTGACAAGGCGCTGGCCGCAAGCGGTCTCAATCACGTTATCCTGAGACCGGCGCTCGTCCTCGGCCGCAACGCGCATGGCGGTACGGCATTGCTGCGCGCGCTTGCTGCCATACCTCACGTCCTGCCTCTCATCTATGCCCAAAGCCCCGTTGAAACGGTCTCGGTCGATGATGTCGCCGCGATCGTTTCAACGGCGGTTGCCGGCGAATTCCAATCCGGCACCGACATCGATCTTGCTGCCAGCGAGGCATTGACGCTCCGCGAACTCGTCATCCTTCATCGGAACTGGCTCGGCCTCCCGCCGGCGCGGATCGTGCCGATACCGACCGGCTTGGCAAAGCCGCTGACCTGGGCGGCCGATATCGCCGGCAGGCTTGGATGGCGCTCGCCGCTGCGATCGACCGCGATGGCCGTGATGTCCGAAGGAGTTCTGAGCCGCAGAAGTGCACAGCACCTGCCAAGCCAACGGTTGGCAACGGCCGTCGAAACGCTGGAAGCCAACCCCTCCGGCGTTCAGGATCTATGGTTTGCCCGCCTCTACCTGTTGAAGCCATTGATGATCGGCGGGTTGGCACTCTTCTGGTTGCTGTCGGGCATCATCCCCATGATGGCTCCGACAGCCGCAAGCCGCCACTTCCTGCCGTTCATGCCGGACGGCATAGCAATGGCGTTGACCCTGGCCACCTGTTTGCTCGACATAATCCTTGGCGCCTTTGTTCTTGCGCGGCCGTCCGCACTGTCGGCCTTGCGCGGAATGCTCGCTGCCACCCTCGGCTATCTCGCCGGCGGCACGGTGCTCGAATCGTCGCTTTGGCTCGATCCTCTCGGACCATTAGTCAAAGCACTGCCGTCAATCCTGCTGACGCTTGCCACGCTTGCAGTATTGGAGGAGCGCTGATGCTGGTAGAGGAGCTTCTTCGCCTTGTGCATGTCATCGGCGCCACGGTACTTTTCGGCACTGGCGCTGGCATCGCCTTCTTCATGGTTATGGCGCATCGCACCGGCGACCCTAAGCTGATCGCACATGTCGCCGGAACAGTCGTCATCGCCGATGCCATCTTTACGGCAACGGCCGTCGTCCTTCAGCCGGTGACCGGTTATCTGCTCGCGCGATCAATCGGCTGGTCGCTCGAAGAAGGATGGATCGCCCTGTCCTTGATGCTCTATGTGTTGGCCGGAGTTTTCTGGCTGCCGGTGGTTTGGATACAAATGCGATTGCGCGATCTCGCCCGAACGGCATCCGAGACCGATATGCCGCTGCCGGCAGCCTATCACAGTCTCTATCGCATCTGGTTTGCCTGCGGCTTTCCTGCTTTTTTTGCAGTCATTGGCATCCTCTGGCTGATGCTCAACAAGCCGTCCGTATAGCTACTTCAGCATCGGCCAAAGGCTGAGCACCAGCAGCACCGCCATGGTGATGTTGAACCATTTGAGGCGAACGGGGTCGGAAAGCCAGTCGCGCAGGGCCGAGCCGAAGCCCGCCCAGGTCGAAATACTCGGCACATTGACCGCCGCAAAAGCAAGGCCGACGAGCAAGACGCTGACCAGATAGAGCTGCGGATTGGTGTAGGTCGCCATGGCGGTCACCGCCATCACCCAAGCCTTGGGATTGACCCATTGGAAGGCCGCAGCACTCAGGAAACTCATCGGCTCCACGCCGCTTTCCTTCTCGCTGAGGCTGCGGGAGGTTGCGATCTTCCAGGCGATCCAGACGAGATAGGCCCCGCCGGCGAACTTCAGGATAGTATAGAGCAGCGGCACGGTATGCAGCAGCGCGCCAAGCCCCAGCCCCACGCCGAGCAGCAGCGACAGAAAGCCGGCGCCTATACCGAGCATATGCGGGATCGTGCGGCGGAAACCGAAATTCACGCCCGATGCGAACAGCATCATATTGTTAGGCCCCGGAGTGATCGATGTCGTGAAAGCAAACAATAATAGAGCCAGAAATGTGTTCAGCGCCATAAAACCTCTCCGGACGCCGCTCTCGGGAGAAAGCAGGCGTCTATTCGCCGTGACGCGCATCTTTCGCAGCGGCGCGTGTGTAACGCAACCCTAATTCGCCTAGGATTTTAGTGCCATGGCATGATTGTCATGGTGACATGAAAGGCGTCGATTGAAATCCCGATGAATGCACTTATCCTTCGCCTCTCCAGCAGCGAGGACAGGCCATGCACGACCCCATTCCGACCGTCACTCTTCCCTCCGGCCTCACGGTACCGGCACTTGGCCAGGGTACGTGGAACATGGGCGAAAAAGCCGCCCGAACCAAGGAAGAGATCGCCAGCCTGCGGGCGGGGCTCGATCTCGGCATGACACTGATCGACACCGCCGAAATGTATGGCGAAGGTGGCGCGGAGGAAATCGTCGGCCAGGCGATCCAAGGACGGCGCGACGAGGTATTCGTCGTCAGCAAGGTCTATCCTCACAATGCAAGCAGCAAGGGGACGATCCAAGCTTGTGAGCGGAGCCTGAAGCGGATGAAAATCGACCGCATCGACCTCTATCTGCTGCACTGGCACGGGGAACATCCGCTGGCCGAAACGGTGGCGGCCTTCGAAGCGCTGAAAGCCGCCGGCAAGATCGGCGCCTGGGGCGTTTCGAACTTCGATGTCGATGACATGGAGGAACTGCTGGCCGTTCCCGACGGTGCCAACGTCGCCACCAACCAGGTGCTCTACAATCTCGGCCGGCGCGGCATCGAATATGATCTGCTGCCCTGGTGCCAGGAGCGCAATATCCCGATCATGGCCTACTCACCGATCGAGCAGGGCCGGCTGGCGCATCATCCGGAGCTGATCCACATCGCCAAGACCTATCAGGCAACGCCGGCGCAGGTGGCGCTTGCGTTTCTGCTCGAGCGCGATGGCGTGATCGCCATTCCCAAGACCTCGAACGTGCAACGAGTCGCGGAAAACCGTGACTCCGTCTCGCTCGACATCACCGACGAGGATTGGGCTACCCTCGACGCCGCATTTCCACCGCCGTCGCGAAAGAAGTCTCTAGAAATGCTCTAAATGCGGGCTCCCGCGCGCTGCTGCGCAACGATCAATTCGATTGCCTGGAAGACATCGATCTGGCGCCAGTCCGCCGGATCGCGATAGGTGGGATAAAGCGAGAAGGCGGCTGCAGCGATCTGATCGATAGTCCGCAGCTTGGCTCGACGCCCTGCAAGCGACGCCTTGGTGTAGACACCGAATTGATCTTCCGTCAGCCCCCAGCCGGCATAGAAGGGCGCGGCATAACAGCGAACCGGCATACCGCGCAGCAGCGCATCGAAGCCGAACTGGCTAGAGACGGTCCAGACCTCATCCACAACATCAAGAATTGATGCGACTGATATGGCATCATGGAGAAATATCGCTCCACCCTTGCCGGCAGTTTCGGTGGTCAGATATCCCTTGCGGTGGCCAGCCATGACGTCCGGATGCGTCCGGATCAAACATTGCGCCCCGCTTGCCTGCGCATCTGCGAGCATCCGCTCGAACGAGGCGTGCGAGCCGAGCGCCTTGCTGACCGAGATATCGCCGACGACCTGATCGACCAGAAGGATGCGGCGCCTCGTCTTCCGCTCGATCACAGGCGCCCGATGCGGCAGGTGATTGTATTTGGAGATCCGATTGCGGAC
This sequence comes from Rhizobium mayense, assembly GCF_030272705.1. GTDB lineage: Bacteria > Pseudomonadota > Alphaproteobacteria > Rhizobiales > Rhizobiaceae > Rhizobium > Rhizobium mayense. The sequence goes on along the minus strand of NZ_JARFYM010000001.1, from coordinate 372,809 downwards.
GATCTGTTCGCGGATAGCCTTGCCCAGTTCTGCGGCATCTTCCGCGCCGGCGATCAGGCGTTCAAGGCGCGAGGGTCGGCTTGCGTCCACGGGTAGACCGAGATCGTCGACCACGATGGAAAGAGGGATGGAGCCGGCCTTCCCAAGGCCGACTGAGCGCAGAAAACCGTCTTCCAGATTCCAGCGTGGCAATCCACGCAACCGCGCGATCGCCGCAGCCGTCTTTGCCGGTGCACGGCCACCCCAGGCAAGCACGCCGCCAATACCTGGCGATAGCGTAGATGCTATCTTCTGACCCCCAAAATATTGGCCGAGCCAGGGAAAGGCATTGCGGACATAAAATGTAGCGCCGAGACGCATTCCTGCCGGAGGATGCCAGCTCTTCTCGCCGATATCAGGCCTATACTCTTCGGTCGAAAACGCCAACTATGCCACCTGCGTAAGATGGGGCCCGCCTCGCACGTGCCCCGTGCACCGCGAACCTACGCGACGCCCGAAAACCGGTCAACGCAGCAGGTTCGTCACATTCCCTGCGGGCCGCGGTTCATCGCGGCGATGCCGGTGCGGCAGACTTCGATCAGACCGAGCGGCTTGATGATGGCGATGAACTGATCGATCTTCGATGACTTGCCGGTGATCTCGAGAATGAAATGTTCGACGGTCGCATCCACCACCTTGGCATGGAAGGCATCGGCAAGCCGCAGCGTTTCGGCACGGGTCTCGCCGCTTCCGGTAACCTTCAGCAGCGCCACTTCGCGCTCGATCGGCCGTTCCTGGCCGAGATCGCGGGCGCGCACCGTCAAGTCGACGACACGATGAACGGGCACGATGCGCTCAAGCTGAGCCTTGATCTGCTCCAACACCGCCGGCGTGCCGCGCGTGACGACCGTAATGCGCGACAGATGCGCCTGATGCTCGGTCTCGGAAACAGTGAGGCTTTCGATGTTGTAGCCACGGCCGGAGAACAGGCCGATGACGCGGGCAAGCACGCCGGGCTCGTTGTCGACCAGTACCGAAAGCGTATGGCTCTCGGCCGTGGCGGTCTCGGGCGAAATGAAATAGGCAGAGCCCGTGGGCTGAAGGTGTGCGGTCATAGTCCTTGTTCCGTTTCCTCGGTTCTTATGGTCAGGATGCCGGCTCGATGCTGATCCGGATAACGATTTGGTCCAGCGGCCCGGGACACGGCAACTCTACCGTGTCCCGGTGATCCGATCAAACGAGCTGCCGACCCTTGGCGTCGATGGCGTTGGCGACGGCTTCGTCGGTGGCTTCGTCCGGCAGCAGCATCTCGTTATGCGCCTTGCCCGAGGGGATCATCGGGAAGCAGTTGGCGAGATTGGCGACGCGGCAATCGAAAATGACTGGCTTCTTCACGTCGATCATTTCCTGGATCGCAGCGTCGAGATCGCCAGGCTTTTCACAGCGCAGACCGACGGCGCCATAGGCCTCCGCCAGCTTGACGAAATCCGGCATCGCTTCGGTATAGGAGTTCGACAGGCGGTTGCCGTGCAGCAACTGCTGCCATTGGCGCACCATGCCCATATACTGGTTGTTCAAGATGAAGATCTTGATCGGCGCGTTGTGCTGGATCGCTGCCGACATTTCCTGAATGCACATCTGGATCGAGGCATCGCCGGCAATATCGATGACCAGGCTTTCCGGATGGGCGATCTGCACGCCGAGAGCTGCCGGCAGTCCGTAACCCATGGTCCCGAGGCCGCCCGAAGTCATCCAGCGGTTCGGCTGTTCGAAGCCATAGAATTGCGCCGCCCACATCTGGTGCTGGCCGACTTCGGTCGTAATGTAGGTATCGCGATGCTTCGTCAGCTCGTAGAGACGCTGGATCGCATATTGCGGCATGATGACATCGTCATGCGGCTTATAGGCGAAGGAATTGCGTGCTCGCCAGCGCGCAATGTTTCCCCACCAGTCGCCAAGACGATCCGCCGCGGGCTTATGGGGCAGCGCCCGCCACAGGCGAACCATATCTTCCAGAACATTGCCGACATCGCCGAGGATGCCGATGTCAACGTGAACGTTCTTGTTAATCGAGGACGGGTCGATGTCGATGTGGATCTTCTTCGAATTCGGCGAAAAGGCATTCAGGCGGCCGGTAATGCGGTCGTCGAAGCGTGCCCCGATGCAGACCATGACGTCGCAGTCATGCATCGCCATATTGGCCTCGTAGGAGCCGTGCATGCCGAGCATGCCGAGCCAGCTCTTGCCGGATGCCGGATAGGCGCCGAGGCCCATCAGCGTCGAGGTGATCGGAAAGCCCGTCAGATCGACCAGCTCGCGCAACAGTTTCGAGGCTTCCGGACCGGAATTGACGACGCCGCCGCCGGAATAGATGATCGGCCGGCGCGCATTTGCCATCAGCTCGACAGCCTGTGTGATCCTGTTGAGATCGCCCTGAACCTTCGGCTGGTAGCTCTTCTGGACGTCGTGGGCTTCCGGCGGCGTATAGGTGCCGGTGGCGAACTGAACATCCTTTGGAATGTCGACGACGACAGGACCCGGACGGCCGGACTGGGCGATGCGGAAAGCCTCATGGATGACGGCGGCGAGCTTGTTGACATCCTTGACAAGCCAATTGTGCTTGGTGCAGGGCCGCGTGATGCCAACCGTATCGCATTCCTGGAACGCGTCCGAGCCGATCAACGTCGTGGGAACCTGGCCGCTCAGGCAAACCAGCGGGATCGAATCCATCAATGCATCCTGCAGCGGCGTGACAGCATTCGTCGCGCCCGGACCGGAGGTGACCAGCATGACGCCGACCTTGCCGGTCGAGCGGGCATAGCCTTCCGCCGCGTGGCCAGCGCCCTGCTCGTGACGCACGAGGATGTGCTGGATGTCGTCCTGCTGGAAAATCTCGTCATAGATCGGCAAAACCGCGCCGCCCGGATAACCGAAGATGTGTTCGACGCCGTTGTCCTTGAGCGCCTGCAACACGATCTCCGCGCCTGTCATCTGATTGCTGCTCGCCTGATTATCTGTGCCGGTCATACGTTTGTTCCGCTATCTACTGAGGGTTTGGGAAAGATTAAATCGCGATTTCGGGCATAAAAAAAGGCTCCTTGGGAGCCTGTCGTCTAGCGCATGGGTGGCTATCGCCGGATGGTTACACCATCCTGCCCATGCGCCGTCCCACCACGATAAGAACCGTCGATTTTTTCATGGGGCGAAGTGATAGACAGAAAATTTCTAAGCGTCAACGCATTCCGCAATAAAAAATCGCGGCCGTTCTCGATCCCTTTAAAATGTTGAGCGGCTCGAAAGGGTTTTATTAAGGCGCCCTCCTTATGCTTTACCGTCTAACGCTGGGAGTAGCCGTTTGCTCAACAATGATTTGCAGACGTCCGGCAAAGCTGGGGACCTTGATCGTCGTGACAATCTGAAGCCGGGAAATCGCTTCCTCGGCCGTGTTGTTGCGTGTAGCGGTTCCAGGGCAACCATCGCCGCGGTCGCCGAGGATGGCGCCACGGATCTGACCGAACTCTGGTCCGTTGGCAAACTGATCTCCATCAGCGTCGGCGCCAATCGCGTTGCCGCACTCGTCTACGCCATGAACACCGGCAACACCGGCTGGGGCGAAGGTCAGAACAATCTTTTCCGCATCGAAGTGGAATTGCTGGGCGAAGTCCGCGTCGGGCCAAACGGCCGCGAGGAATTTTCGAGCGGCATCTCCGCCTACCCCTATCTGGGCGCAGTCGCTCACCGCATCCGCGCCAGCGACCTCATGCGCATTTTCGATGCCGGAAAGGACAGTAGCTGCGTCATCGGCAAGCTGACGCAGGATGAAAGCATCGACGCCGCCATCCATATTCCTTCGATGCTGGCGAAGCATTTCGCCGTGGTCGGCTCCACCGGTGTCGGCAAATCGACCGCTGTCTCGTTGCTCTTGCACAAGGCGATCGTCTCCGATCCCAAATTGCGTGTGCTGATCCTCGACCCGCATAATGAGTTCGCCGCCGCCTTTCCGAAACATTCCGTCGTCGTCGACACTGATACGCTAGACCTGCCGTTCTGGCTGATGCGTCTCGACGAGTTTGCCGAGGTCGTCTTCCGCGGCCGGACACCCATCCCCGACGAACTGGACATGCTGCGCGACATTATTCCGGAGGCAAAACGCGCCTTTCGCGGCGGCGACTCGCCCCTGATGCGCCGTCAGACGGAAAAGAGCTCGGTAACGGCAGATACGCCGGTTCCCTACCGCATGGCCGACCTGCTGGCCCTGATCGACGAGCGTATCGGCCGGCTCGAAGGGCGGCAGGAAAAGCCGCATCTGCGCTCGCTGAAGATGCGCGTCATCTCGGCGATCAACGATCCGCGTTATCATTTCATGTTCTCCAACAATACGATCAGCGACACGATCATGGAGATGATCGCGCAGATCTTCCGTATTCCCGGCGACGACAAGCCGATCTGCACCTTCCAGCTCGCCGGCATCCCATCCGAAGTCGTCAATTCCGTCGCCTCCGTCCTTTGCCGGATGGCCTTTGAACTGGCGCTCTGGAGCGAAGGCGCGATCCATATGCTCGTCGTCTGTGAGGAGGCGCACCGCTATATCCCCGCCGACCCGACCCTCGGCTTCTTTCCGACACGGCAGGCGATTGCCCGTATCGCCAAGGAAGGCCGCAAATACGGCGTGTCGCTTGGCATCATCACGCAGCGACCGGGCGAACTCGACCAGACGATCCTGTCGCAATGCTCGACGCTGTTTGCCATGCGCCTCGCCAATGACCGCGACCAGGACATCATCCGTTCGGCAATTCCGAACTCCTCAATTTCGACGACGAGCTTCCTGTCGTCGATCGGCAACGGCGAAGCCATCGCCTTCGGCGAAGCGATCGCAGTCCCCATGCGCATGCGCTTTTCCCGCGTCGAAGAGCACCTGTTGCCGAAGGCCAGCGGCAGCGTCACAAGAACGAGCGAGGAATCACCCGATACTGTCGACCTGCGCACCATCGTCAGCCGGATGCGTTCAGTCTCCGGCCCCGATATCTCCGCCTTCCAGCAGAGCTATGCGGCCTCGAGCAGTACAGCGATCGATATGGACGATGATTTTGACGACGATCTCGGGCAGCCTGTCGCCGCACCCGCGCCAGAACCCGTGAGGTCTGCCAATCCGCCGATGGAGCCCTATCGGCCCGACATGCTGCCGCGCACCCCAGCGCCGGCTTCGGCGTTCGGTACGGCGCCCCAGACATCCATCGATAGCCGACTTGCCGAGCTGCGTCGCGACTTCAGGGGTGATGATGGTTCGGCGAAAGAGGTTTCACCTTCGGTGCGGCGCGAACCCAGCCTGTCCTTGCGCGACAGCATCTTGAAGAAGCCACTGAGCAACCTCTACAACAAGGACTGATGCGGGCTAAGAGCTGATGCGCTCCCAGCTCTCGTCCATCTGGTTGCGAAACCAGGTCATCTGCCGTTTGGCATATTGCCGCGTCGCGGCAGCGCCGGTTTCAAGAACCTCTTCGCGCGTCATCTCGCCCCGCAGCATCGCGGCAATTTGCGATACTCCGATCGCCTTCATGACCGGCATCTCTTCCGGCAGGTCCAACGCCAGCAGAGCCCGCACTTCATCTTCAGCGCCCATGGCGAGCATCTTCTCGAAACGGCCGTTAATGCGCTGATGCAAAACGGCGCGATCAGGCAGCACGACGATCTTTCGCGCTCGATCGCCATCGACAATGACAGGTCCGGTCTTGCCCTGGAAAGCAGCGATGGATTGTCCCGTCGCTTCGATCACTTCCAGCGCACGCACGATACGCTGGCCATCTTGAGACTTGAGGTTTTCCGCCACGGCGGGATCGCGAATAACGAGCTCACCGTGTAGCGCCCCGGCGCCCTCCACCAACAGCCGCCCCCGCCAACGGTTGCGAACTTCAGAGGGGATATCAGGCATGTCGGAAAGTCCGCCGGTCAGAGCCTTGAAGTAAAGCCCAGTACCGCCGACAAATACAGGCAGCCGTTTCTCCTCACGTAATTGCGCCACCAACGCTGCTGCCTCGCGCAACCATGCCCCGGTGGAATAGGCTTGCCCCGCCGGAACATGGCCGTAAAGATGATGTGGGATGCCCTGCATATCCTCTTCGGATGGCCGCGCCGTCAGCACGCGCAGCGTGTCGTAGACCTGCATGCTGTCGGCGTTGACGACCACACCGTTATTCGCGCGCGCCAATTCTACCGCAAGCGCGGACTTGCCGCTGGCGGTCGGCCCGGTTATCAGGATCGCGTCGATGTCGCTTATAGGATTTCCGATCATGGCCTTCGTTGCCACGCTTATTGCCAGTCCGTCAAACCCTGTTCTCGTTCCGGCAATCGCCGAGCAAGCGGCAGATGTCGTCAAGGCGTTGGGACTCTACTGGCTGGCCGACGGTATCGCCTGCGATATTGCGCTGCGCGACGGCGCCGACCTGCAGGCCGCAGAAGCCAACATTCGCGCCGTTATTGCCGGGGCTCCGATCGATCTGGTCATCCAGGAAGCGGAAACGCGTCGGAAAAAGCTGCTGATCGCCGACATGGATTCCACCATGATCGGCCAGGAATGCATCGACGAACTGGCGGCTGAAGTCGGACTGAAGGAAAAGGTCGCCGATATCACCGCCCGCGCCATGAACGGTGAAATCTCTTTCGAGCCCGCTTTGCGCGAGCGCGTGGCGCTGTTGAAGGGCTTGCCGATCGCCGTTGTCGATGACGTCATCGCCAAACGCATCACTCTGACCCCCGGTGGGCCGGAACTGATCGCCACCATGAAAGCCAAAGGCTATTACACCGCTCTCGTCTCCGGCGGTTTTACCGTCTTTACGAGCCGCATCGCAGCCACCCTGGATTTCGATGAGAACCGCGCCAACATCCTGCTGGAAGACAACGGCATCCTGACCGGCCTGGTCGCCGAGCCCATCCTCGGCAAGCAAGCAAAGGTCGATGCGCTCAACGACATCGCGGAAAAGCTCGGCATCTCCACCGACGACGCCATTGCTGTCGGTGACGGCGCCAACGATCTCGGCATGCTGCAACTCGCGGGCTCCGGTGTCGCCCTGCATGCCAAACCGACCGTGTCGGCTCAGGCCAAGATGCGCATCGACCATGGCGACCTGACCGCGCTGCTTTACATTCAGGGCTATCGGAAGACTGATTTCATCAGGGCGTAAGGAATACAACCACAGATATTGACAATACAGCCATAGGAAGCGACCATCTGCATTGAAAATCATTGCAAAAATAGTATATATTCTATGGCGTGGTCAGTCGAGTTTCTTGATAGAGAAGTGAAATCCGCGCTGTATGCCCTGCCTCACGATATGAGAGCAGTCTTCGAACGAATTTCAAATCTTATTATGGATCATGGTCTTGCGGGTATGCGCGAGCCATATGTGAAACATCTCGAGGGCCCGATATGGGAAATGCGCTTAAAGGGGCGCGATGGAATAGCCCGCGCTGCATACGTGACCGTTAGGGAACAGAGAGTTGTTGTAGTCCACGTTTTCAGAAAGAAGACGCAGAAGACGCCACGTCGTGAAATCGAAATTGCTCTTAAGAGAGCTAAGGAGGTCAAGTGAAAGAAAAAGAAAGCCTTCTAGCAAAAGACGCGTTCGCGGAGTGGCGCCTCGATCCGGCGTACGTGGTCGCTTACAACGAACTAGAAGAAGAATTTGCCCTTGCGGAGGCATTGATCCGAGCCCGCGCCGAAGCTTCCATGACTCAAGAGGACGTTGCCAAGGCGATGGGGACGACACAGGCAGCCATTGCCAGGCTCGAGAGCGGCCGCTCCATGCCGTCAACCCGCACGCTGCAGCGTTTTGCCGAGGCAACAGGCACCAAGCTACGCATCCGCTTCGAAAAGCCCAAGTCGTCACGATCGACGTCTTAATCCAAAGCGATTTTCTGGCCATAAGCAGGAAACCTTGCAGGATGATTATTGCCGAAACCGAACGTCTCATCATCCGCAACTGGCGCGACCAAGATCGTAATCTGGTCTTCGAGATCAATTCCGACGATAGAGTGATGGAGTTCTTTCCCTTTCGCCGCAGTCGGGCGGAAGCGGATGCGTTTTTCGATCGGGTCCAGTCCATGATCGCCGAGACCGGGCTCGGCTTCTACGCGTTGGAGCTCAGAGGAAGTGGCGAGGCGATCGGCTTTTGCGGACTGGCGCGGACGAACCATCTGGAGCCGTTCGTACCGGCAGGCACCGTCGAAATCGGATGGCGACTGGCGACGCGATATTGGGGCAAGGGGCTGGTCAGCGAGGCGGCGCGTGCACTCCTCGCCTACGGTTTCGAAACGCTCGACCTTGATCAGATCGTTTCCTTCGCAGTTCACAGCAATCTCAGGTCGACGTCGGTGATGGAGCGAATCGGCATGCATCGGGTCGACGGCGGTGATTTCGACCATCCGGGTGTGCCCGATAGCTACCCTCACCTGCGGCGACACCTGCTCTACCGTCTGACCGCAGCCGAATGGCGCGCCCGTCAATGACGGTCGTCGAGACACCACGGCTGATCCTGCGCCCTTGCCAGGAGAGCGATCGCGATCTCTTCTATGAACTCAGTTCCGATCCCCTCGTCCTCGAATTCTTTCCTTTTCGCCGCAGCCGTGAAGACGCCGATGCCGTCTTCGACATCATCATCGGATTAACGCCGGAAGAGGGTTTCGAACTTCTTGTGCTGGTACTGAAACAGAGCGGCGAGTCGATCGGCTTCTCCGGACTTTCAAAGCCGAAGCTGGAAACGTTCCTGCCCGCAGATGCCGTCGAAATCGGCTGGCGACTTTCGGCCCGCCATTGGCGCCGGGGCTATGCCAGCGAGGCTGGCGTCGCCTTGCTGCGCCATGGTTTTGAGGCCCTGGGACTCGATGAGATCATGGGCGTTGCCGTGCACGACAACGATCGTGCTCTGGCTGTCATGCAAAGGATCGGCATGCGCCGCGAACCTACCGGAGATTTCGATCACCCCGATATACCTGCCAGCCATCCGGAGTTAAGGCGCCATGTGCTCTATCGTCTGAGCGCGGCAGATTGGCGCCGGCAACAGATCCAACCCGCTGAGGGTTGAAACGGTCTATTCCAACGCCACCGCGATGAAACGCAGATCGCCATTCGGAGAGGCGATCATCATCTGCGCGTTGCGGCGGCCTTCCCGCTTCAGCGATGCAACCTTTTGCGCGGCCGCGGTCGGCGTCTGCACGAATTCCTGCGCCACTTCAACGACGACTTCACCGGGCTTCAGCCCCTTGTCCGCCGCGGCCGAACCGGGCGAGACCTGGGTGATCACCACACCGTCGACGCTATCGGCAATGCCGAAGCTCTTGCGGTTTTCAGCATTCAGCGCGGCAAGTTTCATGCCGAGCACATCCTGGCTGGCCTGCGGCTGCGGTGCTTGCTGTTGCTGATCGTCATCCGGCTCCTGCTGGCCGTCCGCACCGTCGTCGTTGCCATCTCCCTCATCGGGATTGATGACGCCGTCGCTGCCGCCATTGTTGCCATTGTCGTGGTCGTTGGGCGCGAGCTGAGGCGGCTTGTCCTTGTTGTCGCCGTTCTTACCGCCCTGATTGTTGTCACCGCTCGCCGCAGCAGCCTGATCGCTATCCTCAAGCCGACCGAGCGTGACCTTGACGGTCTGCTGCTTGCCGTCGCGCATGATCACAACATCGACTTCCTTGCCGACAGGGCTCTCAGCCACGACGCGCGGCAGATCGCGCATTTCCTCAACATCCTTGCCGTCGAATTTCAAGATGACGTCGCCGGCCTTGATCGAACCGTTATCTACCGGTCCGCCCTTGATGATGCCGGCGACCAGCGCGCCCTTGGCACTATCGAGGCCGAGGCTGTTGGCGACATCGTCGGTTACCGGCTGAATACGTATGCCGAGCCAGCCGCGGCGGGTTTCGCCGAAGTCCATAAGCTGCTTGACAACGCCTTCGGCCAGTTCGGAGGGCACTGCGAAGCCGATGCCGATGGAGCCGCCGCTCGGCGATATGATGGCCGTGTTGATGCCGATCACTTCGCCCTTCATGTTGAAGAGCGGCCCGCCGGAATTGCCCTTGTTGATCGCCGCGTCGGTCTGGATGAAATTGTCATAGGGCCCGGCATTGATGTTGCGGCCACGGGCAGAGACGATGCCGACCGTTACCGAGCCACCGAGGCCGAAAGGATTGCCGATCGCCATCACCCAATCGCCGATTCGCATTCTGGAAGAATCGCCGAATTTCACTGCAATCAACGGACGCTTCGGCTCCACTTTGAGCACCGAAAGGTCGGTCTTGGTGTCTGTGCCGATCAGCCTTGCCTTCAGCTTGGTGCCGTTCGGGAAGATCGCCTCGATATCGTCGGCGCCTTCGATGACGTGGTTGTTGGTGACGATATAGCCGGATGGATCGATGACGAAACCGGAACCGAGCGAGCTGACCTTGCGGTTGCTGTTGTCGTTGTTACGGTTCTTGAAGAAGTCGTTAAAGAAATCCTGGAATGGCGAATTGTCCGGCACCTTGGGTGCCGCCGGGCCATCGCCCTCATCCTTGACCTTTTGCGAGGTGGAAATGTTGACCACCGCGTCCAGCAGACCAGATGCCAGATCGGCAACCGAGGCCGGACCGGCATTCATTGCCGGATTGCCCGCGGTCGGCGGCGTCGGGTTGGTGGGTGGCGCTACGGGTGGATTCTGGGTCGTCGCAGTCGAGCCGCCCAGCGGCGCCTGCGCGGGATTGGTTGCGGTGGCCGGCGTCTGCTCATTGGTGGCCGCGGGCGCCTGCGTGCCGGACGCGGTATTGCCGTTGGGTGCAATCGTCGAGCCCGCGGCGGGAGCCTGACCCGTTGCGCCGGCCGTTGCCGGCGCTGTCGTTCCGGAGTTGGCTGGCGCTTGCGTCCCCATCGCTGCTTCGCCGCTCGGCGCTGCAGTCGAACCGGCCGCTGGCGCAGGAGTGGCAGGCGAACCGACCGCGGGCGTATCCGTCGCGCTATTCGAATTGGCCGGGAGCTGCGTGCCTGTCGTTGCGCCGCCGTTCGGCGCCGGCGTGTCGGCGGAAGGCGTCTGTGTCGTCTGCGCATACACGCGGTCGATGCCGCCCAACGTTGGACCGGCAATCAGCGCCACACTGGCCAGGAGAGCGAACGAACGTCTGAAAGGCAGGCGATTGGTCGAGGCCATCAGGCATCCTCATCGAGAAAGTAAGTCTTGTATAAGCATCAACATAAGGCGGAATGATGAAGCGCGAAATCACCTTTTTGGGAAATCCCCGCGCGTCTGATCAGCCTCTGGGATTACATTGAAAATGACGCGAGGCACCATAAAAACAAGAGGCCGCCGACGGCAGCCCCTTGGACTTCATTAGGTTGCCGCGTATCAATTCGCGGGTTTCGTTGTCGATGGCGCTGCCGGCGCCGGTGTACCCGGCGCTGAAGGCCAGCCGGTAGAACTTTCGAAATATTTGAAGAATTCCGACTGGTTCGGCGGCAGCACCAGCGTCTTGCCGCCCGAGGCGAGCGACGCGCGATAGGCGGCCATCGAGCGATAGAATTCGTAGAAGCTCGGATCGCGGGAGGACGCATCGGCGAAAATGCGGTTGCGCTCGGCTTCGCCCTGACCACGCAGGATTTCCGAATCCTTCTGAGCATCCGCGACGATCTCGACCACCTGCCGATCGGCAATTGCGCGGCGGCGCTGACCTTCTTCGTTGCCGCGCGCGCGGATGAGCTCCGCCTCGGCCAAACGCTCGGCCTTCATGCGGTCAAAGGTCTGTTGCGACACTTCCTGGGTAAGGTCCGTGCGACGAATGCGAACATCCTCGATATTGAGGCCGAGGGACTCGGCATCGCGATGCAGATCGTCGCGCACTTCCGTCATCATCGAGGCACGCTCGTTGGACAGAGCGGCTTCGAAGCCTCGCAGGCCGTATACGCGGCGCAACGATGCATCGAGGCGCGTCCTGAGGCGCGATTCCGCAGCATCGCGATCGCCCGAAACGGTCTCGCGGAACTTGCGGGCATCGGTGATCCTGTAGACGACGAAAGCATCGACCTCATAGAACTTGCCGCCCGAAACCTGAACGCGGATATTGTCCAGATCGAAGCGCAGCGCCTGGTCCTGGATATATTGCACCCGATCGGCATCCATGAAGGCAAAGGGCAGCTTGAAGTAAAGGCCGGGCTCGGTCTTGACCGCGCGTATCTGGCCGAAGCGCAAAACGATCGCCTGTTCGCGGGCATTGACCACGAAAACCGAGGAATAAACGATCAGCAGCAGCACCGCGAGCGCGATGAGAATGGCTGGCAAACGGCTGGACGACATTATTTGGCCTCCGGCTGAAGTGCGGTCGCGGGCTTGTCGGACTGGCCGCCCGTCTGGGTCGTGGACTGCTTGCCGAGATCGTTCAATGGTAGATACGGCACGACGCCCTGCTTGTTATCGATGATGATGCTGTTCGAATTGCCGATAACGGACTCCATGGTTTCCAAGAATAGCCGCTTGCGGGTTACTTCCGGCGCCTTGACGTATTCTTCAAAGATCGAGATGAAACGCTGCGCCTCGCCCTGGGCCTCCTTCACGATGCGGTCCTTGTAGGCAGCCGCATCTTCGCGGATTTGCGCCGCGCGGCCACGGGCCTGACCCAGCTTCTGATTGGCGTATTGGTTGGCCTCTTGTACCTGCTGGTCTTCATTCTGCTCGGCGCGCTGCACCTCATCGAAGGCGTCGGCCACTTCGCGGGGCGGTGACACATCCTCGATCGGCACGGCATTGATGGAAATGCCCGAGCCGTAGCGGTCCATCGTGTCCTGGATGATGCTCCTGACTTCGACCGCGATTTCCTGGCGATTGTCGCGATAGATGTCCTGCGCCGGACGGCGGCCAACGACTTCGCGCATGGCGCTCTCGGCAACCTGCTGTAGCGTCTCGTCGGGAGTTTCAAGGTTGAAGAGGTAGGCTTGCGGATTGGTGATGGTATAGAGCACCGAGAACTGCACATTAACAATGTTCTGATCGCCCGTCAGCATCAGGCCGGCATTTGAACCGGAGCTCGAGCGGCCGCCGATATTGCGCTGCTGTTCGGTGACCTTGACGATCTCGACGCGATCCATTGGCCAGAAATGGAAATGCAGGCCGGGCATGGACACGTCGGCGCGAGGCTGGCCGAAGCGGGATTCGACGCCGCGCTCGTCCGGCTGAACCGTATAGAGACACTGGATAAGCCAGAAGATACCGATGACCGCCGCGACGATGACAAAGGCGCCCCCGTTGAAGCCGCCGGGTACGAGCCTTTTCAGCCGATCCTGACCACGGCGAATGATGTCCTCAAGATCCGGCGGTCCGCCGCTGCCGCTTCCCCGCGACCGGTTCGGTCCCTGCCCCCAAGGCCCCTGATTATTTCCGCCGCCACCGCCGCCCCATGGGCCGCCGCCGCCATTCTGATTGCTCCAGGGCATCAAAACCTCTTTGTCTATGGACTCCCAGCATCGCGCAGACTTTGAAATTCGCAGGCGGCGGCGATTGTCCTCCGTTATAGGTATCGGCGCATCTGCTTTCAACGCAACTTCAGGAAGTTCGTCGGATTTATTGGAAAATAGTTGATTTTTGCGCGCAGCTTTTATGCTCTTCGTCTGAAATAGCTGACGAAACGCGTCGCATAGTTGTCCTTTTCGCCCGCCGGCACGGCGAGTTCGCTTTCAACCTGCCATAGGGCCGGATCGATCGCCGGAAAGGATGTGTCGCCATCCACCTCGGTTTCCACATGCGTGATCAATAGCCGATCGGCAAGGCTGATCGCCTGCCGATAGATTTCGCCGCCACCGATGACGCAGATCTCATCGACACCGCTTTCTGCAGCGAGGCGGCTCGCGATATCGATGGCTTCGCTTAGCGAATGCGCCATCTGTACGCCTTCGGCGGAATAATCGGGATCGCGGCTGATCACTACGTTCGGCCGGCCGGGAAGCGGCTTGCCGATCGATTGAAAGGTCTTGCGTCCCATGATGACCGGTTTGCCGATCGTCATGGCCTTGAACCGCTTGAGATCGGACGACAGCCGCCACGGCATATCTCCGTCACGGCCGATGATGCCGTTGCGCGAGACGGCGACGACAATGGTTGTTACCGGTTCGGCCATATTTCCCCTCAGACGGCGATCGGCGCCTTGATATGCGCATCCGCCTCGTAGCCTTCCAAAGTGAAATCCTCGAACTTGAAATCGAAGATGTTCTTCACCGCCGGATTGAGGCGCATCACCGGCAATTTCTTCGGAGTACGGGTCAGCTGCAGCCTGACCTGCTCGAAATGGTCGGAATAAATGTGGGTATCACCCAGCGTATGCACGAAATCGCCAGGCTTCAGCCCCGTGACCTGCGCCACCATCAACGTTAGCAGCGCATAGGAGGCGATGTTGAACGGCACGCCGAGGAAGGTGTCGCCGGAACGCTGGTAAAGCTGGCAGGAAAGCTTGCCGTCGGCAACGTAGAACTGGAAGAGGCAATGGCATGGAGGCAACGCCATTTCGTCAACCTCCGCCGGGTTCCAGGCCGAAACGATATGGCGGCGGGAATACGGGTTGGTCTTCAGCTCCTCGATCAGATTGGCGATCTGATCGATATGGCGGCCATCCGGTGCCGGCCAGGAACGCCACTGATAGCCGTAGACCGGGCCGAGATCGCCGTTTTCGTCGGCCCACTCATCCCAGATCGAAACGCCGTTTTCCTTGAGATAGCGGATATTGGTCTCGCCCTTCAGGAACCATAGCAGCTCATGGATGATCGAGCGCAGATGCAGCTTCTTCGTGGTAAGCACCGGAAAACCTTCGGAGAGGTCAAAGCGCATCTGATAACCGAAGACAGAGCGCGTGCCTTTGCCGGTGCGATCGCCGCGGTCGATGCCGTTGTCCATCACATGCTTCAAAAGATCCAGATATTGCTTCATCGCGCCCGCCGCCGATTCCATTTCTCGCCAATTTAATGGCAAGTCGGCACGAAACCAACTACGGCAAAGCATAATCCCTGCAATTCTCGCACCGGGGCGGTCGGTTATCGCGGCAAACGGGTGCTCAAGCGAAGCATTTATGACAAATCCCCTTCCCTTCGCCTGAGGAAAACACTATATCAACCTAGCCGGTCTTCGGGCCGGCTATGGCGATAAACGAGCGGTGTAATAAACCTATTGGACCCGGGGGCGGTACCCGGCGCCTCCACCAAAAACCGGCCAGGCCAGACTGGCTTCAGACCGGCTTTTGATGGGGGCGAAACAGGATCGACAAGGGTGTAAAGATCGACTTTTCGCTCGGCATTGTACCACCGTTATCGGGCTAAAATTGTAGTTGCAAACGACAACTATGCGGAAGCTCGTCTCGCTGCTTAATCGCAGTGTGGCACTTCAAATAAAGTCCTAAGGGGTCGCACTCTTAGGCGGGGTTCGAAGGCACCTGGCAACAGAAGCCTTCACCTTCTCCCTCTCTTCGATATTATGTATGATCAGGCGTTGACTCGCGCGCGGGGGTTTCCCGTCGGCGCTCGTCGTGGCATAAGCCTTAGAAAAAACATGGCCAACGAAAGACAGGAAAGTATGGGGCAGGATCATATCCGCTACGACATTTTGGCACAGGACGCCCTGCGTGGGGTCATCCGCAAGGTGTTGACCGAAGTCGGCGCCACCGGCCGTCTGCCGGGTGACCATCATTTCTTCATCACCTTTCTGACGGGTGCGGCCGGCGTGCGCATTTCCCAGCACCTGAAGTCAAAATATCCGGAGCAGATGACCATCGTCATCCAGCATCAATTCTGGGATCTGAAGGTCACCGAGAGCCAGTTCGAGATCGGCCTTTCCTTCTCCGACGTTCCGGAAAAGCTGGTAATCCCGTTCAACGCGATCCGGGGCTTCTACGATCCGTCCGTGAATTTCGAGCTGGAATTCGATGTTCCGCTCGCCGACGACGAGGAAATACCCTCCGGCGAGATCACCGCCTATCCGGTATCGGCCGAGAACGGCGAAGAGCCTGCGGCCGCTAAGGATGGCGAGGAGAAGAAGCCGGGATCAGTCGTTTCCCTCGACGCGTTCCGCAAGAAGCAATAGCAGCGGGAAGCGTAAGCTTCCCCTTTCGCATCGACAGTTGGGGGGAAACATCGATGAGCGCCGAGATCGTCAATCTACGCCAGTTTCGCAAAAAGCAGACCCGCGCTGAAAAAGAAAAACAGGCGGAACAGAATCGCATTACCTTCGGCCGCACCAAGGCGGAAAAGCACCTGACCAAGACGCTCAACGACAAGGCCGCAAAAACACACGAGGCAGGCCACATCGAAGCGCCGAAGACGGACGATTAAATTGCCGAAGTAGGATCGAAATTCCCCCGAAATCAGCCAGTTATTCCAGCATTTTGAATCATTCCTAGAATTACCTCTCCTGTTTCCGAACTTTTGATCGATCCACCGATGATCCGTAAACATTCCGCGACGCTCCACGGCCATCGCACGAGCTTTTCCCTTGAAGACGCCTTCTGGACCGAACTGAAGGCGATCGCCAACGCGCGTGGCACGTCGCTTGCGGCGTTGATCTCCGAAATCGACGACGGGCGTGATCCGGCAAGCAACCTTTCCTCGGCGCTTCGGCTCTATGTGCTGAAATGGCTGAAGGATCGCGGCTAGAGCAGTTCCAGGAAAAGTGCGAAGCAGCTCTCCGTCCGGGATACGCAAAAACAAGAGATAAAGCGGGAAGGCGATTCCTGAGACGCTGAACCGGCGCCGTATCAGAACGAGCGCGATCGATCTTTTATTCTTTTGTTCAAGAACATCTCCTGCCTCCGACATTTCATCTAAGGACGAAGGACGGCTCCGCCATGGCCGGGCGTACGGATCTTACCGGGCAATGCCGGGAAGACCATTGAAGTTCAGCGGTGCCCCCGTCTGCGGGGGCTGCCCGTTGAGCAATGGCACCTGCTGTGCTTCCGCCTTCGCGCGGGCTTCCGCGTCAGCCTTTACCTTGGCCGCGGCTTCCGCCTGTCTTTCCGCTTCGGCCTGGCGCGCCAGTTCCCTCAGGCGCTTCTCTTCGGCACTGCGCTGCTGCTCGGTTGCCGCATCGCGCTGACGCTGCGCTTCACGCGCAGCGGCGGTATATTTGTAGAGCGCCACTTCGCGCCGCAGCCGCTGTTTTTCCAATACGCTCGACTGAAGCCGCTCGACGCGCCGGCGCTCACGTTCAAAGGCGCGCAACGACAGGAAGCTGGTGATGTCGGTGACATCCATCGTCCGGCCCGGCGCCGCCAACGGCCCGGCGAAATCGAGGCGCAGCGCCGGTTCGGCGCCGTTCAGCGCCTCGTTGCCGGCTTTGAAATCGATGCCGAGCGAGCCCCGCATGCGCTGATCCGGCAGGCTGATTTCAGCATTGCCCGAAAGCTTAGCCAGATCGTTGCCGGCATTGATGTTGGTGGCGCGGATAACACCGGTCGAAATGTTGAACGGTATGCTCATCGCCGACAAGGCGGCCTCGCCGTTGTTGAGCAAAGTCTGCACGATCGGCAGCACCTTGTCGGCCGTGATGTCACCCTGGATCTGGTCCGTGGCCGACAAGAGCGGTGGCAACACAGCGAGATTGAGGCTGCGCACATGTGTGTCGCCAAGCTTGATC
Organism: Rhizobium mayense; assembly: GCF_030272705.1. Lineage (GTDB taxonomy): Bacteria > Pseudomonadota > Alphaproteobacteria > Rhizobiales > Rhizobiaceae > Rhizobium > Rhizobium mayense. The sequence continues at coordinate 355,212 of NZ_JARFYM010000001.1, read as the reverse complement.
TCACCGGAGCCGCTGGCATTAGCGGCAAGCTCTCCCAGGCTCTTGCCGCTGGCCTCCATGCTCAGCCCCAAGCCGAAGCGGCCATTGGCAAGTGGTGCACCATCCCGCTGCCAGGCGACGGCGGTGAGGTCGCCATTGGCGAGATCGAGCTTCGTCTGCATCAGCCCGGTACCGTCGGAATTCGCAAACATCAGACTGCCGCCAAGAGCACCGCCATTCCAGGCGCCGGCCATGTCGTTCAGCCGCAGCTCCTCGCCCTTATAGGCGGCATTCGTGCTGAAATTCGAGATCGGACCGAAGATGCCCGGCCACAACTGCTTGGCCGAAAGCTTGATGTTGATATCGAGCCCACTGAACATCGGTAGCCCAAGTTTGGCTTTGGTAAGGTTGCCCGTTGTCGCATCCATCACCGGCCCGTAGATCGCCTCGCCGAACCAGCCGAGATCGGCCTTGTCGAGCGCCAGCTCGCCGATTGCTTTGACATTCTGAGCCTTGCGATCGAAAGTCAGCGCGCCCGAAACGTTATTGTCGGCAAGCTGGCCCTTCATACCCGACAACACGATCTTGTCGGGATCGAGTGTGGCATTTGCCTGGAATTTAACCGGCAAGCCCGTCCCCGTCAGCGGTACACCGATACCATTCATGACGAAATAGGGATCGAGATCGGCACTCTCCAGCGACAGCGCGATATTGCCGTTGAGGAAGTTATTGGGACGCACGTCCACCTTGCCATTCGCGGTGAACGAAGTCTTGTCGGTGGCAAAGGTTAGCGCCGCATCCGCCGGATCGGTGCCGTTTGCCGTTACCTTCAGCGTCAGACGGCCGTTGGCATCGGCTTCGACGGGCAGCGGATCGAGCCCTGCCTGTCCGAACAGGATCGATGTCACCGAATTTTCGAGCGTCGCCTCCAGCGTCGTCGTCCCCTTGCCTGTCAACGCCAGCAGGTCGGACATGCGGTAATCCAGATTGACGCGGCTGCCGTTGGAAACGCCGGCAAGCGTCACCGTCAGCCCATCGCCCTGATCGCCGCCAAGCGTCAGTGCGCCGCGCAGAGCAGTATTTCCATACCAGGCGGCATTACGCACCAGCCGGTCCATGGCTGGGTGATGCGGCAGATGTTGGCTCAGCATTTCGAAGAACGGTCCGGGATCGCCGGCTTTGAAGGTGATTTCGCCTGACCCCTTGTAGTCCAGCAGCGAACCCTCGGCACGGCCCGTCGCGGTAATTTCGGCGCCGGCGACATTGCGCACAGCAAGCTTGTCGAGCGTCAGCGCGCCATCGGCAATCGAAAAGGACGTCTCGACATTGTCGGCCTGCACGCCGAAAGCGGCAAATTTATCCGCTCTCAGATGTGCCGTAATCCGGTGGTCGAGCAGGGTTTCACCGGCATCCTGGCCGGTGAACAAGCTTGTGAGCGCCCTCAGAGCATCGAGATCGAGCGCATCGCCGCTGAGATCGACGGCAAGCTTCGGCGCCTGGTTGTCAACCGGCGCCAGCCGATCGAGCTGGCCTTTGAGCGTTGCCGAACCGATGGCAATTTCAAGATTTTCGAAGCGCTGCTCCTCGTGGCGCAGGCTGACGTCGGCGGAGAAGCCAGCCTGTCTCAACTGCCGGATCGCGGGATCGACCGAGCCCACCAGCCAGGACGCCAGGCCGGATGGCTGATTGGAGGCAACGACGAGATTGCCGATGAAATTCGGTTCTCCCTGCAGCATCAAATTGCCTGTGGCCTCGACCTGGGTGCGGCCCGGCAACGTGCCGATCGCATGGTCGACCTTCCAGCCGGTTCCGGCAGGCTCCAGGTCGAGCTGTACATCGCGGATGGTCGTATCGCCGGCAACGATCGCCGGCAGGCGGAAAGTCGCCTTGCCAGGCACCTGCGGTATCGGGACTTCGGCTGCGATCGCAATCAGGTTGTTGAGCCGTTGGCGCGCCGAAATGGCGGGATTGCGGTTGGTCTTGCCATTTGTACCCTGGGTATTGCCGATGCGGTTGACGTCGATCTGCTGGCCGTCGGCGGTCAACAGAAATTCCGGCTTGGTGCCGGTGTCCAGCGTCGCCTCCCCAGTCACAACGTATGGATCGTCCGCAGCACCCACCTCCAGACGATATTCGGGGACCCGTATGCGTTCGTTCGTCAGCTCGAAGCGACCTTTGACGCGTGGCTGAGCCTGTTCGTCTGCCGGTTTGTGCGTCTGTTTGTCTTCAACCCCTGCCGTAAACAGGCCGCTATAGTTCGGCTTGCTGTCGACCAGCTTCAACTCGCCATCGAGATCGATATTGAGTGGATGGCGCTCCGGCAGCAAACGGGTGCGAACCCGTAATACGCCGTTATCGTCAGGCTGGCTGCTGGAAATGCTGAAATTGCCGTGCTCGCCGTCGAGCGCTGCATCGCCATCGATTCGCCAGGGCCCTGCGAGCGAGCGCGCGGACATTTGCGCGTTGAGACCGGTGATATGCCGGGTGCGGCCGGATTGCTCATCGATGAACTGGATATCGCCGCCATCGACGTGCACACCTTCAAGCACGACCGACTTTGCGGGAATTTCCGGCCGGCTGCCGCGCATCCAGTCGAGCGTGCCGTCCTTCAATAGCCGCAGGCGCACTTTCGGCTCGGAAACGCGCATGTCGAAGATCAGGGCTTCGCCGGACAGGAATGGCGCTAACTCGGCGTCCATAGAGAACTGGGCGATCTGCACCAAAGGCGTTCCGTCGGCGTCCTGACCGACGCGCACGTCATGCAATGTCACGGAAGGAAAAGGCAAAAGGCGAGCGTCGACGGTGCCATGAACGGTCACCTTCTTACCGATGATCCGACTTGCTTGATCTTCGAAATTTTTCCGAAAATCTGTCCAGTCTATGAAGAGCGGAGCAAGCAGCGCCACGAATAGCACCACCACGAGCACTCCCCCCAGGAAAACCAGGACCTTACCTAACAATGCGCACCGTCTCCATTCTGCATTCCAATTACGATATCAAGGCGCCATGCATCCAGACGGACACACAAAAGACGCCCTGGATCGTCAGCTTGAGCATGGGTTCCAATTGATAACCGCGTCGCAGTTCATGGACCATACTGAAGATCTAGCGCACCTTAGCCGCTTTCCATGACGCCATCTGAAAACGGGATACTCTAGCCTAACGCCATTCATGTCCGGAGCAAGCCAAGATCATGGCAATATTCCATTTTTTAGTTGGCGTGGAATATTTTGCCGGGATTGAAAATTGCATCGGGATCGAGCGCCTGTTTGACCTGGCGCATCAGATCGACGGCGCCGCCGAGCTCCTGTTCGAGAAACAACATCTTGCCCTGCCCTACACCATGTTCGCCGGTGCAAGTCCCGTCCATCGCAAGTGCACGTGCATTCAGCCGGGCGACGAAGGCCTCGATGATGGCGATGCCTTCCGGAGTCTGGTCGTCGAAAAGCGCCAGGACGTGGAAATTGCCGTCGCCGGCATGGCCGACGATCGGAGCCAGCAATCCGTGCTCTTCGATATCGGCCTGGGTGGCGGCAACGCATTCGGCAAGTCTTGAGATCGGCACGCAGACATCCGTCGATAGCGCCGCCAGTTCCGGCGCTAAAGCCCGCGCCGCCCAATAGGCATCATGGCGGGCCTTCCAGAGCCTGTTGCGCTCTTCCAGATTGGCGGTCCAGAGGAATTCCCCGCCGCCGCATTCGGCCGCGATTTCACCGAACTGGGCCGATTGCAGCGCAACTGTCTCGTCCGTGCCGTGAAACTCCAGGAACAAGGTCGGCTGCTCGTCGTAGGTCAGGCCGGAATAGAGATTGCAGGCCCGCATCTGGACGGCGTCCAGGAGTTCGATACGGGCGACCGGAATGCCCATCTGGATCGTCATGATGACCGCATCACAAGCTGCCTTGACGTTCGGAAAGGCACAAGCGCCGCCGGCAATCTTCTGCGGTATGCCCTGCAGGCGCAGCGTCACCGACGTCAGGACACCGAGCGTTCCCTCGGCACCGACAAAGAGCCGGGTTAGATCATAGCCAGCGGACGATTTCTTGGCGCGGCGGGCGGTACGAATCTCCTCGCCATTGGCGGTGACCGCCGTAACGGCCAGAACATTGTCCTTCATCGTGCCGTAGCGCACCGCATTGGTACCCGAAGCACGTGTCGATGCCATACCGCCGATCGAGGCATTGGCGCCGGGATCGATCGGGAAGAACAGGCCGGTATCGCGCAGGTAGGTGTTGAGCTGCTCGCGTGTGACGCCAGGCTCGACGGTGCAGTCGAGATCCTCGGCATTTACTTCAAGCACCCGATTCATCCGGCTGAAATCGACGGAAATTCCGCCCTGCGGCGCGTTCACCTGCCCCTCGAGCGAAGAACCGGTACCGAAAGCGATGATCGGCACTTTGTATTCGGCGCAGGCCCTGACGACCGCGTGCACGTCCTCGCTCGTCTCGGCAAAAACAACCCCGTCCGGAAGTTGCGCCGGGATATAGGTAGTCGTGTGGGCATGCTGGGCGCGAAAGCTCTCGCCGGTCTGGAAACGCTCGCCGAAGGCCTGCTTCAGGATGCCGAGAACGGCGACAATGCCTGCCTCGTTACGCCTCCCCGCCTTCGCATCAGCCAGAGCCATCTTTCCTATCTCCCATCACAAGTGCCGCAAAAGGTGTTAACCTTTTTTCGGTTCTATGAGACATCGGCGCGACGCTGTCCAGTCATGAAAATAGCCTGCAGCTTCCGTCAAGCGGCTGCATCGGCTACTCCAAATCGTACGGCTTCAATTGCTCCCGGCAAGCGGCCGCATCTGCAGATCGAAACTCGACTTCACCACATTGTTGGAGATGATCGCCAGCGCGCTTTTTCCCTGCCTGCAAAGGTCGCTCGAAAGACGATATTCGTAGCCGTTGTTGAGGAAAGAAAACTGGCCAGCCATCACGCCGGTCTTGCAGAGATCAGCACCTGCTGGCGCTGCAGCCAAGGACGTGAAGTGACCGCCGATCTGGATGGCGTTCGACGTCTTCTTGTCGACGCCGATATAGTTCAGATCGCAGGAGGTCGCGATGCCGGCAATACTGGTCGCCCCATCGGCATTGCAGGTGCTGTAGACATAGACGTAGTTCTTGTCCGATTCGAACGCGACGCCATTGTTGAATTTCACCTCGGTAGACTTGCCGTTGAGCTGCGACGGCATCCCGTCCTGGGATATGCTAAGATTCCCGCCATTGTATTTGAACGCATAGCCGGAAACATGGCTCGGCGTACCATCTGCCTCGTGGCCGTTGAGTTCGCCGCCACTGTAGATATCCGCTTTGTCGTGCTTGTCGTTGAGCACCACCAGCTTCACGTCCTTGCAATCATAGTCGCCACCGCAGCGATCAACGATGAAGGCTTCATGCCCTTCGACCTGCAGGGAAAAGGCGGGGTTGCTTGCAAGAAGCGCGGCGCATGACACGGCGACGGCGAGCATATAGTGCGGCCTTAAACCAGCACGAAATATCACCGGTACGATACCGGCCTCGCGTCCCTTGCCTGCCATTAGATCCATTGAAGCCATCGCACCGATCTCCCTCGCCTTCGCAGGTTGTATGGGCAATAGGGCCGACCTGTCCAGCCAGGGAGATACAAGGATATAAAACATGACCGGCCGAAAGACCTGCCGGTTAATCTCGCGGCGGCGAGCGCGCGGTTTCAAGCATTCCACCCCATGCGCCCGGCGCCATGCCGAACGCTTTCTTGAAATGCCGCGTCAGATGGCTCTGGTCGGCAAATCCGGTGGCGGCGGCGACTTCGGCGATCGGCTCGCCATCGGCAATCATCGCCTTGGCCCGTTGCAGCCGTCGCATCAGCAGGAAGCGATGCGGGCTGGTTGCGAATGCGGCGCGGAAATGACGAGAGAGCGCAAAGCGGTCGAGGCCCGTGATACGCTCCAGCTCCCGCGAACGAACACCGCGCATGGCATGCTCTTCGAGATAATCGCGGGCCGTTTTCACCTGACCCCATGCAATACTTCCCAACGGCCTTTGCGGCAGGCGCGCGTGTGAAACGAGCCCGGTCGCCACGCGCGAGACGAAATCGTCGACGAAGAGTTCATCCAGTTCCCGATCGAGTTCGCCGAGCGCCGCCAACAGCAGGCCGGCAAGACGATCGTCCGCGACGACGGGATCATCGACGAAGGGGAGCCCGATGCGCGCCTGCTCCAGGCACTGCATCAGCATCGACGGCTCAAGATAGAGCATGCGGTAGAGCAACCCATCGTCGGTCGCGGCGCCGCCGTCATGCAGCTCATCCGGATGAAGCACGATAACCCGCCCCGGCAGGCTATAGCGCCGCTCGCCACGATAGCTGAAGGTCTGCACGCCGCGGATGGTGACGCCAAGTGCATAGGTGTCGTGACGGTGCGGTTCGAACGCATCACCGTGGAATTGCGCCTGGATTCGCTCGATGCCGGGATAAGCAGGTGCGGATACGATGCGGTTTGCCTCCGGCATCGTGCACAAACGTTCAAGACCTTCGAAGATCTGGCCGGCTACATCCTCTCGCAACGGATCATTCCCAGACTGCGTGAAAGTGACTACCGATGTTTGATACCAAAATCGCGATCGTTGTGCGAAACAATCTTCAATCGTGGCAGAAACTGAACGTAACTGCCTTCCTGTCGACCGGCATCGTGGGACAGTTTCCCGATATCATCGGCGAACCCTATCGTGATCGCGCCGGCAACACCTACAACGCGTTGTCGATCCAGCCGATGATCCTGCTATCCGCCGACGAAGCGACGATTGCCGCGATCCATCGCCGCTCCCTGGAGCGAGGCGTCATCTCCTCGATCTTTATCGAGGAAATGTTCTCTACCGGCCACGACGTTGCCAATCGCGCCGTCTTCTCCGAATTTGCACCCGAGGATGCCAAGGTGGTCGGCATCGCGCTTCGCGCCGACAAGAAGATCGTCGACAAGATCACAAAGGGCGCAACGATGCATTCGTGAATGCGCTGCAGACGAACGGAACGGCCGGGTCGCAAAACCCGGCCGTCGCCATTTGAATGGTGATCTCAGATCAGCCGTTCTGGGTAATGGGCGCGATCTGGATTTCGACGCGGCGGTTCTGTGCGCGGCCGGCTTCGGTGGCGTTGGTGGCGACCGGCTGGCTCGGGCCAAAGCCGACAGCAGACATGCGGCGCTGGTCGATACCCTGGCTGCCGAGATAGTTGGCAACCGAACCGGCGCGGCGCTCGGACAGATCCTGATTGTGCTGCAGGCTGCCGGTCGAATCCGTATGGCCGTTGACGTCGATCAGCGTGCGGTTGAACTTGCGCAGCACGATCGCGACCGAATTCAGCGTCGGATAGAATTCCGGCTTGATCGCATCCTGGTCGATGTCGAAGGTGATGGCCGACGGCATATTGAGGATGATGCGATCGCCGACGCGCGTCACCGAAACGCCGGTGCCCTGCAACTGCGCACGCAATTCGGATTCCTGCTGGTCCATATAATTGCCGATGCCCGCGCCCGCGAGCGCGCCTACGCCAGCGCCGATCAGCGCTGCATTGCGGCGCGAGGCCGGCGAATGGCCGATGAGGAGGCCGGCAACCGCGCCGACGCCCGCGCCGATCGCAGCGCCGCCAGCTGTGTTGGATACTTTCTGTTCGCCCGTATAGGGGTCTGTGGTCGTGCATGCATTGAGAAAGGCTGCCGAGACGGCAAGGATGGCAAATTTCTTGATCATAGAATCGTCGCTCTCCGGTTCGATGGTCCGCAGCAGATATGAAGCATTGCGGCAATATGATGAAATGGAATTTGCGTCTACTTGCCGACGGTCTCTCCCGCCATAGCGCCAGAGCGCCTTCCCTCGAGACCGACGGCTTCGGAGAAACGGGAAGCGCCCAGCCGATCTCTGCCGATTTCCCTTGAAATTCAGGCGCTGCGCGATCAAAGATTTTGGAATAGCTGCCTGACGGTATCGTAACTCGCATTGGCAATCGACAGGGATTGCAGCCCCAGTTGCTCCTGAGTTTGCAGCGCCAACACCCGGCTTGATTGCTTCTCCATGTCGGCGTCGACCAGCTTGCCGACGCCGCTGGTGAGCGAATCACCGAGATCGCTGGCGAATTGGTTTTGGAGGCTGACACGCGTCTCCAGCGAGCCGAAGGCAGATCCTATCGTGTTCAGCTGATGCAGCATGGCGGTGACGGTATTGACCATATCCGTCAAACCGCCCTGTGTCGTATTGGCATCGAGCGAGATTTCCACCTGTCCGCTCGTGTCGCCATTCTTGCTGCTGATCAGCACATAGTTCTTTGCTGCCCCCGCCTCCGTCGCAAAGGCAGTGGAGGTGAGCACGCCATAGCCGCCGGTGCCGCTTGATTGATCGTCGATCAGGTATCGTGCATCTGTCGACACGATGGCGCCGCTGGTCGAGCTGGCACCCTCATAGTTCAGCATGCCGATCGAAACCGTGCCATCGGCATGGCGGATGAGCGAGCCCGGGATGCGATGCGGCTCGGTAGGATCCTCACCGTCCTGGAGCACGACCCAGTTGACGCCGTTGAAGCTCGTCGATTCGCCGACACTGCGAAGCTGGTCCTTGAGTTGGCTGATTTCCTCGTTGAGTTTGGTCTTGTCGACGCTGCCTTCATAGGCGGTGACCAATTTCGACCTGATCTGAGTAACGATGTCGATGGCGCTGTTGATGCCAGTGGAAGCGGTGCTAACCGTGGCTGCGGCAAGTCCGAGCGCATCCTGTACCGCCGAGACCGCACCGATGTCGGAGCGTGTCAATGTCGAGATCGTCCAATAGGTGGCGTTGTCCTTAGCCGTCTGCACGCGCAGACCGGACGACATCTGACGCTGCGCGACATTCAGATTCGTCTGGGTGTTTCTAAGGACCTCCAGGGCTGTGGTGACAGGGGAACTAACCCTTACGAAGGTCGAAAAAATACTCACGACACATGAACTCCGAACACAACAATACGCAACAAATACAAGGAGACATTGGAACCATGCCGCAGGCCTTCATGCGTGCGGACCGACCGTGTCGGCAAACGATGAGTCCGGCAAAAACAACGCCTGAACTCGAGCGGTTACAGGCACCTATGATTATCAAGCATACTTAATAAAGGGATAATCGAAACGTGCGATTTACCACAAATCGCCGTTGAACCCAGAAATGATCCATCATGCTGTGATTGTAGTCATTCCGCCGCCCTAAGCTTGGCCACCTTCGCCCGCAAGGCCGCCTGCGACATCTCCTCGTGCAGCCGCAGTTCCTCATGTGCCTGCGGCTTGGCGAAGCGAGCGATCAAGAGATAGGCGACCGGGGTGACGTAAAGCGTTACCAAGGTCGCGAAGCCGAGGCCGCCGACGATCACCCAGCCGAGCGCGATGCGCGCTTCCGCACCCGCACCATGGGCGAACACCAAGGGCACGCCGCCGAGTATGGTAGCGATCATCGTCATCATCACCGGACGCAGACGCAGTGCGCAGGCTTTTTCGATCGCCTCCCGCACGCTCTCGCCCTTGTCGCGGAGCTGGTTGGCGAACTCCACGATCAGGATGCCGTTCTTGGCCATCACCCCGACAAGCAGCACCAGGCCGATCTGGCTGTAGATATTGAGGCTGGATCCGGTGATGACCAGCGCGAAAACCGCACAGGCAAGGCCGAGCGGCACCGTCGACATGATGATCAGCGACGACAGCACGCTTTCGAACTGTGCGGCAAGCACCAGGAAGATGATGACGATGGCAAAGCCGAAGGTCAGCGCCATGCCGTTGGAATTCTCCTCCAGCGTCGCCGCCTCCGCCAGAGGGATGAGCCGCGCACCGGGCGGCAGGAGCGGCGCGGCGATCGCCGTCACCTGCTCGACCGCCTGACCGAGCGACATGCCGGGCTTCAGGCCGGCAGTAATGGCGACGGAGGCAAGCTGTTGCTCGCGGGTGAGCTGCGGCGCAACCGCCCCCTCCTTCAGGCCGGCGATGACGGACATCGGTACGATCTTGCCGTCACCCGTCTTCAGGAAGACGTTTTCGAGATCGGTCGGATCGTCGATCGGCCGCATGGTCGATGTCAGAAGCACCGGATAGGCCTCGCCCGCAACGAAGACATCGACGACTGAACGCCCTTCGAGCAGCGATTGCAGCGCCATCGACAGGCCGGTGATGTCGATGCCAAGGTCGGACGCTCGCTCGCGATCGATCGCGACGGAGACCTGCGCCTGCGTCGGTTCGTTGTTCAGGCGCGGCGTATCGAACTGCCCGGTCGCATCCAACGCTTGGACCAGCTTCAGCGCTGCCTGTGTGAGCGCCTCGTGGTCGTTGCCGGTCAGCGCCATCTGCACGCCGCTGCCGGCACCGCGGATGCGCAGGCTGTTCGACTGGAAAACATTGCCACGGACCGCCGGCACCCGGTCCATCGCCCGGTTGATATCGGCGACGATTTCGGTCTGCGTGCGATGGCGCTCGCTCCAGGGCGCGAGCGTTAACACCATGAAGCCCGTATTGGCAGCGCCGTTCTGGCCGGAAATCGCATAGATATTGCGGATGTCGCCGCTATCCATCAATGGCTGCAGGTTCTCTTCGACACGCTGCAACTGGTCCCTGGTGTAGTCGAGGCTGGCGCCCTGCGGCGTGGTCAGCCTGAGCGTCACCATGGCACGGTCTTCGTTCGGGGTCAGCTCGCTCTTGACGCCCATGAAGGCGAGGACCGCAGCGGCGGAAAAGATCGCGCAAAAGGCCATGACCACCAGCGGCGCGTTCAGGCAGGCCCGAAGCGTGCGCCGGTAGACGCCGGAAAACATCTCGCCGAAGCGGCCGAGCATCCCGTGATCCTCGCGCATCTCCTTGGTGAGCATGCGCGAGGCGAGCATCGGGCACAGTGTCAGCGCCACGATCGAAGAAAGGCCGACGGAAAAGGCGAGCACGAAGCCGAATTCACGAAACAGGCCACCCACCTGCCCTGGCAGGAAGGATAGCGGGATGAAGACAGCGGCTAGGGTCGCCGTCGTCGCGATGACCGCGAAGAAGACCTCGCGCGTGCCAAGAACGGCAGCAGCGCGTGGTCCCATCTTTTCCGACCTGCGCCGGACGATGTTTTCGAGAACGACGATGGCGTCGTCGACCACGAGCCCGGTTGCGAGCACGATCGCCAGCAGCGTGAGGATGTTGACGGAGAAGCCGACCATATAGAGCGCCGCCAGCGTGCCGGTCAGCGCAACCGGTATTGTAACGGCCGGGATCAGCGTTGCCCGCCAATCCCTAAGGAAGAGGTAGATCACGACCGTCACGATCAGCGCCGACAGCACCAGCGCCAGCACCACCTCATGGATTGCGCCCTGGATGAACACGGCATCGTCGCTGGTGATGGCGATGCGGGTACCTTCCGGCAGCGACTTCGACAATTGCGCCGCCACGGCTTTCACGCCGTTGGAGATGTTCAGCGTGTTCGACTGCGCCTGACGGATGATACCGAGACCGACGCCCTGCACGCCGTTTGAGCGCAGCGCCGTCGTCCCGTCGCGAGGGCCAAGCGTCACGGTCGCAACATCGGCCAGCCGGACGCGGTCCTTGATGATCAGCCGTGAAAAATCCTCGGGCGTCTGCAGCGCGGCCGTAGCGCGCACAACGATATCTTGCCGCGTGCTTTTCAGCGATCCCGCCGGCACATCGAGCGCGGCCGTCGCGAGAGCCGTCGTCAGATCGCCGATCGTCAGCCCGCGTCCCGCAAGCGCCGCCTGGTCGACGTCGATACGGAAAACCTTCTCCTGGTCGCCGTAGAGCTCGACATCGGCCACACCATCAACGGAGGCAAGCCGGTCGGTGATCTCGTTGTCGACCAGTTGCGTGAGGTCGTCCATGGTCAGCGTGTTGGAGGTGACGGCAAGCCGCATGGTCGGCTGCGAATCCGAATCCGCCTTGACGATCTGCGGCGCGTCCGCCTCATCAGGCAGTTGCTCTGTGATGCGGCCGATAGCGTCGCGGACGTCGTTTGCCGCGACGGAAAGATCGGTGGCATCGGAAAACTCGAGCGTCACGCGGCTCTGGCCGAAAGAAGAGCTCGAGGACACCGATTTCAGGCCGCTGACGCGGGCGACCGCACCTTCGATAACCTTGGTCAGCTCCTGGTCAATCGTCTGCGGCGCGGCACCGTCGAACATGGTCCGCACGGTCACCACCGGACGGTCGACGTCGGGCAATTCGCGTACCTCGACGCCGAAATAGGCAGCGAGGCCGGCAACAACCATCAGCGTATTGAAAACCAGTGCCAGCACCGGCCGGCGCACGAAGAGAGCGGTGAAAGTTTGTTTGCCGCTACCGGTTTCGGCTGCATCGCCGGCGTCGTTGTCATGCCCCGTCATTCCGTGACGACCTCCGCCGCCGCGGCAACATCGCGGGCAAAGCGCACTGAGCCGCTCTCGGTCACGCGCTGCAATCCCTCGGTGACGATCAGGTCACCATTCCTAAGATCGGCCTTGACCAGCACCGCATCCGGATTGCGCTGCACGACATTGACGCGCACCTTGGACGATTTGCCGTCGGTGATGCGCCAGACATAGGAGCCCTCACCGTCCCATTGCACGGACAGCGGATCGACGGAAGGATAAGTTTCGCCGGCAAAACGCATGCCGACATTGAAAGACATGCCGGCGCGCAGCTCGTCTGATGCATTATCGATACGGGCGCGGATTCGCAGGGTCCGGCTCGTGCCATCGACACGGTTGTCGACTGCCTCCACCACGCCTGAAAACAGTCGGCCCGGCAGCGCCACCGATGTCGCCTCTACGGGCTGGTCAAGCTTGACCGTATTCGCGAAACGCTCCGGTACCCAGTAGTCCACCAGGATTTCCGAGCGGTCGTCGAGCGTGACGATATTGGTGGTGGTCGTGACATTGTCGCCGATGACGACGGGCACGATGCCGACAATGCCGTCGATCGGCGCGACGATATCGCGGCGCGTCAGCGCCAGCTCGGCCGACTGCAGCGCCAGCTTTGCACCTTGCTCGGCGATCTCGGCATCGAAGACGTCCATGCGCGACACGCTGGATTTGATGTTGTGATAGAGCTGCGATTTCTCGGCCGCGCTCTTCAGCGTCACTTCCGCCTGGCCGCGGGCGATGATCTGCTCGTCATTGTCGAGACGGGCAAGGACCTGGCCCTGCTTCACCCGGTCGCCGGATTTGATGAGAATTTCCCGGACCGTGCCCGCCGCCTGCGGCGTCACCACGACGGAGCGGATGGCATCGCCGGTACCGATGGCGCTGAGACGATCATTGACCACGCCACTCACGACGGCCTCAGTCACCACCAGTGGCCCATTGGTGCCTTGCCGTTTGTTGCCGGCCGTGGCGCCATTAGCCTCTCCAGCATCGTTACCGCCGGCGGCCGGCGCAACCGCCGCCACCCAATGCTGAGGAACGCCGATTTTCGTCAGCAATCCGGCCGTGCCGGGCACGAAAGCCAACGCGGCGGCGCATCCGGCCACAAGTACGATGAGGGAAAGGAAAAGCTGCTTCCAGGCGGTCATGCACGTCTCCGGCTCGGTTTGTCAGAGGCGATGAAATCGCGTCGTAAGTCCAGGGTGGCCTCTCCAAGAATCCTTCAAGTTTCTTGAGGCCACGCCGTCGGCGAAGTGGCGATATGCCGCACGATTCCGCCCTGCTTTCAGCAATATCGATGCTTTGCCGTTCTGCGGCAAGATTTGCGCGGCATTATGACAAAGTTGTAATCTTGTCCGGGAACAACGGCACGTTTCGATGCCCGCCAGTAACCGGCCGCAAATATGTGCGGGGCGAACTGTTCAAAGGCTTGCACACGAAAGAATGTGCACTTTTTGTTCTATTTCCCGGCCGTTTCTTTTGCCTTTCAGGGCAGAATCATTACATTGAGCCGCATGACCATCGGACATGACGACATTCCCTTCTTTGACGAGGAGCCGGAGCACCTTGCTCCGCGCGCGGCGCCACACCGGCCCGCGCCAGCACCTGCCCCCGGCGGTGGCGGTATTGCGGCCCGCGCCATGGCGGCGCGCGATGGCGGCCGCCGGCCCGACTACCTCGCCGGCCTCAACCCGGAACAGGCGGAAGCGGTCGAGACGCTGGATGGCCCCGTACTGGTGCTGGCCGGCGCCGGCACCGGCAAGACGCGCGTGCTGACGACCCGCATCGCCCATATCTTGTCCACCAACCGCGCTTTTCCCTCGCAAATCCTCGCCGTCACCTTCACCAACAAGGCGGCGCGCGAGATGAAGGAGCGCATTGCGCTGCTCGTCGGCGGTGCCGTCGAGGGCATGCCCTGGCTCGGCACTTTCCACTCGATCGGCGTCAAGCTGCTGCGCCGCCATTCAGAGCTGGTCGGCCTCTCCTCGAGCTTCACCATTCTCGACACCGATGATGTCGTGCGCCTGATCAAGCAGTTGATCCAGGCGGAAGGGATAGACGACAAGCGTTGGCCCGCCAAGCAATTCGCTGGGATGATCGACACCTGGAAGAACAAGGGACTCGGTCCGGCGGACATTCCCGAGGGCGACGCCCGCGCCTTCGCCAACGGCAAGGGCCGCGAACTCTATACCGCCTATCAGGCTCGCCTGAAGACGCTGAATGCCTGCGACTTCGGCGACCTTTTGCTGCATCCGATCAATATGTTCCGACAAAACCCGGATGTACTAAAGGAATACCACAAACGCTTCCGCTACATCCTCGTCGACGAGTATCAGGACACAAATACCGCGCAATATATGTGGCTGCGTCTGCTGGCGCAGCGGCCGAAGGGCGAGCTGCAGAATGTCTGCTGCGTCGGCGACGACGACCAGTCGATCTACGGCTGGCGCGGCGCGGAAGTGGACAACATCCTGCGCTTCGAAAAGGATTTTCCAGGCGCCAAGGTGATCAAGCTGGAGCGCAACTATCGCTCCACCGAGCATATTCTCGGCGCCGCCGCCCATCTCATCGCCCATAACGAGGGCCGGCTCGGCAAAACGCTGTTCACCGACCGCTCCGATCCCGACGACATCAAGGTGCAGGTGCACGCTTCCTGGGATTCCGAGGAGGAAGCCCGCGCGATCGGCGAGGAGATCGAGCAGCTTCAGCGCAACAAGCACAATCTCAACGACATGGCGATCCTCGTGCGCGCCTCTTTCCAGATGCGCGAATTCGAAGATCGTTTCGTTACGCTCGGCCTCAACTATCGCGTGGTCGGCGGCCCGCGCTTCTACGAGCGCCTCGAAATCCGCGACGCCATGGCCTATTTCCGCCTCGTCTGCCAGCCGGCCGACGATCTCGCCTTCGAGCGCATCATCAATACGCCGAAGCGTGGCCTCGGCGACACCACGGTGCGCGCGCTTCACGACTACGCCCGCGTCCGCGATATCCCCATGCTGGCAGCGGCAGCTGATATCATCGAAACGGACGAGATGAAGCCGAAAGCGCGCAAGGCGCTGTTCGACGTCGTGCAATCCTTCCGCCGCTGGCAGGGCCTGCTCGAAAACACGCCGCATACCGAGCTTGCCGAGCAGATTCTCGAAGAGTCGGGGTATACCGACATGTGGAAGAACGACAAATCGGCGGAAGCACCGGGTCGCTTGGAAAACCTCAAGGAACTCATCCGCTCCATGGAAAGCTTCGAATCCATGCGCGGCTTCCTCGAACATGTCGCCCTCGTGATGGACGCCGAGCAGAACGAAGATCTGGATGCGGTCTCGATCATGACGCTGCACTCGGCGAAGGGCCTGGAATTCGATACGGTCTTCCTGCCCGGCTGGGAGGAAGGCCTTTTCCCGCACCAGCGCTCACTCGATGAATCTGGCCGCGCTGGCCTCGAGGAAGAACGCCGCCTCGCCTATGTCGGCCTCACCCGCGCCAAGCGCCACTGCCACATCTGGTTCGTCTCCAACCGCCGCATCCACGGCCTTTGGCAATCGACCATCCCCTCCCGCTTCCTCGACGAGCTGCCGGAAACCCATGTCGAAGTTGCTGAGATGGAGCAGTCCTACGGCGGTTACGGCCGCGGCGGCTACGGCCAGTCACGCTTCGACAAGGCCGATCCCTTCGCCAACACCTATTCCACCCCCGGCTGGAAACGTGCGCAAGCCAACAAGAACGACGCCACCCGCGACAACTGGGGCTCCCGCTCCGGTCATGCGGTCGAACGTATCGGCTACGGCGAAAGCGGCCCCAAAACCCGTACCATCGACGGCGAACTCGTCGCCAAATCCACCTCCTCCGAACCCTCCCGCTTCTCGGTCGGCGACCGCGTCTTCCACATGAAGTTCGGCAACGGCAATATATCGGAGATCGAGGGCAACAAGCTGACGATCAACTTCGATAAGGCGGGGCAGAAGCGTGTGCTGGATGGGTTTGTAGAGCGGGCGTGAGAGGTGCCGGCACCGCTCGGCCCCAACGCGCACACTTCGAGCCTTGGCGGCGCTCGGCTTTTGACCAAGTAAAATGGCTTGCATGGACTGGAGAAAAGCGGATTGCCTCTTAGTTCAAGAGGGGAAACGAGGAGCGAAGGGACTACGCAATGGCAAAGAACACGATCTGCGTGTGGTACGACAAGGACGCTGAAGCTGCCGCCCGCTTTTACGCCGAAACCTTTCCGGACAGCGCAGTGGGCGCGATCACCCGTGCGCCTGGAGATTATCCGAGCGGTCAGCAGGGAGATGTATTGGTTGTTGAATTCACCGTTGCGGGTATTCCTTGTATCGGTCTGAACGGCGGCCCCACGTTCAAACACAGCGAAGCCTTCTCGTTTCAGATCGCCACCGACGATCAGGAAGAAACCGACCGCTACTGGAACGCCATTGTCGGCAATGGCGGCCAGGAAAGTGCTTGCGGCTGGTGCAAGGACAAATGGGGTGTGTCCTGGCAGATCACGCCGCGCGTGCTGACGGAAGCGCTCGCGGTAGGCGGTGACGAGGCCAAGCGTGCTTTTGATGCGATGATGACCATGCGGAAGATCGACGTTAGTGCGATCGAAGCAGCTCGGCGGGGCTGAGGCCTCATTGCGTCTCCGCCGCCGCTAGGGAATGTCGCGCAAAATCAAGAACCTAAAGTGCGAGGAGCGAATCCGGGCAATCGCGATACGCTTCAAGGCACATGCTCCATCATGATCTGCGTGTGCAACATCGGCGCGTCGCTACCAAAATAGCTTTGGAGCAGCGGCAGGAAACCGTCCGACAGATAGAAATCCGTCAACGCGCGGTCGACTACCAGGCGGAAATCGCCATCGTCGCGCCTCAGAGCGATTGCATAGGGTTCATGCGTGAACAGACGATCGCCGACCTCGAGCGAGGACGGATTGCGCGCGCGCTTGGCAAGACTCATGAGTAGCACCTGATCAGCGAAATAGGCGTCAATCTTGCGTTCCTCCAGCGCCTTGAGCCCATCCTCATGCGTGTCGAAATCGGCGATCCGTGTTTTCGAAATCTCGGTGCTCTGCGCCTTGCGCAAAATTGCGTCCGTCGTCGTGTTTGCGCGCACGCCGATGACGCTGGTGGATGCGAGGTGCTGGCTAACGGGGCGAGGAGCGGCGGGTCTGTCCAGAAAAAGGGCCTGCAGGTAATCGGGCGAGTCCCTGCGCAGCAGCGCGCTCGCTCCGGTCAGGAAGATTGGCTGCGAGAAGTCGACGATTTCCCGCCTCTCCAGATTAACGGTGACCGCGCCGCAAAGCAGATCCACTTGACCGCTCTTGACGCCGTCGAAGCCGTTCGCGAGCGTCATCTCGACATATTCGCGCTTCAATTGCGGGACGACATGTTCGATTTCGTCAGCGACCTTGCCGCAGAGATCGACGGCGTATCCCGTCGGTTTTGCATCGGGCTTGCTGGAGGAGAACGGCGCCTCGTCGACGACATAGCCAATGCGCAGGGTTCCACGCTGTCGCAACGTGTCGAGCGTCCCGGCGCTCGCGGCGGAGGCCGACATGCAAACGGCAAGACCGACGAGCAGCAGCCACCTCATGCGCTTGGCCATTTCTGCATGCAGGACGACGGCACCAGCATATCCTCGTCTCCGTAAAGCGGATGATCACAAGGGCTCAACGCAGATTATGGCCTCGCGACCATTTGTCAATCGTAGATTGCTTAATAAAGGAGTAGCCGATGCGGTTTGATGTCTTCCTAAGCGCGCAAGTCAAGGGTCAACGGTCTGCACGAGATGCCCGGCATAAGATACGCCAACTCGTTGAAGCGCTTCGATTCATCGACAAGATAAGGCACGATTAGCCGCCGCCAACGGCGGAAGAGCGACGAGGAAGCCACCGCGAAACACTGCCAGTCTCCCGGTGACGCCATTCAATACCGCGCTACCTCTGGCGATAGAGGATCATGCCGCCGTGATGGAGCAGGCCGTCAATGAAGTCTCCATCGGCGGTGAAGCCGGTATCGTCCCAATAGTCGATGTGATTGCCGCGAACTTCATATCGCCCCTGATAGGCGCTTTCGCGCCGGCCGCGTGCCTCGTCATAGCGGCCGCTCGGCAGCAGGTTGTGACGCACTAGGCCATCGGCAGTAACCCACATACCGACATAGGGATGGCTTTGCTGCCTGGTCGCAGATGCGTCGGGCTTGTTGTTCATGATGGCGTAGACCTCGGATGACGAATGTAGCGCAGGCTGCAAGAGCCAAAGCGAGACTTTGGATAGATATTTACCTTGGCCGCTAAGCGCTGGCCGTGGGGCGCACGACGATCTCGTTGACATCGACATCCTCGGGCTGTTCGACGGCAAAGCGTACGGCGCGGGCGATGGCATCTGGCTTCAAGGCGATGGCGCGATAGGTCTTCATCGCTTCCGCGGCGACAGGATCAGTGATCGTATCGGCAAGCTCGCTTTCGACGACGCCGGGATGGATGCAGGTCACGCGCAATGTCTTGTGCTCTTGTCGCAATCCATCCGAGATCGCCCGCACCGCATATTTCGTGGCGCAATAGACCGCCGCTGTCGGGGAAACGGCAAGCGCTCCGATCGACGCAATGTTGATGATCTGGCCGGAATTGCGCGCGATCATCTCAGGCAGAACTGCCGCGATGCCGTAAAGCACGCCCTTGATGTTGACGTCGATCATCCGGTCCCACTCCTCGGCCTTGAGCGAAGCCATCAGCGACAGCGGCATCACGCCGGCATTGTTGACGATGACGTCGACGCGCCCCCATTTCTGCCGGGCGGCATTCACAAAAGCATCGAAGCTCTGGCGGTCCGTCACATCGAGGGGATGGGCAAGTACCGTGCCGCCCGCTGCACTCAATTCGTCGGCCAGCGCCTCCAAGCGCTCCATCCGCCTCGCGCCCAACGTCACTCTCGCGCCGGCGGCAGCAAGTTCGCGGGCAATGCCCTCCCCGATCCCGCTCGAAGCACCTGTGATCAGAATGACTTTATCCATCGGCATGACCTCATCCTTTCCTGGTCCGTATCATGAGGCCTTGACTGTACGGATTGGCTATTGTTTCGATAAGCCATCACTTTCTTGCCAGATTGGAAAGAAAAAATAACCAATGGATCCGGATCTGAATGCGCTCGCTGTCTTCGCACTCGTAGCAGAGGAAAGAAGCTTCCGGGCGACGGCAACACGGCTTGGCGTGACGCGCTCCGCCGTCAGCCAGACGATCCGTCGCCTCGAGGAAAACCTAGGCATCGCGCTCGTGCTGCGCACAACGCGCAGCGTCAGCCTCACCGAAGCCGGCGAGCGGCTCTATGAGAGGGTCGCTCCCGCTGTTGCTGAAATGCGCTCAGCGCTGGAGAAGACCGCGGCATTGACGGCGCATCCGCGCGGACGCTTGCGGCTTGCGGTATCCTCGATTGCCGAACGTTTCCTTGCAGGGCCGCTCCTTGCCGCCTTCGTCCACAAATATCCCGAGGTGGAACTGGATATCACCGTCACCGACGAGGAGTTCGACATCGCCGCCGAAGGCTATGACGCGGGCGTACGGCTGGGAGAGGTCATCGCGCAGGACATGATTGCCCTGCCGATCGCAGGTGCCGAGCGACAACTGGCCGTCTGCGCTCCATCCTACCGTGATCGTTTCGGCGTGCCGTCACATCCAGCCGAACTCGCCGGCTATGCCTGCATCGGCTGGCGTCCTTCACCGAAATCGGCACCCTATCGCTGGGAATTCGCTGAAGCAGGCAAGGAATTCAGCGTAGCGGTGCCGTCGACGATCACCACCAACGACATGAGCTTGATGATCAAGCTTGCAGTGGCCGGCGCCGGCATATCCTTCGGAATGGAGGAGAGCTTCCGCCCCTTCATTGGCCGCGGCGAGCTGATACCGATCCTCGAGGACTATTGCCCCTATTTTGCAGGCTTCTACCTCTACTATCCGAGCCGCAGAAACACCGCTCCGAAGCTTCGTGCCTTGATCGAGCACGTCAGGCGCGTTCCAGCCGGCGAAGATAATTAATTGGTAGAGGCGCGCCGTTATCGGCGGCCTGGAAGCGATACCCAGAGATTCCACATCCGCCAAAAGCTGGCCACCCCTCTCCGTCAATCGCATTGCTGCATTGCAAAATCGGCATCGCTAGCACGCTACCAATCTCGAACCAATCGCTTATATCGAGTATCGCGGCTCCGAGTTACAACGGCTCCGGCGCGCTCCCAGGAAGCCGCTGCCGGCCTGCCGTTCGGCACACCAAAGGGAACTCCACCCTTATCTGGCAAGACTAAAATTCGAGGACAAAGAAATGGCTGGCATAGCAACAAGCTCTGCGCCCGCTAGCGGTCGTGCGTCCACGCACCAGGGCCAGGGCAACTATCAATTCGCGCTCGTCGCACTGACCTCGCTCTTTTTCATGTGGGGTTTCATCACCTGTCTGAACGACATTCTCGTCCCGCATCTGAAGAGCGTCTTTCGGCTCAACTACACCCAATCGATGCTGATCCAGCTCTGCTTTTTCGGCTCGTATTTCATCGTCTCGCTGCCAGCGGGCGCGCTGGTCAAACGCATCAGCTATAAATGGGGCATTGTCGTCGGCCTTGTCATCGCTGCCATCGGCTGCGCCCTGTTCATCCCGGCCGCCAGCTTCCGCGTCTATGCCCTCTTCCTCGGCGCCCTCTTCGTCCTCGCCGCCGGCATTACCATCCTTCAGGTTGCGGCCAACCCCTATGTCACAGTGCTTGGTCCTCCGGACACCGCCGCAAGCCGCCTGAATCTGACACAGGCCTTCAATTCGCTCGGCACCACTCTCGCTCCCCTCCTCGGCGCCATGTTGATTCTCTCGGCCGCGACCGTCGCCGCCACCAACGCCACGCCGGAGCAGCTCGATGCGATGCGGCTTGCCGAAGCCGGTGCGGTGAAATTCCCATACCTGCTGCTCGCCTTGGCCTTCCTTGTGCTTGCCGCCGTGTTCGCAGCATTGAAGCTACCAGAGGTCGAAGACGAGGAGACGATCGAGCCCATGCGCGGCGGCGGATCGGCATGGCAATATCGCCACCTCGTGCTGGGCGCGGTCGGCATCTTTCTCTATGTCGGCGCGGAAGTCAGCGTCGGTAGCTTCCTCGTCAATTTCCTGAGCCAGCCGGATATCGCCCAACTGTCCGAACCCGATGCCGCCCATTACGTCTCCTATTTCTGGGGCGGCGCCATGATCGGCCGCTTCATAGGCTCGTTGGTCATGCGCCATATCGACGATGGCAAGGCGCTGGCCTTCAATGCGGCGATCGCTGCCATCCTGCTGCTGGTAACCGTGCTCTCGACCGGCCATGTCGCCATGTGGTCGGTGCTGGCAATCGGCCTTTTCAACTCCATCATGTTCCCGACAATCTTCAGCCTCGCGCTGCACGGTCTCGGCAAATATACCAGCCAGGGCTCCAGCATCCTTGTCCTCGCCATCGTCGGCGGCGCCATCCTGCCGGTCATCCAGGGTACGCTTGCCGATACCATCGGTATCCATCTCGCCTTCCTGATGCCGATCCTCTGCTATGCCTACATCGCCTACTATGGCCTTAAGGGCCACAAGCCTGCATAACCTTTGGAAAACCATCGCGCCCCGTCTGGCCGCCAGGCGGGGCGCAAAAGGCTTGATCCGGGGCGCAACGCTTGGCATCGTTGCAATGCGAGAAAAACGGGAGGACGGGGCATGAAAGCGCTGCTGTTGATCGACATCCAGAATGGTTTCTGCCCCGGCGGCAATCTGCCCGTGCCCGACGGAGATCAGGTGGTGCCTATCGCCAACAGGCTGATCGACAGTGGCAAATACGACATGGTGCTCGCCTCCCAGGATTGGCATCCCGCCGGCCACGGCAGCTTCGCCTCCTCCCATCCCGGCAAGAAACCCTTTGAAATGGGCATGCTCTCCAGCAAGCCGCAGATGATGTGGCCTGATCATTGCGTCCAGAACACCGAAGACGCCATGCTTCACCCTGATCTGAATGTCGATGGCATCGACTTCATCCAGCAGAAGGGCCAAAACCCGACCGTCGACAGCTATTCCGCCTTCCGCGACAATGATCAGGCCGCCCTTACAGGCCTTGCCGCGCATCTGCGGGCCGAGGGTGTTACCCAACTCGACCTCTGCGGGCTGGCGACGGATTACTGCGTGAAATTCTCGGCCCTGGACGCCATTGAAATGCTGCCCGGCGTTACCGTTCGCTTCATCGAGGACGCCAGCCGCGGCATCGATCCCAATGGCGTCAAGGCCGCGATCAACGAAATGCGGACGCGTGGCGTCGCCATCATCGACAGCAAAGAAGCGCTTGCCTAAAATTCCCCCTATCAGGCTAAACCTTCCCTAAAGAAAATAGCGCAAGCTGTTCCCGGTATTGAAGATATTGGGACATTTTGCGTGCAGTCGATCACCATCAACGGCCGTTTCCTCAGTCAGCCTTTATCGGGCGTGCAACGTTTCGCCCGCGAGCTGACGTTGGCGCTCGACCGCAAGATCGCTGCAGGCGCCGTGCCCGCTGCGCTGAAGGGCATCAACTGGCGGCTCGCCGTTCCGCGCGATACGCCGGTCGATATTGGACTTTCGGCCATATCGGTTGACGCGTTCAGCTCCGGTCCCGGTCATGTCTGGGAGCAAACGGCGTTGCTCGCCCATTCCCGCGGTGGCCGGTTGATCGGCTTCGGTGGCAGCGGCCCGCTGCTGCATCGCCGCCAGGCCGTGGTCATTCATGACGTGACGATCTTCCGTCATCCGCAATCGTTCAAGCGCAGCTATCGGCTGTTACACGGCGCGCTCGGCTCGGTGCTGACCCGCACCGCCAAGATCGGCACCGTGTCGGAATTCTCGCGCCAGGAACTCGCCTCCGTCTTCCACGTCCCTTCCGACGGCATCGATGTCGTCTACAACGCCGTCGATCATTTCGCCGCCATCGAGCCGGACGAAACGATCATCCGGCGCCTGGGCCTCAAAACCAATGGCTTCTTCCTGCTGGTCGGCACTATGAAGCCGAACAAGAACCTCGATTTCGCTATCCGCGCCTTTGAAGCTCTGCGCGATCCCGATCAGAAACTGGTGGTCGTCGGCGGCACTGCGCCGACCGTGTTCAAGTCGGATGGTCCCGAATCAAACGATCACATGCTCTTCCCCGGCCGGCTGAGCGATGCGGAAGTCGCCGCCCTCGAGCGCCATGCCACCGCTTTCGTCTTCCCGAGTCTCTATGAAGGTTTCGGCATCCCGCCGCTCGAAGCCATGACGCAGGGCTGCCCGGTGCTCGCCGCTGATATCCCCGCAGTACGCGAGGCCTCCGGCGCCGCCGCGCTCTATTTCGATCCGACGCGGCAGGATGAACTGGTTGCGGCCATGCGCCTGATCGCCGGCGACGAAAAGCTGCGCGAGGACCTGCGCAAAAGAGGCCGCGAGAATGTCGCCCGTTTCTCGTGGGACCACAGCGCCGACCGGGTGCTGACCATGCTGGAAGATCTCTAACTCAGGACACGGCCTGCCGGCGGAACATCGTGACGAAATAGCTGTGGAGGCCGAGCAGACAGAAGGCCGCGCCGCCGGCGATCCCAGCGCCGACCGAAATCCACAGCGAATAATCGAAGCCGGCGGTCGCCAGCACCGGTACGGCGAGCCCTGCAGCGGAAAGCACGACTGGCTGCCAGACGAAATCGAATGGCAGCGCCATCAGCACTTTCACGCCGATCACCATTGCGATCAGCGCGCCCACCATGCCGCCCGCCATCAGCGCGCCATCGCTGAAGGAGACAAGATAACCGCCGGCAAGCGCGCCTGCATTGAGCAGCGCGCAATCCACCACCGCCAGCAGAAAGATAGCCAGCAGCCGATGGCGCAGATGCGCCGGCGTCGGCAGCATGTTGAGCGTCAAGGCCCGGCAGACCGATAGGCCGGTAACGAACGGTGCCGCACTCAGAAACCCATCGCGCAGGCCCTGCGCAATGACGAAATGACCAACCGGTTGCAGCAGCGCAAAGATCCCCGCCGCCGTCATCAGCGTGAAACCCGTGAGCAGCGAATAATAAGCGCCAAGTTGCCGCCTGAATGCCGGTGTCGCCCCCTCGCGGTCGTAGGTTGCGACCACATCGGGATACTGGATGGCCTGCAGAGCCGAGACGATGAGCACGAAAGGCCTCTGCAGCAGGTCGAGCGCCAGCAACGCGCCCGCTGCCCCTCCTGCCCCCAATGCCGCCGTCAGGATCGACTTCAGCCCCAGCGGCGCCAAAAGCCCGATGACAGAAGCACCGGCCGCGACACTGCCATAGACAAAATGCTTCCGCACCAGCGGCAGTTCGATACCGGCCGCCTCGCGCAGACTGTTGCGGGTAAGGTACATCGCTAGCGCACCATAGGCGATATAGCCGGCGAGCAGGCCGGCCACCGCAGACGCAAAATTCGGCATGATCGCCGCACCGGCCAAAGTGCCGACCGCCAGGATGGTGGCCCGCGACCCCTGCAGCCGCGAGAAGGCACGAAACTCTTGGCGGAACCGCAGCATGGTCAGATGCAGGTCGCTGCCACCCTGAAAGACCGCCACCAGACCCCCGAGCACTGCGATCTCCGCCGGCACGGCGAAAAGGGTCGACGCGACCGCAGCCACGAGACAGATCACAGCGCAAGCAGCAAATTCGGCGGTTAATGCTGTACGCTCCGCCGCCTCGCTGCCCGGCGCCTGGCCCGGATAGAAGCGGCTGCAGGCGAAACGGACCCATTCGAAACAGAAGATCGCTGCGAACTGGCTGATGGAGATGAACAGCGAATAGGCCGCATAATCCGCCGGCGACAACAAATGCGCGACCGCGATCAGCAGCCCGAAGGCCACCGCCGCCTGATAAAAATATGCCGCCAACGCTACGATCTTTGCCATGGCGGCACCTAACATCAAAAAGCTGAGAAAAGCGCTAAGCTATATGCGCAACAGATAAAATGGACTATCGCCATAGGCGTCCTTGAATTGCTTTTTTGCACCGCACACGTTAGAAGGACCCGCCAAATCAGAGCGGTCGGAGGCGGCGAGGCGTTGGATGGCGCCGGTCCGTGGAGGAGTGTCAGCATGGAAACGATCGGCACGATAGCTGCATTGCGCGAACACCTTGCTTCCTACCGCAGAGCGGGAAAAAGCATCGGCCTGGTGCCGACCATGGGCTATCTGCATGCCGGCCATATGGAACTGGTTGCTCGCGCCAGGGCTGAAAATGACATCGTCGTCGTGTCGATCTTCGTCAACCCGCTGCAATTCGGCGTCAACGAGGACCTTGCAAAATATCCGCGCGATCTCGAGCGCGACAGCGATATGCTGCGCGATGGCGAAGTCGACTTCCTCTTCGCGCCCGGTGTGACCGACATGTATCCGCGACCGATGGCGACGCTCGTCGACGTGCCGAAGCTCGGTATGGAACTAGAGGGCGCAGTTCGCCCCGGCCATTTCTCCGGCGTCTGCACGGTCGTCACCAAGCTTTTCAACATCGTCCAGCCCGACAGAGCCTATTTCGGTGAAAAGGACTATCAGCAGGTGGCTATCATCCGCCGCATGGTGGACGATCTGGCCCAACCGGTCCGCATCGTGGCGGTGCCGACCGTGCGCGATGCCGATGGCTTGGCGCTGTCCTCACGCAACACCTATCTCTCGACGGAAGAACGCGCCGCCGCAGTCATCGTGCCGAAGGCGCTGGCAGAAGCCGAACGACTCTATGCTGAAGGCGCCGATGATCCTGCCGCTTTCGAGGCGGCCCTGCGCGCGTTTATCGCCAGCGAGCCGTTGGCAACGCCCGAAGTCGCCGCAATCCGCAATCCCGATACTCTGGAGCCGCTGACGAGCCTGCAGGGCCAGCCCATCCTCATCGCCCTCTTCGTCCGTGTCGGCACGACCCGACTACTGGACAATCGCGTCATCGGTCTCAAGCAGACCACCAACTACAAGGCCACCTGAGATGAGCACGATCGGACAGACCAAGCGGACCACCACGGCTCAGATCGAAGCCATGAAGGGCACACGCCCGATCGTCAGCCTCACGGCCTACACGACGCCGATCGCCCGTCTTCTCGACCAGCATTGCGACCTGCTGCTGGTCGGCGATTCCCTTGGCATGGTTCTCTACGGCATGGAATCGACGGTCGGCGTGACGTTGGAAATGATGATCGCCCATGGTCAGGGCGTCATGCGCGGCGCAAAAAAAGCCTGCGTCATCGTCGACCTGCCCTTCGGCTCCTATCAGGAATCGAAGGAACAGGCCTTTCGCAATGCGGCACGCATTTTGAAGGAAACCGGCTGCAACGGCGTCAAGCTGGAGGGCGGCGAAGAAATGGCTGAGACCGTTGCCTTCCTCACCCAACGTGGCGTGCCGGTCTTCGGCCATGTGGGACTGATGCCGCAACTGATCAACACCACCGGCGGCTATCGCTCGCTCGGACGCTCCGACAAGGAAGCCGACAAGATCCGGCGGGATGCAAAAGCAATCGCCGAGGCCGGAGCCTTCGCCCTTGTCGTTGAAGGTACGGTGGAGCCGGTCGCCCGCGAGATCACCCAGTCAATTGCGATCCCCACCATCGGCATCGGCGCGTCAGCGGCCTGCGACGGCCAGATTCTCGTCTCCGACGATATGCTCGGCCTCTTCAACGATTTCAAACCCCGCTTCGTGAAGCATTTTGCCGAGCTGGCGCCGGTGGTTTCAAAGGCGGCCGAGGCCTATGCGGAAGAGGTCAAGGCACGGACATTTCCGGGCGCGGAACATGTATTTCCGGTGAAAAAATAGCGGGCATGCCGCCGGCCCACGCCAACTTTGCTCTTCCGCTCGAAGTTCCGATAGAATGCTCGTAAGGCAGCAATCGAAACGAGGCCAGCTCGATGGTTTGTGTGGAACAAGGAAGCCTCCTCGGTGTCGGTAAAGAGGCGGAGGTCTACGAGAACGGCCAGCTAGTCCTGAAGCTATATAAGTCATCCAAGACTTCAGCCTTTCGGGAGGCGGCGATCCTCGCAATTCTCGAGGATCTCGGAGTAGACGCTCCAAGGGTACGGGATGTTGGCGAAATCAGAGGCCGCTGGGGCTTGACCATGACGCGAGCCGAAGGCGGGACGTTCGGCGAAGCAATTGCCCTGCAGCCGCTGCAGGCCTCAACTTATCTCGATGCGCTGGCGTCTATGCATCGCAAAATCCACGACCATAGCGGCGTCAGGCTTCCAAGCATGAAATCGCGCCTGTCTCATAATATTGAGCGCGCGGTGCGATTGGACGAAATCCGGCGGCAGCATCTCTTGTCCGGGCTTCGTCTCCTGCCTGAAGGTGACAGGCTTTGTCACGGCGATTTTCATCCCTGGAATGTGCTTGGATCTCTTAAGCGGCCAGTCACCATTGATTGGCTTGATGCTTGCAGCGGAGACCCGCTCGCCGACGTCTGCCGAAGCTACGTTCTCATGCATCATTATGACCGCGACCTGGCGACAGCCTATGTGGATGCATATGCACGCCTAACCGGTCGGAACCCTAGGGACACCCTCACCTGGCTTCCTTATGTTGCGGCGGCTCGATTGTCAGAGGGCGTTCCGGATGAGGTCGACAGTTTGATGGGACTGATCGAGGGCAGCGCACTGATCTGAGTCACCGCTTCCCCGGCGGCGAGTGGCTTATCGCTTCCTTCTCCAACAGATAGATCGCCTCGCCGAAATCCTCCATCTTCGTCATCAGCGCCGCATGGGCGTCGCGCAGGCCCTGATTGTAGAAATGCGGGCCGATCTCGGTGGTGAAGAAATCGAGCAGGAATTCCGCCGGCAGCGCGCCGATCGTCTGGTCGAGTTCGTCGGAGAAATAGTGCTGAATCCGGGCCACGATCGCGGCCTTTTCCTCTTTCGAAAAGCTAATCTTTTTCACGGCTTGCGCTCCGACGTTTCCGAGCAAATCCAATCGGCCAGATCAACGAAATCAATTGTCCCATCAAGGAAATTGAATTGCCGACGCTGCGCGCGCAGCTTACAGGGCGAAAGGTTTTCCATAAAGGACAGAGCGGACGATGGGTCGCGCGGAATTTTTTGAGGGGTTGAAGGGTGGCATTCCCGTCGGCCTCGCGGCAGCGCCCTTCGGCGCATTGTTTGGCGCCCTGGCGCGCGACCAGGGCATGTCGCTTGGCGAGCTGACCCTGATGAGCGGTACGGTCTATGCCGGCGCCAGCCAGATGGTGGGCCTCGATCTTTTCGGCCACAACGTCCAGGCATGGCTGATCGTGCTGTCGATCCTGGCGGTCAACTTTCGCCATGTGCTCTACTCGGCGGCAATCACCCGTTACATCAGACATTTCTCGCCTGTCGAAAAATTCTTCACCTTCTTCCTGCTGGTCGACCCGCAATTTGCCGATACGGTGAAGCGCGGCGAGAGCCGCAAGCCGGTTACCTTTGCCTGGTACCTCGGTTTCGCAGCAATGGTGTACATCCCCTGGGTGGTGCTGAGCTTCGTCGGCGGCCTGCTCGGAAGCCTGATCGGCGATCCCAGGACGATCGGCCTCGATATTCTGCTGCCGGTCTATTTCCTCGGCATCGTCATCGGCTTCCGCAAACGTGACAATTTCCTGCCCGTGGTCATCGCCAGCACCGCTGCCTCCGCCATTGCCTTTCGCTATGTGGGTTCGCCCTGGCACGTCAGCATCGGCGCGCTTGCCGGCGTTGCCCTTGCGGCCGCGCTGCCGCCGGTCAAGTCGAACCGCAAGCCCGACCTCGCCACCGAAAATCACGAGGTCTGAGCATGACCGATTTCAATCCGCATATGGTCCTGCTGATCTTCGCCGCCGCCGTCGTGACCTACCTCACTCGCATCGGCGGCTACATCCTCATCACCAAGATGACGCGCATTCCTCCACGCGTCGAAGCCGCACTGAATGCCGTGCCGGCCGCCGTACTTACGACACTCGTCGCACCCGCCTTTTTCATTGGCGGCTGGGATACGAAAGTGGCGATGGCTGTGGCGCTGGTGGTGGGTCTGCGTTTCTCGCCGACATACATGCTGATTGCAGGATGGGTGGTCGTAATGGCGTGGCGGCACTTTGCCGGGATTTAATACCTTCTCCCTCAAGGGGAGAAGGGTAAGTCTCCTCAATGGCTCAGTTCCAGCGTCGCGTTCTCCAGCCAGGCCTGGACATCCGGATCGTGGATCAGTGGCAAGAGCGCCTCCCGGGTCTTGGCGTGATATTCGTTCAGCCAGTGCAGCTCGTCATGCGTCAGCAGTTCCGGAAGAACGAGACTGCGGTCGATCGGGCAGAACGTCAGCGTTTCGAAGCCGAGCATGGGCATATCGCCGCCTTCGATCTCTTCAGGATCGCGAATATAGACCAGGTTCTCGATACGAATGCCGAAATGGCCGGGACGATAGTAACCGGGCTCATTCGACAGGATCATGCCGGGCAGCAGTTCCTGCGTCGATAGCCGCGAGATGCGCTGCGGTCCCTCATGCACGGAAAGATACGAGCCAACGCCATGGCCAGTACCATGGGCGAAGTCCACACCGGCTTTCCAGAGCGCGATGCGCGCCAACGGATCAAGATCGCAGCCGCGCGAGCCCTTAGGGAAACGCGCCGTGCTGATGGAAATCATGCCTTTCAGCACCAGCGTGAACAGGCGCTTCTGTTCTTCGGAAACCGCGCCGATACCCACCGTGCGGGTGATATCGGTAGTGCCGTTGATATATTGCGCCCCGGAATCGATCAGAAACAGTTCGCCGGCCTGGATCAGCCGGTCGGTGGCCGTCGTCACGCGATAGTGCATGATCGCCGCATGCTCGCCGGCACCGGCAATGGTGTCGAAGGAGATATCCTTCAGCGGGTTCTGCATGCTCTGACCGACGCGCGCGCGGCTCGCCTCCAGCCGCTCGGCGGCGGCTATTTCCGTGATCGTGCCGGGCTTGCCGGTATCCAGCCAATAAAGGAATTCGACCATGGCGGCGCCGTCCTGCAGATGAGCGGCGGCCGAACCGTTGATTTCTGCGGCATTCTTGCGCGCCCGCGGCAGTCGGGCCGGATCGGTGCCCTCCACCACCTCGCCGCCTTCGCGGCGGATGATGTCCGTCAGCGCGTAGGAGGCTAGATCGGGATCGACGAAAATGCGCCGGCCATTGACCGACGCGGCGGCCAGCTGCTTGACGAAATCGGAAGGCGGCAATTGCGTGCAGATCTGCGCCAGATAGGCCTCGGCTTCGACATTGGTCTTGCGCTTGTCGAGGAAGAGCTGCGCCTCACCCTCGGCATAGACGATGGCGCGTGCAAGGGGATGCGGCGTATGAGGTACGTCGTTGCCGCGAATATTGAAGGTCCAGGCGACCGACGACGGATCGGTGATCAGCGCCGCCTTGAGGTTCTTTGCCTTGAGCTCGGCCGCCATGGTTGCCAGCTTCTCTTTGGCCAGCACGCCGGCCTGTGCGATATCCTGGATGATGACGGCACCCAGCGGCTCGGCCGGCCGGTCGCTCCAAAGCTTGTCGAGCGGGTTATGCGGCAGGAAGATGAGCTCGCCTCCGATTTCCGCCAGCGCCTTTTCCAGCCGCCGGACTTCAGCGCCGGTATGCAGCCACGGATCGATACCGAGCTTGAAACCTTTAGGCGCATGGCGCGGCAACCAGACATGCGGCGGCTCGTCGACCAGATCGCCGCCGGTGAACACGGATTTGTCCACCTGCTCGGCAAGCTGCGTCACATAGCGACCATCGACAAAAACCACGGCTTGAGACTGCGTCACAAGTGCAACACCCGCTGAACCAGTGAAGCCCGTCAGCCAGGCCAAACGCTCCGAACACTTCGGCACATACTCGCCCTGATATTCGTCGGCGCGAGGCACCAGGAAGCCGTCTATGCCGAGATCGCCGAAGGCGGCACGTAGACCGGTGACACGTTCGCGGCCGAATTGCGGGGTGGAGGTGACATCGAAAGACTGGAACATGGCTTAATCCGAAATTGATCGAGAATCCGTGAAACTGAGTGCTGACAGCATGTTAGAGCATGATCCCTCGAAGTGTGAAACGATTTTCGGGCCGAATTACCCACTATTGATCCGATGGAGAACCCCGACCGGCAAACACCCAAGCGAGGCGAGTAGCGCGTTAACGAATTCGCCCATTTCGTGAGCAGCGGGTGTCGATTGTGACATCATCACGGCGCATAACATGCACGAACTGCATAGCTCCCATGAAGCATGCCCCCTGCCACGTAAGAGGGCGAGTCGCTATATCAACACCATCAAACGGGTTCGCGGCGAACCCACTCGAAAAGGACTATGACAATGACTATCTCTCGCTCCGCATATGTTAGCCCGGCGCTGGCAGGCGAGCGTCGCACCGTACGCCACTCCATCGGCGCGCTTCGCCAGCTCGAAGTCGAAACGTCGAAGGCAATCGGCGCAAACCGTGGCGGTCGCCACTAACAGTTACAGAGCTACGCGTTCGTATTGTCGCGGTCCGGAACTCCTCCTCCCTCCCCGGATCGTGGCCTGAACGGTAGAGCCCGCTTGAGCACTCCTCCTCCACACGCTCGCGGGCAGGATCGGTCAAATACCGATCTGCAAGGCGGTGCTTCGGCACCGCCTTTTGCATTTTAAGCCCCGGCAAACACGCCCCCTAGAAATGAACCGGCTTAAGGCCGGTCGAGATGGATCGTGACCCAACCATTGCGCCAGATGGTGCGCACATGCCGCATCTTCGCGCCGTTGTAGGCGGCCAGCACCTTCCAGCGCTGCTCGGCGAGGATGCCGGAAAGGATGACCGAGCCACCAGGAGCGAGATGAGCGACCAGTTGCGGCGCCATCCTGATCAGCGGCCGCGCGAGAATATTGGCGATGATCAGATCGAAAGGCCCGCGGCGGGAAAACGCTGTGGAGTGAAAGCCGGGCGCGGTCTCCAGCGCAAGACCGGAGGCAATGCCGTTGCGGCGGACATTTTCCCGGGCGACGCGGACGGCGACCGGATCGATATCAGTCGCGAGAATCGGAATATTGCGCAATTTGCGCACACCGATCGCCAGCACGCCGCTGCCGGTACCGAGATCGAGCGCATTGCGCACTCGCCGGCTGGCGAGCACTTTTTCGATCGTCTCCAGGCAGCCCGCCGTCGTGCCGTGATGACCCGTCCCGAAAGCCTGGCCGGCATCGATCTCGATAGCGATATCGCTGGGACCCACCTTGTCGCGATCATGCGAGCCGTGCACCAGGAAGCGCCCTGCCCGAACCGGCTTCAATCCCTCCAGCGACTTGGCAATCCAATCGACATCGGGAATCACTTCCTTTTCGATGACGAGCTCGGGAAAAGCCGGCTTCAGCACGTTGGCAAAACGGGCGCGCACGTCATCTTCATCGACTGCATAAAGATAGATCGAAGCCTCCCAGATATCCTTCTTCTCATCGATCTCGGTGGTGGCAATCGGCAGTTCTTCGTCTTCGAACACCGGCGTCATCAGATCGAGAATCTGCTCGGCCTTTTTCTCGGTCGTCGTCACATAGAGGCGGATTTCACTCAAGTCTTCGGTCTCTCTTACTTCTTATTCGGCCCAGTCGATCCATGGCGGCGTTGGCGTGTCATAGCCGGCTATACTATGAAGCAACTGACGCCGCACCGGCCCGAAACGCAGAAGCAGCGGTGCGAACAGATTGCGCGCGGCAATCGCCAGCGGATTTTTCATGGTGACCAGGCGGGTCAGGCCGTAGGTCTGCTTCAGCACCTGTTTCACGGCTGGAATTCTGAGCGCCGAATACTCCTGTTCGCGGCCTTCCGCAATGAGCCAGGCGAGCCAACAGGCATCCTCTATGCCGAGATTCATGCCGCGGGCTCCCGCCGGCGAATGAATATGGGCCGCATCACCCGCCAGGAAAACGTTGCCCTTGGCCATCGGCTCGACATGGCGAAAATGGATGCGGAACTGCGAGGCCCACGTCTTCTCGGCGACCACCTCCGGATGAACGATTCGGCTTTCGAAATCTTCCAATGTCGAGATGTAGCGCAGGACATCGGCAGACACGGGCAAACGTCCGAGCATACCGGGATCGCAAAGCGTGATTTCGGCGAAATGTGCATCGACCGGTTTCTGATACCGAAAATCGGCGAGATAGAAATGAGCCTCCAGCGCCTCACCGGGAAAACCGGCCCCAAGCGCCTTGCGAATGGCCGAGTGCGCACCGTCGGCACCGACGAGGATATCGGGGCGAACCGTTTCCATGGTTCCGTCGGCGCGCCGCAGCGTCACCTCCGGCTTCAAGGGATCGGCGATCGTTTCCGGCTCGACGGCCGTCTGCCATTCCGGGGCGATGCGGTAGTCCGCAAGCGCTTCGATCAACAGCCGCTCGGTTGCGCCCTGCGCCAGGCCATGAATAGCGCAAAAGCGGCCGGGCAACCGCCTCGTATCGACATTGGCAAGAATTTTCGCTCCGGAACGGAGGCGGAAATGGGCGATCGGCTGAGCGGCCGCGACAATGTGATCGGTAACGCCAGCTGCCGAAAGCAGCGTCAAGGTGCGGGCATTGATGCCGAGAGCCCGGCTCTCCTCCAGGGGTGCTGGCCCTGGCCCATCATCGACGATGCGCGGGACAAAGCCGCGGCGGGCAAGTTCCAGCGCCGCGGTCAGGCCGGCGGGGCCTGCACCCGCAATCAGGATGGATTTGGCCTTCGCCCCGTCCCCCATCGGCGCTCCTATCCCTTCTTGATCAGGTTCTCCAGTTTCTTGACCGCTACGTCCGGATCTTCCTGATAGGCGATCGTGCCCGCGAAACGACCGGCAGAGTCGAGCAGGAAGACCGAGGCGGTGTGATCCATGCTATAATCACCATTCGGGTCCTTCTCGTCGAGCGGAACTTTCTTGGCGTAGACCCTGAAGCCCTTGACCATTTCCATCACCTTGTCGGGATCGCCCGAAATGCCGGTGATGCGGCTCGAGACATTGGAGACATACTGGTTCATGATCGCCGGTGTGTCGCGCTCCGGATCGACGGTCACGAAAAAAGCGTTGAGCTTCGTGCCATCGGGATCAACCTTCTGCATCCAGCCGTTCAACTCGAACAGGGTCGTCGGGCAGACGTCGGGGCAATGCGTGTAGCCAAAGAACAGCGCCGACGGTTTGCCGCGCAATGCCTGGTCGCTGATCGGCTGGCCATTCTGTGCAACCAGCGTGAACGGCACCCCATACGGGCCTGCACTCGCGACGTCCGGCGCCCTGGTGATCCCAAAGCTCAGCCAGCCCAACAGCCCGGCCACAATCACTACGGCTATCCAGACAACAATCCGCACGGTCTTCATCGCTGCTCTTCCTCACCACCCGCCACGGCTCGATATGTTGGCGGCGGGCATCATTGCGTGGGTGTAGCCGGTTGAAGTGGAGGAGGCAATTCAAGAAGATGTTTTTGAGCGTACCGATACATCTCGATACCAAGGTGCTGAGCGCAAAGATACGGAATCGGCCCCGTGTTAAACCAATCCTAACCACTCCGCGCCAACATCGAAACACAGAGGCGAAGTCCGACTCGCCAGCCGCCGGATATGCGGCAGATTGATCTTTTTTCAGAAGGGCATGACGCCCGCCGGTGCAGCAAAGCGTTTTTCAAGCGCCAAAGCCATCGGACGCTGTCGCAGCCCCGCGCCGCCCCAGCCGATCCCTTTTCAATCACTACCGCCGCCTGCCGCCGGCGCCAAACGGGAAGTTCTTGACCATGACGAATGCCATCAAACAATCGGGCGCCTATCTGGAGATCGTCTCCTTCCATCTCGGCGACCAGGAATTCTGCATCGACATCATGGCCATCCGCGAAATCCGCGGTTGGGCACCCGTGACACCGATGCCGCATACGCCGCCCTACGTGCTCGGCCTCATCAACCTGCGCGGCGCGGTGATCCCGGTCATCGACATGGCCTGCCGCCTCGGCATGAAAATGACCGAACCGTCCGAACGCTCCGCCATCATCGTCACCGATATCGCCGGCAAACTCGTCGGCCTGCTGGTAGAGCAGGTTTCCGACATGATGAGCATCAAGAGCGAAGATCTGCAGCCGGCGCCGGAAATTATCCCCGAAGCGCAGCGCGCGTTCTGCCGCGGTATCGTGGCGCTGGAAAAGACGATGGTTTGCTTCCTGAACCTCGACACCGTCATTGCAGACGAGCTGGCTCAGGCTGCCTGATTTTCCGGAAAATGCCGCAAATCAAAATCGCCCTGGAGCAACAGCTTCAGGGCGATTGTGTTTGTGAGACCGACGTCGGCAGGGGTGTTTGCCGGTGCGCCAGTCGAGCAGGCCGTGAACAGATGGAAGCAGCACTTCCACGTTCGCCCCTAGAACTGCACCAAAACGGTGCAGCTCGAAAGCGACCGAGAGCTATTCAGCAACCAAACAGCCGGACTTTTTTTGGTACAATCCCCTTGACGATTGCAGGTGCGGTATCCCGGTAATGCTATTCGGGCTTGCCGTTCTTCCAGGTAACGTTTTGACCGAACAGCGGAATGGTCGAAATCGCCATTTTCGCCGAACCGTCGGTCAATTCGCGCGAATGGATGAGATAGATCAGCGTGTCGTTTTTCTTGTCATAGATTCGGTTGACCACCAGCTTCTTCCAGATCAGCGACAAGCCGGCGCGAAACACTTCCTCGCCGCCCTCCGATAGGCTGATATTGCCGATCTCGATCGGTCCGGTCTGACGGCACGCAATGGAGTTGTTGGAGGGGTCCTCGAACCAGTTGCCGTTCTTCAGCCGGTCGATGACGCTGCGGTCGAAATAGGTGACGTGGCAGGTGACGCCGGATACTTCCGGATCAGGCACGGCGTCGACCAGAATATCGTTGCCGGTCCAATCCACCCCAACCTTGCCGACAATCTCGGCCGAGGCGGAAACAGGCGCCAGTGCCAGGAGCGACGCGGCAATGGCGGCATGCAATATCAGTGAAATCATCGAACATCCTCCAACATCGCCGCCGGTCGAGCCGCGGCACCGCTAAGGTAAGATGGCGGTTCGGCGATGCAAGGAGGTCGGGGCGCTCCGTAAGCGCCCCGCTATCCCTCATTTTTCTTTCAACACGACCTCCCCGGTCTCCAGGAGCGACTTGAGGTTGGAGAGAATCTTCGGCCAACCGCCGGAGACGGCACCGATGAACTTGGCGTTTTCGAGTTCCATTGTATGGGTGACGGTGAGCTTTACCGAATCCCCCAGCGGCTCGATGTCCATCACGCATTGCGACCAGCCCTCGGCCTTCAATTCGGGCATGAATTCATTTCGCCATTTGATGGCTAGACGCTTCGGCGGATCGAAGGCCTCGATTTCACCGGTGTCGGTTATCCGGCCGTCCGGGTAAGTCATCTTCCATGGTGAGCCGACCTTCCAATCGGTCTCGTGCTGGATATTGAACCAATATTTCTTGATGAATTCCGGCGTCGTCAGCGCCGTCCAGAGCTTATCCGGTGTGGTGCGGATGTAGGTGACATAAACAAAGCTGCTTCCGGTCATGATATTTCTCCTCTTGTTGGGTTTGCTGTTCACCGTGATCTGGTGGCCGCTACTGGCCGCTATCGCCCTCCAGAGCTTTCTTGAGAGCGGAAAGAGCACTCAATTGCCGGCGCTCGAACTTGTTGATCCAGCGTTCGGCGATATGGTTGATCGGTACGGGATTGATGAAATGCAGCTTCTCCCTGCCCTGCCATTGCACGGACACGAGGTTCGCTTCCTCCAGGATGGCGAGATGCTTCGCCACCGCCTGCCGCGTCATCTCCAGCCCCTGGCAGAGCTCGCCGAGCGTCTGGCCGTTCTGATCGTATAGCCGGTCGAGCAACTGCCGCCGGCTTGCATCCGCCAAAGCTCGAAAAACCGCATCGTCGTTCATACCAATCATGGAACCATTTAGTTGCCTATTAATGATCTTATAGGCAACTATTTGGTTGCATGTCAAGCGACATGTTCGGAGGCCGCGATGGGAAAAACGATCAAGGCAGAGCTTTGCTCGTCAGATAGCGATGGCGTATTGATCCTGCTCCATGCGCAGATGATCGAGCATCCGCGCGATTCCCTCCTCCAGGCTGACGCGTGGAGAGAGCCCGTAGGAGCGCTGAAGGGCCGTGTCGCCACAGCGATAGAAAACGCCCTCGGGGCGATCGCAGCGGCCGTTTACGGCAGGACTCCACCCGATTTGCCGGGCGATGGTTCCCGCCAATTCCATGAAGGAGGTAGCCCTGCCGGTCGAAAGGTTGAGGCTGGCGCCATCCGGCAGGAGTTCCTTGGTTTGCCAGATGAAATCGATGCAGTCATCGATATGGATGAAGTCCCGGCATTGTCGGCCGGACCCCCAGACGACAACTTCCGCGGCACCTCTTTCCTCAAGCAGGCGGCGGCAAATGGCTGGAAATGGATAGGCAAGATCCTGATCCTCGCCATAGCCGCTGAACGGCCGATAGGCGATGGCCCGGCTGCCATAGCGCTCGACATAGAGTTTCATCAGATATTCGCCGGTCAATTTCGCCCATCCGTAGCTAAGATCGGGCACGCCGATGGCGGCCTGGAAAGAAATCATATCCTCCGAAAGCAGCCGATGGTTCGCGACCGTCTGCAGCGAGATGGGATAGGCCGCACTGGAGCTGAAGAATACGACGCAGCCCGGTTTGGCGTGCGCGGCCCATTTCCACAATTCCGTATCCACCGCCAGATCCTCGGCCACATCGAGCGTGCGGGCCTCCAGCGTGACGCGGCCGCCGACTAGCGCCGCGAGATGGAACACATAATCGAAATGTTCCAACGGACGGGAAAAGAAAGCGCGGCAGTCCTCCTCGAAAAAACTAAAGCGCGATCCGGGAAAACGCTGCCAAAGATCGGGATGTCGCGCCCCCGTTCCTTCCACCAATTGATCGACACAAACGACATCCAGCCCCTCGGTCAATAACCGCCTGATCAGATGCCTCCCAACAAAACCACAACCACCCGTTACCAATGCCCGCGCCATGTGATGCCCCCTTTTTTATTGAATTATTGAGCGAAGAAACCGCTCCTGCCCGTATAAATATCGACCATGCGCCGTCCCCACTCCGCCTTGCTCGGCGCAATTCGTTGGCCAAGCGCAAGCGCGCCTTCGCAAAGTCCCCGCATCAGCTTGTCGTCATCGGTGCTCGCCAAACGTTCTGCCAGCGAACCGGCGTCGCCGCTTCTAAAGACCAGCCCCGCGCCGTTCCGCTCTACCTCGGCGGCAATCAGCGCATTGCTGCTGACGATGACGGGAATGCCGGACATCAGCGCCTCGGCGGCCACCAGTCCGTAGGGTTCGGGCATACGCGACGGCATGATGAAGACGCGCGCCTCCCCCGCCAGCGCCGTCACCTCCTCATCAGCCAGCCAACCCGGCACCCAACAGTGAGGCAACGCCCGCTGCATCTCGTCGAGCAGCGGGCCACGGCCGATCAGCGTCGCCGTTCGCCCGGTCTTGTTTAATGCGTCTGCGAGCGTGCGAACGCCTTTCTCCCAGCACATCCGTCCCAAGAAAACGGTGCGCCGATTGCGCCAGGCCTCCACGGGGACTGGCGTCAGGGGCTCGGTTGGCGTGCGCAACGTCAGAAAATGTTGCAGCGGACCGGAGCGCAGATAGGCTTCCATGCTCTCATGCGCCAGCACGATGCCGACGCGGCTCCAGAACTCCTCTCCAACGCCACGTTGGGTCAACGTGCGGCGAAAGCGCCAGAGTTTATGGAGGTAGTTGCGCTTGTCGCAATTGGTCGCAAGACACTCCGCCGACAGCGGGCGGACATCACAGATCGTACCGGTTTGGAAATTGATCAGCCCTCCGTTCGGACAGCTCAGGAAGAAATCATGCGCCGTGATGATGACCTTGGCCTTATGTTTGGCGAGGGCATAGAAGATCGATGGCGAGAGAATCTGCGACCAGCCGTGCACATGGACGACAGTCTCTTCATCCGTTTCCTTCAGCAGCGCGTCCAGCGCATCGTAGGCACGCTTGTTGTAGTTTTTCTCGAAGACGTCGGTGAAGCTAGGTCCGTCGCGCAGCGGTCGTTCGCCAAGGGCGACCGTACGGATGCCCGCAAAGCGTGGCTTCAGCCCTTCCCCGTCATCGCCGACCAGGATGGCGCAATTCAGCCCGGCCTGCCGGCTCGCATCGATACATTGCAACGCCACTTTGGTCGCGCCGCCGCGAATGATCGAAACATCGTTGACAAGTATTAGACGCATAGAACCCGACACTCACCAACAGCATTTGCGTGGGGCCCAACGAAAGGGATTCGCCTTTTACATCATGCCCCTGGCGGTATTCAGCGGCCTGTTAGGGTCAGAAAACAATTCATCCTTTCGAATTAAGGCGGGCAGTCGCACGGCATGCGCGAGTAGGCCTGCAACCCCTGTTACTTCCCTTAGGGGAGTTGACTTCCGGAAAAAAACTCTGAAAGTTCAGCCCATGATCGCAAACTGTGCCATCGTAATGCATCTTCTCACCACCTCGCCCCTTGCAGGGAGAGTGGGAGCAGCATTGCGTTAAGCTGACTGCGATCCCTTTCAACCCTGCCGAGGCGAGCAGGGTTCGAAGGCTCTGCTCTCCTCCTGAACCTCAAGGAGAGCAACATGGATTCCGAATCACAAGATCCAGACGAGCGACAATTTCGAGAACCGGACGCGTGCGAAATCCGCGCTGCACGACCATCCGACGCCGAAGCGGTAGCCCTCATCGCCAATCTGCCCGGCTACCGCGCCGGCACCCTTCGCCTACCCTTTCAGAGCGTTGAAGAAACAAGGCAATGGCTGGAAAAGCCCGCTGCCGATTCGATCAATCTCGTTGCTGTCCTCAGTGGACAAGTCGTCGGCAATGCCGGCATGCGTCGCCACTCCGGCCGACAGATTCACACCGCCCACCTCGGCATGGGCGTCCACGACGAATTTACCGGCAGGGGCATCGGCTCGGCGCTGCTTGCCGCCCTGGTCGACACCGCTGACAATTGGCTGGCGATCAAACGCCTGGAATTGACCGTCTATGTCGACAACGGACCTGCGATCCGGCTTT
Organism: Rhizobium mayense; assembly: GCF_030272705.1. Taxonomy (GTDB): domain Bacteria; phylum Pseudomonadota; class Alphaproteobacteria; order Rhizobiales; family Rhizobiaceae; genus Rhizobium; species Rhizobium mayense. The sequence continues at coordinate 314,882 of NZ_JARFYM010000001.1, read as the reverse complement.
ACGAGAAATTCGGTTTCGAAACCGAGGGCAGACTCAGAGCCTTTGCGTTTCGTAACGGCGAATACGTGGATGCGTTCACGATGGCGCGTGTGAGGATGTAAGTAGCGACGCGCGGCGGTCCTTCGATCCGCCGCCGTCGATCATCCCCCGATCAACGCCAGCCACTCATCCTCGGTCATGACCTGCACGTTGAATTCCCGCGCCTTGTCCAGCTTCGAACCCGCGCCCGGTCCGGCGACGACGATGTCGGTCTTTTTCGAAACCGAGCCGGAAACCTTGGCACCGAGACTTTCGGCCTTGGCTTTGGCTTCATCCCGGGTGAATTTCTCGAGCGATCCGGTGAAGACCACCGTCTTGCCGACAACGGGACTGCCCGATGTGGTCGGCTGCTCTGCCTCTTGCGGCCGCACTTCTTCAAGCAGCTTCGAGATCACGGCGATGTTGCGCGGTTCCTTGTAGAATTCGACGATGGCGCGCGCCACGACTTCGCCGATGCCTTCAATATTGTTGAGGTCGTTCCATGCGTCTCCCGCAAGAGGCGCCGCCTCCTTCATCCCCACCTCGAAGGCTTCGTAACTGCCGTAGGAGCGAGCCAGCAGCTTTGCCGTGGTCTCGCCAACATGGCGGATGCCGAGCGCAAAGATGAACCGGTGCAGAGCGATATCGCGCCGCTCGTTGATGGCCGCATAAAGCTTGGAAACGCTGACCTTACCGAAGCCGTCGATATTCTCCAGCTTGGTAAGCGAGGACTGCTGGCGTCTTTCCAATGTGAAAATATCGGGCGCGGTGCGCACCAGAAGCGCCGGATCCTCGTTCTCGAAGAAGAAATCGATCTGCTTGGAGCCAAGGCCCTCGATGTCGAAGGCATTGCGCGACACGAAGTGCTTCAGATGTTCCGTGGCCTGCGCCCTGCAGATAAAGCCGCCGGTGCAGCGCGTAACCGCATCGACCTTGCCGGTCTTTTCATTGATGTCACGCACCGCATGGCTGCCGCAGACGGGACACACTTTGGGAAATTCGTAAGGAACGCTCGACGCTTCCCGCTTATCCAGCACAACGTCGACGATCTGCGGAATGACATCCCCGGCGCGCTGCACGATCACCATGTCGCCGACGCGGATATCGCGGCCATCTCGGATCGGCTCGCCCTTGTTGCCGATGCCCTTGATGTAGTCGGCATTATGCAGCGTCGCGTTGGTCACGACCACGCCGCCGACGGTAATCGGCTCCAGCCGCGCGACCGGCGTCAGCGCGCCCGTGCGGCCCACCTGGATATCGATGCCCACCAGTCGGGTGAATGCCTGCTCGGCCGGGAATTTATGCGCGGTCGCCCAGCGCGGCGAACGCGAACGGAAGCCGAGCCGCGCCTGCAGCTCAAGGCTGTCGACCTTGTAGACGACGCCGTCGATGTCATAATCGAGGTCGGGACGCTGGAGGCCGATTTCGTCATAATGCGCGAGAATGTCGGCGACCGAATTCAGCCGCTCCATCAGCGGATTGATCGGAAAACCCCATTTGCCGAAGGTCTGCACCATGCCGAGCTGCGTGTCGGCCGGCATGTCGGACATCTCTCCCCAGGCATAGGCGAAAAATTTCAGCTTGCGGCTGGCTGTGATCTTCGGGTCGAGCTGGCGCAGCGAGCCGGCCGCGGTATTGCGCGGATTGACATAGGTCTGCTTCCCCTCCGCTTCCATCTGCGCATTCAGCGCCAGGAAATCGCTCTTGGCCATATAGACCTCGCCGCGCACTTCCACGACCGCGGGGGCGCCGGCGGGCAAGGTCTGGGGGATTTCCTTGATGGTGCGGATATTGGCGGTGACGTTTTCGCCGGTCGTGCCGTCGCCGCGCGTCGCAGCGTTTACCATGCGGCCGTTTTCATAGCGGATCGACATGGAAAGCCCGTCGATCTTCGGCTCGGCGGTAAAGGCGATCGACTGATCCGGCAACCGGCCAAGGAAACGATAGACGCCAGCGACGAAATCCTGCACGTCTTCCTGCGAAAAAGTATTGTCGAGCGACAGCATCGGCCTTGCGTGCACAACGGGCGCAAAGGTTTCGGAGGGCGCAATGCCGACCCGACGTGATGGGCTGTCGGCGCGAATCAACGCCGGGAAACGAGCTTCGATGGCATCGTTGCGCCGTTTCAACGCATCATACTCCGCATCCGAAATCTGAGGCGCGTCCTGGCCGTGATAGAGCGCATCATTTCGCGCAATCTCGGCTGCCAGGTGGGCCAGTGCCGCGGCCGCTTCTGCTTCGGTCAAATCCTCGACTGGCTTCTGTTCAGTGCTCATGAATCTACACTCCCCGAATTCGGAGATGTTTTAGAGCAGTTCCCGGAAAAGTGCGAAGCGGTTTTCCATTCCGTGCACGCAAAAACAAAGAGAAAAATCTGGTATCCGGTGGCAGACGCAACCTGCCGTGATGCTGGCGTTCACGACAACTTTGCGCGACAAGCAGTCATTCGCGGTGTTACGCCTATAGAAAGCAATTTGACGTAAGGTATCAATGGGAGCCAGCTCCTCGGAAACGATGGGCTCCTCAGCAAAAATTCGAAATCACGTATGAAGCATCGTCCCGCCGTTCTCTCTATTTCTCTCGTTATTGTCGTTATAATCATGAGCTCATTCGTCAGCCGCTCTGCTTTGGGGCTGGTCGTTAGAGCCTGCGAGATTAACGCGACCATGACAGGATCGCCGTATCCGTGCCTCAAGATTGTCCAGGCGCGGGATCCCTTGTCTTCCTATGCCGTTCTTCGCGAGCCGACCGACAAGGAGCGCACCATTCTTGCGCCACTAGCCGACGTGCCGGGCATCGAAGACCCCCGGCTTCTGACGGCGGGAGCGCCGAACTATTTCGACGCTGCGTGGAAAGAGCAATCGGCCGCAATCGGCTTGCGCGCATCGAAGGCTCCGCCGCAGGATTTTGCGTTGGCGATAAATGCCGCCAGTTGGCGCACGCAAGATCGGCTTCATATCCATATGGGGTGCGAGACACCCCGCTTTCGCGCCCTGCTGAAGACCCATAGCACGGAGATTGGAAGCGGCCGGTTTACAAACCTGAAGACCAACGCCGGTTGGTGGGCAACCTTCCATACGGCCGATGACCTCTCAAATTTGAACCCGCTGAAGCTTGTCGCAGACGGTGTCGACGGAGCCCGCTCCAACATGCAAAACGTGGTAGTCGGCGTCTTTGGCTCTACGTTGCCGGACGGGCAGCATGGCTTCTACATTTTGGCGAGAATAATCGGGGCAAACAAATTCCGCGGATCCGCAGAGGATATGATTGATCCTAAGTGCCAGCCCTAGGGCGGTCCGCTTCGGGCCGAAAACAGCCATCCCTGGCATCTGCTGGAGCAGACCGGAAAAATCGGACGACAGGACGTGGATACCGATCAGCCGTTGCCAGCCAGCAAGCGCTTGGCGGCCGCCCTCGCCTCTTCGGTCACCGAAGCGCCGGCGAGCATGCGGGCGATTTCCTCCGTGCGGTCCTTCGGTTCCATTGTGGCAACCCGCGTGGAGATCTTTTCGGAATTATCGGCGACAGGCCCCTTGGAGATCAGCAGATGGGTTGCGGCGCGTGCGGCGACCTGCGGCGCGTGGGTGACCGAGAGCACCTGAACACGCTCCGAGAGGCGCTTCAGCCGCTGGCCGATGGCGTCTGCCACCGCACCGCCGACGCCGGTGTCGATTTCGTCGAAGACCAAGGTCGGCGCCGAACCACGATCGGCAAGCGCCACCTTCAGCGCCAGCAGGAAACGCGACAGCTCACCGCCGGAGGCGACCTTCATGATCGGCCCCGGCCGCGTCCCCGGATTGGTTTGCACATGGAATTCGACGACATCGATGCCCTCGGCCGTTGCTTCGTCGGCGTCGGTGGTGATCTCCACCATGAAGCGCGCCCGCTCCAGTTTCAGCGCCGGCAGCTCTGCCATGACCGCGGCGGCAAGCGCTTCGCCGGCGTGACGGCGCTTGTCCGAGAGGCTGCGCGCGGCGGCATCGTAATCAGCCTTGGCAACGGCGAGCTCCGCATCGAGGCGCTCCAGCCTTTCTTCGCCGGCGTCGAGATCGACGAGCTCGGCGATCATCCTCTGAGCCAGCGCCGGCAGGCCTGTAACCGGCACAGAATATTTGCGCGAGGCGGCGCGCAGCGCAAACAGCCGCTCTTCGACGCGCTCCAATTCTCTCGGATCATATTCCGTCTTACGCAGCGCCGCCTCTACTTCCATCTGCGCATTCGAGAGCTGATCGAGCGCCGCATCGAGCAGCGCCACAGTATCTTCCAGCAAACCAGGCGCCTCATGGCTCTTGCGCTCCAGCCGGCGAACCAGCGAGGCAATGTGCGGCACAGGCGACGCGTTGCCGTTGAGGAACTCCGAGGCCTCCGAGATGTCGCCGGCGATGCGCTCCGCCTTCATCATCCGTGAGCGCCGTTCAGCCAGGTCGTCCTCTTCGCCATCTTGCGGCGACAACTTCTCCAGCTCCTCTACCGAGGCCCGGAGATAATCAGCTTCCCGCGCGGCGTTCTCTACCTGCTCGCGTTGCTTCTTCAGCGTCCGCTCGGTGTCGCGCCAGATCTTGTAAAGCCGTCCGACAGATTGGGTTTCCTCGGCGAGGCCGGCGAAAGCATCGAGCAGCATGCGGTGCGCATCGGTATCGACCAGGGCACGGTCATCATGCTGTCCATGAATTTCGACAAGAAGCTGTCCCGCCTGACGCATCAGTTGGACGCTCAGCGGCTGGTCGTTGACAAAAGCCTTGGTGCGGCCATCGGCGGATTGGGTACGACGGAAGATAAGGTCGCCGTCGTCATCGATGCCATTTTCGCGCAGAAGCTTGCGGGCGGCATGCTGCATGCCGACATCGAAAACGGCCGTCACCTGGCCGCGATCTTCGCCATGACGCACGAGGCCCCCGTCGCCGCGCCCGCCGAGGGCCAGCGAAAGACTGTCGAGCAGGATGGATTTGCCCGCACCGGTCTCGCCGGTTAGGACCGAAAGACCGGTTTCAAAGGCAAGATCCAGCCGCTCGATCAGAACGATATCGCGGATCGAAAGCTGGACCAGCATGTGCGCTCAATCTCACGTCCCAAGAAGAAGTTTCTTGCCCGCTCTCGAAATCCAGGAGCCTTCATTTTCATTCGGCGAAACACCACCGGTCTTCAGAAGCTTATAGGAATCAGCATACCAGCGGCTGTCCGGATAGTTGTGGCCGAGAACGGCGGCTGCCGTCTGCGCCTCCGGAACGATGCCCATGGCGTAGTACGCTTCGACCAGGCGTGCCAGCGCCTCTTCGATCTGATTCGTCGTCGGATATTGCTCGACAACAATACGGAAGCGAGCGATGGCTGCAAGGTAATCCTTGCGCTCGAGATAGTAGCGGCCGATCTGCATCTCCTTGCCAGCGAGCTGGTCGCGGGCAAAACGAATTTTGGCCTGAGCGTCGCTGACATATTGCGAGTTCGGATAGTTGCTGACGACCTTGGACATCGCTTCGATCGTCTGCTGCGCGGCGCGCTGATCCTGCGTTACGTCGACGATCTGCTTGGCATAGGACGAACCGACGAGATACTGAACGTAATCCGCATCTTCGGAGCCGGGATACTGCTTGAGATAGCTGTTGCCCGTCTGGACGGCATCATCGTAGGCGCCGGTACGATATTTGACGAAGGTGCTCATCACCATCGCCTTGCGCGCCCATTCGGAGAAGGGCTGCTGCTGGTTGATGGCATCGAACTTCTTGCCGGCTTCCGTCATATTGCCGGCCTTGATGTTGGCAAGGCCCTGATTGTAGAGGGTTTCCGGGGGATCGGTCTCGACGCCGAGCTTGGTGATGTCGATATCCTTGTCCGTATTGCAACCCGTTACCACCGCACCGGTACCGGCCAGGAGAAGCGAGACGAGCAAAGCCCGTGTTGTAATCTTCATGCTTTCAGACCCTGCAAAACCCATCGGATGACTGTCCCACTAGCCGTCGTTGCGGAAACGGCGTTCTTTCGCTGGCGTTTCTAGCCGCAAAAGCACCATCAGGGCAACGCAATGATGAAGCATTAACGCATTTTTGTGGCAAAGACCGCGAGATTACAGGCTTTAGCCGCTGTATTGACAAGAGATTTCGTTTTCGGCCTGCCCTAACACGACGCCCTGCCCCCAGCTTTGAAGCACTGTTGACGAATCTCCTGTCAAAAAAAGAGCCGCCCCCTTTCGGGGGCGGCGACTTTGCCACCTGGGTTCCTGGAGGTCACGCAGACCAGGGGGCGAATTCGGGAGCGTTGATGGCAACGAATTCGCGGCTATGCGCACGCTGACGCGGTGCGGAAGTCTCGACGACATCGTAAGCCGAGGGATCGCTCAGCAGGGCCTTCAAAGCATTGGCATTCATGCGGTGACCGCCGCGATAGGAGCGGTAGCAGCCGATGAACTGAGCACCAGCCAGCGCCAGATCGCCGACGGCATCCAGCGTCTTGTGGCGGACGAATTCGTCCTTGGCGTAACGCAAGCCCTCGACATTGATCACCGTGTTGTCGTCGGAGATGACGACGGAATTTTCAAGCGAAGAGCCGAGCGCATGCCCGGAAGCCCAGAGACGTTCGACATCACGCATGAAGCCGAAGGTGCGAGCGCGCGACAGCTCGGTCTTGAAGGTCTTGGCAGTCAGATCGCCTTCCCACTTCTGCCGGCCGATCAACGGGCATTCGAAGTCGATCTCGACTTCGAAACGCGTACCGTCATAGGGGCGGAACTCGCACCAGGAACCGCCAGCTTCGATTCGCACAGGCTTGGTGACGCGAATGTAACGGCGCTTGACGCCGAGCGAAACGATACCCACCTGCTCGATCGCTTCGATGAAGGGATGGGCGCTGCCGTCCATGATCGGCATTTCCGCGCCGGATACTTCGACAATGACATTGTCCAGGCCGATCGCGTAGATCGCCGCCATGACATGTTCGACGGTCGCAACGGAGCGTGCCGGCGAGAAGCCGAGAACCGTACAGAGATCGGTGTTGCCCACCTGCGAGGAAACTGCGCGCAACTCGGTCACGTCGCCATTGTCGTGCATGCGCTGGAAGATCACGCCCGTGCCGGCTTCAGCCGGATAGAGCGTAATCGACACGTTGGCGCCGGAATGAACGCCGATACCCGAAAGTGTTACAGGGTTTGCAATGGTGGTTTGAAAACCCAGCAATCCGATTGCCATATAAATTCTGCCTTCGTCTATCTGTCCCAGACCGGGCGGTCATCTTCGGACCCTTACCCTCTTTGCTGGTTCAGTCTGTTACCTACTCCGCGAATTCACATGCAACAGTTGTTGAATGTGATTCCACAGGTTCGCTTGTTACTTACATACGCGCCGGGGCATCGCATTCCAAATCACTGTTTCTTTCGCTTTGTTACGAAAGCAGATGTTTGAATTTGCTGGGTAATTTTAGAATTAAAGACAGGCCGAAAATAAAGAAATCCGGGGCCGATGAGCCCCGGATTCAATAAACATGGTTAGTATCCTATTAATAGGATGGTCTAAATCAGATCAGTTCGACTGGCGGCGCAGGAAAGCCGGGATTTCGAGCTGGTCGTCTTCCTGGGTCGTCATGCGCGCCTGCGGAACCTGACGGCCCTGCTCATCGAGCTGGCCACGACGCGGTGCGTAGAGGCTTGCTTCCGGCGACAGCGGACGGCGCTGCTGCGACGCGGCGTTCGGAGCCGAAGCGGTCATGTCGTTGAAAGCTGGGTCCTCGTCACGGCGGCCGAGCGAATTGGTGATTCGCTTCAGCAAGCCCATCGGACCACGCTCTTCCGAAGCCTGGGCGGCAACCGGCTGAGCACGATGTTCCATCTCGGCCTTAACGACCGGCGGGAAATCTTCGACCTTCGGCATGCGGACCTGCTCGGGAGCCTGTCGGATGATCGGCTCCTGACGGACCGGCTGCTGCATCTGCGCAGGCGCCGGCTGATGCTGCATCACCGGCTGCTGATGCATGACCGGTGCCGGCTGATGCTGAGCCGGAGCCTGACGCATCGGCTGTGCTTCCGGCGCGGCCGCGAAGATACGGCTCTGCGGACGGAAGGTTTCTTCCTGGGCGACCGGCTGCTGCATGACCTGCTGCTGCTGGCGGGCGATCTGGAATTCCAGCTCACGCTCCATTTCGGCTTCCGACATGCGGATGGTCTGTGCGATCGGATCGACGGCGGCCTTCGGTGCCTGCGCGACATGGGCAGGCTGAGCTGCGGCCACTGCCGGAGCAACGGCCGCGGAGGGACGGACAGCCGGCTTCGCGACCGGACGGAATTCCATGGCCTTGTCGGCGGCCTCGTTCATTGCGCGATCGATGCCGGTTGCGACGACCGAAACGCGGATGATGCCTTCCAGCGATTCGTCGAAGGTGGCGCCGAGGATGATGTTGGCGTCAGGATCGACTTCTTCGCGAATCCGGGTCGCAGCTTCATCGACTTCGAACAGGGTGAGGTCACGGCCGCCGGTGATCGAGATCAGCAGGCCCTGCGCACCCTTCATTGAGGTTTCGTCGAGCAGCGGGTTGGCAATGGCAGCTTCAGCAGCCTGCATTGCACGGCCCTGGCCGGAAGCCTCGCCGGTACCCATCATAGCGCGGCCCATTTCGCGCATGACCGAACGGACGTCGGCGAAGTCGAGGTTGATGAGACCTTCCTTCACCATCAGATCGGTGATGCAGGCAACGCCCGAATAGAGAACCTGGTCGGCCATCGAGAACGCGTCAGCGAAGGTCGTCTTGTCGTTGGCGATACGGAACAGGTTCTGGTTCGGAATGACGATCAGCGTGTCAACCGACTTCTGCAGTTCCTGGATGCCCATTTCAGCGAGACGCATGCGGCGACCGCCTTCGAAATGGAAGGGCTTGGTAACGACGCCAACAGTCAGGATGCCCTTGTTGCGAGCGGCCTGTGCGACGACCGGCGCAGCACCCGTACCAGTGCCGCCGCCCATGCCGGCGGTTACGAAGCACATGTGGGTACCGTTCAGGTGATCGATGATCTCGTCGATGCACTCTTCAGCGGCGGCGCGGCCGACTTCCGGCTGCGAGCCGGCGCCGAGACCTTCCGTGACGTTGACGCCGAGCTGGATGATCCGCTCCGCCTTCGTCATGGTCAGTGCCTGCGCATCCGTGTTGGCGACGACGAAATCGACGCCCTGCAAGCCTGCCGTGATCATGTTGTTGACGGCATTGCCGCCACCACCACCGACACCGAACACGGTGATACGCGGCTTCAGCTCGGTGATATCTGGCTTATGCAGCTTGATAGTCATGGTACCCGTTCCTTCTCTTTATGGCCGCATCGCCACGCCGGCCAATTCACTATATTTCACTCGCCTGACCCCTGCCCGGAAAGCGCTTGCCGCGATCCGGGATCAGGCACTCAGAAACTCTCCTTCAGCCATTGGCCAACGCGGCCGATGCGGCTGTTGTTACCCCCAAGCGACGAGAGCAGACCGCTGCCCGCCGCATGTGTCTCCATGTCCGCAACTTGCGGATAGATCATCAGTCCCACTGCCGTCGAAAAGGCGGGGCCCTTGGCCGCCGTCGGCAAGCCGGACACGCCCATCGGGCGGCCGATGCGGACGTTGCGAGCAAGGATGCGGCGCGCCACATCCGGCAGGCCGGTCAGCTGGCTGGCGCCACCCGTCAGAACGACGCGCTTGCCAACGATCGGGCTGAAACCCGAGCGCTGGATACGGTCGCGAATCAACTCCAGCGTTTCCTCGATGCGGGCCTTGACGATGCGCGACACAAGCGCCCTTGGCACCTGGGTCGGCTGATCGCGTTCATCCTCGCCGATCGGCGGGATGGAAATCAGTTCGCGCTCTTCCGAAGAATTGGCGAGCGCCGACGCATGCACCACCTTCAGCCGCTCGGCATCCTCGATGCGGGTCGAAAGGCCGCGGGCCAGGTCGGTGGTCACGTGATGACCGCCGAGGCTGACGGCGTCCGTGTGTACAAGCTTGCCCTCGGCAAAGACAGAGATCGTCGTCGTGCCACCGCCCATATCGATCGCGGCGCAGCCGAGCTCGACTTCGTCGTCGACGAGAGCGGCAAGACCGCTGGCATAAGGCGTCGCGACCATACCCTCGACAGAGAGATGCGCACGATTGATGCAGAGCTCGAGATTGCGAAGGGCTGCGCGCTCGGCGGTGACCACATGCATGTCGACGCCCAGCGAGTCGCCGAACATGGCAAGCGGATCGCGAATACCACGCTCGCCGTCAAGCGAGTACCCCGTAGCGAGCGAGTGCAGTACAGCACGATCCTGGCGCAGCGATTGCTGGCAAGCGGCGGCAAGCACCTTCTTCAGATCGTTGGATTCGACTTCTTGACCGCCCAGATCGATCGTGGCCGTGTAAATGTCGCTGCCGAGGCGGCCCGCGGACACATTGACAATCAGACTGTCGACAGTGAGGCCAGCCATGCGCTCGGCGGCATCAACCGAGAGACGGACCACGTTTTCCAATGCATCGAGGTCGGCGATCACACCGGTCTTGATGCCGCGCGACCGCTGATGGCCGATGCCGATAATCTCTATATTATGCGTGCGGTTCGGAAGAACCTGGCTTTCCTCGCGCGGCGTCAGCCGACCGATCATGCAGACGACTTTCGTCGAGCCGATGTCGAGGACCGATACGATATGCGACCGCTTGGATGACAGCGGCTTCAGGCGCGGCAGACCGAAATGGGACGAACTGAATAAGCTCATGTATCCTGCCCTGCTTTCTTCAAAGCCTTGGTTCTTGCATCCAACGCCGCCTGGCGGCGAAGCGCTGCATCCGGTGTCAATTCGATTGCGGTACGATCATCGAGGCGAAGATCGACGGCTGCGATGTCGCGCTGCAGCAAGCTCTCATCCTTGTCGAGCTTGGTGAGCCGTGCGAGCGCGCCATCAATGTTGTCTTCCGGCAATTTCACGATCACGCCATTGTCGAGATAGAGGTCCCAACGGCGGCCGGCGACACGCACGAACGCCTTCACATGGCTGCGAACATCCGGCCAGCTGGCAAACTCATCATCGATCGACGCCGCAGCGGTTTCGGCATCACGGCCGACGAAAAGCGGCAGCTTGGCGAATTTGTTGTCGCGCAGCGGCGCAATCACGCTACCGTCCTTCTGGATCAGCGACAGTTCGGAGCCGTGCTGCCAGATGGCATAAGCCTTGCGCTCCGTAAGCTTCACCTCGACCGTCTTCGGATAGACCTTGCGGACTTCGACGCTCTGCACCCAGGGCAGGCTCGCGATCTTCTGGCGAGCCGCATCGGCATCGAGCGCCACAAGCGACGTCGTACCGTCTAGGCCAAGAAGCTGCAGGATTTCGATTTCTGAGGTCTGGTCGTTGCCGGAGACTTTCACGTCTTCGATGGCAAAGCCCGCAGCCGAGGTCGTCGCCTGCGCGACATCCTGCGTATGGCCGCCGATTGACATTCCATAAAGGCCGGTCGCAGCCAGAAGAGCGAGAGCGGAGACCGTGCCCGTGTGGGCCGGAATGTTGACGCGCCCGGAACCGAGGCTCACGAGGAAACGCACGGCACGACGCATTGGCCGCGGCAGCACGAACGCATCCTCGACATCGTCGATCGCGAGCGGGACACGGTGGCGGGACCGCCTCATATTTTTGACCGTCAGCGCAAACAAGACGCGTCCTCCACCATCCACCGGAGAAATTCGCCAAAGGAGTAGCCGGCGTGAGCGGCCATTTCGGGCACCAGCGAGGTAGGCGTCATGCCGGGCTGGGTGTTGATTTCCAACCAGATAAGCTCGCCCTCTTCGGCAAAGCGATCGTCATAACGGAAGTCAGACCGACTGACGCCACGGCAGCCGATAGCTTGATGCGCCCTTAACGCTAATGTTTGTATCTTTTGGTAAAGATTCGGTGAAATTTTAGCAGGGATGACGTGTTTTGATCCACCCTCCGCATATTTGGAATCGTAGTCGTAGAAGCTATGACCCTGCGGCACGATCTCGGTCACGCCGAGCGCCTTATCACCCATGACGCCGCACGTCAGCTCCCGGCCATAGACATAGCGCTCGACCATCACCTCGTCGCCATAGCGCCACTCGGAAGAGGCAATGATCTGCGGCGGATGCGCTTGACCTTCCTTGACGATCACGACACCAAAGCTCGAACCTTCCCGCACCGGCTTAACGACATAAGGCGGCCGCATCGGGTGCTCGCCGACAATGGCAAAACGGTTCATCACACGCGAATCAGCCACCGGAATGCCGGCGCCATCAGCGACCTTCTTGGCGCGCGACTTGTCCATCGCGAGCGCGGACGCAAGCACACCGGAATGAGTGTAAGGGATCTGCAGATATTCAAGGATGCCCTGAATGGTGCCGTCCTCACCGAAAGGACCGTGCAGAGCGTTGAAGACGACATCAGGCTTCAAATCGGCAAGGCGCGCGGACACGTCGCGCTCCACATCGACACGCGTGACTTCGAAACCCTCGGACTCGAGAGCATCGGCGCATGCTTTTCCCGAGGACAGGCTAACTGGCCTCTCCGAGGAAAATCCGCCCATAAGGACAGCCACATGCTTGCCACCCATCAATACCCCCAATTCACCAACTTCTATCGACGCCTGCTGGACCGCTAAGCTGCGATTCTCGCTACGTCTTTTGCGGCTCCATTAGAACTACATTAAGGTTAATGAAGCGTTTACTTTCGTTAACTTCCGATCGCTTTCGCCGACATGGATTTCCTCGAATCAAATCAGCTTGAAGAATTCTGCCATTAGAATCATAGAGTTGCTACTTTTGAATATCGATCTTTAGAAATTTTTAAACAAATAGGCCCGCGCCGGGGTGTTCGGCGCGGGCCTTTCTGAGGCTTATTTCAACACTGAATCAGTCGCGATCGCCGAGAAGTTTCCAAGCGAGTCCACCAAGCGCACCACCCACGATCGGGGCCACCCAGAACAGCCATAGCTGCTGCAGCGCCCAGCCCCCGACGAACAATGCCTGGCCGGTGGAACGGGCCGGATTGACCGACGTATTGGTGATCGGGATCGAGATCAGGTGGATCAGCGTCAGCGCGAGGCCGATGGCAATCGGCGCGAACCCGGACGGCACCCTGCTGCTGGTCGAACCGAGAATCACGATCAGGAAGAACAGCGTCAGCACGATTTCGGCAATCAGCGCCGATACCATCGAATAGCCGCCCGGCGAATGCTCGCCGTAGCCGTTGGCGGCAAAAGTGCCGAGTTGGAAATCAGCCTTGCCGCTGGCGATCAGGTAAAGCACGGCCGCGGCGACGATGGCGCCGACGACCTGGGCAACGACATAGGGAATAAGCTGCGAACCGGGCAAGCGACCCGCAACCGTCAGACCGACTGAAACAGCCGGATTGAAATGGCCGCCCGAAACACCGCCGACCGCAAAGGCCATGGTGAGTACGGTCAACCCGAACGCGAACGCAACACCTAGAAAACCAATACCAAGGCCCGGGAACGCTGCCGCAAAGATTGCACTTCCGCAGCCACCGAACACAAGCCAGAACGTTCCAAGAAATTCTGCAATAAGTTTTTTCTGCATAAAATCTGTCTCCTCAGCCCTCAACCAGAGCGATAGTCAGCCATTTATGAAAAAAAGATTCCGGTCAAGACACGCCGGACAAACGCCCATTAAAACAGCAAACGTTCGCTCAAATGCCCTCGACTCAACGATTGCCGCAAAAGATTAGCACGCATTTATTGGTTTATTGCTTTTCAAACGTTTGCGCCGAACAAAAATTGCGCTAAGGACACACGTTCCCCGCTAAGTTAACCTTGGCATATTCTAAATTGGTAGGACCATGACCGACGCGATATCCCCCTTATCGCCGACCCCCTCGTCATCGAACAGCGTTGTTGCGAATTCTCCGGCGCGCGTTCTGATCGCGAGCCTTATCGGCACAACGATTGAATTTTTCGACTTCTACGTTTATGCGACGGCAGCGGTCATCGTCTTCCCGAAGCTGTTTTTCCCGGCAAGCGACCCGACTTCGGCAACGCTGCAGTCGTTCGCGACCTTCTCCATCGCCTTCTTCGCCCGACCGATCGGCGCGATGATCTTCGGTCATTTCGGCGACAGGATCGGCCGCAAGGCGACGCTGGTGGCCGCCTTGATGACCATGGGCTTTTCGACGGTCGTGATCGGCCTCCTTCCGGGCTATGATTCGATCGGCATTCTGGCACCGCTGCTGCTAGCCCTCTGCCGTCTCGGCCAGGGCCTTGGCCTCGGCGGCGAATGGGGCGGTGCAGTGTTGCTCGCCACGGAAAATGCCCCCGAAGGCAAGAGGACCTGGTACGCCATGTTCCCGCAACTTGGCGCGCCCATCGGCTTCATCCTGTCGGCTGGTCTCTTCCTGATCCTGCGTGAAAGCATGCCGGATGCCGACTTCCTGAATTATGGCTGGCGCATTCCGTTCCTCATCAGCCTGGCGCTGGTCGCGATCGGCCTCTACGTGCGTCTGAAGATTACCGAAACACCGGAATTCCGGCGCGCGATCGAAAAAGAAGAGCGCGTCTCCGTTCCCATCGCCGTCATCTTCCGCTCGCATCTGCGCAGCCTCATCCTCGGAACGATCATCGCCGTCGCGACCTTCGTGTTGTTCTACCTGATGACCGCGTTCACGCTGAGTTGGGGCACCAGGCCGCTTACGGCTGTCCCCCCGGGTCTCGGCTTCTCGCAGGGACAGTTCCTGGTCGTCCAGCTCGTCGGCGTCGTCTTCTTCGGCCTGACGATCCCGCTTTCCGGCCTATTGTCGGATCGTTATTCGCGCCGGCTGGTTCTGATCCTGACGACGATCGGCATCCTGATCTTCGGCCTGTACTATTCGACGCTGCTGACCGCGGGCCTTGCCGGCGCGTTCGCTTGCTCGATCATCGGCCTGGCCTTGATGGGCTTCACTTATGGTCCGATCGGCGCCGCACTTGCCGCCCCTTTCCCGACGGCCGTGCGCTACACCGGCGCCTCGATGACCTTCAACCTCGGCGGCATCGTCGGCGCCTCGCTGGCCCCCTATATCGCCACCTGGCTCGCGTCGAACTACGGGCTCGTCTATGTCGGCTACTATCTGGCGCTGGCCGCCGCTCTGTCGCTGATCGGCATCCTGTTGTCGGGCAACGACGAAGTTTAAGGAAGTTCCGAGGACCTCCCCATAACCAATTGAAAAGGCCGGGCGAAAACCCGGCCTTTTTGTTGAATCGTTGCACAAACGGAAAGGCGGCGGAAAGCTTATTCCGTCGTCACCCCCTGAAACGGCCGGACCTCGCGGCCGGGCATGAAGCACCCGAGACGCTTGATTTCCCATTCCAGCTTGATGCCCGATTTCTCGAAGACCTCACGCCGAACCTGCTCGCCGAGATATTCGAGATCGTAGCCGGTCGCCTGCCCCATATTGATCATGAAATTGCAGTGCAGCGACGACATCTGCGCGCCACCGATGACGAGGCCGCGGCAGCCGGCTTCGTCAATCAGTTTCCAGGCGGAATGTCCCTCGGGATTCTTGAATGTCGAACCACCGGTCTTCTCGCGAATCGGCTGCACCGTCTCGCGATGCGCACGCACGGCGTCCATCTCGGCCCGGATCTTGGCTCGATCCTCGGGATAGCCCTCGAAAAGAACATGGGTAAAGATCAGATCGTCCGATGCCGTCGAATGGCGATAGGAGTATCCCATCTGTGCATTGGTCAGTACATGCTTCTTGCCCTTGCGATCGACCGCATGCACCTCGACAACGCGATCGCGCGTTTCGCAGCCATTGGCGCCGGCATTCATGCGCGCCGCGCCGCCGATGCCGCCGGGTATGCCGTAGAAGAAGTGGAAGCCGCCGATGCTGTTATCCATGGCCATGGCGGCGACGTGCTTGTCCGGGCAAATGGCACCGGCCAGGATGCGGTTCTCACCGGCAAGCTCGACCGAACCGAAGCCCTTGGCGGACAGGCGCAGAACAACGCCAGGAATGCCGCCGTCGCGCACCAGGATATTCGAGCCGACGCCGACCACCGTCAACGGCACTTCGGCCGGCAGGATCTTCAGGAAAGCGATCAGATCGTCCGTATCATGCGGCTGAAACATCAGCTCCGCCAACCCGCCGGCACGAAACCATGTGACGCGATCCATCGGCGCATCCGGCGTTAACCGGCCGCGAATGTCTTTAATGCTGTCGCCGAGCGACGCCAGAAGCTTTTCCCCATTTACCTGTTTCATGCGGACTTACCCGAAAGGCCTTCCAATTCCTTTGGCAATGAAGCTGCCCAATAAGTGATGCTACCAGCCCCCAAGAGAACCACAAAATCACCCGGTCGCGCAATCTCTGCAACCATACGGGCAAGATCCTCTTGAGACGGCAGATAGCGTGCATCGCGATGGCCACCTGCCTTGATCCGCGACACAAGCGCCTGCGAATCCGCACCCTCGATCGGATCCTCGCCGGCCGCGTAGACCGGTGCCAGGAAAATGCTGTCGGCATCGTTGAAGCAGGCGGCGAATTCCTCGAACAGGCTCGACAGGCGCGTATAGCGATGCGGCTGGTGGACGGCGATGATGCGGCCTTTGCAAGCCTCACGCGCCGCCTTCAGCACAGCTTTGATCTCGACCGGATGATGACCGTAATCGTCGAAGACCTTGACCCCGTTCCATTCGCCGGTCAGCGTGAAGCGACGTTTGACACCACCAAAGGAGGCGAGGCCTTTCGCGATAGCCTCGTTGGAGATGCCGAGCCGGTTGGCGACGGCGATCGCCGCTGTCGCATTGGAAATATTGTGCCGGCCGGGCATCGGCATGACGAGATCCTTGATCTGGATCACCTTGCCTGTCCGGCGCCTGCGAATTTCGATGTCGAACAACGAGCGCGTTCCGTCGATGCGCACATTCATGAAGCGCACATCGGCCTGCGGATTTTCGCCATAGGTGATGACCTTGCGGTCCTCGATGCGAGCGACCAGAGCCTGCACTTCCGGATGGTCGAGGCACATGACGCCGAAGCCGTAGAACGGCACGTTCTCGACGAACTGCCCGAAGGCGGCGCGCACGGCGTCGAAATTGCCGTAGTGATCGAGATGCTCCGGGTCGATATTAGTAACGACCGCGACGTCGGCGGGCAGCTTCAGGAACGTGCCGTCCGATTCGTCGGCCTCCACCACCATCCACTCACCTTCGCCCATGCGGGCATTCGTGCCGTAAGCGTTGATGATGCCGCCGTTGATGACGGTCGGGTCTAGCCCACCGGCTTCAAGCAGGGTGGCAACCAGCGAGGTCGTCGTGGTCTTCCCATGCGTGCCGCCGATGGCGATGGCGTTGCGGAAGCGCATCAGCTCGGCCAGCATCTCAGCGCGGCGCACGACCGGCAGCAGCTTTTCGCGCGCGGCGACGAGTTCCGGATTGTTCTTCTTGATGGCCGTGGAAACCACCACGACTTCGGCGTCGCCGAGATTCTCCGCCTTGTGACCGATATGAACCGGGATTCCTTTGTCGCGCAACCGCTGCACGTTGGCGCTCTCCGACTGGTCGGACCCCTGCACGCGATGGCCAAGATTATGCAGCACCTCGGCGATGCCGCTCATCCCGATACCGCCAATACCGATAAAATGCACAAGGCCGATAGCCTTCGGCAGCTTCATGCGCCCGCCCCCTTGAATTCCTGAATTGAACGTTTTGCGGCAATAGCCTCTACCATATCGGCGAGCAAGCTCGCCGCATCCGGTTTGCCCGCCTGCTTGGCCGACGCCGCCATCTTTGCGAGCTTCTCCGGCATCGTCATCGCGCCGCGCAGGATCGTCGACAACTTCTCCGCCGTCAGCTCGGCTTGTGCGATGACCTTCACCCCGCCCGTCGCCGCAAGAGCGGCCGCATTGGCCGCCTGGTCGTGATCCAGGGCGTAGGGATAGGGCACGAGGATCGCCGGGCGACCGATGACGGCGAGTTCAGACACCGTCGAAGCGCCGGACCGGCAGAGAACGAGATGCGCAGCACCGATACGCTCGGCCATGTCGGTGAAGAAAGGCGCGACATCGGCGTCCATCTCCAGCCGCCTGGTGCAGCTATTGACCGTCTCCATGTCCTCAGGACGCACTTGCTGCGTGATCCGCAGCCGCTTGCGCAGCGGCTCTTCCAGCAGGCTGATCGCCGTCGGCACCGCCTTGGAGAAATATTGCGCACCCTGGCTGCCGCCGAAAACGACCAGATTGAAAGGATCATCCGCGCCGGATGGCACATAGGGCCGCTTTGCCGCTTCGATGACGGCGGGACGCACGGGATTACCGGTCGTCACCGTCTTCTCAGGAAACGCGCCGCCCTTCTCCGGCAGGAAGCCGCCGGCGATCGCCTGGACGCGCCCCGCGAGCGCCTTGTTCGCGCGGCCCATGACGGCGTTCTGCTCGTGAATCATCGTGGGCACGCCCATGCGGGTGGCGGCAAGCAGCGGCGGCACGGTCGGATAGCCGCCGAAGCCGACGACGCACAGCGGCTTGATATTGCGGATGAGCTTGCGCGCAGCGCGCATGCCCGTCCACAGCGTCCACAGCGACCTGGCGACCTTTATGGGGCTCTTGGAGCCGATCGTTGCCGACGGCACGACATGAATCTCATCGGCCGGGAACTTGCCGGCATAGCGTTCGGCACGGCTGTCGGTGACCAGGTGCACGGAATAGCCGCGCTCCCTCAGCTGATAGGCCAGCGCCTCGGCAGGAAATACGTGGCCGCCGGTTCCGCCGGCGGCAAGCAGGATAATACCTTTACTCATGATCTTCGCTCCCGCGAATACCCCTCTACACAGGGCATCTCCCTAATATAGGAAGCCGCCATCCCCGCGTCACTGACGTACGTCAAGCGTCCTTCATAGACCCCCATCCTTGCGAAAGCGAACAAAGAATAGGCGTCGTCCGGGAAATGCGGGGGGAGTGTAGACGAGTCCAACACGATCACTCCGCCGGCAATCCATGCGTCACGCGGAAGAGCGTGCGATCCTGAGCCCTCTTTTCCGGCCTATGGCGCGTGAGCGCGAGAATGAAGCCTGCGGTTACGCAAATGGCGGTCATCGACGATCCGCCATAGGAGATCAGCGGCAAGGTCATGCCCTTGGCCGGCAGCAGCTGCAGGTTCACGCCGACATTGATGATCGACTGAATACCGATCTGCAGCACCAGACCCGCGACGGCAAAGCGGTTGAAATCGTTCTTTTCCCTATAAGCATGCGACAGGCCGCGCAGCACCAGGAAGGCGAATATGCAGACGAGCACCATGCAGAAGACCACACCGAACTCCTCGGCAGCCACCGAGAAGATAAAGTCGGTGTGAGCATCCGGAATGATGCGCTTGACGATGCCTTCGCCCGGGCCGACGCCGAACCAGTTGCCGTGAATGATCGCTTCCTTGGCGGTATCGACCTGGAACGTATCGCCCTCGCCTGTCATGAACTTGTCAACGCGAAGCGCCACGTGGGGGAAGACGTAGTAGGCAGCCACGAAGCCGCCGGCACCGAGACCGCCGAGTACCCCGATCCACAGCCAGGGCATGCCGGCCATGAAGAACATGCCGCCCCAGACGGCGGTGGTGAGAATCGTCTGCCCAAGGTCGGGCTGTGCAACGAGAAGCGCCGCAACGATGCCGAAGAGGATGATGGCAAAGAGATTGCCCGGAATTTCCGGCTGGCGCGCATGCTCGGCGAACAGCCAGGCGCAGACGACGACGAAGGCGGGTTTCATGAATTCCGACGGCTGGACAGAGAGCGCCGCGATGTTGACCCAGCGCCGCGACCCCTTGACCTCGACACCGAAGAACAGGGCAAAAAGCATCATCGCCAGCGACACGATCAGCAGGATGACGGCCGTGCGCCGCACCTGCCGCGGCGACATGAAGGAAATGCCGATCATCGTCGCGATCGCCGGAACGAGGAACAGAGCGTGACGCTTGACGAAGTGGAAGGGTTCGAGCCCAATGCGCTCGGCGACTGCGGGCGACGCCGCGAAGGAGAGCATGAACCCAATACCGATCAGGAGAATGAAAAGTGCCAGGAACACACGGTCGATGGTCCAGAACCAATCGGCCAAGGCCCCACGCTCAACGCGGCTTACCATATCAATTGCCTCCAGTTGCTGAACCGACCAGCATGGTGACACCTTCGATCGCAGCCACATGGCTGACGAAGGCATCACCCCTGACCTCGAAATTCTTGTACTGATCGAAGCTTGCGCAAGCCGGTGACAACATCACCGCCGACACCGCATGTTCATCCCTGTCCGCATCGGCTGCCGCGTGGGCGACGGCTCGCTCCAGCGTGCCTGATATCTCGTAGGGCACCTGCTCGCCGAGCGTCGCCGCGAACGCGGGGGCCGCTTCCCCGATCAGATAGGCCTTGGCGATGCGGGGAAAGAGCGGCGCCAGCGTCGTGATCCCTCCTTCTTTCGGCAAACCGCCGGCGATCCAGTAGATATTGTCGTAGCTCGAGAGCGCCGGTGCGGCGGCGTCCGCATTAGTCGCCTTCGAATCATTGACGAAAACGACGCGGCCACGTCGGCCAACCGGCTGCATGCGATGCTTGAGACCGGGGAAGGATTTGAGCCCCGCGCGAATCTGATCCGGCGATACACCGACCGCAAGGCAAGCGGCGATTGCAGCCGCAGCGTTTTGTGCATTGTGCCCGCCGCGCAGCGTCTGGATACCGTCGAGATCGGCTATCTCCGAGGCCGCCGCGGTCGACGCCTGGATAATACGACTGCTCTCGGCATAAAGTCCGTCGGCCAACGGATGCCGCCGCGAGATGCGTGTTACCTTAACACCCGCCCGCTCGACACGATCGGCAATCAGCGAAGAATGACTGTCGTCGATGCCGATGACGGCAACGTCGCTGCCCGCCACCAGCCGTTCCTTGATATCGGCATAGTGCTGCATCGTGCCGTGCCGGTCGAGATGATCGGGCGTCAGATTGAGCAGAATGCCGGCGGAAGGATTAAGTGTCGGGGCGAGATCGATCTGATAGGAGGAGCATTCAACGACATAGTAGCGCTCCGCCTTCGGCGGCTCCAGCGTCAGGATGGCCGTTCCGATATTGCCGCCGAGCTGCGTGTCGCGGCCGCTCGACTGCAGGATATGGGCGATCAGTGCCGTCGTGGTCGATTTGCCGTTAGTGCCGGTGATGGCGATGAAAGGGCAATCCGGCGCATGCGCGCGCCGCTCGCGGACGAAGAGCTCCACATCGCCAATGACCTCGACGCCGGCAGCATGAGCGAGGTCGACGGTCCAGTGCGGCCTCGGATGCGTCAGCGGCACGCCGGGCGACAGCACGAAGGCAGATAGCCCGTTCCAATCGATGGTTCTAAGATCGGCGACGGGAATGCCCTCGGCGCCGGCCTTCGCCACGCTGTCGGGATTGTCGTCCCAGGCGGTCACCTCGGCGCCGCCGGCGACAAGCGCCCGCGCGGTGGCAAAACCCGAGCCGCCAAGGCCGAAGAGTGCGACCTTTTTCCCCTTGAGCGTGGTGACAGGGATCATCGCCGCCTCACCGGAGCTTCAGGGTCGAAAGGCCGACCATCGCCAGGATGACCGCAACGATCCAGAAGCGCACCACGACTTGGCTTTCTGTCCAGCCCTTTTTCTCGAAGTGATGGTGGATCGGCGCCATCAGGAAGACGCGGCGGCCGGTCATCTTGAAGAAGCCGACCTGGATGATGACCGAGAGCGCCTCCAGCACGAAAAGGCCGCCGATGATTGCCATGACGATCTCGTGCTTGGTGGCAACCGCCACCGAACCGATCATGCCGCCGAGTGCGAGAGAACCGGTGTCACCCATAAAAATAGCCGCCGGTGGCGCATTGAACCAAAGGAAGCCCAGACCGGCGCCGATAACTGCGCCGAGCACCACGGCCAATTCGCCGGTGCCAGGCACAAAGTTGATCGCCAGATAGTCGGCGAAGACATAATTGCCGGCAAGATAGGCGATAATGCCGAAAGAGGCAGCGGCAATCATGACCGGCACGATGGCAAGCCCGTCGAGACCGTCTGTCAGGTTCACTGCATTACCCGCGGAAACGATGACGAAAGCGCCGAACAGCACGAAGAATATGCCGAGATTGAGCATAAAATTCTTGAAGAACGGGAACGCGATCGACGAACCGAAGGTCGAACCGGCGGTGCCGGAAGACAGCGCCGTGTTCATCATGAAGTAAACGGCGATGGCGGCTATGAGGAATTCGATGCCGAGGCGCGCACGGCCGGAAAAGCCCTTGTCACTCTGCTTCGTGACCTTGAGATAGTCGTCATAGAAGCCAATGGCACCGAAGCCCAATGTAACCAGCAGCGTTGCGACCACATAGACGTTGGCAAGATCGGCCCACAGCATTGACGACACGACGATGCCGGCCAATATCATCAGGCCGCCCATGGTCGGCGTACCGGCCTTCTTGAAATGTGTTTGCGGACCGTCAGCGCGAATCGGCTGTCCCTTGCCCTGGCGTACGCGCAGGGAGGAGATGATTCGCGGCCCGAAGAGGAAGACGATCAACGCCGAAGTGAACAATGCGCCGCCGGTGCGGAACGTGATATATCTGAACAGATTGAGAAATCTGAAATGAGTACTGAAAAAATGAACGTGGTCCGACAGTTCGGCAAGCCAGATCAGCATAAGAGCCCTTTCTAAAGCCCCTGATGGGAATGGGGCTCCGTGTCGGGGAATGCTGGAAACTTGTCAAGCAAAGCTGCCACGATCTTCCCGAACCCTATCCCCAGCGATGATTTCACCATCAAAACGTCGCCTGGGGCGACCGAGTTGAGCACGAATTCCGCGAGTTCCTCCGTAGTCTCACGATATTCGACATGAACACTTTCCGGCAGCGCATCCCTCAACGCCGCCATCTCCGGACCTGCCAGCCAGACATGCTCGATGCCGGCCGCCAGCAGCGGACCGGCGAGATTGGCATGCACTCGCTGGGCATAATCCCCCATTTCCAACATGTCGCCGAGAATGGCGATCCGCCTGCCCGCTCTGCTGCCGACATTCGCATCCGGCGACGACGTCGCCAGCAGCGCGATAGCCGCGCGCATGGAGGCGGGATTGGCGTTGTAACTCTCATCAATCAGCGTGAAATAGCCGTTGCCGATAGCGCGCTTGTGGCGCTGCCCTCGGCCTTTTTCCGCCCGCAGCGTCGCCAGCGCGTCGACCGCCTTGTCGAGATCGGCCTCGACCAGCATCACCGCGCCGAGAACGGCCAATGCGTTTTCTGCGATATGCCGACCGGGCGCGCCGATCGCCACTTCCATCGTCTCGCCGCCAATCGTCAGCCATAGCGTCGAATTCTCTTCCGATGCGTTGAATTCTGCCAACCGCACGTCCGCCTTGGCATGCTGGCCGAAACTGTGCACATGCTCGACGCCAGCGGCCAGCGCGGCGCGCTCCAGAAAATCGAACTGGTCGTTGTCGCGGTTGAGGATGACATGACCGCCCGGCACGACGCCGTCGAAAATCTCCGCCTTGGCGGCGGCGATCTCGGTGATGTTCTTGAAATTGCCGAGGTGAGCCGGGGCGATGGTGGTGATGATGGCCACATCCGGCTGCACCATCTTCGTCAGTGGCCGGATTTCCTCCGGATGGTTCATGCCGATCTCGAAGACACCGAAATCAGTATCCTGAGGCATGCGCGCCAAGCTCAGCGGCACGCCCCAATGATTGTTGAAGGAGGCGACGGAGGCATGCACCTCGCCCGATGGCGACAACGTCCGGCGCAGCATCTCCTTCGTGGTGGTTTTGCCGACCGAACCGGTGACGGCGATGATGCGCGCATGCGTGCGCAGGCGGGCGGCAACGCCCAGCCTGGCAAGTGCTGCCAATACGTCGTCGACAACGATCTTCGGCACCGTCAGCCGGCCCATCGCCGGCAGCCGCGCCTCGCTGATCACGATCAATGCAGCGCCGTTCGCCATCGCCAGATTGGCATAGTCATGGCCATCGACGCGATCGCCCTTGATCGCGAAGAAGGCTTCGCCTGGCTTGATCGAACGGCTGTCGATGGAAATCCCCGTAACGCCCTCAGGCAGCGCTCCGAAAGAGCGGCCCGCAATGGCGGCGATCATGTCTTCAGTTGTCCATAGCCAGCTCAAGACTTTCCCTCCTCCAGTGCTTTGCGCAGTTCGGCATGGTCCGAGAAAGGCAGCGTAACGCTGCCGATCGTCTGACCTTCCTCATGCCCCTTGCCCGCGACGATCAGCGTATCGCCGGATGTCAACATGCCGACCGCCTCGCGGATCGCCTTGGCGCGATCGCCGATCTCCGTGGCGCACGGCGCCGCCGTCATGATCTCCGCACGAATCGCCGCCGGCTCTTCCGATCGCGGATTATCGTCGGTAACGACAACCACATCGGCCAGACGGCAGGCGATTTCGCCCATGATCGGGCGCTTGCCGCGATCGCGGTCGCCGCCGCAACCAAAAACGACGATGACGCGGCCGGTGGTGAACGGCCGCACTGAATTCAGCACGTTTTCCAAAGCATCCGGCTTGTGTGCATAGTCGACATAAGCAAGTGCGCCGTCATGGGTATGACCGACAAGCTCCAATCGACCGGAAGCGCCGACGAGCTTCTCCAGCGCACCCATGGCAAGCGGCGCGGCAACGCCGGTGGAAATGGCAAGACCCGCAGCAACGAGCGCATTGGCGATCTGGAAATCGCCGGCAAGTGGAATATGAACCTCGAAAATATCGTCACCGATATGAACTTCGGCGACCTGCTTATGACGGAAATGCTCGACGCGCTTCAGCGTCAGGAAATCTCCCTTGCGCCCGACGGTGCGTATTTCTTGCGCGGCGTCGCGTGCAGCCGCGATAGCCTGTTCCGACCATGCATCGTCGGCGAAGATCACCGCCGGCGAGCCCTTCGGCAACAGATCACGGAACAGCCGCATCTTGGCGGCCATATAGTCCTCGACCGTCGGATGATAGTCCATATGATCGCGACCGAGATTGGTGAAGGCAGCCGCAGCGAGCCGGACGCCATCAAGACGGAATTGGTCGAGGCCATGGCTAGAGGCCTCCATCGCCGCATGGGTAATACCTTCGTTTGCAAGCTCGGCAAGCAGTTGATGCAGTGACACCGGATCGGGCGTCGTCAGCGAGCCGTAATCGTTGCGCGTCGGCGAGACAACGCCGGTCGTGCCGATCATCGCGGCCGGATGACCCGCATGCGCCCATATCTGACGGGTGAACGACGCGACCGAAGTTTTACCGGCCGTGCCGGTAACGGCAACCATCGTCTCGGGCTGCCGGCCGTAAAAGCGCGAAGCCGCGACTGCGAGGAAACGGCGCGGCTCCGCAACGGTCAGCAGCGGCACGCTAGTGGCAACGGCACCATGGCCGGCGACAACGACGGAGGCACCACGCGAAACGGCGTCGGCAATGAAACTAGCGCCATCGGCCTTCGTGCCGGCGACGGCTACGAAGGCCATGCCGGGTGCAACCTTACGGCTATCGGCGGAAAGGCCTGTTATCTCAAGATCGCCAAGTGTCCCGCCGACTTGTTCGTTGAGTTCCGGAAATGCTGTTCCGGCAATGTCCCGCAAGTTCATCGAATATACTTTTCGCCTTCTTGATCAGTCCGCCCCTCGCGAATCGACCCGTGTATTCTTTCACGCTTAATAAGACACCAGCAAGGCCGAGTTGCCGTTTCCGAAGCTGGGTTGGATTCCGAGGATGGGTGCGGCCCGAGCGATGATATCACGAGCGATCGGCGCTGCCGTATAGGCCGAGATCGTGCCGCCGTGCTCACCGGTCTTCGGCTCGTCGCAGAAGGTCATGATGACATATTGTGGATTGTCGATCGGGAATGCGGCCAGGAAGGTGTTGAAATTCAGCGTGTGCGAGTAGCGGCCGTTGACGACCTTGTCGGCCGTACCGGTCTTGCTGCCGACGTCATAGCCGGGTACGCGGGCGGCACGGCCGGAGCCCTTGGAGCCGTTGAAATCGAGCAGGAAGCGGATGTCGTCGCTGGTGCTCTTCTTGACGACAATCTTGGCGATCGCATCGGCCTGCTCGCGGGTGCGCGGCAGGAAGGTCGGCTCGATCAGCTTGCCGCCGTTGACGAGAGCCGCACCAGCGACCGCCACCTGCAACGGCGTGGTGGAGACACCGTGGCCAAAGGAAATGGTGATCGAGTTGATCTTCTTCCACACATGCGGCTGGCTCGGCATCTTCACTTCCGGCAGCTCGGTATCCATCTTGGTGAGCAGCCCCATCTTGGTCAGGAATTCCTTGTGTGCATCGATGCCCACGAGATCGGCGATCTTCGCCGTACCGATGTTGGAGGAATACTGGAAGATTTCCGGAACGGTCAGCACACGATGCTGGCCGTGGAAGTCGTGAATGGTGAACCCGCCTATACGGATCGGGTTGGTGGCGTCGAAGGCGTCACGCAAGGTCACCTTGCCGGAATCGAGCGCCATCGCCATGGTGAAGGTCTTGAACGTCGAGCCCATTTCGAACGTGCCGTTCGTCATGCGGTTGAGCCAGCCTTCCGCAGCGCCCTCGTTCGGATTGTTCGGATCGAAGTCGGGCGCAGACGCCATGGCCAGCACCTCGCCGGTGCGAGCGTCAAGTACCGCCGCACCCGCACCTTTCGCTTGGAAATTATTGACGGCGTTGACGACGGCATCATGGACGATGTCCTGCACGCGCAAATCGATCGAAAGCTTCACCGGCTGCAGCGGCTGGTCACTGGTCATGCCGGCAGCCGCGAGGTCGGCGAGACCCTGGTCGTCGATATATTTCTCCATGCCGGTAACGCCGCGGTTGTCGATGTTGACGTAGCCGAGAATATGGGCGGCGGTCGAGCCGCCCGGATAGAAGCGGCGCTTTTCCGGACGGAAGCCGATACCGGGAATGCCGAGCGCCAGAATCTGGCTCTGCTGTTTCGGCGTCAGCTGGCGGCGAAGCCAGGCGAAATGCGAGGTTTTGACGGCGAGCTTCTTATAGGTGCCCTTGGTGTCGAGGTCGGGCAGGACGGTGCGTAACTGCTCGACCGCCTCATCGGGATCGATAATCTTGTTCGGCTCGGCAAACAGCGACACCGTGCGAATATCAGTGGCAAGCAGGGCGCCGTTGCGGTCGATGATGTCAGGGCGCGACGCCATGAGCCGGTCCGGCGGCAGGATACTCGACGTCGTATCCGGCGGTGTCATGGCAAACTGGGCAAGACGGCCGCCGATGATGCAATAGACGACAGCAAAGCTCGCGACCAACAGAACGACACGGCTCTTGGCCTGGTTGGCTTTGCGTTTGCGGGCACCTTCGAAGGTCGAGCCTCTGAAACCGTCATTCGGGCGATTGTTGCCGTCGGTGGAGAAATGCGCCTTGCTTTTCAAGACCATGATGCGCGAAAGAAAAGACATCACTCGTCCACCGATCCAGTTGCGATATTGTCGACTTCTTGTTTCTTGCGCTTCAGCAAGGACGGCGCCTTGGCGACCGGACGCGGCGCAGGAGCGGCGGCGACATCGGCAATTGCCTTCCTGATTTCCGCATCGGTCGTGTCGCCATTCTTCGACGCCGCCACGGCATTCTTGCTGCCAGGCGGCTTGGCGCTGCCGCCCTTCGCGCCATCCTTGGTATCGGCAACGATTTCGGGCGGAAGCTGCGCGCGCGGCATCGGCAATTCGTTCGGCTGCACGATCGCCGTCGACAGCGTCGGCTGCAGCTTGAGTTCATTGCTATAGTTATTGACCAATCGCTCCAGGCGGTTGGGCTGCACAACCAGCGCCCAGTCCGCCTTCAGAAGTTCGATCGTGTCCCTTTCCAGCTTGATCTCCGATTCGAGGCGATGGACCTCTTCGAGCTTCAGCTCGGCACGATGCTTGATGGTGTAGGTAACGGAGGCCATCGCCGTCATGACGCCAATCAGAACGATGTCAAAAGTCTTCAGCATATCAACCTCCGAGCTTTCCGAGACTGGCGAGATTGGGCAGATCGAAGATCGAAAGATCGGCAACCTCGGCTGGGACAGCCGTGCGAAGACCCGCGCGCAGCTTTGCCGAACGCGCCCGCGGATTGGCCTCCGCCTCGGCATCACTGGCTGAAACCATCGACTTGCCGATGGGATCGAAGGTCGCCAGTCGCTCATGCACCATGGGCATGTGACGCGAGCCCGCGGCGCGGCCGGAGCGATCAGCGAAGAACTTCTTGACGATCCGATCTTCCAGGGAATGAAAGGTCACGACGACCAGGCGCCCGCCCGGCTTCAAGACCCGCTCAGCGGCAAACAGAGCCTGCGCCAGTTCGCCGAGCTCGTCGTTGACGAAAATACGCAGCGCTTGGAAGACACGGGTCGCCGGATGAATCTTGTCCTTGGCCTTACGCGGCGTGACGATCTCGATCAGTCCGGCGAGATCACGGGTGGTGGCGAACGGCGCTTCCGCGCGCCGCTTTTCGATCGCATGCGCAATGCGCGGCGCCTGCTTTTCTTCCCCAAGGAAAGCGAAGATGCGAATGAGATCGGCCAGCTTGGCGCGATTGACGACATCGGCCGCCGATACGCCGCTTGCCGACATCCGCATGTCCAGCGGCCCATTCTTGCTGAACGAGAAGCCGCGCTCAGCCTCGTCGAGCTGCATCGAAGAAACGCCGATATCCAGCACGACACCGTCGAGCCCACCCTGCGGCGCATGATCAGCAAGCTGAGAAAACTGCGAATGAATGAGAGAAAGATGGCCGGCATGGGCGGCAACCATTGGCTCGCCGGCCGCAATCGCCGTTGGATCGCGATCGAGCGCAATCACATCCGCACCGGCCGCCAAAATAGCCGAGGTGTAGCCACCGGCACCGAACGTGCCATCCAGAATGACCTTGCCGGCAGCCGGCGCCAACGCCTCGAGCACTTCCGCAAGAAGAACCGGAATGTGGCGAACCGGTCCGCCACCGGCATCAGTCGAGCCTCCGCCAGGATTCGCCACCATTCCGTTTCCCCGTTCTATTCCGAGCGCCTGCCCGCCAGCCTGCGCTCCTCTCGTGCCTGCGCCTGCAAGGCTTGAAAAGCCTCCGGCTGCCACAATTGAAAATGATCCGCCCGCCCGACGAAGGTTACCTCGTTGGCGATACCGGTGAAATCGCGGATGAAATCCGTGACCATCAGCCGCCCTTCCGCATCGAGCTTCATGAAGACCCCGCCGCCGTGGATCAGGAGCGACATCTGGTTCGCCGCCGGCGAAAAAGGATCGTCCGCCGCGATTTGCCGCTCGAACCGATCGAGCAGATCGAGGCCGCCGACGCTGATCGCCGGGAACACAAAATCCTGGAAACAATACAGCTCCTGGATATTGCGCTCTGCCAACACGGAACGGAATACCGCAGGCACGGACACCCGGCCTTTGGCATCTATTCTGTTGGTCGCATTTGACAGGAAGCGGTTCATGACGCGAAACACCCGTTTCCCATGACATACGGGCGATCACTTGCCCGCAGACACAGCCAAAATCGGACACAGCTTCGCAAGCCGAAAGAGAGAACACCCCTCCGACACCTCCAAGAAAGGAGGGATCACGGCTTTGCGATAAATGGGCGATGATTTGCCCTTGTGCAGTGTGCTTTTGGGATACCATGGGACCATATGGGCGTCAATGGGATGAAGCCACACAGACGTGGCCACAGCCTGAATATTCATAAGCTGTTAAGTTTAACGAAAGGTTAGGATCGCTCTAAGCCAAGGTGCCAAAACGGATTGTTTTCACGGACGAAAACGCCTCCCCCCGACACAATGGAGCGGCTCAAAAACCGGGCGTTTCGGCGGCCTGAAAAAATGTTTCCACAGGGCAAACGATGAGCATCGGCCTCATCGAAGGACAGTTTGCCAGTTGGCCTGTAAGCCGGGTTCTGTATGGCTCCGACCGAGGCCGGAACGTGGCAGCCATTCATCTTGGACGCCGCTTGCGCGGCGCCTCATGCAACCCACCCGGATGACCGGCCCGGAAACAGGCTGGACCGCTTGCGCGATCCGCGTCATCCCTATTCGGTTTTGCTCCCGGTGGGGTTTACCGTGCCGCCGCTGTTGCCAGAGACGCGGTGGGCTCTTACCCCACCCTTTCACCCTTACCCGATCCGAGGACCAGGCGGTTTGCTTTCTGTGGCACTTTCCCTGAGGTTACCCCCGCCGGACGTTATCCGGCACCGTGTTTCCGTGGAGCCCGGACTTTCCTCACCCCACCGCCTTTCGGCATTGGTGAGGCGCGGCTGCCCGGCCAACTGGCAGGGGCTCCATTAGCCGAGAGTGCCGGCAATTGCCACCGAAATATGCAGCTTTCTCTTCCCATCGGCCTAAGCGCGGAAATGCGCAGAGAAATCCGTATGGTAGCCGTCATCCTTGATTCGACCTTCGAGCAACAATTCGGCCCCGAGTCTGCCGATCTCGTCGGAACTTTTCGCCGCCGTGCCACAACCGCCGGTCAGAACGGCGGCGCGCGATGACGACGTGTAACCGATCATCGGATAGGTCGTCGGCGAATAGGAAACGGCGCAGGAATTGGTAAAGGCCGCCGGACCCGTCACGCTCGGAACCAGCTCGTGGATAATCCGCGTGAGGTGATCGCGCGCCTTGTCGCGACCGGCGGTTCGAAACCACGTGCGCAGTTCCGTCTCGCTGTCGAGCTGGAGGTCATCCGGATCGCCGCCGATCTTGATATAGTATTTTCCATCCGGGTAGCGGATCGGGGGCAGCAGGTAGATGCTGTCGATATCGTCGGGCTTGGAAGATATCAGCGACGGCATGGCCGAAAGTGTCTCGGCCTCCGCCTCGCTCACCTCGAAGAAGGTCACCGTGCGACCATAAACCTTCATCTCAACAGGCCGCGGCAACAGATTCTCGGCAATGGAGAAACAGCCAGCTGCGAGGAGGACTTTCTCCGCCCTGAACGTCTCACCTTCCGCGGTGGTGACGGTCACCAGAGCACCCTCGTCGCGGATCGAGACGACGGTTTGCTTGATGATGCGAGCCCCTGCCTTCTCCGCCAGCAGCGACTGCGCCTTCACCAGCCGCCGTGGGCTGATATGACCGGCGCCGTGCGGCTCGAAGACGCCCTCGCTGCCTTGCGCGAAGGAGAAGAAGGGGAATTTCGCCTTCAGCCCCGCATCATCCAGAAGTTCCGTCTGGACGCCGAGCCGAGCGGCGGCAGCAACGACATTATCGACATAGGTATGGGCGCCGCCTCGCTTCGGCCCTACCACGAGGCAGCCGACGGGTGCGTAGAATTGGATGCCGCTGTCGCGCTCGATCTCGGCATAGCGGGCGATCGAGCGGTTGGCGAGCCGCGCCCAATCGGCGTCGGGATCGATGGTTCGGGTGATGCGGCCTTCATCGTAGTGACTGCCGAAAACACCCCGATGGTTCGCGCGGTCTTCGGGTTCGTCCGGGCCGATGACGGCCACTCCATCCACCTGTTTTGCCAGATGGCGGGCGGCAGCCGCCCCCATCATTCCCCGACCGACGACGATGAACCTGAAATCCGCTGCCATGTTATGTCCCTCGCAAATGTTCGCGAACTCGATAACATGGAAAGCGGTTCCGCCCTACCCGCAATCCCCTCGAAAGCAGCCATTAGTCAAGGAGCGCCAGCACCTTGCCGCAATATTGCTGCGAGGTCGGATTCATGTGAGTCGCCGCGTGACCGGCATTGTATTTGAGGATGGTATTACAGGTCGGTCCGCCGCCAAGCTTCTGCGCCATGGCGAGATATTTCATGCCGAACTTGATATTCGTGTCGGGATCGTAAAGTCCCTTGGCGCTGCCGGAATAACCCATCAGCTTTGCGGTGGTGGGCTTGATCTGCATCAGGCCGATCTCGCCGGCGCTGCCGCGCTTTTTTGGATTGAAGTTGCTTTCGATCTGAACAACAGCGGTTGCCAGTTCGACCGGCACGCCGTTCTGCTTGGCGTATTTGGCGATCACGGCTGAGTAGGGATTTTGCGCGGCGAAGGAATTTTCAGCATCGTGCAATTCAGTAGAAGCATTCGGTGCGGCATAGCCGGTGGTTCGCGTGATGATCTTTAGAGGAAGGGTCTGGGTTTTAGTGTCGTGTGGGCCTGCAAAGGCGCAATCATATCCTGTCAGCAGCACGCTCACGCACGCCGCAGCGGCAATAGTCAGATTTTTCATGTAGTCTTTTGTCTCCAGGCGCGGGATCGCGGACAGCACTAATCCATCAGTCCGGCGGGAGGCAAAAAGAGCCGCCGGAGTGCACGGTCCCCGTTAGTCTTTACGGCCGCGCGACACACAAACCAGACTTGCGCGACCGCCGTTAAGCGGGCGTCGTTAGACCAGCGCAATGCGGAGATAATAGGGAAATGATGTGGCGCTGAAGCACGTTACGCATTTTGCGCGCTACGGTTTTTTTAGCATTGCAAAA
The DNA here is from genome assembly GCF_030272705.1 of Rhizobium mayense. Lineage (GTDB taxonomy): Bacteria > Pseudomonadota > Alphaproteobacteria > Rhizobiales > Rhizobiaceae > Rhizobium > Rhizobium mayense. Next base: position 282,516 of record NZ_JARFYM010000001.1, on the reverse strand, counting down.
TGGAGATCCGCCTAACCTTACGAAAAGCGAGGCAGTGCGGAGAGCAACCGGTGCAGTGTGTCGATGGTCGAAAAATCGGCGATCCCGTCCACCCTCTCCTGGCGGAAATGACGCTGGAAAGCCTCGACGTCACCCTCCAGCTTCGTGGAGAATTCGCCTGTAATTTCGGTATTGTAACCATAGAGCGAGAGCATGGATTGCAGCGCCTCGATCGGCTGTCCCACATCGCCCTTCTGGAAGAACCGCCCACCGCTGATCGGTGTCGGTTCGACCCAGTGGCCGACCCCTGCTGCGGCCAGTCGCGCCCACGGGAATTTTTCGCCCGGATCGACCTTACGGACAGGGGCGACATCGGAGTGCCCAAGTACACGCTCAGGTGAAATTGCCCAGCGATGGCCGCAATCACGACAAAGTTCGACAACCGCTTCCACCTGCGCGTCGGGAAAGTCGGGCAGCCCGCCCGGATGGCCGGCATTGGCAATTTCAATGCCGATCGATAGCGAGTTGATATCCGCCTCGCTGTGCCAGGCGCTTTTGCCGGCATGCCAAGCTCGACGCTCCTCCGGCACGAGTTGGATCACGCGCCCATCCTCAAAGACGAAGTAGTGGCTCGACACCTGGCTCTCGTCGCGGCAGAGCCAGTCAAGCGCGCCTTCGGCCGTGCCCATGCCGGTATAGTGCAGAAGGATCATGTCTGGCTTTCGCCCATCCTTCCTCTCGCCATGGTTTGCCGATGGCTGCACGCTGGCGCCTAAAAAATCAGCCGAAAAGGAACTCATGCCGCGCGGCGTTCTTTCTCGATTTCCGCGTAGGCTGCGTTGAGTGCCGCCATACGCTCATTGGCGATGAGGTGGAATTCTTCCGGCACGCCGCGCGAGACGAGGCGATCGGGATGATTCTCATAAACAAGGCCATGATAACGGCGGCGGATGGTCGTGAAATCATCCTGGGGCGATACGCCGAGTACCTTATAAGGATCGCGGCCGCCCACACTGACATGGCGGGCCATGATCTGCTCGAACCGCTGCTCGCTCATATGGAAGATCTGGGCGATGTGCTGGAGGAAGGCTATTTCCTTCTCATGAATCAGGCCGTCAGCCTTGGCAATATGGAAAAGTCCGTCGAGCACGTCTTCCAGCACCGGACAGTTCTTCGCGCAGGTCACGCAGAGCGACGACAGCTTCTCGGCATAGGCTTCGTAGCCGGCGACGTCCTGGCGGGCCAGATTATAAAGACGCGCAACGTTCTTCGCCTGATCCGGCGGAAATTCGAAGATCTCGCGAAATGCGTTGACTTCGTTTTCCGTCACCACACCATCGGCTTTCGCCATCTTGGCGGAAAGCGCGATGATGGCGACGGAAAAGGCTACCTTGCGGCGGGTTTCCGGATCGCCTTCGAACAGCGTACGAATGGCTTCAACCACCGCCGACAGGGCATTGCCAGCGGTGCTACCAACAGCATTCAGCAATTTTTCCCAAAACGACATGATGGTCTCAACTACCCCTTCTGAATAAGAAACACGTTGATCAAATAATGGTTGCGATTTCAAGCGGTCCATTGGTCGCATAATCGAAAACACTTTTCACAATTCGGTAATGATGGCGTGTTGGAAGCCGCAATTTGCGATGCCGCACAGTGGGTCATGCCAATGGCCCGATTGAAAAAACAAAGCACGCCTTTCTTAAATTCTTTACTTTACAGCCATGCCCGCCTGTCGCATCCATTCGAACGGCAATCACCGCAATGAAGCAGCCCTGCTGCAAGGAGGATCCCCATGGCCAAACAAAAAGTCGCAATGCTCACCGCCGGCGGATTGGCGCCTTGTCTCTCCTCCGCGGTCGGCGGCCTGATCCAGCGCTACAGCGACGTGGCGCCCGATCTCGACATTATCGCCTACCGCTCCGGCTATCAGGGCGTTCTGCTTGCCGATCGCATCGAGATCACACCCGGGATGCGCGAACGTGCCCATTTGTTGCACCGCTACGGCGGTTCGCCGATCGGCAACAGCCGCGTCAAGCTCACCAACGCCGCCGATTGCGTCAAGCGTGGCCTCGTCAAGGAAGGCGAAAACCCGCTGCGGGTCGCCGCTGAGCGTCTCGCCTCCGACGGTGTCACCATTCTCCATACGATCGGCGGCGACGACACCAACACGACGGCGGCCGATCTTGCCGCCTATCTCGGCGCCAACGGCTACGACCTGACCGTGGTCGGCCTCCCGAAGACGGTCGACAATGATGTTGTGCCGATCCGCCAGTCTCTCGGCGCCTGGACGGCAGCCGAAGTCGGCGCCCATTTCTTCGACAATGTCGGCAACGAGCAGACCGCCGCTCCGCGCACCCTCGTTATCCATGAAGTCATGGGCCGCAGCTGCGGTTGGCTGACGGCGGCGACTGCCCGCGCCTATATCCAGAAGACCAGCGCCAATGAATATGTCGAGGGCTTCATGATGAATGCCGCCATGAAGAGCATCGACGGCCTCTATCTGCCGGAAATGGCTTTCGACATGGAAGCAGAAGCTGACCGCCTGAAGGCCATCATGGAAAAGACTGGCCAGGTAACGCTGTTCGTTTCAGAAGGCGCCGGCCTCGACGCTATCGTCGCCGAGCGTGAAGCTGCCGGTGAAACCATCAAGCGCGATGCCTTCGGTCATGTGAAGATCGATACCATCAATGTCGGCAACTGGTTCCAGAAGCAGTTCGCCACCCTTCTCGGCGCGGAGCGCTCGATGGTGCAGAAGTCGGGCTACTTTGCCCGCTCTGCGCCCGCCAATGGCGAAGACCTGCGTCTCATCCAAGGCATGGTCGATCTCGCAGTCGAAAGCGCACTGAATAAGGTGTCCGGCGTCACCGGCCATGACGAAGGCCAGGGCTGCAAGTTGCGCACCATCGAATTCCCGCGCATCAAGGGCGGCAAGCCTTTCGATCTGTCATCGCCGTGGTTTGCCGAAGTCATGGACCATATCGGGCAAAAATACGCCCAATCCTAATTGACGGATCACAAATCCAATGTCTTTGCTGGCGGCGAATAGGAATAGAGGAGGATTCCATGTCCATCGAAACCTGGCTCGCTTTCGCCGCCGCGTCCTGCATCATGCTGGCAATACCCGGTCCGACCATTCTCCTTGTGATCTCGTATGCGCTCGGCCACGGTCGCAAGACTGCGCTGGCAACGGTGACCGGCGTGACGCTTGGCGACTTCACGGCGATGACCGCCTCGCTCGCCGGTCTTGGTGCACTTCTCGCGACTTCAGCGACTCTGTTTACGATTCTTAAGCTGATCGGCGCAGCCTACCTCATGTTTCTGGGAATTAAGCTCTGGCGTGCGCCGATCGTGACCGGACCGTTGGGCGATAATGACAACCTTCCCGAGGAAAAACCGCTGAAGATTCTGCTGCACGCTTATGTTGTGACGGCGCTGAATCCGAAGAGCATCGTCTTCTTCATCGCCTTCGTTCCGCAGTTTCTCGACATGTCGAAGCCCTTCCTTCAGCAAACTCTTATTTTGGAGGCGACTTTCCTGACTTTGGCGGCATTGAATTCGCTGATTTACGCCTTCGTCGCCGACATGGCGCGTGGTTTCATCCGCAAGGCAAGCGTGCAACGTGCCGTCAACCGGACGGGTGGTACCCTGTTGATTGCGGCCGGTGCAGTCACCGCCGGATACCGCCGGATGGCCGCTTGAGTACGGTGCAGGGTTGCGGGGGGATCACGGATAGGTTAATGGGAGATTCATAAATTTATTGACCCTGTGACTGATTTGCATCGCAGGTTTGGTTTGGTTTTTTCGAAAGTGACAGAATGGTAACGATCGGATTTCCCAGCCTAAAGCGCAGCGTTGCCTTTTCGGCAATGATGTGCGGCGTTCTAGCGGGGTGTGCAAGCACTCAGCAGCAGACGTCTCAGGCAGGACTCCCGTCGGCACAAACCAACGTGCCGCATCCGAATACAAACCCGGCTTCGGTCGGTGCTGCATCGCCTTCAGGCGGCGTAGCGATGGCATCCACCGCACCGGCAGCAGCAGGTCAGCAGATCCAGCCGCAGGCAGCACTCCAGCCGCAGCAGCAGGCGGCGCCGATGCAACAGGCCGTATTGATGAAATCCGACCGGGTTGGCGGCGGTTTTGCTCAAAACGTTGGTGCCGGCTCGGCTGCTCAGAACGTCGGCGTCGGTCCGGTTGCTCAAAACCAGGTCCAAGCAACCCAGGACCGCATGGGTGGTCCGGTGACGAATGTGCCGAACGCAACCAACCAAGGCACCGTCGCTATTGCGACCGCGACCGGCACGCCCGTGGCGAACACATCCGCAGCGGCTGCCTATGCGGCCTCCGACGAGCCGCCGATCCCTGCCGTCGTCGCCATCCCGATCCCGAATCCGGCGCGTCCTGGCGATACCGCACTTCTGCCTGTTGCAAGCTCGGTGGCTGCGGCGCAAGCAACCATTCCGATGACATCGGACGTGGCCGCCATTCAATCCGTCGTCCCGACGCCCCGCCCCGGTGAAAATGCAGCAATCATGGCGCCGACCGAAGTTGCCTTTGCTGCGCCCACACAGATTCCCGGCATGGGTTATGTGGATAACCGCATGCATTACGATTTCAACTTCGATGCCAGCGGCCCCACGGTCGTTCCGGCGGTGCTGCTGCCTCAGAACGACGATTCCTCCGATGTGCCGACCGCTGAGAAGAGCTATGTTTCGAAGCTCATTCAGAAATATGCTAGGCTTTACGAAATTCCGGAATCGCTCATCCACCGCGTCGTTCACCGCGAGAGCCGTTACAATCCGAAGGCCTATAACAGGGCCGGTTATTTCGGCCTGATGCAGATCAAATACAACACCGCAAAGTCCATGGGTTACGAAGGTCCGCCTTCGGGCCTGCTCGACGCCGAGACCAACATCAAATATGCCGCGAAATATCTGCGTGGCGCTTGGATGGTGGCTGACAGCAAGACCGAGAACAAGGAAGTCAATGCCGTTCAGCTCTACGCGCACGGCTATTACTTCGATGCCAAGCGCAAGGGTCTTGAGGACATCGCCCACGGCAATTACTGATTATCCTGGACTACCCTGTCAGCGTCGGCCGGACCTGAGGTCTTGGCCGGCGTCGTTATATCCAGAATCTTCTTCAGCAGAATCTGCGGCTTGTAGTCCACCCAGCCCGGCGTCAGCCCCATGCGCACCAGCACGAGATTGGCCGACGGCACGATGGCGACGCTCTGCCCGTCATGTCCGAGCATCCAGAACGTATCCGTCGGCAGGCCGAACTGCGCGTCGGAGCCGCCGGGACCAGCGAGCCAGGCTTGAACCTGCGTATAGATGCCTTCCGATGACGTCGTCGGGGTGCGCATCGCGCCGACAAAGCCTTCAGGCAACAGGCGCTGGCCCTTCCAGACGCCATCCTGCAGCAGGAATTGCCCGAAGCGCGCCCAATCGCGCGCCGTCGCATAAAGATAGGAGCTGCCGACGTAAGTGCCACGCTCATCGGCTTCCAATACCGCGCTGGACATGCCGAGCGGCGCAAACAGCGCTTCACGCGGATAGGCGATCGCAGCACTCTCATTCGGAAGCCTGTTCATCCAGAGCCTCGACAGCAGCGTCGCCGTGCCGCTGGAATAGCTGAAGCGTTCGCCAACCGCGACCTCTTGAGGCGCGTTGGCGGCAACCCTCGTCGAGTCGGGATCGAGATAAAGCATGCGCGTCACGTCGGAGACGGCGCCATATCCTTCATTGAAGGCCAGCCCGCTCTCCATACCGAGGAGATCGCTGAGCTTGATGTTCTTGCGCACATCGCCGCTCCACTGCGGCAGAAGGTTCTGATCGTCGAAGGACATGCGACCAGAGAGCATCAGACGGCCGATGATGGCGGCATTGACCGTCTTCGTCATCGACCAACCGATCAACGGCGTAGCGTTGGTGAACCCGTCGCCATACGCCTCCGCGACGATACGGCCGTCCTTGACGATAACGATGGCACGCATCGCCGGACCGGCAAAGTCCGGATTGGCGAGGAGTTTCGAAAGCACGACGCCAGTCTCATCCTGATTCAGTGTGACCTTATTGCCGTCCGGCCAAAGGGAATCGCTTTTGGCCACCCGCACTTTATTGAGAAAGGCCGCGCTCCGCGCTGCCTGCAGGTCCCCGTCCGGCACCGTCGTGCAACCGAGCGCGCCACGATAGAGAGCATAGTTCGGTGCAAACATGCCGAGGAAACGGGCGGTTACCACCCCATCGTCTCGATCAACCGAAACATTGACGAGTTTCAGCGCCGGATTACCCGGTGCCTGCACATCATCCGCCAACACCTGCTCGGGATCGCGCTTGGCAATAAAGGTGTTCGAGCAGACGATTTTGGCGGCGTAACCGTCGCCGACCCTCAGCAATTCCGGCGGCGAGACCCAAAGCCAGACAGCACCACCCGCGACAATGATCAGCAGCAGCAGAAAAAGAGCTCCGATCACTCTCGATATCAAACGCATGTCACACCCTCCGAAAGTATTCGGACACAATCAGGAAACGCTGCAATATGAAAGGCCTATCGTCATGGCAGTTCCGCAAATGCCCACATGATGGTCCTTTGGGCGGGTCTACCAACAGCCCACGTCATCAGACTGTAGCATTGCCGAGTTACACGCCCTGAACCTGACAAATTGGTGACAAGACTCAGATGACGGAATTCGCCCCGGATGCCGGTCTCCGCAAGAACCGGAAAGTCAAGGAAGCTGTTCTGCAACACAAGGCCCTGTCGAAAGCCGGCTTTTCCGAGCGTCTGTTCGGCATGCTGTTTTCCGGCCTTGTCTATCCGCAGATCTGGGAGGATCCGGATATCGACATGGAGGCGATGGAGCTTCAGCCCCATCACCGTCTCGTCACCATCGGCTCCGGCGGCTGCAACATGCTCGCCTACCTCTCGCAGAGCCCGGCTTCGATCGATGTCGTCGACCTCAATCGCCACCACATCGCGCTGAACAAGCTCAAGCTCGCCGCCTTCCGGCTGCTGCCGGCTCACGCCGATCTGGTGCGGTTCTTCGGCACGCCCGGCCTCAGCGCCAACAGCCAGGCCTATGACCAGTTCATTGCGCCGCGGCTGGATCCGGCAACGGCTGCCTATTGGGGCGGCCGCGATATGTATGGCCGCCGCCGCGTTACCGTGTTCAACCGCAACATCTACAAGACGGGCCTGCTCGGGCGCTTCATCGGCGCCGCCCACGTGCTGGCGCGCCTGCATGGCGTCCGTCTCGCCAAGATGACGGAAGCGCGCACGGTCCGCGAACAACGGCAGTTTTTCGACAACGAGATCGCGCCGATCTTCGACAAGCCGATGGTGCGCTGGCTGCTCGGTCGCAAGAGTTCGCTTTTCGGCCTCGGCATTCCACCGCAACAATATGACGAACTTGCGAGCCTCGCCGGTGATGATTCCATCTCGGGTGTTTTGAAGCATCGTCTGGAAAAGCTGTCGTGCCACTTCCCGATGCGCGACAACTATTTTGCCTGGCAGGCCTTCGCACGGCGCTATGCCGCCCAGCATCAGGGTCCGCTGCCGACCTATCTGAGGCCCGAGCACTACGCCGCCATTCGCGCCAATGCCGACCGCGTCGACGTCCATCACGCCAATTTCACCGAGCTCTTGGCTTCCAAGCCGGCCGCTTCGCGCGACCGCTATATCCTGCTCGATGCGCAGGATTGGATGAACGACGAGCAGCTCAACCAGCTCTGGGCGGAAATCACCCGCACGGCCCGCGAAGGTGCCCGCGTCATTTTCCGCACCGCCGCCGAAAAGAGCATCATCGAAGGTCGTCTCTCCCCCGCCATTCGCGACCAGTGGGTCTATTTCGAAGAGCGCTCGCAAGAGCTTAACGTCCGCGACCGCTCGGCGATTTACGGCGGCTTCCACATCTACGGGAAAAAAGCGTGAGCCGGGCGGACACAGGTCTTCAGACAAGCTCCAAGAGCCATGCCGGACTGATGGACGGCATGTACCGCTACCAGCGGCACATCTACGACTTGACCCGTAAATACTACCTTTTCGGCCGTGACCGTACCATCGCGCACCTCAACGTGCCTTTCGGTGGCACCCTGCTGGAAGTGGGTTGCGGCACCGGCCGCAACATGTTGCTGGCGCATCGCCGCTTTCCGTCGGCCAAGCTTTATGGCCTCGACATCTCCCAGGAAATGCTGATCTCGGCCCGCAATAATTTTCGCGGCCTGAAGCAGACGCCGGACTTTCGTGTCGCCGACGCCACCGCCTTCTCGGCTGCCGAATTCGGTGTCGCTGGTTTCGACCGCGTCATGATCTCTTACGCTCTCTCGATGATCCCGGATTGGAAGAGCGCAATCGATGCCTCTCTCGATGCGGTTATCCCCGGCGGCGAACTGCACATCGTCGATTTCGGCCAGCAGGAGCGCCTGCCTGGCTGGTTCCGCTCCATGCTGAAGGGCTGGCTGAAGAAGTTCCACGTCACGCCCCGAGCCGACCTCCGCGCCGTGCTGGAAGATCGGATTCAGGCGCGCGGCGCGAAGCTGATGTTCGAAGAAATCGGACGGGGTTACGCATGGAGAGCCGTCGTCGTTAGCCCGGCCGCCTAGCGAAAAGAGTGGAATTCGACATCAAATCCGCTCAAACCGCATTCCAAGTATAAGAATTTACTTGAAGATAACACATTTTTTACGTTGATATGGTGAAAAAGTGGCAAGGGCGGCTGATGACAGCTGAGTCCGTGCCTCTTTTGGGTTTTGGGGACCACACATCACGGAAGCCAAGCTTTGGGGCAGCTAGATTACTCGCGCCATTACGAGATATCCATGCGCAGGCTTCTGTCATGCTTACTGCCGCTCGCCTTTCTCCTCAACAGCTGCACCTTGGGTTATGACAGCTTCCAGACTGCGTCGGTGCCGAAGTCTCGTTTCCAGGATACGAAGCCGCAGGACTTTGGCCGCGATCGTCCCCAACGCCATCCCATCCACGGCATCGATATCTCGAAATGGCAGGGCGATATCAACTGGCAGTCGGTGAAGAGTTCCGGTGTCGCCTTCGTCTTCATCAAGGCGACCGAAGGCAAGGATAGGATCGATCCACGCTTCGCCCAATATTGGAATGAAGCGAGCGCCGCAGGACTTCTGCACGCGCCCTATCATTTCTTCTATTTCTGCTCCACCGCCGACGAGCAGGCCGATTGGTTCATCCACAATGTGCCGAAGGATGCCATGGCGCTTCCACCTGTTGTCGACGTCGAATGGAACCCTGACTCGCCGACCTGCCGCACCAGACCGGCGCCTGGGACAGTGCGCGCCGAAATCAAGCGCTTCATGGACCGCCTCGAAGCATATTACGGCAAGCGCCCGATCATTTATACGTCGGTCGATTTCCACCGCGACAACCTCGTCGGATACTTCAAGGACTATAAGTTCTGGGTGCGCTCGGTCGCAAAGCATCCCAAGGAGATCTACGCCGATCGCAGCTGGGACTTCTGGCAATACACGTCGACCGGTCTGATCCCGGGCATCAAGGGACCAACGGACATCAATGTTTTTGCGGGTTCCGAACAGAATTGGCACAACTGGGTGGCGGCAGTAGAGAAGGAAGGAAATTCTTGAGACTGCCTGAACTTCTCTCTTGCTTCTGTCACAATCTTCTGTGAAAGCGACCCTATTCTACCGGCAAAGAGGATCGCCCATGGACCGCTATACCATTCGACGCAGCGCACTCGCGCTGGTCTTCGCTTCAGCCATGGCAAGCGTGGCAATGGCGCAGAACGCGACCCCCGCCGCCGCGCCGAATGCCGGTGGGACCGGTGCCCCACAGGTGGCTTGCGGCGGGGACCTCTCCACCTTCCTGGCTGGCGTAAAGGCAGAAGCCATCGCCGCCGGCGCGGATGCGGCCGCCGCGGACAAGACGCTGGCCGGCGCGCAGATCGACCCCAAGGTTCTCTCCATGGACCGCGGCCAGGGCGTTTTCCGCCAGACTTTCCTTGAGTTCTCTCAGCGCACTGTCAGCCAGGCCCGCCTCGACATCGGCCGCCAGAAGATGAAGCAGTATGCCGACGTCTTCGCCAAGGCCGAGCAGGACTACGGCGTCCCTCCCGGCGTGATCACCGCTTTCTGGGCCATGGAGACCGACTTCGGCGCCGTTCAGGGCAATTTCAACACCCGCAACGCCTTGGTCACCCTCGCACATGACTGCCGTCGTCCGGACTTCTTCCGCCCGCGCCTGATCGCGCTGATCGAATTGGTGCAGCGGGGCGATGTTGACCCGGCAACAACGACAGGCGCATGGGCCGGCGAAATCGGCCAGACGCAGATGCTGCCTCCCGATATCATTGCCTACGGCACCGATGGTGATGGCGACGGTCATGTCAATCTGAAGACAAGCGCACCCGACGTCATTCTGACCACGGCGAGATTCATCCAGCATCTCGGCTTCCAGCGCGGCCAGCCCTGGCTGCAGGAGGTGACGGTGCCGGATAATCTGCCTTGGGAGAAATCCGGCATCGGCGGGACACTCACGGCTGGCGATTGGTTCCAGCTCGGCGTCAAGCCGCGCGACGGCAACACGAATTTCGGTTCGCTTCCGGCCGCCCTCATCCTGCCGCAGGGCCGCAAGGGCCCTGCCTTCCTGACCTATCCGAACTACAACGCCTATCTCGGATGGAACCAGTCGTTCATCTACACGACGTCTGCGGCCTATTTCGCCACACGCTTCGCCGGCGCTCCGACCTATAGCAAGGGCACACCGGAAGCGGGCCTGAATGATGGCGATATGAAAGCGCTCCAGACCAAACTCGTGGCACGCGGCTACGATGTCGGCAAGATCGACGGCATTCTCGGCTCCGGCACGCGCGTCGCCGTCCAGAAGGAACAGTTTCGCCTGGGCCTTCCCGCCGATGGCTGGGCAACGCAATCGCTGTTGAACGCGCTCTGAGCGCTGCTGCTCTGCTATGAAAGGCGGCCGTTAGGTCGCCTTTTTCATTTTGTGGCGCCGAGATTGGTATCTGGTGATTTTCCGGATCTGATCTAGGGGCGGCAAGAAACGGGTGGCGGCTACCATACCTTTCGTCAAGATAGACTAAAATGGCGGAGGAGCAGACGTTGAACACCACCAATGGCATGAACGGATTGACCTGGGGGCTGCTGCTATTGCTCGGCCTGATCTGGGGCGGCTCGTTCTTCTTCGCCCGTATCGCCGTTCACTACGTGCCACCCTTCACGCTGGTCTTCCTCCGCTTGTCGCTGGCGGCAATGGCGCTGCATGCCTATATCGCCGGCCGTTTCGGGATCTATGATTTGCTGCGAACGCATTGGCGGCAGTTCCTGTTGTTGGGCCTCATCAACAACGCAGTGCCGCATGCGCTGATCTTCGTCGGCCAAACACAGATGGGTGCGGGGCTCGCATCTATTCTGAATGCAACAACGCCGATCTGGACCGTGTTGATCGGCAACCACTTCACCATCGATGAGCGGCTGACTTCCGCCAAACTGGCCGGTTGCCTGACAGGGCTGGTCGGCACGATCGTACTGCTCGGGCCAAGCGTGATGAGCGGAGCCGAGGTTCCGTTCTGGGCGCTGCTACTGCCGGTCCTCGCTGCGATCTCCTATGGCTTCGCCGCGATCTATGCCAAACGCTTCAAAGGCATGGCGCCGCCCGTTATTGCGGCAGGTCAATTGACTTGTTCGGCCGCCCTCATACTGCCGGTGTCTCTTTTGCTGGACCAACCCTGGACCCTGACAACGCCGCCGGCCAGCGCCCTCGCCGCTATTCTCGGCATGGCGCTGTTGTCGACCGCCTTCGCCTATATCCTCTACTTCCGCATCATGGCACTCGCCGGCGCCACCAACGCCTCGCTGGTGACTCTGCTCGTTCCTCCGAGCGCCATCCTGCTCGGCTTTCTTTTCTTGGGCGAAAGATTGGGCATCACCGAAATCGTCGGCATGCTGTTGATCGGTGCCGGCCTGCTCATTCTCGACGGGCGGCTCTACGCGCGCATGCGACCGAACGCGGAGGCGGGCAGCCAATAGCTCGGACAACAGTCTGCCGGACCGCTGTCCAAATTAACCGATTCATGGTTCGGCAGAACACATTCGCCTTAATTCGCCCACGGCTAAATTAACGATGCGTTAAATTTCGTGAGCGACGCGCCACTCAAATTTCCCACATGAAAACAATAGCTTGCTTGACGATCACGATTCAAGATCGGCGTTGAATGCCGCGACGCAGCATCGAATTCGCTTTCCAAGCGACACATTTTCGACATAGAGTTTACCAGTTGACTGAGGAGGAAGACATGGGATTGACGCGATCCATCAACGTCCTAGTGGTCAGTGCAGCGTTCGTATTCGTGCTGACGATGCTTTTCATCTAGCGAAATAACGAACATCGCAGGCAGCCGTACTCCTGAAAGCTAACAAAACAACCTATTCCATTCAAAGAGCGCGTGCCGAAATTCGACATGCGCTTTTTCATATTGGCATCCTGTATGCTGTCAGGCAGCCGCGCCCGCGGGCGCCTCTGCCTTGCGCCGAACGCCCAACCGCTCGAGAACGGCTGAGACAAGCGGCGAGCGATTCATCGTGTAAAGATGAAACTCATTGATGCCGCGACGAACCAGGTCTTCGATCTGCTCCGCGGCAACGTCCGCGGCGATATTGGCCCGCTTATCAGGCTGCTGGTCTAGGCCGTCAAAACGCTCGTCCAGCCAGGAAGGAATGCTGGTACCGCAGGCGCCGGCAAAACGCTTCAATTGCGTCAGGTTCTGGATCGGCATGATACCCGGCACAACGGGGATCTTGACGCCGGCGGCACGAACGCGGTCGTGATAGCGTTCAAAGGCGTTATTGTCGAAGAAGAACTGGGTGAGTGCCCTGTCGGCGCCGTTGTCGGCCTTGCGCTTCAGCATATCGATATCCGCTGCGGTATCACGGCTCTCCGGATGTTTCTCCGGATAGGCGGAGACGGAAATGTCGAAATCACCGCGTTCGCGCAATGCTGACACTAGCTCGGCGGCATTGGCATAGCCGCCGGGATGCGGCTGGTAAGCAGAGCCGACGCCGCCCGGCGGGTCGCCACGCAGCGCCACAAAGCGGCGAACGCCAGCGGCGAGGAAATCGTCGATGACGCGATGCGTCTCCTCCCGCGTTGCACCCACGCACGTCAGATGCGAAGCGGTCGAGAACGGCGTCTCGTGTACCATCCGGCGCACAGCAGACAATGTCGGTGCCTTGGTCGAACCACCGGCGCCATAGGTGACCGAGACAAAGTCCGGGTCCCACTCGGTCAGATCCGCAACCGTATTCCACAATTGCGTCTCGGCTTCTTCCGATTTCGGCGGGAAGAATTCGAAGGAAATGCGGATGCCACGCTGGCCGTTTTCAGTCTTTGAAGACATATCAAGCTCTCCCGGCAAGAACTGGGGACGACTGACGGTCCTGCTCGGCGGCGATCAGCAGCCGCGGGTCGCGTGCCAGCCAGATCGTGACCGTCAGCGCTTGACCGCCTTCCCTCCCCGAATGAAGGTCCAGCACCTGCTCGACATCGAGCCCCGCCATTTTCAACCATTCCGATATGGTCTGATGCGAGAAACCGAGTCTCAGATGCGCATGTTCGTCGCGTAGATATTCCAGCCCATGCGGGGCGAGATCGATGATCACCAGCCGACCGCCGGGCCTGAGCATTCGTGCCGCCTCATTGATGGCGATCTCCGGCTGGTCGAGGAAATGCAGCACCTGATGAATAGTGATCAGGTCGAAATCCTGCGCCTCGAGCGGCAGGTTGAAGATGTCGCCATGCCGCACCGAAGCGGCGGTAATATTCGATCGGTCAAGATTGGCGCGTGCCACGGCCAGCATGTCTCGGCTGGCATCGATGCCGACTGCGCGGCGATAATGGCCCGCCAGCAATTGCAGCATCCGGCCTGTACCGGTGCCGAGATCGAGGAAAGAGTCGATCTGCTGCGGACCTATCAATTCGATCAACGCCTTGTCGACATCCTCATCGGCCACATGCAGCCGGCGCAGTTCGTCCCATTCCGCCGCATTGCGGCTGAAATAGGCTTGTGCCCGCTCGGCACGAATGCGCTTGACGGCGGCAAGCCGCTCGCCGTCGCGCAACAATATCGGATCATTTTCGGCCGCGTGCCGCAGAAGCGTGCGCACAAGGATGACTGCCTTGCCTTCCTGCTTCAGACGGAAATAGGCCCACGCGCCCTCTTGATAGCGGTCAATCAGGCCGGCCTCTCCGAGCAGCTTCAGATGCCGCGAAATACGGGGCTGCGACTGGCCGAGGATTTCGGTAAGATCGGTGACGGTGAGATCGCCGGCAGCAAGAAGCGCCAGCAACCGCAGCCGCGTAGGTTCGCCCGCCGCCTTCAGCACATCCACCAGACCATCCAAACCGAATTTCACCAGATCCGTCATCCACCACCCAATCAAGATATAAAGATATCTTTATGTGATTTGCGCACGATCTGCAAGAGCCAATCGGCTCTGAATAGAATTCAACGTCGGAAATCTGTTAGTTTCTGTCGGCTCGGGAATATGCGCTTCCGATGCGTGGACAAAGAAAACCCCGGACGAGCCGGGGTTCTCGATAAGCCGAAATAGACGAGCTTAGCGCGTCAGCCGCTTGTACGTCACGCGGCTCGGATTGATGCTTTCGACGCCTAAGCGGCGCATCTTGTCCTGTTCGTAATCTTCGAAGTTGCCCTCGAACCATTCGACATGACTGTCGCCTTCGAAAGCGAGGATATGCGTCGCCAGACGGTCGAGGAACATGCGATCGTGGCTGATGATCACAGCGCAGCCCGCAAAGTTTTCGAGCGCCACTTCAAGCGCACCGAGCGTTTCTGTGTCGAGGTCGTTGGTTGGTTCGTCGAGCAGCAGGACGTTGCCGCCGGCCTTCAGCATCTTGGCAAGGTGCACGCGGTTGCGCTGACCACCGGACAGATTACCGACCTTCTGCTGCTGGTCTCCGCCCTTGAAATTGAACGTCGAGCAATAAGCTCGGGAATTCATTTCATACTTGCCAAGCTTGATGACTTCGGCACCGCCGGAGATTTCCTCCCAGACGGTCTTGTTGCCGTCAAGCGCATCACGGCTCTGGTCGACATAACCGAGATGAACCGTGTCGCCGATGCGGATGGAGCCGCTATCCGGCGTTTCCTGGCCGGTGATCATCCGGAAGAGCGTCGTCTTGCCGGCGCCGTTCGGGCCGATGACACCGACGATGCCGCCCGGCGGCAGCTTCAGCGACAGGTCCTCAATCAGGACGCGATCGCCATATCCCTTTGTGATGCCTTCCATCTCGATCACCACCTGGCCGAGACGCTCGCCGACCGGAATGATGATTTGTGCGTCGCCGGGACGCTGATTTTCGGCGGCATTGACCAAATCGTCATAGGCGCGGATACGGGCTTTGGATTTTGCCTGCCGCGCCTTCGGGCTGGAAGCGATCCATTCCTGTTCGCGGGCAAGGGCCTTCTGACGGCTCGCCTCTTCCCGGTTTTCCTGCAGCATGCGCTTTGCCTTCGCCTGCAGATAGGCGGAGTAATTGCCCTCGTAGGGAATGCCACGGCCGCGGTCGAGTTCGAGAATCCAGCCGGTGACGTTGTCAAGGAAGTAGCGGTCGTGGGTGACCATCAGAACGGCACCCGGATAAGCACGCAGGTGTTTTTCCAGCCAGGCGATGGTTTCCGCATCGAGATGGTTGGTCGGTTCGTCGAGCAGCAAAACATCCGGCTGCGACAGAAGCAGCTTGCAGAGCGCCAGACGGCGGCGCTCACCACCGGAGAGGTTGGTGACGTCGGCATCGCCCGGAGGGCAGCGAAGCGCGTCCATCGCCATTTCCACCTGGCTTTCGAGGTCCCAGAGGTTCTGGCTGTCGATGATGTCCTGGAGCTTGGCGCCCTCTTCCGCGGTCTCGTCGGAATAGTTCATCATCAATTCGTTGTAGCGATTGAGGATCTCTGTCTTCTTGGCCACGCCTTCCATGACGTTTTCAAGAGCCGTCTTTGCCGGATCGAGTTGCGGCTCCTGCGGCAGATAGCCGATGGTGGCCCCTTCGGCCAACCAGGCCTCGCCGGTATATTCCTTGTCAAGGCCGGCCATGATGCGCAAAACGGTCGACTTACCGGCGCCGTTCGGGCCGAGAATACCGATCTTGGCGTCGGGATAAAAAGAGAGATGAATATTTTCGAGAATCTTCTTGGCGCCATAGGCCTTATTCAGACCGGCCATATGATAGATAAACTGACGTGCCATAGCTTGGGTTACTCCACGGGGCGGATAACATTTCGAATTGTGCCGCTATGTAGGCGAAACCCCGCCCTCGGGCAACCTTGTCCGAAGGCATTTATAGTGCTCAGTCGTTGCGGGATGTCAGAAACCTGCCGCGTCCACTACACCTCGATCGCAGCCGAATGATGTGCTGCCGGCGCCCTGGATCAATTGCTCGAGACGCGGCTCGCCGCCTTGCGACGGCTGGATGGCGTCCTCCGACAGGCCAATCGTCAGTTCCGAGATCACGCGCACCTTGCCGACTTGGCGGCAGCTCATCTTCACGCGATCGCTGGCGCCATCGCCGAAGCTCTTGTCGAAAGCGGCCTTGATGGTTTCGGCATCAAGCGTCTTGCCGATATTCTGCGCGAAAAGATCACGCACGGCGGAAGCGTTGAGTTCATTGATCAAACCCACTGCACCTCCGAAATAATCATCGGCGCTGAGTTTCGTGCAACTGCCATGTTTGACCCATTCATGCCGCTCCAGACCGGATTGCGTACCGGGCATGACTTTGTCCAGTGCGGCCTTGGTTTCCGCCGATAGCTGCACAGCCGGCAGGTCTTTCCAGTCTCTGCTGCGATCGGACTGCTTCAGATCGTCGGAAACATCGCAATATTCCTGCCGCATCGGCCAAAGACCGTGCAGCGAAAAGTTCTTGGCGTCAAAATCATTCGCCGACTGGCTTCGGCACTCTGCCTTCTTCTGGTTTGTCGCGCAGAAGGCAGGCTCCCAACTTGCCGCCAGAATAAACCGTGTTCGACCCCGACTATTTTCCTGCGCCACCGCACTCGTCGCCATCACCGCCGCAGCCAGAACCGCAACTGCAAATCCCTGAAGCCAATGCCTCATTCCACGCCTCCAAAACAGAACAATATGAGAACAAATAAGCAGTTTGGTTGGCGGGACGCAACCCTGAATCGCAGACGCCAGCGAGATTTATTTCTGTGAGCTTTACCTGCCCTCCATTGCAATCCCACCGGCAATGACCTTTCGTCCCAATGGGGAGGAAGCGCGCATGTTTGCCGAAACGAGGCATCTGGTTAGCCCAACGGGCGCGACGCTCGCCTATCATCATTTGCCAGCGCTGCGCTGCGCGCGCGCCGCACTTCTCATCAGCCACGGCCTTGCCGAACATTCCCGTCGCTATGAACGTTTTGCCGAAGCGATGGCAGCGCGCGGCTTTCATATCTACGCCCACGATCACCGCGGCCACGGCGAGACGGTGGCGGCCGACGCGCCTATCGGGCGCTTTGCCCGGCGAGACGGTGTCGGGCAGGTCATAGCCGATGTGCTGGCCATGCGCGAGCTTGCCGCTACCGCCCATCCCGGCTTGCCGGTCGTCCTCTTCGGCCATTCCATGGGCGGTCTGATCAGCCTCAACGTGGCGGTGGCGCATCCGAACAAGTTTGACGCGGTCACTGTCTGGAACGCCAACTTCAATCCGGGGCTCGCCGGGCGCGCTGCCCAGGTCATCCTGAAAGCGGAACGCATGCTGAAGGGTTCGGACGTTCCGAGCGAGCTGCTGCCGAAGTTGACCTTTGGTGCCTGGGGCCAGTCGATCGCAAACCGCCGCACCGAATTCGATTGGCTGTCGCGCATTCCCGAGGAGGTGGATAAGTACATCGCCGACCCGCTCTGCGGCTTCGATGCCTCGGTCTCGCTATGGCTGGATATCTTCGAACTGACCTTCCGTGCACCACAAAAGACCCACCTCGATCAGCTTCGGCGCGACATGCCGATCCATCTCATCGGAGGCGGGCATGACCCGGCGACGAACAATGGAAAAGCGATTTCCTGGCTGTCAAAACATTTGAAAAAGGCCGGATTCTCGCATATCACCATGGCTATCTATCAGGACATGCGGCATGAGACGCTGAACGAGATCGGCGCGGCCGCGGCCATTTCGGATTTTGCGGACTGGTGTCAGCAAGTGACGGCAAGGGCCTGATTCCCAAAGGAATGTTCGAATGAGTGTCACCGGCAGTTCCCTGCCCCGTCTGCGTCAGTCGGAACTGACGTTCGGCCTGTTGATGATGTTCCTGTCGGTCGCCCTGTCACCGATCGTCGACATCTTTTCGAAGCTTGCCGCGACCACCATTCCGCCGGCGGAAGTCACCGCCGCCCGTTTCATCTTTCAGTGGCTGTTCGCGCTGCCGATGATGGCCCTGCGCGGCCAATGGGGCAGATGGTCTCTGCGCCGCAGCGGGGTGCATGTCATTCGCGCCGGCGTGCTCACATTGTCGATGGTATCCTTCGTCACGACGCTGCAGGTCATGGAGGTGGCCGACGCCATCGCCATTTTCTTCGTCGAGCCGATCATGCTGACCATTCTTAGTAGCATTTTCCTGAAGGAAACGATCGGTTGGCGACGCTATACGGCCTGCGCCGTCGGCTTCTTCGGCGCGATGCTGATCATTCAGCCGAGTTTCGAGGAAGTCGGCTTCGTGGCGTTGCTTCCGATCGTCACCGCACTCTGCGTCGCCGTCTATGTGATGATTACGCGCGTTGTCTCACATAGCGAGGACGCCTGGCCGATGCAGTTCCAAACCGGTATCTGGGGCATGGCCATCTGCCTCGTTCTGCTCGCGATCGGTCACGGCTCGGGCTCGCCGGTCATCGCCTCCGTCATCCCCGATGGTACCGCAATGGCCTATCTCCTGGGCGTCGGCGTCACCGCCGCCGCCTCCGGCATCCTCACAGTCCATGCCTATCGCGCCGCACCAGCCTCGACGCTGGCGCCCCTGCAATATTTCGAGATCGTCTCGGCGACGATCTTCGGCTGGCTGGTCTTCAACAACTTCCCAGGCCTGATCAAATGGGTCGGTATTTTCATCATCATGGCCTCGGGCCTCTATATTCTCTGGCGCGAGCGGCGCTTTGCTTCCAGGCCAGTATCCGATACATCTGAGACCACTTTCGCGCCGTAGCCGCCCATCTGGACCGACATGACCGACAACAAGACCAAGAATCCACCCCTTTCCGGTATTCGCGTCATCGAACTAGCCCGCGTTCTTGCCGGCCCCTGGGCAGGGCAGATGCTGGCTGATCTCGGCGCCGATGTCATCAAGGTCGAGAACCCAGACGGAGGCGACGATACTCGCCATTGGGGCCCGCCTTTCGTCGAGGGCAAGGATGGGGAAAACCTTTCGGCCGCCTATTACCACTCTGCCAATCGCGGCAAACGTTCCGTTGTCGCCGATCTCAAGACCGAAGAGGGCCAGGCCCTTGTTAAGCGGTTGGTCGCAACCGCCGACGTGTTGATCGAGAATTTCAAGCTCGGCGGTCTGGTCAAATACGGGCTGGACTACGAGAGCCTCAAAAAGATCAATCCGAAACTGGTCTATTGTTCTATCACAGGCTTCGGCCAGACCGGTCCCTATGCGGGCCTCGCAGGCTATGACTATATCGTTCAGGGCATGTCCGGCTTCATGTCGATCACGGGCGAGCCGGACGGACAACCGATGAAGGCGGGTGTGGCGATCGCCGATATCTTCACCGGCATCTATGCCGTCTCCGCGATCGAAGCGGCCCTGATCCACGCGCTAAAGACCGGCGAAGGCCAGCTTGTCGACATGGCGCTGCTCGACGTGCAATCCGCCGTACTCGCCAACCAGAACATGAATTACCTGATCTCCGGCAAGGCCCCGACGCGGCTTGGCAATGCCCACCCCAATATCTCGCCCTATGAGGTCGTGCCGACGGCCGATGGCTATCTGATCCTTGCTGTCGGCAATGACGGGCAGTTCCGTCGCCTCTGCGCGATCCTCGGCACCGAGATGCAGGCAAATGATGAGCGCTATGCGACCAACAAGACCCGCGTCACCCATCGCGACGACGTCCGCGCTTTCATCTCGGCGAAAACGCTTTCATGGAAGAAAGCGGATCTGCTGAAAGCCTGTGAGGACAATGCGGTGCCAGCGGGGGCCATCAATACGATCGAAGACATGTTCGCCGATCCGCAGATCCGGGCTCGCAGTCTGCGGATCGATCTCGAAGATGCTGCCGGCACGGTCATCCCGAGCGTGCGGACGCCGGTCGTCTTGTCGGAAACGCCGTTGACCTATACGCGGCCGAGCCCGCGTCTTGGCGAACATCAGGAGGAGGTTCTGGCCGAATTGGCGGAACTGGAGGGAGAGGCAAAAAAATGAAGCATACCGGCGGCCAGCTCATCGTCGAAGCCCTGAAGGCAAACGGCGTCCGGCGTATTTCCTGCGTTCCCGGCGAGAGCTTTCTCGCTGTGCTGGACGCGCTGCATGACAGCGACATCGACGTGCTCGTCTGCCGGCAGGAGGGCGGCGCGGCGATGATGGCGGACGCCTGGGGCCGTTTGACGGGCGAACCCGGCATATGCATGGTCACCCGCGGTCCGGGCGCGACCAATGCCTCCGCAGGCCTGCATATTGCGCGACAGGATTCGATCCCGATGATCCTGTTCATCGGTCAGGTCCAGCGCGATGCGCGCGAGCGCGAGGCCTTTCAGGAGGTGGAATTCCGGCGTGCCTTCACCGAATTTGCCAAATGGGTCGGCGAGATCGACGATGCTGCCCGTATTCCGGAATTCGTCACCCGCGCCTTCGCCGTTGCGACATCGGGCCGGCCCGGTCCGGTCGTGCTGACCCTGCCTGAAGACATGCTGCGCGACGAGGTCGAAGCCCCCAATGCCAAGCGCTATATGCCGGTCGCGGCCCATCCCGGCCGCAGCCAGATCGACGATCTCTATCTGCGGCTGATCGAGGCCGAACGGCCAATGGTCATCGTCGGCGGCACGCGCTGGGACGAGGATGCGGTGGCGGATCTCAGAAGCTTCGCTGAACGCTTCAAGCTGCCGATCGGCTGTTCCTTCCGCCGGCAGATGCTGTTCGATCATCTACACCCGAATTACGCCGGCGATGTCGGTATTGGCATCAATCCAGCCCTGGCAAAGGAGATCAAGGAAGCCGATCTGCTGATCCTGCTGGGCGGCCGTTTCTCGGAAATGCCATCCTCCAGCTATACGCTGATGGACATCCCCTATCCGCAGCAGCAGCTTATTCATATTCATCCCGATCCATCCGAGCTCGGCCGCGTCTACCGGCCGGATCTGGCGATCTGCGCCAGTCCCTCCGATTTCGTGGCTGCATTAGCCGATCTGGAAGCTCCAGCAGAACCGCGTTGGGCAGAGCAGACGGAGCGCATGCATGCCGCCTATCTCGCCTGGTCGAAAACGCCGGAAAAAAGTCCCGGCGACGTGCATATGGGCCGGATCATGGATTGGATCGAGGCTAACACTGTGCCCGACGCCATCTTCACCAACGGCGCCGGCAACTATGCCACCTGGCTGCACCGCTTCCATCGTTTCCGCCGTTTCAACACCCAGGCCGCACCGGCCTCCGGTTCGATGGGCTACGGCTTGCCTGCGGCTGTCGCCGCCAAACAGCTCTTTCCTGAGCGCGAAGTGATCTGCTTTGCCGGCGATGGCTGCTTCATGATGCACGGCCAGGAGTTCGCGACTGCCGTGCAATATCACCTGCCCTTGATCGCCCTTGTCATCAACAACGGCATGTATGGCACCATCCGCATGCATCAGGAGCGGGAATACCCCGGCCGCGTCAGCGCTACAGCCTTGAGCAACCCGGATTTTGCCGCCTTCGCCCGGGCTTACGGCGGCCACGGCGAAACGGTGAAGACCACCGAGGAATTCGGCCCGGCCTTTGAACGCGCACGTGCCAGCGGCAAGCCGGCAATCATCGAGGTCGTACTCGATCCCGAGGCGATCACGCCGTCGCGCACTTTGACGGAAATTTCACAATCAAAAAGCCGGTGAGCGCAAGCTCACCGGCCTTTTCAAAAAATTCACCGAATCTCAGATCAGTCGATCGCGGCGGTGACGATGAACTCGACCTTGTACTTCGGTGCAGCGAGCTTGGCTTCGCTGGTGGCGCGGGCCGGCGTGTTGGCAGGATCGACCCAGGCTTCCCAGGCGGCGTTCATTTCCGCGAAATAGGAAATGTCGGAGAGATAAATCAGCGTCTGCAGGATCTTCGACTTGTTGCTGCCGGCGGCAGCCAGCAGGCGATCGACTTCGCCGAGTGCCGACTTGCACTGGTCGGTGACGCTTTCGCCTTCACCAACCTGGCCGGCGAGGTAGACGGTGTTGCCGTGAATGACAGCGCCGCTCATACGGGCTCCGACGTCGATACGCTTGATGCTCATGGTTCTCTCCTGATGTTGTCCGGTGACGGGTAACAAACCGGGCGCTGCTCATCAGCAACGCCCTTAATCTCTCGCATGTTCGGAACGCGGTGACTTAGCCGCGGATATGATGGGTCTTCTGATAGATCGCGGTCGAGCGCGCACCGGAGCGGCAATAGCCGAGCATCGGCCGCGGGAATTCGTCGAGCGCATCGACCATGCCTTCCACGGCCTCTTCGGTCACGCCCATCGGCCCAACGGGCACATGCGCGATTTCGAGACCGAGTTCCTTGGCACGGGCTGCTATGACTGAAAACGGCGTCTGATCCGGGCTCTCGTTGTCCGGGCGGTGGCAAACGATCGAGTTGAAACCCATGGCCTTGATCTGATCGAGATCCTCCAGGGTGATCTGGCCGGAAACCGAGTATTCGTCATCGATCTGGCGGATATCCATGGTTCATTTCCTCTTTGAAACCGAGGGCCATGGTCTACGCCGCCACAAAGCAAGCGTCAACCGCTCAGACCTTCAGGCGAAGGCAAAGTTGAGTGCGAAACTCCTGGCTTCGCCGGGCTGAAGAATATTGAATTCGCCCGCCTCCTCCAGTTCGCCGCGTGCTGCCAAGCGGTGCGAGACGGGTTCGATGCCGAGGATATGGGCCGGCGCGCGCTGATTGCGCCAGACCTGCAGGAACGGCAACGTATCCGTGCCGAAGCGGACCCGCAGGGATTTGCCGCCGATGGCAGCGATCGGCCCGAGGCGCACTTCCGACCAATCCTCACCCTTCGCCGTCGCCGGCACGCAGAAAAGACCGCCCAATTCCTCACCGAAGGTCCAGGGAAAACCGCCGTTCTCCAGCATCTGGCCGGAGAGGCGCACTCCGTCATCGAACCATTTGGCGCCGACATTCATGTGATACATCAGGAAGACCGGCATAGCCTCGACGCTGGTATTGACGACACGGTCCGTGAGCGAAACCTCGCCTGTCGTGCCGTCGATGCGCCAATGGCGCTCCAGCCGTGCCGTGTGGCGTTCGGCGGTGACGACATCGATATCGGCACGGCACTCGGCATTGCCGTCCTCGAACCGAGTCCACAGGATTTTGGCCGGATGCGAGGAGAAAGAACCGTGCAGCGGATAGCGCCTGCCCTCGAAAGCGCCCGACATCGGTTGCGGATGGCGGATATGATCCGGGCCGCAGGTGAAGAGGAAGCCTTCCAGCGAATGATCGATGCGCGGGTCGCCGTCGTCCGGGATAGCGCGTCCTGGCGCAAGATTGTTGCCGTCGACGATACAGGCGCCGATATCCAGCACAGAACTTTCATCCAATGTCAGTTTCGGTCCCTTGGCCGCGGCAAAATCCATCATCTTCTGCAATCCTCCCTGGTTGGCTCTCGATCGGCCGTCCGTCATCGAAATGGTTTCAAAATGGGACAGGACGAAAATTAATGGTGGTTTCTCTTATCGAACGTTAACTTCGCGCCTTGATCACACAAAATTTTATCTTTTATTCAGCATGATAATCTTTAATTCCATACTGGCGTCAAAATTGCCATGTGTGTGTCGGCTCAGCCATCACCCGAGGGATTCCACAGACGTGAACCGGTTCCTGAAACTAAGCCTTACACTGGCCTTTGCGGCCACGGCATCTGCTCTCGCATTGACTGATGCGCAGGCACAATACTACCGCAACGGGAACAACGACATCATTCTGGTCACCCCCGACGGACGAATCCTCGATCAATATCCGGACCAAAGCGTCGTGACCGTCGCGCGCGACGGGCGTGGCCATCGCGTATTGATCGACCGCTACGGCAATGTCCTTGCAACCGAGATGCGCGCAAGCACCTATTTTCCGCGCGCCCCCGGCCGCAACGTCTACAATGACAACGGCAATGGCGACGGTAACCGGTATGGCGACACGCAGCTTTCCGACAATGGCGGCTACCGCGACTATCGCCAATATCGCGGCGGTGACTATGGAAATGACGGTGGCTATGTCGACAACGGCGATGGCCAACAGGACCGCGGCGTCATCACCAGCGGCATCCCGCGCGATGGTGATATGCAGCGCGAGCCTCTCGACAACCAGTCGCTGCCGGACATGAATGGCCAGTCCCAACCCAATCCGAGCGGCAACGACTACGCATCGATCGATCCCCAGGAGCAGACGCCCGGTATCGAGCGCAAGCCGCCGGCCGAGCCCGTCATCACGCTGAAAGGCAAGTCGAAACTGGAGATCACGGCGCTTGAGGTCTTCCTCTCCCGCCAGGGCATTTCGCCGGGCGCGATCGATGGCCGCATGGGTGCCAATGTCACCAAGGCGATCTACGCCTACCAGCAGATGACGGGCCAAACGCTGAACCCGAACGACACGGATTCGATCCTGGAGCAACTGCGACTGTCAGGCGGCATGCCGATCGTCAACTACACGATCACGCCTGCCGATGCCGCCGGTCCCTATGTAGCGTCGATCCCTGAAGATTATGCCGCAAAGGCGCAGATGCCTTCGCTCGGCTACACGTCGACCACGGAAATGTTGGCCGAACGCTTCCATATGGACGAAGGCTATCTGAAAGAACTCAATCCCGGCGTCGACTTCACAGTTCCCGGCAGCACGATCAAAGTGGTCAATACCGGTCCCGGCAAAACCGGCACCGTCGCAAAAATTCTCGCCGACAAGGGACGCAAGCAGGTTTTCGCCTATGATGCCAGCGGCGCCCTGATTGCCGCCTACCCCGCGAGCATCGGCTCGACCGACACGCCGTCGCCCTCCGGCACGGTGACAGTCGAACGCGTCGCCTTCAATCCCGGCTACACATACAATCCGAAGATCAACTTCAAGCAGGGGGCCAACGACAAGATCCTCGACATTCCGCCCGGCCCCAACGGCCCGGTCGGTGTTGTCTGGATGGCGCTATCGAAGCCGACCTACGGCATCCACGGGACACCAGATCCTTCGAAGATCGGCAAGTCGCAGAGCCACGGCTGTGTGCGCCTGACCAACTGGGATGCGACGGAACTCGCCAAGATGGTCAAACCCGGCGTAGTCGTCGAATTCGTCGATTGATCGCACTTGGCACAAATGACAAGGCCGCCGGATGAGCGATCCAGCGGCCTTTTTCTATTGTGAAAATTCGTCAGGCCGCAGTGCGGATCGCCTCTTGGCCATCGCCGCGAGCTGAAGCCGTCAGCCGTGCCGGCAACAGCCGCATCATTTCCTCGGCAAAGGCGCGGGCATTTTCCTGGGCCTTGTCGAGATTGCTGACCCGGGCTGGGTCCATCGTGTAGAGCGTACCGCCACAGTCGAAAATATCGCGGAAGGCCGAGCGTTCGATGATCGGCGTTTCGAGAACCGTGACACTCCGCTCGGACAATAGCGCTTTTACCGTCTGCAGTGCTCTGGTCGTCACCATCGAGTTGACGCGGGTCAGGACGACCGAGTGATTGATGTGAATGCCGGCCCGCTGTCCGAGATATTGCAGCAGCTCCAGCACCTGGGCCCCGCCTCGCGCATCCATCGCGCAGCCTTGGATCGGAATAAGCACATGATCTGAGAGACCGAGCGCCGTTGCCAGCAGCGGCGTGCGAGCGCCCGGCAGGTCGAGGATGAAATAGTCCGTCTCACCGTTCTCGGAAAGATGCACGGGCAAGGATGCGCTGGTCACGAAGTCGATGACCGAGATGTTAGGCACATGGCCTGAGATTTCGTACCAGTGCGAAATCCAGTGCTGCGGATCAGCGTCGAGAATAGTGACGCGATAGCCGCGCCGTGCCAGCTCCGTGGACAACAACAGAACCGCCGTCGTCTTTCCCGCCCCACCCTTCGTATTCGCAAATGTGATAACTGGCATTGTCGGTCTCCGGCAGATGGCGGCGAGCACGAACATCGCTCTTTTCCGCACCATCTGAGTCATCGGTGCAGTTAACGCATTGTTTCGAGATATGGTTAACAAAGCCTTAATGGCTCCTTGCCGACAGCGCGGTGTTGCGTCGGCGAAACCAAAGTGCAGCGCCAAGATTTCTGCCGCCGACCTGGCAGATAGGCACAAAAAATCGTGCCGCAATCGTCTCGCGGCACGATCGAAAGCTGAGCGATGCGACTAGAAGCAGTCGTGGAACAGCGCTTTGGTGTTTTCCAGCGTCATTGGCACGGGATTGCCGCCGGCGCTCGGATCTTCGATCGCCATGGCTGAGAGCTCATCGATGCGATCGGGCGCAATGCCCATGGCCGAGAGGTTTTCGGGCACGCCGAGTTCGGCCCGCAGCTTCAGCACATAATCATAGAAACCGTCGAAACCGCCGGCAATGCCGAGGTAAGCAGCCGCACGGGCGATCTTGTCTTCGATGGCCTTGCGATTGAAGCGCAGGACGGCCGGCATGACGACAGCGTTGGTCATACCATGATGCGTGTTGTAGACGGCGCCGATCGGATGCGACAGCGCGTGAATGGCGCCAAGTCCCTTCTGGAAGGCGACGGCGCCCATGGCGGCGGCGCTCATCATGTTGGCTCGAGCTTCGAGGTCGGTGCCTTCTCTATGGGCGCGCGGCAGGAATTCCTTGACGAGCCGCATGCCTTCCAGCGCGATGCCGGCCGACATCGGGTGATAGAAGGGCGACGAATAGGCTTCCAGGCAATGGGCGAAAGCATCCATTCCGGTGCCGGCGGTGATGATCTTCGGCATGCCGACGGTCAGTTCCGGGTCGGCGATGACAACGCCCGGCAAAAACTTCGGATGGAAGATGATCTTCTTCACATGCGTTGCGGAATTGGTGATGACGCTGGCGCGGCCGACTTCGGAGCCGGTGCCGGCAGTGGTCGGCACGGCGACGATCGGGGCGATGCCCTCGACATTGGCACGGGTCCACCAATCGCCGATATCCTCGAAATCCCAGACCGGCCGCGTCTGGCCTGCCATGAAGGCAACGCATTTTCCGAGATCGAGCCCCGAGCCGCCGCCAAAGGCGACGACGCCGTCATGGCCACCATCCTTGAAGGCCTTGACGCCGGCATCGAGGTTCTTCTCGTTCGGATTCGGATCGACATCGGCGAAGATGGAGCGACCGAGGCCGGCGTCTTCGAGAATATCCAGAGCCGTCTTGGTGATCGCCATCGAGGCGAGACCCCGGTCGGTGACCAGGAGCGGCTTCTTCATGCCCAGGCTCTTGCAGGCATCCGCCAGTTCCGTAATCCGGCCGCGGCCGAGCTTGAAGGCGTTCGGATAGCTCCAATTGGCTGAGATATTGCTCATGCTGTTACCTTCTTCAAATGGTAGGATTTCGGGCGCGTCAGGTTGTGGAATCCGATGATCGAGAGCGAGCCGCCACGACCGGTTTCCTTGACGCCGGTCCAGCAAAGCGCCGGGTCGAGATAGTCGGCGCGGTTCATGAAGACGGTGCCGGTTTCGATGTCGCGGCCGATGCGCGAGGCGCGCTCGGCATCCCTGGTCCACAACGAAGCCGTCAGGCCATAGGGGCTGTCGTTCATCAATTCCAGCGCTTCGGCATCGCTCTTCACCTTCATGATACCAACGGCCGGGCCGAAGGTTTCCTCGCGCATGAAGGCCATCGAGTGATCGACATCGACGAGGATCTGTGGAGCGAGATAAGCGCCACCGTCATCAGCCGGGAAAAGCTTGGGGTCGACCAGCGCCTTGGCACCCTTGGCAACGGCGTCAGCGATCTGCTCGCGCACCACCTTGGCGAAACGCTTGTTCGCCATCGGGCCAAGTGTGGTGTCCGGATCAAGCGGATTGCCGAGCTTGTAGTTCGACACCCAGGCTACCGACTTCTCGACGAAGGCGTCGTAGAGCGATTCGTGCACATAGATCCGCTCGATGCCGCAGCAGCATTGGCCGGAATTATAGGTGGCGCCATCCATCAATGTGTCGACGGCAGCATCGAGGTCGGCATCTTCCATGACATAGCCCGGATCCTTGCCGCCAAGTTCGAGGCCGAGACTAGTGAAGGTGCCGGCGGCAGCGCGTTCGATCGATCGCCCGCCTTCGACGGATCCGGTGAAGTTGATGAAGTTGAAGCTGCCGGCGGCGATCAGCACCGAAGTCGTCTCGTGGTCGAGATAGATGTTCTGGAAAACGTCGGCGGGAACGCCGGCTTCGACGAAGGCCTGGACCAACCGCTCACCGACCAGAAGCGTCTGGCTGGCATGCTTCAGAATAACGGTATTTCCGGCCATCAATGCCGGAGCGACCGTGTTGATCGCGGTCATGTAGGGATAGTTCCACGGCGCGATGACGAAGACAACGCCGTGCGGCTCGCGCTCGATGCGGCGTGCGAAATTCGCGCTGTCTTCCACCACCATCGGCGACAATGCATCGGCTGCGATCGATGCCACATAATTTGAGCGCTCGTTGAAGCCCCTATATTCGCCGCCGTATTTGATCGGGCGGCCCATCTGCCAGGCGAGCTCCGACACGACGACATCTGCCATTTCGTTGAGCCGGGCAACGCCCTTCAGAACGAGCTGAACGCGATCCTCCAGCGGGCGACGCGCCCAATCCTTCTGCGCCTTGCGGGCACGGGCGACAGCTTCCTTTGCGGCCTCCAGCGACAGCGCCGGACGCTCCGCATAAACCTCCCCGTTCACCGGGGATATGCATGTGATCATGGTCATGATCGAAATCCTGTTTTTATAGTCACCAATTTGATCGCCGGATGTTTCTCAGCCCGCCGCCGCTCGATCGCGTGAAGCGACTCGGTGAATGCGCAGCACATCCTAGCGCCGCTCCTGCCCGACGATGGAATGAAAACCTGGCAGGAAGCATATTGCAACCAGCCTTACGCCCTTTCGAATCCGCGCGCCACTTCCCAATCGGTAACGCGGCGATCATACTCTTCCTGCTCCCAGTCGGCAGCGCGGGTGTAATGATCGATGACGTCGTCGCCGAAAGCCGCGCGCAGCATCTTCGAATTGGTCATGGCCGTGGTGGCATCGCGCAGGGTGCGCGGAATTTCGCGAACCTCACGGGCGCCGTAAGCATCCCCCACGAACGGCGCTTCCAGCTCAAGCTTGTTCTCGATACCGTCGAGGCCGGCGGCAATCAGCGCCGCGAAGGCGAGATGGGGATTGAGATCGGAACCGCCGACGCGGCATTCGATTCGGATCGACTTGGTGTCTTCGCCACAAAGACGATAACCCGCCGTGCGGTTGTCCTTGCTCCAGATCGCCTTGGTCGGCGCGAACGTGCCGGCCATGAAGCGCTTATAGGAGTTGATGTAGGGCGCCAGGAAGTAGGTGATTTCGCTGGCATGGGTCAGAAGGCCGGCGACATAGTGCTTCATCATCGGCGACATGCCGTACTTGCCGCCCTCTTCGAAGAACATCGAGCTCTTGCCGTCGAGGCTCCAGAGCGACTGGTGGATATGCGAGGAACTGCCGGCGGCGCTATAGCTCCACTTCGCCAGGAAGGTGATGGCCTTGCCCTTCGACCAGGCGATTTCCTTGCAACCGTTCTTGATGATCGCGTGGCGGTCGGCCATGGTCAGCGCGTCGGCATAGCGGACATTGATCTCTTCCTGGCCGGCGGAAGCCTCGCCCTTGGAATTTTCGACCGGGATGCCGGCGCCTTGCAGCCCCGTGCGGATCGCCCGCATGACCTCTTCTTCCTTGGAGGTCTGGAAGATGTGGTAATCCTCGTTGTAGCCGCTGGCGAGCTTCAGATGGCGGTAGCCGGACTCGCGCGCGCTGTCATAGCTCTGATCGAAGAGGAAAAATTCGAGCTCCGAGGCCATGTACGCCTTGAGACCCATGACCTCCAAGCGCTTGACCTGCTTCTTGAGGATGGCGCGCGGCGAATGCGCCACCTCCTCATGCGTGTGATGGTCGAGGACGTCGCAGAGAACAAGCGCCGTGCCTTCGAGCCAGGGAATACGGCGAAGCGTGGCAAGATCAGGCTTCATCGTATAGTCGCCATAGCCCTTCTCCCAGCTTGTCGACTTGTAGCCTGAGACGGTTTCCATCTCGATGTCGGTCGCCTGGAGATAATTGCAGCTATGCGTTTCCTTCCAAGCGCTCTCGAGGAAAAATTCCGCCTGGAAACGCTTGCCCATCAGGCGACCCTGCATGTCAACCTGACATGCCAGAACCGTATCGATGCGCCCCTCGGCCACATCCTGTTTGAGGTCGTCGAACGTATAGCTGGTGCTCATGAGTGATCCGCCTGAACAGTGAATTGGGACTTCGGACAACAAAACGACAGCTTGCGGCAGGATGCGACCCGGCGCTGTGCGTTTCGTTCATACCGGTGAAGGGGCCGCGCGCAGGCGGCCCCACGGTTTAAGAAATGCAGCTCCGAGGGTCAGCGTTCGCCGACGGCGGCTTCAGCCGCTGCGATTTCGGCTTTGCGCCTAGCGATCTCCTCGCCGATCGGCGGGCCCCGGAAGCGGCGACGTTCGAAACCGAACCAGACGATCCCCGTCAGGACAAGGAAGCCGACGGTGATGATACCCGCCCAGTCATTCGGCGGCTGAATGCCGATAACAAAGATCACGATCATCGCGATGATCGAGAGCACGGCAAAAAGCTTGAACCCCATCTCGCCGAGATTCCACGGGCCCATCTTGTCCCACTTCGACGTGCCCCATGCGAATAGACCGAGCGTGATCGGGATCGCGAAGGAGAAGAAGAGGAAGATGACCGTGCACGAAACGACGATCGTGTACACCGGCGTGTCGCCGATCGATACCAGCGACGAGCCCCAGACGAACAGCACCGAAAGGATCGAGCCTGTCCAGATCGCGGATACCGGCGTGCGGAATTTCGGGCTGACCTTGGAAAGCCCCTTCGATGCCGGAAGGCCGCCATCACGCGAGAACGCGAAGATCATGCGCGATACCGACGTGACCGTCGCGAGGCCGCACAGCCACTGGCTGACGAAGATCAGGAAATACAGGATATCCTTGACGATGGGATTGACCCGAGCGTCCATCGCCCAGAAGAACACGTTCCAGCCCTGCTTTGCGGCATCGTCCATGTTCGGCAGCATCAGAACGAACGCACATAGCATGATGTAACCGAACAATGCCGACCAAAGCACCGAGGCGACCATGCCGCGCGGAACGGAATGCGCTGCCTTGAGAGTTTCCTCCGAGGTGTGCGCCGAGGCATCGTAACCGGTGATCGTGTAGATCGGCAGCAACAGGCCGAGGGCGAAGACCCAGAAGGTGGACACCTGCGGCCAGACCGGTACTCCAGTCGCCGACCCGTCAGCAGCGATGGTCGCCACGCCGGAGTAGTTTGTGAAGGTGAACAACCGTGCGAAATCATAGGACGGCGCGGCGATCAGGCACACGACCGCCAGCGCGATCGAAGTGGCGAAGATCAGATAGCCGGAGAAGTCGGTCAGCTTCGCCGTGAGCCCGATACCCATGTGGTTCACGAGTGCCTGAAGGCCGGTGATGACGACCAGGAACACAATCCGGACCACTGTTGTATCGACCATGCCAAAATAGCTGCCGAGAGCGCCGAGGAAGAAATAATAGGTGCCGACATTGATCGCCCCGAGAACGGTGACGAGGCCGAGCAGGTTGAACCAGGCTGTCAGCCAGCCGGTGAAGCGGTTGCCGAGGATCGAACCCCAGTGATAGAGCCCACCCGCCGTCGGATAGGCCGAGCTGATCTGCGCCATCGCGACGGCGAAGACCAGAGAGATGAAGCATCCGACTGGCCAGCCGATGCCGATCGCGGCACCACCTGCTCCCGAAGTCGCCTGAGCGAGCGAATTGATGCCGCCCGAAAGAATGCAAATGATCGAAAAGGATACGGCGAAATTCGAGAACGAGCTCATGCGCCGCTCCAACTCCTGGGCATAGCCCATGGAGTGCAGAATATGCACGTCCTGCTTTTTGTCTAACTCTGTGTAATCAGACATGTCATTCCCCCTAAAACCCGGCCGTCCGCGGAATTGCGGAAAACCATGTACCATGTGCGCCACCGGCTTTTGCCGTGCGGCCCGATCGCAGTTGAACTGCTCCCCGGGGTCATTTTTATACTCAGGCTTCCAGGCTGCTCTGGATAAGCCCTGTCAGATAGCCGGCCATGACCCCTTGGCCGACGTCATCTCCGATGAGGTCGTTGCGGACCTCGATCATTGCGTTATGCAAACCATTGGCGAGCCCATGCAGTTTCAGCGTATGGGTAACACCATCCTCTGGCCCATAAGGCTCGTTTCGTTCCGTGCGGTAGAGCGGCGCCTGTGTGGCCGCTTCGAGCATGCGATCCGCCAGCCAATGGTCTTCGTCGTGCAGGATGCCGAGCTCCACTGCCCGCTGCCTGCCGTTGTACACGGGCGTAAAACTGTGAACCGTGACGATCACGGTTTGTTGTTCCCTCGCCGCTCGCTCTTTCAAGAGAGCCCGAATGCGGTCGTGGAATGGTATATAAAGAGCGTCGGTTCGTGCCTGTCGGTCGGCCGCCTGCAGGTGCTGATTGCCGGGGATCGTGTAGATCTCGCTGGTTTCCGGCATGGCGCCCGCGCTTTCCGGCGGCCGATTGCAGTCGTAGATCAAGCGCGAGAAGCGTTGGTAGACCAGCGTAGCATCGAGGCTATCAGACATTTTCCTGGCGACGGCCAGCGCACCGGGGTCCCAGGCGATGTGACTGGAAAGCGCTTCGGTCGAAAGGCCGAGATCGCCGAAATATTCCGGCAGCGTGCGCGAAGCATGTTCACAAATGATCAGAACCGGGCTTGCTCCGGCCGGTCGTTCGACCGCAACGCAATCGCCATCCGCTTCCGTCAGAATCCCCTGCCGAGCAAGCATCAAAGGAGCCCCACCGCTACCTAATAAAATCTTTATAAGAAAAGAATTCTTCAGGTTTCGGCGACTGTCAACTGGGAACTGAAATTATTTCTTCATTTGTGACATTGACACCAAATGTGACAGCGTAGTTATATCTTTATAGGAGACTGGCATAAGACCGTCCCTGGGGAGCTAAAATCGAGTGAGCAATGCGTCGAAAACAGTTTCGGACGTTATCCATGCCCAATTCGACGCGTTGACGCGCGCCGAAAAGCAGCTCGCCAAGAGCCTGCTCGACAACTATCCGGTCTCGGGGCTGGGCAGCATTACGACGGTTGCCGAAAATGCGCGGGTTTCCACGCCGACAGTGGCCCGCATGGTGCAGAAGCTCGGTTTCAAGGGGTATCCGGATTTTCAGTCCCGCCTCCATCAGGAGGTCGAGGCGACCATCTCAAATCCACTGACGAAGCATGACCGCTGGGCATCCAATGCCCCCGGCACACATATCCTCAATCGCTTTGCCGACGCCATCATGGGCAATCTTCGCCAGACACTGACGGATATTGATGCGGCAACCTTCGATAGCGTCGCTGCGCTGTTGTCGGAGCGCAAGCGCGGGCTTTATTTCGTCGGTGGGCGCATCACAGGCGCGCTTGCCGAATATTTCTTCACCCATATGCAGGTCATCCGCCCGAACACGACCCTGCTCTCCTCCAACTCCAGTTCTTGGCCGCAATATGTTCTGAACATGAATCCCGGCGACCTGCTCGTGATCTTCGATATCCGTCGCTATGAGCAGGAAATAGTCAGCCTCGCTGCCGCCGCCCGCCGCCACGGGGCCGAGATCATCGTCTTCACCGACCAATGGGCCACCCCCGCCGCCAAGCATGCCAAACACACGTTCCGCGTGCAAATCGAAGCCCCATCGGCTTGGGATTCTTCCGTCGTCACCCTCTTCATCGTCGAGGCCCTGATCGAAGCCGTACAAAGCTCGACCTGGGATGAGACCAGTGAGCGCATGAAAACGCTTGAAGGCCTGTTCGAACAAACAAGGCTGTTCCGCAAGCTAGGTTAGAGGGAGGGGAAGTATAAAAAATATAACTTGGGGATCGCCGACAAGTTAGAGCCTGTCATCGTTAGCGGATAAAAGTAAATCCCCGACGTTTCAGGAAACGCAACCCGCTGCAACCCGTCACACAACCTTCATGCAACGTCATTAACAGCAACGCCAGACACTGAAAACCCAAAAGGAGGAATACCAGTGATCTCGAAAATTCATCGTCTTCTGACGCTCTCCACTGCGATGCTCGTCGCTTCGAGCGCTATCGCTGCTGCTGAACCGAGCGCAGACCTCATCGCTGCCGCCAAGAAGGAAGGCACGCTGACCACCATCGCCCTGCCCCACAACTGGTGCGGTTATGGCGACCTGATCGCCGCCTTCAAGGCAAAGTACGGCCTCGAGGTCAACGAACTGAACCCGGACGCCGGGTCGGGCGATGAAGTCGAAGCCATCCGCGCCAACAAGGGCAACACCGGCCCGCAGGCTCCCGACGTCATCGACGTCGGTCTCTCCTTCGGCCCGACCGCCAAGAAGGACGGTCTGCTGCTGCCTTACAAGGTTTCTACCTGGGACTCGATCCCGGACAGCGCCAAGGATGCTGACGGCTCCTGGTACGGCGACTACTACGGCGTTCTCTCCTTCGTCGTGAACAAGGACGTCGTCAAGAATCCGCCGAAGGATTGGGCTGACCTGCAGAAGTCGGATTACGCCAACACTGTATCGCTCGCCGGCGACCCGCGCGCTTCCAACCAGGCTGTTCAGGCGGTTTACGCTGCCGGTCTCGCCGCTGGCGAGAAGGATGCAACCAAGGTTGGCGACGCTGGCCTGAAGTACTTCGCCCAGCTCAACAAGGCTGGCAACTTCGTTCCGATCATCGGCAAGTCCGCTTCGCTCGCTCAGGGCTCCACCCCGATCGTCGTCGCTTGGGATTATAATGGTCTCGCATGGCGCGACAGCCTGAACGGCAACCCGCCGGTCGACGTTACGGTTCCGGCTTCGGGCGTTATCGCTGGCGTTTACGTCCAGGCGATCTCGGCTTTCGCTCCGCACCCGAACGCTGCCAAGCTCTGGATGGAATTCCTCTATTCCGACGAAGGCCAGATCGGCTGGCTGAAGGGCTATTGCCACCCGATCCGCTTCAACGACCTGGCGAAGAACAAGAAGGTTCCGCAGGAGCTTCTCGACAAGCTGCCGCCGGCAGCAGCCTATGAAAAGGCTATTTTCCCGACGCTCGACGAACAGAACGCCGGTTCGGCTGTCATCACCAAGCAGTGGGACAGCGTCGTCGGTTCGAACGTTCAGTAATCTGACTTGACGTGACCTCCCCGCTTCGGCGGGGAGGTTTTCCATTTTCCGACGCCGCAAATTGGGGCCCCTCATGAGCACCGTCACAACATCAGCAGTCAGTACCGCACCTCTGATCAACAAGCGTATCGTCGTCGACTGGCTGGGCATCGCCCCGTTCGTGATCTTCACGCTGTTGTTCCTGATAATCCCGACGCTCTATCTCGTCATGGGCGCGTTTTTGACGCCGGACGGGAGTTTCACGCTCAAGAATCTCGGCGATCTGTTCACGCCGACCATCCTGAGCGCCTATTGGATCAGTATCAGAATCTCGGTTGCCTCCGCGCTCGGCGGCGCGATCATCGGCTTTTATCTCGCCTGGGCGCTCGTACTCGGCGGTCTCCCCACCTGGATCCGCAGTGCCTTTCTGACCTTTTCCGGCGTCGCTTCCAATTTTGCAGGCGTACCGCTGGCCTTCTCTTTCATCGCAACGCTAGGTCGCCAGGGCCTGGTCACCATATTGCTTGCCCATTTCGGTTTGAACCTTTACGCGACCGGCTTCAATCTTCTGAGCTTCTTCGGTCTCACCATCACCTACATGTACTTCCAGATCCCGCTGATGGTGCTGATCATTACGCCGGCGCTGGACGGCATGAAGAAGGAATGGCGCGAAGCCGCGTCCATTCTCGGCGCCACCAACAAGCAATATTGGCTGATGGTCGCCCTGCCGATCCTCTGGCCCAGCCTGCTCGGCACGACGCTGCTGCTTTTCGCCAACTCCTTCGGCGCCATTGCAACCGCTATCGCGCTGACCGGCAGCTCGCTGAACATCGTCCCGATCGTGCTCTATGCGCAGATCCGTGGCGACGTACTGCACAATGCCAACCTTGGCTATGCGCTGGCGCTCGGCATGATCGTCATCACAGGTATTTCAAACGTCATCTATATCTTGATGCGCATGCGCGCTGAACGGTGGCAAAAATGAAGCTGCAAAAATTCTTTGCCTGGATCGCAGTCGCCATCGGCGTCATCTATTTCTTCGTTCCACTTATCGGTACGCTGGAATTTTCGCTGCGCATGCGGCGCGACGTCTATAGCTTCGACGCCTATAGATCGGTCTTTTCGGACCTGGGCTTCCTGACCGCCTTCGGCTTCTCCATGCTGATGGCGCTCCTGACCATCATCTTCGGCATGCTCCTTGTCGTACCGACTGCCTACTGGGTGCGGCTGCGTCTGCCGCAGATCCGCCCCTTCGTGGAATTCGTCACGCTGATGCCGCTGGTCATTCCCGCCATCGTCATCGTCTTCGGCTATCTCCGCCTTTATAATTCGTCGTCGATCCTGCCGCTGACCGGCTACAACCAGACAACGAACCTCCTGCTCGTCTGCTCCTACATTGTATTGTCGCTGCCTTATATGTACCGTTCGGTGGATACGGCTATGCGCACGATCGATGTCGGCACGCTGACGGAAGCGGCGGAAAGCCTGGGTGCTAAGTGGACGACGATCATGTTCAAATGCATCTTCCCGAATGTGATGAGCGGTGTGCTTTCCGGCGCTTTCATCACGCTTGCGATCGTCATGGGTGAATTCACCATGGCGTCGCTGCTCAACCGTCCGGCCTTCGGACCCTATATGCAGCTCATCGGCGCCAACAAGGCTTACGAGCCATCGGCGCTGGCGATCATCGCGCTCGCTGTAACCTGGCTCAGCATGGGCCTGCTCCAGCTTGTTTCA
The DNA here is from genome assembly GCF_030272705.1 of Rhizobium mayense. Taxonomy (GTDB): domain Bacteria; phylum Pseudomonadota; class Alphaproteobacteria; order Rhizobiales; family Rhizobiaceae; genus Rhizobium; species Rhizobium mayense. The sequence goes on along the minus strand of NZ_JARFYM010000001.1, from coordinate 245,249 downwards.
CGCTTCTCCAAATCCGCTCCGATTAAGGCGTAAGGCTTCACACCATGGCTTTTCTCGAACTCACCCACATCAAGAAGTCCTTCGGCGACGTCCAAGTCGTTCACGACTTCACCATGCATATCGAGAAAGGGGAGTTCATCTCCTTCCTCGGACCGTCTGGCTGCGGTAAGACGACCGTTCTCCGCATGATCGCCGGTTTCGAAACCCCGACCGCCGGCACGCTGACGATCAACGGCAAGGACCAGCGTCCGCTGAAGCCGAACCAGCGTAACATCGGCATGGTGTTCCAGGCATACGCCCTGTTTCCCAACATGACCGTCCATGACAATGTCGCCTTCGGCCTCAAGGTCGCCGGCGTTGCAAAGCCCGAGATCGACAAGCGCGTCAAGGAAATGCTGGCCTTGATCAAGCTCGATCATCTTGCCGGCCGCTACCCCTTCCAGATGTCCGGCGGCCAGCAGCAGCGCGTGGCGCTTGCCCGCGCTATCGCCGTCAAGCCGCAGGTTCTGCTGCTCGACGAACCGCTCTCGGCCCTCGATGCCAAGATCCGCGTATCGCTGCGCGAAGAAATCCGCGCCATCCAGCAGCAGCTCGGCATCACCACCGTCTTCGTGACGCACGACCAGGAAGAAGCTCTGTCGATCTCCGACCGCATCGTTGTCATGAACGCCGGCCGCGCCGACCAGATCGGCACGCCTTTCGAAATCTACAACACCCCGGCTACCCGCTTCGTCGCGTCCTTCGTCGGCACGTTGAACCTCATCGAAGGCCAGGTCGTCGATCCGGATAGCAGCCGCATCATGATCGGCGATCAGGGCATCACCTTGAAGCAGTCGGTTACGGCCTACAAGCCGGGCGATAAGGTATCGCTCGCCTTGCGCCCGGAAGCCGGCTCGCTGGCGGAATCGGCCAAGGGCGACACCGCGCTGACCGGCGAAGTCTCCTCGGCACACTTCCTGGGTTCGGTCATCCGCACGCGCATGAATGTCGGCGGCAACACCATTTCCTTCGACATGTTCAACAGCCCGGGCATGATGCCTCCGAGCGTTGGCGAGAAGGTCACGCTGCGGTTCGCCTCCTCCGATCTGCTGGTCATCCAGGACTGACGGACAAGGGCAGACGGATAGATTTTTCGCACGCGCCGGGCAAATCGCCCGGCGTTTTTCTTTGATTTTTGTTGCACCGCATTTATAGTTCAGCCGTTCTCAGGGCGGGGTGAAATTCCCCACCGGCGGTATGGAGATTTTGTCTCCGAGCCCGCGAGCGTCTTCCGGTCTGCCGGGAGGGTCAGCAGATCCGGTGAGAGGCCGGAGCCGACGGTATAGTCCGGATGGAAGAGAGCAAGCTGGACCGCACCCTCCTCCCTCGTGAGGAGCGTAGTGACCCGCGTGTTCGCCCAAGGGATATTTGACAACAACCCTTGAAAGGCAAAATTCATGACCATTTCGATCTCCACCCAGCCCAGCCGCATTGCGCTGATCCGGGCCCGGTGGCATGCCGACATCGTCGATCGTTGCGTCGATTCATTCGTCACCGAGTGGCAGACGGCAGAGGGGGCATCCCCCATCGATATTTTCGACGTACCGGGCGCGTTGGAAATTCCGCTGCATGCCCAGACGCTCGCTCGCAACGGCCGCTATTCCGCGATCGCCGCCACCGCTTTCGTTGTCGACGGCGGCATCTATCGCCATGAATTCGTCGCCAACACCGTTCTGGATGCGATGATGCGCGTGCAGCTCGACACCGGGGTGCCCGTTCTGTCGGCCGTCCTGACGCCGCATCACTTTCAGGAATCGGAAGCGCATATCCAATTCTTCAAGGAGCATTTCATCATCAAGGGCCGCGAAGTCGCATCCGCCTGCCGGCAGCTTCTGAGCGAACGCGCCAAGCTGCTGCCATCGGTAACGGTCTGAGGTAGGATGGTGGAGGCGCGGTAATCGCCCGCCTCCATTTCTCGTGCGGAGCATCGCATGACCGTTCTGCGCATTGTCCCCAATCTGCATTCCGTCGACCCCGCCAGCGCCCGTGCCTTCTATGGCGACCTGCTCGGCTTGGATATTGTCATGGACCAAGGCTGGATCGTGACCTTCGCCTCCGACGCGCCGACCGTCCCGCAGATCAGCATCGCAAGCGAAGGCGGCTCCGGAACCGCAGCGCCCGATCTCTCGATCGAGGTCGACAATATCGATCAAGTCTACCAGCGCGCTCAATCGATGCAGCTCGATATCGTTTACGAACTTACCAATGAGCCCTGGGGCGTTCGGCGCTTCTATGTTCGCGATCCCTTCGGCAAGATCGTGAACATCCTGTCGCACCGATAGACATTACCCCACATCGACCTTGAAGGTCACCCGCTCCGCCGACCATAGTGTCTCTGAATAGGTAATGGGTGCGCCGTCGCTATCGACATCCACTTTGAGGACGACCAATACCGGTGTCGACTTCGGCTGCCGCAGCAGCCGCGCCTCCTCGGCACTCGGCATGCGTGCCTCGATGTCGGTCGACAGACGCACATAGTCGTGGGCGAATTCGTCCGGACGACTGGACTATTTGAAGCCATCGCTGGACAAATAAAAAGAGGACCCCGCCGAAGCAGGGCCCTCTTCAATTTGCTGAATGCAGGGCCTACGCCCGAACGGCCTGATCATTCGCGTCGAAGCGATGCATATGGCCGGCGTCGGGCGTCGCATAGACCGTTTCGTCCGGCTCGTATTTATGTTCGCCGAAGAGGCGCACGGTCAGAAGGCCAGTGTGGTTGGATTCGAGATAGATGATCGTGTCGGCGCCGAGGTGTTCGACATGGATGACCTTGGCGGACCAAGTGCCTTGTTCGCGCGACAAAGTGATGTGCTCCGGACGGATGCCGATGGTCTTTGCGCCGCTCTGTTCGAGCTTTTCCGCCGGGATGAAATTCATCTGCGGCGAACCGATAAAGCCGGCGACGAAGATGTTCGCAGGCCGATTATAAAGCTCCATCGGCGAGCCGATCTGCTCGATCGCACCGGCGTTCATCACGACGATCTTGTCGGCCAGTGTCATGGCCTCGACCTGATCGTGGGTAACATAAATCATCGTCGCCTGCAGGCTGCGATGCAGACGGGCGATTTCAAGGCGGGTCTGGACGCGCAGCGCCGCGTCGAGGTTCGACAGCGGTTCATCGAACAGGAAGAGTTCCGGCTCGCGCACGATGGCGCGGCCGATGGCGACGCGCTGACGCTGGCCGCCGGAAAGTTCCGCCGGGCGGCGGGCGAGATAGGGTTCCAGGGAGAGCATGCCGGACGCCTTGTCGACACGACTGTCGATCTCGTCCTTGGCGGTGCCGGCCTGCTTCAGGCCGAGGCCCATATTGTCCTTTACCGTCAGATGCGGATAAAGCGCATAGGACTGGAACACCATGGAAATGCCGCGCTTGGCGGGTGGCGTGACCGTCACGTCCTTGCCATTGATCAAGACCGCGCCCGAGGTAACATCCTCAAGACCTGCGATGCTGCGCAGAAGGGTGGACTTGCCGCAGCCGGACGGGCCGACGAAGATGACGAACTCGCCGTCCTTCACATCGAGGTTGATGCCCTTCAGCACGTCATGTGTACCATAGGCCTTGTGGATGGATTTCAGTTGAAGCGATCCCACAGTCTCTAATCCCTTACAAATAAACGGGCTTGCCGGTGCGCACGCTCTCGTCGGCGGCGAGGCAGATGCGTAGCGATTGAACGGCGTCGGCCATATGGCGGCTAAGGTCGGCATCTTCCCGGATGGCCTTCAGCACGAAGGCCTGCTCGAGGTCACAGAGCTCCTGATGACCCGGCTCGCCGTCCATGCGCAGATCCTGGTCCGGCCGGATGAACTTGCCGTCCGGGCCGGTTTCGGCGGTGTGCAACCGGATGATCGAGGTTTTGGTGTGCGTATCGATGTCGTCAGACTTGGCATTCGGATCCATGACGATCGAGACCGCGCCATTCGGCGACATCACGTCCTTCACGAAGAAGGCGGTCTCGGAAATCATCGGGCCCCAGCCAGCCTCATACCAGCCGACCGAGCCGTCCTCATAGATCACCTGCAGATGTCCGTAATTGTACATGTCCGGCGCGATCTCGTTCGACATGCGCAGGCCCATGCCGCGCACTTCGACCGGCTTGGCGTCGGTGATCTGGCACATGACGTCGACATAATGCACGCCGCAATCGACGATCGGCGATGTCGTGCGCATCAGCGCCTTATGCGTCTCCCAGGTCGGCCCGCTCGACTGTTGATTCAGGTTCATGCGGAAGACATAAGGGCCGCCGAGCTTGCGGGCTTCCGCGATCAGCCTCATCCACGACGGATGGTGGCGCAGGATGTAGCCGATCACCAGCTTACGGCCGGCTTTCTTGGCCGCGGCCACAACGCGCTCCGCATCCTCGACGGTCGTTGCCAGCGGCTTTTCGACGAAGACGTCGCAGCCTGCCTCGAAGGCCATGACGGCATAATCCGCATGGCTGTCGGAATAGGTGTTGATGGAGCAGAGATCGGGCTTCAACTCTTTCAGAGCTGTCTCGAAATCCGGATGGATCGTGTAACCCCGCAGTTCTTCCGTCAGCTTCGGCTTGGAGCGGTTGACGAGGCCGACGATCTCGAAACCGGGGTTGTTGTGATAGGCCAGCGCATGGCTGCGACCCATATTGCCAAGGCCGGCGACGAGGACGCGGATCGGCTTTTCGGATGAGCTCACTTGACTGCTCCGGAGGTAATGCCACGAATGAGTTGACGGGAGAATATGACGTAAAGCACGAGGATCGGCAGGATGGCGAGCGTCAGCGCCGCCAGAACGGCGTTCCAGTTGGTGACGAACTGGCCGATGAAGATCTGCGATCCCAGCGTCACCGTCTTGGTCGCCTCGCTCGGAGCCAGGATCAGAGGGAACCACAGGTCGTTCCAGATCGGGATCATGGTGAAGACGGCAACCGTCGCCATGGCCGGACGAACCAACGGCAGCACAAGACGGAAGAAGATCGCATATTCGCTGAGCCCATCGATGCGGCCCGCATTCTTCAGGTCATCCGACACGGTGCGCATGAATTCTGACAGGATGAAGATGGCAAGCGGGAGGCCCTGTGCCGTGTAGACAAGGATCAGCGCGGTCAGCGTGTTGACCAGCCCGAAGGCGACCATGCCCTGGAGGATGGCGACCGTGCCGAGGCGGATCGGGATCATGATGCCGATCGCGAGATAAAGGCCCATGATCGTATTGCCACGAAAGCGGTATTCCGACAGCGCGAAGGCCGCCATGGCGCCGAACAGCAGGGTCAGGACGATCGAGACGATCGTCACGATGAAGCTGTTCTCGAAATAGGTCAGGAAATCGCCCTGCTTCAAAACCGTCTGATAGCCGATCAGGCTGAAGCTGGACGGCGTTGGGATGCTCAGGGGCGCCCGAAAGATCGAGGCGCGATCCTTGAAGGAATTGATGATGGTCAGGAACACCGGGAAGATGGCAAGCAACGTGTAGGCGATGAGCGCCAGATGCACGAGGCCGGAGCGGACAACGGAAGTGCGTGCCTTGGTCATGGTCGCCTCTCCTCAGAATTGGTAACGGCGGATGCGCCGCTGGACAATGAAAAGATAGAACGAGACGCCGGCGAGGATGATCAGGAACATCACCGTTGCAATCGTCGCGCCCATTGAACGGTCGCCGAGCTGCAGCTGGAAGCCGAAGAAGACGCGGTAGAGCAGCGTGCCCAGGATGTCCGTGGAGCCATCCGGCCCTGCCAGCGCGCCCTGCACGGTATAGACCAAGTCGAAAGCATTGAAATTGCCGACGAAGGTCAGGATCGAGATGATGCCGATCGCCGGCAGCACCAACGGCAGCTTGATCTTCCAGAACTGGCTCCAGCCGGTAATGCCATCGCATTCGGCCGCCTCGACGACTTCTTCCGGGATGTTCAGTAGCGCCGCATAGATCAGCATCATCGGGATGCCGACATACTGCCAAACCGAGATCAGCGCGACCGTGACCAAGGCCGTACCCGGCTTGCCCAGCCAGGGAGCGAAGAACGACTTAAGGCCGACCAGGCCCATCAAATCGGGCGCCACACCCCATAGCGGCGACAGGATCAGCTTCCAGATGAAGCCGACGATGACGAAGGAAAGCAGGGTCGGCAGGAACATGGCGGTGCGATAGAAGGCGACGAACCGCAATCTCGGAAGCGACAGAAGCGCCGCGAGCGCGACACCGATCGGGTTCTGCACGCACATGTGGATGACGAAGAAGATAAAATTGTTGCGAAGCGCGTTCCAGAAGTCATTCGACCAGCGATCATCGCCAAACAACACTTTGAAATTGTTGAGACCCACAAAGGTCGATTGGTTGTCGACGACGTTATACAGCGACAGCCGCAATGTCTCGATCAGAGGCAGGATCATCACCGCCGTGTAGACGATGAAGGCCGGAAGAAGAAAAACGAAGATATGCCAACGCCTTTGGCGCTTGATCGGAACCGCATCAAAAGCGGCAGATATAACGGCTTCGCTCATGGCTTTCTGCCTGTTTTTATTGGCTGCTGATCGGGGCGGCAGCGCAAATGTTCAAATCCGCCCGCTGTTCCGGCTCCCCAGCCAAGCATGGAGAAACAATATCGGGCGCGGCACAATGCTGGTGTGGCGACCGCGCCAGTCCAGCGGCTAATTGGCATAAGAAATAACAAAGGCGCGTCATGCGCTTACCCATAAAGGCGGGAAGCCGCGCTTCTGTTCGTCTCTCCATCTGCATGCAACAGGGAGAGCATGAGGTGAGGGACCATGAGGCCCCACACCCGCATTGCGTCAAAGCAGGCTTACTTGGCCGGCTTGAACCACTTGTCGAGGCCGTCCTGCAGCTTTTGAGCAGCAGCTACCGGCGTTTGCGTGCCGTTGATCACGTTGGCAGATGCCGTCCAGGTTTCGTTCTCCAGGTTCGGCGTGCCGCGCGACAGGATCTGGTAGGTCGAACGAACGGTCGACTTATGATTGTCGCGCCAGGAGACGAATTCCTGAGCGAGCGGATCGCTCATCTTAACCGGGTGCGAATTCAGGCTGAAGAAGCCCGGCAACGCGTTGGCATAGATGTTGGCGAACTCGTCGGAAGCAACCCAGGTCAGGAACTTCTTGGCCTCTTCCGGATGCGTGCTCTTGGCATTCAGGCCGACGCCGATATCCGGATGGTCGGAGATGTAGGCCGTATCACCAGCCTTTGCGACCGGCGGCGGGAAGGCACCCATCTTGAACTGAGCCTGAGTGTTGAACAACGCGATTTCCCACGAACCGGCCGGATAGATGGCGGCCTTGCCGAGCGTGAAGAGGTTCTGGCTGTCCGAGTAGCTCTGGGCTTCGAAGCCGTCGCCGAGGTAAGGCTTCCACTTGGCGAGTTCGTTGAAGGGGTCGACCCACGGAGCATCCGTCAGCTTCTGCTTGCCGGCGATCAGAGCCAGGCGGCCGTCTTCGCCCTTCCAGTAGTTGGGACCGATGTTCTGGTAGCCCATGGTCGCGGCTTCCCAGAGGTCCTTCGTGCCCATGGCCATCGGAATGTAGGTGCCGTCAGCCTTGAGCTTGTCCAGCAGTGCGAAGAATTCGTCGCGCGTTGCCGGAACCTTGAGACCGAGCTTGTCGAAGGCGTCCTTGTTGTAGATGAAGCCGTGGATGACCGAAGCCATCGGCACGCAGAAGGTCGACTTGCCGTCGTCGGTGGTCCAGGCGGCCTTGGCGACCGGCGAGAAGTTGTCCATGCCCTTCAGCGACGTCAGGTCGGACAACTGCTTCTTGTTGAAGAGGTCCAGCGAAGCGTCGAACGGACGGCAGGTGATGATGTCGCCGGCGGAGCCCGCATCGAGCTTGGCGTTCAGCGATGCGTTGTACTCCGTAGGAGCTGTCGGCGAGAAGACGATCTTGATGCCGGGGTTCTTGGCCTCGAAAGCCGGGATGATCTTTTCCTGCCAAATCTGCAGGTCGTCGTTACGCCAGCTTTCAACCGTCAGCGTCACGTCCGCCGCATGCGCAAAGCCGACCGAAGTCAGCAGGCTGGATGCGAGGAGCAAGCCTTTCAGAACATTGTTTTTCATTTCCCTCTCCTGTTTAAGCGCCTGGAATAAGGCACTGTTCTCGATCTGAAAAATCCGCTGGCATATCTGAGGAAACAGCCAACGCTCCACAAGGACCGCCAACATTGCCGGCCCCATATGCACAAGGGCGCAAGGCACTGTGCCTGATCGGCCCTACCAATCGTGACCTGCCGGATGACCGGACAGAGACACCGGAAACTCAATACACGGGAAATTCATGACGAACGCAGTCGCACGGATCCTCCTGATCCACGCGGCTCCTGACAACGGCAGAGGTCTGCCACCTTCTGCTGAGCCTCCGGCTATTATTATCCTGCCGGTTCTGCCGATGCCTGTTCGAACTGTTCCCTTGATAGGAATTAAGGCCAAAAAAATACCAATTGTCCAGCCGAATTTAACTTTTTTGGGCAAGAAAAGCAGATAAAAAAATTTTATCGATATTTTTCAATAGTATACAAGAATGAAAAAAGCGGAGCCTTGCCTATTGGTAAATGGTATTTTTTTGGTATTGTAAGAAAAAATGGGGAATGGGTGGTATCCGGAGGGTGCGATGGCAGAGTTTGCGATCGGTATCGACGGCGGCGGGACAAGCTGCCGCGCTGCTGTGACGGACAGAATGGGTAAAGTTCTCGGCACCGGCAAGGCAGGTGCCGCCAACATCCTTTCCGATCTCGAAAATTCATTGATCAACATCGTCGCATCCGCCCGGCAGGCACTCGATGATGCCGGGCTAGATCCCGAGCTGGCTCACGAACTGCCCGCAGTCGTCGGCACGGCCGGCGCCAATGTTGGCGACTACGCCAAGCGCGTCGAAAAGGCCCTGCCCTTCGCGAATGGTCAGGTTGTTACGGATGCAATGATTGCCCTACAGGGCGCGCTCGGCGATGCCGACGGGATCATCGGCGCGTTCGGCACCGGCTCCGTCTACAATGCCCGACGCAACGGCAAGATTCGGGGTATCGGAGGCTGGGGCTTTATCGTCGGCGACCAGGCTAGCGGCGCGCGTCTCGGCCGCGATCTTCTGGAACGCTCGCTTCTGGCGCATGACGGAGTATGCCGACCCTCGCCGGTCACGCAGAAAATCATGACGGAATTTGGCGGCGATCCCGAACGCATCGTCGAATTCGCGCATGTCTCCAAGCCGAAGGATTTCGCGCGTTATGCACCGATGGTCTTCGAATATGCCGAAAGAGGCGATGAGATCGCTGTCGGTATCGTCAAGGCGGCGATAAACGCCATCGCCGAAAGTCTCGATGCCCTGCTCTGGCCTGAATGTCCGTCTATCTGCCTGCTCGGCGGCCTCTCGAAGGCATATCATCCCTGGCTGGACGCGCGGCATAAAGCGCTTCTCGCGGAACCGAAAGGCGACGTATTGCGCGGTGCGGTCGAACTGGCGGCCAAGCTCCTGCAATGTGACACGGGGAGCACCCGATGACCGAGGATCTGAGCCGCATCTTCTTGCCGGAACGCCTGCTCGCCGGCGGCACCGGCCCACTGTATGTCAAATTGCGCCGCACACTCGAAGACGCCGTCAAGGTCGGAACGCTGAAGCATGGCGATGCCCTGCCGCCGGAACGTGACATCGCAGAATACGCCGCCGTCAGCCGTGTGACAGTGCGCAAGGCGATCGACGATCTCGTCGCCGAAGGCGTCCTCGTCCGCCGCCACGGCTCCGGCACTTTCGTCGCAAAACCTGTCTCCAAGGTCGAACAACGTCTGTCGCAACTAACGTCCTTCACCGAGGACATGGCGCGGCGCGGCATGACGGCGCGCTCCGAATGGCTGCACAAGGGCGTGCACACCCCCTCGCCCGATGAAATGATGATCCTCGGCCTTGCAGCTGGCACGAAGGTCTCCCGCCTCAGCCGCCTGCGTATCGCCGACGACCAGCCGCTCGCCATCGAACATGCCAGCGTCTCCGGCGAGTTCCTGCCCGACCCATCGATCGTGACATCCTCGCTTTACGCCGAGCTCGAAAAGCGCCAGGTCCGCCCGGTCCGTGCCGTGCAGCGCATCTCCGCAACCAACATGAAGGAAGCCGACGCCGGCCTGCTTGGCGTCCCCGTCGGCGCCGCCGGCTTATCGATCGAGCGCATCTCCTACCTGGGCTCCGGTCGCGCGGTGGAATTTACCCGCTCGCTCTATCGAGGGGACGCCTATGACTTTGTTGCGGAGCTGACGATCGGGGCGACGTAGCCTCTAGTTCGCCAGACCCAGGCTATCCAACCGAAGCCATCGGCAAGCCCGTCGAACTTGCACCGTTAAATCATATCCGTCATGCCGCGTCATCCACCGCGGCATCTCGCTTTTCCGGCACATAATTGAGAACCGGTCCGAGCCAGCGCTCCACCTCCACAACCGGCATGCCCTTGCGGGCTGCATAGTCGTCCACCTGATCGCGCTCGATTTTGGCAACACCGAAGTAATAGGAGTCGGGATGGCCGATATAGAGGCCGGAAACGGATGAGCCCGGCCACATGGCGTAGCTTTCGGTGAGCTTCACGCCCGTTGCCGCTTCCGCATCGAGCAGGCGGAACAGCGTCTCCTTCTCGGTGTGGTCAGGCTGGGCAGGATAGCCCGGCGCAGGGCGAATACCGGCATAGGCTTCCGCCAGTAGCTCGTCGCCATTGAGGTCCTCATCCTTGGCGTAGCCCCAGAATTCGCGCCGCACCCTCTCATGCATCCGCTCGGCAAAGGCCTCGGCGAAGCGATCGGCGAGCGCCTTGACGAGGATCGAGGAGTAATCGTCATTGGCACGTTCAAAACGCTCGGCAATGGCGATTTCCTCGATACCGGCCGTGACGACGAAGCCTCCAACGTAGTCGCCGACACCACTCGAAACCGGCGCCACGAAATCCGACAGAGCCACGTTCGGGCGGCCATCCCGCTTCGACAATTGCTGACGCAGCGTATAGAAGGTCGCGAGTTCGTCGGTGCGGTCCTCATCGGTGAACAATCTGATGTCATCGCCGACTGTGCCCGCCGGCCAGAAACCGATGACGGCGCGCGGACGGAACCAGTTTTCCGCTATGATCTTTTCGAGCATGGCCTGCGCATCGGCATAAAGCTGGCGCGCTGCCTCGCCCTGCTTTTCGTCTTCGAGGATCGCCGGGAAGCGGCCCCTCAACTCCCAGGTCTGAAAGAATGGCGTCCAGTCGATATATTTGGCCAACTCCGCCAGATCGTAATTCTCAAACACCTTTGTTCCGAAGAACTGCGGCTTCACCGGCTTGTAGCTCGCCCAATCAACTTTTTCGGCATTCTCGCGGGCCCTTGCGATAGGCAGGCGCACTTTCTCCGCCTCGCTGCGGGCATGCGCCGCCGCGACCTTGGCATATTCGGCACGAACGGTGTCGACATAACCCTGCTTGGCCTCCGGCGATAACAGCGCCGAGACGACGCCGACAGCACGGCTCGCGTCCGTAACATATACCGTCTGCCCCTTCTCATAGCGCGGATGAATCTTCACGGCCGTATGCACACGGCTGGTGGTCGCGCCGCCGATCAGCAATGGAATATCAAACCCTTGCCGCTCCATTTCCGCCGCAACATGCGCCATTTCGTCCAGAGATGGTGTGATCAGACCGGAGAGGCCGATGATGTCGACCTTCTCGGCGATCGCCGTTTCCAGAATTTTTGTCGCCGGCACCATGACGCCGAGATCGATGATTTCGTAGTTGTTGCAGGCGAGTACGACGCCGACGATGTTCTTGCCGATATCGTGTACATCGCCCTTGACGGTCGCCATCAGCACCTTACCCGCCGCCTGACGCTCACCGCCGCCGCCATTGGCAAGCTTTTCCGCCTCCATATAGGGCAGCAGCACGGCAACGGCCTGCTTCATCACCCGGGCAGACTTCACCACCTGGGGCAGGAACATCTTGCCCGAGCCGAAGAGGTCGCCGACGACATTCATACCGGCCATCAGCGGTCCTTCGATGACATGCAAGGGCCGCTCTGCCTTTTGCCGCGCCTCTTCGGTGTCTGCTTCGATATATTCGGTGATGCCGTTGACCAGCGCATGTTCCAGCCGCTTTTCGACCGGCCAGTCGCGCCAGGCGAGATCCTGCACTTTGGCTTCGCGGCTGCCCGCGCCACGAAAACGCTCGGCTATTTCGAGCAGCCGCTCGGTGCCGTCGGGCCGGCGGTTGAGCACGACATCTTCGCAAGCGTCACGCAGCTCGGGATCGATGTTGTCGTAAACAGCGAGCTGTCCGGCGTTGACGATGCCCATGTCCATGCCCGCCTGAATGGCGTGGTAAAGAAACACCGCATGCATCGCCTCGCGTACCGGCTCATTGCCGCGGAAGGAGAAGGAAAGGTTCGACACGCCACCCGAGATATGCACCAACGGCATGGTCTGGCGGATCGTCCGTGTCGCCTCGATGAAATCGACGCCGTAATTATTGTGTTCTTCGATGCCGGTCGCGATCGCGAAGATATTCGGATCGAAGATGATATCTTCCGGCCACAGCCCGGCCTCTTCTGTCAGAAGCTTGTAGGCGCGGGCGCAAATCTCGACCTTGCGCTGATAACTATCGGCCTGCCCCTTCTCGTCGAACGCCATGACGACGACGGCAGCGCCGTAATTGCGCAGCAATCGCGCCTGTTTGAGGAAGTTTTCTTCGCCTTCTTTCAGCGAGATCGAGTTGACGATCGGCTTGCCCTGCACGCATTTCAGGCCCGCCTCGATGATCGAGAATTTCGAGCTGTCGATCATGACCGGCACGCGGGCAATATCCGGTTCGGCGGCGATCAGGTTGAGGAACTCGACCATCGCCTTTTCCGAATCGATCAGGCCCTCGTCCATGTTGATGTCGATGACCTGCGCGCCGTTCTCGACCTGGTCACGGGCGACAGCCAGCGCTGCCGCGTAGTCGGCATTGGTAATCAGTTTGCGGAATTTTGCCGAACCGGTGACATTGGTGCGTTCGCCGACGTTGACGAAGGGAATATCCTTGGTCAGCTCGAAGGGCTCGAGACCGGAGAGCGCCATGAATGGGCGGTGCTCCGCAAGCTGGCGCGGCTGGTATTTCGAAACCGCTTGAGCGATCGCGGCGATGTGCTCCGGCGTCGAGCCGCAGCAGCCGCCGACGATATTGACGAGACCATCGCGGGCAAAGCCCTCGACCTGCGCCGCCATCATCTCGGGCGTTTCGTCATATTGGCCGAACTCGTTCGGCAGGCCGGCATTGGGATAGGCGCAGATGAAGGTATCGGCAGCGGCCGAGAGCTCCTGCAGATGCGGCCGCATGGCATTGGCGCCGAGCGCACAATTGAGGCCGATCGTGAAGGGGCTTGCGTGGCGCACCGAATTCCAGAAAGCCGATGGCGTCTGGCCAGACAAGGTACGGCCGGAAAGATCGGTGATCGTGCCGGAAATCATCACGGGCAGGCGGACGCCCTTGGCCTCGAACCGCTCCTCGCAGGCGAAAATTGCCGCCTTGGCGTTCAGCGTATCGAAGATGGTTTCGATCAGGATAATATCGGCACCGCCGTCGATCAGACCGTCGATCTGCTCGGCATAGGCCAGGCGCAAATCGTCGAAGCTCACTGCGCGGTAGCCGGGATTGTTGACATCGGGAGAAATCGAAGCGGTGCGGTTGGTCGGGCCGATGGCGCCGGCGACAAAACGGCGCTTGCCGTCCTCGCGTTCGGCACGGATCGCCGCCCGGCGGGCAACCGCCGCGCCCTCCTTGTTCAGATCGTAAACCGCACCTTCCATCTGATAGTCGGCCTGCGCGATGCGGGTCGAAGAAAACGTATTGGTTTCCAGAATATCCGCGCCGGCCTTAGCGTAGCGATAATGGATTTCTTCGATGGCATCGGGCTGTGTCAGAATGAGAAGGTCGTTGTTGCCCTTTTGATGGCAAGCGCAGCCGATGAAGCGATCGCCGCGGAAATGATCCTCGTCGAAGCCGAGCCCCTGGATTTGCGTGCCCATGGCGCCATCGAGCACGAGGATTCGTTCGCTCGCTGCCTGCCTCAGGGCGGCGAACACTTCGCTGCCATCGCGTTTCGCTGTTTCTGAACCAAAAAGATTGTCAAACATAAGCGAACTCCATTGGCCTGATTGCGACTTCGCATCCAGATCACATAAAGATATCTTTATGTCAACATATCTATGCCGTGAAGAAGCATGGCGCAAGGACAATGCTGCTGTCATTCACCGCGCTTCCGAAAAATATCGATGTGATCGGCTGCTAATCCCCTCAGGCATGGACAACGCTTAGCAGCCGACACAGTTTCATTCCATAAAGCCATGACAGCGCTTTCAGGCGGCGCTATAGGGCTTATGGCAAAAGAGTCTTGGAGGATAGCATGAGCATACAGCGTGAAACGGCAGCCCTCGGAAATTGGAGCACGCGAGCCTACCACCGGCGCTGGCTGCTGGATCAAGCAAGCGGGCTTTTCGACTTCTTCCAGTATCGCGGCGTCGATCCTAAGGGCGGCTTCTACGATATGGACGATGCCGGCAGGCCGCTCGATGTGGTCAATCCTGTGCGCGGCATTCATTCAACCGCGCGTATGGTGCACTGCTTCTCGATCGGTTCGCTGCTCGGTCGTCCCGGCTCCGAAGATATTGTCGATCACGGCATGAATTATCTGTGGAAGCAGCACCGTGATGCGACCCATGGCGGCTATGTCTGGTCGCTCAACAATGACGGCCCGGTCGATGCCAGCAAGCAGGGCTATGGCCACGCTTTCGTGCTACTTGCGGCCTCGTCTGCCAAGACCATCGGCCATCCGCTCGCTGACGGCATGCTCGCCGACGTCACCGAAATCCTGAACACGAAATTCTGGGAAGAAAAACACGGCGCGATCGCCGAAGAGTTCAATCAGGATTGGTCGCCGATCGATGGCGGCAGCTATCGCGGCCAGAATTCCAATATGCACCTGACCGAGGCGCTGATGGCTGCTTTCGAAGCGACTGGCGACAGAACCTACCTCGACAAGGCCGAAAGCATTGCCGATCTCATCATCCGCTGCTCCGCCGGTTCCGTTGGTTGGCGCGTCGCCGAACATTTCAATGCCGACTGGGAGCTCGACAAGGACTATCGCGGCAACGAAATGTTCCGTCCCTCCGGCACGACGCCCGGCCATTGGTTGGAATGGGCGCGCCTCGTCCTGCAGCTTTGGTTCCTCGGCGACAAGCGTCACGACTGGATGCCTGACGCCGCTAAGGGTCTTTTCTCCCAATCGATGTCACTGGGCTGGGACAACGACAAAGGCGGCTTCTTCTATACGCTCGATTGGGCTGACGCGCCCGCTAAGCGCAACAAGCTCTGGTGGCCGGCCTGCGAGGGCGCCGGTGCTGCGCACTACCTCAACGAGCATATGCCGAGCGATTTCCACGAGGTGAGCTACCGCAAGATCTGGGGCGCCATCGGCCGCGCCTTCATCGACCACAAGAATGGCGGCTGGCACGAGGAACTGACGGAAGACCTGGTTCCTGCCCACACGCTTTTCCCTGGCAAGGGCGATATTTATCACGCCCTGCAGGCCTGCCTCATCCCGCTCTTCCCAGCGACCGGCAGCCTGACCAAAGTCATCGCCGAAGCCGGCGGGAAAATCTGAGATCAAGTGCGGCGTCCGCCTCGAGCGTGACGCCGCACTCCTCTTTTACGACAGGCTGAGGTTGTGCAGTTCGTGACCAAGCGTGAGCGCCAAGGCCTCGACAACGAGATTGTGGTCCTCGCGCTGCGGAAGTCCCGACACAGTGACAGCACCGATGCAGCCTGTGCCGTTGACGAAGATCGGAAAGCTGCCGCCGGATGCGGCATAGTCTGCGCTTGAAAGCCCGTTGTGCTCGATCGTCTTACCCTGTTGCTCCAGCCGCAGCGTGCTCGCGTAACTGCTGCGGAAATAGCGCAAGACCATATTGCGCTTACGGCGAATCCAGTTGGAGTTGTCCGGCGTCGAGCGAGGCAGCGCGATGTAAAAGACCGGCATCGAATGCAGCGTGATATCAATCGCGACGGGCAGATTGCGCTCACTGGCAAGGTCGTGCAGCAGTTTGCCGAGCACCCAGGCGGTCGAAAGATCGAAAGCGTCGAAGCGCAGCGTCTCTTCCTGCAGCGCGATGCGGCTGAGGTCATGTTCGATCGTCATGGAAATCCTTCCTCCAAAATTGATCGGCTTATCAAACGCGGACGAGGCGATTTGTCTACTGCTCTCTTCGGTACGTCGAAATCGAGCCGCCATTTTCGGCCGAGGATGCGAATTTCCACCAATGTTTTCTGGCATCACCCGACGAGCCCTAAACCAATGTCGACTGTTGCATCCCCTTGCCCCTTGAAGACGAACAGGTATTGATACTGTTCCAAGATCACCCCGCCGAAGGAGCCTCCCGTCATGAACGCAAAATATGCACTGCCCGCCATCCTGGCCTGCACTTGCACCTGCGTCATGACACCGGCATTGGCCGAGGACCCCGCTCAATTGGTTCTGCACGATGGTTTCGATGGTAAAGACTTCGCCCCCTCGGGCCATCTCTACTATCGTGACAATTCCGAACAGGAAGCCGGCAAGGTCGAATTCCAATCGGAAGTAAAGCGCACCGGCACTGGTGCGCTGAAGCTCAGCGTCAAGCCGCTATGCGCTCCAGGTAAGGTAAACTGCAGCGAGCGAGCCGAAATCTGGGAACGCACCAAATCTCGTGTCCCCTATAACCAGGGTGTCTGGTACGGTTTTGCGGTCAAATTCGCTGACCCCATTCCCTCCGGCGATCACCGCTACCTCATTGCGCAGTGGAAGCGGGAGATCGGGCCGAAGGCAAAGGGGGACTTCAGCCCTTTCCTCGCGCTACGATTGAACAATGGCAGGCTTTTTGCCACGGTTGAAACGAACTATATCGCCCCACCAAAGACCGACGTAAGCGCCGGGGCAAAGACATGTGACGACAATCAGACGCCAGTCTGGTTCCGTGCCGACACGAACCAGATGCGTGCACTAGTCGCAACCGACAGCAATTGGGGCAAGGCGGATGGCAAGGAATTTACCGGCTGCACCAGCGCCATCACAATTACCGATCACGGCAACAAGTTGCCGACGCCGGATTCCGGCTGGATCGACTTTGCGATCTACAGCAGACCAGGCCCTGACGGCACCGGCCATATCGAGCTCTTCGCCAACGACAAATGGATTGTCACCGTGAAGGGACATATCGGTCATGCCGACAAGGGCCTGGGCAAGAACCAATATTTCAAGTTTGGCCCCTATCGCGCTGCCGACACGACAGATTGGACGCTTTATTATGACGATTTTCGTCGCTCACCGCGCTGTGCTGATGTATTGTCTGACGTGAAGCTCTGCCCGATGAAGTGACCGATTTTCGCGCGTTTCAGAGTCGATGACGTCATTAAAAAAAACCAATCGCCACGGGACCAGATTTTCATAGAATTTGGCTGAACCTTTTCGCCTCTCATTGGTTATCTGCCTCAGCAGAGGAGGACCGCTGAAATGCTCACAACTCATCGTGATTGCAAACACCATGTGGAGAAAAATGCCATTCCTTCACTCGGCGAAATCGAGGGACGTGTCGCAGTCCTCGAAGTCGTCGCGCAATCCGCCCTGACGCATGTCTTCTATGAAGGCCATGTCGATATCGACGCGGCGTTGCTGTCGGAGATTCGCCGGGCCATGCATCGCAAATGCCGGGAATTGAAACTTGATGGCGAAGACACGGCCTCCGCCCTCTCCTATGCAGAGGAATTGATCGAAGCGGCAGTTGAGGCGTCTCACCCGGTTCATCAATGATGCCTTCGCGGCCGAGACTTATCCTTATGATCATGGTGGCGCTGGCTCTTGTGCTGGGCGTTCTCCTGTTCGTAGTTCCGCATAACGGCAGGGATCAGACCGTAAATCCGGCGCCGCACGCGCCTGATCAGACGCCGCAGTAGCGTCTTCCAGCGAGCATCTGTGCCGATACGAGACTGGATCTGTATCATATCAGGCAGGCGTTAACGCCGGCGCTAGATGTCGATTGCAAACTTTTGGAATCAAAGCAGTCTATGCTCCGCCCCGCTCATGTTTGAGCTTCCAACCACGGTGTAGCGAATGTCTATGATGGTCAACTCGCCCCTATTCGACGATGTCGATATTCTCGCCGGCGCGCTTTATGCTTGGTGCGCCGAACGCAGCATCAAACTGCATAGCCAAGAAGGCTTGTCCGCGGCCAATGTCGCGATCAACCTCTATGACGCCGGCTATCAGACGCAGGATCGACTGCTCGGCGCCCTGCACGAGTACGAATTTCACTGAAGTTCGCAGCTCGCTTCCAGGCGAACACTGGCACCTCAACGATGGAAGTCAATCTCCGATAGCAGGTTCCGCTATTCGCGTGAGCCCGGCTACGATAGGTCGATAAACCGCGAACGTGGGGGCTCTCCCGCGTCAAAGTCTGCCGTGTTCCCTGACGGTTGCTCTGCTTGCGGAGGTAAAGCTTGCGCGCCGCGAAAGGGCCCCTCCTCTGCGGTAAGGTCGTGCCATCACGCCGCCGCAGCCGCCTTCCGCAATACTCCGGCGACGCAATCCCGTTCTTCAAGAATCCCCAGCCATTCGTCCTCGTAATACGAGGAATCGTAGATCAGCGTGAACGGGCCCTTGTAACCGGCGGCATTGGAAAGTTCGACACAGCGAACATAGTCCTCGATATCGAGGCCAGTGTCCGAATAATGTGCTTTGGCATGGCAGAGCTCGGCGCGGCCCATGATCTGGGCCAGATCGTCGTATTTGCCCGCGCCTTTCCAATTGCCGAAATCGCCGTTGAGACCAAGCTTGCCGTCGAGCGCGTCCAGCACATGGTTGACCTCGACAGGCCCCGGCAGCAGTGAAAACCAGTTTTCAATGACAAGGCGGATATCTGTGCCGGCGATCCGATCCGCCAGCCAACGAAGATGTTTTTCTGCCCGGGCCAGCGCCTCGTCGGTCGGCTGCGACTTACCGGCAATCACGCGCATATTTTCGGCGCCAAGCGCCGCAGCGATCTCGATCCAGCCCGCCATCCATTCCGCATCGCGCTCGGCCGTCTCGGGATTGCTGAGATCGCCGTCTTCGACCAAAAGAGTCTGCAGCTTGACGCCCGCCCTATCGAAGGCATTCCGCAGATCGGCAAGATAAGAAGGCGAGCGGCTCGGCAGATGAAACGAGCAGATCTCCATGCGGAAGATGCCGCGCTCGGCAAATTGTTTCGGAAGATCGATCAATTCTACCGAGCCTTCCCCATAGGTCGCCTGGCGCGCCGGTCCGTCCGGGCCGTCGGGTCTGTAAGGATAGGTGCCACCGAGGGCACGATGCAGCGACCATGTGGAAACGGCAAAACGATCTGCTAAATCGGCCGTGAAAGCCATGGATATCTCCTCCTCTTTTTTCCGCGACGGACAATCGCGATCTGCCGAAAAGCCAAGCAGTCGGCGGCAAATCAGAAATAGAGCGACATGACGATGTCCTGATCGAAATCGCCGAAACCCTTACCGAAAATGTTCAGGCCGCCGGGATTACCCGCCGTTTCATCGATGCCGATGCGAAAGCGGATCGAGTGATGATCGTGCAGCCCGAGCGATGTGATCGTCTGCGTCGAAACCATGGTACCGTCGATCCAAGTGCCCTGATCGTCGATGCTCCAAGTCTTCAACTTGCCATATTGCGAGCCGCTGAGCTTCCACCAGCTTGGCGAATAAAGCCCGCGCCGGTCGCCGAAGTCGCCAGGCGACGTCCAGTGGCCCGCCTTGATGCCGTTGACCCAGATCGAGATATCGGATGGCCAATTGGAATTGGTGGCCGGCGTCTCGGAACTGAGTTCGGCGGAGAATTCCACCTTGTGGATCCGACGCCCGCTGACTTTGGCATTGTTCGGAAACTTGTATTCGACGTAACCGCGTGTGAACCAGAGAAGCGCTGCCTGCATGCGTTGCGGGTCGAGAAATACACCCGGCACATCGAGCATGCCTATGACGTTGTTGACCGAACAAAGGCCGCAAGGCGGACCGACTTCAAACTCTGTGAACAGCCCGATGGGCATGCTGACCGCGACGACGTCTTCCCGCAGACTGGTAGAGCGATTTTCGAAGCGGATGAGAATTTCGCCGTAAACGCTGGAACAGATTTTCTGGTTGCCCTTGCTCGCCTTCATCGTATGGGTTTCGATCAGCCCCGCCTTCTCCAGCGATTTGATATTGATCGCGGCGGTCGATTGCGGCAGCTTCAGCTGCGCCGCTATATCATTGACATTCAAAGGGCCTTTGAGACGGAGCAGATTGAGGATTTCGATCCTTGTGGCCGAACCCAGGGCCTCGACGACCTCCGTATCCTTCATCGGATCAACTGTTAGAAGCTTCGTCTCCATATCGAACTGTCAAATCTCCGCGTCATACCAATCTTGCGCTCATATCACGCTCTTCGGTTGTTTTCCTCTCACTTTTTCGGCGTACCGGCCCGCGGTCCGGGAGAGGATACCGCGGGCCGGTGAGGGAAACGCAGCCGCTCACCCCTTGATGCCCGAAGACAACATCAAGGCCTGCGTCACCCGTTTCTGGAATAGGAGATAGGCAACGGCAACGGGCATGGCGGCGAGGATCGCCACAGCCATATCCCGGGCATATTTGATGCCGAAAGCATCATCGACTTGAGTGATACCGACCGTAACCGTCATGGTGCTTTCGGAGTTCGATACCAGGAAAGGCCACAGGAAGGCATTCCAAGCCATGATATAGGTGATGATCGCCAGAGCCGTGGTGATCCCCCAATTCAGCGGCAGGTAAAGCCGGAAGAGGATCTGGAATTCCCCGCAACCGTCGAGCTTTGCCGCCTCGCGCAGCTCCTTCGGTACGGAATCGAAGAATTGTTTGTAGACGATCACGACAACCGGCACGATGAGTTGCGGCAGGACGATGCCGCTCAGCGTATTGATCAGCCCGAGCTTCTGCATCAGCACGAATTGCGAGATGATCAACGCCTGCGACGGTACCATGAAACTCGCCAGAATGACGAAATAGAGCACCCGCCGGCCGGCGAAGACAATCTGCGACAGCGCATAGGCGCACGTCATGCTGATAAAAATGACGATCACCGTCACGCTGATCGATGTGACCACCGAGTTCATGTACCAGGTTGGCAAGTTGGTCTGGAACAGCGCGAAATAATAGGACGAGAAATCGAAGACACGCGGGATGAAGGTCGTGCTCGCGATAACGTCCTGCTCCGGCTTCACCGAAGTTATGATCGCCCAGTAGATCGGGAAGGCCCAGAGACCGGCGATGAACAGCGTCAAGATCAACAGCAGCGAATTGCCGATCGCGCGTCCTGGCATCAGCTTGCCCTCCTCACTCTCAAAAGCTGGTACTGCAACACCGACGCGGTCACGATGATCAGGAACAATATGACCGCGATCGCAGAAGCGGCACCGCCATGGCTAAGGCGAAAGCCTTCGCGATAGACAAGCAGCAGCAGCACATAGGTCGAATTGAACGGCCCGCCCTCGGTGAGCAGATAGATCTGATCGAAGATCTTCAGTTGCAGGATGAGTTGCAGCGTCAGCACAAGAGTCGTCACCGGCCAGATCAGAGGCCAGGTTATACGCCGGAATGCCTGGAAGCGAGACGCGCCGTCGAGGGCCGCGGCTTCATAATAATCCTTGGGGATGTTCTTGAGCGCGGCAATAAAGAGCAGCAGGTTGAAGCCGTTCGTCCACCAGATTGTGACAAACGCCACCATCGGCATTGCCCAGATCGGATCGCGGAAAACGCTGACGGGACGACCGGTGAAAAACTGGATCACGTTTTGTGCGATGCCGAATTGCTGGTCCAGCACCCACTTCCAGATCGTCGTAACGACCGATACCGGCAGAATATAGGGAATGAAGAACAGCACGAGCACAGGGCTCTGCAGCCGGCCTTCCAGCCGAACGACCATCAATGCCAGCGCAAGGCCGATCAGCGTATTGGGCACGACACTTAAAACGACGAAATAGCCCGTGTTCCACATCGACGTATAGAACAGCTTCTGGCTGAAGAGTTTGATATAGTTGTCGAAGCCCACCCATTGGCCGTCGCCGATCAGCGGAGCGTTCGTGAAGCTCAACGCGAACATCTTGTAGACGGGATAGGCAAATACAATCAGGTAGACAATCACGAAGGGCGCCACCATCAGCACGACGGTCAGAGCCTTCTTTCGTCCTTCGCTAGCGAACATGGCGCTTCCTCTTGCCAGCAGATGCCGACCGGAACAGTTCCGGTCGGCCTTGGTGCTCAGAGCTGTTATTGCTGGCCCTGCAGCTCTTCACGCATCTGATCGATGGCGTCCTTCGGATCGAGCTGGCCATTGATTGCCGGAATGATGAAGTTTTGTGCGGCTTCGTAGATCGGTCCCGCGACACCGGCGAGCGGCGAGATTGGATCATAGACGGCGGTGTCGGCGAGCTTCGAATAGACGGCGTTCGGCTGCATATTCTTGAAGTCCGCGCTTTCCGTCACCGGCTTATAGGCCGGGATATGGCCGGCACTTGCCCAAGAGATGCTGTTCTCGTTCATCCAACGGATGACTTCGAGCACAACCTTGACCTTATCCTCCGAGATCGGCTTCACAGTGCTGGCGGGGATTGCGAAGGAGTGGGAGTCGACCCAGGTCGCCTGCTGCCCCATCAAGTTCGGAATCTCGATCGCACCCCAATGAAAGCCGAGCTGACCCTTCTTTTCCAGGTCAACCATGGTCGGGACTTCCCACACCCCGTTGATATGCATCGCCGCCTTGCCCGAAGTGAAAAGCGCTATTGATGCCTCATAGGAGATGAGTTGCGGAGAATAACCGCTCTTGATCCAGTTCGTTATCGTATCCAGCGCCTTCAGGCTGGAGTCGCCCGGCATGATCTCCTTTCCGTCCATGAACTTGGCGCCCTGCTGAGCGACAAGCGTA
The DNA here is from genome assembly GCF_030272705.1 of Rhizobium mayense. Classification (GTDB taxonomy): domain Bacteria; phylum Pseudomonadota; class Alphaproteobacteria; order Rhizobiales; family Rhizobiaceae; genus Rhizobium; species Rhizobium mayense. The sequence goes on along the minus strand of NZ_JARFYM010000001.1, from coordinate 222,270 downwards.
TAAAAGATGCGCCAGATGGAAGCGCCCTGGTCGCTATTGATCGACAGCGGATATTCGACCTTGCCGAGCGCCTTGATCTTGCCCAGCACGGCATTGAAATTGTCGAGCCCATCCAGCCCCTTCGGCAAGCCGTCATCGCCGAGCAGGCCCGCCTGCTTCAGGATATCCTTGTTGTAGTAGAGAATGATGGAGTGGACATCGAAAGGAATGCCGTAGGTCTTGCCGTCGGCGCTCGCCGAGTTCCAGGCGGCGTCGACATAATTCTCTTTCTTGATGCCGGCCGCCGCAAGCTCCTCGGCCGTAAACGGACGCAGGATGCCGGTCGGCACCGCCAGTGGATAGCGCGAGATATGGTAGGTCATGATATCGGGCTGCTGACCGACGGCGGCGGCTGTCTGCACCTTTGTGTAGAAAGGCACGCCCCATTCCAGCGTCGTTGCATTGATCTTGATGTCTGGATGCGTGTCGTTGAATTTCTGAATCAGCGCTTTCATGCGCACGCCATCACCACCGCTGAGGAAGTCCCACCAGGTGATTTCAGTCTGCGCAAAAGCCGCCGTTGCCGGCAGCAAGGTCAAAGCGGCCGCCATCGCCAATTTCAAAAGTCGTCTCATGTCTGTCTCCTCCAACACAGGGGCATGATTGCCATTGAACCCGGCTCGCTCCACCGAGCCGGAAGACCCATCGGAAACGTCCGGCATCCTCTTGCCGGCCCGCATTCCGTCATTCTCAAACTGCCTGCATATTCAAGATTTTGCGATATATATCAGAAAAATTGATACTATCGGATGCGTCTGCCATTTTCGCTAAAGGCCAGCAGCGTTTCCGGCGTCATCGTCAGCACTACCGGTTCGCCCGGTTTTGGGCGATGGTCGCTGCGGCATTCGATTGTCAGTTCGGTGCCCGTGCGGCTCAACGCATGCAGATATGCGATACCACCGAGTTCCTCGATGAATTCCGCCTTCACCTGCAGGGAGGCGGACCGAACCTGGCCATCCAGCGCCAACTGCTCAGGCCGGACGCCGATGAAAACCTTGGCCCCAGTCTGTGGCAAAGCACCCGTCAACGGTAAGGCAATCGAGGTTTCAGGTTGGTCGTCAAGCATGATGACCAGACGTCCATCGGCATTGCCGACGACCTTGCCGGAGAGAAAATTCATTCCCGGCGAACCGATAAAGCCCGCGACAAACATATTGTCGGGATTGCGGTAAAGATCGAGTGGCGCCCCGGCTTGCTGCACAACGCCCGCCTTCAGCACCACGATCTTGTCGGCAAGAGTCATCGCTTCGACCTGATCATGGGTGACATAGACCATCGTCGCGCCGATCTGGCGATGTAACCGGGCAATCTCCATGCGCATCTTCACACGTAGCTCGGCATCGAGATTCGACAGCGGTTCGTCGAACAGAAAAACCCGAGGCTGACGGACGATGGCGCGGCCGATCGCCACGCGCTGACGCTGGCCGCCGGAAAGCTGGCTGGGCTTGCTCTTGAGGTAATCGGTAAGACGCAGGACCTCGGCCGCCGCTCGCACCTTTTCGGCAATCTCAGCCTTGGGCCGCCTCGCCACGGAGAGGCTGAAGGCCATGTTGTCGAAGACGGTCAGATGCGGATAAAGCGCGTAGGACTGGAAGACCATGGCGACGCCGCGAGTGGAAGCTTCCTTGTGCGTCACATCCCGGCCTTCAATCTCGATCCGACCGCCTGACGTCTCTTCCAGTCCGGCAATCATGCGCAGCAAGGTCGATTTTCCGCACCCGGAAGGACCAACGAAGACGGCGAACTCGCCCTGCTCTATCTTGATGTCAACACCATGAATGACTTTCAACGCGCCGAAGGACTTGCTGACATCCGTCAACTGGATTCCTAAATTCTGGTCTTTGGCATTTTGAACGTCGGCACTCAGCATTCCCACCATGAGTCTGATCCTCCCGTGATCAACTCCCGCCGGACGGTGGCCTCTTCCGCCACCGTCCAGTGGATCCCGCTTGTCAGGCTGTTGCGACGGACAGCAGGATGAAGTGGTAGGATTTCGGCGGCAGCTTGCCGGCAAGAGCGCCCTCATCCGTCAGAACAAGGCCGGAGCCGTCCTTCGGCACGACGGCGTGCTGCGCGTCGACAGTGTTTCGGGCTCTGAGATCTTCGCCGGTCATGACCGTGTGCTTCTCGACTTTGACATTCTTGAAGCCCTGAAGCGCAACGGAAAGATCAAGTGATTGATCGACGCTGCGGTTGACGGCGAAAATCGCGATGCTCCTGCCGCCCTCATGCAGCACCGCCGATATGTCGAGATAGGGTACGTCCTGGGCGACCTCGCAATCATAGGTCGGCCCGGATGCCGAGACGTTTAACGCCGTTCCGCGCCCATACTTGGACGCAAGCTGCAACGGATAATAGATGGTTTGACGCCAGGCCGGGCCATCGGTGCGCGTCAGAATCGGCGCGATGACGTTCACGAGCTGCGCCATGCAGGCAATCTTGACGCGATCGGAACGACGAATGAACACATTGAGGAGCGAGGCGACGAACAACGCATCCTCGAGGTTATAGACCTCTTCGAGCAGCGCCGGAGCTTCCGGCCAATTCCAGCTCGCGATACGCTCGCCGTCCTCTTTGCGATCGTGATACCAGACGTTCCATTCATCGAAGCAGATCTTCACATCGCGCTTCGAGCGCTTCTTTGCCTTGATATAGTCGATGATGCCGCCGACGGTCACAATATAACGGTCAAGGTCCATCGCCTTGGCGAAGTAGTTGAGCGTATCCTGCTCCTCATTGCCGAAATATTTGTGCAGCGAGATATAGTCGACACTCTCGTAGGCCTGATCGAGAACGGTCGCCTCCCATTCGGGATAGGTCTTCATTTTGTCGTTGGACGAACCGCAGGCTACCGTCTCAAGCGTTTTATCGAAATATTTGAACGCCTTGCTGACCTCGTTGGCGAGATGACCATATTCCGCGGCACTTTTGTGGCCCACCTGCCAGGGACCATCCAACTCATTGCCGAGACACCAGATGCGGACATTGTGCGGGTCTTTGTAGCCATGCTTGATGCGCAGGTCGCTCCAATAGGTGCCGCTTGGATGATTGCAATATTCCAGGAAATTGCGGGCATCATCGAGGCCACGCGAACCCAGGTTCATGGCGAGCATCATTTCGGTCTTGGCGAGCTTCGCCCAATCGGAGAACTCATTTACGCCGACCTGGTTGGTTTCGCGCGTCCGCCAGGCTAGATCGAGACGCACAGGCCGCTCTTCGCGCGGACCGATGCCGTCCTCCCATCGATAGGCAGAAACGAAATTGCCGCCCGGATAACGCACGATCGGCATATCGAGATCGCGAACATACTCCAGAACATCCTGACGAAAGCCGTTCTTGTCTGCCGTCTTATGAGCCGGTTCATAAATTCCGGTATAAACCGCCCGCCCCATATGCTCCAAAAACGAGCCAAAGACCCGCTTGTCGACGTTGGAGACGGTAAAGTCCTTGTTGATGACGGCTTGAGCTTTCATCGTGTTCCCTCGCTTATTGCTGTTGATTGCTGGCGAGAGTACGATGGAAAATTTTTTAGTTCAAGTTTTTTGTTTTATATCGCATTTTTTGTTTTATTATGCAATTATGCCCCTTAACCGCTTCAATTGCACCAGCGCATCCTCCGCCAAAACAGTGGTCAACTCAGCCGATGGAAGCGACCGCGCCAATTTCGCCGCCTGACCGGACCAGAGGTTGGTGAAATCGCCGGAACCAGCCGCTTCGGCCTTGGCGCGCAGGGGCGCCAGTGCACCGCCGGCCGTCGGAAATGCTGGCGCTAAGTGGGAGAGTGGCCCAACTTCGCGCATGATACGGTTCATCACTCCCCTCGCCGGCCGTCCGGTAAAGACATTGGTCAACGCCGTGTTGTCGTCGCCTGCGCGCTCCAGTGCCGCGCGGTGAACCACAGGAATTTTCGCTTCGGGCGTAAACAGATAGCTGGTGCCGAGCTGTACAGCGGCGGCGCCAAGCGCGAAAGCTGCCGCAATGCCACGGCCGTCCGCAATTCCGCCGGCGGCGATAACGGGAACGGTGACAGCATCGGCAATCTGCGGCACCAGCGCCATCGTGCCGACCTGTGTTGCCATATCTTGCGTCAGAAAATTGCCGCGATGGCCACCAGCCTCAAAACCCATGGCGATGACAGCGTCGACGCCACGCTCGGCAAGCCACCGCGCCTCCGCCACCGTAGTTGCTGACGAGATAATCTTCGCGCCGGTTGCCCGTACCCGCTGGACCAGCGCCGCATCTGGCAATCCGAAATGAAAACTGACGACCTCGGGCCGATAGGCCTCTACGACTTCACAGAAGAAGGTATCAAAAGGCGCCCGACCACCTGTCGGGACTGGCGCTGCCGGATCAAGCCCCGTCTCGACATAATACGGCGCAAGCCGCGCTCGCCACGCCATATGTCGCGCCGGATCGTCATCAGGCATGGTATGGGTGAAGAAGTTGACATTGATCGGCATTTTCGTTGCCGCTCGTATCATATCCAGAGCCGCACGGAGTTGCTCAGCATTATATTGTGCGCTCGGCAGGGAACCGAGCCCACCCGCCTCGCTGACTGCAATCACCATCTCCGGCGTCGTCGCGCCTGCCATCGGGGCCTGGATGATAGGGATGTCGATACCGAACAGATCGAGAATCCTGTTGTCGGGCCATTGGCTCATCGCAAGCGCCTTTCATCTTTGATGCCCCCCAATCACTATTACCAGCCAAACGACGGCGGCGATAATGATTAGTTCAGACGAAAGTCATTGCGTCTGCCGGTCGAAACGTCGCGGTCCGGTCAATATGCTGCAGCAAAAAAACGTTGTCCGGGACAATGGCAAAACCTCTAAACGCAAAAAAAGCCCTCTCCCGTTAAGGAGAGGGCGAGATCGGAAAATTGCCGGCATACGGTGAAACCGGCAAATCATTAGGGCGGTCGAAAAAGTTGCGACAACACGGTATGTGCCGACGCTATTCAGGGCGCAGCCCTACCGCCTCTAATCCACCGCGAAATCGAATCGAAAATCAGGTCGGCGATCCACATGGCGCAAACACCGACCACGAAGGCCGTGGCGTTCATTGCAGCAACATCTTTTTGCGGCAACGGCCAGTTGACCGCGCGCAGATAGTAAAGCGCCGGCTCCGTCAGATAAGCCGCCGCCAAAGCCCCGCAAATGGGCGATGCGACGATTTCCCTGGTGGTATACCGACGACGGGATAGGCCGCGCAAAATGCCGCCTGAGAGGCCAGCGATGACAACACCAACCTTGATGCCTAGCGCATCGAGAAATTCGTTCACTGTCATGACCTGCCTCAACAAACTCCTGAGATTAAAATCTACGACCTCCGCTCGGCTGGAATGCGGGGGAAGGCGCTTTCATTTGACGACTGGCGGCTGGGGCTTCACCAACCCGGAGAGCCCGTCGCGGGTAATATTGACCACGATCTTGAGTGCGCCGAGAGCAGCGACGACACAGGCCGTGTAGCTTGGATTGAGGGAGGATTGCGAACATTCCAGTGTGCTATCACCAAGCTGCGTGCAACCCATTGCCAGGAGAATGGCCACCAGCAGAGCCGAGAAGGTGATCAATATGTTCAACGCATTGTGCAGAGCATTGGTATTCAACATAAAATATCCTTTTGAAGACATGAAATTTATGGTGCCTGCCGGGCGGCATTAAGAGCAGCATCGATTGTGGCATAGGCCCGCGCCACCTTTGCCAGGACATCCGCAGCAGTTTCCCGCTCCGGATCAGCGCAAAGGCTTCGCACGCCGAAGTAAGCCGCGGCTTCTTTGTCGATGGCCGATTGCTTGACTGTACCAAGCACGGCGATGGACATGAAAGCGGCATGCGCCGTTTCCAATGTTTGGCAAGCCTTCGGGAGATTTTGCCGGATCGACGTATTAAGCGATGCCGTCTGACAACCGGACAAAGCAAACCCCGCCATTGCTGCAAGGAGCAAAGCGCGCATGTAATAATCCTTTATAAGGGAAAATGATTGTATCGGGCCGCCGCGTCTGGCGGCGCCGATTAACGCGCCGCTTCGATCGCCGCGGCGAAGGATTTGGCATAGCCGGCAATGTCCGCTGCTCGATCAGTGCCATTGATGATTTTGCGAGCGCCGGCCCAGTCGGTCACGGTCGCGCTGAAGTAGTCGGTCAGCCTTTTGCCGGTGAACCTGCCGTTAATCATGCCGTCGAGCAGAATCTCGACAGCCTTGGCCGGATCGAGAGCTTGATCGGGGTCATCAGCGATACCGTATTTTGTATAGTTGTCGTGGCCGGTGATCTGCACCAGACCTCGCCCACGGTAGCGCCAGCCATCCCCACTCGCCTCGTCTCCATTTCCCATGCGGTTAGCATAGGCGCGATTCGCGATGCGCTGTGGCTGACGGGCATATATCGCCGCTTGCGCCGCCGTGAAGCATTTCGGAAATGTCGTTTTGAGGCCGACGGCCGAGTAATTGAGATTTTCGATGATGGCACACATCGTATTATCGCTTTCGTGATAAGCCGTCGCCAGCATGTAGGAGAGCCAGCGTGCATCGAACGGGCTCGCCTCCCAGGCATCGAGAATGGCCTCGATGCCGTTCACCTGATTTTGCGATAAGCGCCCGCCGAACAATGGCGTACGCACCGCCACAAAGAATTCCGCGCGATCCATAATGATCCTTTGGCTGATGTTAATTTGGGGTCGAAGTCGTGAATATCGCCCGGATATTCCCTGATATAAGCAATCCCAATTTTCTTCATGGAAGGATTGAAACTTTTACGCTCGTTTTTTCCCTCGCAAATGGGCGGTCTTTGCAAAGTCGCAGAGTGGGCTCTATACGGCTTCACCGCCCAGCGAGATCATCGTTGCCTATCGGCAGGCCGCATTGCTGAGTATTCAGGTGCGACTAGGGCTTCCTGTTTTGCCTCCGGCTGCACTCGCGCCTGTGCGAGCTGTTCGGCGAGATCGTCGACCACATTGGCAACACGTTCGATTTCACCTTGCAGAAACTCATTCTGCTTTTTGAGCGAATTCGAGAGGGCGGACACCAAGCTGTTCCTCTTATGCCGCGGCTGCCGGCCAAGCGAAGGCGTCAATATCCGCCGTGCTCTTGATTGAGCCTGCTGAAATGGCCTCGACAACCGCGTCCTCTGCGGCAAAGCTTGCTTGCACATGCGCGCCGACCGCATTTGCCACGGCGCTTACCTGCGCCAACGCCAAATCGACAAAGCCGCTGGCTGTCTTGAAATTCACCGTGACGGCCGGGTTTGCCTGGACGTATGCATAAGCACCGGCGATGAGCGCCTGGCTCTGCCGATCCGTCATGACCAACATGCCGTTGACAGTAATGCCGCCAGTCTCGATCGTATAGCGCTTGGCGGCCGCGTAGGCCGGCAGATCGACTGGCACTGGATCGGGAGACCAGCCGACGACGATCGCCGTCAGGCTGGGCGGCACTTCCGGCCAATCGCCGCCCGCATCGACCAAAGCCGTTTCCGGCTTATTGAGCTGGTCCATCACCGCTTGCTTGTCGGCCGCATCCAGGCCGCTGGTGATCTTGGCGGCAAGCGCCAACCAATAATCCGGAACGTTGTAAATCTGCTGCCGGCCGAGCCAGAAGGCAGCGCAAGCCATCCGGCGATCGGCTTTGTTCTCGGCACGAGCCGCAAGCAGCGCCTCGACCATCGGTTCATACATGCTGTCTATGCGGTACATGCGGTCTTTTCCTTTCAAAGCGTGCGTGCGTAGTCTTCAACGTTCTGCCAGTCGATGACAGCGGCGGCGCGGATTTCGGAGGGCGTGGTGGCAGTGGCAAGGGCTGCTTTCGCCCGTCGCCGAAGGCTTTCGATCATCGCCGAGCCATTGGCCCAATGACGATCGCGGGTGAGGATTTCGACGGCCTTTTCGAACCGGCTAACGCCATCGTCAGCCGCTTCGGCCGTGACATGCGGTGTCTCGTCTTCGGGCACATTCACGCCCTGCTGTCGATCGGCCGCGATCAGCAAAGCTTCTTGCCGCTTAATCGAGTAGACGGCCTCCTGACCTCGGCTGAGCGTCACGAACAACGCGCGTGCGCAGCCCACCTGATAGTCGATTTCGGTCCTGACTTGGACCCGCAGAAGCTCGGTGTCGGCACGTAGATCAAACCGCATGGATGGTCACCTTGAAATCTCGGAAGGCGGCGGGCGCAATGAAAGAGAATTCGAAGTCGCCAACGTCGTCGGTTGTGAAGGAAAAGGCGTCGTCGCTTAGCGCGACGATCTGGCCGTTATGGATAACCGAGGTGCCGGCCGGGACGGAAAAGCTGACTGCGTCATTGCCATCTGCCTTGATCGTGTAGGCCGTCACAGAGGCGGCAATTCCTTTCGCTGTGATGATGGCATTGAACACATAGCAGTGGACGTCAATGTCGCGGTCGTATTGGTCGGCCGGCACTTCCACGGCTGCAAAGCCCTCGCCATAGATGCCGGCGTAGACCGGCAACATGCTGCGGGCACAGTCGCCGCTTTGCCTGATTTTCCCGTCAGGCCCGCAGATGATGTAGTGCACAAGCGGATCGTATTCGCTCATGGTGTTACCTCTTGAAGGCCGTAGCCGTGATGTTGCTTTCATTCCATCCGACCGTGCTTTGCGGGCAGAATATCTGCAGGATGTAGGTGTGGTTGCCTGGGCCGGGAGCGTCGTAAAGGCCTGAAACGGCGACCAGTCCGGCCGTGTAGGACGTCTGCGTGGTGCTGCCGTTGCTGCCGCCCGTTGTGAAAACGTCGGTCTTTACGATCCCGAGATAATAGACCTGCGAAAAGATCGCGACCCCGTCACGGAAGATGTTGCAGCCGATCGGCTGCGCGTTCTGCGAATTGCCATTCTGGTTGTACTGACCGATGGTCATGGCATCGATCAGCACCCGACCGTCACCGGCGACATTGACAACACAGCTCACCAGATTGACAGTCCCACCAGCACCGATCGTTTGTGTCCCGGCAACGCGGCCAACGCCCATCGCCGAAGTCGCTCCGCCAGAAATATTAGACGTCCCCACCTGCAGCGAGCCGATGACGGCCGAACTGATGTTGACGGCGCCGAGGCTAGCGGTGATGGCGTCCAGGCTGTTGACCGAGATCTTGTTGGCGGTCACGGCACCGTCGACGATCAGCTCGGCCGAGACAGCGCGACGCATGACCGGCTTTGACCAATAGGTCGATGTGCCCGACCCGGCCGTCCTGTCGGTGAACAGGTCCATGCAGATACGATTGTAGCCGGAGGGAACGGTTATCCTGCCCTGCAGGCGCACCCATTGGTTCTTGAGGTCGGTGAACGCCGCTTGCGGATAAGCGTAGCCACCGGCCGGGGTGAGCAGCCTGCCGATGATGGCTGCCCGAGAGGAGTCGGTGTTGTAAACCCAAACATCGAAGGCATAGATCTCGCCAGCCGTGCACATGATCCAACTGGATGCGGCCTGTTCCCGCCCAATGGACTGATAGACCCAGCCGGAGGCATCGCCGCTAACGGTGTCGAGATAGAAGGCCTGATTATAATTCAGCGTCCAGCCGTCGAGTGTGCCTGTCTGCCAGCCGTTGTCGGCCATATTGGAGAAGTCCGTCAGCACGAGCTGCTTGGCGGTGATTGCGTCGGCCGCGATCTGTGATGCACCGATGGTATTGGCGGCGAGTTTGTCGCCAGTGATGGTGGCGGCTGCAATCGTAGTAGCGGTCACCGCACCGACTGCGATCTTGCCGGCGGTGACCGCATTGGCGGCGATCGCGTCTGCGGTCACTGCATTGGTCGCAATCTTGTCGGCCGTGATTGCATCGGCGACGATGCCGCCATTGGTGATCACCACCACGCCGCCATCGCTCCAAGGTGTGGCCTCCGTCGCGTTCGGCGGGCAGCGGCACAGCATCGGCTTGTTGATGAACATATAGCTATCGGTTGAGCCGGTGTTCGTCTCCCATTTGCGGAGATGAATTGCCACAGCAACCGCATTGGCGGGAGCGGCACCAACGCATCGGAGACGTGTCCAGAGGTCGGGATTCGTCGAACTGCCCGCGATAGCGTTGTTCTGACTGGGCGCAGAAAAGCTGATTGCGTCACCGTCAGCGCCGATCCACTCCAACCGCAGTTCGGTTAGGCAGCGATGGGCGGCGACATAGGCGGATACCTCGAACCAGTCGCCGGGCGCACAGGGCATGCCATATTTGAGGTCGCCCGCCAGCGCTGGGAGATCGGGCCGCGCCCAGCGAATGTCGTTGTAGTAGTTGTTTCCTGTATTGGGGCCGTTCTGCCACAACATCAAGGTCGGACAGTTCGGCCCTGACCATGTTTCTGTGACAGCACGGATGCGGAACGTTTGATTGGGAATTGTGCCGCTGTGGAAAGTGGCCCAGCAATCCATACCCATGGTAAAGCCTGCGTTCTGCAGCAGGTTCTTTCCAGAGCCAACGGCAAGCGCGTCCGTCGTGACGGCGTTGGAAGCGATCTTGTCTGCGGTCACGGCATCTGCTGCGATCTGCGAGGCAGACACCGCACCGGCCGCGATTGTTCCCGCCGTCACGGCATTTGCAGCAAGCGCCCCTGCTGTCACAGCCCCTGCCGCAATCTTGGTGGCGGTAATTGTCCCGTCGACAATCAGATTGCCGGTGTTGCGGCGCTGGCAAGAAACGAAGCCAACATCATAGCCACCAGTGGTGATAATCCCGGCTGCCACGGTCACGTCGATCCATGCATATACAGCAGTGGCCGGAACGGTGACAACCGCGTTCCTCTCAATATAAGATGTGTCGGCAGAGGTGTAGTTCCCGACAGTTGGCGCGCTGACGAGCGTTGACTTGTCTGCCAGCAGAAAGCGCATACGCACCGTGAGGGGATTGTTGGGTGCCCCTACCGCCTTTGCAAACACCTGTAGGAAATACTGCTCGCCGGGAAGGACGGGAAAAATATTGAGATTTCTGGATGCGAGGCCAGTCGCGCCTACGCCGATGTTCATATGCCAATTGCCGGTATAGGCGTTTGACGGATCGTTCACGATGGTAATGCCAGTCGTCTTCGTCCAGCTTATATCGCCCTCTCCGAAGTTCGGGTTTTCAACGCGGTTCGTAAGGTCGCCGAGAACCAGCTTGTCGGCGGTGATCGCATTGGCTGCGATGTTGGCTGCAACGACGCTGTTCGCCTGCAGTTTCGGGGTCGAGATGGCATTGTTAGCAATTTTCGCCGTCGTGATCGCATTGTCGGCGAGCTTGCTGGCATCGACCGCAAGCGCAGCGAGCTGCTGATCGGTGATGGCCGCGTTGGCGATCTGCGATGATATGAGCTGGCCGGTGATGTCGGCGGACGGAACGGCGGAGGTCCAGGCGCCATCATGATAGCGATAGAGCTTGCCATCGGTCGTTAGAAAAACCTGCCGCCCTTCAACGCTGCCCGTGGTCGGGAGGGCGGAAACGACTTCGACTGCCTTGATGTTGCTCGCGAGGCTGGTTGCATCCACCGCGCCCTGGGCAAGCTTCGCCGCGGTCACCGCACCATCGGCGAGCTTCGTGGAGATCACGGCACCGCTTGCCAGCACATCAGCGGTCACGGCGGCAACTTGTATCTTCGCGGTCGAGACAGCCTCGTCGGCCAGCTTCAGATTGCTTACCGCCTCATCCATGATCTTTTCGGCGGTTACGGCGGCATCGGCGATCTTGGAGGCGATGATGGCACCATCGAGCACGTCGCCCGATTGGATCAGAACATTCGGCGTCTTGACCGCAAGCCAAGCCGACCAATCCGTGGCACGGTTGGACTTGGGAATGTAACGACCCCTCGCCTCGTAGTCGGTGTTCGACAATGTCCATTGCCCCGAAATCACCCAGGAGAATGGCGTAGCATAGCGAGTGCTGTCGCTGTCGAAGACGATATCGCCGGCCTCCTTTAGCCGGACTTGCACCCACACACGCTCGACATCGTCCATATCTGGCGCGCAGCTGATCTTGATCGCCGGCCGACGATCGATGCCGCCGGCGTCTTTCACGGTTGCCGGCTCGACGGTCCAGCCGACCATTGGCTGCGACGGCGGCGTGATCGGGCCGATCCAGCCGGTAGCGGTGGGCAGTTGCAAGCCGCTGTGCCAGTCGTAGTCGGAAGGATCGACTTCCTTCAGCGTGACGACGATGAGGAAATTCGGCTGTGGCTCGACTTTGACGACAAGAAATTTCTTTTCGTCATAGCCATTACGCGCAGACGTCCAGGAAACGACATCGTTCGGCTCCAGCGGATAGGCGTCCGGCGGCAGCGATACCTGGTGCACGCGGAAGCGCCGGTAATCCTGGATCATAGCCAGGCCGACACGCTGCACCTGATTGGCAAACGGGACCGCCGGCAACTGGATCTGCGCCGGAAGACGGCGATTGCCGTCCTGAGCTTCCAGATCGGCGTTGTAACGGCCGGGCGCATCCTTTGTCGCCCACTTCTCGGTGGGCTCCGGATAGGTCGCCTCGATGGCGTTGTAGGTGTCGGAAAGCGACGGAAACGGCTGGAAATCCTGCTCCTCCGTCGCGACGATATCGTCATCGGAGAAGGAATAGACAGCGCCGCCGGGGGTGCTGATCAGCACCTTGAAGATACCGCCAACTTCGGCCATGCGCCCGTTGCAGGCCTTCAGGAGTTCGGAGACCACATCGAGCGGTTGTTGATCGCATTGCACTTCGTAGCCGGCGCGGAAGGCTGGTTCGCTGCCGCCGCCATCGAGCGCCACAGCGGCGTCGCAAGCGTTTGCGGCCGCCATCCAGTTTGCGTAGGGCAGGCAGAAGGCGCCGATATTCTGGCCGCCATAGACCCACTCCTGACCGTAATAGACGCCGCGCGCCAGATTGTAGATCATCGTGGCTGGATTGCTCGTCGGCTCCCACGTGGCAGGATTATTCCAGCGATGGGCGCCGTTGCCGCCGACAGACGAATCCTTGCGGATATCGTAGATCGGCACCGGATGCGGCTGGTAGAGGCCGGCGGGAATGCCGGAAAAGAGATTGGTATTATAGCGCGCCGTCAGAATGACGACCTGACAGCCAAGGCCGACCATCGTCGGCTTCCACGGGCGATCAGGGTTGGCGCCGAATTTCGCGGTCAGAAATGCGTCAGCGCCTGACTGCGTGCCGTCGAGGAATTTGATCCAGAGATAGTCCTTGCCATTCACGCGATATTGCAGCACCGGGAAGCCGCGCCCATCGGGATGCGGCTCTTCCCAGAGCACGCCGACCTGCTGATCATCGATCCAGACGCTGGTGAGGCCGCGCTCGCCCGCATAATTGGGCAGGCTGCCGACTTCGATGACATCGGTGAAATAGGCATTCGGCGTCTTGCCGTCTTCGCCCCAGGAGCCCGCATATTTGCGGCGGCCGGCGGTGGCGTAGCTGCCGATGATGAACGACATGGGGTGATCATCGCCCATGTTGATCTCAAGTTTGGCGCCAGCCGGCTGCGGCTGCTCTTTCTTCGCCAGCGCCTTTTCGACCAGCGACAGGCCGACATTGATAGCGACTGTCAGCAGCAGCTTGCCGATGCTGATCGAGCCGAGGAAGTTTGAAATCGCTGTGATCGCCAAGGTGATCGGATCGGCATGCGCGGCATCCGCCATCAGCCAGAAGCCGAGGACGTTCAGGATCAAAATCAGAATTTTCATGGATCTGGCGACCTCGAAATGGCGCATAAAAGGGGTGTGCCACCGACGGGATCGGCAGCGACAAGTCACCAATAGGTGAGGAAAGAAGACGTGACGTCCGCGCTGGCTCAGCCGACCTTGAAGGCCCGCTCGGCGTCGAGCAGATCGACCGTGCCGAGCCCGGTCTCGCGCAGCACGAAGATGCGCTCGCCATTGACCACACCAAGCGCGTAGCCGAAGGGGCCTTCGTGGGGGATCGCGGCGATATCGCCGATATGGGCCTGGCTCGGATGGATTTCCGGCAGCATGGTGGCGACGAGATCGGCGAGATTGTCGAAGCCGGCCTCCTTCACGGTCTTCAGCGCGCCGGCGGCCGTCGAATATTCGCCGCGAAACTGCGCGGCGCAATCGACGCCGGTGATCGCCAGCACCAGATTGCCCGCCAGTCCCGGCCCGCAATCATGGCTGCCCCAGGCAAAGGGCGTGCGCTTCAGCCGGTCGATCTCGGCGACGAAGCGTGCACGCCAGTTCTTGACCCTCACAAGCTCGGTCATGATTTCTGCCCCCAAGGAATCTGCCAGTTGGCGACGGTGCTGGAATAGAGGCCAAACTCGTCGCCGCTGCGGCGCTTCTGGCCTTCATAGGAGGATTTGGCCGGGTTGGTGCGTTCCAGCATGGCGATGGCGGCCGAAATCGCGGAAATCTCGATGTCGCCGTCCTGGCCGACCGCCGGCGTCTTGATCGGCGCGCCATCGGCAACGCCGAGAAAGGCGATTTCCGGCGCCGCACTCGGCAAGCGCGTGCCGGTATCGAACGACATGTCGTGGATTTCGATCGGCGCCAGCCGCAGATCGTAGCCGCGCAGGAGCTGCTGCACGACGGGCGCGATCTGGCCGATGGTGATGGTCACGGTTTGGATCGTCAAATCAGCCGTGCGCGGGATCGGGCTCACCTTCAGATTGAGGCCGCCATAATAGGTCCGCGCCTCCGGCAGACCGGTGGTACCCGAAGTGACGGTGATGTTGATGTCGTCATCGCCGGTCCAGAGGCCGATCGACGCGGGCGCGCCGCTGGCGAGATCCTTGCCAGTGATCCATACGAAACGGCGGGGCACGAGCCCCTTGTCGCGCGCGCCGGTCAGCGCCGCGAAGAAGGCAGAGGTGATGTTCTTCATCGTCTATTTCTTCTGAATGACCTTGAAGGTGGCGCCGGAGGTGATCGGGCCGCTCGCGGTGCCGGGATTGTAGCTGCCCGGCGTGATGAGGCACTTGCAGGCCGGCCGCAGCAACGCCACGGCGAGACCGGCGGCAAAGCCCGCCGGCAGATGCGGGAAGACGCCGAAGACCGGGGTCGTTCCCGCGCCATTTGCCGTCACCGTCTCCGACACTTCGAGAAAGGCATAGCGGTCGCCATAGGCAACCTGCATCTTGTCGCCGACAGTCAGCCGATAGCCACCCGGCAGGCCATTGAAACTGATAGAGGCATTGTCGGCCCCGAGCGCCGCGACGCTGACGCTCGCGGCCCCGAGCTTCGTCCCGTCAGGATCGGCCTGCGGATATATCGACAACGGATCATAAAGAAAAAGCGCCTCCTGGGCGCCGTGAAGTTTGCGGATGCGAGCGGCGATCTGTTTCGCCTCCGCATTGTACATGTCAGCCAGCGTCACCGTTCCGATCCAGAGCGGCGGCGCCAGCTCCGCCTGCCAGACCCGGCCATCGCCGGAGCCGGAAAGCTCGTCATTGCGCTGAATATCCCAGACGACGCTGGAGATCTTCAGGAGATCGGCGAAATCCGGCAGGCTATAGGGGTAGGAAATAGCCATCAACGCCTCCGGGGATTGCGGTTGATCTGCGCGACGCGATCGGGAAGCTGCTGATTGAAATCATTCAGCCCCTGCCGCGTCGAAGTCTGCGCTTCGCTCTGGGCGACATTCTTCACATAGGCCTTCAGATTGCCGTTCTCATCGACGGAAACCCCGACCGTGACATGCACGCCGGAATTGGCGCCAGAGGCGGTATTCTGGTTGACGGCCTTCAGGCGACGATTGGGAACGAAGCCATCCGGCTGCGCTCTCGCAAACCGTGGCCCACCATCCGCAACCAAACCGCCATCGGCATAGCCGCGCCGCCCGAGACGCATTGCCTCGACGACACCAATGCCGCCGGCACGGGCGATATCCTTCTGGCTCCAGACGATTTCGCCAGCATGAACGACACCGGCGGGGTCATTGACGCCGCCGGGGCCGGTGTAGCCGCCGTCTGCGAACAACCCGCCCAGGCCGCTGGCAATGGCGCTCGCCGCCTGTGGCGACTGCGCAAGAATGCCGAGATCTAGCCCACCGCCGCCGCCGAAGAGCCCACCGCCACCAAACAGACCGCCGCCGGCCGCCGCGCTATTAACCTTGAACAGGCTGTTGAGCACATCGTTCAGCAACCTATCGGAAATCTTGGTGAGCACGGAAATTGCGGCGTTCCCCAGGGATTTCCAGAGACCTTCGCCATTGCGCAAGCCATTGACGAGCGTCGAAGCGAAATCGCCGGCAAGCTCACGGGCATATTTCAGCTGTTCATTATAGCGAATGATATTGGCCGAGGCCGAATTCATGTCGATCGGGAGGCCATATTGCTTCTGCGTGGAGGCGACTTTCTGATCGACGGTCGAGCGGCCCATCTGCTCCTACTGGAACTGGATGTCACCCGCCAGCTTCCCCAACGACTGTGCTTCCGCAAGGCGCTGATAGGCGGCAGCCTGGTCGTTGGCCGCCTTGGTCAATTGCGGCATCTGCGCCAACTGCGCCGCGCCGCTTTTCTGGAGATTGTCGCTGCCTTGCTTTAGTGTCACAACCTTCGAGTTAAGGTTGTCAGTAGCAGCGGCAGATTGGTCTGAAGCCTGGGCGGTAAGCCTTGTTTGCTCGGCATAAGCTGCGGAGGATTTCGTCGCAGTGTCAGTGGCCCTTGCCGATTTCTCAATAGCGGCTTCGCTGTTGGCTCGTTCTGTCACCCCATTTGCATCTGTGTTCGCAGATTGACCCGCGACTGTTGCGACAGAACTCGTTTCTGCAGTCGAATTGGACAAACGCAATAATGGAATAAGCAATTGAGCGACCGCGGCTATCCCGTCCACAAACCCGGAGGAATTAGTTGCCCATTCGCCTAATCTTGAAGCAACTATTTGCGTTGCAGCATCGGCTCCGCCAGCCTTGTTGATACTTTGTGCGCTACCCAAAGTTGCCGGCGCGCCTCCGTTAGCCATATAGCTTGCAACCGCAGCTTTCGCTTCAGTACTCGTCTCTTGGATTTTTTCCAATCTCGACGAAATCAAGCCGGCGTATTTATTTTCCCAGGACGCCTGCAACGCCTCCAAGTCTGGAGCAACATCCGCATTTTCCGGCTTCGCTCTAACTTTCGCGATCCCTTCACTAAGTCTCTTCACGTCTTCTGGTACAGCGTCCATGTGCTGCAGCCCGTTGATCAATTTTTCCAATGGCGCTGCCAACTCATAATAGCTCGCGCCTGGGGTGTTTCTCTGAATTCTTGCGTCATCAATAATACTATACTTTTCTTTCATAAAATTACTTAAATTTTTCTCCGCATTACCGTATTTTTTATTTATCTATGTTCTACTTTCATATATAGTACTTGCCACACTGAGCATTTTCTTGGCATCTTCGGCATCTTTTTGAAACTGTGGCAAAGGGCTGCGCTCGCTTCTATCTTTTTTTTCTTTATAGTCTTGGTTTATTTGGTCAAACGCTTCGGCTTGCTTATTGAAATCGGTTTCTCGCAACAGTTGGACCAAAATATTATCGCCTTGATTGGCCGCAAAATTTACTCTTGGGTCACGAACAATCGGGCTAACGAGCTTCCAAAACCGGTCTATTGCTTCGCCGGCTTCCTGAGCTTCGCTCTTGCGAAGAGGTTCGCCTGCCTGCGAGGCATGGTCGCGAATAAAATCAAAGTTGGAATATCCGGTGGGACGACTAACATCTAAGGTGGTTCCCTTGACGCTGTTGGCTGTCGCTTGTGCGGATGGCGGTACAGTATTGTTGAGCTGTGCAACCGCATACGTGCTCGTGAGGCTTGCCGTTGTCTTGCCGTTCGCGGCACCAAATTTTGCAACTTCAGCATTTGCTTTAGCGATCACACCACCAGCGACGCGGACCTTACCATTCATGTCGTCAACAGCACGCGCTGCTGCGCCGGTTGCCTTTTCTGTACGCCCTGTTTCCGCATTCCAAGCTTTGAGGTCGCCAGTAGCGATACGCACGTTCGACGTATCAATCGCTACACCAAGAGATGCAACGTCTATCATAAGCTTTCCTTTTCGATGCATCCCGATTTAAGGTGAAACAGGAAAAATCGGGGATGATAATGAGGTTCCACCGCTGCCGGCGGCGTTCTGTGCGTGTACAATCGGCAGCAAGCCCTAGCCGACGACGAGCAAAATCGTGTTCATTTGACTGATCAAGTTATTGATAAACAGTCGATATGCGCCAACGAGAACCTTTAGAGAACAGGCTCATTGACACGCGGAATATCGCGTGCGATGTTCGCCACAGTTGCAAAGAAAAAAATTACTACCTGATGAATTCACCGAGTATCTTCACCCAATGAAACCCATAGCAAGCATCTTAGGCCTGGTCGCTGCGGCAACGCTTTTAAGCAGTTGCAACCTTTTTGACTCCAAACTTGTCACGGCCTGCGAAAAGGTTCTCAAAGAACGTCTGCTCTCGTCGTCGGAATATAAACGCGTCAAGATTTCTGAACTCGACGAGGTCGAATTAGATAGAGCGGAACTGGAAAGCTATCTTGTCACAGAGCAACAACGGTCGAGAGCCTCGGGCTACCCTCTAGCAATAAAAGATTCATGGATTCAAAGCGAGCTGAAGGCGTTTGATTATGGCATCTCAAGACCTTCTTTTTTCAGTGCATCGATAGTTTACGAGACGATCAATGATCTTCAAGAGCCGGTGAGGCACCTCGCAAAGTGCGTGTATGTCGGCGAGAAGAGCGCCCCGCCTCTCAGTTGGGAAGTTGACACGTCGGTCGATGGGCTGAATGAACTAGAGTGGAGTTTCAGCCAAATAAAGCCAAACTAGATCATTCATAGTGGAGCAGCCAGGCCCCCTATCCCGCTTCCCGCGCCCTGATCGCCTCCATCTCCTCCTCCTCCGCCTGGCAATAGCGCCCATCCATCGCCTTCAGCACGGCGATGTCCTCGCGGCGCAGGAGGTTGCCGGTCAGGTGCAGCCAGGCGAGCATTTCCTGGTGGGAGAGCGGCGCCGGGCCGGAAAAGCCGGGGGCCTGCGCCGAACGCAGGTCCCAGAACCAAACCCAGAGCGCATGGCCAGCCTCCGGCACCTCGGCCTCCGGGCTGATAAGCTCGAAGGCTTCGTTGCGTTCGCGCCGGGTCTCGCCGTTCGCATCGCGCACGCAATCATAGCGCGCGACGATCCTTACGGCTTCGCAGAGCCCTTCGGCAAGCTCTTCATAAAATTTGCGCGGTCCTCCGAGGCGCCGGCCACCTGATCGTAGATCCAGCCGGCTTCCTCGACGACTTCGCGGGCCTTCTCGAAGGAGAGCAAGGGCTGCTCGCCCTTCCACTGCTGCTCCCCCCAGCTCCAGGAAGCGATGGCAGCGGCGGCCTTGTCGAGATATTCGGCCTCGACCTTGCTGGTGGTCAGCTTCTTCTTGCGGCTGGCGAGGAAGCGATCGCTATGCTGGCGAACGATCTTCTTCACCTCGTTGCTCTCGGCCGAGCGGATCATGAAGGAGATGCCGAGCGGCTCCTCGGTTGCCGGATGCAGGAGCTGCAGCTCGAAGAGATCTTCGGAATTGACGAGACTGGAGATATCCAAGGAAACACCTTATCGATTGGGAGATGTGGGGATGGCCGCGCGCCGCATGAGAGCGACGCGCGTAAGCTTACGTAAGACAACGCTTACGAAGCGGTGACGGGATCGACGCGGATCGGAAGCTGGTTGAGGCCGATCTTGAATTTCTCCAGATCGAAATCGTCGGAACCGCCGCCGGGATAGAGCGGGCCGGAAACGACGCCGCGCGAATAGAAGACCGTGTTGGTCTTGCCCTGCGGCGCATCGTTGCGCTCCACTTTGATCGCCATGTTGTTGACGTTGAGCGGATCGCCGAAGGTGCGCAGGATGATCTGGCCGGGATCATCGGCGATGGAGGCGACTTCGAGCTCCGGATCGCCCGCATTGGAGACGCCCTTCTGCTTCTGCTGCACCGGCTCGTCCAGCGTATTGTAGTTGTTGATGGTGGAGTCGGAGCCGAAATCGCCGACCTTGCCGACCTTGCCCACCTGCACCCAGCTCAGCGCAGCATAGGCGCTGGCCGTCAGGTCGCTGTTCTGGGGCGTCTCGCAAACGTAGACCTTGGAGCCCTTCTTGGTACTTTTATTCGCCATGGATCATCTCTCCGGTTCAAAGGCGGTGTAGGGAATGGTGACCGGTATCTGCACGCGGTCATCCTCTTGGATCGGGCCTGCGGCCCACGGCTCGCCGCTGATCGTGATCTTCACGCCAGAGGCAAACAGCGTCTCGTTGTTGAAGTGGTCGATGACCTGGCCGGCGGCATCGAGCGGCTTGATCAGCCCGCCGCCGGCCTTCCAATAGACGGAAACCTGTAGAAGCCCGAGCTTCTGCTGCGGATCATCGCCAAGCGTTACCTGCCGAGTGCGGTTGGGCAGGAAGCTGACAGCCAGATAATTATCCGGCTTAGTTTGCCCTGCTGGCGGAAAGGCAATGCCCGGCTGCGCCACCGACAGCGCCGGTGTGAAGGTCAGCGCCGCCAGATGGTCCAGCAGCGCAGCCAGAATGAGTGCGTCCGTTGCCGTCGCCATGCGTCACCCGTCTCTATGATGTTGAAATTTCGAAAGGATCAGTCCGTCTCACGAACGGCGCGGCCGACAATGTCTTGCCATTCCTGCGCCGCGAGCCGCACCATGCCGGCGCCTGCCTGGCCGTCACGGCCATATTCGATCTCGGCCGCATAGGGTGCAGTGAAGCCCATATAGATCTTGCCGCCCAGCGGCACGCTGAGAACGGCCAGATTGACCGCCTCGGGCTTGGAACCATCAGGCGCATCGGCGTCGGCTGCCCCGGCATGCATGACCGGCATCGCCGAACCGGAAACCTGAAACGAATTCACCGGCGTCCCGCCGGTATCCGGCGTCCGCTCGACAACAGCCTCCGCCAGCAGCTGGATGGAGGTTTGGACGACATCCTCCATGCGCTGCTTGGTCTTTTCAGCCCAGGCCGCGATGGTGGCGGAGAAATCGGAAGAAGCCATTTCAAGGAACCTTTTGACATGATTGCAAGGCCGCCGCTTTCATGAGTCTGCTCCACGAGCACGCCTTTCGAAGTTCACCAAGGTCGAAGCCCCGTAGCGTGCACGAACCCCCGATATGCCGCTCTGATCGGTCACCCTCGCCTTCGGCGAAGGCTCGACCTTTTGCGGCGGCGACAGCCGATCCAACATCAGAAGCAACCGCACGAGCAGCCACAGAGCCAACGCGGTCCTGAAACGGGCAAAGGCGCTCACTGCCGCACCTGCAATTGCCAGAGCACCGTGGTCCCGCCCGGCGACAAAGGCGCAATATCGACGATCGCATGTTCAACACCACCAATCACCAGCCTGTCGACAAGCGTCGGCGCGATCGAAAGCCCCGCCGTCGAGAGATAGACCATCCGGTCGCCGCGCTGGGTCAGCGTATCGCCGATGTGCGCTTGCGAATGATCCAGATCGACCAGCATGCAGGCAAAGTCTTGGCTCGTCTGCGCCGGGTCGTAATCGGGGCCGGTGCTGGTGATACGCCGAAGCTGAGCTTGCTGGCCGAACTTGGCAATCAGGTGCTCGGCCGTGGCACGAGTTTTGGCGTAGTCAAAACCTGTCATCACACCACCAGAATGCCCGGCAGAACCGGGCGCAGGAATGCATAAAGCAGACCGTCAAGGATCGTCAGAATCGGCCTCGCCGCAGCGATGGTGTCGTCAAGCGAACCGGCGGCGATATATTCCGTCTCCAGCGGCCCCACCTTTTCGCGTTTGACAATCTGCGTAGCGGTGACGATGGGGCTCAAGCGGCCGGGTTCGGCCAATTCGGCGGCCGCCGCCTCATAGGCAGCGTAAGTGATCGGTAACGGCACGACATCCTCGGGAATGGCTTCGCCGTTGGCCGTTGTCGCCGCCCTGCGCGGCCAGGACAGAGCCTGATCATAGCCACTGGCACGAAATCCGGGAAAACGCGGCTCGTAAAGGCCATCGACGACCTGCGACCCACGCACCAGCGCCGCCGTGCGATCATCTTCGCCGGCCGCGGCCCAGGCCGCGTTGCCCCGATCGGCAAAATAGGTATTGGCGGCATCGAGCGTGCCGTAAGAAGCTGTGGACATGGGAACTCCGGCGAAGAA
This sequence comes from Rhizobium mayense, assembly GCF_030272705.1. GTDB lineage: Bacteria > Pseudomonadota > Alphaproteobacteria > Rhizobiales > Rhizobiaceae > Rhizobium > Rhizobium mayense. The sequence continues at coordinate 200,193 of NZ_JARFYM010000001.1, read as the reverse complement.
CGAAGACGGCGCGAGGCCCTCTCCCCACTAAAGCGGAGAGAGGGAAGTCAAAATCACGCTGCCGCCGTGATCCCGTCGCCATAGGCCATGGCTGCCGGCAGGCGTACTTCGGTGCCGCCGGTGCGGGCAATGATGCCGGTCTCGAAGCTCATAATCGATTTTTGGCGCGGCTGCAGCACCCGGCGCGGCATCGGCAGGTGGAAGCGCAGCACTTCCGGATCACGGCGATAGACGACCATGCGGCCGGCGCCATCCTGGGATGCCATCGCAAGCTCGCGCAGCGGCTGGATATCCAGCGGCTGGCCGGTTTCAGCGGTGTATACGTTCCCCTGGCGCAGGAATTCCAGCACGGTGATGTAGCCGTCGCCATCGGCAAGCCGCTTGGTGGCAATCAGCCGGAAGGCTTCCGGCGGCAGGCGCAGACTGTCCACCCACTCGACTTCGCCCGTGCTTTCGCGCACGCCGCCGATGAGATCGTTGACATCGCGCAGGATCTGGTCGGCCGTCTTGGCAGACCAGAAGGTCGACGAGCCCGTACCATCCGCGGCGACATCGACGCGCGAGACGTTGGGATCGTTGACGAAGCCCGTCCATCCCTTCTCCGCCGAGCCGATCATGGCGACGGAGTTGAGCAGACGTTCGATCTTGTCCGCTGCAAAGATGGCGTTGGAGGCGTTCAGATCGAGATTGTAGAGCGCCGCCTGATTGACCTCCTCCAGATTCCATTCCCAGCCGGAGCCGACCATCGCGAAATCATGGCTGGCGCTGTCGCGCGTCGACTGGTTGAAGGGCATATCCGTGCCGGCGCCGGAAAGGAATTTCGCCTCGCCCGCGCTGTCGACGGTAAAGAAGGTCGTACCGGCCGCCCATTCATTGCCCTCGGTGACGACTGGCACATGCAGGCCATAATTGAGGGTCGGGTAGCGACGCTGATAGATGCGGGTCTCGATATTGCGGCCTTGTGCAATGACGAAGGAATAGGCCGCCTGGGCGTCGGCGAAATGCTGTCGAACGAATTGGTTCATGGATTAGGCGCTCCTGTGCTTGAGCGAGATTTCGACAATATCGCCGTTGCCGCCGCTCGTGTCGAAGAAACAATCGGGAATCGGGCCGACAATGCCGGTGCCGGCCGCGTTGAGATAGGAGTTGGCGGCAGGGTTGTAGTAGACGGCATCGCCGTCCGCGACCGTACCGGCCGCTCTGACATACATCTGGCCGGAGGTCAGAAAGGCGCCGGTGATGAACTGCGCATAGCCGTCCACCTGCGTGGCGCCGGGCAGTACGGTCGGCGTCAGCACGGCGATGCCGAGAAACTTGCCACCTGCGGCATAGGGCGCAACACCGTGATCGGCGAGACCGCGCTGGGCTGGCTGGCCGAACTTGATGCCGGCGGCATTTTCCACCGTGCGGCTGATCTTGTTGGATTTTTCCCCCGAAGCGATCTGCCCGTGCAGGCCTTTCGCGGGAGCGTTTCCATAGGTGGTCTGATAAGTCGCCATTGAAGCGTCTCCTTTTCGTTGACCTGGTTAGATGGGATTGGCCGGCAGATGAGCGGACTGCAGGTCGCGCACCATGGCGGCATAGGCAGTGAACGCCGCAGACATCGACGTCTGCTCGGTGGTTATGCCGTCCTTTACCGCGGCGGCGAAAAGATCCGGCATCTCACGGATGGCCTCGGCCAGCATGTCGAAACGCGCGTCGATATAGACTTCCGATCTGCCCTCGACCGCCCCCTCGCCAACCTTGGCGAGAACGACCGCCTTGCGGATCGCAGCGTCTGAAAGACTTGCTGTTTTCACATTGCCGGCGATTGCCTTGGCGAGCCCGATGAGATCGGCGCGGGCCTCGACACGCCGCTCGATCTCGACATCGGACAGGAGCCTGGCCTTAACGGCATCCAGCTCGGCATCGCGGACGGCGATGGCCTTCTGGTAGGCGACGTCGGCGTCAGCGAGCCGTTGCTGCAGCGTCGCGATAACCTCTGCAGCCTGGTCGCTGACCTCGATCCCGACGCCATCGACGGTAACGGTCTTTGTGGACATCATTCCTTCCTTGTTCTGACGGTGATCGGAATTGGAACGTGGGGCTGCGAGAGGAGCGCAGCCCCACGGTGCAGCAGCATCGCCGATGCGAACTTTCGATCCCGCACGGCCACGGCGCACAATGGCGATATGATTGATGCGAATATTCTTCTGGACGGCGTCATAGGCTTCGCCGGTAGGCGTCACGCCCGCGGCGAAATCGAGATCGCAGACATAGCCGGCGGATAGCTCCTGCTTGCCGCTCTCGATGTCCTGAATGGCGGCCTCGTCGCTGACCATCAGCGGCACACGGATGAAGATGCCCTCGCCGGCGATCTCATCGCCGGTCTGCCCGACGGAATAGGTCTTCCAGTTTGCCGACGTGACCATTTCCTGCGGATGTTCGTTTGTCACCGGCCGGTGAGCAGCACTTTTCAGCGTGTCTTCGGAAAAGACTTCCGTCCCCGGCCGATAGACCCGCACGGTGCGCATTTCCGGCCTGCCGACCTCCGCACCGAGATAGTTCTGAATACCCGTACGAGCGATCCGGGCGCCGGCCACAAGATAGCCGTCTGCAGTCCGCCGCGTTCCGGCGACGGTGACCGTGTCTGTGAAATTCATGATTGGATGTCCCTTGATCGGAATAGACTTTGGCTGATGGTGCCGCCGCTATGACGAGGCGGTATTCACAGCAGGCGCGGCAAATGCCGGGTTTTGTTCTTCGCTCTGACGCGTGGTTTTCTCGGGGACACCTTCGTGCAGGCCGATTTGATCTACCCCACCAAACGCCTCGATCGCCGCCTCCAACCCCGGCAATGAACCGTCCTCGACGAAGGTGTTCACGAGTGCCTCCGACAAGGCTTGCCGCGGGAGGATTTCTTGGCCGGAAGACGACCCAAACAAGGCCCGGGCCGCATCAGCCTTGGTCTTGAAAATATCGGCCTTTTCCTTCTCGCTCATCTGCTCCAACGGCGCCCAGGTGGCATAAATGTCCAGATCGCGGGCGCCTGTAGCAGAGCGAATGAGGCATTCGTCCAGTCGTGACATGGCCGGCGTGAGGTCGAGTTCCTGTATTGCCTGGATGCGATCGTGATAGTTTTTCATGTCGCCGTCACCGGTGGCATTGAGGCCGGCGGGGGATTGGCCGACCAGTCGCGTGACCGGAATATCGGCGGCCCCGGAAACGATCTGCATGAAGGCCATGAGGATATCGGTCAGACCGGAGAGCGGTGCACTCTTGCTGTCATATTCTTCCTCGCTGTCGAGGATCAGCGTTCCGTTGACGCCCTTGATGGTGTTCGCCAAGCTGTAGCGGCGGAGAACGGCATCCTCGTAGGTCTGATTGCCGATATTGGCCGAGAACTGCGGCACCTTGATAATGTCGATCTTCGCCTCGAAAACGAGGCTGGCGATATTCGCGGCCGTGCTGTCGGCATTCTTGATTGCATCGAAGGTTGCCGTTAGCACGCTCTCACCCCAGCCCTGACTGGCCTGCCCCAACGTCCCGCCAAAATCCTCGTCCGGCGCCATAGCTCCGTTGAAGATCACCAGCCGCGACGGATGGATGGCGACTTGCGTTCCGTTTGCACCCGTCAGCGTGTAGAACTTCGGCCTGCCATACCATTCCGATGTCGGATCACGTTCGATCTCACCCGCGGCAAGCTGGCGACGCGTCAATACGGTCAAATGTTTCAATCCGCCTTTGCCGACACGCTCGACATCAAGCGGCCGCGAGGGATCCGCATCACAAGTTCCGATGAACAAAGCCGCGCCGCCGAAGAGCCGCCCCTTCTTGGACGTTTCCAGTACCTTGCCGCGCAGGTTCAGCCGGCGCTCTTCAGCCTCGATCGCCCCAATCTGATCGCCCTCGGCCTGCCAATTGCGCCATTTACGGCAACTATCCAGCGCCGGGATATCGACGATCTTGCGCGGCAACCAAGAGCCACGATAGGCGGCAATGATCTGTTCGTCGGTCAGGATGGGCTGGGCATAGAAGACCGATGCCGCCTTGTCCCGTTCCGTCCCCATGCGAGACGCAAGACTCATCAGCCCATCGCGAACCATCGAGAGTACGTGTCCCATGGATTATCCTTTGGCATCTATGTGAAGGAGAGACCCTTGTTCGGAAGGGCCTAGAAGTTCTTGAAGCTGAAGGAGGAGCCCAATGCGAGCTCGTTCAACGCATCGGCAAAGGCGTCCAGCTGATCGTCGAACTGCGCATTCGGAAAGGCGCAGACCTCATCGAGAAACGCCTCGTTCCAATCGCCGCGCAACAGTTTGACGTTTCCAGCCTCCGCCTGAGCGGAAGCCGGCTTGGCGCGCGTCGCCTTATCACCGGTGATAGACAAGACTCTTATCGGAAAGCCGGCAAGCAGCTTGATCTTGGTCTCCGCATCCGCCTTGCCGGCGGCACCAGGGTCCTGCGGCATGCGGATCGTCACCGCCGGCCCATCCTGCGTCGCTGTGTTCTTCAAATTGCGCTCGACCTCCGCCGGCGACCAGCGGCCCCGTGCAACAGCCTCGACATAGAAAATGCCGTCGGCTTGCGCCATGCGCAGGCCGACAGTCCAATCCGGTTGGCGACCGGGGCGATCCTTCGAGGCCGCAAAATCCCAGGCGCGGCAGCGTTTCGCACCGGCCGGCACGGCATCGACGATTTCGAAATCGCCACGCTGGAACAAGCCGCCCGAGCGCGGCGACGGCCGTTGCTGAAACTGGCCGGCTACGGCGTAAGAACCGAGCGGCACCTTATCCCGCTCCACCACCGAGCGCGGAAAGCGCTCTGGAAAGAGCAGCTCGCCCTCCTCCGTTCGCGGATCTTCGAAACCGATCGATGTTCGGCAGCGGCGCTCCGACTCGAATTCCATCGGCAGCATCAGATGCTCGTAACCAAGCCCGAGCGCCAGGATCGTGCCCGAGACATCCGCTTCGTGCAGTCGCTGCATGATCACGACAATCGCCGAGCGCTGCGGATCGTTGAGCCGCGTCGGCACGGATTCGCGGAAGGTACGGATGGTCGACAGCCGCTCCGCTTCGGATTCCGCGCCATCGATGGAATGCGGATCATCGATGATCACCCGGTCACCGCGCCCACCTGTCAGCCTTGAAAACGGCACGCCCTGACGAAAACCGGTGCGCGTATTGGCAAAGGCCATTTCGCCGGTTCGCGTCAGCTTCACCCGATCGCCCCAGAGCGTCTGATACCATTCGGAAGCGACGAGATCGCGCATGCGCCTGTTGTCGCGTTTGGCGTAGTGTTCCGAATAGGATGAGCCGAGATAGCGCATCTCCGGCATATTCTTCGGCCCCCATTCCCAGGCGGGCCACAAGACACCGCAGAGCAGCGACTTCATCGTGCCGGGCGGCACGTTGATCAGCAGCCGCGTGATCTCGCCCGATGTCACCGCCTCGAGATGCCTGCAAATGGCGTCGATATGCCAACCGTGAACATAACAGACGGAAGGCTCGATGACATGCCAAGCCTCGCGGACGAAACCGGCAAGCGACTGGCAGCGCGCCCGAATATTATCGGCATCCTCGGCAATCTGCCGGGCACATTCCGCCCGCTCCGCCTCAACCTTCCGTCTCGCCCTCTCCTCGCGGATCGCGGCCATCATCGCCGCCGGGTCCGGTAAGCGGACCGAAGAGGGATTCGAGTGTCGCAAGCTGCTCATCCGTAGCGTTGGTTAAGTCGATCGTGAAACTCTGGCCGCCCTTGGCTCCGCCACTCTGGCGTTCACTCGGCTTCTGGTGAACATAGGATGCGGCGATCTTCGCCATTTCATCCCGCCGCTTCTGATCCGCCTCGTCGTCGCGCATGACTTTCAGCATATAGTCGAGCGGCGTATCGCCGTCGGACGCAGCTTTTCGCCGCCGGGCACGCGGCTTGCGCGGCACGACAGGCTTGTCGGCAGTGGACATGCTTTGAAATTTCCGATGGAACGTTGAAAGGAAACAAGCGGCCGATAGTTTGGGCCGCCTGTGGTCAACAGTGCGTCGCTGCAACTGTTCTCATCATGCCAAAATGAATACCCCAATTCGGCACTGTTGGCGACACCCTTGATCGACGAGGCAGCTGCAAGGATTGCGAAATCTTTGAGCCTGCCACATATAATCATTTGAAATCGCTCTAAAATATCGCATTCTATCGTCCGACGATCAGAGCAGGATTGCTCTCCTCTTCCCTGAAACAGCTTCAACGCCAGACGAGCGGATGACCGACAAACACGATCGACAGCAGCCCGATCAGGACCTTTCGCAGGTTCCAGCGAAACCTCCGCGCGAATGGGATCCAAGGATCGACAGAGCGCGGGATTTCATCTCCGCCAATCTTCCTGTCCTGCCAGTCCCGTCAATTCCAGAAATTCGCCTGCACAGAGCCGGACCGCAAAGCGGCTTGTGGCGGCTTGCCGAACAGGATCCAGAGTTTGGCTCACCCTATTGGGCGCATCATTGGGGCGGAGGGTTGGTGCTAGCTCGATATCTTCTCGATCGGCCTGACGTGGTTGCCGGCCGCCCCGTGCTCGATCTCGGTGCTGGCTCTGGTGTTGTCGGCATCGCGGCGGCAAAGGCTGGCGCAACAGAGGTGATCGCGGCCGACGTGGATCCCTATGCCATCGCTGCGATAGGGCTAAATGCCACCCTCAACGAGGTGACGGTGCTGCCTGTTCTCGTCGATCAGGCAATGGGCGAGCCTCCCGCCACGGACATTGTCTGCGTTGGTGACCTCTTCTATGAGGCCGCACTTGCCGAGCGCGTCACGGCGTTTCTCGATCTTTGCCTGGAGCAAGGCATCGAAGTTCTGATCGGAGATCCGTGGCGTGCCCATCTGCCGCATTCGAGGCTGAGGTTACTGGCGGAATACGTTGTGCCGGATTTTGGCGCTGCTGCGGCCGGCTCACCTCCGAGCGGCGTCTTTGCATTTGAAAGCAAAACGCCCCGGCAGAACCGGGGCGATGAAGATCAATCCTAGAGACACGAGCCCTGGATTTGGACCACGGCCGATAGCGAGAAGTCAAACTCTCATCTTTGCACGCCGTCGATTCCCCCGTTCCAACCGCTTCGCCAATGCCGCCAGTTCCGGGTTGGCCGCGTCGAAGACCGGCTTTGCATCTTCCGGCAGCCAATGCGTCTCATGCTTTGCATGCGGTGTTTTCACTCGCTCGAGACTGCCAGCCGAGTTCGGCATCATCGGCGATATGCGTGACCAATCGGGCTCCTGCAGCCTGGGTGAAATCGCAAGCAGCGCATCGGCAACATTTCGAAACTCGCTCTGAATCCGTCGTTCCGCCGTTCGTCTCACCCGGCCAGTCCTGACACAAAAATCGCGAAAGGAGCCAACAATATGCGGCGCGGCAAGACAGACCGACCATCGAGAAAGCAGAATACGACGCTCCTCGTCCCTGGCATGGATCAGCAACCAGTCCTGCAGCACTTCTTCGGCGCGGCTAATGGCTGCCGCATTGGGGCGATAACGGACGCGGATGTCGGCATAATCGGTCGGTTCGGGAAGAACATCAGGCCAAAGCGAGCGCATCTGATCAGGGCGCACGCCGCGCACATTGAGATGGATCATCGTGTCGGCAGCCTCGACAAAACGGCCGCGAACGATCAGGCTGAGATCCGCGACCTCGGCGGCACGCTCGGACAAATCGTCATTCTGCAAGGCGTTCCGGTGCATCAAGGCGTCTCTCCAGTTCCCGATAGATCAAAATCCGAAGCGTCGCGCGTACCGGCCATGGACGCCGCGCCACGGCATCGGCGCGCAAAGCGCCGAGCACGATATCATCGAAAGCGGCCAGCAGATCGCCAGGCCGCTGCAGTGCCCAATCCTTCCTTTGAACGAGGATGTCGGAAACGGCCCCGATCGTGTCCGACCATAGTTCGTTGCGGTTGCTGCCGGTCTGGCGGATACAGCGGAGCACGAAGATCAGATGCCCGTCGCCGTGCTGTCCCCTGATTTCCTGCATGGTGCCACGCGCATGACTTTGCGCCGGCGCGCGGCGGCGATGGACGGGCACCAGCTTGATGCCGAGGCCGTCAAGAAGAGTATCGAGCCTGCCTTTGCTCATGAGTATATCGCCTCCCTTCCGGAAGAATAAATGAAAGCAATCAATGGCATTGCCTTGTCAGGCGATCTTCCCATTCACCGCTCCGGCGTCGGCAAAAGGATGCCTCGGCTTGAACAGGGCTTCTGCCTTCGAGATCGCCTCCACCCTCGCCCCATCACGCAGCATCGGCGTGTTAAGATAAGCAACCATCGCCACGCCAGCCGCAGCCTTGGCTGCATCCTCGGTCGAGAAGACGATGGGCTCGCCGCGATGATCCCTGAGGACTTCGTTCGTGGCGCGGTGGACCTTGCGTATCCAGCCGAGATGACCTCCGGCGACAGCCTCGGTACCGATCTGGAATTCGTTCATGGAAACCTCCTATGGCCGCCTTGGGCCAAGTCTTCGAATTAAGATTTGAAAATGTTTTGATCGCTGGAATGACCGTCGGCGCTGTGTCTCGGCACGCGCGCCCCCGAGCGCCATCCGAATGGCCGAGGTCTCCGACGCAATCTCGCGTGAACCTCTCGCTGAAGCTCGTTCTCAGCCATCCGGAAGTGGACCAGATCCCCCTCCGGCGCGCCGCTGGCGTCATCCTCCTCGCTGGCCGGTCGCCATGACGAAATGATCGGCTTCAAAGTTGCAAGAATGCAGGTGAAAAACAGGGCAGCACCGATACTGGCCAGAAAGCCCTGAATTATCTCGCTCATACCGCCTTCTCCGTATCCGGCTGGCCCTCGACCGAAGCGGCATCAAATGTCTCCGCCGGCTCGGCATGCCCGTCGCAAGCTTCACAGTGCCGCTCGATCACTTCCCCGATCGACAATGCCCGCCCGCAGGCAGGGCAGCCCGAGAAAAAGTCCAAATAACCTGAGCTCAAACCCACCTTCTTGCCCTTCCTCGTCGAGATCATACGACCACTCCCAAAACCGTTGTTCGCCGGACGCCGTTCGCCTCGGCACGTCAGCCTGCTGCGAATTTCGCCATCGGCATCTTGATAGACACAAGATATGTTGTTATTAATGTTCATGTCAACATGATTTATGTTATTTATTTTGCGAGTGTTGGATCATGCAAAAATCCATGGGCGAACGACTGAAGGCGGCGCGCGAAGCCGCAAATTATCCCTCCGCGACGAAGGCAGCGGAGGCGCTCGGTATTGGGCTATCCACATACCGAGCGCACGAAAACGGCCAGAACGAATTCGGCCCCGAGATTGCCGATCGTTATGCCAAGAAATTCGGCACCACCGCCGGCTATCTCCTGACCGGCGAGGGTCCAAGGAAGGTGGAGCGGCCGGGACCGCGCATGGTGGTCACCTCCTTCGACCCGGATGAACAATACAACGAAGGATTTGCCGAGGGCGTCGAAGACCTCAGCTACAGCCGGGAACATTGGCAACCGAAGATCGAAGGCGCGACGCCGGAGGTGGACGTCAAACTCGGCGCCGGCAGCGGCGTTGTCGGCGAGGTCATCAATCTGCCCGTCGGCGCGGGCAATGTCGCCGGCCACAAAATTGTCGCGGAATGGCTCATTCCCTCGGGCTATTTGCGCAACGAAGCGAAGGCATCGCCGAACCACACCATCATCATGGAAGTCATCGGCGATTCCATGCAGCCCACCTACATGCCCGGCGATCGCGTCATCGTCGATCTCTCGCAGAATCAAATGGCGACCGATACGGTCTACGCAATCAGCGACGGCTATTCCGAACCGCAGATCAAGCGCCTGCAGCGCGTACCCTTCACCCAGCCGAGCCAGGTCAAGATCATCTCGGACAACCCGGCGCTGGAAACCTTTACGGTGGAGCTGGCGCGGCTGACGATCATCGGGCGCATCTGCGGGCATATTGCCAGGAAATAGAACAGTCCCCCTCTTCCGCTGCCCACAGCAATGCGCTTCCGGTCCTGACCGGATTGTGGCGGATCGCGCCTGATTGCAGCAAAGAACATTTATTGTGTTATTTTGCAATCGTGAGACACAAAATATGTTGACATATATCGTGCTGCCTGACAAATTGCCTTTCACAAGCCGGTCGGCCGAGACGGAATGAGCCCGCGCAAGTCTAGAGATCTTGCGTGAAGCCAGCGAAACCGGATGGGATGGCCGAAAATGCAGATGTCGTGGCCCAACAGCTGCGGAAAGGGAGAATGTCGTTCATGATTTTAGAAGTCCGGTGTCAGACAATCAAAAGGCTTGCGTCGGTTGCACGGATGGCCGCGCAATGATGTCTGCTGACGTTTTCTCCTGCGAATACTCTTTCGACGAGCTCACCATCAATCTCTGCGACCGATGGGAAACGGGCTTGCTCCTCTACGGCAACGCTGAATTGACATCGGCGGGAGATGGTTATGATGGCGAGTTTTATGTCTCGGCGATCCGATTGGACGGCGGTGCGCGGTTGCCGCGGCCGAGCCCGATCAACAACACGGGCGGCTTTGAGGCCGAACTATTCCGGCGCATCGCTGCCGTGATCGAAAACGACAGAACATCGGCCGGCCGTCATGCAGCCGAACTGTTCGCTAACGAGTATGAACAGTCCAGAGATACGGATTACGGCATATTTCGCAAAATCGAACAGGAAAAGGCATTTGAGCCGGTGGCATAAGCTCCGTTCAGAGCCGACCCTGTCTTACACATCTTTCCATTTCGAAAATGTCGCTGCCTGCCCACGCCGATTTCCGTCACGGTCGATGAGCTGCCAGACGATGCCGTCTTCCATCCAGAAGCGCCGGCCCGACTTTGTGATCCGCAACCCGCGATAACCCGAGATAAAGCCGTCGCGGGTAACAGCATCCAACAATTGCTGACGTTCGGCACGATTGGGAAGCTCCGCCGAAAGGCGGGACGGCAAAGTGATGAATTCGTCCCAGGGATATTCGAAACAAGCCTGGCCGGCCTTATTGGCATAGATGAATCGCGGATCGGCGTCGGTGTTATGCGCTACGACCACGAAGGGGGCATCGTGATAAAGCCAACTCGGTCCCAGCCCCTCGCCGATAAGAGGCGTCCCAACGATGCGGGCATAACTTCCGGTCAGCAGATCGAAGAACTCAGGGTCTGCGGATAAATCTGAGGCATTGCGTTGTGGATTAATGTCCATGGATATCTTTCCTGTCGTGCACATCCGGTTTTCTTTAGGCCGAAACTGCTGGAAACCAAATAGAACTTCTGGCTGACGCTTGCAGTTGGTCGGGTGCATAAATCAAACATGGCGTGCCCGGAGGGCACACCGTAATCACCGAAAATCAATGATTTAGGCGGAAACGAGACCGGAAAACCTTCCGCAACCCCAGCGCCCCTTCGGTTATTGGTCATCGTCATACGGCGACGAGGAGGAGGACCGCCCTTCGAGCCTGTCGAGGATTTGGTTTACCTCATCCGCACATGCCTTCATCGGTTCGTCATCGGCACATTTGACGTCTATTTTGACGTCGCCATTCTCGATGCGGAAACGGGCGGCCTTAGATAGCATCGGGCGGTGGTTCATCGGGCCCCCATGCCAACCGCCCCTCATCATCATTGCATCGTCATCAGGTCGGTGCTGCCCCATTGCCGGTGGGTGCGGCGGGTTTGCTGTGGGTGCCGTTTCGGGCTGGGCTGGCTGTTGGGCTGGCGGTGTCGGCGTTGCGGCATTCGGGGCCTGCTGGGCGAAACTGACACCAGCGGAGAGCAGTACTGTAAGGGCGGCAATAGATAGAAACGTTTTCATTCCTTGGTCCTCCTCGAGACTGTGTGAAGAACACGCGAACTGGAGGATGGTTGCCGGGATGTACGAAAATTTGATGTCAGATCGCTGGAGACTCAGAAGACCCACTCTCCTCTCCGCGTAGCTTTCGCCTCCCCTATTCCCGCCCCCAATCTCACTTTGAACGCTGGGCCGAGACCCTCGATCAACTACCTGACCTTCAACCCGAGCTTTTCGGATTGGATAATGGGATGGCCGATCGGGTGGACCGATCCGATGCAGCCGGTAACGGCGTGGTCAGCCTGGCTGCGGCGTATGCGTGGCGAACTCTCAAGGGAGCCCACTTTGAAGAGGCTTTAAATGGGCCTTGAGAACGCCTAAAACGCTCTCTGAAAACCTCCATTTCCGCAGCTCCGAAGTCACTAAGGTGCGATTTGAAGCAAGAAGATAGTTCGCTCGATCCTCAGAAACACAATTTGGAACTCGTTAAAGACCTCGTATCAAAAGCATATGTGACCCAAGTTGATTACGGTCGATGGGTTTTGGCCTCATTAATTACTGTGCATGGCGGCGGCCTTTTCGCCGTCATGCAGGCTAATGACAAGCTTCCAAAAGGGCTGGCAACCGCTTGCGTCCTAATCTTTATAGTCGGCCCTCGGACATGACGGCCAATATCATCCTATGCATCGCGGCGTATTCCTGCGAGCTTCTTGCCGACTTGTGCCAACGGGAGCCCAGGAGCTGGCGTTAGTCCTTTGTTGTGTGGCCATGCGAGCACACCCAGTCCACAATCCACCGTTGCTCAGAGTAGGCGACATATTTCGTGTTCTGCTAATTTTAGTAGCTGATGTATTCTGCTGGCAGGAGGCTTGGGGAGGATTTTTTCATGCGCCGCTGGCTAATTGGGGGAGCGCTAGCGATATGCTGGACAGCGAGTGCTCAATGTCAGGAGCAGCACGACGATTCCGACTTGGCAAAGAAGCTCTCGAATCCGGTCGCCGACCTCATCAGCATCCCCTTCCAATTCAACTATAATGACGGCATCGGTCCCGCAAAGGACGGTTCGCAGGTTTATCTGAACGTCCAGCCGGTCGTTCCATTTCATCTCAACGATGACTGGAACCTGATTTCTAGGACGATCCTGCCGATCATCCACCAGCATGAGATTTTCCCGGGTTCTGGGACACAATTCGGTCTTGGCGATATTACGCAGAGTTTCTTCTTCTCTCCAGCCAAGCCGGTCAACGGTTTTGTTTGGGGCGTCGGCCCAGCCTTCGGCATTCCGACTGCAACCGACGATCTTCTTGGTTCCGGCAAATGGAGCGCGGGCCCAACAGGCGTCGCACTCTGGCAGGGCGAAGGTTGGACGGTAGGCGCCTTGGCCAATCACCTCTGGTCCTTTGCGGGTGAAAGAGACCGGCCCAATGTCAATGCGACCTTCCTGCAGCCGTTCGTCGCCTATACCACCAAGAGCGCCTGGACGTTTTCGCTCAACACTGAATCGACCTATAACTGGGAGGCCCATGAATGGTCGGTGCCGATCAACCTCCAAGTGGCCAAGATCGTGAAGTTCGGCAAGCTGCCGGTGCAACTATTTGCGGCTGCTCGCTATTGGGCCGACTCGCCCGATGGCGGGCCAACTGGATGGGGTGCACGCGTGGGTATGACTTTCCTGCTTCCTACGGAGGGGCTCTAGCTCCGTGAGCGCCGGATGGGGGCAATCGTGATTTATTTGGCCACCGGGAGGAGGATCCGATGCGAGTGAGCACACTCATATGCTGGACTATTTTGGCGGTAGCGGTGTTTCTGTCATCGAAATCGCGGGCAGCCGATCTGACGCCGCTCGCACCGGCCCCGTCCGCCGTGCAAACTCCTTCGGGATGGATGTTCACGCTCACGCCATATTTCTGGGCACCGGACCTGTCGGGCGATGTCGGCCACGGCCGTCTCCCCCCGGTGCATATCGACGCGGATTTTGGCGATCTATTTGACCATCTCGATTTCGCGGCGATGGTGACCGGCGAAGCGCGCTATGACCGCTACAGCATTTTCGGCGATATCATTTATACGAAATTCTCCATGAACGCATCGACCCCAAGAGGCATCGTAGCCAATAACGTCGACGTCGACGCCAAGTCCTTCGCCGGCCTCATTGGCGTTGGGTACGCATTGATCGACCAGCCAAACGCCACTCTCGATATTGTCGGCGGCGCGAGGATTTGGAACGTAGACACAAGCTTTTCCCTCAATGGCGGAATCGTGGGCAAAGTCCTGGGCGGTTTCGAAGGTGGGCTCTCGCAGACCTGGGTCGACGCCATGGCGGGGCTAAGGGGCAACTACTTCTTCACGCCGGAGGTCTTTGCGACCGGTTGGGGCCTGGTCGGAGGAGGCGGTGCAAATGTCGATTGGGATGTTGGTGGCGGCCTTGGTTACAAATTTAACAACACGATTTCGGCTGTCGCCGGCTACCGCGCCCTCGGCGTTGACTATGATCGGGACAATTTCCTCTTCGACGTCGTCGAGCAGGGGCCGATTGTGGGCCTGACGATCCACTTCTAAGGTGGCACGATCAATCGCAACTACAAATCTCCGGAATCGCGACGATGTCGCCGACGCGATGAGCGCCCGCGGAGTGCTGGGGCAACCAAGTCCGGTCGAAACCGCGGCAGCGGCCTCTATTTCACCGATAGGAAAGCCCAGATCGGCGTGCTTCCCACTCCCGCTGTTCCGTAGCAACCACCTCCGAGCGGCCGCCGCCCCCAGCTTCAGTCGATTGCCGGTGAACGCGGCTATCGGCTTCATTGCCTTACGGTCAAATCTTCGCCAACACGGGGCTCCGTCCAGCCCGCTTTGCGCAACCCAGCAACCAGGCTTTCGACAATCGTGTCGATACCTTGATGCTGACGGTACGCGGCCGCGGGATCGCGAGCCATGGACGGCGATCTCGCCGCCATCTCGGCTAGAGCCTGTTGAGCGGCCTTGCGATTGCCAAGCGCACCTTGCGCAATGGCAACAAAGGACCAGCTTATCGCCGAACCGTCGGAGGTACCCCGCTCAGCGCTTTCGAGAGCGGCCGCGTAGTCCCCCTGCAGATACTGATGGATCGTGATCAGATTGAAGTACCAGCCGGGGGGATTGATCGTCCGGTCGATCGCGCGTTGCAGATAGGACAGCCCCTCGTCCCACTTTCCGCGGGCGGCAAGCCGCCAGCCGAATTGCGCAAGCATATCCGGATCGTTCGGATTGAGCGCCAGAGCCCGGTGCTGGAGCCGCTCAGACTCGTCGAAGTTTCCCGCATAGTAGTTGATCGCCGCGAGAGCCTCCAACGCCAGGACACTGCTTGCGTCGAGTTCGACAGCATGACCGGCGGCGCTGTAGGCTTGAGCAAATTCGCCGTCGACCGCTGCCTTGGGCACCATGTGGAATCTCGCGGCATCAAGATGAAGCCAGCCGAGCATCGCCCATCCGGCGGCATAACCGGGGTCCCGCCGGACGGAATCTTCGATGCAGGAGCGCACGGGTGTATACAGGTCTGCCGCAAAGGTGCGCCGGTAAGCATAGGCACGCAGCATGCAGGTATAGGTGGGCATGCTCGGAGCTGCCCCTTTTTCCAGCAGCCGGCTCGCCGCGTCGCTATTGACCACCCCATAGGGCTGGCCCAGCACGCCGGCGATCCGGCTTGCGAGTTCGTTTTGAACATCCAACAGTGCACTGGGCATCATCGGCCGATCATAGGTTTCGCTCCAGAGGACTAGGCCACTGGCGGCGTCGACCAGCTGAACGCCGACGTGAACCGATCCGCTCGCCGAGCGAAGATTGCCCTTCACCACATAGGAGATTGGAATGTTCCGCCCGAGGTCCACGGGATCGGCCTTCGCGTCCAATCCGAAGGTCGCAGGAAGGGAATAGAGCCGAAACTCGGAGAACCTCATGAAATTGGTGATGAGCTCCTGCGTCAAGCCGGCGGCGAGAAAGCGGTCGTCCTCTCCCGAGCTCAGCGCTTCGAACGGCAGCACGATCACGGAAGGCCCGCGGGCCACCGTCTCGTGCCGCCGATTGCTAACCGCGAACCACATCCCGACGATCACGAACAAGAGGACAGCGGTGAGCCCCGCGGCCATGATCAATCGACTGGTCCGCCACCCAGTAAAAACCTTCCCACGACTTGGCGCTGGAGCGGCCGATATTGCGATCATCGGTCCCGTCGGTACGTCAGGCGGCATCAAGCCTATCGAGACCGGTGGCTCTAGATCAGGATCGTCAGTGGGCTTTGGGGCCGGCCGAGGTGTTGCGTCCGTCCATTCGAAGAGCGGAATATATCCGCCCCGCGGGATCGAAATCCGCAGCCGGTCATGAGCGCCCGCGCCAGCATAGTATCCATCGAGATCGCGCCTGAGGCGGCGGGCCTCCAGGCGGACAACCGGATCCGACTGCGGATCGAAGGTGCCGTCGCGGCCGAAGACGGAGAGCGCGATCGAGTAACCTTTCAATTTTTCGGTGCGCTTCGCTAGAGTCTCCTCTACAAGGTAACGGAGAAGCGTTTTTCGGCGCGGGCTGGCCTGGAGAGAAGGGCACGCCAGAATGCGCTCCAACTGCTGGCGGCAGTTTTCCGGCGATGGGTGAGAAGGACTTCCATCCGCGTCCTGGTTGGATGGGTTCTGGGTCGATGCCATCGGTCATTCCCCCACTTCGCGCCTCCACTTCGCGCGTCTGCGCTGAAGGCGGTAATCCGGTTTGCCGAATCGATCAGTAGCCGTCCCGTCGAGTTGTCCGCTAGCAGTCGACCTACCCAGGACAGCGGGCGCCAGTATGCGCTCACTCTTCCGTCCATGAAACCAGCACGTTGAGGTTAATCATCGTGACCGCTTCATGACAGAACATGCCGTGCCTGGATGGACCAAGACCCGTCACTTCGGCGTTTCAGCAAGGTACGAACATGTTCGTACCTTGTCCCGGCCCCCTCATCGCGCTTAGCTGGGTTGCCCGTGAATCCCTGTCGCGATCACGGAGGCAAGCGCCATGTCAATAGTGGGTCGCCTTATCAGTCGATTTCCGCACCGGGAGCTGCCGATACGCAGGCTCCTTGCTCAAAGCGAGGAATTTCGGGCGGTCTGCGCGGACTACGAGGAAGCATTGGCGGCGATGCAGCATTGGCAGGCTACGAACTGCGATGCGAAGGCGAAGGAATACGGGGCTTTCGCGTCGGAGCTGGAGGCGGAAATCGTTCGGATGCTCGACCTTTCCACTGAACCCAAGCCATAGCCGCGAGCGGGAATGCGCCGCTGCCGGACGTTTCGTGAGCCCGCCCGCGCGATGAACTATCAACGAGGAGGGAAGCCGCAATGAATATCAGACAGAATCTTCTGATGGCCGCATTGCTTTGTGGCAGCGCGCCCCTGCTTGCCGGCCATGCGCCCGTGCAGGCTCAAGAACAGCCGAAGCCCAATATCCTCGTCATTATGGGCGATGATATCGGCATGTGGAACATTGGAGCCTATAGTCGCGGCCTGATGGCGGGGCGTACCCCCAACCTGGATCAGATGGCCAAGGAAGGCATGCTCTTCACGGACTATTATGCGGAGGCCAGTTGCACGGCGGGTCGCGCCAACTTCATCACGGGCGAGCTGCCGATCCGAACCGGCATGACCACAGTTGGGCAGGCTGGCGCGTCGGTAGGCCTTCCCGCCGAAGCCGTGACCATCGCAACCGTCTTGAAGTCAATGGGCTACAGCACCGGCCAGTTTGGCAAGAACCATCTGGGTGACAAGAACGAGTTCCTGCCGACCGTTCACGGCTTCGATGAGTTCTTCGGTTACCTTTATCATCTCGACGCGATGGAGGACCCGGCCCATCCCAATTATCCGCAGGATCTGTTGAACGTGGTTGGGCCGCGCAACATGGTCCATAGCTGGGCGACCGACAAGGATGACCCGACCGAGATGCCGCGCTGGGGCAAAATCGGCAAGCAAAGGATCGAGGATGCCGGCCCGCTCTATCCCAAGCGCATGGAAACGGTCGACGACGAGATCCGCGACTTCGCCACGGGCTTCATTGAAAAGGCGAAGAAGGACAACAAGCCTTTCTTTGTCTGGCTGAACCCCACGCGCATGCACATAGTCACCCACCTCTCTCCCAAATATGAGGCGATGCGAAACGCCGAGAACGGCTGGTCGGAAGAGGAAGCCGGCATGGCCCAGCTCGATGACGACGTCGGGCTCGTGATGAAAAAGATCAAGGATTTGGGCGAGGACGACAACACTATCGTCCTGTTCACGACCGACAACGGGACGGAAGTGTTTACCTGGCCCGACGGAGGGCAGACGCCGTTCGCCCAGTCAAAGGGCACTGTGCTTGAGGGCGGCTTTCGCGTACCTGCGATCCTGCGCTGGCCGGGTCATGTGCCGGCTGATACCGTACAGAACGGCATTTTCTCCGGCCTGGACTGGTTACCGACCTTTGTTGCCGCAGCCGGCAATCCGAACATCACCAACGAACTGCTGCAAGGCAAGACCATAGGTGACCGGACCTATAAGAACCATCTTGATGGCTACGACCAGACGGCGGCTATCACCGGCAAGGCCCCGTCCGCACGCCACGAGATTTTCTATCTCGGCGAAAGCACGGTCGGCGCAGTTCGCATCGACGATTACAAATTCCGCTTCATCGATCAGCCTCAAGGCTGGGTTGGCGAAAAGACCCATCCCGACGTGCCATACATCACCAACCTGCGCCTCGATCCATTCGAGCGGACCGGCTGGCCCAACAACGGAACGAAAGAGGGCGGCCAGCAATACTTCGACTGGTTCAAGTATCAATTCTGGCGCTTCGTATTTGTCCAGCAGCTGGTCGGAAAGGAACTCCAGACCTTCATCGATTTTCCGCCGATGCAGCGAGGCGCCAGCTTCAATCTAGACGCCGTCAAGGCCGAGATGCAGCAGCGCATGGCGCAGGCTGAGGCGGCGGCAAAAGGTCCGAGCAACTGATAGCCAATCCTCAATGCGGGCGGTCTGCCAAGACCGTCCGCGCTGGGGTCTGGCGTTGAGGACCTTTCGGGTAGCCGAGCGAAGGCCGCCCTGCACTGTTTCTGGTTGGAGCGGTGTTTATGTGAGGCAAGGTGTCCGTTCCTTACCAGAGCCATCAGCGACCATCTTGCGGTCGCGTAAGCGAGGACGCCCCACTGGGGTCGGCATGCCGTTTCGGTGAAGATGGAGAATTGCAATGCGCTACGTCGATTGCCAACCGGCAAGACGCCACGTTCTGTTCGCAGCGATGGCCCTAAGTCTCGGATTGCTTGCCACATTGTCACCGCTGCGAGCGCAGGACGGCTCGACCGATCCGCTGCCGTCCTGGAATGACTCGACGAACAAGCAGGCAATCGTCGACTTCGTGAAGGCGACGACCGACCAGAACAAGTCCACCTTCGTGCCGGCGGAGCAAAGGATTGCCACCTTCGACCAGGACGGCACGCTATGGGTAGAGCATCCGATCTACAGCCAGGTCACATACCGCCTGGATCGGGTTCCGGCGCTCGTGGCCGCAAAGCCCGAACTCAAGAAGGTGGAGCCCTTCAAGACGGTGCTGACGGGAGACCGCGAGGCGATTGCCAAGCTGCCGATGAAGGAGCTGGAAAAGTTGCCTGCGACGACGCTCACCGGCATGACCATCGACCAGTTCACGGCCGAGGTGAAAAAATGGCTGGCGGACGCCAAGGATCCGCGCTGGAAGCATCCCTACACCGATCTCACATACCAGCCGATGCAGGAGGTACTGAAATACCTGCGTGCCAATGGCTACAAGACCTATATCGTCACGGGCGGCGGTCAGGATTTCGTGCGCGTCCATACGGAAGGAACCTATGGAATTCCGCCCGAGCAGGTGGTGGGAACTGTCGGCGGAACGACCTACGGTCACGACAAGAACGGCAAGACGACCCTGACCAAGCAGCCGAAGCTGCTTCTCAACGACAACAATGCCGGCAAGCCCGAGGGCATTCACCTGATGATCGGGCGGCGGCCGCTGATTGCCTTCGGCAACTCGATCGGCGACGAGCAGGTGCTGGAATACACCAAGACCGGCGACGGGCCGCGGCTCGCCCTGCTGCTGCTCCATGACGATGCCGTGCGCGAATATGCCCATGGGCCGGCCCAAGGCCTGCCCGACTCGAAGATCGGCACGTTCACGCAGAAACTCTACGACGAGGCCAAAGCCGACGACTGGCTCGTCATCAGCATGAAGAACGATTGGAAACGCATCTTCGCGGATGACGTGGCCAGCGGACAATGAACCGGGAACGAGCGCGCGTCCGATCCGGCATCCCGGCCGAAATCGGTCTCCTTGCGGTTCCCACTGGGAGGACCACTCACATGAAGGCTTCAATTTGCTTGGCCGTTAGTTTATTGGCCGCATTCGCATTCCTCGGCGGCACGGCAATCGTCGTCGGGCAGGAACAACCGCAGAAGACGATCGGCATGGTCAAGCCATCAGGACCTGTACCATCACTCTTCGTTCTCAACTCCGCGGGGGCTAGCTTGCAGGATGACAAGCTGACCATGACCGGTGTGTCGGCCAATTCGATCGTATTCGCCGATCGTCCCGTGCGGGCGGCGGGCCATGTGACGACCGAACAGTTCATCATGCAGTGGGACAAGGATAAGGACAATTTCATCAACGATCCGCCGAATGCCACCATATCGGTCCTCGGCGGCGATGGCTCGAAGGTCGCGGATGCAGTGGTGGTGCTGAAGACACCTAAGCTCGATGGCGGTAATCTGACCTTCGACGTCTCGGTCCTTGAAGGGAGCCTCGCCGGATCCAGCGGACCCGCGGCCCTCTTCATCGATCGCGGCGGCGGCTTTGGCGGAGGCGGTTTCGGCGGCCACGATTTTGGCGGTGGCGGCTTTGGTGGTGGTTTTGGCGGCCGCGATTTTGGCGGTGGCGGTTTCGATCGCGACCGCGGAGACTTCGCCGGCAGTTATGGGCGCGTAGGCGACACCGCCGTGTACCACAATGACCGCACGGGAAATACATATGCCTGGCACGGCAACAATTACTGGCACGCCCCTGTCTATCATGGTGCGTGGTATACCGGCGCCCCGATGGCGGCAGGCGTAGCTGCCGGGGTCGCCGTAGGCGCCGCGGTCGCACGCCCCTACTATCCGTACTACTACAACGACGGTTACCGGTGCGGCTACTATCCATATCCGCCATGCTAGTCATGCGGCAAAGACTGCGTCCCTGACTACCAGAGAGGGCGCACAGGGATATAGGCTTCAACGGCGGCGCGACCGAGATCGCACGATCCCGGCATTTTCGCCCGCTCAAAGAACGGAGACCAGCAATGCTTGCCAGACATCTCTCCTGTCTTGTTGTGGTAGCCAGCGCATTCTGTTGCGCCGCTGGCGCGTTCGCCCAGGAGGCGGATGTAAAGCCGCATGTTCCCCTGCAGAAAACGATCGGCGTGGTTACGCCGACCGGGCCGGTCCCGTCGCTCGCCGTCATCAATTCGGCAGGTGCCACGCTGACCAGCGACAAGCTGACGTTGACGGGCGTCTCGGCGAACTCGATCGTATTCGCCGATCGCCCGGTGCGGGCGGCGGGTCATGTGGCAACCGAGCAGTTCATCATGCAGTGGGATGAGGGAAAGGACAATTTCGCCAAGAATCCGCCGAATGCCACCGTGTCAGTGCTCGGAGGCGACGGTTCCAAAGTGGCCGACGCCGTGATCACCCTGAGATCGCCGAAGTTGGACGGCAACTCTCTCACATTCGATGTTTCTGTTCTCGAGGGAAGCCTTGATGGCGTGAGCGGCCCTGCCGCCCTCTTCATCGATAATTTTGGCGGCGAATATGGAGGCGGCGGTATCGGACGCTCGGACTACACCGGCGTTGCGAGCGGAGGCTTCGGCGCTGGACCGACCACTGCGGAAGGTCACGACAACCGGACGACTGCCTCGCGTAGCGCGCACTACTGGCACGCTCCCGTCTACCATGGCGCCTGGTATCGCAGCGCCTTGCCCGGCGTAACCGGTGCAGCGATATCCGGGCAAGAACCGTATTATGCCGACCGATACGACAATACCTGTGTCGATACGCCGTTTGCAGTCTGCTACTGAGTGTTCGATGGTGCGGATGATTTGCCGGCATTTGCAGGCGAAACCTGGGTGATGACCTCGGGATGGTGCCAGGCCCCCATTAGCCCGCCAAGTGGATTGACTCGCCGTCTGGAGACGTTGGGCCATGACGATATCCAGCACGCCGAGCTCTATAGCCGTGAGGCGGAACAGCGGCGACTCGCGAAAGACGCGATGACGCAACTCACCCGGAAAATGACTATCAAGAAAGTGCCGAAAGCACGTGGCTAACCGTAGTGGCTAACCACCATGGCTAACCACATTATAAGTCATTGATTTTAATAGAAATGGTGGGCCCGGAGGGACTCGAACCCCCAACCAAGCGGTTATGAGCCGCCGGCTCTAACCATTGAGCTACAGGCCCAGCACGACTAAAAATGATCGCGCATGCGGCGCCGGGACAATGGTTCCCCGGGAGCCGATCTGGCTCTAGCCCAATTCGTCTTTTCCCACAAGGGACTGCCGCAATACCTTCACAATCAATCCGCAAAAGCGAAGCCTGAGGAAACACCAACCAAGGAATGAGCCATGCCCCTGATGAAAACCAGAGATTTTGTTTTTACTGCTCTTCTCGGCGCGACTCTCCTCGTGCCCGCCACCCATAGTTTCGCCCAGGATGCAAAACCGCGCGAGGCTATCATCACCGTCACCGGCGAGGGACATTCCGCAATCGCGCCGGATATGGCCGTTGTCACGCTCTCGGTCGTCAAGCAGGCAAAAGCCGCCCAAGACGCGCTCGACCAGAATAACAAGGCGATGGGCGCCGTGCTGGCGACGCTGAAGGACAGCGGCATAGCCGAGCACGACCTGCAGACATCGGGCTTCTCGATCCAGCCGCAATATCTCTATCAAAACGACAAGAATGGCCAGCCGCTGCCGCCAACGCTGACCGGATACCAGGTGACCAACGGCCTGACAGTGCGCGTGCGGGATCTCTCCAAGCTCGGCGCCCTCCTCGACCAGGCGGTCAACCTCGGCGTTAACCAGGGCGGCGACATCCAGTTCACCAACGACAAGCCGGATGCGGCACTCGAAGAAGCCCGAAAGAACGCAGTGGCCGATGCCGCAGCCAAGGCAAAAACCTTGACCGAGGCGGCCGGCGTCAAGCTCGGCCGTGTCATTGCGATCAACGCGGGCGCCATCGTCACGCCGCCGCAGCCGGTTATGCGCTCGATGGCAATGGCGGCCGACAAGGCGGTGCCCGTGGCAAGCGGCGAAAACACCTATAACGCCTCGGTCAGCATTACCTACGCGATCCAGCAATAGCCATAAATAAAACCGCCCTTCGCTCAAGTCCGGAAAGACCGAGCAAAGGGCGGTTTCGCGGCCCCCACCGGCAAAGCGAAAGCATCAAACGGTAGCCGCCGGGCGCAATGCGCCCCGCAGGCGGTATCAGCGGCCGATCAGTGGGCAGCCGCGAACATTGGCGAACATCATCGTATCCGGACCACGGCGGCCAAAACCATCGACAATGACGCGACGCGGCGTTACGTCGACCACGCGAGCACGGTGCAGGCCGTAGCTGCGGGCAACATCCATGGCTTCCCGCGGATCGCAGCCGCGGCGGTCGTAACGCGGCGGCGGGGCATAGTAATCCGGCGGTGGCGGCCGATGGTAACCTGGGCCGATATAGACATCGACGCCCTGGGCGGAAGCATATTCCGCCGTGCCCGACAACGCGGTGACGGCGATCGCGGCGGCGATCCCCAACTTAGCCAGCAATTCTTTCATTTGTCCTCCATGGAACGAGAAGCATCTCTCCCAGTCATGCCGCATCTGCTGAACGAGTGCCTTGGGAGTAACGGCGCGTTTCTGAACAAGTTCAGAATCAGCCGTTAACACGCAGTTCAGCTACAATGAAAGCAAAAACGAGGCCAGAGGCGGAATCACTCAGCAACAAAAAATAAAAGCCGCCCTCTTTTGTGAGGACGACTTCACTAATCTTCAAAAATCGCCAAGGCGGCACGATCGAAACCTTAGATATTCATGCTACCTGCCGTTGTAGTTTGATGTCAACTGTGGATCAATGGGCAGCCGGGCACGTTCGCGAAAACGACGCGGTTCGAGCCATGACGTCCAACACCTTCTACGACGACACGGCGCGGCGTGATGTTCTCGATATGCGCGTGGCGCAGGCCCACGGCGCGGGCCTTCTGAACGGCAGTGATTGGCGAGCAGATGCGGCTGTGATGGCTCGCCGAAAGGTCATTGGCCGACGCCGTGGAAATAGAGGCTGCGGCGGCGCCGAGCGCGATGAGAGCTGCAATGCCCGCCTTGGTGAATATACCGGTCATGAGTGTTTCTCCTTCAAGTCCTGCTATGGATCGTTGCAATCCCGGCAATTGGCCGATCCTTCGGCCCGATGCCCTTGGGATTGGAGCCACACTAGGTCAGCCAAGCTGAACCCAACGCGAATTGGTGGTTCAGATTGCATTCACAACGATTAACAACCGGAAGACGGGAGTTTTCAGGGGATCAGGCGGAGAGGTGCAGAACGATTTCGCGCCGATGCGGCCGGTCGCGATGCTCGAAAAGATAGATGCCCTGCCATGTGCCGAGCGCCAGACGACCGCGCATCACAGGAATGCCGATCGACACCTGCGTCAGCGCTGCCTTGATATGCGCCGGCATATCGTCCGGCCCCTCCGCGGTATGCACGATCCAGCGCATCGACGGGTCGGAAGACGGTGGCACAAGCCGGCGGAGGAAGGCGTTGAGATCTGTCTGCACATCAGGATCGGCATTCTCCTGAATGAGCAGGGAACAGGAGGTATGGCGAACAAAAACAGTCAGCAGTCCCTCACCTGCTCCCGAGGCGGCCGCACGGACGAAATCCGCCGCCTGCCCCGTGAATTCGTAGAGCCCTTGACCATGGGTGGACAGGGTAATGACGGTCTGCGGCATGACATTTTCCGATAATGATCAAAGCGATCTGCGTGGGGTTGGCTGCGGCGGCCGGAAAGACAAGCCCAAGGGCCGCCGCCAGGATCAATTAGAGCTGCAGGAAGATATCGAAGCCCCCGTAGATCATACGCTTGCCATCGAAAGGCATGTTCGCCATCTCGTCCTTCAATCGCGAATCGGCCATGACCTTCTCCATCACGGCATCTCGCTGCTGGCGAGATTCATAGGTGATCCAGGAAAAGATCACTACTTCGTCTTCCTTGGCCTGCACGGAGCGCGGAAAGGATGTCAGTTCGCCGTAAGGCACATCATCCCCGATCGACTCGACATAGCTCAGAGCACCATATTCCATCCAAATATCGCCGGCCTTCCGCGCCAGCGCCTTGTAAATCTCAATCTTGTCTTTCGGAACGGCAATAACAAAACCATCCACATAGGCCATAGCAGTCTCCTGTGTTCTGTAATCACACGCAAAGGACGACTGATCATAACGCGATCCGACATGGGATGCACTTTTCCATTCCATCACACCGCTAGCCTTGTGAGCCAGTTGCGTCCACTCTCCCTGTGGGTAAGCCTGGCGTTGCAGACAACAACAAAGGGGCGATTTATGACGATCGAATTCAGGATCGATCCCTATCCTGAAAACAAAGCGCTCAATGCCTTGTGGGCTACAGCTTGGCAGGAAGCCGCCGCGCGCGATTTCTCGGCGATTCTGTCGAGAAGCCTCGCCCATATCGGTGCCTTCGACGGGATGCGCCTGGTGGGTTTTGTCAATGTTGCCTGGGATGGTGGCATACATGCTTTTATCCTCGATACCTGCGTCGCCCCCGAATTCCGTCGACAGGGAATAGCGACCAGGCTTGTCGAAATGGCAACGAATGTCGCGCGCGACCGCGGCGCGGAATGGCTGCATGTCGATTTCGAACCGCATCTCACCGGCTTCTATCGGAGCCTGGTTTTTGCGGCGACGGAGGCCGGTTTGATCAGGCTGTGCGATTGACCGCAATCGCCTCTCAAGCAACTGCATTGACCCGAGATATCAACCAGTAGCGAAACAACGCCGCCGATGGGTTTTGCAATGCATTTGGAGGGTAAAGCAGATTATAGCTGACGGCCGCCGGCTGAACCTCCACGAAGCAGCGCACCAACTGCCCCTCCGCGAGGTCCTTCGCGACAAGGGAGCTGCGAACCAGTGCAAAGCCGAGGTCGTCTCGGCATGCTGCAAGCATATCCGCGAAGGTCTCGAACAGAGGTCCGTTCTCCGCCGCCCGGCCAATATCGAAATCTGCTATCCCGCCGTCGTTGACATGGCCGGTCACTTGTTCGTACCAGCGCTGCCAATCCAGCACGGTATGTCGCATGCCGGTGTAACGCAGCAGGGGTGCTTCCCTTATGGCATTGCGCTTCGGGAGCCGCTCGGACAGTTTTGGCGAGCTGACGACAAACTCCTCATCCGTCAGCAGTTCTTCCAGCACCAAGCCGGCTTCCGCTCGCCCGAGCCAGATCGCGAGATCGACGCCGCCGGGCCCGAATTCGGGTCGTTGATAGCCGACGATCATCTTCAGCTCGATATCGGGGTAGCGCTGGCAGAAATCCCCGAGCCGCGAAGCCAGCCATTGGCTGGAAAATTCCGGCGTCACCGACAGCGTCAAGGTGCGTACCGAGATAGCAGCCCGCGCCTGATAGAGCGCTGTCTCCAATTGAGAGATCGTCTCCACAATCGCCGGATGGAGACGCGCACCGAGCGGCGTCAATCTTGCGCCTGAGCGGCCGCGATCGAAAAGCTTACCACCGATCCAGCCTTCAAGCTGTGAAAGCTGATGGCTGACCGCAGTCTGCGTCAGCCCCATCCGCTCGGCCGCACGGCCAAAACCGCCGGTTTCGACGATGGCGCAAAATGCCTGCAAGACGGCCAAAGGCGGCAGCGGTCTTTTTCCCATGAATATCCTTCATGTGTGATCGACGAAGGCTTCATTATACACGGCAGTTTTTGAGGCGCATTCCTTTAAGTCATGAGACTACGTGGCCCATGACAGATGAGAACAATTCATGCATTTATTCTGATGCTTCGCGTCGGAGAGTGGACCAGCCGGCTACTCCGCGAACTCGCTTATGTCCGGAAGCCACGTGCCGAAAAGAAGGCCGGACGTAAAAACATCCTCTCGGTCAACGGCCATCTCAGGCGAGATGCCGGGCTGGACAATATCCAGGGTGATCGATGAGACCATGAACCACCGGCCTTGGAACGATTCCAAGCGTTCGGCGCTCGCAACGATACGCTGATTTCAGCCCTTGAGTGTTTTGACCTTGGTCAGATCCGGAAAAATCAGCATCCAGAGAAGCACCACCGCGATCGTGCCGACGCCGCCGACGATGCCGGTGAGAACCGGGCCAACTGCGCTGGCAAGCATCCCCGATTCGAATTCGCCGAGCTGGTTGGAGGTGCCGATGAACAGCGAGTTCACGGCATTGACGCGGCCGCGCATGCTGTCGGGCGTCAGGAGCTGCACCAGCGAACTGCGCACGACGACACTGACCGTATCCGACGCGCCGACGATGAACAGCGCGGCAACGGAGAGAATAATGTTGCTCGAGAGCGCGAAAACGATGGTTGCGATCCCGAAAACGAAAACGGCAAGCAGCATCTTCTTGCCGACACCCGTCTCCAGCGGTCGGCGCGCCAGCCAGATCGACATGACCAATGCGCCGATCGCAGGAGCGGCGCGCAGCAGGCCGAGACCCCAGGGACCAGCATGCAGGATGTCACGTGCAAACATCGGCAACAGCGCCGTGGCGCCGCCAAGAAGCACAGCGAAGAGATCGAGCGAGATCGTGCCCATCATCACCGGCCGGCTCTTGATGAAGGAAACACCGGCAAAGACAGAACTCAGTGTCACCGGTTCTCGTGTCGATGGCTGCCGCCGCTCGACGCGGATCGAAATGACGTTGAAGCTGGCGACGATATAGAGCACGGCGGACACCGCGAAAGGCGCGATCGGACTGACGCCATAAAGCAGGCCGCCGAGCGATGGGCCGATGATAAAGGCGGTCTGCATCATCGACGTGGAGGTGGCGATTGCCATCTGCAACATCGACGACGGCACGATGTTCGGCAACAGAGCGGCCATGGTCGGGCGTTCGAAGGCCGTGGCGGCGCCCATGACGGCGACGGCGGCAAGAATGGCGGCCGGACCGATCCAGTGTTGCCAGACGGCGACGGCAAGGACCAGCGCCGTCAAGGCTTCGATTAGTTGGCAGACCAGACCGATGCGCCGCCGTTCGAACCGGTCGGCAACCTGACCGACGATGAAGGTCAGGATCACCATCGGCAGGAATTGGCAGAAGCCGACCAGGCCGAGAAAGAAGGCACTATGTGTCTGATCGTAAATCATCCAGCCCATGGCAACGGTGATCGACTGGAAACCGATGGAGGAAAAGACGCGAGAGGCAGCGAAGGAACGATATCCGGGATGGGCGAGCACGCTTACCCGGTCTTGACTTTGCAGGGTGTCCATATGTCTTTCTTCTGGTCCGGACGTCGCCGCGCGGAACAAACTTTATGAGCAATATGAAATATTTATCTATGCCCCCTGCTCTGCCCGAATGCCGCGATTGTCAACTGCATTTTTGCCCGGATCGGTAATTTGCCGTCGCAGCGCGAAGACCTAGAGATCAAATCGTGGTGAAGAGCGACTGAGCACCTTAGTCTTTGCATCGACCGACCATGCGCCAGCCAGGTTAGCGGCGAGGGTGGCGATCAATCTCGGCACATCAAGGCCTGCCGTTTGATGCATGGCCTCGGCAACGATCAGCACGGATCGCGTATCCTCCCGAACGGCAGAAAGTCCGCTCTGCCTGTTGGTCCAGCGCCGTGCATGCGCCCTATCCTCGCTATCGGCAAAGATGACCTCGCGGGGCTCCGGAAGCTCCGTCTCGCCGGCAAAGGTCAGATAGGTCTCTTTCCCGGTCGCATGTCTGACTTCGAGATCGCCGGAAATCTTCGCAAGATCGAAGACAGCGACAGGAATGGCGAAGGCGATCGAAACGGCGTTGCAGAGGTCGACCAGCGGATGCAGTTGCGGCAGCGATTTTTCCTGGCGGAATCGTCTGAGCAAGGCCTCGGAAGCACAGCGACATTGCGTCGGCTTCAGTCCCATTTTGGAGAAGGTGCGCCGCCAGGCCTGGATCTCGGGCAACTCACCTTCCGAACTGCTTGCCAGCCGTTCCTCGGCTATCGCATGGAACTTCCCGACACGATCAGCGACCACAACGTCTGCGGTGACCCCTTCTACGAAGAGTGCGCCGGGAACCAGATCGGGGAATTCGTTCCACATCTCGTTCGAATGGCGGAAATACATGGTTCTTCCTTCTGCGCGGTTTTTGACTTGGAGCAGCAGAAAAAACCGATCCGGGCATCCGGTCTTGAACGAAATTGCATATGCCGTCAGCGCATCGTGTCGGCATATGCGCGTGGCGACACACCAAAATTGCGCACGAAAATCCGTGTCATATGGCTTTGATCGGCAAAGCCGCTGGCAAAGGCCGCTTCCGCCAAGGGCATGCCCCCGGCAATCAGCCGCCGCGCGCCATGGATGCGGCGCTGAAGCAGATAGGCGTGCGGCGTCAGCCCGGTCGCCTTGGCAAAACCGCGCAGGAGCTGAAAACGGCTGAGCCCGCTCACTTCGGCGAGATCGGCGAGCGTGAGCGCCGCCGCCGGATCATCATCGATGAGATCGCGGGCGCGCATGATCGCGGCGGGAGCCGCGATACAGTCATCCACTTGCCGTTGCTCACGCATCACGTCCGCGACAACAGATAACAGCAGTCCATCGCGCCGCAGCGCGGTTTCCGGGCCATTCTGGATGATCACCGTCGAAAATAGCGTCCTGAAACGTGCTGCCGCCTGCCCACCGCGAATGACGGGGGAAGGAAATTCCGAGCCACGGGCGTCACCTCGGCCGATATCATCTAAAAGATCTGTAATCAGCTGCGGATCGAAATAGAGCATTGACCAAGCTCGGCTTTCGCCAACCGGCATGCCATCATGCACCTCGTTCGGATTAAGCGTGATGACGTCGCCGGCCTCGGCCTGCACCACGCCACGCCCGCTCAGTGATATCTGCGCGCCACGCTCGACGACGCCGATGCCGAACTGATCATGTGTATGCCTGGGAAAACTATGCCCCGTCTCCGCTGTCACCGCTTCGATGCCGGCGACGGAAGAGCGGAACATCCTGAACTGGCCGGGCTTCATGCGTGCCGCTCTTCTAGTTTGCTGAAATCCGTCATCTCAACGCTTGGCCGCGCAGCAATACGCGACCACCATGACGCCAATTTCGGATGATGCCCAATCATCTCACGTCCTTCGGGCGCCATCAGAAAATAGTCGAACATCGGCGCCACGTACAAATCGGCGAGCGTGAGATCCGGGCCGCAGAACCACTGTTCATCGCCTATGAGATCGGAAAGGGCGGCCAGGCTGATGGCGGCTTTGGAAAGGCTCGCCGCAATCCGCTCTTCGTCGGCGGCGATGCCCTTCGCCGGCTTCGATACCCGTTCCACACAAACGCCCCACACCAAGTGAGGATAGAGGTATGCATCGGCAATGCTGACGATTTGGTTCATCCGTGCCCGCTGCCGAGGGGGCACGGGCTGCAGGCGCGGCCCATCGAATGCCTCGTCGACATAGCGTGTAATCGCAGCCGTCTCATACAGCCGAAAATCGCCATGCTCGAACGCCGGAATCCGGCCGAATGGATGCCGCTCCAGATAGGATGCCGAAGGCCCGCCCTCGGCGAAAATGTCGATCGGCACCCTCCGATGATCGACGCCTTTCTCAAGCAGTGTCAGCCGCGCAATTCGCACATAGACGCTATAATCTGCGCCAAACAGGCAGGGCTTTTCCATGTCTCAACGCCGCTCCGTTCATCAACCGGCATTTTTTTCGAACTCGGTCGCTCGGTCAAGGCGAGTTCTATCGCCTCAACCTTCCCGCGCTCGCCGCACCTCGTAGGCCTTGAGATGCGCATAAACCGTCTCCAGCATGAAATAGGACGGACGCTTTGCCGGATCGGCGCGATTCAAGAGATCGCCGATGATCTGGTCGCTTTCGATGCGGCCGCCGGCCTGGATGTCGCGCAACATCGAAGCGGTGATCGCAGAGCCGGCGCGCGTCAGATTTTCACGGATCCGTTCTTCCGCGGCCTTGGAAAGCGCGAAGCCGTGTCCGGCTGCGATCTCGGCGCATTCACCGATCAGCTTCAATACCAGATTACCGGCGCCAGCGGCAACGAAGTCGCCGATGGAGGAGCGCATCAGGCAAGTCATCCCGGCCGTCGCCGCGATGAAAATCCACTTCTCCCACATGTCGCTGAGGATTGTCTCGCTCGCTTGCGCCGTAAAGCCGGCATCGGCGAAGACCGCGGCAATGGTTTCGATCCTCGCCGGCATGCCGCCGCGGCGATCGCCATAGGTCAGGCGGTGGAGATCGTTCATATGCAGGATCTCGCCATCTTGTCCGATCGTCGTCGAGATGAAGCAAGTGCCGCCGAGCACAGCTTCGGCGCCAAACCTCGCCTCCAGCCGGTCGAGATGCGCCATGCCGTTCAAGAGCGGCAGGATCGCCGTTTCAGGTCCAACAGCCGGCGCGAAGGAGGCTATGGCGTCTTCGAGATCATAGGCCTTGCAACTCAGCAAAATGAGATCGAGGGCCCCGCCGAGGTCGTCAGCGGTAACGAGTTTCGGCGCGGCGATATAGGCGTCACCCAGCGGGCTGCGGATGACGAGACCTTTTTCGCGTAAAATCTCCGCCCGCTTTTGTCGCACGAGAAAGGTAATGTCACGTCCAGCCGCTGCCAGCCTGCCCCCAAAATACCCGCCAATACCACCGGCGCCGACCACGAGAATACGCATACTGAAATTCCTTTGCCTGTAAGATAAGGAGTTTCAGGGTCGCCAAAATCGAAGGAAGGTCAAGCAACGAGATGACATGGCTGGGAAGCGATAGGCGCAAGATGCGCCTGCCCGACCCTTGTGATCCCGAACGTTAAGGCCTCCGCCATGCTAGTTGCGGTAAACTAACGATATCGGAAATTCGCCGAATCGGTAGGCTTGCATTAAAGTGACCGGTCATATAAATTTGGCGCTAGTTTTATCAGGATAGGTCGTCATGCCCAGACCCAGCGTGCGCGGAAAATTGGTGGATGCCGGATATGAAACCCTTTTTTCTCAAGGATTTCAGGGCTCCTCCATTCAGGACATCACCGAAGCCGCTGGCGTGCCAAAAGGTTCTTTCTTCAATCATTTCAAGACGAAGGAAGCATTGGTGCTTGAGGTGTTGGCGCGTTACGAAGAGGTCGGCCGCGGCGATCTGCTATTCGATGAAACCAGACCGCCGTTGCAGCGATTGCGGCAACATTTCGAGTTTTTGGCTGAAAGACTCGAGGGATGGGATTTCAATCGGGGCTGCATGATCGGCAATTTCGCAACGGAAATGGCAGACGCCTATCCGGCGATACGCGAAGCCCTGTTCGGCGCATTGACACGCTGGACCGATGCGGTCGCTGCCGTCTTACGCAACGCCCAGGCGGCCGGCGAAATCGATCCGCGCCAAGATGCCGATCTACTGGCGCGATTTCTCGTAAATAGCTGGGAGGGCGCGGTTATTCGCTTGCGTGTCATTCGAAGCCGACAGCCGCTGGACGAGTTTTTCACCATCTGCTTTGGAATGTTGCTGAAATAGGGCCGCTTCCGTGAGCGACCTTGTCAAAGGGTAGAAACTTTTCATTTGACAATTTAAAGTGACCGGTCATATTTGAATGCATCGTCACGATGGGAACCGGCTAAACATGGCAGGCAACCCGAACGTTGAGTTGAGGAATTTAAGATGCTTGCCATTCATTTGAACGCCTATGGCGATCCCGCCGAGAACCTTGAACTCGTCAATCTTCCCGAGCCGCCGACGCCGAGGCCCGGAGAGGTTCTTGTCGGTGTCGAATATTCGCCGATCAATCCGGCCGATCTTCTGCTCGCCATGGGCTACTATGCACTGCGTCCTGCCCTTCCGAGCGTCATCGGCAACGAAGGCGTCGGCGTCGTGCTCGCCGTCGGCGATGGCGTTGCAAACGTCAAAACCGGCGACCGCGTCGTCCCGCCGCTGTCGAGCTTCCTCTGGAGGGAGCGCGTAACCATTCCCGCCAAAAACCTGGCAGCCCTGCCGACCCAGGCCGATCCGAAACAATTGGCAATGCTTGCGGTCAATCCGGTGACTGCCGCTCTGCTGCTCAGCGAATTCAAGACGCTGAAGCCCGGCGATTGGATCGTCCAAAGTGCTGCCAATTCCGGCGTTGGCCGATCGGTCATCGCTTATGCGCAGCAGCGCGGCCTGAGGACCATCAATATCGTTCGCCGCGAGGAACTGGTGGCGGAATTGAAAGCCAAGGGCGGTGAAGTCGTTCTGGTCGACGGGCCTGACATCGTCGAGCGTGCCAAGGCATCAATCGACAATGCCGACATCGGTTTCGCTCTTGATTGTCTGAGCGGACCGGCCACAGCCATGCTCGGCGGTATCCTCTCGCAGGGCGGCATGCTCGTCAGCTATGGCGCCATGAGCGGTACGCCAATCTCGCTCAATCCCGGTGACTTGATCTACAAGGCGCTGACGATCCGGAGTTTCTTCCTGGGTCACGAGCAATATACCGCCAAGCTTCCGGCCTTGATCCAGGAATCGGCATACCTTGTCGCCTCCGGAAAACTGCATGTGCCGGTCGCAGCAACCTATCCGCTGACAGCCATCAAGGACGCCGTCGCCCACGCAAAACGTGGAGGCAAGATCCTGCTGGACATTTCCGGCGACTAAACGCCCAGAGCATCCCGCTTTCAGGTGGGCCACCTGAAAGCGGATAAGATGCTCCAGATTCAAAAAGACTAGAGCGACCTTTGTGCGTTCATGAACGCACGGCGCTCTAGGCAACATCTCTGAACTTTGGATCTCGCTGCCCACGCCGCGCCGAAGAGGCGCGCGACGAATACTGCATGCCTTTGATTTCGCGCAGAGTTTCATGTCTGAGGATCACAGGCTCCCGGGAACCTGCGCCAACACGGGAAAGGACCCGCTTATGCCCAATACCCTGAAAACCCTCACTTTTTCCACTGCCCTGCTTCTGTCCGCAGTCACTCTGCCGACGATCGGCTTCGCGCAGCAACACGGTAAGGTGCTGGTCATTCTGTCCAGCGCCCATCAGCTCGAACTCCGTGACGGCAAGAGCTACCACACCGGCTATTATCTCGATGAATTGGAAATTCCCCTCCGCAAGATCGTCAATGCCGGTTATACGCCGGTCTTCGCCAATCCCAAGGGTGACAATCCCAGCTTTGACCCGGTTTCCAACGACAAGATGTTCTACGGCGGTAGCGAGGCAGCCCGTGCAGACGCAGCAAAGTACGTCGAGGGGATCAAGGAATTGCATCATCCGAAGACGCTGGCGGCAATCTTGGCTGAAGGCACAAGCGACTATGTCGGCATCTTCATTCCCGGCGGCCATGCGCCAATGCAGGATCTGTCGCAGGATGAAACGCTCGGCAAGATCCTCGCGACTTTCCACACAACCGGCCGCCCCACAGGCATTATCTGCCATGGTCCGACGGCGTTGCTGTCGACGCTCGCCGATCCCGTCGCCTTCCGCAGAGCGATGGTTGCTGGTGATTTCAGCGCGGCTGCCAAACTTGCTGCCGGCTGGCCCTATGCAGGCTATCGGCTGACGGTATTCTCGTCCGGTGAAGAACATGCAATCGAAGGTCAGGGCAATCAGCTGGGCGGTTCGGTCCAGTTCTATGCCGCCGACGCATTGGCCCAAGCGGGCGCCCATGTCGATCGTATCGGCGCCTGGCAGGTCAATGTCGTAGAGGACCGCGAAGTGGTGAGCGGCCAGCAGCCCTTCTCTTCGGATGCGTTCGGCGATGCGTTCGTCGCAAAACTCAACGCCGCTAAATCGCTATAACATCCTCCGAGCGGCATTACCTCACTCCCCGGTCAGCCCCCGCTGGCCGGGTTTCCGCGTTCAGAATGGCAAAATCATCCCCACACTAACCCAATGAAGCCATGATTTCGCGATAGGCGGCCTCGGGGAACGCTTTCAGTGTACGCGTACGCACATTGCCGGCCATCCCAAGCTCCAAAGCGAAACGGGCGATCACCGCATCGTCGGGCGCCTCGCAGACAGAGACCATGTCATACTCACCCATGGTCAGGAAAAAATGCTTGAACGAACCGCCCATGTCTCCCAGCAGCTTCTTGGCTGCGTCCAGCCGCCGCGGCGACTCCTTTACGCTACGCACACCCTGGTCGGTCCAATTGAGCAGAACGATATAAGTGGTCATCTCACACCTCCTCGGCTGCGTCTCGCGCCATTGAACGCGCACGCAGTTGCGGTTTGATCCACACGTAGGCCCCTTTGAAAATCCACCCTGATTTTCGGGGTTACGCGCCGCCGCCTCGGTGTTTTGATGTCCCCTCCCGCAGATGCGATCCCCCAGGAAAAATCATAGGCTTATCAGCTCGCAGCGACAATAAACCTAATCCCCATTCATTCGGGTGACGAGGTGATGGGATCGCCGGCGATGCATCACCTGTCTGGTGTCTCGGCCTGCGCTTCCTGCGCTGTGGCGAACGATGCCCGAGTATCTGCTGCAACCGCTGCCGGCAGCGGAGTGCCCCGTTTGCGCTCGCGCGCGAGCGTCAGCAGGCCGGAAAAGATGATGAGGAGGATACCGAGCGCCATCGGCAGGTCGATATCGTCGTTGAACAGCAGATAACCGAAGCCGATCGCCCAAATCATCTGGCTATATTGCGGCGGCGCGACGAGATTGGCCGGTGCCAGATGCGCGGCAGTCATCAGCAGAACGGTACCGACAGCGCCGAGAAGACCGTAGCTTGCCAGGAATGTCCATTGCCACGCTGTCGGCCACATCATTTCGGGCAGCATAAGCAACCCGCTGACGATCAGCGAGCCGAACAGCGCCGCGCCATAAAGCGAGACTCGCTTCTCCTTCGACCCGAGCGCGCGATTGGTGACGATCGAGACTGCCCCACTTAAGCCGCCGATCGCCGCGCAGAGATGACCGATCGAAAGCTCACGAAATCCTGGCCGCAGCACGATAAGCACACCGACGAAGCCGAGGATCACCGCCGTCCAACGCTGCCAGCGCACATCCTCCTTGAGAAAGACGACTGACAGGATGGTGACGAAGGACGGCAGCAGGAACAACAGCGCGAAGGCTTCCGCCATCGGTAGCTTGGTAAAAGCCACGATCGAAACTATGGCGCTGGTAGCGCCTGAGGCAAAACGCAGCATCCACAACGGCCGGTTCGTCGTCTTGACGATATCCAGCCACCCATCTCCGCGCGCCTTCAAAAACGGGATCGCCGCAAATCCGAACAGCGAGCCGATGAAGGCCACCTCGTAGGAGGGCAGCGTCCCATTCAATATCTTGATTGACGCGTCACTGAAGGCGAAGACGGCATAGGATGCAAATGCCACGAGGACGCCACGAAGCGTGGAATGGCCGGCGGCCATCGAATTGGAATCAGCTGTGATCGATGTCATTGAAACTGTGCAATGCGAAGGGAGGGAATGAATCAGACGTTATCAGCCCCAATTGTATGATGAAATGGGCCGAATTTCGATCAGGCGAAGGAATAAACTATTGTTTCAAGCTGATGAGGCAGGTGTTGTCCTTCAATTGCCAGCAGCGCCGATCCTATCCAACTGGTTTGCGGAAACGTGACCTCTAACCGCATAGGAGAAGGCAACCACCTTCAAGGCCGCATCGTCAACGTTACATTTGAATGCCACCCTTAGCCAACCTTTCGGTGTCAGCACACCAGCTCCGTCGCCGACGAGATCAATATCCGACAGCATGGCCGGCGTAACCAGTGAGTTGAAAAAACCTTTCGCTTTTAGGTCATACCCGAATTGCAGCTTTTCCTCGCTATTGCAGAGCTGTTGCACTCTCGTACGTCGTGGCAACTTTTTCCAAGCATCCATTTCGTCCTTCGACAAACGCGCCATCTCCGTACCGGAGTAGAAACGTTTGGCCTGGATGAATTTGCCCTGCGGGCCGCCGGCCTTTTGCTCAGTCTGCGGCGGATCGGTCTTTGATGCCTCCTGTGTGCCATCTGCTGACGCCTGTTGTTGCGGCCGAGATTGAGGCTCTGGAACGAAGGCGGTTCCGGCCGTTGGGTCACTGGTGCTGCCGGATGTTGATTGATCCTGTGATTGCTGCTGTGGCGCCACGCCGCCAGTTGTCGGAACGGCGACATCCGGCGCGACCTTGGGATCAGCCGCAGCCTCCTGTTGTGCGTTCGGATCCACCTGCCCTTCCGCAGTTTTCGCCTGCCCCATTGCGAGGTCGGATGCGGTTCCGGGCTTCTGATCTGCCTGCGTGCCTGCTGCATCCGTCGAAGGCTTATCCGGTTCGGCAACCTGGGTGTCGGACGGCTGGTCCGTCGCCAGCTCTTGAGGTGTCAGAGCCGATGCGGGATCGCGGGCGTTCGGATCGGTTGCGGACGCCGCAGCAGCCGCCTCGGCTGCTTTTGCTTCCGCATTGGCCTGCGCCGCCTTCGCTGCCTCGGCTTGTTGCTGCGATTGCGTATCGGCATCGGTTGCGGGCGGCGTTGCGTCTTTTTGCTGCTGCGCTGCGGCTTCTGCGGCAGCCTGTTCGGCAGGCGTCGGCTGAGCCGGATCGTCGGTCGGCGGCTTTGTGCTGGCCTGATTCGCCTGCGTGTCTGGCTTTGGCTGATTCGCCGTTGCCTGCTCAGTCTGCCTATCAGGATTGGTAGTGGACGGCGTCTGATTCTGCTGTTGTGCGTCTGGAGGCATTGGCGTCTGATCTTGCGGCTTCGCTTGATCATCCGCCGGTGTCGGTGACGGTGCGTCGCCCGGCTGCGGCTTCGCATCCGCTTGCTCCGTGGGCGGAACTGACTGGTCAGCCTTTACATCAGCAGGCTTGTCAGCCTGCGCCGGCTCCTGCGATTTCGCGTTCTGATCCTGCGCATTGGGATCGGGAGCCTTCTCAGTCTTCGTCTTGCTCTCGTCGCTCAGCTTTTCGGCAGTCTGCTCGCCCTCTGTCTTGTCGGTGGACGCGACCTTCTGTTCCTTCTCAGGCTGCTTCTGGTCTGGCTTGGGTGTCGGAGTCGGTACGCGGCCGGATCGCTCGACCGGCTTTGTGGCATTCTTTGCCTGCTCCTGGGGCTGCGGCACCATTTCGACATTGATGCTCTGTTCCGGCTGCGGTACCGGCACGGCGACCACCGGCAAGAAGAAAAGCGCGGCGAAAAACACGATATGCAGCAGGATGGAAGGGATCAGTCCCCATCCACGCTTTTCCGGTTCCCGCTGTTCGGCGACGCGCTCCATCGGTCAGCGGTCGCCAGGCTGACGACACGGGGCAGACGGAGAGGCGGTCAATATTTTCATCCAAACCTTACCGAACAAGCGACATCCGATGATGCCTAGACTCCCGACATATGGTGTAAAAGATCAAGGCCGGAAAGAGGCAGTCGGGAAATTGTAAACTGTCCCTCCAAACCACAGCCTCGCGATGGCCGGAAAACAAACCTGCGTGATCCCGCCATCCCTACCAGTGCGTCCGCAGATATCCAAGAACGGAGGCGCGAGTTCTTGTCGAAATGCGCTCGGTGCTCCAGCAGGCCAACGCAATATCCCGACAGCGAAAGAGCGGTCAAGCGCTTCACGTTTGAGCGACAACCTGCAGACTGACGGTGCGAGGATATCCGGATAAAACAAAACCCGGCTCGCTTCCACGAACCGGGTTCTGATTTCGTAGCAATGCAAATCACTCAGCTATCGAGGAACGAACGCAGCTTGCGGCTGCGGCTCGGATGCTTGAGCTTACGCAGCGCCTTGGCCTCGATCTGGCGGATACGTTCGCGCGTAACCGAGAACTGCTGGCCGACCTCTTCAAGCGTGTGGTCGGTGTTCATGCCGATGCCGAAGCGCATGCGCAGCACGCGCTCTTCGCGCGGCGTCAGCGAAGCCAGCACGCGGGTCGTCGTTTCACGCAGGTTGGCCTGGATGGCCGCATCGATCGGCAGCAGCGCGTTCTTGTCCTCGATGAAATCGCCGAGATGCGAATCTTCTTCGTCACCCACTGGGGTTTCGAGCGATATCGGCTCCTTGGCGATCTTCAGCACCTTGCGCACTTTTTCGAGCGGCATGGCGAGCTTTTCAGCCAGTTCTTCCGGCGTCGGCTCGCGGCCGATTTCGTGCAGCATCTGGCGCGAGGTACGAACGATCTTGTTGATCGTTTCGATCATGTGCACCGGAATACGGATCGTGCGGGCCTGGTCGGCGATCGAACGGGTGATCGCCTGACGGATCCACCAGGTAGCGTAGGTCGAGAACTTGTAGCCGCGGCGGTATTCGAACTTGTCGACCGCCTTCATCAGACCGATGTTGCCTTCCTGGATGAGATCGAGGAACTGCAGGCCGCGGTTCGTGTATTTCTTGGCGATGGAAATGACGAGGCGCAGGTTGGCTTCGACCATTTCCTTCTTGGCGATACGCGCTTCGCGTTCGCCCTTCTGCACCATATGCACGATGCGGCGGAATTCCGAGATCGAAATACCGGTTTCGGTCGCAAGGTTCTGGATTTCCTGGCGGATGTCGCGGATCGTGGTGTTTTCGCTCTTGGCGAATTCCTTCCAGCCGCGAGCGGCCAGATTGCCGATCGACTTCATCCAGTTCGGATCGAGTTCGGCGCCCTGATACTGCTCCAGGAAGCTATCGCGCTTGACACCATAAGACTCGGCAAGACGCAGCAGCCGGCCCTCGTTCTGCACGAGCCGCTTGTTGATGTCGTAGAGCTGCTCGACGAGAGCGTCGATGCGGTTCTGGTTCAGCGACAGCGACTTGACCGATTTGACCAGCTCGTCCTTCAGCTCCTTGTAGCGGCGCTCCTGGGCCGAAGACAGCGTGCCGGAAGCCGACAGGCGCTGCTCGACCTGCTGGTCCTGCAGCTTGCGCAGCTTCTTGTAGGTCTCGGCGATCGTGTCGAGCGTCAGCATGACCTGCGGGCGAAGCTCGGCTTCCATGGCGGCGAGCGAGAGGCTGGATTCGTCCTCGTCCTCTTCCTCCTCCTCGATCGGCAGGCCTTCGCCGCCGACATCGGTAATGTCGTCGTCGCCCGAAGGACGACCACGACGGGCCTTTTCCTTCTCTTCGGCCGCCTTGCGGTCCGCCTCGATCTTTTCCGGGCTCTGGAACTGCGGCGCAGCCTTGGCCTCGGGACCGGAATAGGTGGTCTCGAGGTCGATGATCTCGCGCAGCAGCGTGGTGCCTTCGTTGAGTTCGTCGCGCCAGATAATGAGCGCCTGGAACGTCAACGGGCTCTCACAGAGGCCGCCGATCATGGTTTCGCGGCCGGCCTCGATGCGCTTGGCGATCGCGATTTCGCCCTCGCGCGACAGCAGTTCGACGGACCCCATCTCGCGCAGATACATGCGCACAGGATCGTCGGTGCGATCGGTCGGCTCTTTCTTCTTGGTGGTTGCCAGCGCCGAGCCACCGGAAGGCGCGAGTTCGCCGCCTTCACCATCCTCGTCGCCGCTGGAATCGTCGTCGTCGCCGCCGCCGGCTGCCGCGCCCGCCTCTTCGACATCCTCGTCTTCAATGACGTTGATGCCCATATCGGAGAGCATAGCCATCGTATCTTCGATCTGTTCGGACGTCACTTCTTCGGACGGCAGAACGGCGTTGAGCTCGTCCATCGTCACGTAGCCGCGTTTCTTCGCGGCCTTGATCATCTTCTTGACCGCGTCGTCGGAAAGATCGAGAAGCGGGCCATCGGAGGCGCCGTCGCGTTCGACTTCAGCTTCTTCGTTCTCTTTGACCTTGGTTGCCATCTCTATATCGTCGCTTTCCCTGACGCTTAAAACTTACACGCGGTGAATGGCCGCGCTGGCCCGGCGCGCCTCGCGCCAGCCCCGAATCACCGACAAACACCTAACGGAATGACCTTTAACGCCCAATTAACCACGATCACCGGCACCGGACAGCAAAGCTGGATTGCGTTTGGATTTCCGGCCATGGTATTATGTGATCCGCCTGATCCAGTTCACCGTTTTTCCGAGGACAAACGGTGATTCCTACAATTTTTGCTCCCGTCAAGCTTTTCCAGCAAAAAAGCCCCTTAAAAACGTGAAAAAGCCTTATCCACAGGCTCGAGCACGCCACAAACAATTGCTTCCGGTATTTAGGAAGTCCCTGCGCGATGACAAGAGCGTGTTTTTGAAACCGCCTGAATTTCCGCAGTTTGGCTGGCGTTGGTGATGCGATTAGGCCGCAAATCGGCTCAAATCCAGTCCATCACCACCTTGCCGGAGTTGCCTGTGCGCATCGCTTCGAACCCTTCGCGGAAATCATCGACGCCGATGCGGTGGGTAATGACCGGCGAGACGTCGAGTCCACCCTGAACGAAGGCGATCATCTTGTACCAGGTCTCGAACATTTCGCGCCCGTAGATGCCCTTCAGGTTCAGCATCTTGAAAATCACCTTGTTCCAATCGATCTCGAAGCCCGCCGGTGCTATACCGAGAATGGCGATCTTCCCGCCATTGTTCATCTTGTCGATCATGTCGCGGAAAGCGGGGGCGGCGCCTGACATTTCCAGACCGACATCGAAGCCTTCGGTCATCCCGATAGACCTCATCACGTCGGCAAGATTTTCTTTCGAGGCGTCGACGACATACTCGATGCCGAGCTTGCGGGCGAGTGCCAGCCGATTGGGATTGATATCGGTGATGACCACCTTGCGCGCGCCGGAGCGCTTGGCGACCATGGCGCCCATGATGCCGATCGGTCCGGCGCCGGTGACCAGCACGTCCTCACCCACCAGATCGAAGGAAAGCGCGGTATGCACTGCGTTGCCGAAGGGATCGAAGATCGCCGCTACTTCATCCGGAATATCGTCGGGAATCTGCACGACATTGGATTCCGGAATGCAGACGAATTCGCCGAACGAACCGGGACGATTGACCCCGACGCCCAGCGTATTACGGCAGAGATGTCCCCTGCCGGCACGGCAGTTGCGGCACTTGCCGCAGACGATATGTCCCTCGCCGGAGACACGTTCGCCAACATGATATTTGGTGACCGCCGAACCGATCTCGGCAATCTCGCCACAGAATTCGTGCCCGACGACCATCGGCACCGGAATGGTTTTTTGCGCCCATTGGTCCCAATTCCAAATATGCACGTCCGTGCCGCAGATCGCCGACTTCTTGACTCGGATCAGCACATCGTTCGGCCCGACCTCGGGCACCGGCACATTCTCCATCCACAGCCCGACTTCAGGCTTCGATTTGACCAGCGCCTTCATCATGTTCGACATAAGCTGTCGTCTCCATCCAATTCAAATGATTCCGAGTTCACGTCCCGCCTCTGCGAAAGCGGCGATCGCGCGTTCGACGTCGGCCCTCGAATGCGCCGCCGACATTTGGGTGCGGATGCGCGCCTGCCCCTTCGGCACGACCGGGAAGGAGAAGCCGATGACATAGACGCCCTTTTTCAGCATCAGCGCAGCCATCTCCTGTGCCAGCTTGGCATCGCCGAGCATGACCGGGATGATCGGATGATCGGCACCGGCCAAAGTGAAACCGAGCTTGGTCATCTCGCTGCGGAAGAACTCCGCGTTACCACAGAGCCGGTCGCGAAGGTCGTCGCCGTTTTCGATCAGATCGAAGACTTTCAGCGAAGCGGCGGCGATGACTGGAGCCAGCGTATTGGAGAAGAGGTAGGGGCGCGAGCGCTGCCGCAGCCATTCGACGATCTCGGCTTTCGCCGAGGTATAGCCACCCGACGCACCGCCGAGAGCCTTGCCGAGCGTACCGGTGATGATGTCGACCCTGCCCTCGACGCCGCAATATTCCGGCGAACCGCGACCATGATCGCCGACAAAGCCAACGGCGTGGCTATCGTCGACCATGACCATCGCGCCATATTTTTCGGCAAGATCACAGACGCCCTGGAGATTGGCGATGATGCCATCCATGGAGAAAACGCCATCGGTAGCGATCAGCTTGAAACGGCTGCCCTCGGCCTTCTTCAGCTCCTCCTCCAGAGCCGCCATGTCGTTATTGGCGTATCGGAACCGCTTCGCCTTGGAAAGGCGCACGCCGTCAATAATCGAGGCGTGGTTCAGCGCGTCGGAGATGATGGCATCCTCTTCCGACAGCAGTGTCTCGAAAAGCCCGCCATTGGCGTCGAAACAGGACGAATAGAGAATGGTATCCTCCATGCCGAGGAAAGCCGATATTCGCGCCTCGAGCTGCTTGTGCTCTTCCTGCGTACCGCAGATGAACCGCACCGAGGCCATACCGTAGCCGTAGCGATCGAGTGCCTGTTTCGCAGCTTCGGCCAGTTCCTCGTTGTCGGCGAGGCCGAGATAGTTGTTGGCGCAGAAATTCAGCACCCGCTTGCCGCCAGCGACCGCGATTTCGCCCGCCTGCTTGGAAGTAATGACCCGCTCGGATTTATAGAGGCCCGCATCCTTCAGACCGGCGATTTCGGATCGAAGATGGGAGATGAAGGCAGAAGTCATGATGAATGCGCTTTCTCTAAAAGAGATGGAACCGTCTGACGACGACATCATCGAATTAGCACATCTGCCCACGCCATGTCGCGAGGAAGGCGTCAAGGCGACGG
The DNA here is from genome assembly GCF_030272705.1 of Rhizobium mayense. Taxonomy (GTDB): domain Bacteria; phylum Pseudomonadota; class Alphaproteobacteria; order Rhizobiales; family Rhizobiaceae; genus Rhizobium; species Rhizobium mayense. The sequence continues at coordinate 156,679 of NZ_JARFYM010000001.1, read as the reverse complement.
CCAAAAGTGTCGCTGGTTTGAATATCGCCTTGATGATATATAGATATACAAAGGAGATATACATCGATGGCACTTTATATTCGCGATGCGGAAGTGGATTCTTTAGCCGCTGAAATCCAGAAACTGACGAATGCACCCACGAAAACGGAGGCCGTTCGCCAAGCGCTGAAACACGAGCTCGCACGCGCACGGAAGGAGCTTCCCCTACGCGAGCGATTTGCGCGCGCCAAAGCTATGGCTGACGCTTTAGGCCCCAATGACCCAAATTTCGATATGAAGGCGTTCACTGATGAAATGTGGGGCGATGCCTGATGTTTATCGACGCATCGGCAATTGTCGCAATACTTGGCGAGGAGCCCGGCTACGAAGAAATTGAAAAAAGCCTCGCGAAGGTCAACGGCGATTTCTTTGTATCTCCGCTCGTGAGGTTCGAGGCAACTTTAGCCCTCGCCCGCCGCAAAACGGCCACCCCAGGACAGAAACCATCACCGTCTCTTCTTCGACGGGCCGGACAAGCTGTCGATGCACTTATCGAAGATATCGGGGCACAAGAGATCGAGATTTCATCGGACATTGGCAAAGCCGCACTGGAAGCAAGCGCCCGATACGGCAAGGCGGTGGGTCACAAAGCCGATCTCAATTTTGGCGATTGCTTCGCTTATGCCTGCGCCAAGACCCTGAATGTGGACTTGCTCTACAAGGGAAATGATTTCTCTTTGACCGATATCGGGTAACGGACAACGCGCCCGCCGCTCATCACTCCTCAAACGCGCGGATCACCTTCAGGAACGCATCGCCGTAACGTTCCAGCTTCGCCTGCCCGACGCCGGAAATGCCCAGGAGCGCATCGCGGCCCGTTGGCCGCTCCGTCGCAAAAGCAATCAGCGTCGTATCCGGGAAGACGACATAGGGCGGCACGCCGAGCGCCTTGGCGATCCTCGCGCGCTCGCTTCTCAACGCCGCGAACAATGGCTGGGCCTCGCTCGACAGGTTTGATTGCCGCTTCTCGATCCGCGCTGCCTTCTTGGTGCGCCGACCAGTATCCGGCCTGTCCTTGCGGAAGAAAACCTGGCGCTCGCGCTTGAAAACAGCCCGCGCTTCCGGCTCCAACTTCATCGCGCCGAAAGCCGTATGATCGATGCTGACGAAGCCGCTCGCCAGCAGTTGACGGAAGACGGACTGCCAGGTGCGCGCCGGAATGTCCTTGCCGGCCCCGAAGACCGGCATGTCCACATGACCGAAACGCTCGATCTTCTCATTAACCGTCCCGATCAGCACATCGATGACGTGGCCCGTGCCGAAACGCTCGCCCGTGCGATAGACGGCGGCGAGCGCCTTGATTGCCGCTTCCGTCCCATCCCAAGTCTCGACCGGTTTCAGGCAAGTGTCGCAATTCCCGCAACTGCCGCCATGCCCCTCGCCGAAATGCGCAAGGATCGCCTGTCGGCGGCATCCGGCCGTTTCGCAGATGGCAAGCAGCGCGTTGAGCTTTGCACGCTCGACACGCTTGATCTCCTCCGCCGCATTGCCCTCGTCGATCATGCGCCGCCGCTGGATGACGTCGGCCATGCCATAAGCCATCCAGACTTCGGACGGCACACCGTCGCGTCCCGCGCGTCCCGTCTCCTGATAATAGGCCTCGACGGAGCCGGGCAGATCGAGATGGGCGACATAGCGGACATTCGGCTTGTCGATGCCCATGCCGAAGGCGACCGTCGCCACGAGGCAAAGATCCTCTTCCTTCAAGAAGGCATCCTGATTGGCGTCGCGAAGCGACCGATCCATGCCCGCGTGGTAGGCAAGCGCACGAATACCCTGCCCGTTGAGCCACTCGGCCGTATCCTCGACCTTGGCCCGCGACAGGCAATAGACGATGCCGCTATCGCCACGATGACCGTCGAGGAAACGCAGCAATTGCTGGCGCGGCTGATCGCGCTCGACGATCTCATAGGTGATATTCGGCCGGTCGAAGCTGGTGGTGAATACCTTGGCGTTGTCGAGCGACAGCCGCTCAATGATGTCGTCGCGCGTGTGTGGATCGGCCGTCGCCGTCAACGCTATGCGCGGCACATCTGGAAAGAGGTCCGCAAGCCTGCCGAGGTCGCGGTACTCCGGCCGGAAATCATGCCCCCATTGCGAGACGCAATGTGCCTCGTCGATGGCGAACAGGGCAATCTTTGCCCTGGCGATCATCTGCTGAAAGCCGTCCGTCAGAATGCGCTCGGGCGTGACGTAAAGCAGATCGAGCGTGCCGCTGGAGATGGCACGATAGACATCACTTGCCTCTTCCCGCGACAATGACGAATTCAGCGCCGCTGCCCTGATCCCGAGTTGCTTCATCGCCTCGACCTGATCGCGCATCAGAGCAATCAGCGGCGAGACGACAATGCCCACTCCATCGCGACACAGAGCCGGAATCTGGAAACACAGCGATTTGCCTGCACCGGTCGGAAACAGCACGACCGCGTCGCCGCCGGAAACGACATGGTCGACGACCTGCTGCTGCTTGCCGCGAAAGGCGGAATAGCCGTAGACCCGCTTGAGGATATCGAGCGGCGCGGCCCGCAAATTATGCGCGCCGAACAGCGCATCATCGGCGGAAAACCGCGGCTCCTGTCGATCTGGCTGTGACATCTATCCCTATTTCCCCGCGGCCCCTTTGATGCGGCCCGACAGCACGCCAAAACCGTCGATGATCGCTTCCTGGTTTTCCAGTCGCAAGGCTTCGAGCTGCACTTCCTGCAAAGCGCGCATCAACTGCTCGATGAGATCACCGTCGCCCTCTTCGGTTGCCTCGGCGATCGCGGTTTGCAGCTCGATCTTGTGCCAACGCAGTGCTTTCGAGCGTTTGTGAAGCGCAAGGGCCTGGCGATACCCCTCACGCGCATCTTCCGTGGCGGCTTCCTCGGTCGCCGTCCAAAGGCGGGCATTGCGCACCTGCTGGTCAAGGCTCTTCAGCAATGCCGCGAAGCCCTGCTCCTCCAACTGCTCGAGCAGCCGTTCGCGCGTGAGCTGCGGGCCGACCGTGGCTGCCGCCGCGCCGAGCATGGCGGACCACAGACGCTGCAATTCGCGGCTTTCATAATCGATGGCGGCGATCTCATCATATTCGTCCTGCAAAAGCAGCGGGTGATTGACGATGGTCACCGCCAGCACGCTCTCGCGCAGGCCCGGAATATCTTGATGGCCCTTGATCATGCCCGAACGCGTCAGGCGATCCGACGCGGTTATGTTGGCGACCTGCTGCCGATCCCTGCCCTGGCCGCCACGGCCGCCGAAATTGCGGCCTCTGCCATCGCGGGAAAAGCTGCGTCCCTGCTGATTGCTGCCGCGCTGGAACTGCGGCTGGAACAGCCCGTTTAGCCGATCGCGCATGTCCTGCTGATAGTGCCGGCGGACGTTCTCATCGGCGATGACCGAAACCATCTGCTTCAGCCGCGCCTCAAGCTCCGCGCGCGCCTCGGGCGTGTCGAAGGTGCCGCTGCCGGCTTCGCGGGTCCATATCATTTCCGCCAGCGGCTTTGCCTGCGCCATCACCTTGTCGAAAGGCGCGCGGCCATCGTGACGCACCAGATCGTCCGGATCCTTCCCATCCGGCAGGAGAGCAAAACGGACCGTACGGCCGGGCTTGATGTGCGGCAGCGCCAGATCGGCGGCGCGATTGGCGGCGCGAATGCCGGCGCCGTCGCCATCGAAGCAGAGCACCGGCTGCGGCGTCATTTTCCACAGAAGTTCGAGCTGGTTTTCCGTCAGCGCAGTACCGAGCGGCGCAACGGCGTTTTCTACACCTGCCTGATGCAGCGCGATGACGTCCATATAGCCTTCGACGGCGATGATCGTGCCGGCGCCGTCGTTCCCCTGAGCGGCGCGGCGCGCGCGGGCGAAATTGTAGAGCACATTGCCCTTATGAAAGAGCTCGGTCTCATTGGAATTCAGATATTTGGCCGGTGCGTCCGGCGACATGGCACGGCCGCCAAAGGCGATCACCTTTTCGCGCGAAGACAGAATCGGGAACATGATGCGGTCTCGGAAGCGGTCATAGGAGACCGGCACATTTTCATGCACGACCAGGCCACAGGCTTCCATCTGCTCCTTCAGCACGCCTTTGCCGGCTAGAAACTCCTTTAAGGCATTGCGGCTGTCCGGCGAATAGCCAAGGCGGAAGGTCTCGATGGTTCGGCCGGTCAGGCCACGATCGCGCAGATAAGCGCGCGCCCTTGCGCCGTTTGCCGTCTGGAGTTGATCCTGAAAGAACTGCGACGCCATCTCCATGACGTCGAGCAGCGACGTGCGTTCCTTCTCGCGCTTCGCCTCCAGGGGATCGGCGACCGGCATCGGAACGCCCGCCATGTCGGCGATCTGCTGCACCGCTTCGGGAAAACTGAGCCCCTCGAGGTCGGTCAGGAAACGGAAATGATCGCCTGTGACGCCGCAGCCGAAGCAATGGTAACGGCCCTTGCGGTCTTCGCAGTGAAAGCTCGGCGATTTTTCGCCATGGAACGGGCAGCAGGCCCAGTAATCGCCGCGCGGCACATTCGTCTTGCGCCGGTCCCAGGTCACACGTCGACCGATCACGTCCGAAATGGGAACGCGGTCGCGAATCTCATCGAGAAACGTATTGGAAAATCGCATGATTACCTCTGGCCTGCCTCCATATAATCAGGAACGCAGCTTATTGCCACGAGAACCGACCACCACGTACCGCTATTCACAGCCCCCTCCATGGGATGGACGAATTCAACTTTTCCGATCACAACTCCGTGAAAACCTCGGCACATCTAATGTTCGCACGTCTGCTTGGGAGCAGATTTGGGCATCGCCTCACAAACAATCCAATTGGCTCTCTGCAGCCTATATGTGCACAAAGGAAGCCCGCGATCACAGCTTTACCGCGCAATAAAAGTCAGCAAAAGCAAAGAGTTACTGATTATAAGAGAGGATGAGCAAGGACGTGCGATGATGCCTTCAACAACCATCGGCGAAGGGCGATGGGCACGCCGCCTCGCCCATTGGTGGCGCATTTGCGGCGCGGTTCGTAAGCCAAACATTATTTTTTTGTAATTTGATTGTTCGTGTGCAGCGCAATAGCGTTCTTCTCACGGGGCGAGACAAGCCGGCGAACAAAATGCTTCGCGACGCGACATGCCTAGACGCCCCGCCGAACGGAAAGCCAAAGGTACAGGTTTTCAGTTTAGGAGAATTCACAAATGCGCGTTCTGCTCGTACCCTCTGCTGCCGCTGCCCTCTTCGCCACAGCTACCTATAGCTCGGCTACGACAACAGACAGCGTAGCCCCAGCGGTAACGACAGACGTGCTTCCGGCACTTAAAGCCGGCATCAAGGTTCAGGCATCCTGGTCGCAGACGCAAGACGAGTCTCAGCAAGTCAGGATCATCAGGTAAAGTTCACCCCATACTCAGGTGAGGCACCATCCCTACCCCCGGCGCCGCCTCGCCTGAGTGCCTTTGCAATAGACGTTTGATTTTTGGGCCCCACCCTGCGTCATCAAACGGCTGCAAAGCGCAAGAAGGCAGGAGCTCCCCCAGCTCCTGCCTTCTCTATTTTTGCCGTTGGCGACAGCTCGCAATGCCCATCGACATCGCGTCATCAGAGCAAAGCAAATTCAATTGACAATCGTCTTCACCGTGCCAATGAATTTCCCAGTTCATCGGGAACCCGTGCATGCCGTTTACCGCAGACGAACTCGCATCTGATCCTATTTTCTTCAGGACTGTTCTCGGCTGCTCGCGGCAGATGGTTGCCGCCTATGCTGAAAATCCACGTATGAGCTCGATTTTTGCATCGCAGCAACGCTGGCTAATGGCACAGGCAGGCTTTGCGCTGTTTTACGGCGGAATCGACGGAGGGCAACCAGGCATCCATGCCGGCCGCTTTGCCGACTACGTTCTCAAGCATGAAATCGCCAGCCACAATACGGCGCTCAGCTTCATCCACGAAATGCTGGCCTATCGCTACCTGCGCTATCTAGCCGATTCGCCCAACAGGCGTGTGCGACCGATCGAGCCGACCGAAACGGCGGTCGAAAACTTCGCCAACTGGTTCCACATCCATCTGGCGCTACTCGACAGCCTGGATGGCGGCACGCGTGCCATGACTTTCGTCGAACGGCCGGAGATCGTTGCGGTACAGCAGCCGGCAATTGCGGCAAGGATCATCGCCAGCGACAAAGTCCGTCATCCCGGCGAAACCTTCGATCTTTTCACCTGGGCAAATTCCGGCGGCGTGATGATGGACTACCTGATCTCCCGTATCGAGACGTTCGATCCAATGGCGGCAAGAATCGCCATCGGCCCGATTTCATTCACTGAGATCTGCGACCGATTCCTTATCTCCAGAACGCATGTAAAGCGGCTGATGAGCAAGGCATCGGCCATGGGGAGCGTGGGCTGGATAGGCACTCCGGGAAAGAGCGCCTTCTGGCTGTCGCGCGGCTTTATTCAGGAATATTGGGACTATCAGGCCGAAAAATTCGCCATCATCGCCGCTGTATGGGAAGAGACTTTCGGCGCCCAGCCGGAGCCGGCGCCGACGGAAGGGCAGAAACTTACTTCAGCAGCTCTTTGAGGATCGCCGAAGCCTTGGCGAAATCCATCTGCCCGGCATAGCGCTCGCGCAGGGCGGCGACACATTTTCCCATGTCCTTCAAGCCCTGCGCACCGAGCTCGGCCACGACGGCGACGCAGATCTCGCGCACCTTCTCGTCGGAGAGCTGCTCAGGCATGAAGCCCTGGATGACAGCGATTTCCTCGCGCTCCTTGTCGGCCAGTTCCGGACGGCCGCCATCCATGTAGATTTTAACTGATTCTTCGCGCTGCTTGACCATCTTGGCCAGCAACTGGAGGATTTCGTCGTCGCTTGCCTGTTCCTTGCCGAGACCACGATTAGCGATGTCCTTGTCCTTGATCGCGGCGAGGACGAGGCGCACGGTCGAAAGCCTCGCCGTATCCTTGGCCTTCATGGCATCCTTCTGGGTGTTGGAAAGCGTTTCGCGGATCATGTTTTTAACTCCCTAAGCAGGCCGGCGACGATCACCTAGCCTCTCATTTCGCGTTGCCAGTCTCATAGACCATGAGCGGCGATCAATGCAATTGCGTCAGACGCACCGAAAGCCGGCGAATTCCTTGGCAGGAAACGAACGCAGCGCATTGACCGGCACGCCTTGTTTGGCTATGTCCAGCACCTGCACATTAGATCGATATTAAGGTCTCGAGCCGCGACAAGCGTCGCCGGCTGCAAATCTGCGATAAACATGGCGGAAGCCCCCGGTCTTTTCAAGGCCGCGCACGACGCCGGAAACGGGATGATAATGACCGCGACAGCCCCATGGACAAATGAAAAGCCGAGTGCCCTGCTCGTTCTCGCCGACGGCACCGTGATCGAAGGCAAGGGCATCGGCGCGACCGGCAAGGTCCAGGCCGAAGTCTGCTTCAACACGGCGCTGACCGGTTACGAGGAAATCCTGACCGACCCCTCCTATCTCGGCCAGATCGTCACCTTCACCTTCCCCCACATCGGCAATGTCGGCACCAACGACGAAGATATCGAAGATCTGACACCCGCCGCCCGCCACGGCGCCGTCGGCGTCATCTTCAAGGCCGACATCACCGATCCATCGAACTACCGCGCCGCAAAACATCTCGACCAGTGGCTGAAGGCTCGCGGCATTATCGGCATGTGCGGCATTGACACCCGCGCATTGACCGCCTGGATCCGCGAAAACGGCATGCCGAACGGCGTTATCGCCCATGATCCAAACGGCGTTTTCGACATCGATCAACTCAAGGCGGACGCCAAGGCGTGGAGTGGCCTGGAAGGTCTCGACCTTGCCAAGGTCGCCACCTCTGGCCAGTCGTCGCAATGGTCGCAGACACCCTGGATCTGGAACGAAGGCTATGGCGAACTCAACGCCGACGATGCCAAGTATCACGTCGTCTGCCTCGATTACGGCGTCAAGCGCAATATCCTGCGCCTCTTCTCCGGCCTCGACTGCAAGGTCACAGTATTGCCGGCAACCGCATCCACCGAAGACGTTCTGGCACTGAAGCCGGATGGCATCTTCCTCTCGAACGGCCCTGGCGATCCGGCGGCGACCGGCGAATATGCAGTACCCGTCATCAAGGACCTGCTGAAGACGGAAATTCCGTTGTTCGGCATCTGCCTCGGTCACCAGATGCTCGGTCTCGCGCTCGGCGCCAAGACCGCGAAAATGCATCAGGGCCACCACGGCGCCAACCATCCGGTCAAGGACCACACGACGGGCAAGGTCGAGATCGTCTCGATGAATCACGGCTTCGCAGTCGACTCGAACACCCTGCCGGAAGGCGTTGAAGAGACTCATATTTCTCTCTTCGACGGCAGCAATTGCGGCCTGCGCGTTTCCGGCAAGCCGGTCTTTTCCGTGCAGCACCATCCGGAAGCCTCTCCCGGCCCGCAGGACAGCCACTACCTCTTCCGCCGCTTCATCAATCTGGTGCGCGAGAAGAAGGGCGAAGCGGCGATGGCCGAGCGCGCCTGACGGAACTGGCCACCTGAACCCACAAAAAAGCCTCGGATTGGCAAGCAATCCGAGGCTTTTTTATGCGTCGACTTGGGAGGAATATGTCTTCACATCGGCTTAGAGCAATTCCAGGAAAAGTGCGAAGCGGCTTTTCGTCCAGAATTGCGTAAAAACAAAGGGATAGAGCGTGAAAGCGATTCCGTGAAACGCTGAACCGCTCTATGCCTGCAGACGACGCTGCTTCACGACTTCCAATTCGCTCGTCATGATCTCCTGCAGGAACTCGAAATCGGACTCCCCAAAGGCGACAAGTCCGGATCTCAATCTGTAACCCCAGTTCTTGTCCTGGGTAAAATCCAGCCAGCCCAGCAATGGGCGGAGCGGCTGTTCGGGTGCATCGAGCCAATCGACATCGCGCCGATAGGCCTTTCCGCAATCCATCTGGGCCGGATAAGGCTCGCCGTCACGGACATAGCCAATGGCCGTGAAGCTCTGGAAGCCGTCCTTGTCCCCCATCGTCAGCGATGGAGAATAGTAGACGATGCCGTCACCCGGCTTGACGCGCTTCAGCGGCCCCGGCCTGCCGTGGCAAACCTGCATGAAGCCCTGTGCCCTGCCGTGGCGAACATGCTCCGCGCAGGCAACTGCCAGCCAGTAGGATTTCCGTGCCGGTTCGGGTCGACGGCCGGATGCGTTGGCGTGAGGGAAGAGGCGAACCATCTTGCCCTGATCAATGGAATCTTCCCGCGGGAAAAGCGCGGCGTCAATACGATCGCTTGCTGTGAATGTCATGGTCATCTCCCGTCTTTGGTATGAGACGACTATAGACGAGCATGCTGTCAATTTTTGTCAGCAGTCTCCCGATCCATGATCGATTCCGCCGTCAGTTGGCCACCCGCTCCGAGCGCACCAGAATGTAGAACCGCGTGCAGAGCATCGTCGCGGCCGAGGCCAGCCCAAGGAGGAAGCCGAACCAGATGCCGATGCCGCCGAAGCCGAGCGGGAATGCCAGCAGCCAGGCGAGGAAGAAGCCGATCGGCCAATAGGCGATGAGCGCCATGATCATCGGCACGCGCGCATCCTTCAGCCCGCGCAACAGGCCGCTCGCAATTGACTGCAGGCCATCGACAAGCTGGAACAGGCCAGCCACGACGATCAGCGGCGCCGCATAGGCAAGCACCTGCGGCGCATCGGCCGACTTGACGTCAAGGAACCAGCTTCCGAGCCAGGCCGGCGCTGTCGCGAACAGGATGCTGCCACACAGCGAGATGAAGCTCGAAACGACGATCACGACGATCGCCGCACGCCTCAGCCCCGCGTGGTCCCCCTGTCCATGCGCAACCCCGACCCGAACAGTCGCCGCCTGGCTGAGGCCAAGCGGGATCATGAAGGCGATCGACGCCCATTGCAGCGCGATGCCATGCGCGGCAAGCTCGATCGTGCCGATCTGCCCCATCAGCAGCGACGCGGCCGTAAACAGGCTGACTTCGGCCAAAACCGTGACGCTGATCGGAAAACCAAGGCGAACGACTTCCCACAACGCATGCCAATCTGGCCGCCAAAGTCGGACGAAGATTTCGTAGCGGCGCGTCTCTTCGCGGCTTTGCACATAGGCGACGATGAACAAGAAGCCCGCCGTCTGCACCGCGACCGACACCATGGCAGCACCATGCAGCCCGAGCGCCGGCATACCGAAATGGCCGAGCACCAGGCAATAGGCAAGCACGGCGTTCATCACCAACATGGTGATGGTGACACAAAGGATGACGCCGGCTCGGCCGATGGCGCTGACCAAGGCGCGGATAACGTTGTAGAGCAGGCCCGGCAGCACGGCGAAATGGCCGATGGCGATATATTCGCTGGCAAGCTTTGCCACGTCGGGCTTCTGCCCCGCGGCCAAGAGGATCTGCTCGGAATAGAGAAAGGCCGGCTGCGCAATCAGCCAATAGACGCTCACCACCCAGAGACCCATGCGCAGTGCCCGTCGAACCGACGTGACATCACCCTGGCCATAGGCCTGCGCCACCAACGGCACGACGGCGATGGCGAAACCGGAACCGAAGAGCAGAATCGTAAACAGGAACTGGCCGGCAAGAACCATGGCAGCCAGTTGTTCGGCACCGAGACGGCCGATAATCATCACGTCCGTCGTATTAATGCCAAGCTGCGCCAATTGTGCGCCGATCAGCGGGATGCCGAGCGCCAGGGTGGCGCGGAGATGCGCAGACCACGAATTATTGTTGTCGTGCGCGAACGGGCGCGCAGCCACCGGCATATCCATCTCTAGAACTCGATTTTAAGACAGCGCAAACCGCCCTACCTAAGGGTGCGCAAGGCAGCCGCATTAACGCAACTTCGCCTAAAAAGCCAGTCCGCAAGGCCTTGATGCTGAAGAATTCATCAGATCATCAAAATATCTGATGATTATTTAGGCCACTTCTTGAATGGGTGCCTCGACGATGGCCTTCGGTTCATCCTTGCGCACCTTGGCAACGAAGACAACCACCGCGGCCAGGATCAGGATCGCTGACATGATGAACGGGGCACCGGCGAATACGACTGGTGCGGTCGGCGTGGTAAAATAGCGAAACAGATAGGGAAACAGCACCGGCCCGATGATCGCGGTAATGCTGGTGAGGCTGCCGAGAGCGCCTTGTAACTCACCCTGGGCCGACGGTGGCACCTTGCTCGCAGCGATGGAGCGCAATGGCGCATCCGACACATTTTCGATCACCGTTAACACGATGACGACATAGACCATCCAGCCCTGCCAGGCGAAAGCATATCCCAACAAGCCCAGGCCGGAGAAGCTAAGCCCGAATACCACGGTCTTCCATTCGCCCAACACAGCCACGATGCGGGGCAAAGCCAGCCCCATGACCAGCGCCATGCCGATGCCGTAAGTGCCAAGCGAAATGCCGATCTCCAACGAGGTCCATCCATACCGATAGGAGGTGACGAAGGACCAGACTGCCGGAAAGACGCCATGCGCCAGCCAGTTGAAGAACATGACGACGAATACCCAACCGAGGCCCTGATAACGGCGTACTTGCCGCAGCGCACCGAGCGGGCTGGCGCGCCAGAACTCGAAACGGCGGCGGCTCCTCGGCTCCAGCGTTTCCGGCAGCAGGAAATAGGCGCCGATAAAGTTTAGGAACGCAAGCGCCGCCGCGCCATAAAACGGCGCGCGCGGGCCGAGTTCGCCGAGGAACCCGCCAATGACGGGCCCGAGCACGAAACCGAGGCCGAAGGCCATGCCGATCAAGCCGAAATTCTTCGCCCTGTTCTCGTCTGTGCTGATGTCGGCGATATAGGCGGAGCATGTCGAGAAGCTCGCCCCGCTGATGCCGGCCAAGATGCGGCCGGCGAACAATATCCAATAGCTGCCGGCGATGGCGCAGATGAAATTGTCGATCGCGAAGGTCAACACAGAGGCAAGCAAGACCGGACGGCGGCCGAAACGATCGCTCAAATTGCCGATCAGCGGCGAGAACAGAAATTGCATCGCTGCATAGGCAAGCAACAGCCAACCGCCATCGGTGGCCGCCTCGCTGACCGAAGCGCCCGTCAGTTCTTCCAGGTATTTCGGCATGACCGGCATGATGATGGCAATGCCGATGACGTCCAGGAACAGGATGATGAAGACGAGGAACAGGCCGCGACGTACGAATTTCTGGTCGATCATGGAGTTTGCCTATGGGTGGCCCCATCTCCATGAAGAGACAGAACGTGAACGAAAAAGCGAAGCGTCCCCCTTACCTAAAGATTTTGCGGGAAACAATCAGTGAACGCTTCAATCTTCCTGATTTATCGACCGATTTTTTTGATCCTTGGCATGAGGACGACGCCTATGCTTCGTTCGTCCGACGCTGCTCCAATCTCAAGAAGTCGACGAAGGCGCGAAGCGGCGCCGGCATATGGCGGCGGCTTGCGTAATAGAGAAATGGGCCGGAAAAGGCTGCCTCCCAATCTTCGAGAAGCGATATCAACTCACCGCTTTCGATCTGTGGTGCAACGAATTCCGCGAAGGTTCTGATGATGCCGAGCCCCTCTACCGCGGCACTGCGTTCGATATCGACCGAATTGGTGGCGAGGACCATGGGCGGCGAAATGACGATCGTCTCGCCCTCCCTTTCGTACTCCCAGGGGAAAGCCGAGCCGCTAACGAAGCGGTGTCGGATGCAGCGATGGTGCAGAATGTCTCTGGGGTGACGGGGCGTACCGTTCGCCGCAAGATAGGCTGGCGACGCCGCAGTGACATAGCGTTGTTGCCGCGGCCCGATCGGCACCGCGATCATGTCCAGCTCCAGCCGCTCATCATAGCGAACGCCGGCGTCATAGCCAGCCGCCAGCACATCGATAAAACTATCTTCGGCGACGATTTCGACCGAGATGCCCGGATAGGCTTGCAGGAAACGATTGATGATCCCCGGCATGATGACGATGGCAGCAATCGTCGGAACGTTGAGCCGCAGCGTCCCGCCAAGACTGTCGCGAAATGAGTTGATGTCGTCGAGCGCGGTCGCGATCTCGCCTATCGCCGGCGCCAGCCGCTCGATCAGCCGCTCGCCGGCCTCTGTCGGCGTGACGCTGCGGGTGGTACGGTTGAGCAGGCGCACGCCGAGCCGCTCCTCGAGCCGTCGCAGCGCCTCGCTCAATGATGACGCGGAGACCTGGCGCTTGCGGGCCGCTTCACGAAAACTGCGCTCACGGGCGACGGCGGCAAAGGCATCGAGGTCGGCGAGCGGCAAATCATCCATTGTACGAAATTCCAAACAACCCGTTTCGATTTACACGGATTATCGCACAAAAGCCGATCAAGTAAAACCAATCGCCAAGACGCCGTTCGCAAGGAGCATGATCCGACAAATGTGACGGCGCCGCTGACCAAGGAGAACTGAAATGCAGAGGCATCAATTGGGCAAGACCGGCCCCGAAGTGTCCGCCATCGGCCTCGGCTGCATGGGCATGTCCGGCATGTACGGACCGTCTGACCGGGCAGAAAGCATCGCCACCATCCACGCCGCCCTCGACGCCGGTATCAACCTGCTCGATACCGGCGATTTCTATGGCATGGGCCATAATGAAATGCTGATCGGCGAGGCGATCAAAGGGCTCAAGCGCGACGATTTCCTGATCAGCGTCAAGTTCGGCGCGCTACGCGATCCGGCCGGCGCCTGGTTGGGCTATGATGCCCGCCCCGCCGCGATCAGGAACTTTATCGCCTATACGCTGCAGCGCCTCGGCGTCGACCATGTCGATATCTACCGCCCTGCCCGCCTCGATCCGAAGGTGCCGATCGAGGATCAGATCGGCGCGATGGCTGAGCTGATCAAAGAAGGTTATATCCGACACATCGGCCTTTCCGAGGTCGGCGCCGACACCATCCGCCGTGCCGCAGCTGTACATCCGATCGTCGATCTGCAAATCGAATATTCGCTGATCTCACGCGGTATCGAGGACCAGATCCTGCCCACCTGCCGCGAACTCGGCATCGGCATCACCGCCTATGGCGTTCTGTCACGCGGCCTGATCAGCGGCCATTGGCAGAAGGATGCGGCGCAAAAGGGTGATTTCCGTGCCTTCAGCCCGCGCTTCCAGGCCGGAAATGTCGAAAAGAACCTGGAACTGGTGGAAGCACTGCGCCAGATCGCGGACGCCGAAGGCGTCAGCGTCGCCCAGATCGCCATTGCCTGGGTCGCCGCCCAGGGCAAGGACATCGTCCCCCTCATCGGCGCCCGCCGCCGTGATCGCCTGACAGAGGCCCTCGGATCGCAGTCTGTCGAATTGTCCGCAGCGGATTTTGCGGCGATCGAACGCGCCGTCCCGAAGGGTGCCGCAGCCGGCGGCCGATATCCGGAAGCGCAGTTGGCGCATATGGATAGCGAAAAATAAGGTCTTTGCCTTCTCCCCCGGATGACCAAGGGGGAGAAGGCGCCAGAACTTACACCGGATTATTCAGCGTATCGCAATCAGTGAGCTTGCCTGATTGGAAGCCCTGCTTGAACCATTTCACACGCTGCGCCGAAGTGCCGTGGTTGAAACTGTCGGGGACGACATAGCCCTGGCTGCGCTTTTGCAGCGTATCGTCGCCGATCTGCTGCGCGGCATTCAGCGCCTCTTCGAGGTCGCCTTGCTGCAGAATGCCCTTCTGCTGGGTGAACTTGCCCCAGATGCCCGCAAAACAATCGGCTTGCAGTTCGATGCGCACGGACAACTTGTTCGCATCAACCTCGCTCATATTTTGGCGAGCCTGATTGAACTTCGGCAGGATCCCCAGCAAATCCTGAACATGATGGCCGACTTCATGCGCAATCACATAGGCTTGGGCGAAATCGCCGGATGCGCCGAATTGATCCTTCATCTGCTGAAAGAAGGCCATGTCGAGATACACCTTCTGATCACTCGGGCAGTAGAATGGCCCGGTCGCAGCCGAAGCGGTGCCGCAGGCCGAGGGGAAACGACCCGAGAATAGCACCAGCTTCGGATCCGTGTAGGTCTGGCCCATCGACTTGAAGATGCCTGTCCAAGTGTCTTCGGTATCGGCAAGCACCGTCGCAACGAACTGCTTCATCTCATCGTTGGCAGGCGCGGCATTGCCGCCGCTGGAATCACTCTGCTGGTAGCCGGGCCCGGTGCTGCCATCCAAGGCGCCGCTCTGCTGCAACAGCCCGATGACGTCGACGCCCATCGCTCTCAGCACCAGGAAAATCACCACCAGAATGACAATGGTGCTGATGCTCAAGCCGCCGCCGCGCCGCATGCCGCCGCCGGGAAAACCCATGCCGCCGCCGCCGAAGGGACCACCTCCGGAGCCGCCGCCCATCGGCGACGAGCCACGTTCATCCTCGATATTGTCGGATTGCCGACGTCCTTTCCAATCCATGATTGCACCTCCCAGCGATGCAGGTCCTTGAGAGAACGAAGTCTAACCCATTCTGAAATACATCGCCCCACTATAAATCATGAAAACCGGAAAGAAAATTTTCACCACCGTGTCCTTCGGACCTCAGGAAGCAACAAAATCTGGGCGAGCATTCTTTAAATATCTCCGGCGCCCACCTACGTCTTTCCACGCGCCAATACGTTGCATTTGATAACCATGTAGACAACCGCAATTCCGCGTTCGCGGTGCATTGTGGTTGAGTGGGTATATGCGCGTCATAATTGAAGTGTAAAGGCGCGAGAACAATGCGCTATGCGCCGAGGGTTTGATGAAACGATCGATGAGTGTGTCGCTGCTGCTGATGGGAACAGCCGCACTGACGGCCTGTGGCCAGAAGGACAATAACACCGCCAAGATTTACAAGGACGTTGATGCCTGCATCGCCGATGACACCTATACGGCGGAGAGGTGTCGATCCGATTTTGCGGCGGCGGAAAAAGAACGCCTCCAGAATGCACCGGCCTACGAAACGGTGGCGGCATGTGAAAAGGACTATGGCGTCAACGATTGCCAGCCGACGACAGACGCCCACCGTGCCGGCCTGGGCCATTTTATTCCTTTCATGGCCGGCTACCTCGTCGGCAACGCCACGCAGACCTACAACGCCAACGCATTGTACCAGCCACGCGGCAGTAGCGATTTCAGGACCGCCGCCGGGCGAAGCCTCGCCAACGGCACGCCTATTGCCAATACCGATTATGCGTCGCGGAAGAAGGATGATGGCAACCAGCCCTCCTATTCTTCGTCATCCGGCGGTGGCAGTGGCGGCGAATCCTGGCGCGGCTATTCGAAACCATCCGCCAGTTCGACGACAACGGTGGAACGCGGCGGCTGGGGCTTCCGCGGTTTTCACCTTGCGGGTTGAGGAATAGCCGCCGATGAAACGCGTGGTCGTCAACGAAAGACCAGATTGGCAGGCCGATGCCGAGGCCTGCGGCTTTACCATCCACTCCATGTATGGCGAGCGCTATTGGGACGAGCGCCACGCCTACCTCTTCACTCTGGACGAGATCGAAACCAGGCTCGAGGACCCGTCCGCCACGCTGCTGCAAATGTGCTACAGCGCGGTCGACAGGATCGTTGCCGACCCCGGTCTGATGTCCCGCATGGCGATCCCGCCGGAATATCATGACGCCATCGCCCGGTCGTGGCTCAACCGGGAGCGCGATCTCTATGGCCGCTTCGACCTCGCTTACGGCGGCGATGGACCGGCGAAACTTTTGGAGTTCAACGCGGATACCCCAACGAGCTTGTTCGAGAGCGCCGTCTTCCAGTGGCGATGGCTGGAGGATATGAAGGGGCGTGGAGAAATCCCGCGGACCGCCGACCAATTCAACTCGATCCACGAGCGACTGATCGATGCCCTACGGTTTCTCACAGGCCCATCCGGACGAATGCATTTCGCCGGCATTCTGGAATCGGAAGAGGATTTGGTGACGCTGAACTATCTGGTCGACTGCGCCGTCCAGGCAGGATGCGAGACGACGTTGCTCGGCATGGCCGATATCGGGGTCGATGCCAAACATTGGCTGACCGACTTGCAAGATCGCCGCATCGATTGCTTGTTCAAGCTTTATCCGCTGGAGGACATGGTGCGCGAGCCCTTCGCTCGCCATTTGCCGGCGACGCCGACCAGGGTGATCGAGCCCCTGTGGAAATTGACGCTTTCGAACAAGGGACTATTGCCGGTTCTATGGGACATGTTCCCCGATCATGAAAATCTGCTTCCCGCTTATTTCGATGATGATCCCCGCGCCGAAAGCCTAGGCTGGACATATGTCCGCAAGCCGCTGCTCTCCCGCGAGGGCGCCAATGTGACGCTCGTCAACCATCAGGCGGACGGAGGTAACTATCGTGTCGACGGTCCTTATGGCGCGGAGGGCTATGTCAGGCAGGCGATGCGGCTCCTTCCCCGCTTCGGCGACGACTGGACCGTCATCGGTTCCTGGATTGTCGCCGGACAGCCGGCCGGCATCGGCATCCGCGAAGACGACACGCCGGTCACACGCGACACCTCGCGTTTTGTGCCGCACTATATACTGGATTGACGGGTATTCGCGACGCGGCGGAGTTCCAGCAGTTAAAGCCCGCGTCGACAATGCCAGACACCGCAACGGCCTTCTCTTCTGGATTCCTGTCGAATCCGCGATTTATGGGGTTCCGTTTGCAAATACATTTGCCTATAAGCCGCTTCTAGCCTGAAAATGTTTGCCCATGCGCCTCGGCCGGTGACCTCCCACCCTGGCCGGGTTTTCGCGCAACAAAAAAAACGGATGTGAGCCCATGCCGAAGCGCCAAGATATCAAATCGATCCTCATCATCGGCGCAGGACCGATTGTCATTGGCCAAGCTTGTGAGTTCGACTATTCCGGTACGCAAGCCTGCAAGGCGCTCAGAGAGGAAGGCTATCGCGTCATCCTCGTCAACTCCAATCCCGCAACGATCATGACCGATCCGGGCCTGGCGGACGCGACCTATGTCGAGCCGATCACGCCGGAAGTGGTCGCCAAAATCATCGCCAAGGAACGCCCGGATGCGCTGCTGCCGACCATGGGCGGCCAGACGGCACTCAACACGGCGCTCTCGCTGAAGCGCATGGGTGTGCTGGACCGCTACAATGTCGAGATGATCGGCGCCAAGCCGGCGGCGATCGACATGGCCGAAGACCGCGCCCTCTTCCGCGAAGCCATGGCCCGCATCGGCCTTGAAACCCCGCGCTCGATGCTGGCGAACGCCACCGACATCAAGGAGCAGGACCGCAATGCCCATGAGGCCGAGCGCGCCAAGGTACGCGACAGTCTGTCCGGTGAAGCACTCGACAAGGCGCTCGACGAGCTGGAAAACCAGTGGAACCTTGGCGAAAGCGACCGCAAGCAGCGCTACATGAACCACGCCATGGCCGTCGCCGCCCAGGCGCTCGATCATGTCGGCCTCCCCGCCATCATCCGTCCGTCATTCACGCTCGGCGGCACCGGCGGCGGCATCGCCTACAACCGCTCTGAATTCTTCGAGATCGTCGGCGGTGGCCTCGACGCCTCCCCGACGACGGAAGTCCTCATCGAGGAATCGGTTCTCGGCTGGAAGGAATTCGAGATGGAAGTGGTCCGCGACAAGGCGGACAACTGCATCATCATCTGCTCGATCGAAAACATCGACCCGATGGGCGTTCATACCGGCGATTCGATCACCGTTGCCCCGGCGCTGACCCTGACCGACAAAGAATACCAGATCATGCGCAACGCCTCGATCGCGGTTCTGCGCGAGATCGGCGTCGAGACAGGCGGCTCAAACGTGCAGTTCGCTGTCAATCCGAAGGATGGCCGCCTCGTCGTCATCGAAATGAACCCGCGCGTGTCGCGTTCTTCGGCCCTGGCGTCGAAGGCCACCGGCTTCCCGATCGCCAAGGTCGCCGCCAAGCTGGCGATCGGCTATACGCTGGACGAACTCGAAAACGACATCACCGGCGGCGCCACGCCGGCATCGTTCGAACCGTCGATCGATTACGTTGTCACGAAAATTCCGCGCTTTGCCTTCGAGAAATTCCCGGGCGCCTCGCCGGTGCTGACCACCGCCATGAAGTCGGTCGGCGAAGTCATGGCGATCGGCCGCACCTTCGCGGAATCGCTGCAAAAGGCGCTTCGCGGCCTGGAAACCGGTCTTACCGGCCTCGATGAGATCGAAATCCCCGGCACCGAAGAAGGCGAAGGCAGCCAGAACGCCATCCGCGCCGCCATCGGCACGCCGACGCCGGATCGCCTGCGCATGGTTGCCCAGGCGCTGCGCCTCGGCATGTCGCCGGAAGAGGTGCATGAAGGCTGCAAGATCGATCCCTGGTTTATCGCTCAGCTGAAGAACATCGTCGACATGGAAGCCCGCATCCGCGAACACGGACTGCCGCACGATGCCTCCAATCTGCGCATGCTGAAGGCCATGGGCTTCTCGGACGCGCGCCTCGCGACGCTGACGGGCAAGCGGCCAAAGGAAGTGGCGGAGCTGCGCAACAGCCTAAATGTTCGCCCGGTCTTCAAGCGCATCGACACTTGCGCCGCCGAGTTCGCCTCGCCCACCGCCTATATGTATTCGACCTATGAAACGCCCTTCGTCGGCACCGCCCGCTCCGAAGCGCAGGTCTCCGACCGCAAGAAAGTCGTCATCCTCGGCGGCGGTCCGAACCGTATCGGCCAAGGCATCGAGTTCGACTATTGCTGCTGCCACGCGGCCTTCGCGCTGAAGGATGCTGGCTATGAAGCAATCATGATCAACTGCAACCCGGAAACCGTCTCAACGGATTACGACACCTCTGACCGGCTTTATTTCGAGCCGCTCACCGCTGAAGACGTGATCGAAATCCTGAAGATGGAACAGGAAAACGGCGAACTGGTCGGCGTTATCGTCCAGTTCGGCGGCCAGACGCCGCTGAAGCTTGCGGAAGCCCTGGAAAAGAACGGCATCCCGATCCTTGGCACCGCGCCGGACGCGATCGACCTTGCCGAGGATCGCGACCGCTTCCAGAAGCTGTTGATGAAGCTCGACCTCAACCAACCGAACAACGGCATCGCCTATTCGGTGGAGCAGGCCCGCCTCGTCGCCGCCGAAATTGGCTTTCCGCTGGTCGTGCGCCCGTCCTATGTGCTCGGCGGCCGCGCGATGCAGATCATCCACTCGGAAAGCATGCTGCAGACCTATCTTCTCGACACCGTGCCGGAGCTTGTGCCGGAAGACATCAAGCAGCGTTATCCGAACGACAAGACCGGCCAGATCAACACCCTGCTCGGCAAGAACCCGCTGCTATTCGACAGCTATCTCACCAACGCCATCGAAGTCGACGTCGACTGCCTGTCCGACGGCACCGACGTCTATGTTGCCGGCATCATGGAGCATATCGAAGAGGCCGGCATCCATTCGGGCGACTCGGCCTGCTCGCTGCCGCCGCGCACGCTGTCTCCTGCCATGATCGACGAACTGGAGCGGCAGGCGAAGGCCATGGCAAAGGCGCTAAACGTCGGCGGGTTGATGAACGTGCAGTTCGCAATCAAGGACGGCACGGTCTACGTGCTGGAAGTCAACCCGCGCGCTTCGCGCACCGTGCCCTTCGTCGCCAAGACCATTGGCGCGCCGATCGCCAAGATCGCCGC
The DNA here is from genome assembly GCF_030272705.1 of Rhizobium mayense. Taxonomy (GTDB): domain Bacteria; phylum Pseudomonadota; class Alphaproteobacteria; order Rhizobiales; family Rhizobiaceae; genus Rhizobium; species Rhizobium mayense. Next base: position 136,080 of record NZ_JARFYM010000001.1, on the reverse strand, counting down.
CCGCGTCATGGCCGGCGAAAAGCTGGATGCAACCTTCGCCGCCTATGGCGAAAAGCCGAATCCGCGCAAGCTCAAGCATATCGCCGTCAAGGAAGCCGTCTTCCCCTTCGCTCGCTTCCCGGGCGTCGACATCCTGCTCGGACCGGAAATGCGCTCGACCGGCGAAGTCATTGGCCTGGATACGGATTTTGCATTGGCCTTCGCCAAGTCGCAGCTCGGCGCCGGCGTCGAACTGCCGCGTGACGGAACCGTCTTCGTCTCCGTGCGCGACGACGACAAGCCGCGTGTCCTGCCCGCCATCCGCATGTTGACCGAGCTGGGCTTCAAGGTGCTCGCGACCGGCGGCACCCAGCGCTATCTGGCCGAACAGGGTATCAGCGCCACCAAGATCAATAAGGTGCTGGAAGGCCGCCCGCATATCGAGGATGCCATCCGCAACCGCCAGGTTCAGCTCGTCATCAACACGACCGACAGCAACAAGGCGATCTCCGACTCGAAATCACTCCGTCGCGCGACGCTGATGCAGAAGGTGCCCTACTACACCACCATGGCCGGCGCGGAAGCCGCCGCCATGGCGATCAAGGCGCTCAAGGCTGGCAACCTCGAAGTCCAGCCTCTGCAGAACTACTTCTGAGAAGTTGTTGACGATGACGGGGCCGACACAGCGGCCTCGTCATCGCCGGTTTATAGCGCTCGCCCCTCGATGGAGGCTCGGAGGTCGGCACATTCGCTGCCGCGCATTTAGACTGCGATTATGCGGCAATTCCTAAAGAGTGTTTTCAGTTTATAGCGGATAGTCCGCGGTGCGATATCGGTTTAGACGATGCCAGATCTCGCGTGAACGCCTCTCCCATGCGTTCGCTTCTCTCCTGGAAAACAGGTCATCGTTAAATGTCCGACATAGAAATGGCGGAGGCGGAAGCCTCCAATGAAGCACGGCCGTTCATGGTGCTCTTCGCCTCCATGACCGGCATCATGCTGGTTTCGCTCGATGTCTCGGTGGTCAACGTCGCCGTCGAATCGCTGCAATCGTCTTTTCGCGTCCCGCTCGAAGAATTGCAGTGGGTGCTGAACGCCTACACCCTTTCTTATGCCACTTTCCTCCTCAGCGCCGGCGCGCTCAGCGACCGCATTGGCGCCCGCGCCACCTTCCTCTGGGGTTTCGGCATTTTCCTTGCTGCTTCGCTCGTCTGCGGCGCAGCCCCGAACTTCCTGACCCTCACTCTGGCGCGTGTAGCGCAAGGATTGGGAGCGGCATTGTTGGTGCCTTCCGCCATGGCATTGCTCCAACGTGCCTTTCCGGAAAGCCGGGAACGCGCCAAGGCGGTTGGCCTCTGGGCCGGCTCGGGAAGCCTCGCTATCGCCGCCGGTCCGCTGGTCGGCGGCGCCTTGATCAGCCTTGTCGGCTGGCGAACGATTTTCCTGATGAACGTGCCGATCGGCATCATCGGCATCTGGTTGACGCTTCGTCACGGCCCGACCCTGCTCGCAAGGGTGAAGCGCGATTTTGACCTCGCCGGACAATTCGCCGCCGCCGCCGCGCTCGCGTGCCTGACAGCCGCCGTCTCGCATGCCGATGTGGCCGGCAGCGGGGTCTGGATCGCCGCCGGCCTGATCATAGCCGCCCTGTTTGCCGCCGCCTTCCTTTATATCGAGAGCAGCATTCGTCAGCCGATGGTTCCGCTTGGACTGTTTCGCAACACCGGCTTCACGGTTGCGACGTTCACAGGCTTTATCCTCAACCTGGTCTTCTATGGAATGATCTTCGTCTTCAGCCTGTTCTTCCAGACCGTGCAGGGTAAATCCGCTTTTGCCACTGGCGTCGCCTTTGTGCCGATGAGCGCCGTGATCATGATCGTCAACGTTGCGGCCGGCCGGTGTGCCGCGCATTTCGGTATCCGTCCGACCATGATCGTCGGCCTCTTATTGGCGACGATCGGCTATGCCGCCATGTGTTTCATCGGCCCTGACGCCAGCGCATTCATGGTCGCTCCCACCTTCATGATTGCCGGAGCAGGGATTGCGCTTGCGATCCCCTCGGTGATGGCGGCGACACTGGCCTATGCCGATCCCCAATCCGTTGGCATCGCTTCAGGCGTTGTGAATGCCGCAAGGCAGGTCGGCGGCGCGATCGGCGTCGCCCTGTTCAGCGCCATCATCGGCACAGCGGTCGGCAGCGAATTCGTCGCCGGCATGCATATTGCGAGCATCATCTCCGCCGTCGGCCTCATCATCGCCGCGACCTGCGTTATCTTGATCGTGCCGACACTCCATAATGCGGAGGCCCTGCCGATCAGCGGAATGACGGAGCACTAGCGAAGGCATCTCCCTGCCCGCTTAGGGATTGGCAAGCGCCCCGAACTGCCGGCGGACGGGTGCATAAAATCAGGCTTCAGCGCGTATCGGCCAACGCCGGCCTCGCCATAAGTCACCGAATTTTCTGGAAATCGTCTGTCGCAATCTGCTATAGATGACAGAATAATGGCTCTGTATGGTTCCGAAGTACCGCTTCGGGACCTGTTTTCTTTTGTGTCTGCGACAGAGCAACGCAGGGAGTGAAGGACAAGAAAAATGGTTGAAAAGGTACCGATGACGCAGAACGGGTTCGTCAAGCTGCAGGAAGAGCTGCGCTGGCGTCAGCAGGAAGAGCGCCCGCGAATCATCGAGGCAATTTCGGAAGCACGCGCCCATGGTGACCTTTCCGAAAACGCCGAGTACCACGCCGCCAAGGAAGCCCAGAGCCACAACGAAGGCCGCATCAGCGAACTCGAAGATCTGACGGCGCGCGCCGAAGTCATCGATCTCGCCAAGATGTCCGGCTCGAAGATCAAGTTCGGCGCCAAGGTGAAGCTCGTCGACGAGGACACCGAGGAAGAGAAGATCTATCAGATCGTGGGCGATCAGGAAGCCGACGTGAAGGCTGGCCGCATCTCCATCTCCTCGCCAATCGCCCGCGCCCTGATCGGCAAGGAAGTCGGCGATTCCATCGAGGTCAACGCGCCCGGCGGCGCCAAGGCCTACGAAATCCTCTCCGTCACCTGGGGCTGATCGCCCGTGCGCGATCGCGACGCATCGCACTCAAGCGATCTCAGCGAGATCGAGGTCATTGCGACGAACTTCAAACGCCGGCTCTCCGGCGTTACCTCGACGATCGTGCAGCTGATCCCGAAGCAGATCGAACTCGGGTGCCATATCGCGACACTTGGTCCGGGCTTGCCGGAAGATCTGCCCAAGCTTGGCTGGGCGCGGCTTCCCGGCCTCTGGGTGAAGCCGCGCCGCCATCGTGTCCGTGTCTGGCATGCCCGCCGCAATAACGAGATGCTGGTCGGGCTGTTGCTGCGCTCCGTGCTGCGCATGCCGCTGAAACTGGTCTTCACGTCAGCCGCCCAGCGTCGCCACACTGCCTATACGCGCTGGCTGATCCGCCGCATGGACGCCGTGATCGCCACAAGCACCCGATCCGGCAGCTTCCTGCAGGTGCCGCACACCGTCATCCAGCACGGCATCGACCTGAACATGTTTCATCCGCCGGAAGTGCCCAGCGATCGCATGGCCTCCACCGGCCTGCCCGGCACCTATCTGATCGGCTGCTTCGGTCGCGTTCGCCATCAGAAGGGGACGGACCTCTTCGTCAAGGCGATGATCGACCTCCTGCCGCGATACCCGGACTGGACCGCCGTCGTCTGCGGCCGGGTAACCGCCGAACATCGCGGCTTCGGCGACGAACTGGTAAAGATGGTCGCCGAAGCCGGCCTTGATGATCGCATCCGCTTTCTCGGCGAAGTCGACGATATCAGGCCTTGGTATCGCCGGGCGACACTTTACGTCGCCCCTTCCCGCAACGAAGGTTTCGGCCTGACGCCGCTGGAGGCCATGGCCTCGCGCACGGCCGTCGTCGCCTCCGATGCGGGCGCCTATGCCGAGTTGATCCTGCCTGGGGAGACCGGCGCGGTCGTACCTGCGGGCGATGAGGAGGCGCTGACCAAGGCCATCGCCTGGTATCTGGCCAATCCCGAACAGGCGCTTCAACAGGGTGAAAACGCCGTGCGCCACGTGCGCAGCGAATTTGCGCTCGAAAAGGAAGCGACGGCGATCGGCGACATCTATCGGCAATTGCTCGGCACTGCCCGCTGAACAGGCGGGCTTATTGGCCGAGGTCGATACGGTTGCGCTCGATGAACTCGACCATGGCTCGATCCTCGATCAGATCTTCCTCGATGCTTTTGACGATCGACAAAACCTTGTCCCGATACTTGGTCGGCGAGGCATCATAGGTCCATCCGCGCGCCAGCTTCGCCATCAGCTCTTCACGGGATTTGGTGTAGTAGTGATTGAGCTGCAGGAACCGGTTCGAGTAGAAATCCGGCGATTTGCGTGCGCGGCGCGTGAAACGCTTTCCGGCATCGTTCGCCGTCAGATCGCCGAATTCCCGTGTCTTGAACTGATGCACGCTGACTTCGATCACCTCGCAGGGATCGACGATACATTTGAAATTACTGACATTTTCCTTGCGGGTCATTGGATCGGCCCCGCGCCTCGTGTAGTTCAACGCCAGCGGACCACCAGGTGGCGTTTCATGGCCGCTGGTGGCAAACATGTGCCATGGCAGCGAAACATTCGGGAAGTCGCCCACGGCTTCGAGCGCCTGCTCCACCGTACGCCCCTCTTTCGGCAGCAGGAATTCGTCGACGTCGATGAAGGCCATCCAGCGGTATGCGCCGCCGAAATTGAGGATGGCGTGGGCAAAGACGATGACCTGACCGTTCAAAGGCGCGCCCGTGGTCGCGTCGATCATACGTCCCGTCCAAGGGATGATCGTCAGCGTGTCGGCATCCAGGAGATCGCGCAGAATGGCGTTGGTCTCGTCTGTCGAACCATTGTCATAAATATAGAAGTGACGGATACCGACGGCCTGGTGGAAGCGCACCCACTCCTCGATATAGCGCGCCTCATCCTTGACGCAAACGGCAATCGCGATGCCGTGCCGGCCCTCCTGCGGCTTCGGCGGATCGATTGTAAGCTGCTTCGCATCCGATATCTTGGGCTTCAGCCAACCCATATGCCCGTCCCCTGCAACTCAGTTCGTCGATACCGCGGCAAATCGGGCATCATAACCAAATCCATACTTCAATAGCGCCGAAACCGGCGAATGGTTGACAAATGTCACGCCTCGCTCCGAGGCGATTTCCTTTGCCAGAACAAAATGTTCGAGGATGCGAGCTTCAGCCCGCGCGATACCGGAAAAGGCGGTTTCATCGCTGGTTTCATAAAAGCGGGGTTCACCAGCATTGGAAATGTCGATGCCGAGGAAGCCGATCGTTTTGGGCGAGCAATAAACCGCGAACTGCAGCGCCGACACCGCGACCGAGCCGCCTTGGAAAACACCGCGATCCGGCGCAAGGGAAAATCCGGCGGAGCCGGTTGTATTGAGCCGCACAAAATCGAGCCGCTTCATGTCATCGACGGAACGACGGCGCGCGCCGTAGGGCTTGCGGATGTCATCGATCAGAATGACTGTCTTGTCCGCGAGCCAGCGGCCGTCGAGCTCCGAAAGCGCCCGCAGCACGGCGACGGAAAACAGGCAAATCGTGCCGGACCTGATCTTGCCCAGCATCATCTCCGAATGCCGCCAGACGAAACGCTCGTCCTCCACGGCGATGGCAAGTGGCACGGCGATCTGCTCGCCGATCAATCCAATGGCGCCATTCAACAGAATGGCGCTGCCTTTCTCCAGTTCGGCCAGATCGCAGTCGCGGATCGATGGGCCGGAACCGACCACATGGATGATTCCGCTGGACTGCTTACGCAAACGGTCTGCGGAAGAGAGTTCGGCAACCTTCGTGCGGCGATAAAATACCTCCCCTGCGCCGTTCCTCCGGACGACATTGAGTCCTGGAAATCCGTCCTGCACATGGCCGCGCGAACCGCCAAGCAGCAGGCGCGCGCCGGTCTTGATCAGTGATCGGTGCCAGGGGCGGTCAGCCATCGTCTCAGAGTTCCACTAGGCCGAGTTTCTTCACCTGCCGTATGGTCAGCATGGTGCGCACCGTATCGACATGCTCATTCGCTGTCAGCACTTCGATGACGAAATCCTGAAACCGGGTGAGGTTTTCCGCAACACAATGCAGCAGGAAGTCGCTGTCGCCGGACACCATCCATGCCTGGCGCACAAGCGGCCACTCCGCCGTCGCACTGGCAAAAGCTTTCAGATTGGCCTCCGATTGATGCTTAAGACCGACCATGCAGAACGCAACGAGATCGAAACCGAGCTTCGGGCTGTTGAGCATGGCATGATAACCCTCGATGACACCAGCCTCTTCCAGCTTGCGCACCCTGCGAAGACAGGGCGGCGCCGAGATGCCGACACGATCGGCGAGCTCGACATTGGTCATGCGACCGTCGCGCTGCAGTTCCCGCAAGATCTTGATATCGATGGCGTCGAGTTCAGCCCGCAGCACTTTTATTGCCTTTCCTTAATTCCCCACCGGCAGCTTCTATACTTTCTTTAAATCCCCACCGGCAGCTTCTATATAAAGCGGGGAAATACGCAAGAAAGTTTCCCTCGCGTAACCGAATCTTACACAAAGCAGATTTGCCCTGTTAGTAATGCAAGGCTGCCCTTGAATAAATGCATAAGGCAATCATAAATGGGTCGGCGGATCGTGAAATCGCCTGCTTTACCCATTTTGAAGCCGACGCTTGCGAAACGCTGAGATTGAAAGGACTTACCATGCCTGCCCGCCACACCAAGGTGCTCATCATCGGTTCCGGCCCCGCCGGCTATACGGCTGCCGTTTATGCCGCGCGCGCCATGCTGAAGCCGGTTCTGATCGCCGGCCTTGAACAGGGCGGTCAGCTCATGATCACCACGGACGTCGAAAACTATCCGGGCTTTGCCGATCCGATCCAGGGGCCGTGGCTCATGGAGCAAATGCTGCAGCAGGCACAACATGTTGGCGCCGAGATCGTCAACGATCTCGTCACCGAAGTCGACACCAATCAGCGCCCTTTTGTGGCTCGGACCGATAGCGGCCAGGTCTGGACCGCCGACACGTTGATCATCGCGACCGGCGCCAAGGCCAAGTGGCTCGGCATCGAGAGCGAACAGCATTTCCAGGGCTTCGGCGTTTCCGCCTGCGCCACCTGCGACGGCTTCTTCTATCGCAACAAGGATGTAATCGTGGTCGGTGGTGGCAACAGCGCAGTCGAGGAAGCGCTCTATCTCTCCAACATCGCCAAGTCGGTTACCCTCGTACATCGCCGCGATTCGTTCCGCGCCGAAAAAATCCTGCAGGAGCGCCTGTTCGCCAAGGCAAACGTCAATGTCCTCTGGAATACCGAAGTCGCCGAAATCACCGGCACGCCGGCCAAGCCGCCGATGCCGCCGTCGGTTTCCGGCGCGCGCCTGCGCGACACCCGCACCGGCGTAGTCACCGACGTGACGATCGACGGCGTTTTCGTCGCAATCGGCCATGCACCGGCGACCGAGCTTTTCAAAGGCAAGCTGAAGCTCAAGGACAATGGCTATCTCTGGACCGCACCGGATTCGACCGCGACCAGCGTCGAGGGCATCTATGCCGCCGGCGATGTGACCGACGATACGTTCCGACAGGCGATCACGGCAGCGGGGATGGGCTGCATGGCAGCACTTGAAGCGGAACGCTACCTGACCGGGCATATGCCCGTCGCCGTGGCTGCGGAGTGATGCAGCCGATGAGGGGAAACGGCATGCCATTGGACTGGGACAAGCTGCGTATCTTTCACGCGGCTGCCGAAGCGGGATCGTTCACGCACGCAGCCGACAAACTGCATTTGTCCCAATCCGCCATCAGCCGTCAGGTCAGCGCCCTCGAGCAGGATGTCGGCATCAAGCTGTTTCATCGCCACGCTCGCGGCCTGATCCTGACCGAACAGGGCGAACTGCTTTATCGTACAGCGCATGACGTTCTCTTGAAGCTCGAAACGGTCAAGATGCAATTGACCGAGACGACCGACAAGCCGAGCGGCAAGCTGCGCGTGACGACGACGGTCGGCCTCGGCCAAGGCTGGCTGACCGACAAGATCCAGGAGTTCCTGCAGCTTTATCCCGACATGTCGATCCAGCTTATCCTCGACAACGAGGAGCTGGACGTGAACATGCGCCATGCCGACTGCGCCATCCGCCTCCGCCAGCCGCAACAGTCGGATTTGATCCAGCGCAAGCTCTTCACCGTGCACATGCATGTCTACGCTGCCCCCTCCTACATCAACCGACATGGCGAACCGCAATCGGTGGAGGATCTGGACAATCACCGCATCATCAGCTTCGGCGAACCGGCGCCGAACTATCTGCTTGACGTCAACTGGCTGGAAATCGCGGGCCGCTCGTCGGACAACAAGCGCGCTCCGCATCTGCAGATCAACAGCCAGACCTCGATCAAGCGCGCCTGCCTGCTCGGCATCGGCATCGCCGTGCTGCCGGACTACATTGTCGGTCGCGACCCGGGACTCATTCAGCTCGCGATCAACGCCGACGTGCCGTCCTTCGACACCTATTTCTGCTATCCCGACGAAATGAAAAATGCCGCCAAACTAAAGGTTTTTCGGGATTTTATCGTTGCAAAAGCTCGAAACTGGAACTTCTAAGTCAGCTAAGACTCTGAGAAACAAGTCTTTTTTGCAGTGATACACCTGCTACGCGTATGACGCATGGCTGATATGCATAAAAATAGAGTTGAAGCCTGCCCATTTAGCTACCATATCCCACGCCAGCTGATGCATTTGGTGGCTTTTCCTCCCAGTTCCACCGCATTGGCTGTTCCCCTCTGGAGGTTTTTAACCTTCATACCTATAGGGCCCTGGTTGTTACCGGTGGCCCTTTTTTTTGCCTTTTTGCACCCGACGTAGCAAACGCATAACTGCCATGCACAAAAAAGCATTGCGCACTGCACAAATTAGCATCATATAGCACACAGCTGATGCACATGGTGGCTTTTCCTCCCAGTTCCACCGCAGCAGCTGTTCCCCTCTGGAGGTTTTTAACCTTCACACCTATAGGGCCCTGGTTTACTCCGGTGGCCCTCTTTTTTTGCCCAATTTCTGAGCACATCGCCGGCGCGCCTTGCATAAAATAATTTGCTGCCGCGCATCTTGATATATCGAAAATCGACGATACATAAATCGTCTCTTTTCGATATAGACCTGGTGAACACCATGGACAAAACTGAGATACTGAAGGCATTGGCCCACCCGGCCAGGCTCGAAATCCTCAACCAGCTCAAAGATCCGCAGGTACATTTTTCGACCCAGGAACATCCGTTGGAGCTGGGCGTCTGTGCCAGTCAGTTCGAGCGTTGCGGCCTGTCGCAGTCCACCGTCTCCGCCCATCTTGGCACTTTGCATCGCGCCGGCCTGGTGAGCACCAGGCGCCTCGGCCAATGGATTTTCTACAAGCGTAACGAGGAAACCATCGCTGAATTCCTCGCGACCCTGCAAAAGGAACTTTGATATGCCGCTTGCACTCCTTGTCCTGGCACTGAGCTCCTTTGCCATCGGGACAACTGAATTCGTCATCATGGGCCTGCTGCCCGAAGTTTCCGCCGATCTCGCCGTCACCATCCCCCAAGCCGGCTGGCTGGTCACTGGCTACGCGCTGGCCGTGGCGATCGGCGCGCCGATCATGGCTGTCTCGACGGCGCACCTGCGCCGCCGTTCGGCGCTGATCATGCTGATGGGCTTCTTCATACTCGGTAACCTGCTCTGCGCCATCGCACCCGGCTATTGGGTCCTGATGATTGCTCGCATCGTCACCGCGCTTTGCCATGGCGCCTTCTTCGGCATCGGCTCGGTCGTTGCCGCAAGCCTAGTTGCCGACGATCGCAAGGCCCGCGCCGTCGCATTGATGTTCACTGGCCTGACGCTTGCCAATGTGCTCGGTGTGCCGCTTGGCACCGCATTTGGCCAGGCCTTCGGTTGGCGCGCGCCCTTCTGGATCGTCACCCTGCTCGGCGTCGCCTCGCTGGCCGGCTTGATGCTTATCCTGCCCAAAGGCGAGGAAGTTCGTCAGGGCAATCTTGCCCGCGAAATATCCGCGTTGCGCGGTGTTGGCCTGTGGCTGTCGCTGCTGACGACGGTGTTCTTCTCCGCCGCCATGTTCGCACTGTTCACCTATATTGCGCCGCTGCTGCGCGACGTAACCGGCGTATCTCCGCAATGGGTAACCTTGACGCTGTTGCTCATCGGCGTCGGCTTGACCATCGGCAATCTCATCGGCGGCAAGCTGGCCGACTGGCGTCTCGGCACCACACTTGCCGGCGTCTTCGCGGCAATCGCGCTGACCTCCGCCATCTTCAGCATCACCAGCCATTCCTTCATCCCAGCCGAAATCACCCTCTTCCTCTGGGCTGCTGCGAGCTTCGCCGCCGTGCCTGCGCTGCAGATCAACGTCGTCGGTTTCGGCAAGGATGCGCCGAACCTGGTGTCGACGATCAACATCGGTGCCTTCAATACCGGCAATGCGCTCGGCGCCTGGGTCGGTGGTGCCGTCATCGACGCCGGCTTCTCACTGTCGCATGTGCCGCTTGCCGGTGCTGCCATGGCCCTGCTCGGCCTTGCCGCCGTGGCATTGACCTTCGCGACCGTCAAAGCGAAAAGCGCCGCCCTCGCCTCCTCCTAAGACCCCTCCCTCATCATACTCGAATACTGAGAAAGGACCTCCCATGACCAAACTCTTCGAACCGACGAAACTTGGCGATATCTCCCTCGCCAACCGCATCGTCATGGCGCCGCTGACGCGTAATCGCTCTCCGAATGCGATTCCGAACGACCTGAACGTCAAATATTATGCCCAGCGCGCCACCGCCGGCCTCATCATCACCGAAGCGACTGCCATCACCCACCAGGGCCAGGGCTATGCCGACGTACCCGGCCTCTACAGCAAGGAAGCCCTCGACGGCTGGAAGAAAGTGACCGATGCCGTGCACGCCAATGGCGGCAAGATCGTCGTGCAGATGTGGCATGTCGGCCGTATTTCCCACACCACGCTGCAGCCGAATGGTGGCAAGCCCGTCTCCTCCACCTCCAAGCGCGCCAATGCCAAGACCTATCTGGTAAACAGTGACGGCAGCGGCGGCTTTACCGATGTCTCGGAACCTCGCGCTCTTGACGCCTCCGAAATTCCGGGGATCATCGAGGACTACCGCAAGGCCGCCCGCGCCGCGATCGAAGCCGGTTTTGACGGCGTCGAAATCCATGGCGCCAACGGCTATCTCATCGACCAGTTCCTGCGCGCCGGCGTCAACGATCGCACCGACCAGTATGGCGGCTCGATCGAAAACCGCGCCCGCTTCCTCTTCGAGGTGGTCGACGCCGTGACCAAGGAGGTCGGAGCCGGTCGCACCGCGATCCGCATCTCGCCGGTAACGCCGTCAGGTGATTCCAGTGATCCGCATCCGCAGGCGCTTTTCACCTATGTCATCGAAGGTCTGGCCAAGTACGGCCTCGCCTATATTCACGTCGTCGAAGGCCAGACCAGCGGCGCGCGTGACTTCCTGCCCTTCGACTATGACGCCCTGCACGCCGCCTATAAGGCTGCGAGCGGCAAGTCTGCCTGGATGCTCAACAACGGCTATAGTCGCGAAATGGCGATCGAAGCGGTCGACAGCGGCAAGGCCGACGTCGTTGCCTTCGGCAAGCCCTTCATTTCCAACCCGGATCTCGTTCGCCGGCTGAAGGAAAACGCACCGCTCGCAGCCCTCGACCAGGCCACGCTTTATGGCGGCGGCGAAAACGGCTACGCCGATTATCCGACCCTGGACGAAGCGGCTTAACTCCCACCGCTTCGACCCTGATGGAAAATCCCGCTGCAAGGCGGGATTTTCTTTTTGAGGATAGCCGCTAGAGCAATTCCAGGAAAAGTGCGAAGCGGTTTTCCGTCCGGGATTGCGAAATAGCATAAAGATTGAGCGGTTCTGAGATTCCCTGAAAAGCTGACCCGCTCTAGAGTACCCGCATGTTTGAGCCCTACCTGAAGCGCTGGTCGCTCACGCCGGATGGCGAGGCAATCATCACCCGTTCCAGCCATCTCCTGCCGGTTATCTGGTGCGGCTTGCCCGCCATGCTGAAAGTCGCGCTTGATATTGACGAGAAACTCGGCAGCCAGGTCCTGCGCTGGTGGAACGGCGACGGCGCTGCGCATGTCTACGAACATGATAGCGACGCCGCTCTTCTGGAACGGGCGACCGGACCGGGCTCTCTGCTGACGATGGCAATGGACGGCAATGATGACGAGGCGAGCCGGATCATCTGCCGCACGGCCGCAAAGCTTCACGCGCCGCGGGCAACGCCGTTGCCGGATCTGGTCCCTCTTGACCGCTGGTTTCGGGAGTTGGAGCCGGCCGCACGCGCCCATGGTGGTCTCCTCGCCACGTGCGCCGGGATAGCGCGTCACCTGCTCGCCGATCAACGCGACCTTACGGTGCTGCACGGCGACATCCACCACGGGAATATTATGGATTTCGGCTACCGTGGCTGGCTCGCCATTGACCCAAAGCGCGTCTACGGCGAACGCGGTTACGATTTCGCCAACGCCTTCTGCAATCCGGAACTCCCCATCGTCACCGCCCCCGGTCGCCTGCAGCGGCAATTGCCGATCGTGTGCACCGAAGCAAGGCTGGAGCCGAAGCGAATGCTGCATTGGATCGTCGCCTATGCCGGCCTTTCCGCCGCCTGGTTCCTCAGCGACGGCGATACCAGAAATGCCGAGTCGGATTTCAGCGTCACCAGGATTGCGCTCGCCGAACTCCAGATCTGACCCCCGCGCTCATCGCGCCGGTAAGCAGCCGATTGCCACAAGGCTCGCCTTCACCGCCTCGTCGATCGGGGTATGCGGCTCCTCACCAAGGACTGCCACCAGCTTGTCGTTGCGCATCTGCAACGGCACATCCCAGAGGTAGCGCATTTCCCGCAACTCTCTCATGACTGTCACGAAGGGTGCGGCGAACGGCAGAATCCACCAGGGAAATGCCTTCTCTTTGACCTTATGCCCGACGACACGCTCGATCGCGGCAACCATCTGCCGACCGTCGCCATCCCAATGACCGCGCATGTGATAGACGGCAAAGGCAGGAAGCGCGTCGCCCTTCTCGATCAGGCGGACCATCGTTTCGGCGACATCCGGCAGATAGGCCCATTGATGGCCGATGCCGGCGCTGCCCGGATTGGTGACCGATGTCACCGGCTTGTCGGGCTTGACGATGCCCTGCGAAAACCAGCTATTGGTGGCCTGGCCGAAGAAATCACCGGCGCGTACGATGATGACCGGCGTGCCGCTCTCCGCCGCCGCTTTCAGCCGCTTCTCCATCTCGACGCGGATCGCGCCCTTGCGTGTCCTGGGGTTCTGCGGACTCTCCTCCGTGACGTCAGGAAAGACATCCGGTCCGAAATTATAAACGGTGCCGGGGAGGACGATCCGCGCACCGACGGCTTTTGCCGCTGCAATCGTGCTGTTCAACATTGGCAGGACGAGTTGCGCCCAGTTCCGGTAGCCGGGCGGATTGACGGCATGTACGATCACATCGACACCCGCAGCCGCCTTCAACACATCGCTTGCCTGCATCGCATCGCCCTGCACCCAGTCGAGGCCGGGCTCGCGCCGCGCAGCTTCCGCCGCATTGCGGTTCAGGGCCTTGATGCACCAGCCGCGGGCGGCGAGCGTGCGCGCCACGGTACCGCCGATACCGCCGGTGGCGCCCAGGATAAGAGCGGTCTTTCCATTGTTCATCTGCTCAGTCATCGTCATCTCCATCGGTTTGATGAGCTGACTATGCTGCGCAACCACGGTAAACGAAATTGCCGAAAAATCTGGATATGATATACAAAAATTTATGACAACATCGGAACCGAGCTGGGATTTCTACCGCACCTTCCTTGCCGTGCTCCATCACGGCTCGCTGTCGGCTGCCGCTCGAGACCTCGGCCTGACCCAGCCGACCATCGGCCGCCATATCGATGCGCTGGAACAAGCCGTTGGCAGCGAACTCTTTACCCGCTCGCAGCAAGGTCTGCTTCCAACAGATGCGGCGCTTGCCCTCAGGCCCTATGCCGAGACGCTGGCGAGTACTACCGCTGCCCTGCTCCGCGCGGCCTCCGGAGCGCGCGACAGCATCAGTGGCACGGTGCGCATCAGCGCCAGCGAGGTGATCGGCACCGAAGTCCTGCCGCCAATCCTGGCCGAGCTACAGGCGGCACATCCCGACCTGACGATCGAACTGTCGGCATCAGACAATGTGGAAGACCTGTTGCAGCGCGAAGCTGATATTGCCGTGCGTATGGTGGTCCCGGCCCAGGATGCGCTGCTCGCGCGTCGTATCGGCACCATCCCCCTCGGCTTCTTCGCGCATCGCAACTATCTCGAACGATATGGCGAACCGAAAAGCGTCGGCGAACTGCGCGAGCACAAGCTGATCGGCTTCGACCGCCAGACCGCCTTCATTCGCGCCATGTTGAAGCGCTACCCGATGTTTGGGGACATTCCCTTCGCTTTCAAGTCAGACCACAGCATCGTCCATCATAACGCGTTGCGTGCCGGCATAGGTATCGGCTTCTATCAAGTGCCGCTGGCAAAAAGGGATGAGAATCTCGTCCGGCTGCTGCCCGAGATCGAAATATCGCTCGATACCTGGGTCGCAATGCACGAAAACCTGAAGACATCACCGCGGTGCCGCGTGACGTTCGATGCACTGGTGACGGGGTTACTCGACTACGTCAAAGCCGGCGCAGAGCGGTAAAGATCATGCCAACGAGCAATCCGGCTGAACTTTAGGCACCGGGAGCCGTATCGACCGGCGGAAAATGCACCTTGCCGTCGACAACCTCCGTTTCCGGTCGATCGCCGCCGTCGGTATATTCTTCGTGCCATTTGCCCCGCTCGTCCTGCCAACTGATCTCGGCCGAATCGCCGCCAATCTGCTGCTCGGCCGCCACGATCCTGGCCGCCTCTACCGCTTCGGAATGGGTCGGAAACGCCTCGGAATAGACGTCGCCAAAACGATACGCCCATCCGCCATCATGTGGCACGATTTCGTAAGTGACCTTGACCATGCATACCTCCTTTTCCTCTGCCAAGACCTTAGGATCCGGGTGCCACCCGGCGGGACCGCGGTCCATTTGAGACGATTTGCAAGGATGCCGCGATATTGGGTTGGGCAGACCGATCTCGATAGTATTCCATTAAACGGCCCGGACTGCAAATTTTGTCATCTACGCGCATGCTTGATGTGGGAAATCACTGATTTAGACTGAGAAAGTGAATCTGTACGAGAGGTGGGGACCTTGGCGACATCAAGCTGGCTGAAGCGGGAAACGTTCCTGATCATTGCATTTGCCGTCGGTGTAATCGCCTATTTTGGCGAACATGCGGTGCTGGATATGGGACAGGCCGCATCGCTGTTGGCGGCAACCGCACTGATTGCAACCATCATACTCGTCTCCATGCGTGTCGCCCATCACGCCGAAATTCTGGCGACGAAAGTCGGCGATCCCTATGGCACGATGATCCTGACGCTGTCGGCCGTCTCCGTTGAAGTGATCATGCTGGCGATCCTGATAAGCGGCGAAAGCTCGCCGACATTAGTGCGCGACACGATCTATTCGGCCGTCATGCTCGACATCAACGGCATCCTCGGCCTCGCCGCCCTTCTCGGCGGCCTGAAGCACGGCGAGCAGCCTTACAACGACGATTCCAGCAAGACCTATGGTGTGATGATCTTCACGGCCATGGGAATTTCGATGATCGTGCCGGAATTCATCCCAGACGCGAAATGGCATTACTACTCAGCCTTCACCATCGTCGCGATGATCGCGCTCTATGCGCTGTTTCTGCGCATGCAGGTGGGCAAGCACAGCTATTTCTTCAGCTACACCTATCCGCGCGTTGAGAAGAAACATGGCGCGGAAGAGGATCACCATGGCGAAGAGTCAACGACTGCCTCGATCGTCACGATCCTGGCCGGCGTCATATTGATCGGCGGGCTTGCTGAATTCATGTCGGCCTTCATGGATGTCGGCCTTAGGAATAGCGGAGCGCCACCGGCGATTGCCGCTATCGTCGTCGCCGCCATTTCCGCCGCCCCTGAAATCCTGACAGCCTTGCGGGCGGCGCTGCGCAACCGCATGCAGGCCACGATCAACATCGCCATGGGCGCCTCGCTCTCGACCGTCATTCTCACGGTGCCGGTCATGGAGGCGATCGCGCTCTATACCGGTCAGCCCTTCATCATGGCCATGTCGCCTGTGCAGACCGTGATGATCATGATCACCCTCATCGCCGCCGCCATCAACCTCAACGATGGCGAAACCAACGCCATCGAAGGCATGACCCACTTTATTCTCTTCGCCACCTTCATCATGCTGACCGGATTGGGGCTTTGACCTTGATTTCAAGGACTTGCGCCAACAGGCGGACTCAAAGTCTTAAGCGCTTGAATCATTTGACGAACCCGAAATCATCGGCCTGAATGCAAAAAGCCCGCCATCTCTGGCGGGCTTTTCATTTGAAGGACTAATAATCGCTTACTTGCAAGCCGCACAGAAGCGCTGGATGCGGCGGCATGCTTCCTCGAGAAGCTCTTCCGAGGTCGCGTAGGAAATGCGGAAGTTCGGGCCGAGACCGAAGGCGGAGCCGTGAACGACGGCAACACCTTCCGATTCCAGCAGTTCCGACACGAAATCTTCGTCCGTCTCGATGACCTTGCCGGTCGGCGCGGTCTTGCCGATCAGGCCAGCACAGGACGGGTAGACGTAGAAAGCGCCTTCCGGCACAGGGCAGGAAATGCCCTTCGCCTGGTTCAGCATAGACACCACGAGGTCGCGGCGGCCTTCGAAGATCTTCTTGTTGCGCGGAATGAAATCTTGCGTGCCATTCAGCGCTTCGACGGCAGCCCACTGGGCGATCGAGGTCGCACCCGAGGTCTGCTGACCCTGGATCATGTCCATCGCCTTGATGAGCTGCAGCGGGCCTGCCGCATAGCCGATACGCCAGCCAGTCATCGCATAGGCCTTGGAGACGCCGTTCATCGTCAGCGTGCGGTCATAGAGGCTTGGCTCGACTTCGACCGGGGTAGCGAACTTGAACTCGCCATAGGTCAGGTGCTCATACATGTCGTCGGTCAGGATCCAGACATGCGGATGTTTGACCAGTACGTCCGTCAGAGCCTTCAGCTCGGCATGCGAATAAGCAGCGCCCGACGGGTTCGACGGCGAGTTGAACATGAACCACTTGGTCTTCGGCGTGATCGCAGCTTCAAGATCGGCAGGCTGGAGCTTGAAGTTATTCGCCTGCGTCGTCGCGACGAAAACCGGGGTACCGCCGCAAAGCGCCACCATTTCCGGGTAGGATACCCAGTATGGCGTCGGGATGACGACTTCATCGCCGGCGTTCAGCGTCGCCATGAAGGCGTTGAACAGGATCTGCTTGCCACCGGTGCCGACGATCGTCTGCTCCCAGGTATAGTCGAGATTGTTCTCGCGCTTGAACTTCGCAGCGATTGCCTTGCGCAGTTCCGGAATGCCGGAAACCGGTGTGTACTTCGTCTCGCCGCGGTTGATCGCGTCGATGGCGGCTTTCTTGATATTATCCGGCGTATCAAAATCGGGCTCGCCGGCACCGAGGCCGATCACGTCGCGTCCTTTTGCTTTCAGATCGCGCGCTTTCTGGGAAACAGCGATAGTGGCAGAAGGCTTTACACGGGAAAGAGCGTCGGCAAGAAAGGCCATGATGATCGGTCCTATTCGGTTGAAATGGGCAGAAAGCCTGTGGACCAGATTTCTGCGCTAAGCTCTATGTCGAATGTAGGCCGCCGTTTCAAGCACAAAGGCGTCACAGTGACGTTATTTCCGGGGCTGCGGCGTTATATCATTGGTGCCGAACTGGTGGAAACCAGCGACAAGCAGGTCACGCCACGCAAACAGACGGCTTCGATGGACACAAAGCCGTTATCGCGGCCGGAGCGCCTTGACCAACAATCCGCCCACCCCACGTTGCTTACATGGCCCGCCGAAGGGAGGAGACGGATTGAAGCGCCTTCACGGAAAGGGATATTGCGTTATCGCTGCGGCTTCCGCGCTGCTGACAGTAAATGCTGCTCTCGCCGCGCCGGCCAAGACGATCGACACGCAGAAGGTCAAGGTCAAGGTCGAGACGATCGCAAGCGGGCTCAATCATCCCTGGGCAGTCGAAGTGCTGCCGGACGGCGCCTACCTCGTGACCGAGCGGCCGGGCCACATGCGCATCATCCGTGACGGCAAAGTGTCCGCTCCGATCACCGGCCTGCCGGATGTCTATGCCCACGGCCAGGGCGGCTTGCTCGACGTGGCCCTCGATCCGAAATTCGCCAGCAATCGCACAATTTATTTCACCGCCTCCATTGCCGAGAACGGAGGCAGCGGCACGGCGGTCTTCCGCGCGGTCCTGTCGCCGGACGAACGGCGGCTGACCGATGTAAAGCGCATTTTCGTGATGAATAAGATGTCGCGCGGCGACCTGCAGTATGGCTCGCGCATTGCAATCGCCAAGGACGGCAGCCTGTTCGTCAGCCTGGGTGACCGCTTCGAACAGGATCGCGCCCAGGATTTCCACGACGATGCCGGTTCGATCATCCATATCGGGCCTGACGGCAGTATTCCCGCCGACAATCCGTTCAGGGACGGCGTAAAGGCTTTGCCGGAAATTTGGTCCAAAGGACATCGCAATCCGGAAGGCATCACCTTCGATGCCGCCGATAGCAAGCTCTATACGGTTGAACACGGCCCCAAAGGCGGCGACGAGATCAACACGCCGGAAGCGGGCAAGAACTACGGCTGGCCGGTCATTTCCTATGGACGTAACTATGACGGCACCAAGGTCGGCATTGGTACGGCCAAACAGGGCATGGAGCAGCCGATCTTCTATTGGGACCCGTCTATCGCACCCGGCGCCATCGCCGTCTATCGCGGTCGGATGTTTCCGGAATGGAAAGGCGATTTCCTTGTCGCCGCGCTGAAATTCAAGTTGTTGTCACGTCTCGATCGCGACGGTAGCGGCAAGGTGACCGAACGTGAACGCATGTTCAACGGTGATTTCGGCCGGCTGCGCGATGTCCTGGTCGCGCCGGACGGCGCGCTGTTGATTACGACGGACGAAGATGACGGCGCGTTGCTGCGCGTTTCCAGAGCGGCAGAATAGCGCGCCGCCGCCGGCGTCTTTCGCCTTGCCCCGAGGAGAAGCAGCTGCTAACCGTCGGTTTCCCCCTTCCTCCCCCTTCCGTAGGATATTGATGACTCGCATACAGGCGAATTTGGTGTTGTTGTTGGCGGCCGCCATATGGGGCGGCGGTTTCGTCGCGCAGTCGACGGCGATGAAGGCCATCGGGCCGTTCTGGTTCATCGGCCTGCGCTTCGCCGTCGCCACGATCGTCGTCCTGCCCTTCGTCTGGATGGAAAACCGCAAGACAAGGAAGCCGCTGACACGGCGGAATTGGCTTTCCTTCTTTCTCATCGGCGTCGCACTCTTCGGCGGAGCGGCAACGCAGCAGATCGGACTGCTGACGACGACCGTCACCAATTCCAGCTTCATCACCGGCCTCTACGTCGTCTTCGTGCCGCTGATCGCCGTCGTCTTCCTGCGCCGACCGCCGCATTGGATCATCTGGCCGGCCGCAACAACGGCCCTCGGCGGCATCTATTTATTGTCCGGCGGCTCCTTTTCGCGGCTCACCGTCGGCGATTTCCTGACTGTGGTCTGCGCCCTTTTCTGGGCAGCGCAGATCACTCTTGCCGGCTCTTCCGTCAGTGAGACCGGTCGGCCGCTCGGAATCTCCGCCATGCAGTTTGCCGTCACCGCGGTCGCCGCTCTTGCCGTCGCCGTGGTTGCCGAGCCGATCAGCATCGCCGACATTCAAGGCGCGCTCGGCCAAATCCTCTATGTCGGCATCTTTTCCTCCGGCCTTGCATTCGTGCTGCAGGTCATCGGTCAGCGCTACACAACCGCGCCTCAGGCTGCGATCTTCCTCTCGTCAGAGGCGCTGTTCGGCGCCTCGCTGGGTAGCTTGCTGCTCGGCGAGACCATGGGACCGCTCGGCTATGCCGGCTGTGCCTTGATGTTTATCGCCATGCTTGCAGTTGAATTGGTGCCGGAACTCGTCCGACGGCGCAGTGTCGCCGCCTAAAAATTTGCCCCGAATACCCGTTATGGCTGTTTTACGCTGCCCTTAGTGAATTTTTTTCGAATGATCCGAAAGACTGATTCTGAGTATGTTGTTTGGGAAATTTTCGCCGAAATTATATCGCAAACGATACAAAAACCTTAGAAAATCGTTCTCAGCGAGGGAAAATTTCCGATTCGCGCTAACACACTTGCGTTACGGCAGTGTGCTCTCCCGGACACGTTAAAAAACTTTTGCTTGCCAATTAACGATAAACACAGCACTCTCAGTAGTGTTCGGGCATTTTTAGAGCATGGGAAGTCCTTAATAAAGTTGCGCGCCGGAAACGCTAAATATTCCGGTCAGCCCGGTTGCGAAGCGAGCAGGAGTGTCGTTTCAATACCGCGCCGAGGTATAGGGGACCTTTTCCTTCAAATTGCGAGAACTGCCTGCAAGCGCCCGCGAGGGCTATACAGCAATGCTGCCCGTGTGGATGGTGGGCAGAGAGAAAAGGACCTGAGGCATGGCCGAGACTGGCACTGTAAAGTTTTTCAATACCGATAAGGGCTTCGGTTTCATCAAACCGGACAAAGGTGGCGCGGACATCTTTGTGCACATTTCCGCAGTACAGGCTTCTGGTCTGGCAGGATTGTCGGAAAACCAGAAGGTGAGCTTCGACACGGAACCGGATCGCCGCGGCAAGGGACCGAAGGCCGTCAATCTTCAGATTGCTGGCTGAGCGCGCCCTACGGCTGTCATTCGAGTTGAAGCCCGGCAGAGATGCCGGGTTTTATCATTCAGTCTGTATTCAGCTTGCTGTGGCTAGTCTGTCCACCATGAAAGTTTGGGAATCACGGTCTTCCGGTTCCCCCCAGAGGACAGGCTCATGAACATGCTCGGCAAATCCCTCCTTATGTCCACGATGGCTGCAGCACTGGCGCTGGCATCCGTCTCCACCGCTTCGGCCGATGAGTGGCATCATCACAATGGGGAGGGTTGGGCGCTTGGCGCGGCAGGCCTCGCCACTGGCCTTATCGTCGGCTCGGCGATCGCCAGCCAGCCGCGTTATGTCGAACCCGGTCCGGTCTACGTGGACCCCGATTACGCGCCGGCACCGCCCTATTACTATCGGGCTCCGCCGCGCCGCGTCTATGTCGAGCGTGATGTCGGCTACTACGACCCGCAACCGGTCGGCTTGCGTCCCTGGTCGTCCCAGTGGATGCGCTATTGCTACGACCGTTACAGCAGCTTCGACGGCCGCAGCGGTACCTATCTCGGCTATGACGGCATGCGCCACTTCTGCACGGCGAACTAATCGCCGAATCGGTTGATGCCCGGAAACGAAGCGCCGCCATTTCGCGGCGCTTTTGTTTTGGCTTCAAAGTCCGCGCAGGAAAGGATTGGTGCGACGCTCCTCGCCGATCTGGCCTCCGGGGCCATGACCGCAGATGAAGCCCACATCATCGCCGAGCGGAAATACCTTGTCGCGAATCGACTCCAGAAGCTGCTGATGATTGCCGCCCGGCAGGTCGGTGCGGCCGATCGAACCGTGAAACAGCACGTCGCCGACATGGGCAAATTTCTGCGTTTTGTTGAAATAGATGACATGGCCCGGCGCGTGGCCGGGGCAATGGAAGACTTCAAACTCATGCTCGCCGAAAGAAACCTTGTCACCGTCTTTCAGGAAGCGGTCAGGCACCACGTTGCGTACGCCGTCGATGTTGAACATCTTGCTCTTTGCCTCGATATCCTGCAGCAACGATCGGTCGTCTTCATGCGGACCGATGACCTCGATGCCCAAAGTTTCCCGCAGCTCATCGGCGCCGCCAGCATGGTCGATATGGCCATGCGTCAGCCAGATTGCCTTCAATGTGATGCCATTTTCGCGCACCGTCTGCAGGATGACGTCGACATCGCCGCCGGGATCGACCACGACGCCCTCTTTCGTGTCCGGATCGAACAGGATGGTGCAATTCTGTTCGAAGGGTGTCACCGGAATGATGCCGGCCTGGAGCATGCCCATGGGAAACGCCTCGTCTGTTGAATGCATATCCAGCCGGTATAGTCCCAAACACCGGGTAAAACAGCCCCTTCCTCCTGGAAAACGCCCAGGCTCCGGGTACGGCATGGCGGAACCCTCCGCCCTTACGGGCGTTTGCAAAGGGTAGACTCCGCAGATCAAAGGAGAAAGCCAATGCCCTCGAAAAGAAACCTGCTGCTGACGGGCCTCCTGCTCCTGGGCAGTGCCGGCCTTGCGCAAGCCCAGATGACAGCGACAACAGTGACCGATCTTGACGTCCGCACCGGTCCGGGTCCGCAATATCCGACTGTCGGAATGGCAACCCGCGGCTCGGAGGCAAGCCTTGACGGCTGCATCCAGGGCAGCAACTGGTGCCGCATCGATGTCAACGGCATGCGCGGCTGGGTGGATGCCCAGACATTAAGCGTCGAGCAGAACGGAAATCCTGTAGTCGTCGAGGAGCACTACTCGGAGCTCGGCGTACCGACGGTCACCTATACTCAAACCGATCCCACGACGACGGGCAGCGTCTCCCCCTCACCGGACGATGAACTGATCGGTCCGATCGGACAGGTCGAGATCGTCACTCCGCCGGATGAAGTCCATACCTACATCACGCAAAACCCGGTCAAGACCGTGCGGCTGCGCGGCGACGTCGCGGTCGGCGCCACCCTGCCCGAAAGCGTGGTCGTCCATCGTATCCCGGATTATCAATACAGCTACGTAGAGGTGAACCGCCAGCCGGTACTGGTCGATCCGGATACCCGCCGCATCGTCTATGTCTACCGCTGATTCGCCAACACCAGCAGCTATTCGTCAAAATCATAGGCGGCCAAAGGGCCGCCGCTCTTTCTGCGCCGGTTTTCCCCTGGATTATCGCAGAATTCTCCCGTTTGAGTTGCCGTTCTATTCCCACCGGCCGATGCATGATGTAATTCTAATATCGATGAGGATTACCGCCGCTCCCGAGGCTCGGTCCGGGATGCGGCGTCGGGGCTTCCGGAAATGGCTTCCGGAACAATGGGAGAAGGGTAATCATGGAAAGTTTGGGGCCAATCATCACACAACTGATCGCTGGTGCAATCGGCGGTAACGCGGCCAGCGCCGCCCTCAAGCAGGAGGGGATCAATCTCGTCGCGAGAACGATTGCCGGCGCCGTCGGCGGCCTTGGCGGCGGCCTAATCCTCAACATGATCGGTAGCGAAGCGCTGACCGGCCTTATCGCGCAGGGTATTTCCTCGCTGATCGCCGGTGGCGTGCTCTCGGCGATCGTCGGCGCAGTTCTCGGTCGCAAATAAGCCGAGGTATCGGACAACAAAAGCCGGACGACCAACTGGCCCCCGGCTCTCGTTGAACATTCCAAAGCCTTATTCGGCAGCCGCGGCAGTCGGATAGACTTCCTTCATATAGTCGTTCATCAGCGCTTCGCTGATCGATGCCGGCGTGAACCGGTAAGGACCGATTTCCGACACCGGGGTTACTTCCGCAGCCGAGCCGGTGAGGAAGCATTCGCTGAAATCGGGCAGTTCTTCCGGCATGATCGCGCGTTCGACCACCTGCAACCCGCGGCGTTTGGCCAGTTCGATCACGGTCTGCCGTGTGATGCCGTTCAGGAAGCAGTCCGGCGTTGGCGTATGGACGACACCGTCCTTGACGAAGAAGATGTTGGCGCCCGTCGCCTCCGCCACCTGGCCTCGGTAGTCGAGCATCATCGCGTCCGCATAACCCTTGGCTTCGGCGGCATGTTTGGAAATGGTGCAGATCATGTAAAGGCCGGCCGCCTTCGAGGCGCAAGGTGCCGTCTTCGGATCGGGGCGGCGATATTCGGCGATATCGAGACGAATGCCCTTCAGCTTTTCGGCCGGATTGAAGTAGCTGCCCCATTGCCAGATCGCGATCGCCACGTTGATGCGGTTATTCTGGGCGGACACGCCCATGCTTTCGCTGCCGCGCCAGGCGATCGGCCGCACATAGGCTTCGGAAAAGCCCTGGCGCTTCAGGAGCTCGATCGTCGCCGCATCCAGTTCGGCAACGCTATAGGGAATTTTGAAGCCGAGAATGTCGGCGGACTTGTGAAGACGCTGATTGTGCTCCGTCAGCTTGAAGACCCGGCCGCCATAGGCGCGCTCGCCCTCGAAGACTGCGCTCGCATAATGCAGACCATGGGTCAGTACATGAATCTTAGCGTCCTTCCAGGGCACGAATGCACCATTGAACCAGATCTCCCCATCCAGTTGATCAAAAGGAACCGTTGCCATCTTAATTCTCCTCCGGCGCCCGGACGCCATGATAGTTGATTGTTGTCCCCATTACGCATTATCCACGATGCAGATGGGGAAAATATGAGACGGGTTGGAATTTTTGCGAAGCCGGGCTTAGTTTCCAAATATGGCCATATCCGTCCGGGCGGCGCAAGATCGGCGGAAACTAGCAGCGGCGTAAAAATACGTCAATAATGCTGACATATTTTTGCGTAAGTTTCCCGATTGCCCCAAAATAGGAAAGGAAATGCCAGGTGCCACGACAGACGAGCCAAAAGGCGGCGAAACCGGAGCTGCTGGCGACGCCGATGGAGAATGCGGGGATCATCGATTTCGAGATCATCGAGCTGCTTTTCTTTGCCTATCGTGATTTCGTGTCCGATCCGGATCAGATCCTGGTCAAGAGCGGATTTGGGCGCGCGCATCATCGGGTTGTTCATTTCGTTAACCGCGAACCCGGCATGACGGTTGCGGACCTGTTGGAAACGTTGAAGATCACCAAACAGAGTTTGGCGCGGGTTCTCAAACAATTGATCGATTCAGGCTATATTCGCCAGGTGGCTGGGCCTGAGGATCGCCGGCAGCGTAAACTCTACCCGACGCAGGCCGGCCGCGATCTGGCATTGGCGCTGGCCGAGCCGCAATCGCGCCGTATTGAGCGGGCATTCGGAGGGGCATCCGATGCGACACGCGAAAGCGTCAAACGGTTCCTGAGGGGAATGCAGGACTGAGATATGATCTCGAGCCGCGGAACGCGGTCTTGTGTAAGATCATCTCAATCAAATAGAGAAAACAAAGATCGAGACGGATTGAATGACGACAAAGACAGCAATTTCGGACGATGCAGCGCACCTCCTGGTCGTCGATGACGACACGCGTATCCGCGCTCTGCTCAACCGTTATCTCATGGAAAAGGGATACCGGGTAACGGCCGCCGCCGATGGTGCCGAGGCGCGCCGCAAGCTCGAAGGGCTCGATTTCGACCTGATCATCATGGACGTGATGATGCCCGGCGAATCGGGAATTTCGCTCACGGCGAGCCTGCGAGCCATCAAAAATATTCCGATCATCATGCTGACCGCCCTTGCCGAATCGGAAGCCCGTATCGCCGGGCTGGAAGCCGGTGCCGACGATTATCTGCCGAAACCTTTCGACCCGCGCGAACTCGTGCTGCGCATCAACAATATCCTCCGGCGCAATGCACCGGCCGATGCGCCGAAGATCGAACAAGTGATGTTCGGACCCTACACTTTTTCGCTGACCCGCAAGGAGCTGAAGAAGGCCTCGGAGCTCATCCGCCTGACGGATCGGGAGCAGGAAATCATGCTGCTCTTTGCCAAGCGCGCCGGCGACACCAT
The DNA here is from genome assembly GCF_030272705.1 of Rhizobium mayense. GTDB lineage: Bacteria > Pseudomonadota > Alphaproteobacteria > Rhizobiales > Rhizobiaceae > Rhizobium > Rhizobium mayense. Next base: position 110,285 of record NZ_JARFYM010000001.1, on the reverse strand, counting down.
TCCTCGCCACGAGCTGATCGGCAACGATGCCGAAGTCGGCGAGCGCACCATCGACGTGCAGATCAACCGCTTGCGCCGCAAGATCGAGGACGATCCGGCCAACCCCGTTTGGCTGCAGACGGTGCGCGGCATCGGCTATCGTCTGAGCATAGATTGATAACAACTCCCTGGGATCAGCGGCGATGGTGACATTCGACTCGATCAGGCGCGATCAGGAGCACACGCCCTCCAACGGCCTGCGTTGGCTTTCGCGCTGGTTGCGCCGGCGGCTGCCGACCGGCCTCTATGCGCGCACGCTGCTGATTTTCATCCTACCGATGATCATCCTCCAGGCAGTCGTGACCATCGTCTTCATGGAGCGCCACTGGCAGATGGTGACGCAACGGCTGTCGATGGCCACCACCCGCGACATTGCCGCCATCATCGACATCATCCAAACCTATCCGCAGGACGCCGACTTTTCCGATGTCACGCAGATGGCCCGGCAAAAGCTCGATCTCAGCATCTCGATCGAGCCCGGTGGCGAATTGCCGCCGCCGCGCGAAAAACCGTTCTTCTCGATTCTCGACGGCATCCTGAGCGACGAGATCCGGGACCAGATCAACCTCCCCTTCTGGATCGACACAGTCGGCAATTCCAGCCTTGTCGAAATTCGTATCAAGTTGCCGGACAAGGTGCTGCGCGTCTTTGCCAAGCGCAGCCAGACCTACGCCTCGAATACGCATATCTTCATTCTCTGGATGGTCGGTACATCGCTGGCGCTGATTGGCATCGCCGTGCTGTTCCTGCGCGGCCAGATCCGGCCGATTCTCGCGCTGGCACAGGCAGCGGAAAGTTTCGGCAAGGGCCAGCGGCGAGACGACTATTCGCCACGCGGCGCCGACGAGGTCCGCCGCGCCGGCCTCGCCTTCATCCTGATGCGAGAGCGCATCGAGCGGCAGATCGAGCAGCGCACGGCTATGCTCTCGGGCGTCAGCCACGACCTGCGTACCGTGCTCACGCGCTTCAAGCTGCAGCTCGCTCTCATCGGCGACAACCCCGATCTTGTCGGCCTCAACGAGGATGTCGAGGACATGCAGAGCATGTTGGAAGGCTATATGGCCTTCGCCCGCGGCGAGGCGGAAGAAGATGTCGGCACGCTCCGCCTCAGCGATATCCTCGACAAGGTCGAACAGGATTTCTCGCTACACGGCAAGTCCATGACCTTCTCCATCGAGGGCGACAACGATATCTCCGTGCGCCCGAATGCCTTTACGCGGCTGGTGACGAACCTTGCTTCCAACGCCCGCCGTTACGCACACACCCTGCGCATCGAGGCCAAGCACAGCACCAAATGGCTGACGATCATTTTCGATGATGACGGTCCCGGCATTCCCGTCAACGCGCGCGAGGATGTGTTCAAGCCGTTCTTCCGGCTGGACGAGGCGCGCAATCTCGATAATTCCGGCACCGGCCTCGGCCTTGCCATTGCCCGCGACATCGCACGCAGCCATGGCGGCAACGTCACGCTCGGTGACAGCCCGCTGGGCGGCCTGCGCGCCACCATCCGCATTCCCGCTTAAGACTTAACAGAGGACATTGTATGCCGATCGACATCAACGACATGCATTGGCTGAATTTGCCGCCGGCTTGGGAAATGAACAACGGCCGGCTCATCGTCCGCTCCGGCAACAAGACCGACTTCTGGCAGGGAACCTACTACAACTTCCACCGCGACGGCGGCCATTTCCTCGGCCGGCAGTGGCGCGGCGACTTCACCGCCGAGATCACGTTCATCGGGCACTATCGCGAACTCTACGACCAGGCCGGCCTGATGGTGCGCCACGACGCCACGCACTGGATGAAATGCGGGATCGAATTTACCGACGGCGCCAAACATTTCAGCGTCGTGGTCACCAACGGCAATTCCGATTGGTCCGCCTTCCGGCTCGATCATGAGTTCGGTGCCCTGTCGGCACGGGTGACCCGCAACGGCGACGCGCTTTTCATCCAATATCGCACCGACAAGATGACCGAGTGGCGCATGGCCCGGCTCGCCTGGTTCGATCCGGCTCTCGACGAGGTTTCCGTCGGTCCCGCCTTCTGCTCACCCCAGCGCGACGGTTTCGAGGCGGAATTTCTGGATTTCAGTATATCGGAGCCGCTTTCGCGGGATATTCATTGAAAGCCCTTCGCCCCAACGGGGAGAAGGTAAGTATCACATCATCTTCTTACCGTTCGGCACCGGCTGCGTCACGGCCGCAAGCACGATCGCGCCGGCTTCATCCTCGAAACCGAGGGTCAGCACTTCGGAACGGACGGGGCCGATCTGGCGCGGCGGGAAATTGACGACGCCGAGAACCTGACAGCCGATGAGCGACTCCGGCGTGTAATGCACGGTGATCTGCGCAGAAGAACGCTTGATGCCGATCTCCGGTCCGAAATCGATCTTCAACTTGAAGGCCGGCTTGCGTGCTTCCGGAAAAGGCTCCGCCTCGATGATCGTTCCGACACGGATATCCACCCGCTCGAAATCGCCATAGGTGATCTCATCCGCCATATGCACACCCTTTTGATGCTCGGATATTTAACCGGCCAGTTCCTGCGCACGCTTGCGCGCCGCCTCCAGCGCCTCGTCGAACAGAGGCTGCATGCCGTCTTCCGCCATCAGAACGGCAAGAGCGGCGGCGGTGGTACCGCCGGGAGACGTTACGTTCTGGCGAAGGCGCGATGCGTCATCGGGGGACTGATGCAACAACTCACCAGCCCCCGCGACAGTTTCCCGTGCGAGTCGCATGGCGAGGTCCGCCTGCAGGCCAAGCTTCCGGCCCGCCTCCGCCATGCACTCGACGAGATAAAAAACATAGGCCGGTCCGCTGCCGGAAACGGCCGTCACGGAATCGATGTCGGCTTCGGCCGGCACCCACTCGACCGGACCGGACACCTTCAGAAGATTTTGCACCAACTGCCGCTGGCGCTCGCCGACTTGGGCATTGGCAAACGCACCGGTGACGCCCCGGCCAACCATGGCCGGGGTGTTCGGCATGGCGCGCACCATCGCCATTTCACCCAGATGTTTTTCAAGGAAGGCCAGCGTCTTGCCGGCGGCAATCGATACCACCACCGTATTCGGCCCTACAGTCGCCTTGAATGGCGGCAGTACCGCCTCCATGACTTGCGGCTTGACGGCAATGAAGAGAACGCCTGGGGTAACACCAGCCGGAACGCCGACGACATGGCTCGCGCCGGCGTCAGCGATCAATTTCAGCATCGCCTCGGACGGCTTGGGATCGACGACGATCACCGAAGAACCCGGCACACCGCTTTTCAGCCAACCCGTCAGCAGCGCGCCGCCCATATTGCCGGCCCCGATCAGGATGATGGGGCCAGAGGATGCGAAAGCGCTCGAGGATGCTTCTGTCGCCATATCAGGCTTCGCCTACGGTTTCGAAAAGCACGGCTTCCATGGCGCGGTTAGCGTCAAGGCCGGACCATACTACAAATTGGAAAGCCTGATAGTAAGCCTCGCAGGTGTCAAGAGCGTTGGATAACAGCACTTCCACCTGCCGGTTCGTCGGCTCCGCGCCGCCGGAGAGCAGCAGCGACTGCCGGAAGATCACGATATCCTCCTGCCGCCACAGATCGAAGTGTCCCATCAGCACCTGCCCATTGATGCAGGACAAGAGCTTGATCACTTCGTTGACACGCGGATCGGGAACTTTGATGTCGAATGCGCAGGCTATATGCAGCGCCTCGAACTCCTCCATCCAGGAGAATGAGACGTGATAATCGGTCCATCGCCCCTCGACAGTCATGGCGATTTCATCCTCGCCCGACCGCTCGAACGACCAGTCATTGTTGGCAGCCACGAACTCGATCATGTCGACCGGGTTCGATTGTCGTTCGACTTCCATTTCCATAAGGCTCATGCAGCACCTTCTTGACCGGAACGAATGCAGCTTCCCCGTGTTCAAACACCTGAAAGAACGCAAACAGTTTTACTCCGGAAACATCCTCGGGATGATGTTGAACGGCTGCCAGACTAACGCATCCACCCTGCCCGGAGCTTACCAAGTCCGTTTCGAATCATCATTTAAAATCAGTGTATAACGGCATGCCCGGCATGCCAGCCCCTCATCAGTGATTTTGGCGAAGGGCGCTGTGGAAAGCTCTTCCGATGTCTATTCAGAAGGGAGTCATAACTGACTCTGGCGATTGGCTTTTTTGCCTATGTCCACAGGTGGAAAAACTACCGAAAATTTTAAAGGAAAAATGCGCGGCAGACATGCGCCGCGCCGATTTCTCGCAAAATGAATCGCGACTATTTGCCTTCGGAGGAAAGACGGGCTTCCAACGCTTCGATTCTGGCGCGCAACGCGTCGTTTTCATCCCGCGCCTTGATCGCCATTTCGCGAACGGCTTCGAACTCCTCGCGCTTGACGATATCGAGGTTGTTCAGCCAACGCTCGGCCTGGGCATTGAAGGCCGTTTCGATCTCCCGGCGCACGCCCTGGGCAGCACCGGCGGCATCGGTCATCAACTTGGCGAATTCGTCCAAGATACGGTTCGGTCCAGTGCTCATAGTGGTCTCCTTGCGGCCGTCGGCCCCGAAAATGGACGGCATCATCATATAGGGCCAGATAGATCTGAGGTAAGATTTCCCAGGGTCCGATGCAAGCAAATTGAGATAGAGCGGGACAACCCGGCCCGAGACAAGAGACACACGAATAATCGACTTGACCGTTTCAACAGCGAACGCCATGTTCCGCCGACACTGGATTTAGCATGCGCTTATCCAAAAACTGCCGATAGTTTTGGGAATCATGCTCTAACGGACCCGACAATCTTGCTGACATCCGCCAATCTCGCCGCCATTCTGCCGTTTCCCGATATCGATCCGATCGCCTTTTCGCTCGGTCCGCTGTCGATCCATTGGTACGGCCTTGCCTATGTCGCGGGCATCCTGCTCGGCTGGTTCTATGCAAGACGGCTGGTCGACAATGGCAAGCTCTGGCTGAACGACGCCGCGCCGATGACGCGCGCGCATCTGGACGACTTCATTCTCTGGGTCGCCTTCGGCATCGTGCTCGGCGGACGCATCGGCTATATCCTATTTTACGATCTCGATCCGGTGCTCGCCAATCCGATCCGTGCCATTCAGGTCTGGAATGGCGGCATGTCCTTCCACGGTGGATTAATCGGCACGACCATCGCCATGATTCTGTTCGCCAATCGCAACAAGATCCCTATGTGGAGTCTGTTCGACATCGTTGCCGCCGTCGCCCCCATCGGCCTTTTCTTCGGCCGCATCGCCAATTTCATCAACGGCGAACTTTGGGGCCGGACCGCCGACGTGCCTTGGGCGATGGTTTTCTGCAGCCCGCATGTCATCGCCGCTCACGAGGGTGTCTGCCCTGCCGGCCTTGATCCGCGCCATCCAAGCCAGCTCTACGAAGCCGGTATCGAGGGCATTGTGCTCTTTTCCGTCCTCTTCATCCTCACCCGGTGGGCTCTGGCGCTGAAGAAGCCCGGCACCGTCAGCGGCGTCTTCGTCATCGGTTATGCCTTCTCGCGCATTTTCGTCGAATTCTTCCGCCAGCCTGATGAGCAACTGGGCTATCTCCTCGGCACGAACTGGCTGACCATGGGCATGGTGCTCTCGCTGCCGATGGTCGCGGTCGGCCTGTGGGCCATCATCCGCGCCCGCCACGTTGCAGCCAGGCAGGCGGCTTGAACTCTGGGTTTAATGTCGCATGACCTTTCCGAAAGCCGCCTCACATTTCTCGGGACCATGCTTTAGCGAGACCAAACGATGACGACCGCGCTCGGGGAAAAAATCAAGGCCATCATCCGCGCCAACGGGCCGATCAGCATCACCGATTATTTCTCCCTCTGCCTCGCAGACCCGCAGCATGGCTATTACAAGACGCGGGAGCCCTTCGGCCGCGCCGGTGATTTCGTCACGGCACCCGAGGTCAGCCAACTCTTCGGCGAGATGATCGGCGTCTTCATGGTGCATGCCTGGCAGCGCCACGGCACGCCGGCCGACATCCGCCTCGTCGAAATCGGCCCCGGCCGCGGTACGATGATGGCAGACATGCTGCGCGTCATCGCCAAGCTCGCGCTGCCGCTCTATGACACGATGAGCGTGCATCTGGTCGAAACCAGCGAGCGGCTGCAGGGCTTCCAGCGCCAGACGCTCGAGGCCCATGGCGACAAGATTGCCTGGCATTCGGACTTCGATGACGTGCCGGCGGGTTTCACCTTGCTTGCCGCCAACGAGCTGTTCGACGCTATTCCCATCCGTCAGTTCGTCCGCACCGCCAACGGCTTTCGTGAGCGCACGGTCGGGCTCGACGCCAGTGACGAATTGGCCTTCACGGCCGGTGTTGCGAGCCTCGACCCCGCTCTTCTTCCGGACGGGCCGTTTCCGCCGATCGGCACGATCTTCGAGATCGCCCCTGCCCGTCAGGCGGTGATGACGACGATCGGCGACCGGCTCGCCGCCCATGGCGGCACGGCGCTCGTCATCGATTACGGCCATATGGCGACGGGTTTCGGCGATACGCTGCAGGCCGTACGCATGCATGAATACGACCCGCCGCTGGATCATCCCGGCGAGGCGGATCTCACCAGCCACGTCGATTTCCAACATCTGGCCGAAACCGCTCTCGCTTCCGGCCTGCATATCAACGGATGCTGCCATCAGGGCGATTTCCTCATCGGGCTCGGGCTGCTGGAGCGGGCTGCGGCGCTTGGCCGCGACCAGGACGCCGCCACGCAAGACGGCATCCGCGCCGCCGCTGAACGGCTGGCCGGCGCCGGCGAAGGCAAAATGGGAGAGTTGTTCAAGGTGCTGGCGGTCTCCAGCCCGGCGATCGATCTGATGCCCTTTCGGCAGGTGCGCTGAACAACTGTGTTGATCTCCGCGGATTGACAGAGCGCGCATGGCTGGGCCAACATCGCACTCAAAATCGAACCGCTTCGCCACAGAAGCGTTTATTTCCATCACGAAAGAACACTCAAGGGACGCAGCATTGCCGACTCCGATCGAAAGCACGCTGCTGAGCGCCGCCAAGAGCGCCGGCATCCGCCACGGCTATTTCAGCCGTGACGGTGGCGTTTCAGAAGGTCTCTATCGCGGATTGAACGTGGGCCTCGGCTCCAACGACAATCGGGAACACGTGCAGGAAAACCGCCGCCGTGTCGCCGCCTGGTTCGGCCTGCCGCCGGAACGGCTCGCAACAGTGCATCAGGTCCATTCGCCCGACGTGATAGCGGTCGACGCAGGCTATGACGGCACTCGCCCGCAAGCCGACGCGATGGTGACGGCGACGCCGGGGATAGCGCTTGGCGTGCTTGCCGCCGATTGCGGGCCGATCCTTTTCGCAGATCCCGAAAATCGGGTCATAGGTGCCGCCCATGCCGGCTGGAAGGGCGCGCTGACCGGCGTCCTGGAAAACACCATCGAAGCCATGATCGCGCTCGGCGCCGAGCGGGCGAAGATCATTGCCTGCCTCGGCCCCTCGATCAGTCAGGCAAGCTATGAGGTCGGTCCGGAATTCGTCGACAGATTCGTCACTTACGACCCGGACTACGCCAAGTACTTCATCCCGTCCGAGCGGGTCGGCCACGCGATGTTCGATCTGCCTGGCCTGACGATCGAACGTTTGCGCAAGGCCGGCGCAACCGCCGAAAACCTTGATCTCTGCACCTATCCCCATCCCGATCGTTTCTTCTCCTATCGCCGCGCCACGCATGCGAAGGAGCCGGATTACGGCCGGCAGATTTCCGCTATTGCCATCGAGGAGACATTCTAAAATGGCTCTGCATTTCGAACGCAGCGAATTCGACAACCGCCTGGCCCGTCTTCTCGCGAAAATGCAGGAGGAGAAGCTCGACGCCATGCTGCTCTTCGCGCAGGAGAGCATGTTCTGGCTGACCGGCTACGATACGTTCGGCTACTGCTTCTTCCAGACCATGGTGGTCAAGTCTGACGGTACGATAGTCCTGCTCACCCGCTCGGCCGACCTTCGCCAGGCGCAGCTCACATCGGTTATCTCGGACATTCGCGTCTGGGTCGACCGCGTCAACGCTGATCCGACGCTCGATCTCAAGGAATTGCTGGTGGAGCTCGATCTCCTCGGGGCCCGTATCGGCGTCGAATACGATACCCATGGCATGACCGGACGTGTCGCCCGCTTGCTCGACAACCAGCTCGCCACCTTCGGCCAGATCGTCGACGCGTCCTACCTGGTCAGCCGTCTGCGTCTCATCAAAAGCCCCGCCGAAATCGCCTATGTGGAGCGCGCCGCCGTTCTCGCCGACGATGCATTGGACGCAGCGCTCGCTTTGATCAAGCCTGGCGCCGACGAAGCCGATATTCTTGCCGCCATGCAGGGCGCGATCTTTTCCGGCGGCGGCGATTACCCCGCCAATGAATTCATCATCGGCTCCGGCGCCGAAGCGCTCCTCTGCCGCTACAAGGCCGGCCGCCGCAAGCTGGATGCCAACGATCAGCTCACCCTCGAATGGGCTGGCGCCTATGTCCATTACCACGCCGCCATGATGCGCACGGTCGTCGTCGGCGACCCCACGCACCGCCACCGCGAACTCTACAACGCTTGCCTCGAAACGATCCAGGCGATCGAAACTGTGCTGAAACCCGGCCATACATTTGGCGACGTCTTCGATATGCACGCCAAGATCATGGATGAGCGCGGCCTTGCCCGCCACCGGCTGAACGCCTGCGGCTATTCGCTCGGTGCCCGCTTCTCTCCCTCCTGGATGGAGCATCAGATGTTCCATGCGGGCAACCCGCAGGACATCGAAGAAAACATGTCGCTCTTCGTGCACATGATCATCATGGACTCCGACACCGGCACCGCGATGACGCTCGGCCAGACCTATCTGACGACGTCCCAGGCGCCGAAAGCTTTGTCGCGCCATCGGCTCGAATTTCTTAACCGTTAGCAGCGTAAAATAGCGATCCTGAACGGGGAGACCGTCGAAGGAAAGGATCGCGCAAATGGGACTGGTCAGGACAACGTTGATTTCCGTTGGCTGCTGCTTTGCGCTCGCCGCCTGCAACACGACGGACGCCCTGACACCACCCGAAAGCATCGGCGATGCCGGCTCCAGTCCCGTCACTCAACGTGATGTGGAGCGCATGGCCGCCACGCCGCAGCGCCAGCAGAACTATGAAACCGCGCAGGACAGCTACGGCTACCAGCGGCAAGGCTATCAGCAGCAGGGTTACCAGCCCCAGAGCTATGGCGGTGGTGGCTCGCTCGACGATCAGGCGGCTGCTCTCAAAAGCAGCGGCCGCAACCCCTACGCCTCCCGCCCGCTCGACGATTCCAGGACTGCCTCCATTCGATCGCAGGATGCGCAAACCTCGGACTCCGACGAACAGCGCGAGGCAGACCGCCGCCTCGCCGACGATCCGCCGCGGCAACAGCAACAAGCGACAGAGGATCAGCAGCAGCCGGTACAACAGCAAGCTTCCCTTCCCCCAGCGGCGGCCGCGGAGAAAAACAGCGTCCGTTTCCTGCCGATCATCGGCGCACCGGTTCAGGCCGTTACACCGCTGTCGCGTCAGCTCGGCGCCGAAGCCCGCGCGCTCGGCCTGACGATCAAGAGTTCCGGCGATTCCAGCGCCGGCTATATCCTGAAGGGTTATCTCTCCGCCTTCGAGGACGGACCTCAGGTTTCCGTCACCTATGTCTGGGACGTCCTCGACAACAGCGGTGCCCGCTTGCACCGAATCCAAGGATCGGAAAGCGCGCCGCTGAAGCGCGGTGATCCCTGGGCCGCCGTCCCGCCGTCCGTCATGCAGAAAATCGCCACCGAAACCATGTCGGAATTCAACGCCTGGCGCGACTCTCGCCGTGGATAGCCACAAGCTTTGCAGAAATATGAAAGCTATCGCACTCTAGCCCCTTGCATTCGAGAGCGAGGCGGTTAAAAGCGCGGCTATCAGGTTGGTAACAGGCGGGCCACAATGAAGGTTTTCGCAGGCAATTCGAACCGGCATCTTGCCGAAGCGATCTGCAATTATCTCAACGTTCCCTTGGGCAAGGCCAGTGTCAGGCGTTTCGCGGACCAGGAAATCTTCGTTGAAATCCAGGAAAACGTGCGTGGCGAGGACGTATTCGTCGTCCAGCCGACCTCGTTCCCGACCAACGACCATCTCATGGAACTGTTGATCATGATCGACGCGATGCGCCGCTCCTCGGCGCGGCGTATCACGGCCGTTCTTCCCTATTTCGGCTATGCCCGTCAGGATCGCCGCGCCTCCGGGCGCACGCCGATCTCGGCCAAGCTGGTGGCCAATCTGATCACCGAGGCCGGTGCCGACCGCGTTCTTACGCTCGACCTGCATGCCGGCCAGATCCAAGGCTTCTTTGATATCCCCACCGACAATCTCTACGCGCTGCCGATCCTGACCCGCGATATCAAGGCGAATTACGATATCGGCAACGTCATGGTCGTCTCCCCTGATGTCGGTGGTGTCGTGCGCGCCCGAGCGCTGGCCAAACGCCTCGACTGTCTGTTGGCGATCGTGGATAAGCGCCGTGAGCGCCCCGGTGAGTCCGAAGTGATGAACATCATCGGCGAAGTGACCGGCAAGGATTGCATCTTGATCGACGATATCGTTGATTCCGGCGGCACGCTCTGCAACGCCGCCGATGCCCTACTTGCACGAGGCGCGGCAAGCGTCACCGCCTATATCACCCACGGCGTTCTCTCCGGCGGCGCCGTGACTCGCGTGGCAAACTCGCAGCTGAAGGAACTGGTGATCACCGATTCCATTCAACCGACCACGGCCGTGCAATCGGCGCCCAACATCCGTGTCATCAGCACCGCCAGCCTGATCGGCGAAGCCATCAACCGTACCAGCCAGGAAGAATCGGTTTCGAGCCTGTTCGACTGAACACCAGCCGGCTCTTCTCACGCAGGCTTCGCGCCGACCGGATGGCTTTGCCTCCAGGCAAGCAGCCCTATTCCGATGAGCCCCGAGGCAAAGACGGCCGCACCGGCGCCCATGATCGACGGGCCGATGCCGAACCAGGCAAACAGGCTGGGCGACATGAGATAGGCGAGGAAAAGGCCTAAGAAGATCGCACACATCAGCAATCGGTAGATCTGCGCCAGACGATGGGGTTCGCTGCGCGTCTGCATCAGATATAGCATCGCAAGGTTCTCAAAGGGACCGTTGATTGCGGCGAGACACGCGATGGTCATCAGCCATAGGCGATCATGCACCAGCGGCAGCAAGAAGACGCCGGCGCCGAAAATCAGCTTTGCAGCGATGATCCAAACGACCGGTCTGCGCGGTCTTATGTTGCTGAGGATGAGGTTGGTCGTCAGGTTGCCGACGCCATAGGCTGTCATCATCAGGCTGTAATCCGTCAAGGGATCGGCGCTGGTTTCGCGCAGGTGCAGGATCATCCCGAGCAAAATGCCTATCGCCCAAGCGACGTTCCCCATCAGGTTCGTGAACAGGCCATAGAGTATGGCGGCATGGCCACGCGCCATTCGCCATCCACCCAACACACCGTCGACCACCGCGGCCATCCCGGAGTATTCGCGACGCCGAGGCGCAGACGGGAACCTGGCGACAGCCATCCAGACCGCCAGGGCAGAAAGCAGGAATGTCGCCGCCGTCACCGTGAAAAACTGCGATTTCGGCAGAAAACCGTTGACCAAAGCAATCATGCTCGGTCCGAGGATACGAGCCATGCGCCTCGTCGCGTCGAACAGTCCGTTGGTCGCGTGACGAACATCGGGATCGATCGCAATGGTCGGAAGCGTCGCCTGCAACGACGGATCGAAGGTGGAGGTCAGCAAGGCAATGCATCCGGCGAGTACCATCAGCAACGGCAGGCTCATGAAATGCATGAGACCGGCGACGGACAGCACCAGTAGTAAAAGCGCTCGCAGGACGTCGGCCGAGATCATCGTCGTGCTGTGTCGCCAGCGATCGGTTAGGATGCCACCGAACAGGCTGCCGAAGAGAAGCATCCCCGATTGCAACGCGGAAACGTAGCCCGCGTCGCTGCCGATGAAATCCGCCGCTATCCAGACGACGGCGACCATATAGAACTCAGATCCGGTCGCCGCCAAAACCTGACCGGCCCATAGAAGCGAAATCGAGCGTTGGGCCAGCGGCTTCAGGACAAACATGATTGCATTCTGAAATTCGGTCGACTTATTTGATGACTTGTCCGTTGATTGTCACGGACTGGTCGTCGGCGACGCTGACGTCCCAACGCGAGCGCCCATCCGGATCGGTCTTGGCGAATCCCTTGGCCATCATCAGGCCGAAGGACAATTGATTGAGGTCGGCGTCCCTCTTTGCAGCATCCTGAACGGCAGCGATGGTCTTATCGAGATCGCGGGCAAGCACCGTCATCTTCACGGTCGCACGGTCCTTCTCGTTCAACCAGCCACGCATGCTGCCGGAAGCTTCGATGTCGTAAAGGCCCGAAATCGCGCTGATTTTCGGGAAATTGATCGTCATCGTTCCGTCCGGGAACATGGCCCGCTGCAACTTGTCATCCATAGCTGGCGTTCCCTCAGGATTGTTGAAATCGGCCTGCTGCAGAACATCCATCAGGGCGGTAAAATTCAGATTCGGTATCTGCATCTGCAATTCGGCCGCATCGGGAATGAAGGCGACATAATCCTCGGGCACGACACCTGAGGCCACGGTCAGCTTTTCAGCACTCATACCGAAATCGGCATTCATCGCATTGGTCGGCCCGGCTACTTTGAACGAGTAGCCCAGCTGCTGTAGTCCGCCGTCGCCGAGCGGTGTCGTCACGGAAATATCCTTGGCGGAGATCGACTCTTCAAAAGAGCCGGCCAGCGGCATCGCGTTTTGCAGCAATGCCTTGAGCGCCGCGGTTTCGCTATCAGAGAGGGTCTTCGTATCTTTATGATCGGAGATGAAGCGCAGAATTTCATTCAGCGCCTTCAGCGGCAACTTGGTCGCATTGGCCTTGAAATCGATCGCGCCGATTTTGAACTCTCCAAACGGCTCGGTATCGGAGGAGATCTTGTCCTGGAGAGATTGCAGGCCACCGTTCATCTGCATGTCGAGCCTGTCCGGCTCGCCACCGCTGGACGAAGAGAGCGTATAGCCGACACCGTCGATCGTGATGTCGTTCTTCTCTACGCCATTGTCGGTGGTCTTGGTGGCGAGCGTGATGCCGCTGCCCTTCACATCCATCGAGCGGAGATAGTGGAGCGCAGGGTCGAAGACGCCCGTGAAACTGGAGGATGCAAGCGCATAGCGGAACTCGGCATCGGGGCCACTGCCGGGCTTCGAACGAGCGGTTACGTCGATCGCATTCTTGCCCTCGATATTCCACAGCCCGTTATCCTGCGGCGTCGCCAGAGCGATGAGCGGCTTGAGCCCGGTGATGTCGAAACCGGTGATGTTCAGCTTGTCGAAGAGTTTCTGCAGGTCATAGGTCACCTCGTAGTGACCGCTCGCCGGATCCACCGTAATGAACCCGCTCTTGACGAGATCGTCGGGCAGGAAATGCGTCAGATTGGCAAGCAGGTCCTTGGCCCCCTGCTCGTTGACGTCGGCCGCCTGCGCGGCGCCAGCCAGACCGGCGGCGAAAACCGCCGCGGTGGCAACTGCCTTGAAACGCATAATTCACTCCCCCAATGATGCTAGGAAAAACAATTTGAAAACGGGAAACCCTAAACGCGATTCTCAATTGAATGATGACGCCACAACCTGCACCCGCGGCAAGCCCGGACGAGGCGTCAAAGCCCCTTCATCACCTGCCCGTTCACCGTAACGGTCCGGTTTTCATCCATTGTGACATCCCAGCGCAGCCGACCATCCGGATCGGTCTTGGCAAAGCCTTTGGCTGCCATCAGGCTGAAGGAAACGCTGTTCAGTCGCTGTTCGGTCTTTGCGGCATCCTGAATGGCCGCGATCGTCTTGTCGAAATCGCGGGCAAGGATCGTCGCCTGCAGCGAGTAGCTTGGATGGTGTCTCGTGGAGCCCTTCAACTCGCCGGAAACCTCAACGTCATAGACACCGGAAGCCGCGCTGATCCTCGGGATTTCGAGGGTCCCATAGCCGCTCGGAAACATGATGCGCTTCAATGCTTCGCCGGAGACGGGGGTGGCTCGTGACGTCACTGCTTCCAGAACCGTGTCAATTAGACCATCGAAATTGACGTTGGGAATCCCGAGCTGCACATCGAGCGTCTCCGGCAGGAAGGCCGCGTAGGCTTGCGGAATGAGGTCGGCGTCGGGCGTGAAATGCTCCGCCCGCAGGCCGAAATTGATGTTGGAGGCCTTGGTCAGACCATCCATCTTGAAATTGTAGTCCAGTGTCTTGACGCCGACCTTGCCCTTGTCAGTCGCCACCAGCGCGTTGTTCAGCGTCACTGACTCATTGAACGAACCAAACACAGGCAAGGCACGGTGCACCAGCTCCTCGAACTTCTCGCTGCCGCTCTCCGACAACTGTTTTGCCTTGACGTGCTGAACGAAGAAGCGGACGAGTTCACGCAACTCCTTCACAGGCAAGCTCGTCGCGGTCACTTTGACATCGACGCTGTCGGCGCTCAGGTTGACAGGTGGGACGCCGGGCGCTGCCGCCGTGACTTGTTCATTGGGGCGCTGCAGCGTGCCCTGCGATTGCAGGTCCACTTTGCCGGCTTCGGTGCTGTCCGTCACCGCATGGGTGAACGACGCGCTATCGATGGTGGCATCTATCTTGTGCCCGCTATTTTTGCCGTTGCCGATGCTGGAGAACTTGATGCCAGTGTTCTTCATCTCCACTGACCGCATCATCTCGATCGTCGGATCGAAAATGCCGTCGAGCGAGCTGGATGCAACTGAATAGGTGGCGTCAGACGCGGGCGAATGAACCGAAATGTCGAGGCTATTGTCGCCGTTGAGATGCCACCTGCCTTGGTCGACCGGCCGTGCGAACAATGTTAGCGGCTTCAGGCCGGTAATGGAAAATGCGGAGGAATTGATCTTGTCGAAGAATTTCGCGAGATCGTAGGTGATCTCATATTGTTCGCTGGCGGGCTTGACCGCGACGAAACCGCTGCGGGCGAGATCGTGCGAGAGCGAATGCGTCAGGATGTTGCGCAGCTCCCTGGCGCCCTGCTCATTGACGTCGGCCGCCTGCGAAACGCCAGCGAGACCGATGAAAAAAACTGCGGCGGCGATAGCCTTGGGGCGCATACCCGATCTCTCCTTGCACGCTAATCGATTGGAGTCGACTGTTGAAGAGGCCGACGGTATATGTCAAGCCATTGATAGAAATAGCCTCATCGGCCTTCACCACGAGTTGCAGTGTCATCACAGATGCGCTTTCTCCGGAGATGCTTGCGCCATCGGCCTCTTTGTATTATACGCCACGCGTCCGCGTAGACACCCTTGGAGGCAACGCAGATGAGGCAGGGCTTGCCCTCCTCCAGTTCACCCGGTTCCCATGAACGGATGAACTCTCCAAATAACCTCGAAAGGAATAGCCATGAGCCACGAAAGCTACGAGCTCAAGGCCGAGGCGCGCGAACGGGTTGGTAAGGGGTCCGCCCGTGAACTTCGCCGCAACGGTTTCATTCCCGCTGTCATCTATGGTGACAAGCAGGCCCCCATTTCGATCGCTCTCAACACCAATGAGGTGACGAAGCGTATCCATGCCGGTGGTTTCCTCACCACGATCGCGACGATCGACGTCGACGGCAAGAAGATCAAGGTTCTGCCGAAGGACTACCAGCTCGATCCGGTCCGTGACTTCACGGTCCATGTCGATTTCCTGCGCGTCTCCGGCAATACTCAGGTGACCGTCGAAATCCCGGTTCACTTCGTCAATCACGAACAGTCCCCGGGCCTCAAGGCTGGCGGCGTGCTGAACATCGTTCGCCACGAAATCGAAGTCCACTGCCCGGCCGATGCGATCCCGGAATTCTTCACGGTTGACCTGGCCGGTCACAAGGCTGGCGCCAGCATCCATATCTCGGATATCACCCTGCCGAAGGATGTGGCCCCGGTCATCACCGACCGCGACTTCACGATCGCAACGATCGCCGCTCCGGCTGCCGGTCTTGCAGAGGAAGAAGCAGCAGGCGAAGAAGAAGCCGGCGCTTAATCGGCATCTTCATTGCGACGCATTCAGACCCGCCTCCCCTTCGGGGATGGCGGGTTTTTTGTGTCAAGATTCTAATAAAGGTAGTAAAATATCTAACAATTCGTGAAATTGCAGCGGTATTTTAATCCGTTAACCCCATGGTTTCAGCAACATTTAACACATTTATGAAAGTTTACGCCAAAGAGTTGTAGAGAACGGCCAACCCCAAGATCAGCCGGTCTGCGACTGGGGAGTAAAGCGGAACTATGAGCCATTCCGTCGAAAACAGGTTTTTCGCGATCGTCTGCGGTGCGCTGCTGATTTTCGTCGCGCCGCTCTTCGTATTGTTCCTTTTCCTGTCGTCCGAGCGCGCTGAAAAGGAAATCAAAGATCACATCTCCGTCCTGCTCGTCGCAAACGCCCAGGCGCTGGCCAAGCCCCTATGGGACCTCGACGAGGACAGCGTCACCCAGATCAGCGCAACGACGGTCGCAGAGGGCGCAATCGTCAAGGTCAATGTCCGCGACCTCTCCGGCCAGCTCGATGTTACTCAATCGACCATCCCGAAATCCTATAAGGGTCAACTGGAGTCCATTGCCCGACCGATCATCTACAACGGCGTGGACGGCGCGAAAAATCTCGGCACCATTACCGTCTACTACCCGGCGCTTGGCCTCTTCGACGGCTTGAAGAGTGAGGAAATCGTCTTCACCTTGATCTTCATCTTCGCCGTATTGACTGTCTTCGGCGCTGCCCTCATCGGTAACCGCATCTTCGTCATCCAGCCGTTGATGCGGCTGACCCATGCCATCGAAGCAACACGGCGGCTCGGCTCCCGTCATCACGTCGATTGGCAGTCGAACGACGAAATGGGACGCCTCGCCAGCAGCTTCAACGACATGCAGAGCAAGCTGGAGCGCGAGGAAACCGAACTGAAGCTTGCGCACCGCCGCGCCACCGACACCTACAATCTGACGCCCGCAATGCTGTTCTCGCTCGACAAGGACGATTGCATCGCAGCCGTCAGCGATTATTGGCTGGCCGCCACGGGCTACGCCCGCGCCGACGTGGTTGGACGCAAGTTCGCAAGCCTGGTCCTGCCGGAATCGCGCGAGATTTACACCGAACGCAAGCGCAGCCGTCTGGACAGCGCCGCCCGTCTCGACGTCACCGTAAAATTCCTTTGCTGGAATGACCGGGTCATGGACGTGCTGATCCTCGAGACGACTGCGATCCAGGATGGCCTGTCGCTCTCGGTCATGACCGATGTGACCGATCTCAAGCAATCCGAAGACCGCAACCTGCGCCAGGCGATCACCGACCACCTTACCGGGCTGCTGAACCGTCAGGGATTCGAGACAGCGCTCGACGCCAAGATCAACGAGGCAGACCTGCGCAAGCGCGAGCTTGCCTGCCTGTTCGTCGATCTCGACCGCTTCAAATGGATCAACGACAATATGGGCCATGCTGCGGGTGACGCGGCGCTGCGCGAACTTGTTTCGCGCATGCAGGCACGATTGGCGCCCGGCGACATCGCTGCCCGCCTCGGCGGCGACGAATTCGCCATCCTTCTGCTTGCCGAAGACGCCGAGAAACGGGCGTTCGACATGGCGGCGCGTATCGCCGAACTCTTCGAGACGCCGTTTGTCGGCGACGCCCGCCTTAGTGCGAGCATCGGCATCGCCGTTTACCCGCGCCATGCCGCGAACGCCGCAGAGTTGCTTCTAAAATCCGACATCGCGATGTACGCCAAGAAGCGCGACGGCAAGAACGGTGCGCAGATCTTCGACAACAGCATGCTGGACGATTCCCGCCGTCGCGCCGAGCTGGAGAGCTATATCGAAGGTGGATTGAGCGATGACTGGTTCGAAGCCCACCTGCAGCCGATCGTCAATATCGATGATCGCTCCATCGCCGGCTTCGAGGCGCTGATGCGACTGCATCATCCGCAGAAAGGCATCCTGCCGCCGGCCAGGATCATCGACGTCGCCGAGGAGACCGGTTCGATCGTGCGCATTGGCAACCGCATCATGGAAAAGGCGATCTCCCACTTCGCCCGTCTCTCACGCCTCGACGGCATGCAGAACACCTACCTCGCCATCAATTTTTCGCCGCTGCAGTTCGAGTCCGGACTGCCGATGCGCATCGCCGCGCTGCTTTCCCGCCACGATATCCGCCCGGAACGGATCGTCGTCGAGATCACCGAGGCCGTGCTGATGGACGACAATCCGGAGACGCGTACGGTCATCAACGAGATCTGCCGCTACGGCTGCCGCATCGCGCTCGACGACTTCGGCACCGGCTATTCGTCCCTGAGTTATATCAACCGCTTCCCTGTCGACATCATCAAGATCGACCAATCCTTCATCCGCGCGATCGACGATACCGCCTCCGATGTTAGTGCCAAGAGCCGCATGCTGGTCGAAAGCATCACGACGCTGTCGCACAAGATGAACTGCACCGTGATCGCGGAAGGCATCGAGACTGAGGAAGAGTGCGCAACCCTGCGCGCCATGGGTCTCGATTACGGCCAGGGCTACTTGTTCCATCGCCCGCAACATCCGAACGATCTCATGAAGATGCTCACTGGACCGCGAGTTGATTACATCAGCCCTGTGGCGCAGGCATCATAGCGAGGCGAGAAAACACATGCGAAAACTGCTGCTCCCGGTATTTTTCAGCCTGTCTTCTCTCAGTCTTTTCTCGATAGCCCAAGCCGAAACGGTCCATTTTACCACCGAAGAATATCCACCCTTCAATTATCGTGACGGCAAGACCCCCGCCGGCGCGACCGTCGAGCAGGTGGAGAAGATAATGAGCGATATCGGCGTCGACTATTCGATAGACGTGATGCCTTGGGTGCGAGCCTATACCCAGGCGCAGACGACGCCGATGACCTGTGTCTTTGCGACCGCCCATAACGACGCGCGCGACAAGCTGTTCAAATGGGTCCTGCCGCTGCTGGTCGATCGCAACATCCTGATCAAGCATACCGGATCCAACGTCACAGCCACCACAGTCGATGAAGCCCGGAACTATCTCGTCGGCACATGGCGGGACGATTATACCGAGACGACGTTGCGACAGGCCAACTTTACGCGGATCGATATCGGCAGCGACTTCAAGGCTACGCTAAAGAAGCTGATGAGTGACCGCATCGATCTGATGCCCATTTCCGAAATCTATTTCGACAAGCTGGAGAAGGATCGCATTGCAGTGCAAGAGGTGGGCGTTCTCTCCGAACAGCCGATGGGTATTGCCTGCCAGAAGGATTTTCCGGACGATCTCCTGAAGAAGATGCAAGCCGCGCTCAATCGCCTGATCGCCGACGGCACGCAAAAGCAGATATTCCTGAAGTACGGCCTGCACCTCGCTAACTGACGAGATTGCCGCCTTGACTTTGCCGTCAATTCGCTGTCGTGAAGGACATCGGCATTTTCCAAGGGGTGAAGCGCAATGCTTCTTATCGCGGGTCTCGGCAATCCCGGCGCCAAATATCAGAGCAACCGCCATAATATCGGCTTCATGGCCGTGGACGCCATCCATCGTCGCCGTAGCTTCTCGCCCTGGTCAAAAAAATTCAGGGCAGAGATCGCGGAAGGCGAGCTCGGCGGCCAGAAAGTTCTGCTGATCAAGCCGCAGACCTTCATGAACCTTTCCGGCGAATCCGTCGGCGAGGCCATGCGTTTCTACAAGCTCGAGCCGTCCGATCTTGTCGTGATCTATGACGAGCTCGACCTGCCTGCCGGCAAGGCGCGGCTGAAAACCGGCGGCGGCCATAACGGCCATAACGGCATCAAGTCGATCGACGCCCATTGCGGCCGGGAATATCGCCGGCTGCGTCTCGGCATCGGTCATCCCGGCGTCAAGGAACTCGTGCATAATCATGTGCTCGGCGACTTTGCCAAAGCCGACCAAAGCTGGCTGGAGCCGCTGCTCGACGCACTCGCCGACAATGCCGACATGCTGGCGCGCGGCGAAGACTCGCAGCTCATGAACAAGATCGCGCTTGCCCTCGGCGGCAAGGTGGAAGAAGAGACGCCAAAGCCGGAAAAGAAAGCCGTGGCCAAGTCGCATATCCATCAGGCTCGCAATCATAACCAGCAACGGATGCCAGAAAGTGGCCCGATGGCCGAGATGCTGAAGAGAATGTTCGGCAAGAAGGACGATTGAGTGGCAGAGGCAGCAACAGACGGGGCCGCAGATATTGTGATCCGCCCGGTCGCAGCCGGTGACCTGCCTACGCTGCTGGCGCTCTACCGCCATCTCAACCATGACGATCCCGATATGGATCCCCAGCTTGCGAGGGATCGCTTTGCGGCGATCTCAGCCCATCCCGGCATGACAATCTTCGCCGCCTTCGAAGGCGACATCGCCATCTCCTCGGTTACCCTGGTCGTCGTCCCCAACCTGACGCGTCGTGGCGCTTCCTATGCTCTGATCGAAAACGTCGTCACCCATGTCGATCATCGCCAGCGCGGCTATGCACGGGCGCTGATCGAGGCAGCCGTCGCGACGGCTTGGAAGCAGAATTGCTACAAGGTGATGCTGCTCACGGGCTCCAAGGAGCCGGCGACGCTGCGCTTCTACGCCAATTGCGGCTTTTCACAGGACAAGACCGGATTCCAGATCCGGCGCCCCGCCGCAGGCTGATTTCCCCGCCCGAGCCTATTCTTCCGGTTCGGTGGTAAACATCAGCGGAAAGCCGGCACTCTTCGCCAGATCGATGGCTTCCTGCGCTTTGGTCTCGGCAATATCCCTGGCGCAGACCATGACCACGCAGGTGCCGAGCTTATGCGCCGTCATCATGACGCGATAGCCGGTTTCCTCGCTCATACGGAAGACGGCCTTCAATACCATGATGACGAATTCGCGCGGCGTGTAATCGTCATTGACGAGAATGATCTTGTAAAGCTTCGGCCGGTCAAGCTTCGGCTTCGTTGTGGTCTTCGGTTTTAGGACAACATCATTGTCACTCATCGGACTCACCGTTGATGACAGGGAAAACAGATTTGTGGCTGATAGCCAATTTATACTGCACCGCAACCAACCATTCAAGGAAAACAACGTTTTCGGAACGGCCATCAGATCAATCGACCGTGAGGAGCAGCTTCTCACACACCAGCAGAGATCATGACGCCATCACAATCACCGGTGTCGTCGCGGCGCTCTCCCCCAATAGAAAATCGGCGCATCCTCCGCGCAAGGCTTGACCCGCAACGACCCTTCCCCCATACGCACAACAAAGTTTTTCAAGATATGGACAAGGTGCCATGGGTTTCAAATGCGGTATCGTCGGGTTGCCGAATGTCGGCAAGTCCACTCTGTTCAACGCGCTGACCAAGACGGCGGCGGCGCAGGCGGCTAATTATCCGTTCTGCACGATCGAGCCGAACACGGGTGAAGTCGCCGTGCCCGATCCGCGCATGCGCAAGCTTGCCGACGTCGCCAAATCGAAGGAACTGATCCCCACGCGCATTTCCTTCGTCGACATCGCCGGCCTCGTTCGCGGCGCCTCGAAGGGCGAAGGCCTGGGCAACCAGTTCCTTGCCAATATTCGCGAGGTCGACGCCATCGTGCACGTGCTGCGCTGCTTCGAAGACAGCGACATCACCCACGTCGAAGGCCGCATCAATCCAGTGGCCGACGCCGAGACGATCGAAACCGAGCTGATGCTCGCTGACCTCGAGAGCTTGGAGCGCCGCACCGAGCAGACGCGCAAGCGCGCCACGGGCAAGGACAAGGAGTCCATGGCGATGTTGCCCATCATGGAAGCCTCACTCCAGTTGCTGAACGAAGGCAAGCCGGTGCGCACCCTGCTGTCGAAGCTCGATGCCGAGGAAACCCGCATCCTCAAGGGCCTGAACCTTCTGACCTCGCATCCGGTCCTCTACGTTTGCAACGTCGCCGAAGCCGACGCCGCGACCGGCAATGAACATACAGCCGCCGTCGCTGCCATGGCCAAGGAGCAGAATTCTGAAGTGGTGATCATTTCCGCCGCCATCGAAGCGGAAGTGGCGCAGTTGCCAGATGAGGAATCCAAGGAATTCCTCGCCGCTCTCGGCCTCGACGAAGCCGGGCTCGACCGGCTGATCCGTGCCGGCTACAAGCTGCTGCACCTCATCACCTATTTCACCGTCGGGCCGAAGGAAACGCGCGCCTGGACGATTGAACAGGGCACCAAGGCTCCGCAGGCGGCCGGCGTCATCCATTCCGACTTTGAACGCGGCTTCATCCGTGCCAACACCATCGCCTATGACGACTACATCGCCTACAACGGCGAAACAGGCGCCAAGGAAGCCGGCAAGGCGCGCGACGAAGGCAAGGAATATGTCGTCCAGGACGGCGACGTCATCCATTTCCGCTTCAACACGTAAGACATGACGGGATTGCCGGCCTCACCTGAGCGCCGGCAGTCTTCCCTGGACGGATGCCGGCAGCAGCCGCACGACAGTACGGCGCAGGTGCGGCCAGCCAACGCCGATCACCAGCACGATCAAGCCGACGATCATCAGCACGATGAAGCTGACCTTGTCTAGGCCGGCATTGTTCTGTCGCAGAATAGCGCCAATCGCGATACCGAGCGACATCAGACCCGCGGTCACGAAAGCGCGTCTGTCGATGATCAGGCCCACCAGCATCATGATCACCACAATGGCGACGATCGTCAGCGCCTGCGTATAGCCACTATGCTCCACGCCGGCAAACAAGAATGTGCCGCTGTTGCCTGCTTCAATCTGAAATGCCAGCAGGATCGCCGTGTAGAGCAGCGCAGGCGCTGTGGCGAGATGCAGCCAGAAGGCCACATCCGAGCGACGTGTCCTGCGGTCGGGATCGCTAAGATCGAAGCGCATCGCCACGGCAAATACCCCGAGTGCGGCCGCAAACATGATGACGAACGCCGGCAGCGGATAATCCAGCACAACGTTCGATGTGCCGGTGGCAAGGCCGATCAGATAGAAGACGCCGGCAAGCAGCAGAGTGAATAGCGAGAAGATGAGCATCGCCAGCGACAGCGGCACACGATAGCGCCAATGATATAGCGCAAGCAGCGGCGGGAACGGCAAGGCCATGGTGATCCAATGGCTCATCAGGCTCGAGCCGACGGTATCCGCGGTGCCGAGATGCATCGCCGTCACCCAGAATATCCAATAGACCAGCGAGATCGTCAGGACGACGGCGGGAAGCGCCAGACGCTGGCGGCGGACCAGGATTTCGGCCAGGATGATGATGGCCGGCAGCGGCCCGTAATAGCCGGTGAGCCCCCACAGGCCGACGAGCAGGACGACGATGCCGATGGTGATCAGCACGTCATGAAAGCCGCGGATGAAACGTGGCGCTTCGCTATCCTCCAGCGGGTTCGCCAGACCGTCCTCGCGAGGTTGCGAAAGATCGTTTCTGACGACCGTCGCGTTGATGCCGATATTTCGTTCGGCCAGATAAGGCAAAAGCCGGTTAGCCTGATCGGAGGAAATGATCCCCTCGCCGGCAGCGCCTTCCAGCACAGTCTTGAGATCGCTCATGTCTATCCCTGCATGGTGACGATGTTACCAAGCCTCATCACATCGTCGGTCTACAATCAAGGGCTGCTAAGCCTCGGCACGCGTTCGCCGCGGCTCTTTCGCGCGACGGCCATGAAAACGCTTGCGCCATTGCCGCCCGGCATGCGATTGCGCACAAACCGAATGAAGAGGCCGGTGACGGATATGGCAAAACTGACATATGAGGATTTTCAGCCGGGGCAAGTGTTTCCGCTCGGACCGAAACATGTGACGGCGGAAGAGATCATCGAATTTGCGCGCGAGTTCGATCCGCAACCGATGCATCTTGACGAAGCTGCCGGCCGCGCAAGCATTCTGGGTGGGCTTGCCGCTTCCGGTTGGCACACCTCGGCAATGTTCATGCGCATGATGACTGACAGCTATCTACTCAACACGAAAGCCGAAGGCGCACCGGGCATTGATTTCATGGACTGGAAAAAGCCGGTTCTGGCAGGCGATACGCTGTCCGGCCGCTCGATCGTGCTCGAATCCCGCGCCATGCGCTCCCGCCCCGGAATCGGCATCGTGAGGTTCCGCCACGAAGTTGAAAACCAGCGTGGCCAGCTCGTTTGTCTCGGCGAGAATTCGATCATGATCCGTATGCGCTTGCCCGTGGAGGCGTCCGCATGAAGATGACTGAGCTTTACCCGATCGGCGAACGGGCCGAGATCGGCAGCCACACGTTCACGGCCGAAAACATCGTCCGTTTCGCCTCACGCTTCGATCCGCAGATTTTCCACATGGACGCGGAAGCGGCCAAGCACACATTGTTCGGCGGCCTTTGCGCGTCAGGCTGGCATAGCTGCGCGGTCTGGATGCGCACCTTCGTCGACTATTGGAGGGGCGAAACCACCCGCATTCGCGACGAAGGCGGAAAACCGCCAAATCTCGGCCCCTCGCCCGGCTTCCAGAAGCTGCAGTGGCTGCGCCCGGTCTTTGCCGGCGACACCGTAACCTATGGCGTCACCTTGCTTGCCAGCCGCCCGCTGAATTCACGCCCGGGCTGGACGCTCAACACCATCCTCTGCGACGGAACCAACCAGCACGGCACGGCGGTGTTGCGGTTCGAGAGCACCGTGCTGGAGTTTGACTGACAGCTTCACGAAGCCAGAAGCTTGCGAAAGGCGGAGCAAATGCGTGTCTCGCCCTCTGCGGGCGAGATCTTCAATGCCCGGAAAATTCCACCAGGGTGTGAACCGGCACATCGAGCGCTTCGAGCTTCTTGCGGCCGCCCAAATCCGGAAGGTCGATGACGAAGCAGGCGGCAACGATCTCGGCGCCGATCTGGCGCAACAACTGTGTAGCCCCGACGGCGGTGCCGCCAGTGGCGATGAGATCGTCGACCAGGATCACCTTCTCGCCGGGATTTACCGCGTCGCGGTGCATCTCCATCTCGTCGACGCCGTATTCAAGGCTGTAGGCGATGCGCACGATGTCGTGCGGCAGCTTGCCCTTCTTGCGGATCGGCACGAAACCGGACGACAACTGATGCGCTACGGCGCCGCCGAGAATGAAACCACGTGCTTCCATGCCGGCGACCTTGTCGATCTTGGTGCCGGCATAGGGCTGCACCAGCGCGTCGACTGCACGGCGGAATGCCTTGGCATTGCCGAGCATCGTGGTGATGTCACGGAAGATGATGCCAGGCTTGGGATAGTCCGGAATGGAGCGGATGCTGGCAGCAAGCTCCGAAGCAATAGTGTGCATGTAGATATGTGCTCTCAGGCTATGATAAGGCCGACGCACCCTATCAAGACCCGTGCCCGATACCAACAAAAAAGGCGACCGCAACGGGCCGCCTTTTTGTCTGATTGCATGCCTGAGCGGCTTAGTGAGCGCCGGCCTTGGCGTATACCGAGCGTTTGGTCAGATAGATCAACGTCGTGAAAATCAGCAAAAATACCATGACCATGAAGCCAAGGTGCTTGCGGTCTTCGAGATGCGGCTCCGAGGCCCACATCAGGAACGAGGCGACGTCCCGCGCATATTGATCGACCGTCTGCGGCGAACCGTCGTCATAGGTGACCTGGCCGTCGGAGAGCGGCTTCGGCATGGCGAAGGTCGCAGCCGCACTGAAATACGGATTGTAGTGCGAGTTCTGCGGCACCTGGAAGCCAGCCGGAGGCTCTTCGTAGCCCGTCAGCAGCGAGTAGATATAGTCCGGGCCGCCTTCCTGATACTGGGTGAAGATATCGAAGATGAACTGCGGGAAACCACGTTCGATTTCGCGCGCCTTGGCAAGCAGCGACATGTCCGGCGGCACGGCGCCATTGTTTGCGACGGCTGCCGCTTCGTCATTCGGGAACGGCGACGGGAAGTGGTCGGATGGAAGCGCCTTGCGGGTAAACATCTCGCCCTGGGCGTTTGGACCGTCCTGCACTTCGTAATTCGCCGCGAAGGTTTTGACCTGGGCGTCCGAGTAGCCGAGATCTCCTAACGTACGGAAAGGAACCAGCTTCATGGAATGGCAAGCGGAACAGACTTCCGTATAGACCTTCAAACCGCGCTGAAGCTGCGCTTTATCGTAGGAACCGAAGGGGCCGGAGAAGGTCCAGTGCTGCTCCCTCGGCTCCTTGAGCGGATAATGCGGCGTCGCTGCTTCCGCGGCGGGCTTGGTCTCCTGAGCGACGGCGGCAACCGTGGCGAAGCCGCCGATGAGTGCGATCGACAGAAGGCCGGCAACAAGCTTTTTCATTGTTCTCTTCCTCTATCGCCGGTTACGCTTCAACCGGAGCGGCCGCTTTGCCGCTCTGCTTTTCAAGAACCGCCTCCGTAATCGAATTCGGAATGCGCCTTGGTGTTTCGACCAGGCCAAGGACCGGCATGGCGACAAGGAAGAACAGGAAGTAGAACAGCGTCGCGAACTGCGAGATCACGACGAAGTTGCCTTCCGCCGGCTGCGAGCCAAGCCAGCCAAGCAGGATGGCATCGGCGACGAACAGCCAGAAGAACAGCTTGTACCACGGACGATAGACCGCCGAGCGAATCTTGGAGGTATCGAGCCAGGGCAGGAAGAACAGCACGATGATGGCGCCGAACATCGTCAAAACGCCGCCCAATTTGGAGTCGATCGGACCGATGTTGAAAGTGATCGAACGCAGCATCGCGTAGAACGGCAGGAAGTACCATTCCGGAACGATATGGGCCGGGGTCTTCAGCGGATTGGCCGGAATGTAGTTGTCCGCATGGCCGAGGAAGTTCGGCAGATAGAAGACGAAATAGGCGAATACCAGCAGGAAGACGGAAACGCCAAGCGCGTCCTTCAGCGTTGCATAGGGTGTGAAGGCCACGGTATCGGTCTTGGACTTGACTTCAACGCCGGTCGGGTTTGTCTGGCCGGTGACATGCAGCGCCCAGATATGCAGGACAACAACGCCCGCGATCATGAACGGCAGCAGGTAGTGCAGCGAGAAGAAGCGGTTCAGCGTCGGATTGTCGACAGCGAAGCCGCCGAGCAGAAAGGTCTGGATCCAATCACCGACCCAGGGAAAGGCCGAGAAGAAGCCGGTGATAACGGTAGCGCCCCAGAAGGACATCTGACCCCAGGGCAGAACGTAACCCATGAAGGCCGTCGCCATCATCAGCAGATAGATGATCACGCCGAGAATCCAGAGGATTTCACGCGGCGCCTTGTAGGAGCCATAATAAAGACCGCGGGCGATGTGGAGATAGACCGCCACGAAGAAGAAGGACGCGCCGTTGGCGTGCAGATAGCGCAGCAGCCAACCGTGGTTGACGTCGCGAACGATCTTTTCGACGGAGTTGAAGGCGATCGTCGTTTCCGCTGCATAGTGCATGGCAAGAACGACGCCGGTCAGAATCTGCAGAACGAGCATGACGGCCAGCATGGCCCCGAACGTGTAGGCATAGTTCAGATTGCGCGGGACCGGATAGGCGATGAAACTGTCATAGACCATACGCGGCAGCGGCAGCCGCGCGTCGACCCATTTTTCGAGCCCCGTAGATGGCTCGTAAGACGAATGACCACTCATGATTCAGCTCCCCCTCAACCGACCTTGATTTTCTTTTCTGCGGTAAACGCATATACCGGAATAGCGAGGTTCTGCGGCGCTGGCCCATGGCGGATGCGACCAGCGGTGTCATAGACTGAACCATGGCAGGGACAGAACCAACCGCCATATTCCCCCGCCTGACCGAGCGGTATGCAACCGAGATGGGTGCAGACGCCGATCATAACCAGCCAGTTCTCCTTCCCATCACCGGCCGAACGCGCCACATCGGTCGCTTGCGCATCTGCCGGCAAATTGGCATTGCGGGCGATCGGGTCCTTCAGATCGGAGATCTGCGCACCCTTCGCATCGTCGATTTCCTTCTGCGTACGGTTGCGGATGAAGACCGGCCTGCCACGCCACTTCACCGTCATCGACATGCCGGGTTCCAGGCTCGATACATCGACTTCGATGGAAGCAAGAGCGAGCGTCGAGGCATCCGGCCGCATCTGGTCGATAAACGGCCAGGCGAAAGCGACTGCGCCTACTGCGCCAGCCATGCCCGTCGTCAGATAAAGGAAATCTCGGCGAGTCGGCTCGCCCGTGGTTTCACCGGTTGTTATATGCTCGCTCAACGCTGGACCATCCTCTTCCGCAAAACCCACAGCTTGACGCTGCGGTACCCCCTCAATGCCGGCGAATCAACGCGACCATAATTCCGCCATAGATTCCTCCGTAACCCGCCGCGTTCTAAGCTTGATCGCAAATTATGTCCAGTCTTGGCAAGGGGTGTGGGCACAATGTCGCGGGAAAAGAGCGCTATTTGGCTGCGAGTACCGAGCTTAAAATCTCCGACGTCAGTCAAACCGCCGTAAGCACATGAAAAATCGTGAGATTCGCACAATAGATTTTTCCATTGCGGAGCAAAATAAACAGTGATTTCAATGCTGCATTGCAACATAATCGGCCACACGCCGACCGATGATCTATAATAAGCTCTACTTCCTACTCCTTATATCCGAGTGGATTTTAGGAACAGCTTATGGCCTTTTATGGCGCCTCCGCCGCTCTTGGCGGCCAGCACAAATATGGCTGAGGACACAATTATGAGACATACGATCTATTGCGTTCTATGCGTCCTTGCCACGCTGGCGC
Source organism: Rhizobium mayense (assembly GCF_030272705.1). Classification (GTDB taxonomy): domain Bacteria; phylum Pseudomonadota; class Alphaproteobacteria; order Rhizobiales; family Rhizobiaceae; genus Rhizobium; species Rhizobium mayense. Next base: position 81,540 of record NZ_JARFYM010000001.1, on the reverse strand, counting down.
TGGCCATCCTCACGGCACGTTATGCAACGGATCTCTGGCTGCTGGGCTTCTTCGAGAGCCTTCAGACCCACATCAGCCTTTTCGGGATCGCGCTCGCCCTGCTCGCGTTGCTTTTCAAGCGGCATTGGTATGCGGTTTTCCTGCTGGCTGTCGGTGTCGGGCTTGCAGTTCATTCCGTTGTAATGCTGCGCGAGTACGCCGCCGTCCCTCCGGTACATCCGCCGGCAGCCGCCGGTGCCAGCAAGAGCTTTAAGCTGCTCTCGTTCAACATCGACGACGATAACACTTCCGAAAACGGCGTGCGCATCGCCGATCTCATCGTCGGCTCGAAGGCCGATGTCGTGGAGATCTTCGAGGCGCGCTCGATTCAACCGGAGCTGAAGCGAATAGCCGATATCTATCCGTATCGTATCGGCTGCGGCGTCATGACGACCGATTGCGATTCGCTGCTGCTGTCGAAACGTCCGCTCCTGACGCAGGACATGCATAGCCTCGGCAGCCTTTGGGACAACCGCTTCATTCACGCGACCATCGATATGGATGGCCAGACGGTCAATTTTGTCTCGGCTCACCTCAGCAAACCCTATTTCGACGAGTTCCACACAGTCGAGTTGAACATCCTCGCCCCGATCCTGAAAGATATTCAAGGGCCACTGATCCTTGCCGGGGATTTCAATGCATCGGTCATTATACCCGACATGAGAGACTTCCTTGGCGACACCGGTCTGCGCCACGTCTTCCCGGAACCCGCCACCTGGCCGATCAAGGGAGGCGCCTACGGCATCGCCATCGACCATGTTTTCGCGCGCGCGCCACTGCGGCTGGAGTCCGTCCGGCAGATACCGGATGCCATGGGTTCAAACCATTTTGGCTTGGTGACGGAATTCAGCGTTTCAAAATAGCTCTTTGAATTTGCACGAGCTTGGCGGAGCGCCGCCGGGTATTTTCGGTGGCGGCGCTACTCGGCTGCGATGAAGCCGCCGGACTGGCGCGCCCATAGCTCGGAGTAGAGGCCGCCGCGGACAACCAGCTCGTCATGGGTGCCGTCTTCGATGATCCTGCCCTTGTCGATGACGATCAGGCGGTCAAGCTTGGCGATGGTCGACAGCCGATGCGCGATTGCAAGTACGGTCTTGCCTTCCATCAACGATTCCAGATTGGACTGCAGCGCCGCCTCGACCTCTGAATCCAGCGCCGAGGTTGCCTCATCCAGCACCAAGATCGGTGCATCCTTCAGCATGACGCGGGCGATGGCGATACGTTGGCGCTGGCCGCCAGACAATTTGACGCCGCGCTCCCCAACGTGGGCGGCATAGCCCTTGCGGCCCTTCTGATCCTCCAGCGTCATGATGAACTGATCCGCTTCCGCCCGCCGTGTCGCCTGTGTCATCTGCTCCTCACTCGCCTTCGGGCGACCAAAAAGGATGTTGTCGCGGATGGAACGATTGAGCAGCGCTGTGTCCTGCGTCACCATGCCGATCTCGCTCCGCAGCGACTCCTGGCGGACCGCGGCGATATCCTGTCCATCGATCAGGATGCGGCCGCCTTCGAGATCGTAGAAGCGCAGCAGCAGATTGACCAGCGTCGTCTTGCCGGCACCTGAACGGCCAACGATGCCGATCTTCTCGCCGGCACGGACGGTCAACGAAAAATCGTCAATGACACCGCGGCCGCGGCCGTAGTGGAAGGCCACATGCTCGAAACGAATATCCGGACTGACGATTTGCAGATCCCTGGCGCCCGGCTGGTCCACCAGGCCGATCGGCTCGGAGATCATCTCGGCGGAATTCTGGATCGTGCCGAGATTGCGCATGATTGCATTGAACTGCGCCATCATGCGACCGAACAACATGTTGAGCCGCAATACCATGCTGAGCGTGAAGGCAACGCCGCCGGTCGAAATCTCACCGGCGAGCCAGAGATGGATGGCAAGTGCCGCGATCGTCGTGATCATCACGCCGGACAACAGCGCCAGCGACGAACGCACGCCAGTCAGAAGCCGCGTGAACGGCATGACGGCGGCCTGGAAGCGATCGAAGCCATTGCGGATGTAGTCGTCGTTCTGCTCTTCTCGACCGAAGAGTTTCAGCGTCTGGATATTGGCGTAGGCATCGACCATGCGGCCGTTCAACATCGACGACGCCTCGGCGGCGTTGCGCGCATGGCGCCGGATACGCGGCACGAAATAGCGAGCAAGCATCGAGAAGATGCCGATCCAGACCGCGATCACCAGCGCGAGGCGCCAATCGAGCCCGCCGACCAGCGCTATGGTCGAGGCGGCATAGATAATGATGAACCAGACCACCTGTAACAGCGACACGACAAGATCGCCCGTCGACTGCCCCGCCGACCAGACCTTGGTAACGATCCGGCCGGAGAAATCATTCTGGAAGAAGCTCACCGACTGGCGCGCGACATGCATATAGGCCTGCCAGCGCACGAGATTGAGAAAGCCGGGTACGACCACCTGCTCCTCGACCAGCGCCCCGAGGCTCACCACCACGAAGCGGACGACCAGCACGACGAAAACCATGCCGAGCAGCGCGCCGCCATGGCCGGAAAGCAATCCGGCCCAGCCCGCCCCCGGCCGCACTTTGTCCAGTATGTCGACCAGATGCCCCACGAACCAGAACAGCGCCGCTTCCAGCATCGCGACGGCGCCGCCAAGCACCGCCATCGCCAGAAATGGGCCTTTCGCCTGACCGACATAGTACCAGATGAAAGCCCAAAGTGATCGCGGCGGGCGAAGATCGCCGGTGCGGTAATAGGGATCAATCCAGGTTTCGAACAGGCGGTAGACGGAGCGGATCAGCATCCCCGCGATATAGGAAGTTTTACCTGGGGTGCAAAGGAAAGTTGCGGTCGCGAAGGGTTATATTTTCGTGATGTTCCACAATTGGAAGCTGCAGTGCAAATCATCATCGAGCCGGAACCATGCCTATTTCAGCTTGATGCTCATACCATTGCGATTCATAAATTACGGACGCTCCATGCTTCGCATACTTCAGACGATGACTTATCAGCGCTGGGAACGACGGCTTCGGGATGAGCGCGCTCGCGCGGCGATTGCTGCGCGACTTTCCCGTTCAGCATTTGGTCTTGCGGCGATATCAAACCGGACGGCGAGGGTGTGAATGAAATGCGTATCCACTATGGACCGGGCTACCGAGTCTATTTTGTTCAACGCGGCGGAGAGATCATTATCCTCCTGTGCGGTGGCGATAAGAGCAGCCAAGCCAGAGATATCGAACAGGCGAAAATACTCGCCAAAAATTCGGACGAATTTAACCCCGCCGTCGATGAATTCATGAAAGACGCCTTTGAAAGCGGTGATGCGGGATACATCGCCCATGCGCTCGGCGTCGTCGCACGTGCAAAAGGCATAACTGGAATAGCGTAAGAGATTGGCATGGCGCGGGAAGCGCTCTATCGCTCCTTCGCATCGGACGGCAACCCGACACTGAAGTCGGTTCTCGCGGTTATGCAATCACTGGGTTTTGAATTAACGGTCAGACGGCACGATGTTTAATATCGTCGGCGCTCTATCGGTCGTTTTGTAGCTAACGATCCGAAGATCAGACAAAACACTGACCCTCATGATAGGTTAGCCAAAACAAAAAGGGCGAGCCCGAAACCCGCCCCCTTTTTCATTCCGCCGCCGCCTCGGCCTCTTCGTGGTCGGCGAGGAACCCGCCGGACTGCCGGTTCCAGAGGTCGGCGTAGATGCCGCCAGTTTGGACCAGATCGTGATGGGTACCCGTCTCGATGATGCGGCCCTTGTCGAGGACGATGAGGCGGTCCATTTCTGTCAATGTCGACAGCCGGTGGGCGATGGCGATCACCGTCTTGCCCTGCATCAGCGCGAAGAGGTTTTCCTGGATCGCCGCTTCCACTTCGGAATCGAGCGCCGAGGTCGCCTCGTCCAGCACCAGGATCGGCGCGTCCTTCAGGAAGACGCGTGCAATCGCGATGCGCTGCCGCTGGCCGCCGGAGAGCTTGACGCCGCGCTCGCCGACCTGAGCGTCGAGCCCCCTGCGACCCTGCATGTCGGCGAGCCCTTCGATGAACTCCCAGGCGTTGGCGCGCTTGGCCGCCTGGATCACGTCGGCATCGGTCGCTTCCGGATGACCATAGGCAATGTTGTCGCGGATCGAGCGGTGCAGCAGGGATGTATCCTGCGTCACCACGCCGATCAGTGAGCGCAGGCTGTCCTGCGTCACCTTGGCGATATCCTGGCCATCGATGGTGATGCGTCCGCTTTCGAGATCGTAGAAGCGAAGCATCAGGTTCATCAGCGTCGTCTTGCCGGCGCCGGAGCGGCCGACCAGACCGACCTTCTCGCCGGCTTTGATGTCGAAGGTCAGGTTCTCGATGACACCCTTGGCCTTGCCGTAGTGGAAGCGGACGTGATCGAAGTGGATCGCGCCCTGCTTGGCCGTGATCGCCGGTGCCGCCGGTACGTCGACGATATCATGCGGCTTCGTCAGCATCTCGATGCCGTCATAGATCGTGCCGATATTCTCGAACAGCGCCGAGACTTCCCACATGATCCATTGCGACATGCCGTTGACGCGCATGGCAAGGCCGATGGCGATGGCGATGGCGCCGACCGAGATCGAACCGCTCAGCCAGAACCAGATCGACAGCGCCGAGATGACGAACAACGCCACGCAGTTGTTGACGTAGACTGCGATGTAGAACAGCGTCACCTTGCGCATTTGCCCGTAGACGGTGTCCAGGAATTCGCTCATACCGGCCTTGGCATAGCCCTCTTCACGGCCTGCATGCGAAAACAGCTTCACCGTCGCGATGTTCGTATAGCTGTCGACCACCCGACCCGTCATAGTCGAGCGTGCATCCGCCTGAGCGGCGGCGATCTTGCGCAGTCGCGGCACGAAATAGCTGACGATGCCGATATAGATCCCCAGCCACGCCAGGATCGGCAGCATCAGCCGCCAGTCAGCAGCCGCGATGACCAGGATCATCGACAGGAAATAGGTGACGACATAGACGAAGACGTCGAGGATCTTCATCACCGCTTCGCGCACGGCAAGCGAGGTCTGCATCACCTTGGTCGCGACGCGGCCGGCGAACTCGTTGGCGAAGAAGGTCATGCTGTGGCGCAGCAGGAAGCGATGCATCTGCCAGCGGGCGATCATCGGATAATTGCCGAGCAGCACCTGATGCATGATGATGGAATCGAGCACGGCCGCCAGCGGCAGGCCGACCAGCACCATCGCGCCCATCCAGAAGAGCCTCTGCCACTGCGTCTGCAGGAACGTCGCCTTGTCCGCGTGCGTCAGCCAATCCACGATGGCGCCCAGGAACTGGAACAGCGCCACTTCGCCGATGGCAATGAGCATGGTGAGAACGGCCATGGCGATCAGCCAGGGTGCGGCCGGCTTGGTATAGTGCCAGCAGAAGGCGAAGAGACCCCGCGGCGGAACGTCGGGCACTTCGCTCGGAAAGGGATTTAATCGCTGTTCGAACCAGCCAAACATGAAATTGCTCCAAACTCGACCCTTCGGCACCGCTTCTGCATCTCAAGGGATCGCAGAGATATGGTGGCCGGGCGATAAAAGAACGAGGCCATACCGGCCGCGTAATGAATCGAAAAGGGGAAACTCGCGAAAATGCGCGTTAAAGCGCCTGGATCATAGCCATGGGGTCATGGCCGGGAGGCGCATCATCACAAACCAAATATTCATCTGAGCCTCCTCTGTCACAAGTTGTAGAGCGGTTCTCTTTTACCGTGCATCGTTCGCTTTGAAAAGTGAAATGTGCCCAGAAACCCGCCGAAAATCTTCAATTCTGCTGATGAAGACATCACAGAAACAGGGGGATTCGACAAAAGGCGAAGACAACTCCCGGCAATTTCGCTAGTTGCAAGACATGACATCGCTGCGCATCGCCCTCTACCAGCCCGATATCCCTGGCAACACCGGCACGATCCTCCGGCTCGCCGCCTGCCTCGGCCTTGGCGTCGATGTCATCGAGCCGGCCGGCTTCGACATATCGGATCGCAACCTCAAGCGCGCCGGCATGGACTACCTCGCCTCAGTCACGCTGACGCGGCATATCAACTGGGAACGTTTCGAAGCCTGGCGGGCGGAAAGCGGTCGCCGGCTGGTGCTTGCCTCCACCAAGGCCGCTGAACGCTACACGGACTTCGTCTTCCGGAAGGACGACATATTGCTCTTCGGCCGCGAGAGCGCCGGCGTGCCAGATCATGTGCATGAAAAGGCCGGCGGCCGCATCTTGATCCCGATGGTTGCCGGTCAGCGCTCCATCAATGTGGCCATGTCGGCCGCGATGATATCGGGCGAGGCACTGCGGCAGACAAACTGGTCGTAAATGTCGCGGCAAATCTGGGTGCCGCGGCGGCCAATTGCCGTTGGCATGCCCGGCAAAGTGTGAGAAGCTTTGACCTGGAAATGCTTTACCTAACGGCAGCCTTGGCGAGGTGACCCATGTTCCAGACGGCATTCACCCTCACCCTTACTCAATTCGCACGCACCCTCAGCCTACCCGAGCGCCTGCAGCGCTCACCGGTGCGCAATCTAACCCTGGAAGCCCTTCGCCAGCGCAACACGGCGCTCGATGCGCTGTTCTACGACGTCAAGGTCATCACTCCGGAAGAGGCTTTCTACATCAGCGGATCGCTCGCGGCCGAAGGCTCCATCATGATCGTGCCACCGAGCGGCGGTGGTAAGCTCACCCTTTGCGAAACGCTGGAAGAGTTCGTACTCCGCGGTGGCCAGAAGGCGCAGGCACTGACCGCCGCCGGCATCGGAGGATCGGCTCTCGGTGCGGCCGCCTTCGCCCGCAATGTCGCAGACGCGATCGGCACGCCAGTTGCTGTCGTCGTCTCCGGATATGGTCTGGCTGACATCATCACCGAGGCCTTCGGCGGCCATTTCTTCTTCGGCCATCTGAAAGGCCTGCGGCCTGTCTTCGAAATGCTCGACGATCTTGCCGGACGACCCCAATTCGGCGTCGCCGACACCAATGGCGGCGAGACGGCCGCCCGCACCAGCCTCGTCACTAGGACGGTGCGCGCGCTGCTCGGCGACCCCCGCCTCTCTTTCCGCCTGCTTGCCGGCCACTCCAAAGGCAACCTGGTGATTTCGGCTGCCCTTCATGATCTCTGCGAGGAGGACGAATTCCGGGCCGCACAACTGGCGGAGACGGTGAAGATCGTCACCATCGGCACCCGCATCGCCATGCCGCCAACCTTCTCGGATGTGGTCGATGTCATCGGCGAATGGGACTGGTTCGGCGAAATGAACTCCCGGCCATTCATTTCGGCCGATCAGCGCGTCCCACATGCCTGGCATCACACCAATACGGATTTGAACGGCCATCTGCCGGTGACTTCCGTGCTCAAGGAGATTTTGGCCACCGCCTCGACTGCGGAAAATACAGAAGAGGCGCCGGCATTACACGTCGTGGCCGAGCCGGAGGCATCGGTTGCTGCGACGACCGAAACCGCAGCCCCATCGCACTCGGAGCTGCCGACACGACGGCCTGCAACGGTCAAGAATGTGAAAGAGGCTTTCTCCGAAAGAGCGTTGCCTGATATCCCGCCCACGCGCGCCGACGTCTCCCGCGAGATGCAGCCGCCGAAACCGCACTAAAATCAGGCACTGCGCAAATATTGTCCCGATATGTCGCTCGCAGTGTTGGACCACGGCCTGCCGCGAGCGTATAATCTTTAGCCGGCAAGCAATATTGCCGCGTTTCACCGGGCATGTCCGGATAAAGAAATCCATGCCTTTTCAGTGATTTCCGTTCGATTTCTGATAATCGCTGAAAACATGGTAGCATGAGAAAGACATAAAAAGACAAAATGGAATCCACCGTCGTAATGATCAATCTGTTCGGGGCTGTAGCCTTGCTACTGTTCGGCCTTGCGCAGATAAAGGATGGGGTATCGCGCGCCTTCGGCGCCAAGCTCAGAACCGGCCTTGCCAGCGGCACGCGTGGCAGGCTTCGCTCCTTCACCTCCGGCTTCTTAGCAACGATCGCGTTGCAGAGCTCGACCGCAACGGCGCTGATGATCGCCTCCTTCGTCGAGCGTGATCTCGTCTTGCCGAGCATGGCGCAGATCGTGCTGCTCGGCGCCAATGTCGGCACCGCAGTGACGGCCTGGATCGTCGCAACCGGCATCGAATGGCTGTCACCGCTGATCATTCTCATCGGTATCGTGCTCTATCGCCGCGCGTCCACCGCCCAAAAGGGCGCCGGCACGGCGCTGATCGGCATCGGCCTGATGCTTCTGTCGCTGCAATTGCTAAGCCTCGCCACCGCGCCGATGCGGCAATCGCCGGCGCTCGGCGCCTTCATTGGCCTGCTCGACGACGCTCTGCCCGTGGCCTTGATCTTTTCGGCAGTGCTCGCCTTCGCCTCGTCCTCCAGTCTCGCCATGGTCGTACTGATCCTGTCGCTCGCATCGACCGGCATTCTCTCTCCAGCCCTGACGGTCGCGCTCGTTCTCGGTGCCAATCTCGGCGGCGCAATCCCACCGGTCATGGCTACCCTCTCCGGGCCTGCCACTGCGCGACGAGTGACGCTCGGCAATCTCATCGTGCGCACCATCGGCTGCCTCCTTGTCCTGCCCTTTGCAGACTATATCGGCGCATGGATGCAGGCCCTGCATTTTTCGCAGGCCAAGCTGCCGGTCGACGTCCACCTGCTCTTCAATATCGCGCTTGCCATTTGCGCCTGGCCTTTCTCCTCTTTCCTCTCGCGCATGATGCAACGGGTGATCCCGGACGATCCGCAGGCCGATGACGGGCCGAAGTTTCTCGATCAGCAGGCCCTGCACACGCCGGTCGTTGCGCTCGCCAGCGCGACGCGCGAGGTCCTGGGCGTTGGCGATCTCATCGAGCGCATGTTGATCCGCACGGAAAACGCGTTCAACAAAAACGACCTGGCTCCTTTGAAGGAGATCGCAGTTCTGGAAAAGCGCGTCGACCGGATCCAGCAGGAGGTGAAGATCTACCTGTCGAAGCTCGGGCACGAGGGGCTGGATGACGAAAACAGCCGTCGCTCAATCGTCATCATCGACTACGCCATCAACCTCGAACATATCGGCGACATTATCGAAAAAGGCCTGGCCGAACAGGTGGCAAAGAAGATCGGCAAGGGCCTGGCCTTCTCCGACGACGGCTACCAGGAGCTCCGGAGCCTCTTCGACCTGACGGTCGATAATCTGCGCATCGCCCAGACCATCTTCGTCACCCGCGATTTCAACCTCGCCCGTCAGCTGATGGAGGTCAAGGTCGATGTCCGCCGACTGGAAAAACAATCCGCCGAGCGTCACCTCGAACGCCTGCGCGACGGCCGCGCCGATAGCCTGCAGACCAGCACGCTTCATCTCGACATGCTGCGAGACCTGAAGCGCATCAATGCTCACATTGTTTCCGTGGCGCATCCGATCCTGGATGAAAGCGGACTGCTGATCGAGAGCCGGCTGCGCAACACGCAATAGCCGGTTCAGGCCTCCCCAATAAAAGACCGTCAAGGCTATTTTTTGGTGGCTTGAGCTCTCGTCATTGCATTATCGCCATTTTAGAAGGCTATTTTGTAGGGCATTCACAAATGACAGATGGAGGAAAGGTCATGCGTCTGAATGCCTACCTGATCTTCGACGGCGATTGCCGGCAAGCCTTTGAATTCTATCATCAATGCCTCGGCGGTGAACTCACCGTCATGGACTACAGCCATCCGGATGTGGTGAGCCACACGCCGGAACACTGGCGCGAGAAGGTCATGCATGCGCGGCTGACGACGGGTGACGCCGTTTTGATGGCCTCGGACGGCAGGCCGGGCGAAACCGGCAAGAAATACGGCTTCTCGGTTTCCCTTCAGGTCGACAAGCCGGAAGATGCGGACAGGCTGTTTACAGCGTTGCAGGAGGGCGGGACGGTGACCATGCCGATCGGCGAAACGTTCTGGGCGGAGCGTTTCGGCATGCTGGTCGACAAATTTGGCGTGCCGTGGATGATCGATTGCGAGCGTTCGACCGCTTGAACATGTGCGTCGTTTCAATCGGCTGACGGCAGGCGTCGCATAGTGAATTCGATGCGATCGCCTTCGACCTGCCGCCAGCTTTCGACTTCGGTCCAATAGGCGGCTTTCGGAAATTCGTCGAACCACTCGCGCGCCTTGGCGCGCGCTTCCGGGCGACTAAGGCAGAAGGTCTCGCGAACAAAATCACCTTTGCCGCCGGCGGGCTTTTCCTGCCGGTAGCGTGATATTCTGCGTCTCAACCCGTCAAGGGGCGGCGGTCCGGGTATTTTCGTCATGAAACCTCGCCTTTGAGAGGGAAGATAATACCGCATTTGCCAATTTGCGAGTCGATTTTCCCGACGAACCTGCACGCTGGTTAGGGTGCGATGTTGCTGATATTCAAAACGAGAATCGATAATACGCGAATCGCGGGCGTCTCGCCGCCCGCAACGCCGGAGAGCATGCATGGAACGACCGGAACTTCCCAAAGGACTACCCGAGGACATCGAAGAGAAGAAAGACGCCGCCAAGGGCTGGTTTGAAAGCCTGCGCGACGCGATCTGTGCTCAGTTCGAGCAGTTGGAGCACGAGCTTACCGGCCCCCTCTCCGACCAGGAGCCGGGGCGTTTCGTCGCCAAGGATTGGCTTAGAGAGAACGGCCAAGGCGGCGGCGGGCGCATGTCGATCATGGAAGGCCGCGTCTTTGAAAAGGTTGGCGTTCACACCTCCACCGTTTACGGCGAATTCTCGCCCGACTTCCGCAGCCAGATTCCTGGGGCCGAAGAAGATCCGCGTTTCTGGGCCTCCGGCCTGTCGCTGATCGCCCATCCCGTCAACCCGAATGTGCCGACCGTGCATATGAACACCCGCATGGTGGTAACGACCAGCCATTGGTTCGGCGGCGGCGCCGACCTGACGCCCATGCTCAACCGCCGGCGCACCCAGGAGGATTCCGACAGCGTCCTCTTCCATCGCGCGATGCAGATCGTATGCGACCGCCATTCGGTTGCGGACTACCAGCGCTACAAGACATGGTGCGACGAATACTTCTATCTGAAGCATCGCAATGAACCTCGCGGCGTCGGCGGCATTTTCTTCGACTGGCTGCATTCTGGGGAGGAGGCAGGTGGCTGGGACGCCGATTTCGCCTTCACGCGCGATGTCGGGCGCGCATTTTCCATGGTCTATCCCCGGATCGTGCGCTCGAATTTCAATGACGTATGGTCCGAGGAGGATCGTGACGAACAATTAATTCGTCGCGGGCGTTATGTGGAGTTCAATTTGCTTTACGATCGCGGTACAATATTCGGGCTGAAGACGGGCGGAAACGTAGAGTCGATCTTATCGTCCCTGCCACCCGTCGTGCGTTGGCCATAGAGCAGTGGCGTAAACAATCAGAAAAAGCTTATATGAAATAGTTAGGAGGAGTACCTAGGTTAGGTAATGCTCGTTTCAATCGGAGGAGGTTGTAATGGCAGTACAGAATCAAGTGGCAGAAGCCGCGAATGAAAAGAAGCTTTCGCGGGCAGTCGATACGCCGGAGTTCGTCGTCCGGCTGGCTGAGGATATGAGGATCAGAAGCGGGTCCGATCTGCCACTCTCCTGCTTCATACAGCAGGTCAGAATGCAGTTGGCTGGGAAGTCTCCAGGCGATGTCGCTCGCATGGTGTCCGACCGTCCGTCAAAACAAGCGCCCATTCCGAAGTATCAATCTTCGGATTGCTTCAAATCCTGGGCTATGCCGGATTAAATATCCGGAGAGCATCGTCCGGCAGGGTGGAGGCTCTGCCGGACATCCGAAACCTTTCCCCATCTTTTGCGTTTTGACCTTCATGCCGTTTGGCATGAATGATTTCGTGGCGTCGAAATTTCAGGAGGCAGATATGCGACTGTTCGAATGTGGTACGCTCGTTCCCGGCTGCGACTGGCACACTCGCGCCAATGACGATGCCGAAGTTGTTCGCCGTGCCGTCGAGCACATGCGTAACACCCATGGCGAGACCATCATCCGCGAAAACATGATCGACAATATCAAGGCCCGCATTCGCGATGAAGCGAACGCCGCCTGATTGCTGGCGACAACCATCAGGACTCGATCAATTCCTTGAGCCGGGCGAGAAGAGTCGCTCGGGTCAGGGCAAAATTGCTGTCGAGCCATTGTTGTTCGAGTTTGCCAAGGATATCGCCGACCCGAGGCCCTGCGCTGAGCCCCGCAGCCAGAGCGTCTGCGCCATTGACCGGAAAGACGGGCTTCTTCCAGCGTGTCGTCCGCTCAAGCAACTTGCTCAGCCGCGCCGTGCGCGCCATCTCCTCGAAATCGCCTTCCGCCTTGCCCCGCGCGACGGCAAGCGCAAGTTTCAACTGCGCGCCGATGCCAATTGGACCATAGCGATAAAGCAAGCGATCGAAGGCTGCTTCTGACGCATCGTCCTTGATACCCGGCGCATTCGCCCAGTCCTGCAAGTAGCTCGCTTCGACCTTCGACAGCCGTAGCCGTTCGCCAAGCTTTGCCAATCTTGCAGCATCCGGCGGTACGACGGCCGCCAACCGCTGCAGCGGATCGGGCGCCCAGCCGAGCGCCTGTTCCGTGACCACAAGCCCCGGAATGGCATCGATGCCCCACTTCTCGGTCTCCGGCAGCACTTCGGTCAATATTCCGACCTGCCGCATCCAGAGCAGCGCGCGGCCGGGATCCTTGGCAGCGAGCAGCTTCTTCATCTCCGACCAGACGCGCTCCGCCGAAAGCGTTGCGATTTTCGAGCGCGCAGCCGCGCAGGCTCGCAACCCGTCCGCATCCGGTCTGCCGCTGCCGTAATAGGCGAAAAAGCGAAAGAAGCGCAGGATCCGCAGATGATCCTCGGCAATCCGAGTCGCTGCGTCACCGATAAAGCGGATATTGCGGCGTTCCAGATCGGCAAGCCCGCCGACCAAGTCGACCACTTCGCCATTGGCGGAAGCATAGAGCGCATTGATCGTGAGATCGCGCCGTTCGGCATCAGCCTGCCAATCATCGCTGAAGGCTACCAGAGCGCGACGACCATCCGTCTCAACATCGCGCCGTAAAGTGGTGATTTCGAAAGGTTTTCCATCGACGACCAGCGTCACGGTCCCATGCGCGATGCCCGTCGGCACCGCCTTGACGCCAGCGGCAACAGCCCTTTCGACGACCGTCTCGGGCAGCAACGTCGTGGCGATATCGATATCGGCAACAGGAAGACCCAACAGGCTGTTGCGCACCGCACCGCCGACGACACGCCCCTCGCCGCTATCGGCGTTCAGCAACGCCAGCACCCGCTGCAGCGCTTCATCCTGGAACCAAGTCTCACCGGCCACAGATGTCATGAATACAGCCTTTCGTAAAGCGTGCGGACAATGCCGGCGGTAATGCCCCAGATCATACGCGGACCATAAGGCATACGATAGAAATGACGTTCGACCCCGTTCCAAACCATCGTATCGGTCGCATGATGACCGGGATCCATCAGGAAGGAGAGCGGCACCTGGAAAGCATCGTCCACTTCGGTCGGATTGAGCGCCAGTTCGAACCCGGGCTTGACCACCGCGAGGATCGGCGTGATGCGGAAGCCGGTCGCGGCCAGATAAAACGGCAACCGTGCCACGGGCTCGATGAAAACATTCGCCAACCCGATCTCTTCACCGGCCTCACGGATCGCCGCCATTTCCGGCGAAACATCCTCGGGATCAATGGCGCCGCCGGGAAACGCGATTTGGCCGGAATGCTTGCGCAATGTCGAGGTGCGCAGCGTGAAAATGACATTGGCGTCGTCACCGTCGTCCACCACGGGCACCAGCACCGCAGCGTCGCGCAGCTTCAGACCCTCGACGTGCAAGATATTGTCCGGATTGAGCGCGTGGTCGCCGTGGTCGCGCCAGGCAAGGTCGACCGGGCCGCCGCTCTGGTTGAGCGCGCGGCGCCGGAATTCGGCGGCGGAATAAAGGGGATAATCGCTCATCGCGTCAGGGCATCCAATTCGGCAACCGGCATGACCGGGAAGATCGTGCCCCCGGAGCGCACGCAGAACATCTCGCGCCCGGCTATCACAGCGGTCTCGCCGAGTTCGACGAGATCATACATGACCGCCCGCGTCACCAGCGCTTCCAGCCGGCCGCGAACATGCAGATAGGGTTTCAGCTCGTCATTCTCACCACGAATGATGAAGCGGATCGGATGCTCCCTGCCTGCCTCGACGACATCGCCGACATTGGTGCGGAACGTCAGTACCCGCTTGCCGTCGCGCTTGGTCACGCTCATCTCAACGGCGATGAAAGGAGCATCGACGACGCGGATGCCGACCTTTTCGACAGGTGTGACCAGGTAGGTCTTTTGATCCGCATCCTTGCGCAGCACCGTCGAAAACAGCCTGACCAATGGCGCGCGGCCGATCGGCGTTCCCATGTAGAACCAGGTGCCGTCGGCGCGGATTTCCATGTCGATATCCCCGCAAAACGGGGGATTCCACGCGTCGACGGGCGGCAGGTTTTTCTTGCGTCCACCAGCATCACCGGCCGCGCGTGAAATCAGCGCAGCCAGACTTGCCGCATCGCTCGCCCCCCTGATTTCTTCGGTTGCCATTCTTCCGTCCCGGTTTGTGCTTAGTTACAAATACGACCGTTTCTCACGAGATAGTCATTCGAAACGCGCTTGTCAGCCTTCTCGATGGCGATAAGTTGTATTGATTATGAGGCAAATGTGTAAGGTCTGCGAATCGCGCGTACCGTTTTTTAGCCTCCGGAGATGCAAATGAGCATGATCAAACCGACCGAGACGAGCCTCGACGACCAGGCCATCATCGCATCCGCAGAACAGGCGTTGAGCGATATCGCCTCCATTCGTACCGAGATCTCGAAGGTCATCTTCGGTCAGGAAAGCGTCGTGGAGAACACGCTTCTTGCCGTGCTGGCCGGTGGCCATGCTCTGCTTGTCGGCGTGCCGGGCCTTGCCAAGACCAAGCTGGTGACCACGCTCGGTGCCGTCCTTGGCCTTGCCGCCAACCGCGTGCAGTTTACGCCGGACCTGATGCCGTCGGATATTCTGGGTTCGGAAGTGATGGACCAAGATGAAAGTGGCCGCCGTTCCTTCCGTTTCGTCAAGGGTCCGGTCTTCGCGCAACTGCTGATGGCTGACGAAATCAACCGCGCTTCGCCGCGTACCCAATCGGCGCTGCTCCAGTCGATGCAGGAATATCATGTCACCATCGCCGGCCAGCGCTACGATTTGCCTGCGCCGTTCCACGTTCTGGCAACCCAGAATCCGCTGGAACAGGAAGGCACTTATCCGCTGCCGGAAGCACAGCTCGACCGCTTCCTACTGCAGGTCGACGTCGGTTATCCCGAGCTTGCCGACGAACGCAAGATCCTGCTCGAAACCACGGGCCTCAGCGAAGCGACGCCGCATGCAGTGATCGATGCCGAGCGATTGATGCAAATCCAGAAGCTGATCCGCCAGATGCCGGTCAGCGATGGCGTTGTCGATGCCATCCTGTCGCTGGTGCGTTCCGCCCGCCCGGGCCAAGGCAACGAGGCGACCGACAAGCATGTCTCCTGGGGTCCCGGCCCACGCGCCGGCCAGGCGATGATGCTCTGCGCCCGTGCCCGCGCGCTTTATGAAGGCCGGCTTGCGCCGTCGCTCGACGATGTGCGCGCGCTCGCCGAGCCGGTGCTGGAACATCGCATGGCGCTGACTTTTGCGGCGCGCGCCGAAGGCATGTCGGTGCGGGACGTAATCGCAGGGCTGGTCAAGCGGTCAAGATCGTAACCGGGGATGTCAAGGAGAGTATAGCGCGTGGCATCCATCGGACAGATCGTCAGCCCGACCTCAGGCAATGATGCCCTCTCCCGAGCCCGCAGCCGTGCTGCCCTCGTGCCGGATTGCCTTGTCGAAGCCAAGCGCATCGCCAACACGGTGATTGCCGGTTGGCATGGCCGGCGCAAGCGCGGCATCGGCGAGAATTTCTGGCAGTTCCGTCCCTATACCGAAGGCGAGAGCCTGTCTCGCATCGACTGGCGCCGCTCGGCCCGCGACGACCATACCTATATCCGCGATCACGAGTGGGAAGCGGCTCATACCATCTGGCTCTGGGCCGACATGTCGCCGTCGATGATGTACAAATCGACCTACGGCCATGCCTCGAAGGAAGGCCGCGCGCTGGTGTTGATGCTGGCGCTTGCCGAAATCCTGGCGCGTTCCGGCGAACGTATCGGCTGCCCCGGCGTCATGGAGCCGGTCTCCTCCCGCAATGCCGCCGAGCGGCTGGCGGCGGCTCTGACGCACACGCCGCTCGAAGGCGGCCTGCCGCAAACCGCCATGATCCGTGGGTGGAGCGACATCGTGCTGATCGGCGATTTTCTCGACGATGCCGACAGTGTCATGGGCCGCATCGGGCCGCTTGCCCGCCGGGGATTGCGCGGCCATGTGGTCGAGGTCGCCGACCCGGCCGAGGAAATCTTTCCCTATAGCGGCCGCACCGAATTCACCGATCCGGAAAACGGCTCGAAGCTGGTGGCGGGCCGTGCGGAAAACCTGCGCGAAGATTATCGCCGCGCCTACCTCGCCCGCCGTGAAAATCTTGGCCAGTCGCTGCGCCAACTCGGCTGGACCTTCGTAAGCCACCGTACCGACCGCCTGGCGTCGGAAGCGCTGGTCGCCGTGCATATGTATCTTTCCGGCATGCCGGCCAAAGCAACGTTTGGAGGGCAGCCATGAGCGCACTCCCCTTCGCTTTCGCCTCCCCGGCGATCCTCGGCGCATTGATCCTGCTTCCGGCGATCTGGTGGCTGCTGCGCCTGACACCGCCCCATCCGCGAGCAGAAGTCTTCCCGCCGCTCCGTATCCTGGCAAGGATTCTGAAGCGCGAAGAAACGCCGGCGCGCAGTCCGTGGTGGCTGACGCTGCTGCGCATGGTGCTTGCCACCCTCGTCATCCTCGCCATCGCCAACCCGACGTTCAATCCGCGGACCAATACGCTGTCGACGGCTGGCCCCTTGGTGCTCATCGTCGACAATAGCTGGGCTAGCGCCACCGACTGGGACCGCCGTGTGCAGACGGCCGATGCGCTGATCGACGACGCCGACGCCAAGGGCGTCCCCGTTTCCATCGCCTTCACCGCCGACCAGCGCAACGACACCACCCCGGGGGCCGCCGCTGCCGCCCGTGACAAGCTGCATGCGGCCAACGCAAGGCCACTGGTGCCGGATCGCCAGCGCGCAGTCCAGGCGATCAAGGCCGCGTTGAACGGCACCAAGCCAGGCACAGTCGCCTTCCTCTCCGACGGCGTCGCAAGCAAGAATGACGACGATACTCTCAAACAGCTCTCTGCCCTGGAGCCGAGCGAGTTGCGCCTGATCGAAGGCGACGGCAACGGGGTGTTGGCAATCACCGGCGCCACCAACGCAGCCGACAACATGACGGTCACCGCGAGCCGGCTGAACGGCACCAGCCCGCTCCGGCTTGGGCTCAGCGCGCTCGACAATCAAGGGCGGCCGATCGCGGCTGGTTCGTTGAATTTCGGCGGCGGGCAGACGGTGGCGACCGGCACAATCGCGGCCCCCTTTGAGATGCGCAATGATTTTGCCCGCATCAGCATCGACCGCTACGCAAGCGCGGGCACCGTGCATCTGCTCGATGACGGCTTCAAGCGCCGCCGCGTGGCGTTGCTGTCCGGGCAGGCCGCCGACGAATTCCAGCCGATCCTGTCCCCGCTCTATTACATCCAGCGCGCATTGCAGCCCTATGCCGATCTTGTCCAGCCGAACAGCGCGGATCTGGCAAAGTCGATCCCTCAACTGCTCGCCGGCAACCCTTCCGTCATCATCATGGCCGATGTCGGCCGCCTGCCGCAGGAAAGCTACGCGCCGCTGCAGCGATGGATCCAGAACGGCGGAACGCTGGTGCGCTTCGCAGGGCCGCGCCTTGCCGCCGCGCCCGCCGACGACCCATTGGTGCCGGTGACGCTGCGCCAGGGCGAACGCACCTTCGGCGGCGCGCTCTCTTGGGCCGAGCCACAGCCGCTTTCCGATTTCCCCTCCTTCGGCCCCTTTGCCGGCATGCCGAAGCCCACCAACGTCCTGATCAAGCGACAAGTGCTGGCCGAGCCGACGCCCGATCTTGCCGAACGCACCTGGGCAAGCCTTGCCGACGGAACGCCTTTGGTGACCGAAAAGCAGATGCAGGCGGGCCGCATTGTGCTGTTCCACGTCAGCGCCGAACCCGAATGGTCCGATCTGCCGATCTCGGGCGATTTCGTCGAAATGCTGCGCCGCATCGTGCAGCTTTCGCGTTCCGGCGGAGTCAACTCGACCGAAAACGCGCCGAAGACCAGCGAAGCCCTGCCGCCATTCCGGCTCCTGGACGCCAAAGGCGTGCTGACCAGCGAGACCGGCAATGCCCGTCCGCTCGATCCGAACAGAAAAGGCGCGATCGCTGCCAGCTTCGATAACCCGCCCGGCCTTTACGGCTCGGAGGAAGGCTTTACCGCGCTCAACGTCCTGCCCGACGGCACGGAGCTTAAGCCGCTGGATGCGTCCGGCGCGAGCCTCTCGGTTGCGCGTGAAGGCCTGATCGGCGGCGAGGCTTGGTCGGCCAAACCGATCCTCTTCACCATCGCCTTCCTGGTGCTTCTGGCAGACAGCTTGATCGTACTTTTCCTGAATGGCGCCTTCCCGCGGCTCAAAAGATCGACGAAGACGATGGCGGGCGGTGCGGCGGTGCTGTTGCTTGCCGTCTCGGTTGCTGTCTTCCTGCACCCGGCGAACAGTTGGGCCGATGATTCCAAACCCGGCGACGACACCATTTATTCGCGGCTCGACAAGACCCACCTTGCCTATGTCGTCACCGGTGAATCCGAGGTCGATCATATTTCCGAGCGCGGCCTTGCCGGCCTCTCCGATTTTCTGACCTATCGCACCACGTTGGAGCCGGGGCCACCGGTCGGTCTGGATCTCACCAAGGACGAGCTCGCCTTCTATCCGATCATCTATTGGCCGATCTCCGCCAGCGCGCCGATGCCGTCCAACGATGCCATCAATCGCATCGACGCCTATATGCGCAACGGCGGCACGGTGCTCTTCGATACGCGCGACGCGATCGACACGATGGGCGACAACACCACGCCGAGCCCGAACGGCCAGCGACTGCAGGCGATCCTCGCCAATCTCGACATTCCGGCGCTGGAGCCCGTGCCGTCAGGACACGTGCTGACGAAGTCCTTCTATTTGCTCTCGAGCTTTCCCGGCCGCTACGCCGATAGCCCGCTCTGGATCGAGGCGCGGCAGGATACGCGCGGCGACAGCAATGCTGTCTCCTCTTCGGACGGCGTGACCCCGATCATGATCACCGGCAATGATTTCGCCGGCGCCTGGGCGACCGACGACAATGGCTCGCCGCTGCTGCCGACCGTGCCGCCCGATGAGACGCAGCGCGAATATGCCTACCGCACCGGCGTCAACATCATGATGTACATGCTGACCGGCAACTATAAGTCCGACCAGGTGCATATTCCGGACATCCTGGAACGATTGGGGCAATGAGATGAATATTGGTTTCGCCCCCTTCCTGCCCTGGCCAGTTCTCGCCGCCCTTGCGGTGCTGGCGCTCGGCATCGCCGCGCTCGCGATCTACCGGCGCATGCGCGGCAGTTGGATCCGCGCGCTGGCGGCATTCGCCCTGCTGGCTGCGCTTGCCAACCCCGTGCTGATGCAGGAGGATCGCGACCAGCTTTCCACCATCGTCCCCGTCATCGTCGACCGTAGTCCGAGCCAAGAGACAGCGGAGCGTGCCAAGATGACCGACGATGCGCTGACAGCGCTGAAGGACCGGCTGGCGCAATTCCCGCGCATCGAGCCTCGCATCGTCGAAGTGCGCGAACCCGCCGAATCCGAGTCTCCCTCGACAAGGCTCTTCACCGCGCTCTCCTCGGCGATCGCCGATGTGCCGTCCGGCCGCGTCGGCGGCGCGATCTTCCTGACAGACGGCCAGATCCACGATATTCCCGGCGTCAATCAGGCACTCGGCTTCGACGCGCCGATCCATGGTCTGATCACAGGCAAGCCGGACGAGTTCGATCGGCGCATCGAGGTGGTGCGGGCGCCTCGTTTCGGCATCGTGAACGACGAACAACAGCTCGTGCTGCGCGTGGTCGACGACGGCAAAAGCCCCGGCGGCACCGCAGCAGTGACCGTGCGGATGAACGGCGATGAAATCGCCACGCTGCAGGCGACACCCGGCCAGGATACGCCCTTCAGCTTCAAGGTGCCACGCGCCGGCAACAACGTCCTCGAGTTCGCCGTCGCCGAAGTGCCGGGCGAAGTGACTCCCGTCAATAATCGCACTGTTCAACTGATCGAGGGCATTCGTCAAAACATGCGCGTGCTGCTGGTTTCCGGCGAACCGCATGCTGGCGAGCGCGCCTGGCGCAATCTCCTCAAATCCGACCCTTCCGTCGACCTCGTCCATTTCACCATTCTGCGTCCGCCGGATAAGCAGGATGGTACGCCGATCAACGAGTTGTCGCTGATTGCTTTCCCGACACGCGAACTCTTTGTCGACAAGATCAATTCTTTCGACCTGATCATCTTCGACCGTTATCAGGACCGTCCCAACGTTCTGCCGGCGATCTATTATGATTACATGGCCCAATATGTCGAAAACGGTGGCGCATTGCTGGTGGCTGCAGGTCCCGAGCATGCGGGCGGCAACTCGATCGCGCTGACGCCGCTTTCCTCGGTGCTGCCGGCCGAGCCGACCGGCCAGATGATCGAGAAGCCCTTCTATCCGCGCCTGTCGGAACAGGGCCGCAAGCATCCCGTCACGCGCGGTCTTGACGGATCGGACTCCGAGCCGCCGCATTGGGGCCGCTGGTTCCGCAGCGTCGATGTCGAGAAGCCGCAAGGCCAGACCGTGATGGTCGGCGCCGACAATCATCCGCTGCTGGTGCTCAATCGCGTCGGCCAGGGCCGCGTCGCCATGCTGCTCTCCGACGAAGGCTGGCTCTGGGCGCGCGGTTTTGAAGGCGGCGGGCCGCATGTCTCGCTCTATCGCCGCATTGCCCATTGGCTGCTGAAGGAGCCGGCTCTGGAGGAAGAGGCACTGACGGCGCGCGCCTCCGGTCGTGCGCTGGAAGTCACTCGCCAGACGATCGGCGACGATCCCGGCCCCGCCACCATCAAAGCGCCTTCCGGCAAGACACAGACTCTGCAGTTGAAACAGACGCAACCGGGTCTCTATCAGGCTGAGAAGCATATGGACGAGATCGGTCTCTACCAGATTACCAACGGCAATCTCTCGACGCTGGTGCATGTCGGCGCCATCGACGCGCCGGAATTCAAGGCGATGATCTCGACCACCGACACGCTGAATCCCCTGGCGGAAAAGACCAAGGGGCTTGTCACCCGCGTCGCCGGTACCGCCGGCGGCGTCACGGTCCCGCCGATTCTCCCTGTGCGGGGCGCCGTGCGCATTGCCGACGATCAGCGTCTTACCATCCGCATGACCGACGAAACCGTCTTGAAGGGCATCAACACACTGCCACTCTTTGCGGGCTTCGCCGGTCTTTCCGCCCTCCTCTTCGCCTTCTCCGCCATGTGGTGGCGCGAAGGCCGGTGATTTCATGCCCCTGTTTGATGTGACGGACGCTCCCTCCGAAGGTGACCTTGCTGCGATCGGCGAAGGCCTCACCGCTTTCAACGCCGCCGATATCGGCCCCTCCGGGCGCCGCCCGCTCGCTGTGCTGATTCGCGACGAAAGCGGCAAGGCGATCGGCGGCATCTCCGGCTACACCGGCTGGGGCTGGCTGTTTACCCAATGGCTGTTCGTGCCTGAGACGCTGCGCGGCCAGGGCACGGCAGGCAAGCTTCTGGAAGCAGCCGAGACGGAAGCCATCGCCCGCGGCTGCCACGGCGCCTGGATCGACACTTTCAATCCGCAGGCGCTGCGCGCCTATCAACGGCAAGGCTACGCCATCTTCGGCGAGCTACCGGAATTTCCGATCGGCCGCAGCCGCTTTTTTCTGCAGAAAAAACTATCGTCCCGTTGAAGCAAACAGGGCGATAGCCTGCTGATTACAAAGCTTTAGACAGCAATCTTGCCGCCGCCGATTCTGGTGATAACCACCACCGCCGGGCGGACAGGCATGTCCGGCTTGAAGTCCGGCCAACGCGTGGACAGGTCCTCATAATAGGACGTACGACCATGACCGGCCCAATCGTCGCCGCCATCGCCAGGGTGCTGGACGGCGACGAAGGCCGTCTGATCATCGGGAAGGAATAGCGGGCCGCAAAGCTCGGCGCCGACGGGCACGCGATAGAACAGTTTCGACGTCGTCCGCGCATCGCCTTCCGTATCGACAGCCCAGAGGCCATCGGTGCGCCCGGTCGCCTTGTTGTTGTTGCCGTCAGTCGCCACCCAAAGGCGGCCGGCGGCATCGACCGAACAGTTGTCCGGCATGCCGAACCAGCCGTTCTTCGTCGTGTCGGTCGAGAAGGAGGCGCCGACGTCGGCAACGGAAGGATCGCCGCATTTCAGCAGCACTTCCCACTTGCCCGAGGTCGCGGAAAACGCTCCGTCATCCTCGCTGATCTCGATGATATGACCGAAAGCATTGTCGGCGCGCGGATTGGCGGCATCGAGCTGTTCCGGCTTGCGCTTCGTGTTGTTGGTCAGCATGACATAGACCTTGCCGTTGACGGCATTGGGCTCGATGTCTTCCGGTCGGTCCATCTTGGTCGCGCCGAGCAGGTCGGCGGCACGACGCGTTTCGATCAGCACGTCGGCCTGGCTGGCGAAGCCGTTTTCCGCAGTTAGGGGGCCTTGGCCGAAGGTCAGCGGCAGCCACTGCAGCGTGCCGTCCTCGGAGAACTTCGCCACATATAGCGTGCCATTGTCGAGCAGGTCGAGATTGGCGGCGCGGTCGGCAGCGTTATACTTGCCGGCGGTCACGAACTTGTAGACGTAGTCGAAGCGTTCGTCGTCGCCGAGATAGAGGACCACGCGGCCATCCTTGGAGACGATGTTGGCCGCACCCTCGTGCTTGACGCGACCGAGGGCCGTGCGCTTCTTCGGGACCGACTGCGGGTCGAAGGCGTCGACTTCAACGATCCAGCCATAGCGGTTCGGCTCATTCGGTTCCTTGGACAGATCGAAACGATCATAGTAGCTCGCCCACTCGTAGCCGCCTTCCGGTACGCCGTAACGCTTGTAGTTGGCGGTTTCCTTATGACCTTCCGGCAGCTTGCCGGAGAAATAGCCGTGAAAGTTTTCCTCGGCCATGATGTAGGTGCCCCAAGGCGTGACCCCGCCGGCGCAATTGTTCAGCGTGCCGATGACCTTGGTGCCGGTCGCATCCGCAGATGTCTTCAGCCGGTCGTCGCCGGCGGCCGGCCCGGTTAGTTCCATCTCGGTGATCGCGGTGATGCGCCGGTTATATTGGCCGTCCGGCACGATCTGCCATTTGCCGTCAACCTTGCGGATCTCGACGATGGTGCCGCCGTGCGCCGCCATTTCGATGTCGACCTGCGCCTGGCTCAGCCGCGCTTGCTTGATCTTACCGTCGGCAATCGTCACGAGGCCCGGAAACATGAGATGCGGATTGGTATATTCGTGATTGACCACCAGCAGCCCATGCTCGGAGGAGCCGTTCAGCGGGATGTAACCGACATAGTCGTTGTTGTAGCCGAACTGGCGGCGCTGTGCCTCGGCCGTCTGGTTCTTGGGATCGAAGGCAGGCGAATCCGTAAAGATGCCGTCGCCCCAGCGCAGCAGCACGCTGGCGTCATAGCCTTCGGCCACGTGATGATCGGCATCGACGCCGGCTTCAACCTCCTTGAATGCGAAAGCGGAGCCGCCGGCCGCACGAGCCTTTTCCGCGCTCACCAAAGCGAGCGGCCCCACCGTCGCGGCGATTGCGGAAACGGCGAGCGATCCCTGCAGGAATCCGCGGCGCGAAAAGCGACGTCCGATGATTTCCCCCATCGTCGGATTGTCAGTGCGATTGTGGCCTTCGCCGTCGGCCTCTTCCAGCTGGCTGGTCGGGAATATGTCTTTCTGTGTGAGATGTCCGGTCATTGCATTACCCCCAAGTTTAGCAAGAGTCCTAAATTAGGACCGAGGAAACTCTAGG
The DNA here is from genome assembly GCF_030272705.1 of Rhizobium mayense. GTDB lineage: Bacteria > Pseudomonadota > Alphaproteobacteria > Rhizobiales > Rhizobiaceae > Rhizobium > Rhizobium mayense. Next base: position 57,394 of record NZ_JARFYM010000001.1, on the reverse strand, counting down.
TTGGCCGTATGACAGACACATGAAAAATGCCCGCGCTGATAGCGCGCCGGCAGTAAGCTACCCGCACTTGTGGAAATCGCCGTGGCTAGACCGCGATTGCCGTCAGCGGCATATCCTCATCGTCATCCTCCGCGTCGAAGACAACAAGGGTAGCCGCATCACGCCAAGCGATCGTACCCTTCAGCCGTGCATGGGTATCGGCGGCGATCGGCACGACGAGAACCCTGTTAGGATCGACCGGCCCCGGAAACGTCAGCGCATTGTAAGCGACCTTCTCGAAGCCGAGCGGGCCGTAATACGGCGGATCGCCCACCAGAATCACGGCCTCCGACCCCTTGCGCCTGGCGGCCTCGACTGCAATCCGCACAAGCTGGCGGCCGATTCCCTGGTTCTTGTGCGACGGCCGAACGGCGAGCGGTCCCAGCAGATGCCCTTTGACCGAACCGGCCAGCACCGGCGTCATGCGGACGGAGGCGATCGTCTCGCCATTGTCGGTGCAGATGAAGGAGAGCGAGCGGTCATGCGGCCCTTGCTCGCGAATCCGCGCTGCGGCACGGGTAAACCGGCCGGGACCAAATGCTTCTTCGTTGATGAGTTCGATGACAGCATCATGCGACGCGTCCTCAGTGAGGTAGACCAGATCGTGCTTGTACATTAGACCAAGGAAACCAGATAGACAGACGGGATGGTTCTCGAAAACGCTTGTCGAGCGTTCGGGATCATCGGCGTCGTCGCAGGCTTCTGGTTGCTTTCATGACAAGTGGTCCTCAAAGTGTGACAAGCCCGATAGCAGGAAATATTCCGCCCGTCCAATGTAAAATGCGAGCGGCGCTTTGTTGACGCATGATCATGTCGGGATGATGTCGTTTGCCCAACCATGATCTCATCCGAAAACCGCTTCGCGCTTTTCGCCAGGCGGTCATTCGGTTCAAGGATCTGGGACACACTGTCCATCGTTTGACGTATCGAAATTCGACAGACATATCGTATTTTCAAGTCAAAGTTTATCGATGGGATTTCCGAAAGGATAGGCAATGGGTATGTTGGTTGACGGCGTCTGGCATGACATTTGGTATGACACCAAGGAAACCAAGGGCCATTTCAAGCGCGCGGCTTCGCAGTTTCGCAACTGGATCACCGCGGACGGCGCTCCCGGCCCGAGCGGTACGGGCGGTTTCAAGGCCGAGGCAGACCGTTATCATCTTTATGTCTCGCTGGCTTGCCCCTGGGCGCACCGCACCTTGATCTTCCGCAAGCTGAAGAAGCTTGAGAACCTGATCTCCGTTTCCATCGTCGATCCGCTGATGCTGGAAAATGGCTGGGAGTTCAAAGGCAAGGATAGGGGCACCGTCGACCATCTCTTCGGCGCAAAGGCGCTGTGGGAAGTCTACGTCAAGGCAGATCCGCATTATTCCGGCCGCGTCACCGTTCCTGTCCTTTGGGATAAGCAGACCGGCACTGTCGTCAACAACGAATCCGCCGAAATCATCCGCATGTTCAACAGCGCCTTTGATGGCCTCACGGGCTCGAAGTGCGATTTTTATCCCATGGACTTGCGTGGCGAAATCGATACTCTGAACGAGGTCGTCTACGATACGGTCAACAACGGCGTCTACAAATCCGGCTTCGCCACCACGCAGGAAGCCTACGAGCAAAATGTCCGCCGCGTGTTCGAAACCCTCGACACACTCGACAGTCGCCTGGAAAGAAGCCGCTACCTCTTTGGCGACCGGCTGACCGAGGCTGACTGGCGGCTATTCACTACCCTCGTCCGCTTCGACGCGGTCTATGTCGGCCATTTCAAATGCAACATCCGTCGCATCGAGGATTATCGCAACCTAGCCGGATATCTGCGGGATCTTTATCAAGTCTCGGGCATCGCCGAGACGACCAACCTCACGCATGTCAAGGCCCACTATTATCGCAGCCATAAGACGATCAACCCCACCGGCATCGTCCCCGTCGGTCCCGACCTCGATTTCGATCGACCGCATGCGCGGCAGCGACTGGCAAAGGCAGCTTGAGGCGACAAGCTCTACCAGTAATTCGAGGGCGGCGCGTCGCCCTCCAACTCCTTCAGCCGCCGATAGGTCGCGTGGGTCGTTCCGGGCGGCAAGGCATCGGTCGGAAAGAAACCACTTTCGACGATCTCGATATCTGGTCGGCGCGGTGCAGTCTGCTCGACCGCAACACGGTAGAAGACGACGTGATCGCGCTTGCTGATCCGATTGTTGAAATAAACATGGAAGAGCTGCGGCCGGCCCGATATCACCAGATTGCCCTCCTCCCGCAATTCCTTCGTAAGTGCCTGCTCCACCGTCTCATGGCGCTCGACGCCGCCACCCGGCATATGCCAGCCGGCGATATAGGAATGCCGCACCAGGAAAATCCGCCCCTGACTGTCGAAACAGGCCGCGCGCACACCCATGGTCATGCTGCGGGTGAGCACAAAATAGCTGTGTAGCATTCGGCCAAACAGTTTGGCCCGCCAACCGCGGCTTTCGTCGGAAGCAGTGCTGTCGTTCATGCCGCGGCTCCGCCGTTGCGATCAGCCATCGAAAAACCGATGTATTTGTTTTGACAATAGTTTGAGCTATGTCTCATCTCATGTTCAAGCTCGCGCATATTTCCGACGTTCACCTGGGCCCCCTGCCACGGCTTTCGATCAGAGAATTGGCCTCCAAACGCATTACCGGATTTGTGAACTGGCACCGGAACCGGCGCAAGCATCTTTTTGGCGGCACGCTCGACCTTCTGCTCGAAGATATCAAATCAAAACAGGCCGACCATCTTGCCGTGACCGGCGACCTCGTCAATCTCGCCAGCGGCATCGAGATCCGCACCGCCGCAGAATGGCTGAGGACGCTCGGCGATCCTGCCTTCACCTCCGTCGTACCCGGCAATCACGACGCTTATGTGCCCGGCTCCTACGAAAAGGCCATGCGCGCCTGGTATCCCTATGTCCAGGGCGACCATGCGCCGGCGGAGTGGGAGGAGGACCGGCGCATTTTCCCCTATTTGCGCATTCGCGACAAAGTCGCGCTGATCGGCTGCTCCACGGCGGTGGCGACGCCGCCCTTCGCGGCCAGCGGCTTCTACTCGGCAAGGCAGGCGCGCGAGACCGTGAATATGTTGCGTGCCGCTGGCGAGGCCGGCCTCTTCCGCGTGGTCATGATCCACCACCCGCCAATCCGGGGCGCCACCAGCTTCTATAAGCGCATGATCGGTATCCGCCGCTTCGCTGCCGTCATCTCGACTGGCGGTGCCGAACTGGTCCTGCACGGCCATACTCATCTCAATACACTGCATTGGCTGCGGGGGCAGACCGGTCCGGTGCCGGTCGTGGGCATTGCGTCGGCCTCGCAGGGTCCTGGCGGGCTGAAACCGCCTGCCGCCTACAATCTCTTTACCATCGCGGGGCGTCCCGGCGCTTGGGAACTCAACGCCGAGCGCTTCAGCCTCAATGCACGGGGCGACGACATACAGGATCAAAGCGTCGATATCCTGGCGTTATAATCTGTGGCATTTTGTGAATGCCTTCCCGTCGTTTCGGTAGCGTTTTCGAATATCCGGAGCTACAATTCCTCCACGTGATTTCTGGAGGACATCATGGGTTTTGACGCAGCGATGAAGCGTTCTGCCGTGACGGCGCTTGCCGTCGGATTTCTGTTTGGCGCCAGCCTGCCGGCCTTCGCCGCCGGCTCCGAGAGCGACGAGACAGCCCCGCCGCCGAAGACCAAAACCACAACCAAATGCACGGACGGCAAGGTCTGGGACAAGGACAAGAAAGAATGCGTGAAACCGCAGAAAAGTGGTTTCAACGACGATCAGCTTTTCCAGGCGGCGCGCGAGTTCGCCTATGCCGGCCAATATGACAACGCCATCACCGTCCTGAAGCTCGCCAAGAACCAGGATGATCCCCGCATTCTCAACTATCTCGGTTATTCCAACCGCAAGGCCGGACGCATGCGGCTCGGCATGACCTATTATCGCGAGGCCCTGCAGCGCGACGAGAACTACATCCTCGCACGCTCCTATATGGGCCAAGCGCTGCTTGAACAGGGCGATATCCAGGCGGCGCGCGTGCAGCTTGTCGAAATCCGCGACCGCGGCGGCGAAAACACCTGGGCCTATCGCTCGCTGCTGCAATCGCTGAATGGTCAAATCAGGTATTGAAGGAGGCGCCGACACCCCATTCCTCAAGATCGTGTGAGAAGTGGAGACGATGCGCACCACCGATTTTTGAAGGCTTGCGAAACGACACCAAAATGGTTCATACCAACACAGGACAATCCTTCGGCGCAGTTAGCTTTTTGCGAGAAAAAAGCCATCTTTTGCCGGAAGATGCCTGCAGATCGACAACCCCCAACGTCTCCTTGGAAAGACAATGCCCACGCCGGTAGCAGCCATCGACATCAGACGCGATCTGGTCGGCCTTCTTCCGAAGCTCCGGCGTTTCGCTGTAACGCTGACCGGCGATCTGGCTGAGGCGGACGAGCTCGTGCAGAGCGTCTGCCAGCGCGGCATTGCGAAATTTCACCTCTGGAACAATGACGGCCGGCTGGAAAGCTGGCTCTACACTATGGCCCGCCATCAATGGATCGATGAGGCCCGGCGCCACCGGCTGCGGCCCGTCACCAAGGGCAGCGCGCTCGAACAAGGCGAACCGGCAACACCGGGCGCGCATACGAATCCGGTCGAAGCAAACGAAGCGCACCAAATGGTCACATCTTTGCCCGAAGGACTTGCCAGTGTCTTCCTGCTCGTCGATGTCGAAGGGCACAGTTACAAGCAGACGGCCGATATTCTTGGCATCCCCTTGTCGACGGTGACGTCGCGGCTTTCCAGCGCTCGCCTTCGCCTTGCCACTCAAGGTCACAGCCGCTCGCCGCGAAGGTTTTAAGCATTGCAGGATATGAAGAAAATGCCGCTTGAAGCTCGTTTGTCCGCCTTTATGGACGGCGAGACAAGTCGCGAGGAGAAAGAGGAGCTGGAGCGGCTTATCGCCTCCGATCCGGAAGCCCGCCGGATTTTCAATGAGCTGAAGCACGGCTCCGATGTTGGCCGCAAGGCTTTCGACGAGGTGCTGAAGGAGCCGGTGCCACTGGCGCTGGTGCGCTCCATCAAAAGCGCGCAGGCGCCCAAGGCGCGCGAACCTGCCCCGCGCCTTTCACCGCCATCCCTTAAGCTTGCCCCGACCGGCCGCCAGGCACTTGCCGCCGCTCTTATCCTGTTCGTTGTCGGCGGTGGCATAGGCTATCTCTTCGGCATCCAGCCATCAAGCACACCGGTTGCCGCCCCCGCCTCACCGACTGTCGCGCCGGCGCCGAACCGCACATGGCTGGACGACATCGCCGCCTATCACCGCATCTATTCGCATCAACCGCACCATATCGTCGAAGTGCAGGCGACCGAGATTGACGAAATCAACAAATGGCTGACAGGCACTGTCGGCGTAAAATTCAATCTGCCGGATCTCGCCGCCGACGGTTTGGTCTTCCAAGGCGCGCGCATGTTCATCGCCGACAGCAAGCCGACCGGCCAGTTGATCTACAAGGACCTCGACGGCGATGTCATCGCCATCTGCTTCATGAAGGATGAAAGCGTCGCCGCCGACGGCAATTTTGACGAGACCATCAAGGACGACGTCAGCGTCGTATCCTGGCACCGCAACGGCACCGCCTATGCCGTCGTCGGCCCTTCTTCCGATGCGATGCTGGATGAGATCGCCAATCGGGTATCGACAGAAATTTGAGTTTGGCCGTTCGTTCATTTGAACATGCAAAGGTCGCTCTAGCCTTTTGAATCCAGAGCATCTTGTCCCGTTTCAGGTGATTCCACCTGAAAGCCGGATCTGGTCAAAGTCCCTGCTTGCGACTTCCGTTGAGCCGGGGATACTATTATCTCCAAATCGTACCCTGAGGCATCTTCCGACGGGACGCATTCCCTGGAGATCGACCATGTCCGACATTCTGCTGACCATCCCGGAGATTGACCAGCGCATCGCGGCAATAAGAGAAAATCTTCGCGAGTTGATCGAGCAAGCCGCCGCTTATTCGGGCGCGGCGGACGAGGAGCTGGCGTCTGAGCGCATCGCCGAACAGGAAGAGGAACTCGAACGTCTGTTGAAGCGGCGCGAGGAGCTTTCCCAGCAGAAATCGTGACCACAAGGACGGCGGTTGCTGATGCCCCGTCGTCCCTTGTCGCTGGATCAGCGAGAGGGCGCCGGCGAAACCGTCGTCGCGGCTTGCTCACTTGAAAAGATGATAAAGGCAAACAACAGAACGCCGATGAAGATCACGATCGACGCTGCTGCAACGATCGGCTCCATTGCCATATTGCCGAGAAGCATGAGATATAATGCCGGCACCAAAACTGCGACGCCGGCCGTGTAGATGTAATATTGAATCATCGCCAGCCGCCTTTGCGCCTTTTGCGGGTTCAGCGCATGGTAACCGCCAAAGAGCGCCATAGTTACCCAGCCGAGAAGATTGGCATGCGCATGGGCGCCGATGACACTGTGATCCTCGGTGATTGCCATTTTCAGGCCTATTCCAATTCCGATGATCAGAAAGATGATTGCTGTCTTGAAATACAGATTGGCAAGGCGTGGCATGATTCCCCCCATATTTTTGGCGATGATTTTTCAGAATATCATGCCGATCAGCCACTTTGGAATTCAGCTTAATGGTCAGTACTGAGGGATTGGCTTCCCAACTTTTGCCCCTGCCCCAAAACAGATCGCATGACCGAGGCTGACCATCACGCACACCGCCTTCGTCTTTAAAGATTGTCGGCCATTTCTGATGACATTAGTGCCATCATACGCTATAGAACCGGCCAAGCGACTTTAGAGGAGAGCGTTTGATGAGAGCTCACGGCACAGGAAACCACCGCTGAAAAGCAGTGCCGTGACGGGCTGCTTTATCGGCCCATCCATCAAATTGATATCTCTCGCCCCTGGAGGGCACTCATGTTTCGTCGCTTTGAAAAGCTCGTCGATCCATTCCAACATTATGACGATCTGAGCCCGCCGCCGGATACTTGGCGGTATCTCAAAAGCAACCTGCATCCGTTCCGCTTCGTCATGGCAATGAGCCTTGCACTGACCGTCGTCGGCGCTGCTATCGAAATCTGGCTCATCGGCTACACGAGCCAGCTCGTCGACATTCTAGCAGCCACGCGGCCAGACCAACTTTGGGCATCTCACGGCGCCGAATTGCTGGCCGCAGCAGCCCTTGTGCTGATAGGGCGGCCGCTTGCCGGCTATCTCAGGGAAAGCCTCGACGACATCGCGTTTCGACCGAACGCCGAGACACTGTTCCGCTGGCGGGCCCATCGCCATGTCCTGCGGCAATCCGTGGGCTGGTTCCGCCAGGACTTCTCCGGGCGTATCGCCAGCCAGGTGCGCGACATCGGCAATTCCGCGACCGGGGCGGCCTATGCAGTGCTGCACACTCTATCCTTCGTCACCATCTATGTCGCCGGTTCACTCTGGCTCATGGCATCGATTGATCTGCGTCTCATCTGGCCGCTGCTCGTCTGGGTCTGCTGCTATCTGGGTCTGATGGCGTTTGTCATCCCTCGGCTTCGCCGGGCATCCGAAGAATTTCAGGGCGCCTATGCCTCGCTGACGGGCATGCTGGTCGACACCTATGCCAATATCGACATCATCAAGCTCTTTGCCAATGCGGCAGAAGAAGACCGCGAAGGGCGGGAGCGCTTCGCGGCTGCCCGCAGGACATTCGTACGCGTGCAGAAGCTCGAAGTCATGGTCAATTCCAGCATGCTGTTCCTGGGCAGTTTTCTGATCGTAGGCCTGGTCGGCTATGCCGTGATACTCTGGCAAGCCGGCGGCGCGCCGCTCGGTCTGATCGCCGCCTCGCTCGCCCTGAGCTTCCGCATCACCGGCATGGCCGAATGGATGCTCGACGCCGTATCGTCGCTGTTCGGCCATCTCGGTGCGCTGCGGCAATCGCTGCTGACCGTGGCACAGTCACTCGCCCTTACGGACGAACCTGACGCCCGCCAGCTCGTCGTCAGTAGCGGCGCCATCACCTTCAAGTCCGTGGTGCATCATTACGGCAAGGGTAACGGCGGTTTGGGCGGCGTTTCGCTGCAGATTGCAGCGGGCGAAAAAGTTGGCCTTGTCGGCCGTTCCGGCACCGGCAAGTCGACGCTTGTCAATCTGCTGCTGCGATTCTTCGATCCGGAAGCGGGCTCCATCGAAATCGACGGACAGGATATCCGCAGGATCGCCCAGGAGAGCCTGCGACGGCAGATCGGCATGGTAACCCAGGATGCCGCCCTGCTCCATCGCTCGGTTCGCGACAACATCTCCCATGGCAACTCACGCCTTTCCGAAGGCGCGATCGCGGCGGCGGCGGACAAGGCGGCCGCAAGCGGATTTATCGCCACTCTCCGGGATCACGAAGGTCGCATCGGCTACGACGCCCATGTCGGCGAACGTGGGGTCCAGCTATCAGGCGGACAAAGGCAACGCATCGCGCTTGCCCGCGCTATCCTGAAGGATGCACCGATCCTCGTGCTTGACGAGGCTACGTCGGCGCTCGACTCGGAGGTCGAGGCCGCTATCCAGGATACGCTCTATGGTGTCATGGAGGGCAAAACGGTCATCGCGATCGCCCATCGCCTGTCGACCATCGCACACATGGATCGCATCGTCGTTCTTGACGAAGGACGGATCGTCGAGGACGGCACGCACGTCGAGTTGCTTGCGCAAAACGGCATCTATGCCGCTTTATGGGCACGCCAATCCGGCGGCTTCATCGGCGGCGACGATCCGGCATCTGGTGAATTAGAACAATCCCAAGAAAAGGTGCGGAAACGCTAGCAGATGCCGCCGCAAGGTGGCGATATTCATGGCAACTTTGCACCAGTACCCGTCGTTGCAGTTTTTCACGGAGCCCCTATGGTAACCACACCGCCCAATTTCTAAGCCATGGAATGCCTTATGAAAATCCCTGCCCGTATCGCTCCCTCGATACTCGCCTGTAACCTAGCCAGACTTTCTGAAGAATGCCACGCCGCCATAGACGCGGGAGGCGATTTCATTCACTTCGATGTCATGGACAACGCCTTTGTACCCAATCTGACGTTCGGCGCGCCCGTGCTGAAATCTCTGAGAGACGATGGTTTCTCAGGGTTCGTGGATGTGCATCTGATGACAACCGACGTAGATCGTCTGGTTGGAGACTGTGTAGCAGCTGGCGCGAACAGCATTACTATCCATTTCGAGGCAACGCACCATGTCCAAAGGGCACTTACTAAGATACGGGCGTCGGGATGCGAAGTTGGTCTGGCGGTCAACATTGCCACGCCACTGGACGCCATCGAATTCGTGTTGGATGACATCGACATGCTGCTTGTCATGACGATAAACCCTGGCTTCGGAGGGCAGTCGCTCATCCCCGCCGCTTTGCCAAAGATCGAGAGAGCGAAGCGGCTAATCGATAACCGAGGCCTCGATGTCCGCATCCAGGTTGATGGCGGTGTCAAGGTTTCAAACATTCGCGCAATTGCAGATGCGGGGGCTGATACGTTCGTTGTGGGCAGCGATTTTTTCTCCGCCCAGAGCTATAAAGAAAGGTGCGGTGAGTTCCGCGCGGAGCTCGCTTAATGCTAAAACATTAGGTCTGCGTTGGGCCGACGGCCGCCATTGGGGCACTACTACATACTACGCAGCGATTCAGCGTTTCCGCGGAAAGTTGAACCGCTCCAAAAACGAAAAATCCCCTCGATCGCATCGAAGGGATTTTGTCTTCGCGGGACCGTAACGGCTGAAATTCAGCCCTTCTTCGCCTGGATATCGAGCACGCGGTTCGCCGCCGAGACGATCGCTTCGAGAGAGGCGGCAACGATGTTGGTGTTGATCCCGGCACCGAAAAGCTTGCCGCCGGGATAGGAGGTCTCGACATAGGAGATTGCCGAGGCGTTGGAGCCATGCTGCAGCGAATGCTCGGAATAATCTTCGACCGACATCGGAATGCCGAGATAGATCGAGAGCGCATTGATGAAGCCGTCGATCGGGCCGTTGCCACGCCCTTCGATACGCTTCACCTCGCCATTATCGGTGATCTCTGCGGCCACGACCCGTTGCCCCTTATACTGGGGATCGGCAAAGGTGTGGTGGTCGACAAAGCGGATGCGAGCGCCGGTCTGGGTCACGTAACGCTCGATGAAATGCTCGTAGATCCGCCGCGACGGCAGTTCCTTGCCTTCTTCATCGGTGATGCGCTGGATCTCCTCGCGATACTCCACCTGGAGATTGCGCGGCAGGTTGAGCCCGTAATCCTGCTGCATGATATAGGCGATCCCGCCCTTGCCCGACTGCGAGTTGATGCGGATGATCGCCTCGTAGGTGCGGCCGACATCCTGCGGATCGATCGGCAGATACGGCACTTCCCAGACCGGATGATTGGCGACCTTCGCCGCTTTCATGCCCTTGTTGATCGCATCTTGATGCGAGCCGGAGAAGGCTGTGTAGACCAGTTCGCCGACGTAAGGATGGCGTTCGCCGATCGCCATCTGGTTGGAATATTCGAAGACTTCCTTCATCCGCTCGATGTTCGAGCAATCGAGCTCGGGATCGATGCCTTGGGTGAACATGTTCAGCGCCATGGTGACGACATCGACATTGCCGGTGCGCTCGCCGTTGCCGAACAACGTGCCTTCGACGCGGTCGGCGCCGGCCATCAGGGCCAGTTCGGCAGCGGCGATACCGGTGCCACGGTCATTGTGCGGATGCAATGAGATGATCAGGTTTTCCCTGTTGTCGAGGTTCCGGCACATCCATTCGATCTGGTCGGCATAAATGTTCGGCGTCGCCATTTCGACTGTCGACGGCAGGTTGATGATCAACTTGTTGTCCGGCGTCGGCTTCACCACTTCGATAACGGCGTTGCAGATTTCCAGCGCCACGTCCAGCTCGGTGCCGGTAAAGCTCTCCGGCGAATATTCGAAGCGATAGCCGCCGCCCGCCTTGGCCGCCATGTCGGTGATCATCTTGGCCGCGTCGACGGCGATCTCCTTGATGCCCTGCACATCCTTGGCGAACACCACGCGGCGCTGCAATTCACTGGTGGAATTGTAGAAATGCACGATCGGCTTGTTGGCGCCATCGAGTGCCTCGAAGGTGCGGGTGATCAGCTCCGGCCGGCACTGTACCAGCACCTGCAGCGACACATCGGCCGGCACATTGCCATGCTCGATACACCACCGGGCAAAATCGAAATCGGTCTGCGACGCGGAGGGGAAGCCGATCTCGATTTCCTTGAAACCCATGTCCAGCAACAGTTGGAACATACGCTCCTTGCGGTCGTGGCCCATCGGATCGACCAGAGCCTGATTGCCGTCACGCAAGTCGACGGAGCACCAGATCGGCGCCTTGGTGATGGTCTTCGAAGGCCAGGTTCGGTCGGGGATGTTGATCTGTGGGTAAGCCCGGTATTTCACCGAAGCTTCGGGCATGCCTTTGGGGGAATGGCTGTTCGCGTCCATGTTTCGTCTCTTCCTTTCCCGTCATTTGTCCCGCGTCTTAACCGATCGTGCGCGGCTTGGCGATGACAAATACGGACCCGCTAGGGGTATCCTGTCGATTTTGGGGATATGTCGCGAGGAGCGATGGCCGGGCGGGCTCTACGGCCGCCGAGCGCTCCTCAAAGGACCCGGCAACCGCGCGTAAGGCCGAGAAGAAGAAGCGAAGTAAGGGCGCGCGTATTGTCACGCAGGGCAACGCGCCCACGTGCAATCTGTTCGGAAATCTTTGCGCCAGTCGCCTTCATAGTGGCGCTTATAGCCGCGCGACAGAGAAGAAGCAACCCCTTGCTCATGCCTTCAGCCGTTGCACCCCATATGACAACGCCATCATCAACCCGCCGGCAATAAGGCCCCAGAATGCGCCGGAAATACCGGCGAAGGAAACGCCCGATGCCGTGACGAGGAAGGTGATCGCGGCTGCCTCGCGCGATTCTGCCTTTTGAAAAGCGTTCAAGGCCGAGTTGGAGAGTGCGCCGACCAGCGCAAGTCCGGCGACGGCTTCGATCAGGATCGGCGGCGCCAGGGCGACGAAAGCGGTGACTGCTCCGGCGAGCAGCCCAAGGATGACGTAAACGACACCGGCAATGATTGCCGCCCAATAGCGCCGCTTCGGATCGGAATGTGCATCCTGCCCCGCGCACATGGCGGCGGTGATCGCAGCAAGGTTGACCGCGTGGCCGCCGAACGGCGCACTCATCAATGAAAACAGCCCCGTGACGGCAAAGAGCGGGCCTGGTCTCGGATCGTAGTCATGCACCTTCAGCACCGCGATGCCCGGAATATTCTGCGACGCCATGGTGACGATGAATAGCGGCAGCGCGATGGAGACGAGGCCGGCAACGGTGAAGACCGGGTTGACCAGTTCGACCCTCGGCAGCAGCGAATGCCCGAGCGACGCCAGCGCTCCATCGGGCACCTTCACGCCGAGCGCCAGCACCAGCACAAAGGCGGCAAGCGCGGCCGGCACGGCCCAGAGCCGTTTGAACGCTCCGACCACGATCCAGGCGATGACGATGGGCAGGCCAAGTAACGGATTGAAGCCGATCGCCTTGACCGGCGCGAAACAAAGTCCAAGCAACACGCCGGCGAGCATCGCATTGGCAAGTGGCGCCGGGATCGCTGCAACCGCGCGTCCAAGCGGCCGGAACAGGCCGGCAATCACAATCAGCGCCGCACAGACGAGAAACGCGCCGACCGCCACCGGAAATCCACCCTCGACGGCGCCCGCACTGGCAAGCAATGCCGCCCCCGGCGTCGACCAGGCGATACTGACGGGCAGCTTCGTCGCGGTGCTGAGCACGATGGCGCAAAGCCCCATCGAAACCGACAGGACCGTCAGCGCGGATGCGGCCTGCGCATCCGTCGCACCGACCGCCTGCAGACCGTGCAGCACGACGGCAAAGGAACTGGCAAAGCCGACAAAGGCGGTGAGGCAGCCCATAAACAGGCTTTGAACGGAAAAATCTTTGAGCATGACGGCGGCTGGAAACTCGTGGGAGCGGCGGAACGCGCATGGAGCATCACAAGCGGCGGTCGTGCAAGTGCAGTTTCACGAAAGAACCGAGCCGTACTCTGATTGATTGTGGAAAGGATTGGACGGGGTTGCACAAAAGCCAACAAACATGTGTCATGTGCGTCCAATAGTTTTCTGAATTTCAGCCCATAGGCCTGGGCTCCTGGGTATGCCGAATGAAGCTCGGCCGGCTAAAACTGATAGATATATAAGGAAGGAACGTTCTATGTATTACGCCATCCTGGCCTATCACGAAGAGGAAGTGGTCGAATCCTGGACGAAAGAAGAGGATGCGGCATTGATGACTGAGCTTCTTGAGATCAATGACCGCCTTGTTCGGGAGAAGTCTTTGGGACCAGCCGCTCGGCTCGGCTCCACGCAACGCGCCGTGACGCTGCGAGGAAAGGGTGACGGCATGATCATCGACGGCCCCTTTGCTGAAACCAAGGAGCAGTTGCTGGGCTTCTATGTCGTGGATTTTCCAACGCTCGAAGGAGCGGTTGCGGCAGCGCGCGACCTCCGTCGCGCCAATCCGACGGCAGTCTACGAAATCAGGCCGATTTCGCTGTATGTCCCCGGCGCGCCTCTGACACCCCGCGACGAGGATTAAGAAGTCGCCCTGCAGCAGCAAGCTACCAAAATGCAAAAGCGCCCTCGCCCGCCTTTCCGGCAAACGAGGGCGCTTCGACTTATTAAACGCCGCTAAATCAGATTTCGGCCTGCGACCTTACGATCCGCGAGACTAGGCCGTAGGCCTTGGCTTCCTCGGCCGACAGCCAGTAGTCGCGGTCGGTATCCTTGGCGATGCGCTCGACCGGCTGGCCGGTGGCTTCCGAGAAAATCTTGTTCAGGCGCTCGTTCATCTTGATGATCTCGCGCGCCTGAATTTCGATGTCGGAGGCCATGCCGCGCGTGCCGCCGGACGGTTGGTGCAGCAGGAAGCGGGTGTTGGGCAAGCAGATGCGGCGCTCTTTCGGAGCGGCGACATAGATCAACGCGCCCGCGGACGCGACCCAGCCGGAGCCGATCATCCAGACCTTCGGCTTGATGAACTTGATCATGTCGTGAATGGAATCGCCGGATTCGACGTGGCCACCGGGCGAATTCACATAGATGCGAATGTCTTCATCGCTGGCCGCCGCGAGTGCCACGAGCTGCGAGCAGACCTTCTGCGCCAGTTCCTGCGTAATGCCGCCATAGATGAAGATCGAACGCGATTTGAAAAGATTCGCCTCCGCGTCCTTGCCCAAGGGCAGCTCTTTCGTCTTCTCTTCCTGTTCGTCTTCGTCGTTCATTCGCAAGTCTCCAGCAGATGTGTCTTACCGCACATAGTGCGACTCAATGCGTAAAACAATGCCGGAAAAAGGCAAGGCGCCAATAGCTCGGCATTGCATGGCGTTATGGTTGCGGATTACCGAAATGTAAGAGGAGGAGGCTTTGAAAAGCCGAAATTCCGTCTTACCTCAGTTAGGCGCGGTGCGAATCGCGCCCGGAATTTGCAGCAACAGATAGCCAAGGAGGCCATCATGTCGCCTGAAGAACGTCAAATGCTTGCGTCCCTCTTCGATCGCGTCCGCGCTACGGGCAGCACCCAGCGCGATACCGATGCCGAAGCCTTCATCACCCAGTCGGTTCGCGAGCAGCCCTACGCGCCCTATTTCCTCGCCCAAGCCGTGCTCATACAGGAACAAGGCATGAAGGCTGCGGCCGACCGCATCCAGCAGCTCGAAGCCCGCGTGCGCGAATTGGAACAGCAAGGCGCCGGCAATCAGCCGCAAGCCCAGAGCGGCGGCTTCCTCGGCGGTCTCGGCTCGCTCTTCGGCGGCCAGCAACAGCCGCAGCGTGGCCCGGCACCTCAAGCTGGCAACCCGCAGCAGCAGGGCCGTCTCTATGACGATTACGCCCGCAACGCCCCGCCGCAGCAAGGCCCGTGGGGCGGCCAGCAACAGCCGACGGGCCCCTGGAGCCAGCAGGCCGCGGCTCCCTCGGCGGGCGGCAGCTTTCTGCGGGGCGCCCTCGGCACGGCAGCCGGCGTTGCCGGCGGCGTAATGCTGGCAGAATCGCTCTCTAGTCTGTTCAGTCCCCATCTCGGCGGCACCGGCGGCGGTGGCCTTGGCGGCCTCTTCGGCGGTTCGGCCAACGCTGCCGAACAGCCTGTTCAGGAAACCATCATCAACAACAATTATTTCGGCAACGACGACAACAACGATCAGAACGATAATGATCAGGGCAATGTCGACTATGCCTCGGACGATCAGGACGACGACTACGATGATTCGTCCGACAATGGCGGCGACGACAGCTCGTTCGCCTAATACGGATCTTATCTGATTGCGAACAGCCGCCTCCCCGTGGGATGGCGGCTTTTTCAATTTTAGCCACGCCCGCGATAGGGCTGTACGCCCTGATCCGGCAGCCAAACGCCCTCGGGCGGCTTGCCCGTCTGCCAAAAGACATCGATCGGGATGCCGCCACGGGGATACCAGTAGGCGCCGATCCTGAGCCATTTCGGCTCCAGCAGTTCGACCAACCGCTTGGCGATGTAGATTGAGCAATCCTCATGGAAGGCGCCGTGGTTGCGGAAGGAATGCAGGAAGAGTTTCAGCGACTTCGATTCCACCAGCCATTCGTTCGGAACATAATCGATCACGATGTGGGCAAAGTCCGGCTGCCCGGTCATCGGGCAAAGCGAGGTGAACTCCGGCGCCGTGAAGCGCACGACATAATCCGTGCCGGCATGGCCGGACGGCACTTTTTCCAGAATGGCGGCCTCGGGGTTCGCCGCCGTTTCTGTCTGGCTGCCGAGCATCGACAGGCCGGAAACATCGGTTTTAGGCATCTTAATTCTCCTTGATCACCTTGACGCGGATGCCATGGGCCTTCTCGCCCTCGGGCTCCACGTGAATGGTTATTTCCGCGCCGGCATGGATCGCCCGTATGGCGTCTTCAAGGCGATCGCAGATGCGATGCGCCTCGCGAACCGCCATCGCCGCGGGCACGACGAGATGGAAATCGACGAAGGTGACGGCGCCCGCCCGGCGCGTCTTCAGATCGTGCACGCCGAGCGAACCCTCCGCATGCGTCGCGATCGCCTGCTTGATCACCACTTCCTCTTCCGGCAGGACGGCTTTGTCCATCAGCCCGTCGATGGAATTGGAGGTCACCTTCCAGCCTTGATAGAGGATGTTGATGGCGACGAGAATGGCAAGTACCGGGTCGAAGATCGGAAAGCCGGTGCCGATCGCCAGCAACAGGCCGATGAGCACGCCGACCGAGGTATAGACATCGGACATGATGTGCTGCCCATCCGCCGTCAGCGCCGGCGAGCGGTGTTCGCGCCCAGCGCGGATCAGCGTCAGCGCCCATAGGGCATTGAGGATGCCGGCAGCAAAGTTGATGGCGAGACCGAGAACGGGCGCCTGCATCGGCTGCGGATTGCTCAGGTGTCCTACCGCTTCCTGCACGATCATCAGCGCCGCAACGATGATCATCGCACCTTCGGTGACAGCCGAGAGATATTCAGCCTTATGGTGGCCGAAGGGATGATCGTGATCCGCCGGCTTCTGCGCATAGCGGATGGCGAAGAAGGCGATGAAGGCGGCCACGACATTGACGAGGGATTCGAGACCGTCCGACAACAGCGCGACCGAGCCTGTCACCCACCAGGCGAGCATCTTCAGCCCCATGACGCCGAGCGATATCGGAATGCCCCAAAGGGCCAGTCGCCTTATAGTCGGATTGCCCTGTCCGTTCATGCGTTTCTCCAATGCGGATGCGGCCACGCTTATGCGAGTGAATTGCAAAAACTGCGCCGTTCAAATGCAAAACCGCCCACGCGAAAATCGCGCAGGCGGCTCATTGGGGCTCATATGATGCAGAACGCGCCGTTTGTCAAAGGACGACCTGGATCTCGCGCATCACAATTTATCCGAAATATAGCCGTTAAACAAAGCAGAGAGACTGCCGGTGCAGCCTCGCGCAAAGATCGACATTGGCCTGGATAGATATTCGATGACGGTTGCGGACGAATCCCATGTTTGCCTGTGAAAATCATAACGGCACCTTCCCGCGCAACCGCGCACTAAGCTATACATCAACCCGCAACGGCCAGCGAACGGCATGCCGCCAATGAAACGTCGCCGCTCCCTCTAAATCCATGGTGGAACATGCCCTCACTTGATGATCCCGCTCATTCGCACAACGCCCCTTCGGTCGCCGACATATCGCCCAATGAGCCGGACCATCTGATAGCGGCATGTGCGTTTTCGGAAACGGAGCGCGCCGCGGTCTACCGTGCCATCGAAACGCGCCGCGACGTGCGCGATCAGTTCCGCTCCGATCCACTCCCCGAAGATCTTGTCAGGCGGCTGCTTGAGGCTGCCCATCACGCGCCGTCCGTGGGCTTCATGCAGCCATGGAACTTTATCCTCGTCAGGCAGGCCGAGACGCGGGACCGGGTATGGCAGGCGTTCAACCAGGCGAACGAAGAAGCCGCCCTGATGTTCGACGGAGGACGACGCGCGCAATATCAGCGGCTAAAGCTCGAAGGCATCCGCAAGGCGCCGCTCAGCATCTGCATTACCTGCGATACGCAGCGCGGCGGGCCTGTCGTGCTTGGGCGGACGCACAATCCCGCGACGGACGTCTATTCGACGGTCTGCGCCGTTCAAAATCTCTGGCTCGCAGCCCGCGCAGAGGGTGTCGGCGTCGGCTGGGTGAGCATTTTTCACGAGGATGCCATCAAGGCGATCCTGAACATACCGGAGCACGTCAAAATCGTCGCATGGCTATGCGTCGGTTATGTTGACGAACTCTATGACATGCCCGAACTTGCGGTGAAGGGATGGCGGGACCGCCTGCCGCTCGACGAACTGATTTTCCAGGAAGGCTGGCAGACGGACGGCAAGGAACGCTAGATCCCGCCAATTTGGCGACCCAGCGTTCCATGGATATCCATCAGCGAAGCGGCGCTGTCACGCAGCCTTGGTTTTCACCTTGCGCGCCAGATGCGCCACGACATTCTCGATCATCCGCATGCCAGCGTCGCCGCCAAGCGTCATGATCGATTCCGGGTGGAACTGAACGGCTGCGATAGGTTCCTTGACGTGCTCGATCCCCATGATCGTGCCGTCCTCGCTTTCCGCCGTGATCATGAAATCGCGCGGCAGGGTCGAGGGATCGGCGAAGATCGAGTGATAGCGGCCGACCGTGACTTCGCGGCCGAGGCCGGAGAAGACCAAGCCGGGCTCCAGCACGCGGATGCGCGAGGGCTTGCCGTGCATCGGCAGCGCCAGGTGACGAAGCTCGCCGCCATAGGCTTCGGCCAACGCCTGCAGACCGAGGCAGACGCCGAAGATCGGGAGGTCGCGAGCCCTCGCCTTCTTGATCGTCGCCTTGCAGTCGAAATCCTTGGGATTGCCAGGTCCGGGCGAAAGCACCACCAGATCCGGGTCTAGCCTATCGAAAACCTCTTCCGGTACGGGCGTGCGCACGGTCGAGACCGTCGCACCCGTCTGGCGGAAATAATTCGCCAGCGTATGCACGAAGCTGTCTTCATGGTCGACCAGCAGGATTTTTACGCCCTTGCCGACGGAGGCAACATCACGCTGCTGCTTGCCGGAATTCGCAGCCTTGGCATCACGGATAGCGGACAACATGGCGGAGGCCTTCAGTTCGGTTTCGGCTTCTTCATCCTCTGGGACCGAGTCGTTCAACAATGTAGCACCGGCCCGCACCTCGGCAATGCCGTCCTTGATACGCACGGTGCGTAGCGTCAGTCCGGTGTTCATGTCGCCGTTGAAGCCGACCATGCCGATCGCCCCGCCATACCAGGCGCGCGGGCTCTTCTCGTTGCTCTCGATGAAGCGCATCGCCCATAGCTTCGGCGCGCCGGTGACGGTGACGGCCCATGCATGGCTCAGGAAGCCGTCAAAGGCGTCCATGTCGTCGCGCAGGCGGCCCTCGATATGGTCGACTGTATGGATCAACCGCGAATACATTTCGATTTGCCGGCGGCCGATGACCTTCACCGAGCCCGGCTCGCAGACGCGGCTCTTGTCGTTACGGTCGACATCGGAACACATAGTCAGCTCCGACTCGTCCTTCTTGGAATTCAGCAATTTCAGGATCTGCTCGCTGTCGGCGATCGGATCGTCACCGCGCTTGATCGTTCCCGAAATCGGGCAGGTTTCGATGCGGCGGCCGGAAACGCGGACGAACATCTCCGGCGAAGCGCCGACCAGATATTCCTGGTTGCCGAGATTGATGAAGAAGGAATAGGGCGACGGATTGATCGCCTTCAGCCGCTTGGAAATATCGGACGGCCTGCTCTCGCAGCGCTCCATGAATTTTTGCCCGGGCACGACTTCGAAGAGGTCGCCCTTGCGGAAACTCTCTTTGGCCTTGACCACCAGTTCGGCATATTCGCCGGGGCGATGATCGCTTTTTGGCGGAATGGCATCGGTGTGGCGGAAGGGTTCGGCGGCGATATCGCCGGACTTGCCTTCGGTCGAGACGCCGCCCTTGGCGAAATCGTAACGATCGATCCAGGCCTTGGCGGAGTAGTTGTCGACCACCAGGATTTCATCCGGCAGATAAAGCACCATGTCGCGCTGATCAGCGGGACGCTCGAGCTTGAGATTGATGGCGTCGAACTGAAAGGCGAGATCGTAGCCGAAGGCACCATAGAAGCCGATGCTGGCATCGGCCTGCGAATAGAAGAGATCGGTCACGGCGCGCAAAACGGTGAACACGGTCGGCGTCTTCGATCGCTCTTCTTCGGTAAAGACCCGATCCGGCGTCTTCACCGTCAGGTCGAGCCGGCGGGCTGTCGATGCGGCAAGCGCCAAATCCGACACTGTCTTCAGTTTTTCGGTGATGAAGCCGAGAATAACCTCTCCGCGCTCGTTATAGGCTTCGATCCAGACATTACGCCCGAAGCAGGACAGACCAAGCGGCGGATCGACGATGGCGGTATCCCAGCGGGTATAGCGGCCGGGATATTCGTAGTTCGACGAAAACACCGCGCCGCGGCGCTCGTCGAGCTTGTCGATATAGGACGAAACCGCATCCGCATAAGGCGTCGGCCTGCGTTGTCGGGTCACGGTGATCCCGCCCCTCGTCTCGTAGATTTCCGCACCATCATCCCGAAGGATCGTTACCATTGTTCCTCACTCCGTTGTCGGGCCCGGATGACAGGCGGCCTTTATAACAAAAAAGCCGCCTCGAAATCTCGGGCGGCTCACTCGT
The DNA here is from genome assembly GCF_030272705.1 of Rhizobium mayense. Lineage (GTDB taxonomy): Bacteria > Pseudomonadota > Alphaproteobacteria > Rhizobiales > Rhizobiaceae > Rhizobium > Rhizobium mayense. The sequence continues at coordinate 37,074 of NZ_JARFYM010000001.1, read as the reverse complement.
CGTCTTTGAACACGATTGGTCGAGGCCGCCTCAGCGTGCCCACCACCAAACAGCAATGTTGTTCAAGGACATGTTCATGGAGCGAATTGTTAGCGTGAGATGCGGTGATGCGCAAGCCGCAATCTCGGGGGACGGGCAGAAACGACGTTCGCCTCTGCCCTCGCCTTTTAACTGTGCCGCCCAGCCGCCGCAAAAAACGCCTCCGGCCCGTCCACTTCGATCAGCCGCTTCTTCCCGATCAGCCAGAAGCGATTGCCGATGGCGCGGACGAAGCTGCGGTCGTGGGATACAAGCAAACAACTTGCCTCCCGCGCCAGGAGCTCCCCTTCCAGCGCCTCCTGCCCATCGATATCCAGATGATTGGTCGGCTCGTCCAGCAGGTAGAAGTTGGGGTTGGTCAATCGCAGCACCAGCATGGACAATCGCGCCTTCTGGCCTCCCGAAAGCTTGCCGATAGCGCGGCCCTGCATATCGATGCCCATGCCGGCGCCAGCAAGCAGCGTGCGCGCCCGTTGTTCGCCGAGTTCGAACAGCCGCGTGATGACGCCGCGAGGGGTATCGTCATGGCCGAGATGGGAGAGCGCCTGGTCGCTATAGCCGAGCGCCAGCGACGGTGTCGCCCTGATCGCCGCCACGTTCGCCTGATCGACAATGGCGTTGCGGATCATCTCGACCAGCCGGGTCTTGCCTGCACCGTTCTGGCCGAGCAGCACGATGCGGTCGCCCTGGCAGATCCAGCGCTTGCCGGTCTTGAACAGCAGCGCGCCATCCGGCGTCTCGACGGAAGCGTCCTCCAGCGTCACCAATATCTTGGCCTGAATGCCGCGAACGGCGAGCTTGATCGCGCCCGATGAACGCTCCTGGTAGCTCGGCCGGGCCGTATCCTCCAGCTTCTCGGCTCGAGCCTTGAGCTGCTTCGTCTTGACCGTCAACAAGTCGCTGCCGGAATTGATGCCGAGATTGTTGAGCTTGGCGGCCTGTTTGCGCAGTTGCTGCGCCGTCTTCATATCCTTCTGGTAGCGCCGCTCATCCGAAGCATCCGCCTCGTCCAGCGCCGCCCGCGCCCGGCTGTACGGCAGGGAATAGCTTTGCGATTGCTCCTGCCGCAGGAACAGTGTGCGGTTGGTGACGGCATCGAGAAAGGCGCGATCATGGCTGGATATCAGAACCGGCACATCGCGCGGCAGAGCGTTCAACCAATCTTCGAGCAGCGCAATCTTGGCGAGATCGAGATGGTTGGTCGGCTCGTCCAGCAACAGCATGTCGGGCTCTGTCACCCAGACACGCGCAAGCATGGCAAGTCGCTGCCAGCCGCCGCTGAGCTCAGCAAGCGCCCTCTCCCGCAGCGCCTGCGGCACGTCGAGCGAATCCAGCGTGACGTCCACCCGCCACCCCTCACTTTCGGCCTGTTCCGCCGGCAGAGCGCGCAGAACCGCATCGTAAAAGGATACATCCGCCAGATCGGCGGGCACATCCTGTTCGACGTAGCCGACCCGCAGCCCGCGCGAGCGGGTAATGTCTCCCATTGTCGGTTCCAGCCTGCCGGCGATGCAATTTAGAAGAGTGGATTTCCCACGACCATTTGCGGCAACGATGCCGATGCGATCGCCTGCGGCAACGGTGAAATTGAGATTGGAAATAAGCGGCACACCCAGGGTGATGCCGAAATTGCGGAGATTGATCAGAGTCATGGTCTTCTTCCGGTCTGACTCAAGCAAACACCGGCATCGATCGAAAGCGCCTTATCGCCACACGATGCGGATGTTACCGGCCGTATATCCGGCCGTTGCTCGGTAAATTGTCATGATGCAGCCGCGCGAACACAAAGGTTCGGCGCTGCATTACCCACAGGGGCAGACCAGAAAGACGGTGAGTGAGTGACAGCCTCTGATCAGCCCTGCAAACGCATTTGCAGGGCTTGGTTCGGGCCGAACTGGCGATTGCGCCAGACAAACGTGATCATCTTCGGCCCTCCTTTCTCATTAGGTTGCACCGCGTTGATAGCATTGAACGCTGAAGGAGACAATGTTTCGGGAAATGCGGGCTTACCTCGCTCTTGGCGCGATAGGACCACAAAGAAAAAAGGGCGATGCCGAAGCACCGCCCAGTTTGCTGCATGCAATAAGATTGCTCAGAATTTCTGCGTCAGCGTCAGTTTGAAGGTCCGGCCCGGCTCTGAATAGAATTCGTGCGGCTGGGTCAGACTGGTCGAGGCAACGTTGAGTGCGTCGTAATAGGTCTTGTTGAAGATGTTGTAGACCCCTGCCCGCAGCGACAAGCCTTTCACCTGCTCCGGCTCCCACCATGCCGTCAGATCGAAGATGCCGTAGCCCGGCGTGCGGAAGCTGTCGCCATCCTTCTTCGGCTCGCTCGTCGCGGTGATGAAGGTCAGATCCGTACCCCAGATTTCAGTGGCATAGCCGACCGTGAAGGCAGCCTTTGCCGGGGCGACGGAGTCGAGCCATTCGCCGGTGTCGGAGTCCTTGCCGTTGGCATAAGCGAGCGCGCCCTTGACGTGGATGCCGTTGTCGAACGTCTTGTGGGCATTAACCTCGAGGCCGAAGATGCGGACGTTGGCGCGATTGAAGTATTCCGTGATTCCGAGCGGATAAGTACCTGTCGGATCAACGGAATTCTCGCTGTCGATGAAGTTTTTGTATTTGTTGTAGAAGGCGCCGATATGACCGCCGAAATCGTCGTCGCCGAGGTTCGCGCCGATTTCCACGCCGTTGCTGGTTTCCGGCTTCAGGTCGGGATTGCCATAGCTGACATAGCCGCCGGGCACGCCGTAGTTCAGATAAAGTTCGCTGACATTAGGTGCGCGGAAGCCCATCGCCCATTGTGCATAGAACTCGACATTCTGCTGCGGCTCATAGGAGGCACGCAGCTTCGGCGAAAAGCGCGTGTCGGACTGGCCGGACGGCAGGCCGGTATAGTTGGCGCTGTCGCGATAGGCATCAGTATTCTTTGGCGAATAATCGTACCAGTCGAAGCGCAGCCCGGGCGTCAAGGCGAAGCCGCTGGAGCCGATCTCGATCTTGTCGTCGATGAAGGCGCCGACACGCTTGCCATCGACATCAGGCATATCAGACTGGTTGGTGTGCAGGAAGGCGCAAGTAGCGGCCCAGCGGGGAAGATTGCAGCTATCGCCGCCGGCCGAATATTGATGCGTCTTGGTAAAGGCGACGTCGAGGCCGAAGGTGACGTTGTGATGCAGGTTGCCGCTGTCGAAGGACTTCGACGCATTGCCGTTGAAGCCGATACTGCGATCCTCGACCTCGTTGCGGCGCCAATAGTCGCCGATGACCGAGGTATAGCGATAGCCCTCGGCGCCGTTTTCGCGCAGGAGGTTCTGCCAATAGAAGACCGCATTGGCGTTGTCGATCGGCGAGTCGGCGCTGTCGGCTTCGTATTTATAGTCGAGCGACAGGCGGTCGCGTTCGATACCATCGGTCTCATCGTAGTGGCCGGGGCGGAAATTGCCCGTCGGGCTCTGCTTGCTGCGCCAATCGGTATCCGTATCCTTGCTGAAATGCTCCGCCGTGACGCCGAAGGTGCCGACATCGGTGTATTGGCGGATCTTGAAGAGGCCGTTGCGCTGGTTGTAGTCGGCCGGATCGGCTTCGGTGCGCTTGGTGGAATAGCCGCCGACGTCGCCGTTGTTTTGCAGCTCATGTCCGTGCGTATATCCCGCTTCGAAAAGGACAGCGGTATTCTCGATGCGCTTGGCGACGGCGGCCGAGCCGCCGATGCTGCGGTCGTCGCCATTATAGCCGAGCTTGAAGACCCCGCCCCAGGTCGCATTGGGTCCGATCAGGTCTTCCGGCTCCAGCGTGCGCAGCACGAAGGCGCCGCCCAAAGCACCGGAGCCGGCCCGGCTGGAATCGGAGCCGCGCACGATATCGACTGTCGAAAGCGTGTTGAAGTCGAAGCTGTTGACGCCGCCGTCCGCATCGCGAGCGCCGTCGAGTATGAACGGGATCTGGATGCCGTCGATGGTCGTCAGCACGCGGTCGTCTTCGAGACCACGAATATTGACGCTGCCGCTGGTCCGGTCGAAGCCAACGCCGACTTCAGTGCTGCGGCCAAGGTCTTCGATGCGGGTGATCTGATTGTCGTCGATCTCCTTGGCCGTTGTCTCGGTGGTCGTCGGCGAGTCGGCAAGAATATCCTTCGATGCTTTTCCGCTGACGACGATCGGCTTCAGCTCCGTTACGCGGTCGCTTTTCGGCGCCGCTTTGTCTGCGGTCGCATCATTCTGATTTGCCGTCTGCGCGTAAGACGCCGTGCCAACCCCAAGGGCCAGAAACGCGGTGCACGCCAAGAGAACCGAGCGGGATCGCCGGACAACCATAACCATTCCTTTCGAATTGCTTCACCGGGCTGGCTGGTTGGTGCCTTCTGACGCACGCAAGGGGCTGGCTGGGTTCATTTCGTTGAACGAAGCGGAGCAATTTCCGCCTTCTTTCTGCCGCATAAAAAACATGACTATTATTGTCAATATATCCAGTCGATATAAACATGAATAAAATTATCATGTTTAAAGGCAGACCGATAAAGTTGCTGAATTGCAACGAAATCGCTGCATCGAGCGTTCTCCCGGCGTTGCCATTAGAAGTGGGTGAAATACTTGATGCTTTTCCGGATCATCTCCGTCACGACCGCTGTCGCCATGCTGACGGCAGCCTCCCTCCCTAAGACCGGCCCGATGCCACAACCCAAGCCAGATAGCGAGCAGACCCAGCCGGCCGCCGAACCGCCGATACCGACACCAAAACCAACAGCTCCGGAAGGGCAGCCAAAGGTTCCGGAGACCGAACCGCCTGTCGGGGAAATGCAGGGGCCGCCCAAGCCGCCGCTGACCATCGCAGCGGAATCGGACGAGGAGCATCAGGCCTGCATTGGTAAGCTGAGCGCCATGGGTGCGGTGTTCAAGGATATTCCCCGCATCGATGACGGCAATGGCTGCGGCATCGATAAACCGATTGCCCTCTCCGAACCATTGCCGGGCATCAAGATGAATCCTGAAGGCACGGTACGATGCGAGACCGCGCTGGCGCTTGCCCATTGGATGAAGGAAAGCGTTATCCCCGCTGCCGAAACGGCACTGAAGGAGAACGGTCAGATCACCGCGATCAACCAGGCTTCAACCTATGTCTGCCGCCTCCGCAACAACGCCACCACCGGCAAGATCTCGGAACATGCCCGCGGCAATGCCATCGACGTCGCCAGCTTCACCTTCGAAAACGGCAAGACTGTCGGCATCGAACCCCGCCGTGAAGACCCGACGCTAACGGGCGCATTCCAGCGCACGGCCAGCGCCTCCGCCTGTCTCTATTTCACAACTGTACTGGACCCGGAGAGCGACGCCGCGCACGAGACGCATTTCCATTTGGACGTGCTGAAACGGCACGGCGAGTTCAGATATTGCCACTGAACCGCAGGCTTTGGCGTCCTCATTTGAACCACTGACTCACAATTGCGTGAGCGTTAATTCTCTGCCCCTCCCATGGTAACCATGATGGCTGAAAAGCGTTGCATCGCAGGGCTTTTCGCGAAAACTGCGCGCATTGCGAATGTGGAGGTCCCCAGCGAGGGGCCGCGATTGCTATGACCGAAAATATTGCCTTGCCGCTTTACCGGCACAGTCTCGAAAGACCTGATGCTCTGGCGCTCTCCGTCAATGGAAGCGAGTTCAGCTATCGTGAACTTGCGGCCTTGTCAGGCCGCATCGCTGGCTGTCTGCAAACGGTGGCAAGAACTCGGCGAATCGGGGTTCTCGCATCTCGCAGCCTTGCCGCCTGCGCTGGAATTCTCGGCACCGCATGGTCCGGAGGCACCTATGTTCCTCTCAACCTGAAGCTTCCGCCAGCGCGGCTCATTCATCTCTTTTCGACGCTGGACCTCGATGCGCTAATCGCCGATGCGCGCGGCGCCGCACTTCTGACGCCGGAGGTATTGGCCGCGGCACCCCGCACCGTCCTTGTCGGCGATGATGTTCAGGGTGTTCCTTCAGCCCGCATCAAATCGTTCTCGACGCTGGATAACCTTGGCCCCGACAAACCCACCGATATCACCGGCGATCATCTCTCCTATATCGAATTCACCTCCGGAACGACCGGCATTCCCAAAGGCGTCATGGTGCCGTCCAGCGCGGTCAACCATTATCTCAAGGTCATGCAGGATTGGTTTGGCCTAACGCCGGAAGACCGGACGGCGGAAACCTGTGACATCACCTTCGACCTGTCCGTCCATAACATGTTCCTGACGTGGCATGCCGGCGCTTCCCTGCATGTGATGAACCCTCTGCAGATGGTTGCCCCCGCCCGCTTCATCCGCGATCGGGCGATCACAAGTTGGCTTTCGGTACCCTCGATCATCGCCATGATGCGGCAGAACCGGACGCTGGAAGCAGATACGCTGCCGAGCCTGCGCCTGTCCTTCTTCTGCGGCGAGGCGCTGCCGGCGGGCGCGGCCCGCGCCTGGGCGAAAGCCGCGCCGAACAGCCGGATAGAAAATATCTATGGGCCGACCGAGGCGACGATCGCCTGCCTGCGGCAACCCGTCATCGAACCCATCGCCATAACGGCGAACCGCGAGATCGTCGCGATAGGCAGGGCTTATCCCGGCATGGCGGCACGAATCATCGATCCGGCATTGCGGCCGCTGCCGCCAGGCAGTCCCGGCGAGGTTGCCCTTTCCGGCTCTCAGCTTGCCAAAGGCTATTTCGCTCAGCCGGAACTGACGGCAGAACGTTTTCCCCTCATCGACGGCGAACGCTGGTATCTGACCGGCGATCTCGGCGTTGAGGACGAGGACGGCACTTTCCATCACCTCGGGCGCCTGGACAACCAGGTCAAGGTCCTCGGCAATCGCGTCGAACTGGAAGAGATCGAAATGCATCTGCGCGCGGCATCCAGATCGGACCAAGTTGCCGCCATCGCCTGGCCGCTGTCGGATGGTTCCGCGAAAGGCATCGTCGGATTTGTATCGGACTCGGCACTCGATGCAGACACGATCAAGGACGATCTTCGCCAGCGGCTGCCCTCCTATATGGTTCCAAGCGCCATCCATCGCGTCGACGACCTCCCGCTGAACGGCAACGGCAAGGTGGATCGCAATGCGCTCGTGACACGCCTCGACGCAGGAACCGTTGCTGTCACGGAGAAGACTCTATGACCGACAGCACTCTTTCCGGTGCCATCATCCGCCCCTCTCTTCTCACCAGACTGCTCGACTGGCGTCGCGCATGGCTGCAGATGGACAAGAACCCGGACGTGATCCGTTTCGCCGGCACGGTTCGCGGTTCTGTGATTATCCACGCTGCCTTCTTCGCCGTCCTTCTTCTCGCCGGCCTGGACATCGGCTTTGGCACGGCCGCGATAGCGATCGCCGGGCTGATTGGCTGCGCCATCTTCCCCTCGAAGCGCGCTCTCGTCATCGCGGCCTCCACCCTGGTGTTCCTGGTCATCCGGCCATTTCACGCCTTTGAATTGGCTGAAATCCCCCCTGCGGTTATCGGGCGCCTTGGCCTGACCGGCACCAATCCGAAAATCCTGGCCTGGGGCGCGACTGCCTTGTTCATGATCACCGCATGGATCGCCCTTTACCTGCAAGGCCGCTACCGTGAGACGCTCGCGGCGAAGCGCCCACTGCTATCCATGGTCATCCTCTTCTGGTTCCTTGTGTTGATTGCCGTTTCCGGCCTACTGCCGGCGCTGCCGCTGGCGTTCCTCTGGACCTTCCTGGCCGCTTTCGCCTCCGGATTCTGGTTTTTGGCCTATGCCCTGGCAGATCAGAAAGCGAATGACCCGACCCGCAATGGTATTCGGCTCGGCCTGTTTCACCCCTTCTGGGAGGGCCCGCCGTTGCCGACGGGCAAAGGCGCGGCCTACCTGAAGAAATTCGAGGCCAAGGATGAAACCAGCCTTGCCGTCACGCGATTGAAGGCGCTCAAACTGGTTGTCTGGGGCGTGGTGCTCACCGGCCTCTACCTGGCGCTGACGAAGCTGATCAATGGCTATGCCGGCTTGCCGACCTTGCATCGCGCCATGGAACTCCATGCCGCCGGTACGCCGGTTCCAGTCTACGAGGCATGGGCGGCGCTGGCCGTCCATTATCTGCTCGATATCGCTTTCATTGCCGGCTGGAGCCATGTTGTCGTGGCGATCGTGCGCATGGCGGGCTATGCCATTCCGCGCAATACCGTCCGTCCCCTCTCCTCCCGGACGCTAGCCGAGTTCTGGAACCGCTATTACTTCTATTTCAAGGAACTGCTCGTCGATTTCTTCTTCTTTCCGGCGTTCCTGCGCTATTTCAAGAAGCGGCCGAAGCTACGCGTTGCCTTCGCCACGCTCTGTGCCGCATCCTTCGGCAATGTGCTTTTCCATTTTACCTGGAACCTCAATCTGACGCTCGACTATGGCCTGCTCGGCGCCATGCAGCATTTCGAAAGCTATGCGGTCTATTCGCTGTTGCTTGCCGGCGGACTGATCATGTCGCAGTTGCGAGGCCGCAAGCCAAATCCGGAAGACGGCTTCCTGCGCTACGAGGTCTTGCCGCGCATCGGCGTCGGCCTGTTCTTCTGCCTCATCGCCGTCTTCAACGAGACGCCGGAACTCTTCACGATGCACGATCGCATCGCCTTCTTTTTCAGCCTGTTTGGAGTGATGCGATGACCATCATGGTGATCGATAAGTTGCGCGCCACGGTCGGCGACCTGCTTGCCGCCCGCGGCGACCGCAACCCGTTTTCCGATACCGAACCGCTCTTCACAGCCGGCCGTCTCGATTCGCTGGCGGCCACAGAACTGATCGTCGCACTTGAACAGGATTACGGCCTCGATCTGGCGACCGCGGATTTCGACATTTCGATGCTCGATACGCTGCGCGATCTTTCAAAGCTGGTGGCGGCGGCTCATTCCTAAATGCGCATGAGCTATCGTGAATGAAAATCGTTCTCTTTCAAAATCTTACGATTCCGGCTTGAATCAGCTCACGGGACCTCTAGACTCAAGTATGAGCGACAGGTAGGATTCTCTGATGACGGTATTTAGCTTTCAAATGCAGGAATCGACGGCATCCCGTTTGGACCGGCTGGCCAAACGGCGTCGATTGTCATCCGGAGAAATGGCCGCCTTGGCCATCGAGGAATTCGTGGAGCGCGAAGAGTGGCAACTCGCGGAAATCGAAGCTGCCGTCTCCGAAGCTGATCGTGGGGATTTTGCGACTGAGGAGGAAGTCGCGGCCGTATTGTCCAAATACGCTGGTTCTCCCTCCTCAAAATGACGCTACGACCGGTTTGGAGCAGAAGAGCGCACTTTGCGATTTTCCGGCCCAAGGGAAGGTCGGGCGCATAGCCAGTACAAGGGAGCTGGTGCTCGTCGACTTCCCTTACGTTCTCGTCTACCGCGCGACGGAACAAACGCTCGAAGTCCTGACCGTCATGCACACATCTCAACGCTGGCCAGCAAGGTTCTGACCCGTGGCGCCAAGATGGCTGCACTGGAATCAGAACTTAAAACAATCCCTCGATGTATCCCTGATCATTCAGGAAAATCCGTTCTGCCGCTGGGGATTTCGGCAGGCCCGGCATGGTCATGATCTCGCCGGTAATGGCGACGACGAAGCCGGCGCCGGCGGAAAGGCGTACCTCGCGAACCGGCACTATGTGCCCTTCCGGCGCGCCACGAACGTTCGGATCCGTCGAGAAGGAATATTGCGTCTTCGCCATGCAGACCGGCAAATGGCCGTAGCCCTGATCCTCCCAGGAGCGCAATTGGTCGCGCACGGCCTTGTCAGCGGTCACTTCGCCGGCGTGATAGATCTTTGAGGCGACGATCTCGATCTTTTCGAGCAAGGAGAGATTGTCGGGATAAAGCGGCTGGAACTTCGCCTGGCCGGATTCGGCAAGCTCGACCACCTTATAGGCAAGTTCTTCGATCCCCGCGGAGCCCTCCGCCCAGTGGCGGCAGAGGATCGCCTCGGCGCCGAGCCGCGCCACATAATTCTTCAGCGCCTCGATCTCGGCATCCGTATCCGAGATGAAGTGATTGATGGCAACGACGACGGGCACGCCGAATTTGCGGACATTGGCGACATGCCGGCCGAGATTGGCGCAGCCCTTTACCAGGGCTGCGACATTTTCCTGGCCGAGATCGTCCTGCTTGACGCCGCCGTTCATTTTCAGCGCCCTTACCGTCGCGACGATAACGGCTGCATCCGGTGAGAGACCGGCCTTGCGGCACTTGATGTCAAAGAATTTTTCCGCCCCGAGATCGGCGCCGAAGCCAGCTTCGGTCACGACGTAGTCGCCAAGTTTCAGCGCCGTGCGTGTGGCGATCACCGAATTGCAGCCATGGGCGATGTTGGCGAAGGGGCCGCCATGCACCAAGGCCGGATTGTTCTCCAGAGTCTGTACCAGGTTCGGCTGCATCGCGTCCTTGAGCAGTACCGCCATGGCGCCGTCAGCCTTGAGATCGCGGGCATAAACCGGCGTGCGGTCGCGGCGATAGCCGATGATGATGTTGCCAAGCCGCTTTTCCAGGTCCTCCAGATCGGAGGCCAGGCAGAGGATCGCCATGACTTCGGACGCGACGGTGATGTCGAAGCCGCCCTCACGCGGAAAACCGTTGGCTACCCCGCCGAGCGAGGCGACGATATCGCGCAGTGCGCGGTCGTTCATGTCCATGGCGCGCCGCCAGGTGATGCGGCGGACATCAATATTCTGCTCGTTGCCCCAGTAGATGTGATTGTCGATCAGCGCCGCCAAAAGATTGTGCGCCGAGGTGACCGCGTGGAAATCGCCGGTGAAATGCAGGTTGATGTCTTCCATCGGAATGACCTGCGCATAGCCGCCACCCGCCGCTCCACCCTTGACACCAAAGCAGGGGCCGAGCGAAGCCTCGCGCACGCAGACAATCGCCCTCTTGCCGATCCGGTTCAGCCCATCGCCAAGGCCAACGGTCGTGGTCGTCTTCCCCTCGCCGGCCGGCGTCGGGTTGATGGCCGTGACGAGGATCAGCTTGCCGTCCTTCTTATCTTTCTGTGCCGCAATGAAATGAGCGCCGATTTTCGCCTTGTCATGCCCATAAGGCGCCAGATCTTCGGCCGGAATGCCGAGCTTTGCGCCGATCTCGACGATCGGCAATTTCTTCGCGGCCCGCGCGATTTCTATATCGGATTTCACCGCTGACATCAGACCCGTTCCCGCCCTGAACATGGAGGCATTCATCCTGCCGGGATAACCCAATAAATATCGACTGTGAATAGCTGCAGATTGCAGTTCTCCCTGAAACTGTCCGGTCTTGCCCCAGGGCGGACGCGCACTTATTTTCGCGGAGTGGCTGCAGGATGAACGAAAAAGGATGAGACATGAAGTCCCTGGAATTGCTGGTCGAGCGCATCATTCTCTCCAGCCGCTGGATTTTGGTCGTCTTCTATCTGGGCCTCGCGGCCGCACTCGCAATCTATGCCGTCTCGTTCGGCTACAAATTCCTGAAGGTCGTAGCGGGCGTCTTCCAATATGAGGAAGCGGACATGATTCTCGCGATCCTCGGCCTCATCGATGCGGCGCTGGTGGCTAGTCTCATCGTCATGGTGATGATTTCGGGTTACGAAAATTTCGTCAGCCGCTTCGACGAGGCCGATGACGAAGTCTCCTTTCTCGGCAAGCTCGATTCCGGCAGCCTGAAGATCAAGGTTGCCTCCTCGATCGTCGCCATTTCGTCGATCCACCTGCTGCAGGTGTTCCTCAACGCCACCCAATACGAGAACGCCAAGCTGATGTGGCTGACCATGATGCATCTGGCCTTCGTCGTCTCTGCGCTCCTGCTTGGCTTTCTGGAAAGGATCATCATGTCTAAAGCCAAAAGCAAGGACGCCTGAGGTCCGAAAGCGCAACTATTCGCCGACGATCGCCGGCGCATCGGAAGTCGGCGCGACAGAGGCTGGCTCCGCGGAGGCCGGCGGTGGCGCAGCGCACTCGGCAATCGGTTGTTTGTCCTTGCAGTTTCTCGCGGCAACGAGCTGGTCGGCTGCGGCAAGCTCCGTCGTCAAATTCAGCTTCAGCGCATCCATCTGCGCGATCAGATGGATAGAGGTCGGCTGAGTACCGAGCATCAGATCGACAAGGGATTTGTCGATGCCCATCTCCTTCAGGAAGGCGACAAGCCTCGCCTTCTGTTGCTTATCAAGCTTGGTCGTGTCGTGCTTACCAACGAATTTGCGCCCGACCTCACGCTTGGAAAGGATCTTTCGCCTGCCATTCACCGTTTCATATTCGGTGCGATACTGAACGCGCACTTCACTGTAGGTCGTGGTGATCTGATGCACGCCGAGGAGTGCGAAGGGGCTGGAAACGCGCTCGACGCCGCCGGCAAAAAACAGCGGACAGGCCGAAAAACAGATGGCGCCGAATGAATAGGTCTCGCCCTTGATGGAGCCATCCTTTGCGCGGGCAGCCGAACAGATCGGCTCGGCATAGGGACAATCGCGCGAGCGCGTCCTGCCGACCGCGATGGGAAGTTCCCGCTTGCGGATGGTATAGGCCATCTCGATTGCCGCCCGGACATCGCCGCCCGGCGAACTGACGATGATCGGCAATTTCCTGTCGCCGAGGCGTTTCAGCAGCTTTTGCAACTTCTTCGGCGAATCCGCCATGATCTGCCCTTCGGCTGAGATCCAGTCCGGACAGCTGTTGCCGGCGCGGCACCAAGCCATGTCACCATGCACCAACAGGAATTCCATGGGCTGACCGACATCAGAACCGGAAGCGTCAGCGGACGTGAAGGAAAGCAACAGAAGAAGAACTGTCGTCAGGAACCACAAGGTCCGTTGGCAACACCGCGCGGCACGCTGCGGAAAGATACGAAAGGTCATGCAATAAAGGCCTGCAAGCGATTGCTATGGTAAGACCGATAGCAATCACTTTTGACCTTCGCAAGGCGGGCTTTCACAGTCGCTCGTCAGTCGTCGCCCATGGCGATCAGGCTGGCATTGCCGCCGGCGGCCCGCCGTGTTCACCGAAATCACCTGCTCAAGTGCAAATCGCTGCAAATAGGCAGGTCCGCCGGCCTTAAAGCCTGTGCCGGAAAGCCCCGAGCCGCCGAAAGGCTGCGTTCCGACCAGAGCGCCGATTATATTGCGGTTGACATAAACGTTACCGGTATCGAGCGCTTCAGTGACGGTCTTGATCGTCGTTTCGATGCGACTATGGACGCCAAGCGTCAGACCGTAGCCGGAAGCGGCGATATCGGCTAGGACCCGAGGCAGCTCCTTCGCCTTCCCGGCGTGCGCGAGACGCATACATATGCCGTAATGGAGGAAGTCAAGGGAACAACATTTCTGCCCGTGTAAGTCACATTTCGGAAAAGTAATACAAATCAGAACTTTACCATATTAAAACATATGAAAATGGAATTATTTCTGATTGGTGTCGCAAATTTGTCTCTAGCATTCGCCCGCAAATCCGGTATTTGATAGCGGTAACACGCTGTGGGCGCTTATATCCAAATGTCCTATATTATCACCGCCGAGAGACAACTGCTGCTTTCCGCCGACTTGGCTACAGCCCGGACGCAAATGGCTTTCGCGCAGGCTTTGGAGCGTACGAGCTCCGCTTTCGGCTTCAGCCACGCGGCGCTCATGAGCGCACCAGTTTCCGAAGATTCCCTTCTGACGCCGCTGGTCATTGAAGGCTCGATACCCGCTCAGTTTCTGCGTGATTTCGACCGTCAGCAGCTGCTTCGCCGTTGCCCCATGCTGATGCGCGTGCGGGACTCGGTGATGCCGCGCCCGTGGCATCTGTTGGAAAAAAGTGCAGCCCATGACATAGAGCCGCCCCGCGAGCTGCGCACGCTCTTGATCAACCACAATTGCCCGATGGGCGTTGTCATTCCCGTCAATTCCTCGGACGGACAGCGTCTCGTCTTCTGGTTCATGGGTAACCGTAGCAGCCTGGGCCAGAGCGAGCTCAACGAGCTCACCATGATCATGCTGCAGGGCCTCGACACCTACAATTGCATCCGACGCAACGACGGTTCCGTACCGCATATGCTTTCAACTCGGGAGCTCGAGGTGGTTCGGTGGACGGCGCAAGGCAAGACCTCGGTTGAAATCGGCCAGATCCTTTCTCTCTCCGATCATACGGTCAACGCCTATATGACCAACGCAATCAGGAAGCTCGATTGCGTTAATCGGACACAGTTGGTCGCCAAAGCCATCCGTCTGAAACTGATCAGTTAATCGTTTTATCAAGCGCCTAATCGTCAGTTCGGTGGCCTTGTGTCGACCTTAAGCGGCCGCGCGTCGCGCGACTGATCTCCCCGCACGATCGCCCTGCCCTAACGGCCACCGAGAACAGTGCGCATTTCCACCAGATTCGAGCGTACGCGCAAAATATAGAAACCCATCGTTGCGAGATGGCTGGGCATGATCCAACCGTCTTCGCGCCCATTCGAGATGATGAAAGGCTGGATCCGCAAAGCGGCCTGCAACTGCCTCATGGTGCCAGTCCAGAGCGTGCCGAGATTGCGCTCGGCGATGACCTGTTGGAAATCGGCGCCGACGGCGCTCAGGATGCTGTAATAGCCGTAGAGCTGGCCATAGGCGAACCAGAAGCGGTCGTCGGCGCGCATGTCGAACCAGCCGTAATTGTGGTTCTCCGATCGCTCCGCCAGAATATCCGACGTGCTGCCGAGATCGTTGGCGACACGATCGATGAATTGCAGCAGGTTGTCCGCACGGCTGTCGAAAACCGCATTGCAGGCCCCGAGATCGGTGTTGAACTTGCGCAGGCTGCCGATTGCAGCGCGATAATAGCTGGGCGTCGGCGTCTTCGGACCAAAGGGGCGCAGGCCGAAATACCAGCTCGTTTCGTCGAATTGCAGATTGCCACGGGCGCTCTGCAGGTCGCTGTTGATGCCGGATGTGCCGCGCACGCGCCCGAGCGTATCGACCAATTCCACCGCCGTGCGCCGCACCGCCTGGTTCACGCCACGCTGAAAAGCCGCCTTGTTGTCGAGGAAGGGCGTGTCGTCCCAGCTGATGCCGAAGAATCCGAGCTTGAAGAGCAGCATCGAGGAGATCCAGGCATTCTGGTTGACGTTGAAATCGATAAGATCGGCGGTGACATCGACGATCCCTGAGGTCTGGCAGGTTTTCGGCGCACTCGCTGCCGCCTGCTGCCCATCCGTCGCCGGCAGCTCTTGCCCTGCCCCGACTTTGCGGCTCGCAAACTTATAGACATCGGGATAATTGGCGTCGAAGCCGCTCCAGGCCTGCGTCTGCCAGATAAAATAGACGTAGAGCGTTGCGATCAGTGCAAGGAAAGCGGCGATCGGCAGCTTGATCATCCAATTGCGTTGCCGGTACCAGCCGTGAGCGGCAAGAAAGGGCCAGACTATCCAAACGACGAGAAGCCCGAAGCCGCGCGCTATGGCACGGCCGATCCGCCTGAAGAACGCAGTGATCGAATCAAGCATGAACCTCTCCTTTGCTGCGCCGCACGTCCGTCTGACGAGCAAGGGGCGCAGTACACCTCGAATCCGCGTATAGTTCGAAAACCGATCCGGATTTTCGGACTATAGGCAGCGTACGGCTATTCTCGTTCCAGCAGATATGTGTTCCCTGTGGAGACAGCAACCGGTTGTTGTCCTTTTTCAATTTTTGGACAACGATCATGTCTCCGGCTCGGTCTCCGTCGGCGGCTCGATCATTGTCGCCGGCGCAGCCGGCGGACGCGGGTCCAACCGCCGCGTAAAGATATCGTCGGCACGGGCCTTGCGCGCTGCGAGATCATGGCCCGCCAGCACATTCGCCTCGAAGGTCGCAATCAGTGCGGCGACCGGCGCTGATCTTTCGGTGACGGGCAGAGCTGGCTCGGCTTCGGACATTACGGCCTTCAGCAAGGCAATCCGCTGCTCGATATCGACAGTGAGCTTGCCTGTCATCGTGTTGACCGCGGCGATTTTCGCGTTCTGGACGTCAGCCAGTTCCTCGTAGATATCGATGAGCCGCTGTAGCGCCGCTCTGCCTGGCTGCAAGGCTCGCTCCTGCCCACGGAGATCCTCCCGTTCGGCAAGCAGTCTGTGATATTCGGCCTCCAATTCGGATCGCGAGCCCGCGTCGTGAGCCGAAGGGATACTGCTGCGCCGGTCGGCAATTCTCGGAATTAAGGCATCGGCCTGGCGCTGCGCTTGCTCGATATCGAAATCAATATGACGCCGCCGCTCGATGATGCGCTCCAGATGCGTCTCACAATCGCGAAAGGATCGAACCAAGGCCGAACGGGCGCTCTTGAACTGCGCATCGAGGGAAGCCGATGCGGCCAGCGCCACCTCGATATCAGCCGCGATCGACGCCGGTTTGGCATGGCCCTGCCCGATCCTGCGCCCCAGCCCTCCCGATGCGTCGATCCCGGCCTTCTCGTCGAACAGCCGCCGGTGCTGTAAATCTGCAGTTGCGGTTACCAGATCGAGCTCTTTCACCAACGACAGGCTCAGGGCCTTCCAGTGGTCGAGCAACTCGATCGTCTCGCGCACCAGCGCCTCTTCTACCGGGAAATTGATAGCGTCGAGACGTCCGTCGCTCTTGGTGTGACGGCCGAGCCCAGCATTGGCCGCATCCATGCCCTTGATCGCATTGTCGAGCGTCACCCGCGCCTTGTCGATCTCGCCGTCGAAGGAGTGGACCTTTGCCATGAAAGCATCTCTCAGTTGCCGTCTTTGGCGAGACTAACCGCTTAAATGCGCAAAGAAAATGCCCGACCGTATAAACCTGCTTTACTTCGCGACAGCCGGGCTCTTGAGATAGGCGATCAGATTGTCGAGATCCTTGTCGCTCTTCAAACCAGGGAAAGTCATCTTCGTGCCCTTCACCAGGAATTGCGGACTGGGCAGGTACTTTCGCAGCAGCGCCTCGTCCCAGACTTTGCCGTCGGCGCCGAATGCTTTCATCGCCGGCGAATAATTGTAGTCCGGCACAGAGGCGACGGGGCGACCGACCACGCCCATCAGCGAAGGCCCCACATGGTTTTCATGCTCGGTCGCCGTGTGGCAGACGGCACATTTCTTGAAGACTGCCGCCCCGGTAGCTGCGTCTCCGTCGGCAAGCGCAGCGGAGGCCGGCAAAAGAACGGCGGCTGCGGCCGCCAGACAACCCAATTTCATAGTTCCTCCCGATCGGACATCTAGCGATCCCCTGCCGCAACCATAGAGAAGTTCGCCGCCGCCTGCCGGATGACGCAATGCCGCGGGCACCTCAATCGCCAGCCATCGCCTCCTCCCAGTGACGACGGCAGAGCGAAACATATTTGTCGCTGCCGCCGATCTCGATCTGCGCGCCCTCGTGCACCACCTTGCCCCGCCCATCCAGGCGCACCAGCATCGTCGCCTTGCGGCCGCAATGGCAGATCGTCCGGACTTCACGCATCTCGTCGGCAATCGTCAAAAGTTCCTGCGAGCCCGGAAACAGCTTGCCTTGAAAATCGGTGCGCAGGCCATAAGCCATGACCGGCACACTAAGGCGATCGACGATGTGGGCAAGCTGCCAAACCTGCTCGCGCGACAGAAACTGCGCCTCGTCGACAAAGACGCAGGCAAGCGGATCCCCCACATGCAGATTATCCACCATCGCAAACAGATCGTCCGACTCGTCGAAGGGTGAAGCGGCCATCTCTAGGCCGATGCGCGAAGCGATCTTGCCACGACCGGCGCGATCATCGAGCGCCGCGATGAAGGCAACCGTGCGCATGCCGCGTTCCTGATAGTTGTAAGCGGCCTGCAGCAGCATGGTCGACTTGCCGGCATTCATCGTCGAATAGTGGAAGTAGAGCTTGGCCATGATATTCTCCTTGAGCGCTTCATGGGTGCTCCGTTGCCGGAAGGAAAGACGCCGTGGACGAAAACCACAGGAATTGCGAGGGGCTGCCTGCGGGACAAGATCGACTGGCACATTCGGCCGGAAAATGCAGAAGTCGCAATCACCCCCTGCAAACCGGCGCAAATACACTGAGGTCGCTTGAAAATGTCAGTTATTGGTGGTTGCTTGGGAACGCTAGACTGGGAGTTACACAATGATAAAAATGACTTTTACAGCATTTGCTTTCGCTTCAGCTCTCTCCGCGCTGACGCTCGGTGCGACCACCGCTTCCGCCGCTGAAGCGGCAAGCTGTGGCACCGTGCATTTCGCCGATGTGGGCTGGACCGATATTACTTCGACCACGGCGACGGCCTCTATCCTTCTGAAGGCCCTCGGCTACGACACCGACATCAAGGTGCTCGCTGTACCGGTGACCTATCAATCGTTGAAGAACAAGGACATCGACGTCTTCCTCGGCAACTGGATGCCCTCCATGGCCGAGAACATCAAGCCGTTCGCGGCCGATAAGTCGGTCGAAACCGTTCGCGCCAACCTGGAAGGCGCCAAGTACACGCTGGCGACCAACGAAAAGGGAGCCGCGCTCGGCATCAAGGATTTCAAGGATATCGCCGCCCACAAGGACGATCTCGACGGCAAGATCTACGGCATCGAGCCGGGCAATGACGGCAACCGCCTGGTTATCGACATGGTCGACAAGAACACCTTCGGCCTGAAGGGCTTCGAAGTGGTCGAATCCTCCGAGCAGGGCATGCTCGCGCAGGTTTCGCGCGCCGACAAGGAAGGCAAGCCGATTATCTTCCTCGGCTGGGCCCCGCATCCCATGAACAACACCTACAAGATGACCTATCTCACCGGCGGTGACGACATCTTCGGACCGAATTTCGGCGGCGCGACCGTCTACACCAACGTCCGGGCCGGATACCTGCAGGAGTGCCCGAATGTCGGCGCCTTCGTCAAAAACCTCGTCTTCTCGCTGCCGATGGAAAACGACATCATGGGCAAGATCCTGAACGACGGCAAGGATCCTGAGGTGGCGGCCACGGAATGGCTCAAGGCCAACCCGGCGGCGATCACTCCCTGGCTCGCCGGCGTCACCACCAAGGACGGCAAAGATGGGCTCACGGCGGCCAAGTCCAAGCTCGGCCTGTAACATCCGCGGATTAGGGGCGGCTCAGCCGCCCCTTTCTCTTGCCTGAACGAGAGACTGCTTCCCTCCTATTGCGCCACAGATCGGGGCAGCTACCCGCGTGGCGCCTTAGGCCGTTATTCTCCGGCGGCCCTATCCGGGACCACATGAGACGTCCGGAATCGCCGCCCCAATGGTGGGCAAAGACGTGAACTGGTTAACCGATTATCGCATCCCCATCGGCCCATGGGCCAAGGCCGTCGTGGATTGGCTGACGAGCAATGTCACATGGTTTTTCGACGGACTTTCCTTCGTCGTCGCGCATGTGATCACCGCTCTGCTGTTTGTGCTGCAGGCACCGCATCCGTTGGTCGTCGTCGTCGTTTTCGCGGCGATTGCCTATTGGTTGCGCCGGAGTATTCCGGTTACGGCTCTGACTTTGTTCGGCCTGCTGATCACCATCAATCAGGGCTATTGGAAGGAAACGACGGAGACGCTGGCGCTGGTGCTGGCCTCGACCTTCGTCAGCATGCTCGTCGGCGTCCCCCTCGGCATCGCTGCGGCCCGCCGCCCTTGGCTCTATGCCTTTATGCGCCCGGTTCTCGATCTGATGCAGACCATCCCGACCTTCGTCTATCTGGTGCCGGCGATGATCCTGCTTGGCCTCGGCATGGTGCCGGGGCTGGTCGCTACCGTCGTCTTCGCCATCCCCGCACCGATCCGCATGACTCGTCTTGGCATCATCTCGACGCCGCCGTCTCTCGTCGAAGCCGCCGAGTCCTTCGGCGCAACGCAGCGGCAGGTGCTGCGCAAGGTCGAGCTCCCCTTCGCCACGCCGCAGATCATGGCCGGCCTGACGCAGACAATTATGCTTTCGCTCTCCATGGTGTCCATCGCCGCCCTTGTCGGCGCGCCTGGCCTCGGCGTGCCGGTGCTGCGCGCGTTGAATAGCGTCAACGTTGCCAAGAGCTTCGACTCCGGCGCCTGCATCGTCATCCTGGCGATCATTCTCGACCGCATGTTCCGTGCCCCCGGCGAAGGAGAACAATCATGACCACCGCCGTCGGCTTCAAGAATGTCAGCATCATTTTCGGGGACCGTCCCGATGCAGCGCTTAAACTCGTCGATGTGGGTAAGTCCCGCGATGAGATCAGCAAGGCGACCGGCCTGGTGCTCGGCGTCGCCAACGCCTCCCTCGAAATCGAGGAGGGCGAAATCCTGGTGCTCATGGGCTTGTCCGGTTCCGGCAAGTCGACGCTGCTTCGCGCCGTCAACGGCCTGGCGCCGGTCGTGCGCGGCGATGTCGTCGTCAACAGCAAGACCGGGCCGGTCAACCCCTATAGCTGCAACCCCAAGGCGCTGCGAAGCCTGCGTATGCACACCGTCTCCATGGTGTTCCAGCAGTTTGCACTGCTGCCCTGGCGCACCGTCGCCGATAATGTCGGCTTCGGATTGGAGCTTGCCGGCGTGGCGGAAGCCGAACGCAAGAAGCGCGTCGACGAACAACTGCAGCTTGTCAACCTGACCCAATGGGCCAACCGCAAGGTCAACGAACTCTCCGGCGGCATGCAGCAGCGCGTCGGCCTTGCCCGCGCTTTCGCGACCGGCGCACCGATCCTGCTCATGGACGAGCCGTTCTCGGCGCTCGATCCGCTGATTCGCACGCGCCTGCAGGACGAGCTTCTGGAATTCCAGCGTCGCCTCAAGCGGACGATCCTCTTCGTCAGCCACGATCTCGACGAGGCATTCCGCATCGGCAACCGCATCGCCATCATGGAGAGCGGACGCATCATCCAGTGCGGCACGCCGCAGGAAATCGTCAAGAATCCCGCCGATCAATATGTTGCAGACTTCGTACAGCACATGAACCCGATCAGCATGTTGACCGCCCGCGACGTCATGCAACAGGGCCTCGGCCATTCCGCAACAGGCGGCTCGGTGACAGCGACCGCAATGGCTACGACGCCGCTCGTCGATATTCTCGACGCGCTGACACGCCAGCCGGGCAATATCGGCGTCGTCGACAACGGCGCGATTATCGGCACGATTTCTGCCCAAGATGTCGTGGCAGGCCTCACCAGCCACCGGCGGAAAGAGTAGATTTTAAAGCCCCTCGGCCTTGAAGAGGGGCTTTACATGCTCCCATCCGACCTATTCCTCAAAGCGGCTCGTGGCGTCACGATCGCGGTCGTATCGTCTCGTGAACGGAAAGGGCGGCAACCAGGACTCGCGGCGGACGGTCCAGAGTTCGTAGGTTGGCATCGATTGGTCAGGGGCATCCAAGGATCCCAGACTCACTTCGATTTCGTCTGCGCTGCGTGCGAAAACGGACGAGCCGCAGCGGGGGCAGAAAGACCGCCCGGCATAGACGCTGGTTTCGCCCTCGATCGTCACCGCATCCTGAGGGAAGATCGCCGAAGCGTGAAAAAGGGCGCCATGATGCTTTCGGCAGTCGAGACAGTGACAAATACCGACCCGGTACGGGCGCCCCGACGTCATGATTCGAACGTTGCCGCAGAGGCAACCACCCGTAAAGCGGTCCATATTGCGCCTCCTCTAAGATCAAGCGGGCGGAAATAATCGGCCCTGTTATACAACCATCCTCCATACACGCCGCTTTGCATATCCTGCCCCTGCCGATAGGATAGCACGGCTCGAGGCTGCACCTGTCACCTTCCCCGAATGTCGAATGACGGAGATCACCATGAATGACAAGCCGTCTGTGCTGCGGGAAACCGATGACGAGGCACGCAGGCAGGCACGCATCCTGCTGCGCTCCGCCCGATACGCTGCACTTGCCGTCATCGATCCGGAGACCGGCTTTCCATCGGTCAGCCGTGTGCTAACCGGTACGGATATCGACGGTGTTCCGGTCATTCTGGTTTCCGGCCTTTCAGCTCATACCAAGGCGCTGTCGAAGGATCCACGCGCCTCGGCCCTCTTCGGCGAGCCCGGCAAGGGCGATCCGCTCGCCCATCCGCGCCTTAGCGTCCAGTGCAGCGCCGAGCGAATCGATCGCGGAAACCGTCTGCACGGACGCATTCGTGTACGATTTCTCGCCCGCCATCCCAAGGCGAAGCTCTATGTCGACTTTCCGGATTTCTGCTTTTTCCGCCTCGTACCCCTCACCGCCAGCCTGAACGGCGGCTTCGGCAAGGCCTATATTTTGCCCGGTGACGATCTCATGATTCTTTCGGCAGCCAACGAGGCGCTCGCCGAACAGGCGGATGCGACAGTGCGAGAATTACTAGCCCGCTACCCGGATATCGTCCCGACTATCGTAGGTAGGCTGAATGGTTCGGGCGGAAAAAATTGGCGGATTTGTGGCCTAGATATGGCAGGAATCGACCTAATTTGGGGAGATGAGACCCTAAGATGGGAATTCGACCCGCCTTTAGGGGACCTGTCGGACACTCATACATACATATCTAAAATAGCATACTCGATACCTTAAATTTAGGTATATACAATCTTTGGCCCATATTGGTATTGTTACTTATCGGATTAACTCGCCGATTAGAAATATCGCAATTTCTGATGTATGCTCCGCATTAGGAAGATTAGAAGATGAAGACAAGAAATTTGGCCGAACACTCCAATGTGGCGGCAGCATTATTATCTGCAATGGCGAACCCGAAGCGCCTTATGATTCTCTGCAGCCTGGTCAAGGGTGAAGTTCCGGTTGGTGTATTGGCCAACCAGGTGGGGCTCAGCCAATCTGCACTTTCCCAGCACCTTTCGAAGCTGCGTGCCCAGAAGCTGGTGAAGACCCGCCGTGATGCCCAAACGATTTACTACTCCAGCACTTCGGACTCGGTCATCCGCGTTCTGGAAACGCTGGAAGACATTTATTGCGAACCGGAAAAAAGTAGATCGGCTGCTTAATAGCCAAAACTGGCTCTAAGTATCCGAGGCAGTATCCTTAAGGAAAAGATAATTCCAACCTTAAGATCAGGCCACTTTCATCACCACATATATAGCTGATTTGGCTGGCAAATTTCCCAATTTGCCAGCCTTTTCGTGTTCGGCATCCATCCATGGATTAGCCCATACGGCGGGCTGGTGTCGCGCCGCAGGCAGCAGCACATCGGAAGAGACAGAACCAAAATGAAACCACCAAGGGCTGCCCTTCATCTTGGCGACCAGCTTTGTCTTGACGCCAAGAGGCCGGCTGATAATTTGACCGGGCAGTAAATAAATCGCGCGGCTCCACGCCGCGATCGGGAAATGGCCCCCGAATGGCCTTGGAGAACAGCATGTCCGACCGTTTGAATGCCACCCCCAACGATCTGCGCGCATTTTGGATGCCGTTTACCGCCAATCGCCAGTTCAAGAAGGAACCACGCCTCTTCGTCGGCGCCAAGGATATGTACTACACCACCCATGACGGGCGGCAGGTACTGGACGGAACGGCGGGCCTGTGGTGCGTGAATGCCGGCCACTGCCGGCCGAAGATCACCGAAGCCATTCGCCAGCAGGCGGGCGAACTCGACTATGCACCGGCCTTCCAGCTCGGCCATCCCAAGGCCTTCGAGCTGGCGAACCGGCTGGTGGATATCGCGCCCGAGGGCATGGACCACGTTCTCTATACCAATTCGGGTTCCGAATCGGTCGAGACCGCGCTCAAGGTGGCGCTGGCCTATCATCGCGTGAAGGGCAATGGCTCGCGTTTCCGCCTGATCGGCCGCGAGCGCGGCTATCACGGCGTCAATTTCGGCGGCATCTCCGTCGGCGGCATCGTCTCCAACCGCAAGATGTTCGGTACGCTGCTCACCGGCGTCGACCACATGCCGCACACGCATATTCCCGGCAAGAACGCCTTCACCCGCGGCGAGCCTGAGCATGGCGGCGATATCGCCAGCGAGCTTGAGCGTATCGTCACGCTGCATGACGCCTCGACCATCGCTGCGGTCATCGTCGAGCCCGTCGCCGGCTCGACCGGCGTGCTGATCCCGCCGAAGGGCTATCTGCAGAAGCTGCGCGACATCTGCACCAAGCACGGCATCCTGCTGATCTTCGACGAAGTCATCACCGGTTTCGGCCGCCTCGGCACCCCCTTCGCCGCGCAGTATTACGACGTCAAGCCGGACATGATCACGACCGCCAAGGGCCTGACCAACGGCGTCATCCCGATGGGCGCAGTCTTCGTCACCTCGGAAATCCACGATACCTTCATGCAAGGGCCCGAGCACATGATCGAGTTCTTCCATGGCTATACCTATTCCGGCAACCCGATCGCTTCTGCCGCAGCGCTCGCGACGCTCGATACCTATAAGGAAGAGGGCCTGCTGACACGTGCTGCGGAGCTTTCGGACTACTGGGCCGATGCGCTGCATTCCCTGAAGGACTGCCCGAACGTCATCGACATCAGAAACACAGGCCTGATCGGCGCCATCGAGCTCGACCCCATCGCCGGCGAACCCACCAAGCGCGCCTTCACCGCCTTCTTGAAGGCCTATGAAAAGGGCCTGCTGATCCGCACCACCGGCGACATCATCGCCCTCTCGCCGCCCCTGATCATCGAGAAGCACCACATCGACGAACTCTTCGGTAAGCTGCGGGAGATCTTGCAGAATAATATCTGAGGCATAAGCTCGAACTGATCTGCGCCCCTCACGCCGCCTTTTGCTTCCGCAAAAGAGCCGGCATGAGGGGCGATCCATATGCGAGGGACGAACATGACCACCAAACTCGAACGCTATATCGACCAGGGTGTTGGCCGGGAGCCGGCAGATATCGTGCTCAAGGGCGGGCAGTTTTTCGATCTGGTGACGGGCGAACTCGTTGCCTCGGACATTGCCATTTGCGGCGATCGCATCGTTGGAACCTGCGGCGATTATCAGGGCCGCGAGGAGATTGACATCTCCGGGCGGATTGTCGTGCCGGGCTTCATCGACACCCATCTGCATATCGAATCCTCGCTAGTGACACCGCATGAGTTCGACCGCTGCGTTCTGCCCTACGGCGTAACCACCGCCATTTGCGATCCGCATGAGATTGCCAATGTGCTTGGCGCGGAAGGTATTCAATATTTTCTGGATTCCGCGCTGGAAACCATCATGGACATCCGCGTCCAGCTTTCCTCATGCGTGCCGGCGACGCATCTGGAAACATCGGGTGCCGATCTGCCGATCGAGCGGCTCCTGCCCTTCCGCGATCATCCGAAAGTCATCGGCCTGGCGGAGTTCATGAATTTCCCGGGCGTCGTACACAAGGACCCCGTCTGCATGGCCAAGCTCGAGGCCTTCCAGGGCGGCCATATCGACGGCCATGCTCCGCTGCTGCGCGGCAACGATCTTAACGGCTATCTCGCGGCCGGCATCCGCACCGAACATGAATCGACGACCGCTGAGGAGGCTCTCGAAAAAATCCGCAAAGGCATGCATATCCTCGTGCGCGAAGGCTCGGTCTCCAAAGACCTGCACGCCCTGATGCCGATCCTGACCGAGCGCCTGTCGCCCTATCTGGCGCTCTGCACCGACGATCGCAATCCGCTCGACATCGCCGAACAGGGTCATCTCGATTACATGATCCGCACGGCCATCGTCCACGGCGTCGAGCCACTCGCGATCTATCGCGCAGCCTCGATCTCGGCTGCCCGCGCCTTCGGTCTGCGCGACCGCGGCCTGGTGGCACCCGGTTGGCGCGCCGATCTCGTCGTCATCGACAGCCTGGAGAATTGCAAAGCGGAAACCGTCTTCTCCGCGGGCCGGCGCGTCACCCCGGAACTCTTCGCTGGCCGTAAGCAGGTCGCTCCGGTCGGCCTCGATAGCGTCAAGGCGCGTCCGATCAACGCCGCCGATTTCGGTGTCCCCGTGACCGAGGGCGAAAGCTCGGTCATCGGCGTCACCCCCGGGAAAATCATCACGCAGCACCGCCGGTACCGCCTGCCCACCAAAGGCAACCAGACCGACATCGACCTCGGCAACGACGTCATCAAGGTCGCCGTCATCGAGCGGCACGGCAAAAACGGCAACCATGCCAATGGTTTCGTCCAGGGTTTCGGCCTGAAGAAGGGCGCGATCGCCTCGACCGTCGGCCACGACAGCCACAATATCTGCGTCGTCGGCGTCAACGAGGACGACATGGCCCGCGCCGCCAACCGCCTCAGCGAAATCGATGGCGGCTTCGTCGTCGTAGAGAACGGCGTCGTCACCGGCGAAATCGCCCTGCCCGTCGCCGGCCTGATGAGCCTCGAGCCCTATGAAAGCGTGCGCGACACGCTGCATCATTTGCGTCAGGCCGCTTACGCCCTCGGCGCGACGCTGGAAGAGCCGTTCCTGCAGCTCGCCTTTCTGCCGCTGCCGGTCATCCCGCATCTGAAGATCTCGGACCGGGGTCTGGTCGATGTCGACAAGTTTATGCTGATTGGGTGATCATCCCACCTGCCCGCAGAACACGTCCAACGCCGCAAGCGTGACCATGTCGCTGGCGCTAGCTGTGTCAAAGCCCGGCATCGGCACCGTCTTCGCCACCTCGATCCCCTTTGGCAGAGCAACTTTTGCGGGCTTGCGAGACAGGTTGAAGACGAAGAACAGAGTTTCACTGCCCTTCTTGCGCGTGAAGGCGAGGACATCTTCCTTGGTATCGAGGAATATCATGTCGCCGTCGACCAGCGCTGCATGCTGTTTTCTGAAGGCGAGCGTCTCGCGATAATGGTGAAGAACGGATTGTGGATCCGCCTCCTGCTTGTCGACGGCGAGTCCTGCGTGCTGATAAGGCACCGGCAGCCACGATTTTTCAGCCGTTGTGAAGCCGGCATGGACGCGGCTCGCCTCCCAAGGCATTGGCGTGCGGCATCCGTCGCGGCCCTTGAACGCCGGCCAGAAGCGGATGCCGTAGGGATCGCGCAGATCCTCGAAAGCGAGTTCCGCCTCGGGCAAGCCCAATTCTTCGCCCTGATAGAGGCAGATCGAACCGCGCAGGGTGGACAGCAAGGAAATCGCCAGCTTGGCGACACGCGGCTGCTCGGCCTCCGTTTCGGCAAAACGGCTGACATGACGGTTGACGTCGTGGTTGGAGAAGGCCCAGCAAACCCAGCCGTCGGTGACGTTCTCCTGGAAATCGGTGACGCAACGGCGGAAGTGTTCCGGTGTGAAATCCCGTCCCAAAAGATCGAAGGTATAGCACATATGCAGCTTGTCGCCGCCGCTGGTATAGGCGGCCACTGTCTGCAGCGACCGAGCACCGTCGCCGACTTCGCCGACGGTCGTACGTCCCTCATACTGATCGAGCAGCTTGCGGAAACGCTTCAGGAAGCCGATGTTTTCCGGCTGCGTCTTATCGTGGAGATGGTTCTGCATCCCATAGGGATTGCTTTCCGGTGCATCCAGTCCGCTAGTCGCAACCACGGCCGGCGGGTTGTCCCTCAGCTTCTTGTCGCAGAAATAATAGTTCACGGTGTCCAGTCGGAAGCCGTCGACACCGCGATCCAGCCAGAACTTGACCGCCGCAAGCACGGCATTCTGAACTTCGCCGTTGTGGAAATTCAAGTCCGGCTGCGAGGTCAGAAAATTGTGCTGGTAATATTGCCGGCGCACGCCGTCCCATTCCCAGCCCGGTCCGCCGAAGATCGACAGCCAGTTGTTCGGCGCCGTGCCGTCCGGCTTCGGATTGGCCCAGACATACCAGTCCGCCTTGGGATTGTCGCGGCTCGCCCGGCTCTCGACGAACCAGGGATGGCGATCCGACGTATGCGAGATCACCTGATCGATGATGACCTTGAGGCCGAGCGCGTGCGCGGCCGTCATCATCTCGTCGAAATCGGCGAGCGTGCCGAAGATCGGATCGACGTCGCAATAGTCGGCGACGTCGTAACCCATATCGGCCATGGGCGACGTGAAAAACGGAGCCAGCCAAATGGCGTCGACCCCGAGCGAGGCGATATGCGGCAGGCGCCGAGTGATGCCCTTGATATCACCGAGCCCGTTGGCATCGGTATCCTGAAAAGACCGCGGATAGACCTGATAGATCACCGCACCACGCCACCAATCGGCTCCCGCCGCTTTGTCCGTTGATTTCATGAGACAATCCGCCTTGATTTCCTATCGCTTTTCAGATCGCACACTAAGCCACGGGCGGCAAGCTGCAAACCGAGCGAAGCATGAAGCCTGGGATTGCGTAAGCAAAAATTTGTGAAGTGGTTTCGAAAAAGTGCCAAGGTCGATATTCACAACCATGAGCCACGGCTCGCTTTGGGACTTGAAAGCGACGTTGCTTCGGATAACTTGCGACATTGACCTGCACGTACAGGTCACCTGCGGGATCAAAAACAGCCTTGAAAAACAAGGCCCATAACACCAGAAAGGTGGGGAAAGATATGACACATTTCACCAAAAAATTCATCGCATCGGCCTTCTTAGGCACCCTGTTGAGCGTCTCCGCGCATGCCGCGACCCTCAATATCCACAACGGCGGCGACCCTACGTCGCTCGACCCGCAAAAAATTTCCGGCGACTGGGAAAACCGTATCGACGGCGATATTTTCGAAGGCCTAGTGACGGAAGACCCCAAGGACAACCCGATCCCCGGCCAGGCTGCAAGCTGGACCATTTCTCCCGACCAGAAGGTCTATACCTTCAAGCTGCGTGACGGCATCAAGTGGTCCGATGGCCAGCCGGTGACGGCTCAGGACTTCGTCTTCGCCTTCCAGCGCCTGATGGACCCGAAGACCGCCGCCCAATACGCCTATCTGCAATATACGATCCTGAACGCGGAAAAGATCAACAAGGGCGAAATCAAGGATCTCAGCCAGCTCGGCGTCAAGGCGATCGACGACAAGACGCTGGAAATCACGCTCGAGAACCCGACCCCCTACTTCCTTAACGCGCTGATGCACTACACGGCCTATCCGCTGCCGAAGCACGTCGTCGAAGCCAAGGGCGACGATTGGGTCAAGATCGGCAACATCGTCACCAACGGCCCCTACAAGCCCGTCGAATGGGTACCGGGCTCGCACGTCAGCAACGTCAAGAACGATCAATACTATGACGCCAAGGACGTGAAGATCGACAACGTCAACTTCTACACGCTGGAAGATCAGGCCGCCGCGCTGAAGCGCTACCGCGCCGGCGAATTCGATATCCTGACCTCTTTCCCCGCCGACCAGATTGAATGGATTCACAAGAACCTTCCTGATCAGGCGCATGTGGTTCCGTTCCTCGGTACCTATTATTACGTCCTGAACGCCACCAAACCGCCCTTCAACGACAAGCGCGTCCGCCAGGCCCTCTCCATGGCCGTCAACCGCGAAGTCATCGGGCCGAAGATCCTCGGCACCGGCGAACTGCCCATGTATTCCTGGGTGCCGCCGGGCACGGCCAACTATGGCGAACCGGCCTTTGTAAGCTGGAAGGACGAGCCCTACAGCCAGAAGGTCGAAGAAGCCAAGAAGCTGCTCAAGGAAGCAGGCTTCGGCCCCGATCACCCGCTGAAGGCGCAGCTCCGTTACAACACCAACGATAACCACAAGCGCATCGCTGTTGCCATCGCCGCCATGTGGAAGCCGCTCGGTGTCGATATCGAGCTCTACAACACCGAAACCAAGGTGCATTACGATGAAATGCAGCGCGGCCAGGTGGAAATCGGCCGTGCCGGCTGGCTCGCCGACTACAACGATCCCATCAACTTCCTGAACCTCCTGTCGACCGGCGTCGAAATGAACTATGGCCGCTGGAGCAACCCGCAATATGATGCGCTGATCAAAGAAGGTAACGAGCAAATTGACTTGAAGAAGCGGGCCGAAGCCTACAAGAAGGCTGAACAGCTTGCGCTCGACGACAGCGCCGCGATCCCGATCTATTACTACGTTTCCCAGAATATCGTAGCTCCTAAGGTCCAGGGCTTCGTGGATAATATTCAGGACATTCACCGCACCCGCTGGCTGTCCATCAAAGAATAAATAGGAAAAGGCCCCGCCCGCTCTTGCCGGGTGGGGCCCCAACGCACCCATGTTTCGCTACGCTCTCCGTCGCCTGCTGTCGACAATCCCTGTCCTGTGGATTGCCGTGACAGTGTGTTTTTTCATCCTGCGCCTCGCTCCCGGCGGCCCCTTCGATGGCGAAAGGCCATTGCCGCCGGAAGTCAAAGCCAACCTCGCGGCCCACTACAATCTGGATAAGCCGCTTGTCGAACAATATGTGATCTATGTCGGCGATGTGCTGAAGGGCGACCTCGGCCCCTCATTCGCCAACCAGGATTTCACCGTCACCCAACAGATCATGTCGGGTTTTCCTTACACTCTGACGATTGGTGGCGCCGCCTTCGTTCTAGCAACCATCATCGGCGTGTTCATCGGCTGTCTTGGGGCGCTCTACCAGAACCGGAGTGCCGACTATTGGCTGGGCGGAGGGCTGCTCATCGGCCTGGTGATGCCAAGCTTTCTGATCGCCCCGATTCTGCAGCTCGTCTTCGGAAATACGCTTGGCTGGTTGCCCGTCGGCGGCTGGGGCAACGGCTCGATCAGGTTCCTGATCCTTCCCGTCGTCGTTCTGACATTGCCGCATGCCGCCCGCATCTCACGCCTGATGCGCGGCTCCATGATCGAGGTGATGAACCAGAATTTCATCCGCACCGCCAAGGCCAAAGGCATCGGCCCGCGCCTGACCGTCATGCGTCACGCGCTGAAACCGGCAATGATGCCCGTCGTCTCCTATCTCGGACCGGCGGCAAGTTACCTCCTTACCGGTTCACTGGTGGTGGAAAGCATCTTCGGCCTTCCCGGCGTCGGTCGCTATTTCGTCGGTGCTGCGCTCAACCGTGATTACGGCATGGTGCTCGGCACGGTCATCTTCTACATGGTGCTGATCGTGTTCCTGAACCTGCTCGTCGACATCACCTATGCCTGGCTCGACCCGAAAGTGAGAATGCGATGATCCTCAACCCTGCAAAACGAGAATTGCTGGAAGCGGAGTTGCTGTCCGCCGAGGGGCTTGCGCCGAAGGGCCGTTCCCTGACCGGCGACGCGATGCGTCGACTCCTGCGCAACAAGGCAGCCGCGCTGTCCCTGATCGTGCTGGCGATGCTGATCCTCATCGCCATCTTTGGCCCGAGCTTCCTTCCCTTCAACTACGAGGATCCGGATTGGGCCTCTTTCCGTGGCCCGCCGGATTTCGCCGCTGGCCATTATTTCGGTACCGACGGCAATGGCCGTGATCTGCTGGCGCGCACGCTCTACGGCACGCGCGTTTCGCTGACCGTGGCGCTCGTCGCCACCCTGGTCTCGGTTATCATCGGTGTGCTTTACGGTGCCGTCTCGGGCTATTTCGGCGGCCGTATCGACGCAATCATGATGCGTTTCGTCGACATCATGTACGCGCTCCCCTACGTGCTCTTCGTCATCCTGCTGATGGTGATCTTCGGCCGTAACGTCTACCTGTTGTTTGCAGCAATCGGCGCACTGGAATGGCTGACCATGGCGCGTATCGTGCGTGGCCAGACGCTCTCGATCAAGCAGCGGGAATTCATCGAAGCGGCGCGGGCCTCCGGCCAGCGGTCGTTCAAGATCATCCTCAAGCACATCGTTCCGAACCTCGTCGGGCCGGTGGTCATCTATGCGACGCTCACCATTCCCGAGATCATCGCCACGGAAAGCTTCCTTTCCTACCTCGGCTTCGGCGTGCAGGAACCGCTGACCTCGCTTGGGACACTGATCGCCGATGGCGCGGCCGGCATGGAGACCACGCCCTGGCTCCTGTTCTTCCCTGCCGGCTTCCTTGTCGCCCTGCTGATGAGCTTGCTCTTCATCGGCGACGGCTTGCGCGACGCTTTCGATCCGAAGGATCGCTGACATGACAGAAACGCTTCTCGAACTCAAAGACTACTCCATCACGTTCCGCACACCGGAAGGCGAAGTCGCCGCCGTCTCGAAGATGAACCTGAAGATCGGCCGTGGCGAACGCGTCGCCATCGTCGGCGAATCCGGTTCCGGCAAGAGCCAGACCTTCCTCGGCCTGATGGGCCTGCTCGCCAAAAACGGCCGCACCAGCGGCCAGGCACTTTTGGACGGCAAGGACCTTCTAACGCTGAAGCCGCGCGAGCTCGACAATGTGCGCGGCAAGGACATGGCCATGGTCTTCCAGGACCCGATGACGGCCCTCAATCCCTCGCTGAGGATCTCGCGGCAGCTGACCGAGCAGCTCGAAGTTCATGGCGGGCTTTCGGCGCGCGCGGCATCCGCCGCAGCCCTCGACATGCTGAAGCGCGTCGGCATTCCCGACCCGACGCGGCGCTTCAATCTCTATCCGCACGAACTCTCCGGCGGTATGCGCCAGCGCGTCGTCATCGCCATGGCGTTGCTCACCAAGCCGAAGCTCCTGATCGCCGACGAGCCGACGACCGCGCTGGACGTAACCATCCAGGCGCAGATTCTCGACCTCTTCAACGAGCTGACGGCGGAAATGAATACGGCGCTGGTGATGATCACTCATGATCTCGGCGTCGTCGCCGGCCTCGCCGATCGCGTCGCCGTCATGTATGCCGGCCGCATCGTCGAGGAAGCGCCGGTCGAAGAGCTGTTCGAAAATCCGGCCCATCCTTATACGGCGGCGCTCCACGCCTCCATCCCGCGGCCCGACCAGGATGTCGACGATCTCGCCGTAATTCCGGGCCGGCCGCCGAACCTGATGCATCTGCCGCGCGGCTGCGCTTTTTCGCCCCGCTGCGCCCATGTGCAGGACGACTGTCTGAACGCGCCGCCGCCGCTCGATCAGCTTGCGCCGCGACGCTGCGCCGCCTGCTTCCATCCCCTTTCGGCTAATCAGGAACGGAGCCTCGTCCATGGTTGAGCAAACGCTTCTGAAGGTCGAACATCTGACCACGCAATTCGAACTGCCGTCGAAATCCTTCTTCAAACCGCCGCTGACCCTGACGGCGGTCAACGATGTCAGTTTCGAGCTGAAGACTGGGCGCACGCTCGGTATCGTCGGCGAATCCGGCTGCGGCAAGTCGACGCTCGGCCGTTCCATTCTGCGGCTGATCAAGGCGCAGAAGGGCCGCATCATGTGGCAAGGTGGCAACCTGCTGGATCTTTCCGAAGAGGAAATGCGTGCCGCCCGCCGCGACATGCAGATCATCTTCCAGGACCCGATCGCCTCGCTCGACCCGCGCATGACCGTCGGCGACATCATCGCCGAGCCGCTGACGGTGTTCGAACCGAAACTGACGAAGGCGCAGCGGCAGGAACGCGTGCGCGAGATCATGGCGGCGGTCGGGCTCGTGCCGGAAATGATCAATCGCTATCCGCACGAGTTTTCCGGCGGCCAGGCGCAGCGCATCGGCATTGCCCGCGCCGTAGTGACGCGCCCGAAGCTCATCGTCTGCGACGAGCCGGTCTCGGCCCTCGACGTCTCGATCCAGGGTCAGGTGATCACGCTGTTGCGCAAGCTGCGCAAGGAGTTCGGCCTGACGCTGATCTTCATCAGCCACGACCTCTCCGTCGTGCGCCTGATCTCGGACGACGTGCTGGTGCTTTACCTCGGCAAAGTGGTGGAAGCAGGCGACGCCGCCACGGTCTTCGACCATCCGGCGCACCCCTATACGCAGGCTTTGTTCTCCGCCGCGCCTATTCCCGATCCGAAACGGGCGCGCGGCCGCGAGCGTATTCGCCTGCAGGGCGATCCGCCCTCGCCGCTTAACCCGCCGGCCGGCTGCGTCTTCTCGCCGCGCTGTTGGAAGGCAACGGACATCTGCAAGACCAAGATGCCGCCGACCGAGCATGTTCGCCCCGGCCAGACCGCGGCGTGCTATCATATGGACAGGCCGTAAGGCCCGAGAGGTGGACGGCGCACCCCGCCGTCCACCTTGCTCAAGCAGCCGCATGCGCGTATGCAGCAGCAAAGCGAAACGCAGGAGGAAGTCTTGGGCGGGCATTTTCTATCGATCGGCGAATGCATGGTGGAGCTGTCACAGGCCGAGGACGGACATCTGCGTAAGGGCTTTGCCGGCGATACCTTCAACACCGCCTGGTATGCCCGCGCCTGCTTGCCTGACGACTGGTCCGTCGACTATTTCACTGCGCTCGGTGACGATGCGATGTCCGACGAAATGCTGGATTTCATGAACGCCCATGACATCGGCACTTCGAACATTCGCCGCCTCCGCGGCAAGACGCCCGGCCTCTACATGATCAACCTGAAGAACGGCGAGCGCTCCTTCAGCTATTGGCGCGACAATTCTGCCGCCCGCCAGCTGGCAGCCGACGGCGACAGGCTGCGTACCGCGATCGAAGCCTCCAACGTCCTCTATTTCTCCGGCATCACGCTGGCGATTCTGACGCATGAAGACGCCGAGACGCTGCTCGCCGAACTGCGCCGCGCCAAGGCCGTCGGCAAGCTGGTGGTCTTCGATCCCAACCTGCGCCCGCGCCTCTGGTCAAGCTTCGACGCCATGCATACCATGATCGGCGAAGGCGCCCGCGCCTCGACGCTGGTCATGCCGAGCTTCGACGACGAGGCCTCGCATTTTGGTGACGACTCGATTGCCAGCACCATCCGTCGCTACCGGCTGCACGGAGCCAATATGGTCGTCGTCAAGAATGGCGCCGAAGGTGCGACCGTCGGCACCGACGCTGGCGAAACGCTCGTTCCCGCCGCCAAGGCCGCCAAGGTCGTCGATACGACCAGCGCCGGCGACAGCTTCAATGGCGCGTTCCTTGCGCATTATTTGGAACATGACGATCCCGTCGCCGCCGCCCGTTTCGCCGCCAAGATCGCCGCGAAGGTCATCCAGGAACATGGCGCTCTGGTGCCACCAGAAAAGCTCCAAGCCGCGAAGTAGTCGCTGTAATATTTCCATCATGGACACCCCGCACAATAGAACAGGCGCGGGAATCATCTTTGCTGCACCGTATTTGGTTGTACCGACACTATGATGGTGCGGTGCGGATGGAACTTTTTGGACATGTTGCAACGCTTGTCGGATATCGATCACAGAGCATGGGCTGAAGCGGCACCACCGATCGCAACGCCGGAGCGCCTGCTCATCGTCAGCGATGCATGGCATCCGCAGGTGAACGGCGTCGTCCGCTCCATCGAAAATACCAACCGCGAACTGGCGCGCATCGGTGTCGATGTCGTCATGATCACGCCGGAAGGCTTTCGCAGCGTCCCCTGCCCGACCTACCCGGAAATCCGCCTGTCGATCGCAAGCTACCGCAAAGTTGCCGCCAGGATCGAAGCAGCCCGACCGACCTATGTGCATATCGCAACGGAAGGCCCACTTGGGCTGACGGCCCGGCGCTGGTGCGTGAAAAACGGCATGCCGTTCTCGACCAGCTATCACACACGCTTCCCCGAATATGTCGCGGCCAGGCTGCCGATCCCGCAAAGCTGGCTCTACGCCTTCGTCAGGTGGTTTCACAATGCCGGTTCCGGCTGCATGGTGGCAACGCCGAGCCTTGCCAATGAGCTCAAGCAGAAGGGTATCCACAATCTGCTTCCCTGGAGTCGCGGCATCGACGCGACGCTTTTTCATCCGCGCCCGCTGGAGGACAAGCCCTTCGGCCTACCCCGCCCGATTTTCATGACCGTCGGCCGGGTAGCGCTCGAAAAGAACCTGCCGGCCTTCCTCGATCTGGATCTGCCGGGCTCAAAGGTCGTCGTCGGCGACGGACCGGCACGCGCCGAGTTGCAGAAGCTTTATCCGAACGTGCACTTCCTCGGCTCGAAATTTGGCGAGGCGCTCGCGCACGCCTATTCGCAAGCCGACGTTTTCGTCTTCCCGTCGAAGACCGATACATTCGGCAATGCCATTCTGGAGGCATTGGCGAGCGGCGTTCCCGTCGCAGCTTATCCCGTCACCGGTCCCGCCGACATCCTTGGCGGCAACGATGCGGCCGGAGTCGTCAACGAAGATCTGGCCAAAGCCTGCCGGGTAGCACTCTCCTCTTCGCGCGAAGCGGCCCGCGCCCTGGCGCTCAACTACTCCTGGGAAGCTGCCACGGACCAATTTATCGGCAATGTCCGCCTCGCAAATCATCGGGGCCGGGTGTTGGCACGGGACCACTGAGCGCAGGCTGCCCCTTGTCCAGCTGCCATTGGCGTGCGCCATGCAGGTGCGTAGGAATTCAATATTGCCCTCAACCTCATAGGTGGTGAGGAACGCAGTGCCGGCCGCTGCGTTACCTATGAGCATGTGATCGCCACCACCTTATGCAATCGGCAACGTTGTCACCCGCCACGGCTGGAGACAGCTGAGCTCGGCATTGAATTCCGCTACATACCCCGCCACATATTTAAAAGCGGCGTAAGCCTGCTGGCGGGTCGTAGTTGGACCCCGGAGCAGGGTCCTTGCACCACCACGCACGACTGCTTTTCGATAAAATTGCGAAAAATGCATAGCCGTCATGCACTTTTATGTATACGATTATTTATCGCACGACTTAAGTACAGTGGCTTACGGAGCGTTAGAGATGACAGACGACCCTTTGAAACTGGACACTTTCATATGCTTCGCCCTCTATTCGGCGAACCATGCAATGAACCGGCTATACAAGCCCATGCTCGATGAGTTGAACCTCACCTATCCGCAATATCTCGTCATGGTGACATTGTGGGAGGAGGACAGCCAGACCGTCGGCAGTATCGGTGAGAAGCTCTTCCTGGAATCGAGCACGCTGACGCCGCTATTAAAACGCTTGGAAGCCGCCGGCTTCATTCAACGTACCCGCAGCAAGGAAGATGAGCGCCAGGTGCTGATCCGCCTGACGAGCGAAGGCGTGGCGCTGAAAAAGAAAGCTGCTTTCATTCCCGCCTGCATCCTCGATGCATCGGACTCCACGGTCGACCACCTGACCCGACTGAAGGCAGAGATCGTTGCGTTGCGCGAAGCGCTGAGCAAGAACGCGGCCTGATCCCTTGGAGCAATTGCAGGAAAAGTGCGAAGCGGTTTTCCGTCCCGAATGCGTAAAAACAAAGGGATAGAGCGGGAAAGCGATTCCGTGAAACGCTGAACCACTCCAGACCGTTATCGCTTCTGACCTTGCCCCCAAGTTTTATCCAGTTTTGAGTTCGCTCCAGCGGTTTTGGGTTGCTGTATTTGCGGCGGTAGCGGCGGGTTGCGGTGCGAAGCCAT